>NZ_JAAIKO010000198.1 GCF_016107395.1 Streptomyces fildesensis
GAGGGGCTGGGATACCTGCTGGTCATCGCCATCGTGCTCTTCGTGGCCACCTGGGTCTTCGCCGCGGTGCGCTGGTCTCGGTCGCGTCGAGGTTCGAGGAGAGGCAACCTGCGATGACCGCGATACCCGGTGCCCGGCGCGACCGGACCCCCAACGAGCGGGTCCGGGCCTGGGCGGGTAGGAGTAGGTGTGTGGCCGATACTTTCGCGGGCCTTTGGGGTCCGCCTGATCGAGGAGGTGGCTTCCCGTGACGGAGGCGACGAGCGCAGCCAAGAGCGATCCTCATGCTTCTGGCGCGACGACCTTGCAGGGAAAGACCGGAGCGGACGCGGTTGCGGCGACCCGGGGCAGGACAACCATCGCGGACGGCGTGGTGGAGAAGATCGCGGGGATGGCGGCGCGGGAGGTGCCAGGTG
>NZ_JAAIKO010000199.1 GCF_016107395.1 Streptomyces fildesensis
CTTTATTAGGAGACGCACACCTGACTCCCGACGGACGTATAAGCGTGCATTCAGAAACCCTAGTTGTCCTGCGTTCTCCATCAGGAAGGAGGAAAAACTGCCGCTCGAGGTCTCCGTTTGCCGTCTCTTTTATCCGCAGATTGGTGAAGATTCATGTCTCATACTGATATTCAATCCGAATTGCTCGACTCCATCAATTCGCTGAAAGAAACTGAGGAGTATGTTCATATTCGCGTACAGCAAAGAAATGGTAAGAAATCCTTGACCACTGTCCAAGGATTGAGCGCACAATACTCCATTGCGGACATTATGAAAGATCTGAGGAAACAACTTTGCTGCAACGGCACGGCGGTGGCCCATCCTGAAATGGGAAAAGTTATTCAACTTCAAGGGGATCAGCGCAAGCGCG
>NZ_JAAIKO010000200.1 GCF_016107395.1 Streptomyces fildesensis
GGCTGATACTGCTGGCCTGGAGCCGCCCGAGCGGTGCGGGACCGGGGCACCGAGGCGGGCATCGGGTGGCGCTGGCGGGGCTCCTGCTGGGCGGCGGGTAACGATGGCATGGCACCGCTCGTTGAGACGCCATGCTCGAATTGCCCTTCTCTGACGACGCCGAGGCCGACGCCGCTCCCAAACCTGACCGTGGCTCCTACGGCCAGTTGAATGCCTGTGTTGGGGGAGGGGGCACTGACGGGGGTGCACCGGCTAGGACGATTATTCTGGTACCACGCCGATGAGCAGTGTGGACGGCCACGTCATCCTCGGTAGGGGATTCGTCGGGTCATCTGTCCGCGGCAGAGTGATGGTTTCGATCGTCGCCGTCACCGCGTGCGCTGTCCTGGTGTTCACTGTGCCGTTGGC
>NZ_JAAIKO010000201.1 GCF_016107395.1 Streptomyces fildesensis
GTATGATTCAATTGAAGCAGGTAACTACCCCGAGTGGATACTTTATATCCAAACTATGAACCCTAGAGATGAAGATTCGTTCGATTTCGATCCGCTCGATATGACCAAGATTTGGCCGGAGGATATCTTTCCGCTCCATCCCGTTGGCCGATTGGTGTTGAACAAGAACGTTGATAACTTCTTTGCTGAGAATGAGATGCTCGCTTTTAATCCTGCGCTCGTTGTTCCTGGAATCTACTTCTCAAACGACAAGTTGCTCCAACTGAGGCTATTTGCTTATGGCGATACTCAGAGGCACCGTCTTGGACCAAACTATCTTCAACTTCCCGTCAACGCACCCAAATGCCTCTATCATAACAATCACCATGATGGTTATATGAATTTCATGCATAGGGATGAAGA
>NZ_JAAIKO010000203.1 GCF_016107395.1 Streptomyces fildesensis
CCGCCGCCGAGGCCGAGACCCACATCGCCGAGGCCGTCACCGGCATCGGCGAGGAAATGGGCGATGTCGGCCTGGCCATGCAGCGCGCCCAGGACAAGACCGAGCAGCTGCAAGCGCGCGCCGGTGCGCTCGACGAGCTGATCGCCTCCGGAACGCTGGAGGACGCGACCCTTCCGGCCGGGCGTGACGATATCCAGGCAGAACTTGAGGCCGTCACCGCGGGCCAGGACGTGGAGATCGAACTGGCCCGGATGAAGGCCCAGCTCCCGGCCCCTGCCACCCCGCCGGCGGTGGAGGGCGCAGAACCCACGAAGGACCCGCCGGACCAGAAGGAGACGTCATGATCATGCGGATTCTCGGCGAGGGCCAGTACGAGATCGCCGACCAGCACCT
>NZ_JAAIKO010000204.1 GCF_016107395.1 Streptomyces fildesensis
CGGAACAACGTCGAAGCCCGGCGGCAGCCACGGGCCGGGCGCGCCGTCCAGCACCAGCACCCGACGGCGGGCCGGGGCGCGCAGCACCGCGTCGAGGGTGTCGGCGAGCGCCGCCTCGGCCAGCGCCGCCGCCTGCCGCGGCGAGTACGGCGGGGTGAGCCGGGTCTTGACCCGTCCCGGTACCGGCTCCTTGGCGATCACCAGTAGCGTCGTCATGCCGGGAGCGCCGGTCATCGGGCGGCCTGACCGGCTCGAACGGCCTGGGCCGGCCGGACGGGCTGCGCGGGCTCGGTGACCGCGGGAATCCGGCCGTCCATTGGCGTGCCGACCGCAGGCTGCCGCAGCACGGCGCTCATGTCCCGGACCGCGTGCCAGGTCCCGCGCCAGG
>NZ_JAAIKO010000205.1 GCF_016107395.1 Streptomyces fildesensis
ACAAAAACTAAGCCAAATTATAAAGCCATGGCAATTAAATGGTCACTTGCTCATTTCGGTTAACTTTGCCTGCCAAAGCCTATCAAGAGCACTGTCGGCATCACCCTGTGCACGAACAAAGCCACTAAGAGCAAAAGTGGTGTAGTTTCCCATATATCTTCCGTCTTCATCTAAATGGCCAATATTAATCTGAACAGAAGCATGATCTTTTGCAGTTATTAGCCTGTTCGTGGCAGAGCATTTTCTAGGAATGTAAAGATCAGTGATGATGCCATCTTCATTCTCCATTTTGGCAGTAAAAAGACTGAGAGTGAACTGCGACAGGCTCCCACCGGTGTTTCAGATTCAGATCGAACAGGTTGCTAGGGTTTCCGTTATCGTAAAGG
>NZ_JAAIKO010000206.1 GCF_016107395.1 Streptomyces fildesensis
AGAGGATTACACTAAATTCTACGAAGCTTTCTCGAAGAACTTGAAGCTTGGCATCCATGAAGATAGTCAGAACAGAGCAAAACTGGCTGATCTTCTTCGTTTCCACTCGACTAGGAGTGGTGATGAATTGACCAGCTTGAAGGATTATGTAACCAGAATGAAGGAAGGACAGAAGGATATCTTCTACATTACAGGGGAGAGTAAGAAGGCTGTAGAAAACTCTCCTTTCTTGGAGAGGTTGAAGAAGAAGGGGTATGAAGTTCTTTTCATGGTGGACGCCATTGACGAGTATGCAGTCGGACAGTTGAAGGAATACGACCACAAGAAGCTTGTGTCTGCTACGAAAGAAGGTCTGAAGCTTGAAGATGAGAGCGAGGAGG
>NZ_JAAIKO010000207.1 GCF_016107395.1 Streptomyces fildesensis
CTCCAGCCGTCAAACAGGCATCTGTGAATGCCATTCATGCAGCACAGAAGGCTCCTGCAGTAGCGCTTGCTGTTGCATCAGAACTCCATCGCTCAGGGATGAAGGAAACTGCTTGTGGCTTGGCCAAGACGATGTACACTCGTGTCGAACCGGTGGCTAAGGGGTTTTACACTGCCTACGAACCAAGAGCGGAGCAGTACATGCTCTCTGCTTGGCGGAAGCTCAACCAGATCCCTCTTTTTCCGACGGTTAGTCGTGCTGTTCTTCCAACTGCAGCCTACTGCTGCGACAAGTACAACCAAACTGTGATCACTTCCGCCGACAAGGGCTGCAAGGTGATGGCTTATCTTCCCTTGGTTCCGACCGAGAAGATTGCAAAG
>NZ_JAAIKO010000020.1 GCF_016107395.1 Streptomyces fildesensis
CGGACTCCACGGAGATGCCCACGTCGGCGGCGTGCAGAGCCAGCGCGTCGTTGACGCCGTCGCCCAGGAACGCGACGTCACCGCCGGTCGTCCGCTGGATCCGGACGATACGTGCCTTGTGCTCAGGGCTGACCCGGGCGAAGACGGTGGTGCGCACGATCGCCGCGGCGAGTTCGGCGTCGTCCAGCGCGTCGAGATCCACACCGGTCAGCCCCCGTCCGGCCGGCAGTCCGAGGTCGTCGCAGACCTTGACCGCGACCGCGGGATTGTCCCCCGTGACGACTTTGACCGTGATCCCGAGACCGGCCAGCCTCAGCAGCGCCGCGGCCGCGTCGGGTTTGGGCGGGTCGAGGAAGACCAACAGGCCGGCGAGACGCAGGCCTCGTTCATCCACGGCAGTGGGCCGTTCCTCACCCACCGGGGTACGAGTGGCCACGGCGACCACGCGGTTCCCTGCGGCGAACTCGGCGGCCAGCGCTTCGCGGGCCGCGTCGGGTACGTCCACGCAGCGCTCCAGCACGCTCTCAGGAGCGCCCTTGGTGACCAGCGTCGTCACACCCGCGCTGTCACGCACCACGGCGGAGACCATGCGCCGGTCGTGGTCGAACGGCAGCAAACCGAGCCGAGTACTGCCCGCCAGGGTCCCGCGCAGGCTCTGCGACGCGGCCGACTCCCACAGGGCCGCGTCCAGCGGATTGCCTCCCACCGCCGGACCGCCCGCACCGCCGCTCTCCGTGCACAACAGTCCCCAGCGCAGCAACTCGTCCGCCGTGGAGCCGTCGGCGGGCAGCGCCCGCATGAAGTCGATCCGGCCTTCGGTCAGCGTGCCCGTCTTGTCGGTGAACAGCACATCGACGTCCCCGAGGTCCTCGATGCACACCAGCCGCTTGACCAGCACCTTCCGTCGGCTCATCCGCCGGGACCCGGCGGCCAGACTCGTCGACACCACGGCCGGCAGCAACTGCGGCGTGATCCCGACGGCGATCGCCAGCGAGAACAACAGCGCTTCCAGAAGCGGTTTGTGCAGCAGGACGTTGACGGCGAAGATCGACGTGGTCAGCGCACCCGCGACGTAGACCAGCAACATCGAGAACCGGCGCAGTCCGACTTGGAACTCGGTCTCCAACTGGTGCGTGCCCAGGCCCGCCGCGATCTTCCCGAACTCCGTAGCGGCGCCGGTGGTCACCACCACTCCCCGGCCGCTGCCGGCATGCACGACCGTGCCCATCAGAGCGCAGCCCGACAACTCGGCCAGCGGAGTACCGGACGGCACCGCGGACGTGCCCTTGGGCAGCGGAAGCGACTCACCCGTCAGGACCGACTCGTCGCACTCCAGACTGACGACGTCAAGAAGCCGGATGTCGGCCGGAACGATCTCCCCGAGCCTCAGCTCGACCACATCGCCCGGCACCAGCTCGGTGACGTCGACCTTGCAGGGGTTTCCGTCCCGCAGCGCCACCGCCTGGTGGTGGATCTGGCCGTGCAGCGCCTCGGCGGCCTTCTCCGCGCGGTACTCGTTCACGAAGCCGAGCCCCACCGACAGGGCCACGATGGCGCCGATGATCACGGCATCACCGCGTTGCCCGACGAAGTAGGAGGCCGTCGCCGCCGCGAGCAGCAGCCCCAGCAAGGGAGAGCGCAGCTGACGCCACAGCACCGCCGGCAGCCTGGCCCGGTGGGAGGTGACCGCATTCGGCCCCCAGGTGCGCAGCCGTTCGGCCGCCTCGCGCGCCGACAGACCGTCGCGCGTCGTATCCGCCGCCCGGAGGGCGTCGTCGCCGGACCGGCCGGCCGCCGCGGTGATTCCGGAACCGGTGGCCCGCGGTGCGGATGCGAGAACGGTCACGGGGTCGCCGGCAGCGCGGCCGACGGTTCCAGGGGGGCCGGGGCGTCGTCGACGTCGAAGAGCATCAGATCGTGGACGTTCACCACCCCGTCGACGCTCTCCGAGAGCCGGACCACGACATCAGGCCGACGGCGGTCTCGGGCTGGACACCTGTCCGGCCCGAGGGGCCGGCGAGCTGCCGGTGCCCCAGCGGGTCCGGCCGGGAGGCCTGATTCTGCAGCAGATCCCCCTCGGAGACGACACCGACCGGCCTGCCCTGGCCATCGACCACCGGCACAGCGCTGATGTCGTTGTCGGCCAGCATGCCGACAAGCTCCTTGAAGGAACACTCTGCGTCGGCGCTCACAACCTGGTGGGTCATGACATCTCGTACGGTGCGGTGCTGCACGGTCTCACGTCTTCTCGGCAGATGGATCAGGGGGCGACACGACCCGGCGGGAACCGGTCCCACCTTCCACATTGAGGCAGCCGGAGTGGGCGCAGCAGGGCCTACCAGGACCCTCCGGAGGTCCGACCGACCCCATCGACGGACGGTAGGGTGTTCACCCCACTCCACAAGCCGCCGCGCCGTCCGACCCGCACCGGCAGCGGCAGCGGCAGCACCGGCAAGGGATCAGATGGACGGTCGGGTCCTTCAACCGACTTCGGGTGTTTGCGGGTCTTGCTCGTACGTCGCCGGTCGCGGTGCCTCTTCCAGGCCAGGGCGCGCTGGATTTCCAGGTGGCTGAGGCCGGGGGCCGCCTTCAGGTCATCACGGGTGAGCGCCTGGGGCTGAGGTGCCAGTGCGCGGTCGATCTGCCCGGCCCACAGCTCCTCGGGCACATACGGACGGTTGCGGTACTCCTGCCGCAGGACGGCCAGGTGCTCGGGGGAGCAGGCGACGACCAGTCGCCGGCCGTCGCGCGCCGGGCTCTGGGCGTGGATCACGGAGGAGTCCGGGACGACGCCCAGCTGGCACCCCTCGGTGAGCCGTCGGCGCACAGGTCGCAGGTGCCCACCGGTGAGCGGTCCCTTCGCATGCCCGTACTCCTGCACCTTCCGTGCCCTGACGCACTTTCTGATCGTGCCGGTAGGGAGCAGTATGCCTGCCCCCCATCGGCACGAAAATCTGCCCTGGCCTGCTCTCGCCGGTGAGGCGGCGGACCATGAGGTCGGCCATGGCAGGTGGATCACGGCTTCGCAGCGGTGGGAAGGGTTTCGTAGTCACGCGCGAGACGCCGGTGGAGCATGGGCCTTCCATAGGTCTACTCGACAGCCCACCGTTTTCGGGATCGGGGCGAAGCCCCTGGTCCCGGCTCGGCCTGGAGTTCAGGATCTCTGAAAGGTTCTCCGTGGGAACTCGGGCTGTTACCTGCCGTTGTGCCGGGTTGTGACTTTCGGTTCGGCTCCTGATCGGTTCGAAGAGGAGTTACCGGGCGGGGATCGCGTACTTCACGGCGTGGTCTCGGAGAGGTCGAACAGCGTGCTCAGGTGGACTGGGTCGGCTCCGGTGGCGAGAGCCTCGCTGAGGACACGGTCGGCGCGGACCCGGTCGAAGCTGACACCGTGCAGGGTCAGTTGGCGTTTGAGGAAGTAGGTGCTGACCGGGAGTGCCGTTCGCGCAGCCGCCTCGTCGTACATCACCGACCACGCCGACGCCATCCGCTGGCCAGCCGCAGGCGAGGCACGCCTAGAGGAGTACCTCGCCCGCATCGATGACTCCCTGAACTCTACGTGCGGGATCAGATCGAGCGAGTGGCCCGCCTCGAGCGCGAGCGTGACGAACTGACCAGCCGGATGGAACGCACCCACCACAGCGACGTCGGCGTGGCGACTCGCCTCAATCACCTGTACACCACGACCCCTGGCCCCGCTCTGAAGCGCGTTGCAGATCTCCGCGTATGGACAGGTCAGGGCTCATTTGCGGAGGGTCTTGGTCAAGCGGCGAGGGCGAGGTTGTGCATGGGGCTACGGCTTGTACAGCGTGGTGGAGTCCGTCGCCGCGCTGTCGGCAGTCCCGGAGGATCTTGTAGTTCTTCATGCGGGCGAAGGCGTGCTCGACGCGGGCGCGGAGTTTTCGGTGCTCAGCATTGTCGGTCTCCTCACCCGGCAACAGCGCCCGGCCCGGCCGTTTGCGATGTGGGACGACGAGTCCGGTGTTGATGTACGCGCCGGGGTATGGATGAGGCGGGATACGCGTGAATTGGGGGATGATGGGATGTCCAGACCGCTGCGATACGCCGACGCCGTCCGACTGCTCGGGGGTAGCGGGCCGGTGGCGGCCGCTCTGGAAGGGGCGGTCGGAGAGGCGCTGACCATTACCGCAGGGCCCGTACCGGGCCTGGTTCTTGGCTTGTTCGGGGCTGAATCGCAGATCATTTCACTCAGCAGATCGCTGGTCAGCGGGCTTGGCGAGCGCTTGAGCGGTCTGGGCCGGTTCGGCCGCACCGAGCGCCTCGCCGCCGCGCACGCGGTGATCGTCGTGGCGGCGTACGGCGAGGCGCTTGCGGAGACCCCCTTCCCCTTCGACGTCGGCCAACTCACCGTCGGCCGGTTGGACGCGGTGCGGCTGGCAACAGGCGACGCACCACTGGACAGGCGGCTGGTAGACGTGGCCGACCACTTGTTGCGCACCGGGGTGCCGTTACCTGCCCCCCACCAGCCCTATGAGTCCACACTCCTTGCCCTCCGCGACTTCTACCACGCGGCATCCCGGCGGATGAGCGCCTTCGTGGCCGGCTGCGCGGTCTGGGACACCCTGAACGCAGCGGACCGGCAGCGGACCCAGGACCTGTTCGAGGGCCAGGTGCTGGACAGAGCGCTGGTCCGCTATGAGGAGCTGTACCGCCAACTGGCGGCACAATTCACTGAGCTGACGTTTTGGACGGACCGCACGGATCACCGGGCGACCCGCGAGAGCGTGCGGAGCCTGACCGACATCGTCACCCGCCTCGCCGAGGGCGGCGTTCCGCCCGCACGGCTCGCGGGACTGGGCCATGCCGGCGCCGCTGCGCTGGATGCTCCGGTGCTGGGCGTTGAGGAGGGCGCCGATGGGATGGCCATCCCCACCCTGCGCGAGGCCTATCTGAGTCCAGACTTCCGGATCCGTGAGTTCACCACAGGCGACGACCTGACAGTCGAGGAGGAGTGGGCGGCCCGTGACGTTCGACCGGGGCTCGACGCCTTCCTTGCTGATTTCCTCACCGCGCCCCAGGCCGTCGCCGCACCTGTACTCCTGCTGGGACAGCCCGGCGCTGGCAAGTCCCTCCTGACGAAGGTCCTGGCCGCCAGTTTGCCCGCTGCCGACTTCCTCGTGGTCCGGGTCACTCTGCGCGCGGTCCCTGCGGACGCCGACATCCAGCGGCAGATCGAAACAGCAGTGCGACAGTCCACCGGCGAGCGCCTCGACTGGCCGGACCTGGTGCGTGCCGCCGGGAACGCGCTGCCTGTGGTGCTGCTCGACGGCTTCGACGAACTCCTGCAGGCGACCGGCCTGAACCAGTCCGACTACATGGAACGAGTCGCCGACTTCCAGCGCCGGGAGGTCGGCTGCGGCCGGCCGCTCGCCGTCCTGGTCACCAGTCGGACAGCGGTCGCGGACCGGGCCCGGCTGACTCCCGACGGCGTCGCCATCCGAATCGAGCCCTTCACCCCCCGCCAGACCACCCAATGGTTGCAGATCTGGAACGGCCGCAACGCCGCCTACTTCGCCGATCGCGGTCTGCTGCCGCTGACACCACACCACGCCCTCGTCCAACCCGACTTGGCCAGTCAACCACTACTGCTGCTGCTGCTCGCCCTCTACGATGCTGAGGACAACGCGTTCCAGGGACAGACCCACCATCACCTGGCCAGTTACGAGCTCTACGAAAGGCTCCTCGCGCGCTTCGCCCGGCGCGAGGTCATCAAGCACGGGCCATCGCTTTCGGAGCAAGCGATAGCGAAGGCGGTCGAACTCGAACTGCTGCGGCTGTCGGTGGCCGCGCTGGCCATGGCCAACCGCGGACGCCAATGGGTCACGGGTGACGAACTCGACACCGACCTCAAGGCGCTGCTGCCAGAGGAGTCGCTCCCCGCGGCGGACGCGGGGCTGCGAGCAGGCCTCAGCCGCGGCCAAGTGACCGTCGGACGCTTCTTCTTCGTCCACCGGACCGAGGCCCTTCGCGATGCCGAGACACTGCACTCCTACGAGTTCCTGCATGCCACCTTCGGCGAGTACCTTGCAGCCCGGCTCATCGTCAGCGAGCTGACCGCCTTGGCGGAATCGGAGCGGGCGCAGGCTGGCCGCGTCCGAAAGCCGGCACTCGACGACACCTTCCTGCATGCGTTGTTGTCGTTCTCCGCGCTGTGTACCGGCCGTTACCTCCTCGGCTTCCTCGAGCAGGGGCTGCACGACCGTGCGGGCCACGTGGCGGACGAGACGCTGTCGCTGCTCCTGTCCTTGTTCAGGGAAGCGATGCAGGAACGCATAGCGGATGTCTACACCGACTACCGTCCGGCCCCACGCACCATTCCCGCACGGCATGCGCTGTACGCCGCGAACCTCCTCCTGCTGGTGCACGCCTTGGACAGGCATGTAACGGGGTGCGATCTCTTCCCGGACGCCCGCGACCCGGTGGCCGCGTGGCGCGGCATCGCTTTGCTGTTCAAGTCTCAGATGCTGCCGTCGGAGTGGACCGCGTTCGCCGGCCTGGTAGACGTGCGGCGGGTGTGGCAGGGCGAGCGCCGTGAGATCCAGGTGCGGCGCCTCGACCCCGCTGACGACGAGCGGCCTCTGACCGACTGTGCGGATCCGGTCACCCGCACACCCCCTTCCGCCCCGGATGTGTACTGGAGCCAGGGCTGGGGACCCTCCCACCGCTACCGTGACTTCTGCGGTTGGCGTCACCGCGACCACAGCCGTCTGGTTCACGACGCCGACCTGCTGTGTGACGAGGACACCGACGCGCTGCTGAACTTCGCCCGGGGCCTGGTGGACGCCGGTGACGGAGTCCTCCTCACCAGTTTCGCCGGGGTGAAAAGCGGCCGGGCACGCTCCGCCGCACAGGTACTGGTGGAGTTGTGGGAGACGGGCGAGTCGTTCTCCGCCTGCCACAGCGAGGCACTGTGGATCTGCCTGCACAGCCTCAGCCCACGCTCGCCGGGCACCCGCCATCGCTACCTCGACGTGGTCGGACAGCAATGGCGTAGGGCGGGTCGACCGCTGGACCCGCACTGGCTCGAAACGGCCCACTCCGTGATCGAGGCGGACGGCCGCACCGCGCGGCCGCGGCATGACCACGAAGCCATGACCCTGCTATACGAGCAGGCCCTTCAATAGAGGTCCAGCGCCGACCCGTCCCACTGCCTCAAGCGGCTGACGGCAGCATGATCAGGGAGCGGGTGATGCGGAGGAAATGCGTCGCAAGGCCGATACCCTCCCGCCGTCTTGCCCGACTGCGGCCGTAGGCTCCGGATCTCATTTCCGGCCACCGGTTTCCCAGCGAAGTGCAGCAACTGTGATCACACGATGCCGACCTCCGCGCACGTGTCGGGCTCGTAAAGTCATCGCTGCAGGTGGGCGCTGCTCTGAGCTAGTGGTGGGAGCTAGGATGCTGCGCTGGTGATCATCGCGCTGCTGTACGAGCTGCCCGGGGTCGCCATCCGGGTTTCCGCTATCCCAGGGTCTGAGCACCCCCACCGGAGGGCATCGTCTGGGCGTTCACGCCCTGCAATCACGTCGCCGCTCCTGACCCTGCCCCGGACCTGTGTTTCCCCCACCTTGTCGGCGCAGACGGCGACCGGCGCGGTCCGCCGGTGGCGCAGACATGGCGGCGAAGACTGCCTTGCAGACCCTGAGAGGTTCGGAGCTACGGGCCTGCGGCGAGCGGAGCGAGACGCCCTGATCTAGTAGAGAAACTCTGTCCCAAAGCCAACGGGCTTCCTAGCGGGAGCCGTTGAGAGCGTCCACGGCTTGGATCGCCACCCGGTGGTTACCTGCAACGAATCAAGTGAATCCCCACCCGAAGGGGCCCTGACCTGCGGAAAGACGGCAGCACACCGCGCCTCTCACAAGCTCTCACATTTGAGATCCGACAATACAGACATCAGAGGCCGCCTCCGCAATGCGGAGACGGCCTCTGACCTGCGCAAACACCGTCGGGACGACAGGATTTGAACCTGCGACCCCTTGACCCCCAGCGTCCGAGCCTGACGGACCGTATCCGCGGGTCCGGTGCAGTCCCGATCACCCAGGTCAGGTCCTGTTCCACGGGCACCGCCATGACGGCTGCTCCGACTCCATGACGCTCCGTCCGTGAGACGCCTGTGAGAGGGCGCTACGGGATCACCGGCCCTGCAGCTGTACCGCTCCGGGAGTCATCGCTGCAGATGAGCGGCCCTGCCCGTGGCTGTCAGCGTTGACTGCAATGCTGAGGTGATGATCGCGTCGCTGCTGTTCCGCGCCGCCCGCAGCCTGCTGCCCACACCAAAGGTCCTGCTGCGCCGGAACAATCGCAGCCAACGACCTCACGGGATTGATCAAGGGCCTTGGAGGTGTTGGCTTTCGGTACGCCTCTGACTGGACCGCCACGAAGCTCCGTTGGGGTCTGACCGTCACTGGCGCCGAGTAGGCCGCTCCCAACAAAACCTGTGCCGGGAGACCGGTACCAGCCGGGCCATCATGAACCGGGCACCCATCCTCGCTGGGTAGACCAGCATCTCGCTCAGTACGCCAGCGCAAGCACGCCACGCACCCATGGCGACACCTCGATGCTGCCAGCCCCGGCGTCCACGAACCCGCCCTCGCCTGGGCGTCCTCGCACGCAGAGGCCTTGCCGAGACGGCCGGAGGTGGGTGGGGGCGGCACTCGAAGTCCCACGCCTGCAGCGGTATGTGGGGCCCGTGGCGGGCACACCGTCAGTTAGCGGAGACAACTGACCGTACCGCTTGGGATACCAGACGTGTGAAACTCACTACGTAGATCTGCAGACGGGGGAGACGTTGACGACCACTCATCCCATTTCGGACCGGCAGGAGAGCGTCGCAGCCATGCGCGTACTCAAAGCCATCGCCGTGGCTCACCTCCGCAACCAGCGGGCGCAGACGCTGAGCTTGGGCGTTTCGATCGCCTTGGCAGCCGCCGGCCTCCTGGCGGGCTCGGGTTCGCGGTACGGCACCGCAATCACCCTCGGTGGCACTCTCTGGGCCGCGCTCTACATGGGATGGATGGCGCCTTGGGCCGAGCGATACCTGCGGATCGCCGCGACTCTTCAAGAGATGTTTGACGCCGACGTACTTGGCCTGCCGTGGAACAGCGTCGCGGTCGGCAGCCGGATCGGCGACGACGAGGTGAGCCGACTCAGCCGGCGCTTTCGCGGCGGCGAGGACCGGCTGCGGGACTACTACCTCGTGGCAGACGCTGCCGCGCCCTACGACGTGCTCTTCTGCCTGGAACAGAACCTGGCCTGGGGATCCCGGATTCGGCTTCGCTTCGCCCAGCTGATGCTCGGTGTGCTGGTGTTGTGGTCCACGGCGGGTGTCCTGCTTACCCTCGCCACCGCCGCGACGGTAAGTCAGCTGGTTACCGGGTGGTTCGTTCCCTCGCTCGGCCTGTTGCTCCTGTGTCTGGGGATGTATCGCACGCAGAAGGCGAGCATTCATGAGCGGCTGCGCGTCCTTGGGTTGGTGCGTGCGGTCATTGACGACCCCACGTTGCCGGTGATCGCCACACCGGGCGCGCTGACCTGTTTCGCCCGCCAGGTGCAGGACACGCTCTATCAGATGAGGCGGCTCCAGCCGCGCCTGCCGACCTGGTACTTCCGGCGTTACCACGACCAGGACAAGGGCGATTTCCAGATCAGGATGCAAGAGCTGGAATTGAGGTTCCCTCGGTCATGACCACCCTGGAGGAGCTCACTCGCGAGTTCGGAAACGCTGCCGTCGCGTCGGCAATCATCGAGTCTCTGCTCGAAAATGGCCTTGAGATCCGTAGCGGCAGCATCGAGACACGCCGTCGCGGCTACACGGGGGCGCGGCTGGCGAAGGCGCAGTTGGCTAACGTCAAGGGGCCGCCCAAACCACGTTGGTGCGTGATCAAATTCTGTCCCCCGGTGCCGGTGAACCGCCAACGTGAGGGTGGGCTCCACTCTGCGGCCTTGCAGGAGGCGCCCACGGAATTCCGCCAACGGCACCTCACCGAGATCGCCTTTCCGCCGGTTACATGTCCCCAGGGCGTCCTCGTCATCGGCCAGTCCATTGCCGACGGCATTCCGCTGGGGATTGTGGAACTCGATCAACTTGCTGACGCCTGCAAGACGATCTGGGGCGAGATGCTCTTCGGGTGGACTGGTGACTGGTACGACAGCGAGCAGTCGACGGTGGCTGAGCTGCTGAAGTGCGAACTAGGCGACAGCTTCAAGGTTGGCGGGTGGCTACGCGGTTGGGCGCAACATCGCGGTCTGCTCGAGCCTGCCTTCCTGAAGCTGCCGGACGAGAAGGAGCCGCTGCCCAACCCATGGCGGCTGTTCGACGAGGACACACCCGCGACACGAAGGAAGATCGACTATCTGGTGGGCCGGACACACGGCGATCTGCACGGAGACAACGTCCTCGTACCCAGGCACGACGGGACCGTCGATCCGGCTGGCTTCCGGCTGATCGATCTCGCCACCTACAACGCGCGGGCGCCGCTGAGCCGGGATCTCGCCACCCTGCTGATCTCGCTCTGCTGGCGCGAGATCGGGGCGTCCTCTCCGGACAGCCGGTCGACGTTTCTCACCTATCTGGAGCGTGACAAGCACGACGGGCGCCTCGACGACGGCATGCCCGCGAAGGTTCGAAAGATCATTGACGCGCTTCGGGAGCCTACACGTCAGTTCGTTATAGGGAAGAGCTGGGATTCGGAGCAATGGTATAAGCAGCTGAAGGTGTCCCTACTCGCCCAGGCGATGCTGCACAGCGCATACACGGCCGGCACACCGGATGCTCGTCGCTGGTGCGCACGGTTGGCAGGCCGGCTTACCCGGGTTCTGCTCGGGCCGATGGACTCACAGGCAGCCCTGCCTAAGCCCTTCGACGCGGCAGAGGTCCTCGGGGCGACTGGCACGGTGGCGACACGGGCAACCGGTCGGCCGACGCGTGGCGGATCCGTCTTCGTCAACCGCACGGATCAGCGGAGGCGTCTCCGCGCGGCGCTGGACGATCAGGCCACCTCCGTCATCGTGGTCAGCGGCCCGGCCGGGATAGGCAAGACGGCGCTGGTGCGCGAGGTGCTCGCTGACTTGGGCTGGGCCGATCCGGACGACGAGTCCTCGGCGGTACGCTGGCACGACGCCACACCGTACGGGGAGATCGGTGTGCCGACCCTGATCGAGGACATCGAGCCACCCGGGTCGGGGCAGGTAGCCGGCCCGTTCGCGCGGGCACGCCTGGAGATCGCCCTGGATGGCCTTGACGGAACTGGTGGCTTCCGGCCGGTGATCGTGATCGACTCGGCGGAGAACCTCCTCAACGATGGGCACGCTCTGCGCGACTCAGAGCTCGACCTTGCGCTGGAGGCCGTGCAAGGTCGGCCGGACCCCCTCGTCAAGGTCGTTTTCGTGACGCAGCACGTGCCCGAGGCGACGACGGGCGTGGCGTGGACGGAGAAAGCGTTCCATGTCAGCCTCAGGGGACTCAAACCACCGTCTCTGCGGGAGTATTTCGCCGTACTTGATCCGACCGGAAAGTATGGCCTGGCCGTCCTGCCGGAGGAGGATCTGCGGCGCATTCACGGTCGTCTGGCGGGCAACCCGCGGCTCGCCGAGGTGCTCTATGCGGTCCTCAGCAGCGATCCGCCGGGGCTACAGGTCCATGAGATCGGAGCGTGGTTGTCTTCTGTGCCGGCGAGCGAGGTGCACCAGCGCTTGGTACACAAGTTCGTCGACCGCCTTCCCGCTGAACAGCAGCGGGCGGCGGAGGGTCTGGCCGCGCTCGGCCTTCCGGCCGGCACCGAAGCCATCATCGGCATCCTGGAGCCGTATGTGCCGGCGACACGGATTGAGCCGGCCTTGCGGGCGCTTGTAGCGGCCGGTCTCGTCCTGGAGCGCCGGGACGGCCGCCGGTACCTGCGAAAGAGCGAGATCGGGGCGGTCCTCAGCCGCCTGGCCGCTGGTGATCGATGGGCGGACGAGGGCGAGCCGCCGACTCGACGCGACCTCCTCCTGCGAGCGGCCGGGGTGTTGCAAAGCATGCAGAAGGACGAAGACGACGTCCACGGTATGGTCGACCTGGACGTCCACTTCGCACGCGTCGACGTCTGGCTCCGGGCCGGATTACCCGAGTACGCGCACAGCCTCATCGAGTCGATGGACGAACTGGTGCACCTCTGGGGCGGCGGCGCCGAGCTGCGTACCCAGCGGGAAGCCGTGCGTGGTCGGCTCGGTGACGATCGAGAAGGCGAGATGGTGAACCTCGCCGGACTAGGGAACATCTACTCGTACAGCGGCGATTTCCCCTCTGCTCTGTCGGCTTACAAGGCCGCGCTCGCTATCGCCAAGGAGGAGCAGAATCGTGAAGCGATACGCCGCATCCACATCGGCATGGGCGTCATGTTCTGGGAACATGGCCACCTCGCGGAGGCTGAGAAGCGCTACGGATGGGCGTTGGCGTTGGCCGGCGAGGACGACGACGGCGGCGACCGTGCCGCCGCATTGATCGGATTGGCCGACTGCCGACAGCGGCAGGGCAACTATCGGCGCGCGATCACCGATGCCCTCTCGGCTTTCCGAGTGGCCCGCGAGGCCGATCCCGAACTGGCGTCCAGCGCCGCGCTGCGGCTGACACGGTGGTACGCCGAGCTGAACGAAATCCGAGACGCGCTGACGATGCTAGCCAGGTGCGACGAGCTGGTCACGGCCCGCCCCGATCCCTCGGTGCAGGCGGACCTGCTCAGCTCGACGGCCGAGCTGTACCTCTATCAGGGCAGATACAGCGAGGCGCGATCGGCGGTCGAGCGGGCAATCGCCATCGCGCGCGATCACCGAGATCCGATCAATCTGGGACGGTCGCTCACCGTACTGGCACTCACTCACGTACACATGGACGATCTCCCTGCGGCCCGAAAGGCGATCGAGGAGTCGGCCCGCTACCGGGTAGCCGGCAAGGAAACCGCGGAACTCGCTCTGCGGGGGATCATCGCGCACCGCTCAGACCTTCCTGGGACTGCGAGGGATCTCTTCCAGCAACTCCACGACGAGACGAGCAATCGCACCAGGGCGGATGCGAACGACCTGGCCGCATGGGACTTCACTGGGATCGCCCAGTGTTTTTCGGTCCTCGTCGACGGTGCAGAACCTGCGACGGCGCTAGAGGCGTTCCGTCGGGCACGGCCGGAGCCGGCTGAGCGGACGCCCGGGCTGGACGACCGGCTGAGGTTCATGGTGGAGACCTTGGCCAATAGAGACGCACACCTCGAGCCGGTACTCACGGAGCTGGCGCGCATGCGACCAGGGCGCGCCGGTTAGCTCTCGAACCAGCCCTTGTCGTGCGCCAGCATGATCGCCTCTAGGCGGGTACTGACGCCGATATTCTGGTAGAAGGCCCGGAGCAGCCGGTACATCGCTCGCTCCGAGTAGCCGGTCTCCAAGGCCAACCGGGTCATGGTCCAACCATCGGAGAGCCGGCGCAACCAGAGGATTTGCTCCGCGGAGGGAGCCGACCCGCGTGGGGCCCGGCCGGCCACCAAGAGATCGGCCACATCGGCCGGCATGACGGCCTCGCCGGCAAGGGTCGCGGATACCGTCCGTTGGAGCGCCGACACCGACGCCTCGCGCGCCACCACCGACCGGGCACCGGCCCGCATTGCTCGCACGCCCAGGGAGGCATCGTCGGCGGAGGGCAGCGCGACGACGAGTGGGCGGGGTCGCAGGCAGCAGAGAGCGGCCAGCCGATCCAGGTCCTCTTCGGAGCGGACGGTCAACAGCACCACCCCGCCCGGACGTTCGCGTAACCAGGCTTCGACGTTCGCAGGCTCCTCTACTAGGTGCCCCAGGCTCGACAATGACGCTGCGACGCCACGGCGGAACATCGGCAAGGGGTCCAGGACCGCGACATGAACGGTTGCCGTGACCTGAACCTCCCCTGCGACTGAAGCGCTACTGGTCGGAACGCAGCCGACAGCTTAGGGCTTGGCAGAACCCCGCCAGCGGACGGTCATAGTTGCGCACGATCAGTCATGGACCTGCAACGCTCCGCTCGCCTAGCGTCGGATCATCCGACGACGCTTGGGGGAAGTGCGCGTGGTCTACTCTGACAATTCTGGTCGTCGCATTCGTCGGCCCGTCCGGCGCCGCACCCCACCGACCGATAGCGGACTCGACGACGCCAAGACCCGATACATCCGCCAGGTCGCAGCGGAAAACCCCAGGTTCACGCCCGACGAGGTGCACGCAGAGATCTACTACGGCCGGCACCGCCACGACATTCCCAAGGACATGGTCCGCAGGGTCCTCGCCAGGCCTCGTGCCAAACTTTCGCTGTGGCCCTTCCGCCGTTGACGATGGCGTGGGAGCCCGACTTATGGACGGCGGGCCGGATGTGATCGGTGATAGTCATACCAACTGAGGGCGACAGCTACCAGCCGCGCTGGCCAGCCAAACCACCAACTCGTGGAGTGCCACAGCCGGAATCGATGCGGATCAGTGCCTGACACTGCGGGTGCCGATAATTCATCCGCCCAGGTCACGGCCTTGATCGCTGGCCTCCGGAGCTCCCTGCTCCTCGGACCGACGCCCTCACCCACTCTGTGCGCAGAGGGCATCATGATCTGTCGTGCTGCTCCGCCTGGCCTACCTCGCCGCGATCAACGCCTTCGCCTTCCTTCGGCTGCTGCCGATGAGCGACCGCGACAAGGACATCGAGATCCTCGCTCTGCGGCACCAGCTGCTGATCCTGCAACGCCAGGTCGGCAAGCCCGCCTTCACCGACACCGATCGCGCAATCCTCGCCGGTCTGCTCCACCATCTCCCGATGGGCAAGCTCCGCCAACTCCTGCTGCTTGTACGTCCAGAAACTGTCCTGCGCTGGCACCGCAACCTGCTCAAACGGCGCCATGCTGCGACCTGCGTACCGAAGCGGCGTGGACGCCCACCCACGATCCGCTCGATCCGCGCCCTGGTCCTGCGCCTCGCCCGCGAGAACCCCTCGTGGGGATACCGCCGCATCCACGGCGAACTCGCCGCTCTGGGCATCAGGGTCGCAGCCTCCACCGTCTGGGAGATCCTCAAGGAGCACGGCATCCCACCCGCGCCGGAACGAGCGACAATGACGTGGGCCGACTTCCTTCGCGAGCAGGCCGGCGCCCTGCTCGCCTGCGACTTCTTCGAAACCCGCACCCTCACCGGTGCACACCTGTACGTCTTCGCCGTCATCGAGCACTCCACCCGGCGCATCCGGATCCTGGGCGCAACCGCACACCCCACCGCACAATGGGTCGTGCAGCTCGGACGCAACCTCGTCATGGACCTCGAAGACGCCGGCAGCAAGGCCAGCTTCTTGATCCGCGACCGCGACTCCAAGTTCACGGCCGCCTTCGACGCCGTGCTCGCCGACGCCCGATTCGGGATCGTCAGGAGCGGCGTCCGGATACCGCGCATGAACTCCATCATGGAGCGCTGGATCCAGACCTGCCGGCGCGAACTCCTCGACAGAACACTGATCTGGAACCAGAGCCACCTTCTGCACGCGCTCCGAGAGTTCGAGACCTTCTACAACCAGCACCGACCGCACCGCGCCCTGAAGCAAGCCGCCCCACTCCGCCCACTACCCGAGCCGATCAGCGTGCCAGGACACATCAGGCACCTGAAGGTCCGCCGACAAGACCGACTCGGCGGAACCCTCCACGAGTACCAACATGTCGCTTGACCAGCCCGGATGATTAATCGGCACCCGCAGAGTTGGATGAGGCCCTCACCGCGTGGGGCGAGGTGGAGGTGGCGCCGCTGCGGCACTACGTCGCCTACCGGCGGATGGTGAACCTTGCCTCGGTGATCTTCCGGCCGAAGCACGCGGCGATCCTGGTCTACCTCAGAGTCGACCCGGACACGGTCGAGCTGGACGAGGGCTTCTCCCGTGACATGCGTGGCATCGGTCATCTCGGAACGGGCGACCTGGAGGTGCGAATCACCTCGGCGGCCGACCTGGAGAAGGCTGAGCCGTTGATTCGCCGGGCGTTCGAGGCGGCCTGACGCAACGGAGAGGGCGGCTGGTGCATCGGTTTCTCGATGCTCCAGCCGCCCTTTTGCGTTTGTGGTCACTCGGCCCCGGTCTGGTCGGTCTCATGCTCATGCCTCCGGTCCTGCCAGGTCGAAGTCGTCCTGGGTCAGCTCCGCGCGGAGCCTGCGCTCGGCGACGTCGGCGTAGTGCGAGGACAGCTCGACGCCCACGAACTGCCGGCCCTCGCGCAGGGCGGCGACGCCCGTGGAGCCGCTGCCGGCGAAGGGGTCGAGGACGGTTCCGCCCTCGGGACAGACCTGGACGAGCTGCTGCATGACCTCGACGGGCTTCTGGGTGATGTGGACCCGTCCCTTGCGAGGCTGGGAGGCGATGTAGTGACCGGGCAGGTAGAGGTCGCGGGTGTTGTCGAGGGAGCCCTTAACACCCCAGATGATGAACTCGGAGTCCTGCTTCGGCCCGCCCTTGCGGGGCCGGCTGGCGGGCTTGATCCAAGGGATGGTGCCGCTCCAGGTCCACCCCGACATCTGCAGGGCGTCGGAGGTGGTCGGCTCCTGGCGCCAGTCGGTGAAGACCATGGCGACCGCGTGCTCAGTCGAGGCCCGGTACGCCTCGGTGAGCAGTTCGGTCAGCCAGGAGCGGTAGGAACGCTGGTCGCGGTTCTCGCCGGGGAAGTTCTGCAGGTCGTGCGCGGAATTGCTGGTGACGTACTTGGCGCGTGCGGTGCGGCCGGTGCGGTCCGAACTGGTGCGTCCGCCGGAGTTGTACGGCGGGTCGGTGATGACGGCGTGGACGCTCTCGTCGGGCAGGGACTTGAGCACGGTAAGAGCGTCGCCTCGATGCAGCGTGTAGCTCATGTGCAGGGCCTCTTTCAGGGCATAGACGGGTGTTTCCCCTGCGAAGGGTGTCCCGACGGATCTCCTTCGGTGTGGGGCTGCGCCGGAGGTTAGCCGGTTTTTCCGGCAGCGCCGTTGAGCGGCCGGGGTCCTTCGAGGGCTCGTTTGGCGCGACCGGAATTCGCGTCTACTGTCTGGCCACGTCACCGAGTCGGAACCCAACTCCACCCCGGTTGACCTGTGTTCTTTTGTGTTGCCGCGTCCATATGAGCGGTGCGGAGGTCACGTTCATTTCCCTGTTCCCGCCCGTTGAGGAGGTCCTGTGTACCGGCGGAGATTACGAGCGCGGCTGGCTGCCGCGCAGGATCTGAGACCGGCGTCCGGGAGCTACCAACTCCTCTGACCCGGGCCCGCCCCCGTGGGGCGGATTCACACCGGCGCGGTGCCGGCGGCTTTGCACGAGGAGCCGGCACCGCGCCTCCTACAACCCCGCAAGGAGCCGCAGCGATGCTGCACGCCCTGACACACCCACGCCCCAACCCACCACCGTTCGCCCGCGCTGTTCGCCCCGGCACGGGACAGCGGCGATGAGCAAGACCGCTGGAGCCGCAGTCGGGCTGCTCGCCGCAGTACCGATGCTCTTCGCTGTTCCGATCCTGGCCATCGCAGCCGGAAGCGCCTCCGCCTCATGCCACAGCGACGGTGCACAGGATGTGGATGCCGCGGCCGTGGCCGAGCAGGTGACGGCGATCCTGAACGGCGGCGGCAAGGGCACCGTCGCTGTTGCCGGCTTGGACGAACCGGCGGAGCAGATTCCATATGTCAAGACCATCCAGGCCACCGGTGTCGCGATGCACCTCCCGGTACGAGGGCAGATCGTGGCCCTGGCGACAGCTTTGCAGGAGAGCGGCCTGCACAACCTGACCTACGGCGACCGCGACAGCCTGGGGCTGTTCCAACAGCGCCCGTCGCAGGAGTGGGGAACCGCGGCGCAGATTCTCGACCCGGTACACGCCAGCACCAGCTTCTACACGGCCCTGAAGGAGGTGTCTGGGTGGGAGTCGATGACGGTCACCCAAGCCGCCCAGGCGGTGCAGCGCTCCGGCTTCCCCAACGCGTACGCCAAGTGGGAGCCACTGGCCACGGCGCTGCAGACGGCGATTGCTCCGCTGCTCAGCCCCAGCGGCGACTCGCCCTCGCCCAGTCCCACAGGTTCTGGTGCTCCGCCTGCTGCCGGTAGTACCGGAACCGGTTGTGGCACGGGGAGTGACTGGCACGACTTCGGAACCATCCCTGCCGGGTCAGTGCCCGCCGAATACGTCATCCCGGCAGACGCGCCACCGAAGGTGCAAACGGCGATCCGCTGGGCCATGGGCCAACTCGGCACTCCATACCAATGGGGCGGCACCTGCACGGACTCCCACGGGCCGGACCCGATGGGCCGCTGTGACTGCTCCTCGCTGATGCAAGGGGCCTACAAAGCGGCCGGGATCACCCTGACCCGGACAACCTATACGCAGGTCACCGAGGGTCACGCGGTGTCGGTCGATGCGCTGCGGCCCGGCGATCTGCTGTTCACCGAGGGCACCGCCCAAGTCCCCGAGCACGTAGGCATGTTCATCGGCTCGGGCCTGATCATCCAGGCCCCGCACACCGGCGACGTGGTCAAGATCTCGACCCTCGCCTCCTGGAAGCCGCAGATCCTCGCGGCCCGCCGACTCCTCTGACGGCGCTTCCCTCCCTCCCCCTTCACCGCACTGCCGCACCGCCCCTCCCGGGCTTTGGCGCGCCCTCATTCGAACTGGAATTCCCTATGTATCTCGCTGACAAGGCCCTACAGCTCGCCTATGACCCCGGAATCAAGCCCAACGAGGGCGGACTGCCAGGACTGTCGGTTCTCAAGCAGGTGATCGGCTCGATCAACCTGTTCGGGCTGGTCGCCGTGGTCGGTGCCCTCGCGGTCAGTGGGTGCGTGTGGGCTTGGGGCCACCACTCCGGCGGTCACCAAGCTGAAGCCAACGGGAAGAAGGGCGTGCTCGTCGCTTCGGCCGCAGCCCTCCTGCTGGGCGCGGCGAACGGCGTGGTCGTGTTCTTCTCGAACCTGGGAACGCAGGTCCACTGATGAAGAAACGCTTCCTCTCCTCCGTTTCCTCCAGCGATGAGGCCGGCGGCGCATCACGCGTGCGCCGCCGGGCGCTGCTCGGCACCGCCCTCTTGGCCGTCCTCGTCGTCCTCGCCGGACTGGGTGCCTACCTCACCCGCGACGGCCGGAACGAATCCAAGGTCCCTGCACAGCAGTCGAGTTCTCCGTCTGTCTCCCCGTCGGGCACTGGGTCATCGGCGCCCACGGCCGGGAGCCGGGCTGTGCTGCCTGTGCCGCCGTCCACACACGATCCGATCGTCTTCGGGAAAGCGGCAGCCGTTGCGCTGTGGTCCTACGACACCCGCTCCTCGTCCCAGCCGGAGCTCCTGGCTGCCCTGCACAACTGGTTGACCGGCGAGGCCAAGTACGCCGATGCGGCTTCGGTCGATCGACTGGTTGTCTCTCCAGTGCTGTGGGGGCGGATGGCCGACAACGGCCAGCACGCCACCGCCACCGTGAACGAGGGTCACTTCCCCGAAGCGTTCACCCGGACCCTGCAGGCGGATCCCGGCGCGATCACCACCGCGTACGTCTACGCCGTGACGGTCTCCGGCAAGCAGGCCATCGCCTGGACCGGATCACCCACCGGTGGTGCTGAAAATCGCGTGATCACCCTCGCGGTCCAGTGCCGCCCCTCGCAGCCCTGCGCCCTGGCCGGTGTCCTGCCGGCCGTCGCGCCCTGACCCCGCCCCGAACAGAAAGGAGGTACTGCCATGGGAGTCTGTGACCTCCCCCTGATGGGCAGCGTCTGCGACGCCGTCGATTTCGTCAGCAACCCCGCGGGAACCGTCACCGACGGCATCGGCGCGTGGATCGCGAAATCCGCAGGAGAACTGGCGGCCAGCGCCGCCGACCTCGCGGCCAAGGCCGTCAACGAAACCACCGCCATCAACCTCAACGCCCCGTGGTTCCGCGAGAACTACGAGCTGCTGCTACCCATCGGTCTCGCCCTGACCGTGGGCACGTTCTGCCTGCAGCTGATGTCCGCCGCCTGGCGACGCGACGAACGCGCCCTCGCCCAAGCCGTCATCGGCACGATGACCGGCGTCCTGTTCTCCTTCTGCGCCATCGCCTTCACCTCGGTGGCCATCACCGTGGTCGACGCACTGTCCGACGGGTTGTTCCAAGCAGCCAACACCTCCACCGACGACGCGATCCGCCGCGTCATCAAGGTCAACGAACTGGGGGCGATGTACGGCCTGGGCTGGACGGTCCCAGCCGTGGTCGCCGTGGGCTGCGCGATCGGCGCGTTCATGTACTGGGGCGTCATGGTCGCCCGCAAGGTCGGCGTCCTGGTCCTGGTCGCCCTCGCGGTCTTCGCCGGATCCGGCGGCGGCTGGGAGGTCGCCAAACGCTGGCGGCGGGGCTGGATCGAAGCCACCGCCACCCTGGTCGTCTCGAAGCTCCTGATGACGGTGGTCTTCCTGATCGGCGTCTCCGCGATGGGCAAGTCGGACCCGCAGGACGGCATGGCCGCCCTGTCCGACGCGATGGCCGGCATCGTCGTCATGATCCTGGTGCTGCTCTGCCCGTACACCACCTACAAGTTCGTGCACTGGGCCACCGACGGCAGCGGCCACGACGACCTGCATCGCACCGGCGTCGCCGGGATAGCTGTCGCCGCCGGAGCAGCCAAGACCGCGGGCAGCCTCGCCATGCAGGCCAGCACCGGCACCCCCGCCCCCCAGGGACCCAGCCAGGTCCCCGGCACCGGCGCCGATGGCGTCGCCTCCGGCATCGACCCCTCCGGCAACACCAGCGAAGAGGGCATCGACCCCGGACCGCCGCAGCCCCAGACCAACTTCCGCTTCGGCGAAGACCCGGGCGCACCGGGTGACAAGGGCCAGCCCCTCATCCAGCGCCCCGGCCTCCCGCCGCTGATCAACCGACCTGCCGAAAGCCCTGATGGCGGACCTACCGCCCAGCCCGCTATGGCACCGCCCACGCCCGAAACCGGTCCGCCAGCGACCGGCTCCCCGTCCCCCACGAGCTGGGTCTTCCCCACCCAGCCACCGTCCGGGTCCTAACCACCACCCCGGGGGCGGGCTGCAGCGCACCAACGTGCAGCCCGCCCCCACTCCCCCACAACGGAGTCCCTCGATGACCTCCAGAAGAGCGCCGCGCCCGTGCCCTTCCCCGCCCGTTCCCACTGTTTGGAACCGCCATGCCCGACAACCTCCAGGCCGTAGCCGCGGCCACCGTGAAGTTCCCCCACCGCTCCCGCCGCGGCGTCCTGCTCGGCCTGACCGTCCCGCAGCTGCTCGTCGTGGGCCTCACCGGTCTGCTGCTGCTCGCCGTCATCCTCACCAGTGGTGTGGTCGGCGCGCTTGAACTCATCCCCCTGTGGGCCGCCATCGCCCTGGGCGTCTTCCTCCTCCACCGCGGCAGGTCCTTGGCCGACTGGGCACCGATCGTCACCCGCTACCTGCTGCGTCGGTTGCGCGGTCAGCTGATCTGGCTGACCCGTCCCGCGCACCGCCCGGTGCGCGAGGGTCTGCTGCACCTGCCCGGCACCGCCGCCAGCCTGCGCGTGGTCACCGCCCCCGACCGCCGATACGGCGCGGTCCACAACCCGCACACCGGAACACTGACCGCCGTCGTCAAGGTCTCCTCCCGCGCCTACGCCCTACTCGACCCCGTCACCCAGAACCGCAACGTCTCCGGGTGGGGTCGCGCGCTGGCCGCGCTGGCACGCACCGGGCAGGTCGCCCGGATCCAGGTCATCGAGCGCACCGTGCCGGACTCCGGCGACGCGCTGCGCCGGTACTGGGCCGAGCACGGCAACCCCCACGCCCCGATGGCAGGGAAGATCTACAGCGAGCTGATCGCCTCCGCCGGACCGGCCGCCGCCCCGCACGAGGCGTACGTCGCGATTTCCCTGGATGCCAAGGCCGCACGCCGGTTGATCAACCAGGCCGGTGGCGGCCTGACCGGAGGGTTCAGCGTCCTGTCCCAGCTGACCTCGACGTTCGACCAGGCTGCCCGCACCGCGGGACTCAACCCCACCGGCTGGCTGTCGGCAACCGAGATCGCGGCCGTCGTCCGGACCGCCTACGACCCCGCCTCCGGTGCGGCCCTCGACCGCTGGTCCGCCTCTGGCCGCCCCGCCGCCGACCCTGCGGCTGCCGGCCCCGTGGTCGTCGTTGAGAAGGCCGACCACATCGCGACCGACACCGCGTTCCACACCACGTACTGGGTGGAGAACTGGCCCCGCATCGAGACCAGCGCGGGCTTCCTGCACCAGTTGCTGTTCACCGCCGGGGTGCGGCGGACGATGTCGCTGTCCTACGCGCCGAAGGGCCTGGATGCCGCGCTGCGCGATGTCCAGCGCAAGAAGTCGTCCGTGATCGCGGACGCCGCCGAACGGGCCCGGCGCGGCCAGGTCGACTCCGAGGCCGACTCGATCGAGTACCAGGACATCAAGACCCGCGAACGCCAGCTCATCGCCGGCCACGCCGATGTCGCCCTGACCGGCCTGATGACCGTCTCCGCCGACTCCGAAGAGCAACTGCGCTCCGCCTGCGCCGTGGTGGAGACCGCGGCGGTCGGAGCCCAGCTCGACCTGCGCCCGCTCACCTGGCAGCAGGCCGAAGCCTTCACCGCCGCCGCCATGCCCCTCACCCTCGCCGCCTAACCGGCCACTACCCCGCTTCGAAAGGGCACCTCCATGTCCCGCACCGCCACCCCGACCGCGCAGGACTTCGTGCCCTTCGCCACCGCCGCACTCGACTTCCACCGCACACTCAACGTCCCCGGCGGTCCGCTGGTCACCACCCGCGCCGAGCTTGACACCCTGCACGCCCACCTCATCTCCCTGCACGGCCTGTTCGACGCCCATACCGCCCGCACCGGGCAACTCGTCCCGATCGAAGGCAACCAGCTGCGCGTGGCCCGGACCCGGATCTGGCAGGCCGCCGAACACGTCCACACCGCCTACCACGCGGCTCCCCGAACCGAATCGGGCGAGATCCCCGACCGCGAAGCGTGCCGGGCCCGGGTGCCAGAGGGCGCTCCGGAGCTGACCATCTGCCAGCGCCACCAGCGCACCGCGCACCTGGTCCGCCGCCAGACCACCCCAGCGGACCTCCAGGCGCCGTTCACCGGCCTCGTCCGCTACTGACCTCGACACCGCACCGGAGAAACGTTCATGCCCCGGACTCGCGCCAGCGCCTCCCACCTGTTCGTCCCCCGCAAGTCCTCGCGCGCCGAGCAGCGAGCCGCCCGTGCCGGTTTCGCCACCGCCCGCCGCCAGGCCCGCCTCGCCGAAACCCCGACCACGAGCCGCGACCAGGAGACCTTCGATCCGGACCTACGGCCCACCTACCCCCTGTCCGGGCGCCCCGGCCCCTCCTCGGCGCGCGGTGGCAAGCTCGCTCTGCCCGCTCACCGGATGACCACCGCCACCGTCTCCGGCGCCTATCCGTTTCTCGCCGAGGGCGGCCTGGGCTCGGACGGCATCTACATCGGCCGCGACGTCCACGCCGAGGCCGCATTCTGCTACGACCCGTTCTCCCTCTACAGCAGCGGGCGCATCGAAGGGTTCACCAACCCCAACGCGGTGCTCGCCGGGATCATTGGCATGGGCAAGTCCGCGCTGGCCAAGTCCATCGCAATGCGGGCGATCGCCCACGGCTACCGGGTCTACGTGCCCTGCGACCCCAAGGGCGAATGGACAACCGTCGCGCACGCGCTCGGCGGCTACACCATCGCCCTGGGCCCGGGGCTGCCCGGCCGCCTTAACCCGTTGGACGCCCCGGCCCGCCCCGCCTCGGTACGGGAAGAGGACTGGTCGACCGAGATCCGCAAGCGGCGCCTTCTGCTCCTAGCCGGCCTCGCGCGCACCGTCCTCAAGCGGGACCTGCTGCCCATGGAACACACCGCCCTGGACCTGGCCCTGGACGTGGTCGTCACCGACGCGGCAGCACGCGGCACCGTGCCGCTGCTCGGCGACATCGCCCACATCCTCGGTTCCCCCGAACGCCTCGACCAAGCCCTCGGCGACCAGACCGGACGCATCGGACCCGCAGCCCAAGACCTCGCGCACGCCGTACGCCGCCTCGTCCACGGCGACCTGTCCGGCATGTTCGACGCCCCCAGCACCGTGGCCTTCGACCCGACCACACCGATGCTGTCCATCGACCTGTCCCGCCTCGGCGGCTCCGGCGACGACACCGCACTGGTCCTGGCCATGACCTGCGCGAGCGCCTGGATGGAATCCGCCCTCTCCGACCCCGACGGAGGCAGGCGCTGGGTGATCTATGACGAGGCATGGCGCGTGATGCGTCACGTCGGTCTTCTGGAGCGCATGCAGTCCCAGTGGAAGCTCTCCCGCGGCCTCGGCATCGCCAACCTGATGGTGATCCACCGCCTGTCCGACCTGCTCTCCGCAGGCAGTGCCGGCTCACGCGGCCGAGTCCTGGCCGAGGGGCTCCTGGCCGACTGCTCCACCCGGATCATCTACCGCCAAGAACCCGACCAGCTCGCCGCCGCAGCCTCCCTACTTGGCCTGACCGGCGTCGAAACCCAGGCCGTCTCCGCCCTCACCAAAGGCCGTGGGCTGTGGAAAGTCGCAGGTCGGAGCTTCATCACGCAACACATCCTCCACCCAGCCGAGCGCCAACTGTTCGACACTGACGCCCGGATGCGGTGAAAACCCCGTGAGTTCACTCCAACTGCCCGCTTCCCTGTCCCGGTGCCGCCCCGGAGAAGTGCGGTTGTTCAAAGCGCTACTGACCCCTGCATCCAGCGGGACCGGCACCACCGCGAACCCAAGAGCGCCCGCACCTCCCGCATCGCCTAGCGAGCCAACCCCACGACCAGCCCTGCCCGAGCATCGGCGGCAATTCTGAAACAGGAGTGCACCCACATGCCCCACTCGCCCGCCCATCCCGACCTTGTTCGCTTCGCAGCCCAGATCGCCGCACGCCTGCCTGGCACCTGGGCCGCCACTGCCCACCGCCCAGATCCCCGCCCCGACTGGGAGGATCCGTTCCACGAGGTATGGGATGACCAAACGCTGGAATGGGCCATCTCCGAGTATCGGCCCCATCGGGCCGCCGTCATGACCGCTGGCAACGATCGTCTGCTCGTCACTACCCATCCGCAGCGGGGTGCGGAGTTCATCGTCGGAGCGCTGGCTCCTGCAGGGCTGGGCAAGGACTCGGTCGGTGACGCGAACGCGCCGAGGGCCATCGTGGTCGGCGCCGACCCCGTCCGGGCCGCAACCGACATCGCTCGCCGCTTCCTCCCCCGGTACGAATAGGCGGTGTGGCCGGTGCGGATCCGGGCGTTGACCGCCGCAGCCGAAGGCATCCAGCAGGCAACGGCCCGCTGGGATGCGGTCTCGGATTCCTTCTGCGACCAGGACGGCTGGCCAGTCGACGAAATCGGCTAAGCCGAGGGCAAGGTGGCACGCGACGCAGCTGCTTGGGAGCACGTCGAGATGTTCCTCGCGCACGGACCCGCCGTACTCGCCAGCGTCCAGGCTGCGGCAACCGCGGCCGACTACTTCGACGGGCCGATCAGCGCCGACCTGCGGCGCCTGCGCGAGATCGGAACCCATCTCGAAGGGGCGGCTCAGCTCCAACGCGACTGGCAGGAGACCACGGCGCAGCTCACAGCCTCGCTGCCCTGGGTGCAGGAGATCTACCAGAACCGGGAACGGGAGTTTCCGCAACGCCGAGGGCTGGCACCACGCCGACGAACTGGGGGGAAGCAGGCTGGCCTTGGTGCGTGCCGCCCAGCACCTGACCGGACGGACTGACAGCAAACCCTCCGAATCCGAACAGCGTTTGCAGGCGGCCCTCGCCCGCTCCGCGCCCACGCTCCACAACGCCCCACCCAGTGCATCGGCCTCACCGGGCAGGCCGAGTTCGGATGCCATACGCCGCCCGCGCTGACGTTCCGAATATCACCCATGTCCGGCCGGGCCAAACCGCGCCACAGCCACATCCTGGACCCACCATCCGCCCACACCACCACTCGGCTGCGGCTGTTCGCCACACACTGCCGGACAGTTCAGCCACATAGGAGTCGCCATGTATCCCGACCGGATCACGGTCACCTTTCAGCGTGAGGGCCCCCACGTCACCGCCCGCACCACCGGCCCCTCCCCCCGGCCGGATGGCCCGGGGTACCCCTACACCCACCTGATCGATCCCTTGCGTGAACGTGGTCTGACCTGCTCCGTTGAATACGGCCTGAGCGACCGCATCGTGCGCGCGGACCTTCCCGACGGCAGCGTCCTGATCATTTCCCCGCCCCAGGAGCCGGCCACCAACCACCCTCCTGGGTACCCCGGGGGCTGGACGGCGACCCGCGGACACCCGGACGACGCGTTCCCCCACGACGTGCTCTACGACTCCGAGCCGGGCGGTTCCGACGCCCGGTACGGCGGCAGCATCGCGCCCCTGCTCGCGCGCATCGACATCCGCCTGGACCAGCTCGGCCTGCCGCCCCGGCCCGAACCGGGGCCGGGTCGGGTCGGGAAAGGGCGGCCGACGCGGCACTCCACCGTGCGGGCTTCGTACCCGTGTTGTTCCGCGAGTTCTATCACCGGCTTCCCACTGGTATGACCGACCCGCACGAGCAGCGCCAGGCGGTCACCCGCGCCGTAGGCATCGTGCGGGGCGAGGGTTTCGACGTCTCCTGCGATCCCCGCCTGCTCGATCGCAGCCTGCCGGTGCGCACCCACGACGAGTTGAGTGCCGGTAGCCGGATCGGCTCCCTCTCTCAGACCATCACCACTGCCGGTCATACCCGCGAGGTCGTCGCTGCCCTGAGCGAGCTGACGGCCCCGGACGACGGAGTCCTGCACGCCGTCGCGGATGTCCTCAACGCGACGGCCGACTGGTGGCAGGGCTTGGGCGAACCGGCCGATCCTCACTACGCGAACCGGCTGCGCTACCTCACCAAGCAGCTGGACACCTACGCCCTGGAGATCCGTTCCCTGCGCGGTGACCTGGCCGACCGACACACCGGCCACCCCCAGCGGTCACAAAGCGCAGCCGTTCGCCACGCTCCCACCGCGCCCGGGGAAGCGATTCGCCGGGCGCAGGCCGCCGCCGCTTCCTCCCCCAGCCGTGCCGGCACTCGCCTGCCGGCCACCCCGTCGGCCGTAACACTGCCGGGCAGTACGACGCCTGTGGCCCATCGCCGCCGCTGACCATCAGGAGAGTCCCCGATGTCTGTTCCCGATCACGCCCAGGTGGCACGGACCGCGCTGCGCGAATTGTCCGAGCAGGTGGAGGACGCCGAGACCTGGGAGCAGGTGGCCCAGCTGATCGCGGCCTACTTCGACCCGAAGGGCGGTGCCCTGGCCGAAGCAACGTCAGTCCTGTGGGCGGTGTCCCGGCACTTCGAGAGCCGCGTCCAGGCCTACCACGAGGACGAACCGGCCTACGCACTGTGGCACCGGCTCGTCGCAGCCGCCGAAGCCCTCGGAGACATCACCACCGAGGTGAGCACGACCTGCCAGTTCCTCCGTACGCCCGTCCCCGGACCGCCCGAGCCCACCGCACTACAGCAGGCCGCCTACGCGACCTCACCTGCGCACACCGACCCGATGCCTCCCGACCGATACGGTCCGCCAGCCGTTCCGCAGAACGCCGTCCGTTCCTCGTCCGCTACCGGTCGCTGACCGTGCCCCTTCCTGGAGATCCCGCGATGACCCGCACCCGCAGAACCCCGCCCGCCCCCGCCCCCTTCCTCGTTCAGCTCCCTTCCGAATGGATCCGCCATGCCCACCTCCGAGCACGACCTGCTGCCCGACATCGCGATCGGCCACCACCCTGACTTCGGCATCGTCGCCAGCAACCCCAAGCACCTGGCCGCAAGCGCCTGGATGCTGAACGGCTTCGACTTCCGCCCCGTCCCCAACGAGCCCGCCCTGTACGCGCTCGCTGATCAGCAGCGCGATGGGCAGGGCAGGGCGACGCGGGCCGTCGCGATTCTGCGCAAGGCCGGCTACCAGGTCGAAGCGGATGCCGCATACGACCCCGAGCTGTCCGCCGACGCACATCCCGTGCGTGACCGCTCCCAGCGCGCCGAGCCCCACGTGGCGTTCGCCGAACACCCCCAGCTCGGCATCGTCGCCGCCACCGCCGACAACGCCTTCCGCGGCGGTCAGCTCCTCGAAACGCACGGCTGGCAGCACGACCAGCGACTCGACATCTACACGCTGCCCCGCGAAACCGACCGCGGCGCGGCCCTGGGCGCGGTGGCACGGGCCACGGTGTCCATGAACCGGGCCGATCTGCGGGTAGCCGTACACACGCGTCTCGCCCAGGACATTGCCGCGCACCGCCCACCAGCTCCTGCCGCCACAGCGCGCCAAGACCGCGCCCAGAGCAGCGCGGATCCCAGGTTTCCCGTCATGAACGCCGCCGCGCTCGCCGCCAGCCCCGCCCGCGCCGGACTCCCCGGCAAGACGCCGGTCCCCGCCCCCGCCATCTCGGCCCCCGCAGCCAGTGCGCCGGATCCACGCATCGCGTTCTCCCGCAACCGCTGACCCACAGACCCCGTAAGAGGTCGTTTCGTCCCGTGATTTCATCCCTGAATACGGCTTTGGTGTGCTGCTGCCGGGTCACGCCAGGAGATGGTGTTCTCGCCGGCGAGGCGGCGGGCCATGAGGTCGGTCATGGCGAGGTGGATCATGGCCTCGGAGCGGTGTGGGTGGGTTTCGTAGTCGCGGGCCAGGCGGCGGTGCAGCATCAGCCAGCCGTAGGTGCGCTCCACCGCCCAGCGCTTCGGGATAGGGGTAAATCCCCTGGTCCCGGGTGTGCGTTGGACGATTTCGGCGTCGACTCCGAAGGTGGCGGCGTGCTCGACGAAATGCTTGCGGTAGCCGCCGTCGACCCAGACCTTGCGCAGGCCGGGGTGGTTGGCAGCAGCCTGCTCCAGGAGAGTCCGGCCGGCGGTGGAGTCTTGGACGCTGGCCGCGGTGACCAGCACCGCCAGCAGCAGGCCGAGGGTGTCGGTGAGGATGCTGCGCTTGCGGCCCACGATCTAATGGGCGGTAGCTGAGCCCGGTGAAGCGCCTCGATACCGACCGCTGGCGTCAGCACAACGTCCACCGACGATCGGGGCCGTGAGCCCTCAAAGAAGACTGACGTGTGCTGGCGCTTGCCGTTGGCATCGAGAGCAAACCCTTGGTCACCGATGATGATCGTGGTCCAAGCCCCCTGCGGGGACTACCTCTTACGCGCTCGGGAGCCAACAGCTCCGACCAAGACCGAGGGCCCCGCAGGTCGCTGGGGTCATGAACGGCTAATCGGATGTCGGGCCATCGAGCCCTTCCATTAGAGAGACGCATGCCCTGCATGGCTGTGACCAGCCGCAACACAGGTTCGATGAGAAGGGTGAGGCGAGTGAGAGCGTTCTGCGGCATCGACTGGGCCAGCGACCACCACGACATAGCCGTCGTCGACGAAACGGGTTCGCTGCTGGCCCGGGCTCGCATCGATGACTCCGCGGAAGGGTTCGACCAGCTGCTTCAGATGCTCGCCGAGCATGGCGATAGTCCGCAGGATCCCATCCCCGTAGCTATTGAGACCTCCCGCGGACTTCTGGTCGCCTGCCTTCGGGCAACCGGCCGCCCCGTCTACGCCATCAACCCGATGGCCGCCGCACGATACCGGGACCGTCACGCGGTCTCCCGGAAGAAGTCCGACCACTTGGACGCCATGGTCCTGGCGAACATTCTCCGCACCGACGCGGCCGCGCACCGCATGCTTCCCGCCGACTCGGAGGTGGCCCAGGCCGTCGCCGTCCTTGCCCGCGCACAGCAGAACGCCGTCTGGGACCGAACGCAGGCCGGCAACAAGCTGACCTCCCACCTGCGCGAGTACTTCCCCAGCTACCTGGCCGCCGTCGGAAACCGCCGCGAGGGCATCTATCACCCCATAGCCCGGGCTCTCCTGGCCGCGGCGCCGGCTCCGCGCCAAGCGGCCAAACTGACCAGGACGCAGCTGCGAGCCGTGCTGAAGAAGGCCGGCCGCAAGAACACCATCGACAGGGAGATCGAGCGTCTGCACAGCGCGCTTCGCGCAACGCAGATGCGCCATCGACCCCTGGTCGAGGAGGCAATGGGTCGCCAGGCACTCGCGCTGCTCCGGCAGTTGGAAGCCGCCTGCACGAGCGCCGATGATCTTGCCGAAGCTGCAGTGCAGGCGTTTGAGGCACATGCTGATGCCAGCATCATCACCAGTTTCCCAGGGCTGGGTCCGCTCAGCGGGGCTCGGGTCCTGGCCGAGATCGGCGACGACAGGACTCGGTTCGCCGATGCCAGAGGACTGAAGGCGTACGCAGGTTCCGCGCCGGTCACCCGGGCCTCCGGCAAGAGCGTGTCCGTCGCGGCCCGCAGGGTGAAAAACCAGCGCCTGGCCGGAGTCGGCTACATGTGGGCCTTCTCAGCGATGGCCCACTCAGACGGAGCACGGGCTCACTATGACCGCCGACGTGAGGGGGGAGACCGGCACACGGCCGCCCAGAGGAACCTCTTCAATCGAATGATCGGCTGCCTACACCACTGCCTGACTCACCGCGTCCCGTTCAACGAGAACGTAGCCTTCCCGACCTCGCCAGAACCCCGTCTCACCCTCGCAGCTTGACACGTTCTTCGCATCGGATGTCTTCTTGCCCGCGTCGATGCCCTGGCTTCTGGCGGGGACACTCGTGGAGGTCTTGACGCTCTGCGCGTCGATTATCCCGGCGGATGGAGCGGCTTTGCGGCCCTCCTGCCGTCGCACCAGCTCCCTGAGGAGACCGTTGAGCTGGGCGAAGACACCGTCCTTCTGCCAGTTGGCGAAGTAGCCGTAGACGCTTTGATGCGGCGGGAAGTCGTGCGGGAGGTATGCCCACTGGCAGCCCGTGCGGTCCACATACAAGATCGCGTTCATGATCTCGCGCAGATCATGCCGTGGTGGTCGGCCGAAATCCAGGGCCCGGCCGCGACGTTCGAAGCGCCAGGCGGCCAGCACCGGCTCAATCAACTCCCAGCGGGCATCGGACAGATCACTTGGATACGCGCGACGTTCTGTCATAGCCCGGTCATACCGCCGCCAAGGGGCGTGCGCCCAGGCGTGCATCTTGTCGCGTCGAAGCACGGGCATACCCGGGCGTCCTGGAATGAGACAGGCGCAGGCCAACCTCTACCCCAGCAATCACACCACCAGTCCCGCTAGCAAGAACCACCTCCACCGACCCATACACACCGCGTCACGAGAAGAGATAATCGCCCAAAATCAGGGCACCTAAGATGAAAACGACCTCTAAGTGGGCGTTTGGTTCTATGTTGTCCGTTTCATTTAGAGTCAGGCGCCCCGCCAAGTGAGTGTGTTTTCGGCGGTGAGCCGGCGGATCATGAGGTTGATGGCTGCGATGTGGATCATGGCTTCGGAGCGGTGCGGGAGGGCTTCGTAGTCGCGGGCAAGGCGGCGGTGCTGCATGAGCCAACCGAGGGTGCGTTCGACGACCCAGCGCCGGGGAAGCACGGTAGGGTCCGGGTTGTTCGCGCCTCGCACACCCCACGGACGGTGAGGTCTCGCGGCGTCCAGTTGGTGGGTGGCCCACCAGAGGCGAAGGGGGCCTCCGCCCGCAATTAGCGGTGAGTGCGCCCGGTGAGCGCGTAGCCGTAGGCGAGATCGGAGATCCGGATGCCGATGGATGCCCTCGCGCACCTCAACCGTGGCCGTGGGCTCTAGCCTCGGGCTTTCACGAGGCGGGTTGTCCGATGCGTGATCGGAAACGCGAAGAGTGCCCCTGACCTGTAACGATGGGACTTGTCTAGGGTCCAGGTCGTCGCGTGGAAAGAAGCACTCCTCAGGTGAAGAAGCGTATCGGGTCCTACCCTCGTGTCCGTATCGAGGGCGGCGGTCAGGGGGTGGTTTCACAGGCCGGCGGGGTGCTGCTGGTCGAGACCGCCCGCAAGACCGGCCTGGACACGGCGATATCGGCGGCGTTGGCTCCGGGGCGGCGGCCGAGGGCGGTGCATGATCCGGGCAAGATCCTGCTGGATGTGGCCCTGGCGGTCGCGCTCGGCGGGGACTGCCTGGCCGATGTTGGCGTACTGCGGGCCGAGCCGGCCGTGTTCGGTCCGGTGGCCTCCGACCCCACCGTCTCTCGTCTCATCGATGCTCTCGCCGCTTCCGGACCAAGGGCTCTGGTCGCGATCCGCTCCGCGCGGGCCGAAGTACGGCAACGCGTATGGAAGTTGGCCCGCACCTCATCACCGGACGCCACGGGAGAGGTGATCGTGGACCTGGACGGAGTGCTGATGCTCGCGCACTCCGAGAAGCAGGATGCGGCCGCGACCTGGAAGAAGACCTTTGGCCACCACCCGCTGATGGGCTTCGTCGACCACGGCAGCGGCGGCACCGGAGAACCGGTGGCAGCTCTGCTGAGGCCGGGGAACGCAGGATCCAATACCGCCGCCGACCACGTCACCGCCACGCAACTTGCCCTGGCCCAGCTCCCCAAAAAGTACCGGCGGGGCCGCAGCACACTGATCCGTACCGACTCCGCGGGCGGCACCCATGAGTTCCTCGCCTGGCTCTCGAAACGAGGACGGTGGCTGTCGTATTCGGTCGGGATGACCATCACCGAGCAGATCCATCAGGCCGTGCTGAAGGTCCCGGCCTCCGCCTGGACGCCCGCGATCGAGCCCGGTGGGGAGATCCGCGAAGGGGCCTGGACCGCCGAGCTCGACGGAGACGTCCTCAAGGGCTGGCCGAAGGGGATGCGGCTGATCGTCCGCAAGGAACGGCCCCACCCCGGAGCCCAGTTGCGCCTCACCAACGCCGACGGACTACGCCTCACCGCCTTCGCCACCAACACCGCAGACGGAAAGATCGCGGACCTGGAGCTGCGGCACCGCAGGCGAGCACGGGCCGAAGACCGTATTCGAAACGCGCGGGCCACCGGCCTGCGCAACCTGCCCCTGCACGATGCCGCGCAGAACCGGATCTGGCTGGAGATCGTCTCCCTCGCGCTCGACCTGCTGGCCTGGCTGCCGATGCTCGCGCTGACCGGCAAACCCCGGCTCTGGGAGCCCCGCCGCCTGCGGCTACGGCTGTTCTCCGCCGCCGCCCAGCTCGTCACCACCGCCCGCCGCCGACACCTCAGATTCGCACGGCACTGGCCCTGGACCGACGTGATCACAGACGCGGTCCACCGGCTCGACACTCTCCCGAACCCCACCTGACCAGCACCAACCCAACCCGCCGAGCAGAAGAACCACCTACCGGAACCGTGGAAACCGGCGCCCACCCGACGCGACATCGGGCCATCGGCCCGCCCACACTCCGATCCCGAACGAGAAACGGCCGCCAACCGAGGCTGACGGCCGATCACGAAAGATCGAGGCTAGAGGGTCGCCGGACGATCATTCATCTTGCAACACCTGCTTTACCAGCACGAATTCTCACTATCCGACACAGATGCCCGGATACACTGAAAGATCCGCGAGTTCACGAATACCGACGTCTTTGATCCCCATGAACCGAAGGGCAGTGGAGCGATGCTGGGCCTAACCGAGGGGGTGGATCGGGGCGCCCGTGGCTCGATATCGGTCGAACGCCTCGCGGGCATCCGGGACGAACTCGGAGCGGCGGACGGTCTCTTCGAGTTCAGCCTCGGTCAGCCAATCGAACCAGGCGACTTCCTGGGGGTTGGGCTGAACCGGTGCTGTGATCACGGCTTCATGGAGGCCCAGCCAGTAGGGGCTGATCGCGCCGTCGCACAGGAACTTGAGCACGAAGCGGGGATCAGCACGAACCCCGAGCTCCTCCGCCAGTTCCCTGGCTGCGGCCTCCTCGTACGACTCGCCAACTTCGACGGCGCCGCCGAGCATCCAGTTGAATTGCCCGGGGAAGCGGGATACCTCGTCCGGACGACGGTGTACGAGGATCCGCCCGGCGCCGTCGCGGCACACGATTGTCGCGATGCGGTGCAGCCAGCGTTGCCGAATTGCCTCTCCCCGGCTGACGACCGACACGACGTGGTCGTACTCATCGACCCGTTCAACCAGTTCACCCATGCGACACACGATCGCAGGGGCCGATCACGGGGTCGCGCTCGGGTGTCTGCACTACTTCACTATAGCTACCCGAGGTATATTTTACGAAGAAGATCACCATCGTCCGGTTACCTCCGATGTAGCCATCGGTCAGGCCGGCGGCAGTCCTCGCCAACGCGTATTGATCGACGGTCTCCTGTTCAACGACCTCGATCTCCTCCGCGGTACGCAACGCTCGGGCCGAGGCCAGATTGCGGACGACAGCAAGAGTCATCGGCCGCTCGGTTCACAGAATTGGCGCATGCGTAAGGGATACAGCCAAAGCTTCGGGATTCCCGACTGAACGATGAATTTCTCATGCGGTCGTGTGAACTCCCGCCGACCTGCACCTGCAGGTCACAACAACGTGCCGTCAGCGCAGCCGATGACGTACTCGCTCGCCAGGAACGTGACGCCCAGCATCGTCTCCATGTGGGACTCGACGAAGTTCTGTACATCCGCCTCGACCTCAGCCAGACGCGGCACGACCTCGGTCACACGGCTGTGCGCGTTGAACGGTTTCCGCCCCACCACTCCCCCTGCACGACCACGACCCCGGAGAGCCAAACGCCGCAGGGCTCAGGAACGGGTGCCAGCGATCGCCGTGGAAATGGACTGCAACGAGGAAACGGTCCGGTGCTGGCTCCACCGCTTCAACCGTTCGGGCCTGCAAGGGCTGGATGATCTGGGCGGTCATGACCGCAGGCGGCGGATCACCGAGGAGGAACGGTCGAGGTCCATTGCTCTGGCCAAGACCGTGCCGCCTGGGCGGCTGATGTGGGAGCCGGTCAGGGAGCCGTGGCCTTCGACGAGTCCGAGACACCCGAGTGGACTCTGGATTCCCTGGCCGCGGCGGCGCGGGCCGAGGGGATCGAGGTGGGTCGCTCGCAGGTCAGGCGCATCCTGCTCGCCTAGGACGTGCGCTGGCGCCGCACCCGGCCCTGGACACGTTCGAAGGACCCGGACTTCGTCCCAAAAAGATAAGGATCACCGGCCTCTACACCTACCCGCCCGTCGGTTCGACGGTGATCTGCGCCGACGAGTTGGGGCCGGTGAATCCCGGACCTTCCCATCCGCACCTGCCTGGTCACCGGACGGGCGCCGGATCAAAGCGGAGCTCGACTAGAGCCGCGGTCGGCGGCCGACTTCGAGATGCCGAATCGCGGGGGAACCTGGCGCATCGTCAAGTTTCGTGCGCTAGTGGGCCGCGACCAGCAGGATGTGGTCCTCCAACGGCAGGCTCCACGACCGACCGTGCCTGTAACGTCGCTCCGGAGGGTCTGGCACAAGTTCGTGAGACGACTACGCGTTGTAGTTGTTGATCTCCTCTTGTACAGAGTGTGGAAGTCGCCTTGAACTCGCTCCTCGTGCTGATGATACGGCCGCACGCGGTCTTAGTTGAACTCCAATTGGCTGTCAAGCGGCGGTGAGCCAGTCGCCGTAGGCGTTGGCGAGGTGGTCGTCGCGGCGGGTGCCGCGTTCCATGCAGGAGATGACCGCGGGCCAGACGCCGAAGTGGTGGGCGACGGCGGTGAGGGTGATGTTCTTGGCCTGGCGTGTGGGCCGCAGGTCCGCGATCTCGGAGACTGCGACGGTGGTGGTCAGGTAGCAGAACGCTTCCCGGGCGATGGCGCGTTTGAGAAGCCGGATGATCTCCTTCTCGTCCGGCCGGCCGCGGTCTGCCAGGCCACGTAGTCGCGGGTGCGGCGGTCGCTGGCCATGCGGACGAGTGCTATCCGGTAGAGGGCAGCGTTGGCAGCGCGGTCGCCGCCGCGTGAGAGGCGGTGGCGGGTGGTCCTGCCGCTGGAGGCAGCCCACTGTCGCGACACCGCACAGAGCTGCGAACGATGCCTCGGCGCGGAAGCGGTCGGGGTTGCCGCCCGCGGTGATCAGCAGCTGGGCCGCGGCGTCAGGGCTGACGCCGTGAGCGGCCCGCAGGCCAGGGTTGAGCTCGGTGACGGCGTCGTCCAGCGTGGCCGTGAGTTCCTGGTGCTCGGCGGCCAGGGCCTGGACGCGTCGGGCCAGGCTCTCCAAGGCGGTCAGGACGGCGTTGTAGATGGCGTCTCCCGTGGGACGCAGGCGTGCAAGGGCCTCGATCAGCAGTTTGCCGTGCAGCGTCCGGTAGCGGGCCCGGATGGTGTCGGGCGCACTGATGAGGACGTGCCCGATCTGGTTCATCGCGGCGGTGCAGGCTTTGACCGCGGACCGGGCAGCGTTGTGGGGGGCGCGGACGCGGTGACGGTGTCGTCCTTGGGTGCGCTCGATGCGCGCCCGGACAGCGCGGCGCGGGCGGCGGCGTAGGCGTCGATGGGGTCTGATTTGCCGCTGCGGCGGCGTTCGGCGCGGTCGGGGCGGTTGACCTCGACGACGGTCAGGCCGTCGGCGCGGGCGGCGCGGGTGAAGCCGGTTCCGTAGGATGCGGTGCCTTCCACGCCGATCGCGCTCACGTTTCCGTGGGCGCTCAGGAACGCGAGGGCTGCCGTGTGTCCGGTGGTGGTGGGGAATTCGGCATCGGCGAGGTGCCCGCCGTTGTCGGTGACGACCGCGACGTGGATGGTGGCGGCGTGGGAGTCCACGCCGCTGAACACACCCTGACCGACCGTGCCTGCTCTGCCTGCTGCTGTCATGCTGGAGGTGCCTTCCTAGCCGGAGGCGGCACCCGGTCGGGTGGGGCAGACAGGACATTGAGGGGGCTTCTGGCCAAGCTCCTGACTTGTTGAATTGACCCCAGACGCTCGGTCTGCAGCCGTAGCGTCCAGGGTGTCGGTCGGCATGGGCCCGCAGTGCTCCTTGCCGCCCTCGGGCTGGCTCACTGATAGCGTGCCGCCGCTGGCCGACACCCGCGCGGCGTGGCTCGACAGAGGCATGAGGGTGACGCAGTGACTTCAAGTCAGGGTGCCCACCGCACTTCCCTTCCCGTCTCATCGAGTGCGAGGGCAGCAGCCTGTGATCCTGATCGGTGTCGATCCCCACAAGTCGTCCCACACCGCCGTCGCCGTGGACGCCGCAGGCCATCAGGTGGCCCAGCGCCGGTTCGTCGTCAACGCGGGCACGTTCCGCCAGCTGATGCGCTGGTGCGAGCAGTGGCCCGAACGCCGTTTCGCGGTCGAGGGTGCCGGCGGCCTGGGCCGCTCGCTCGCCCAGCAGCTGGCAGCCGCGGGCGAGAGCGTGGTCGACGTGCCCTCCACCCTTTCGGCCCGAGCCCGGCTGCTGGCCACCGGCGGAGACCGCAAGACCGATGCCAAGGACGCCCTCCACGTCGCCCAGGTCGCCCTCTTCCGCCACGACCTGCGACCCGTGGTCCAGGAAGACCAGACCACGATCCTGCGACTGCTCACCGAACGGCGCGACGACCTGGTCCACGAACGCACCCGCGTCCTGAACCGGCTCCACGCCGTCCTGCGCGATCTCCTGCCCGGCGGAGCACCCACCGGACTGTCGGCCGACAAGGCCGCCGCCTTGATAAAGGGCATCCGCCCGGTCACCGCCACCGACAACTGCCGCCGGGACATAGCCCGTGACCTGCTGGCCGACCTGCGCCGACTGGACCGGCAGGTCAAGGACAACGAAGCCGAAATGCGCGAGGCCGTCGCCGCGACCCGCACCACGCTGACCACCCTGCCGGGCCTGGGCACCGTCCTGGCCGCCAAGGTCATCGGCCACATCGGGGACGTCGGCCGCTTCCCCACCGAGCACCACTTCGCCAGCTACACCGGCAGCGCACCCCTGGATGCCTCCAGCGGCAACAACGTCCGCCACAGGCTCAACACCGGCGGCAACCGCGCGCTGAACTCGGTGCTGCACACCATCGCCGTCTGCCAGATCCGCGACGGCGGGCCCGGGCAGGACTACTACCTCCGCAAGATCAGCGAGGGCAAGACGCCTTCGGAGGCCCGCCGAGCCCTCAAGCGACGCCTGTCCAACGTGGTCGACCGGATCATGAAACGCGACCAACGGAACCACCTCGCCCAAGCCGCTTGACACACAGAGGCGCTATCAGGTCATGTTCCGCCCGGCCGGAGCCATGGAGAACAGGCCCCGGCAGCCGGACGGTACAACCCGAAGACAACCCAGCAGGGCGTCAGTCAGTGGCAGAGCCACGACCACCGGAACCCGCCTACGAGTATCAATGTCAGTGAGCCCCTGTAAGCTCGCACGCGTGTCGCCTCTCGCGCTGTACCGCCGCTATCGCCCGGAGTCGTTCGCCGAGGTCATCGGGCAGGAGCAGGTTACCGCCCCGTTGTCGCAGGCGCTGCGGAACAACCGGGTGAATCACGCGTACCTGTTCAGCGGGCCGCGTGGGTGTGGCAAGACGACCAGCGCGCGGATTCTGGCCCGGTCCCTGAACTGCGAGCAGGGGCCGACGCCGACCCCGTGCGGCGAGTGCCAGTCCTGCCGGGACCTGGCCAGGAACGGGCCGGGTTCAATCGACGTCATCGAGATCGACGCCGCTTCCCACGGTGGTGTGGACGACGCCCGTGAGCTGCGCGAGAAAGCATTCTTCGGCCCCGCGAGCAGCCGTTACAAGATCTACATTATCGACGAGGCCCACATGGTCTCGTCGGCGGGGTTCAACGCGCTGCTAAAGGTCGTCGAGGAGCCCCCGGAGCACCTCAAGTTCATCTTCGCCACGACCGAGCCCGAGAAGGTCATCGGAACCATTCGGTCGCGGACCCACCACTACCCGTTCCGGCTCATGCCGCCCGGCACCCTACGCGATTACCTCGGCGAGGTCTGCGGGCGTGAGAACATCCCGGTCGAGGAAGGTGTGCTGCCGCTCGTGGTCCGCGCCGGCGCCGGCTTCGTGCGTGACGCCATGTCCGTCATGGACCAGCTGCTCGCCGCTGCCGGGCCCGACGGCGTGACGTACGCCATGGCCACCTCCCTCCTCGGCTACACCGACGGTTCCCTCCTCGACTCGGTCGTTGAGGCCTTCGCCACCGGCGACGGCGCCGCCGCCTTCGAGGTGGTGGACCGCGTCATCGAAGGGGGCACCGACCCGCGCCGTTTCGCCACCGACCTGCTGGAGCGCCTGCGCGACCTCGTCATCCTCGCCGCTGTGCCGGACGCCGCAGAGAAGGGCCTCATCGACGCCCCCGCCGACGTCATCGAGCGGATGCAGGCCCAGGCAAGCGCCTTCGGCGACGCCGAGCTCAGCCGCGCAGCCAACCTGGTCAGCGAGGGCCTGACCGAGATGCGCGGTGCCAACTCCCCCCGCCTCCTGCTCGAACTCATCTGCGCCCGCATCGTGCTCCCCGCCGCCTACGGCGACGAGCGCTCAATGATGGCCCGCCTAGACCGCCTGGAACGGACGGTGAGCTTCGCGGCCGGCGGCGGCATTCCCCCCATGGGGTACTTGCCGAGTCCGGATGCCCACGGGGGTGCGGCGCAGACCGCTTCCGCCAGTGGTCCTCCCGTCCCGCCCGGCGGCGGTCCGGCCGCCGCTCGTGCGGCGGCACGGGCATCCGGCGCACCGAACGGTCGCGGTACACCGCCCGGGGCCATGGGAACGCCTGCCGCAGCGCCGTACGGCCAGGAAGCGCCCGCACCCGCGGCGGCCGTCGCCCAAGCTCCTGCGGTTCCCGTAACCCCTGCGGCTCCTGCGGGCCCCGTGGCTCCCACGTCCCCGCCGGCGGCTGCCCAGCTGACGGCCCCGGAGCCGTCGGCACCCGCACACGCCACCGCCCAGCAGCCCCAACCCCAGTCACAGTCCCTCGCCCTCACCCCTGGCGCCTGGCCCATCGCAGGCCCGGTCGGCAGCGGCCGACACCCCGGCGGTTGGCCCACCGCGGCCCCGGGGGGCGGCAGCCAGCCCCAGCCCCCATCCCTCCCCCAGTCGCCCTCTCCCGCCTCCTCCGCACCCCCGAGTGGCGGCCTCGACCCCCGTACGCTCTGGCCGAACATCCTGGAAGCGGTCAAGAATCGCCGCCGCTTCACCTGGATCCTCCTCAGCCAAAACGCCCAGGTGGCCGGCTTCGATGGCACGACCCTCCAGCTAGGCTTCGTCAACGCTGGCGCCCGCGACAACTTCGCCAGCAGCGGCAGCGAGGACGTCCTGAAGCGGGCACTGGCCGAGCAGTTCGACGTCCAGTGGAAGATCGAGGCGATCGTCGACCCATCCGGCGGCTCGGTTTCCGCAGCGATGGCCGCCCCGACAGGCTTCAACGGCGGCGGAGGCGGGGCAAGCGGCTACGGCAGCGGCCCGGCCACGCAACGCCCGGTACCCGCACAGCCCACCGTCTCCGCCTCCGCACCCGAATCGGGGTCCGGATTCGCTCCCACACCGGCGGCCCCGCTCACCGTAGCCCCCGCCTCCGCACCGACGGGCCCCGCCCAGGACACCGCCCCCCCGGTCTCCATCGAGGACGACATCCCCGAGGACGACGACCCCGACCTGAATGAATCGGCCCTCTCGGGCTACGAACTGATCGTGAAGGAGCTCGGGGCGACGGTGAAGGAAGAGTTCACGAACGAGTAGCCCAGCCGCCCCGGCTTGGAGGAACGTACAGGTCGCTACTCCCCGGCCCCTAATCGGCCCGCACAAAGACCTCGTTAGGCTGACCCCGGGAGGGTCCTCGTCGTCGGAACGGCGCCCGCGAACACGCCCTGTGCCGCTCTCTGTCCCTCGAGCCCGACGTCACCGCCCTGCACTGCGCCCCCGGCATCGCCGAGCTGCACGCGGTCGACTCCCTCGACGGTGCAGCCGTAGCCGCACTGGCCGGACAGCTGGCGCCGGCCTCGTAGTCGTGGGCCCGGGGGGCGCCCCTCGTCGCTGCCGCCCACGACGATGGCCTCCGCACCGTCGACCGATACTCCGACATCCGCCACCTGCTCCGGGAGAAATGCTTCTTCTCCGCGATCGCCCGCCACCTGCACCTGGACCGCACGACCGGCCGCCGCTTCCGCGATACCGACCTCGACACCCGCTCGCCTCGTCGCGCATGGGACGCGCCAAAAGGGGTGCTTGAGTGCTACACCACCTACGTTACCGAGCGGTTCAGCGATGGTGTGACAAGCCCGGCTGACCTCTATCTCGAGATCCGTGACCGTGTAGACGAGGGCAGTGACCTGCCTGTGCGCCACTACGTCGCCGGACTGCGGGCCGGCACCGTCAAACCCGCCCGCGGCGCTGTCCCCCGCCCACGCAAGATCACCAAATGGATCAAGCTGCCCCGCGGTGCCCTGACGCGCCGCGAGGAGGACGAACTCCTGACCGTGCGCCTGGCCTTCCTCGATATCGCACGAGCCTGTGACCTCGCCCGCACGTTCCATGACTTGCTCCAACACCGACGTGGTGACCAGATGGTGGCGTGGGTGCGCGAGTTCGAGCAGGAGGCGCCCGCCCCAATCCTCGCCCTCGCACAGAGGGCCCGCAACCAAGACATATACCCAACGAAAGAGGAACCCAGCAGTACCGAGTCCAGTTCGGTTCCCTGATCGACGAGATCGTCCGTGAGGGCGCTCGACGGATGCTGGCGGCTGAGGTCGACCAGTACATCGCCGAGCTCGTTGATCAGCGTGACGAGGTCGACCGCCATCAGGTGGTGCGCAATGGCCGCCATCGGGAATGGGCGGTGGTCACTGCGGCCTCCGTGCCGCGTCTATGCCGGAGGCGTTCGCGCTGGTCATAAGGGGGGTTCTCCTGTCGTGCCCTCTCGGACCAACCCGGCAAACCGCGACTCATCCGAGGCTGGCAGTAACCAAGTTTCCCTGCGCCAGGCGTGAACTATCACAGCAGTCAGGCACGCTGACCCCTCACCGCTCCGACCAGGCCATCGAGGCCAGCACGGTCGAGACCAGTGAAGAACACTGCATACTCCGAAGCGCATGGATGAGGAGGGACCTGACCCCGAGCCAAATTGCCGCGCCGCGTGCCGATGATGCCAGGCAGTCGCTCGGCATCGGTTTGAGCCAACGGCGCACGGCCGTCTTCCGCAAGCCTTGCCATCACGAGTCCGGTCAGCGGCAGTGCTGCCCGGGTCGGGGTGGCGTCGCGCGGCTCCACCCCTACTTGGGCTGATATATGCGCTTTCCACAAGCCGGAGCCGAGCGTAACGTCGAGAAGTTCGGCCAGGCCGCTGCCAGCAGGGCGCAACCCGACCTCTCCGAAGTGGAGCTCCCCGTTCTGTACCAGGAACTCCATGTGAAAGACGCTTGTAGTGACAGCCATTGCCGTCAGCGCGGCCTGAGCCATCTCTCTCAGCGACTCCCGTCGAGGATCGGCCGCCGGCAGGATCAGCGATGTGCGCACCCCCCGTCGCGCAGACAGCACCGGGCGGTCGTAGGCGGAACACTCCAACCACACGAGTTCCCCGTTGACCGTCAGGCCCTCGGCGTGAAGTTCCTGTTCGACATGGATCGCTTCTTCCACGACGAAGAACTCAGTAGCTCCAGTAAGCCACTCCTGTGCTGCAGGCACACTCATTCGTTGCACACCACGCGAGGACGACGAAGTAAGCGGCTTGATAACGACGTCGTTGACGCCGATCTCGTCAGGTCCCATCGCCAAAAACGAACGTATTGACCATGCTCGCGGTGCTCGCACCGCCCCGGCTGTGGCCTGCCTCATCCGAAGCTTGTTGGTTCCTACCGCCGTTTCGTCCAGACCCGGCCCAGGCAGTCCGTAGCGCGAACGCAGATGAGCTGCAGTCATCAGGGTGCCGTCCGACGTCGCCACAACGCCCGCAGCGCCGTTGCGCGCCTGCCAACTGTCGGCGGTTTTTACCAGTTCGGGGTAAACTTGATCAGTTGGGTCTCCGCCCAGCAGGTCGCCGAGGTACTCACGCTTGGCAATGCCGAGGGCGTCAAGCGCTTCCTCGGCTACAGATTTTCGACTACCCACGACCAAGACCCGCTCAGGCATCGCCAGGCCATGACTTTCACTTGTCATTCACGACCTCCAGCGCAGGCGGCAACGGCACGCAGGGATGCCATTACTGAATCGTGATCGACACCGTGGACATAGGCGTGCCCCCAATGGCCGTACACCCCTGTCCGTCCTTTGTCCCCGGGCGGGTAGTAGCACTCGTCCAAATCGAACCGCTGTAGCAAATCGTTCTCGGTAACAGCGTCCTCCGGGTGACGCGTGAGGAGGGCGCACCCATAGACGGGCGACGCGACGCGGTCGCTCAGCGACGCGGCCGGTTCAAGCCCGAGCGCAATATCGATGGCCGCACCGTAGAGGTCGATACCGTAGGTTCGCGCCAGTATCTCCGGAATCAGGGGGCCTCCAGGCCGTGAGGCGACTTCGCCGAAGGTCACAGTGCCATCACAACTCACGTAGCCCTCGAGGTGAAAGACGCAGTCGGGTGCCTCGAGGGCGGACATCACACGCCGCGTCATCGCCCGCGCCTCGTCGTCGAGCAGCAACTGCTGCCCTGCGAGCGGCGCACTGCCGGGGGCGCTACCCTCGACCCAGCTCATATTCAACGTGGTGTAGCGAGAGACGGTCATCCACGTTGCGGCGCCGCGCCGCCAGATGCCATCGACATGGAACTCCTCGCCCTGGACATACGACTCGCCGACCAGGTCGACGTCACCGCTCGTAGGATTGTGCCGCCTATAGGCCTCAAGGTCCGTGGACGAGCTGACCAATGCCGTCGCTCTTGCGCCGTAGCCGTCCGCCGGCTTAAGCACGAATCTCGACCCCAGATCACTACACAGCGTTGCGTAGTTGTCACTACTCAACACGTAGCGGCACGTGGCACGCCGTACCTCCCCGAGCAGTGACTTCTGCACTTGCTTGTCACGGAACCGTATGACCGTCTCGAAGTCGGACGCCGCGGGCAGGCCGAAGGCCAAACGCAGCACGTTGACTGAGAACACGGCGCGCTCGTTCCCGGTGACTGCCCCATCAGGCTCGGGTACGGCCGCCCGAACGGTTCGTAGCACCTGCTGAGCATCGCCTAGGTCGCTGACCAGTGAGAACTGATGGTCGGCCAACCCCGGCCTTACCCGATCGACCACGAAATGCAGCGGTATGCCTCGCTCACGGGCCGCCGCCGCAAAGCCAGCCCGGTAACCCAAACAGACCAAAGTCATTGCTCTGACTCCTCATGCAGCCCCAAAAAACTGCCTGTGCTCGCCGGCACTATCCCGCGCGCGACGCCTCGACGGCCGACTCAGCAACCCCAACCGCCCAGGCGACATAGGGGATCTTGTGACGCTCGAGCTCAACCTTGTCGGAAAAGACGTCGCAAGCCAACACTTCCAGCCCTCGGGGACTTACCGGATCTCGACTCCTTCAGACGAGTAAGTACTCCGCCGACTCCGGGCTGGTCCCCGGAAACTGGACACGAGGGTTGATCACGCGGCTTCGGCGAGGGTAGCAGCGTGGGTGGATTCGCAGGTTCTCGGGGTCTGACTGTCCGCACCATCAGCGGGTGCCTTGGTCACCCGCTGAAGCAGGTCGGAATCCACGGCAAGGAAACACTGGGTGAAGTTGGTCAGCGCGAAGCCGATCCCGAGGTGTGCAAGCCGAGCTCCATCTGGGTCTCGAGCAGTCCCAGCGACCAAGCATCGTCCACGGTCCGGGCGAAGATTCTCCCGTAACGGCTGATCACACATGAGATGACCTTGATGTGCAAGGGCGATCTCGGCGCCGGAGCCGTCCCGAACAGCCCCGTTCACCTGACTTAGCCCGCGTAAGCGGGGAACTGCGGTACGCCGCGGGACCGTGGCCGGCGGGCATCGCGGTCGGTCGTGGAGCCTGCCGTTGGAGGAGCGCATCCAGCTGGTCGCGGCCTACTAACGCACGAACTTGACGATGCGCCAGCTCGCCCCGCCGTTCGGCATCTCGAAGTCGGCCGTCGACCGCCTCGGGCCGCTGCGCGCACTAACCGCGCAAGCGGTTCCGCTAGGACACCGTACTGATCATGGACGGCACCCTGGTCCCCACCCGCGACCGCTCGATCACCAAGCAGTCGGAGACATCTCATGTCCCCGGTTGGTCAAGTAGGTACTCAGGCTGCGAGAGCCACGGGTGCTACGAAGGCCCGGTTGGGGTCGAACAGCGTGCGGTGCTGTCGGCAGTAGTAGAGGCAGCCGGGCAAATTGTTGAACAGGTTTCTGAAAGCCGCAGTGTGGCGTTCTCCGCCGGCGCGTCGTCGGTCGCAGTGGGCGCGTGGGGCCTCAGTGCGAGGGGCGGCGAGGGCCCACATGTATCCGGCGGCGGCCAGACGCTGATTCTTGACCGTTCGGGCGACGACGACGTGGCTGCGGCCATGCCCGGGTAACGGGAGCCGCGCCAGCCAAGGCCTTTACCGCTCTGGCATCCGCGAAGCGTCCGCGGTCGTCGCCGATTTCTGCGAGGACCCGCGCTCCGGACAGTACGGACAGGCCCGGGAAGCCAGTGATGACCTCGGCATCCGGGTGCGCGAGGAACGCTTACTCGGTTGCTACCGGGAGCTGAGCGACCGAGATGCAGGCGGCGTCGACCTGCTGAATGAGCGCCACTACTTGGTGGCCCAGGGGCTGTTCGACCTGTGGCAACTGGCGAAGGTGTTCCGCGCGGGAGATCTCTCGAAGCCGCTCGACCTCGGCTTCAATGCCACAGCGTGGACGCTCGCCGCGTTTGAGTAGCGCGCGTAGTTGACACAGCCTAGCCCCTTCCAACCTGCGCTCCAGGAAGCGCCGCCGCCTCTTGCCCACGCCCTGCGGCCAGATAGCAAGCTCCTCGGCGACCTATCGGTTCAACTTGCCGTCCGCGCACCCCAGCACGATCCGGCACCGCTGAGCCAACCCCTGCTAGAACTTCGCCCGTCGGGACCACCGCACCAGCGTCATTCACCCGTCCACGGACAACACCAACTCGGCCACCGGCCGCCCCATCTTCGCCATGTTGGAGAGCCTACTACGTCAACGAACTCGCAGCGCGAGACACTAGACGGCCGATTCACGCTCCCAGGGCAGTCGCACTGAATTACTCCGGATGCCCAGGGCGTACAGGTTCTTGCAGCTGCCTCGGCCAGTTGGCCCTGGCCGTCGACGTGCAGATCAGCACATCGACGGCCTCGGCGCGGGGAGCCTCCGATCCTGGGAATACCAGAGATCAGCGGCGATAATTGAGATTACACGTCATATGGTCACTGACTCATGGATCGTCGGCTCATTCAAAGGGTGCGTCATTCCGTGCAATCCAAAGCTCTGTGCAGGTGGTCGCGGAAATCCGAGGCGAACCGATTGGATACACGGTCCGTCTGATAAGTTACGTCGATAACCATTCCCCCATCAGCCTGGGGCCATACTTCCGTCACCACCTCGCAGACGCCCGCAGGAACCTGCAGGCGGACCGGCACGGCGCGCGCCGATCCGAGAACGAGATGGGCTGCTGGAGCGTCCTGGTAGACGAATAGGAACTGATAGATCGGATCCCGCACGGTCCTCGGCGGATTCACCAAGCGTACGACCTCGCCGAAAGGAATGGCCTGATGCGCAAGCGCTGCTGTGGCCGCTTCGGCTACGTTGCGGATAGCCTCATCCCAGTTCTCATAGGCCACGGGGAACCGCACACAGACCGTATCAACCAAACAGCCGACGGCCGCCGCAAGTAGACTGGAGCTCCGCCTCGACACTGGCACCCCGACAGCGAAATCATCCTGCCCTGTGAGCGCCCGAAGCGTAGTCACACTTAGGGCCAATAGGACGGTGAACGGCGTGGTGGCGTGCCTCCGCGCGAGGTGGTGCACCTTGTCGGTCTCTGAGTTGCTTAGCCGGAAGCTGACAGTGTCGGCAGCGCTCTGAACTGGCTGGGACCCGCCAGGCGGCGTGGGTAGAGCCAACGCAGGGGTGTCGGTCAGCTCCCGTTGCCAGTAGATGCGGTGAGCATCCGAGTCAGTCAGCTCCTCGAGTTGCTGCATCTCGCGATGTACCCCGCGAAGAGTCGGAGCAGCAACGTCAAAGAAGGGTTCCCTTTCCTGCGCGCGGGCCGCGTACGCGGTGGCGAGTTCCGAAAGCAACACCGGTTCCGAGTGGCCGTCAAAGGCGATGTGGTGGAACGCGAACCCGAAGAACGACCCAGAAGTCCCCGCCAGGGGCACGAACCCCGCCCGCCAGACTTCGCCCTGCTGCGGATCGAGCGGTCGTGTGAGCGTCTGTTGCAGCGACCGAAGGGCTTCTGCCTCGCTGTCGCACGGGGCGAGCAGACTGAAGCAGCGCTCTTCGTTCGTCTCGGAACAGGAGTACGAGGGGACAGCAACGAGTTGCAGCGCATCCGACTCGTTGTCTGGGCCGTAGACCGAGTGGAGTGACTCGTGGCGGGCTGCAAGATCGCCGAGTGCAGCCTCCAGTGCTACAGCGTTAATGTCGCCCTCAAGGCGCCACGCCAGTAGGCAAAGCCCGGAGAGGTCGCCGGGTTTTATGGCCTGTCGGGTCCAGAAAGCCATCTGGCTCTCGCTGAGCGGGACCGGCCCGCCCGGGCCGATCTCCAGCGGATGTTCAGCCGAGATATCATGGTCGTCGATCCACCGCGCCAGCTCACGCACGGACGCATGCCGGATCACCTCGGAGATTGGCAATGGCCTTCCGAGAGAGGTGGAGAGTCTGGTGCATACAGCTGCAAGGCCGAGTGATGTGCCTCCGAGGGCGAAGAATTTCTGCTCAAGCGGGACTGGGTCTAGGCCAAGCACGGAGGCGAAGACCCCAGCAACCGTGCGTTCGGTTTCACCGGCCGGCTCCTCGACATGAGGAGTTCGCCGGGCCGCAACAGGACGACTCTTGAGAAGCTTTACGATCTCATTCGAATCGGTCTTGCCATTCGCATTGAGGGGAAGGGCTGTCAGTCGGACTGCCGCGCGAGGAACCAGATAACCTGGGAGGCGGTGTTCCAGGAATGAGAGCAATTCTTCTTCCGAGGGGCCATGGGCGACTGCCGTGAAGGCGAGCCCTAGAGCGCCGTAGCCGCCAGATCCGTTGCCCAGCGCCACCACGCTGCACTGTGTGACCCCAGACAGCGAGCAGGCCACCCCTTCGATCTCGCCCGGCTCGATCCGGTGTCCGCGGATCTTCACCTGTCGGTCCGCTCGCCCGATGAAGTGCAACCGTCCTTCTTCGGTCCGCCGCACCAGATCACCTGTGCGGTATACCCGTGTGGCGACGCCCTCCAACTCCAGGGTGGGGAAGCTTTGCGCAGTCTTCTCGGGGTCACCGAGGTATCCGACCGCCAGTCCCGCTCCGGAGATCAACAGTTCCCCTATCTCACCGAGACGACACAGCCGCTCCCCATTCCAGATGTGCAGGCCAGTTGCGGGGACGGCCTCGCCCAGGGGCAGGCCCTCGCTAAGCTCGCAATCTCCCGGGCGGACCTGATGGGTTGTCACAAAAAGCGTGGCCTCGACCGGTCCGTAGCCGTGCACCACGCGGATCGCCGGAAAGCGCCGGAGTAGTGCGGCAACATGCCGCGACGAGACTTTCTCACCTGCAACAAAAATCTGGCGGACGCCCTCAAAAGCTTCGATATCCTCGTCCACGAAGACATTGAAAAGGGTCGGAGTCAGAAAAACACAGTTGACCCCGTCCGCCGACACAAGCTCACGCAGAGTACCTGGCAGAAGGTGCGGCTCGTCAACCACGACCGAGCAGCCGCCGTTCAGTAGAACGCTCCACAATTCCAGGGTTAGGCCGTCCCAGGGCACAGCAGCTGTGAGCGGCATTACCGTATCCTGACCAAGGTCAGCAAATTCGCAGTCCTTGAACAACCGTACAGTTCCGCTGTGTGGCGTAAGCGCACCCTTGGGTGCCCCGGTGCTGCCCGAGGTGAAGAACACCGACGCTGGCGCGTGAGGGGTGACCCGCACCGGGGTTGCTGCGTGAGTTACCCCAATGTATTCGGTAGGAGCAATGGCATCCGTTCCGGCCGGGGGGTCTGCCCTGTCCGTGATAGTCCACACCGCTCCCATGACCTTGACGAGCGCGTCGATCCGTACGCTCGGCCACGCGGGGTCAAGCGCCGCATAAGCGGCTCCGCGTTTGAGGATGGCAAGAAAAGCAATCACGAGCCCAATGGATCGGGGCAGGAGCACCGGAACGATATCGCCGGGACCCACACCAGCTCTCTCCAGACGCGTCGCCAGCTGGTTGGACGCCACCTCTAGATCGCCGTAAGTAAATACGGTGCTGCCATGTTTCAGTGCGGGCGCCTGGGGCGCCTCGACGACTCGCTGCGAAAAGATTTCGTGAATAAGACATGCGTCCTGAACACTGCCGCGCGGAGACATTGCTGAAAATCCTCCTCGGCCGCCTCGATTTTCGGCGGGGCCTTTGGTGTAGGTGGGCTACTCTGATATCAAGCTGAGTATCTCTGCAATACGCTCATTAGCTGAAAGGCCGCCTAGAATCGATGTGTCAGCCGAACGAGTTCTCGACGGAATATGGCCCATTCACCGATCGCGTCTCCATCAATGCAGGCTCGCGCCCTGTCAGCTCGCAACCCGTGCCGCAGGGCATGGGCGCGCGGGCTGGACGAACGACCGCCTGGAGCTCCCCTGACACGCCTCCCTCAATCTGGATGTTAGGTGTCACTCCGCGATAGCGACGTGGCAAGCGGATCGAAGGTCCCTATTGGACTTCCAATGGCATATGAGTGGTTCCCAATATAAAGTTGGAGCGCAACTTGCGTGGCGCCCCGCCTGAACGGAACCGTATTCCCCTCGAAAGCAGCGTCCCAAACAAGTACGACAACTCTATCTGGGCCACCGGCGCCCCGATGCACCGATGGATACCTGCACCATAGGAAAGATGACGATTGGGAGTCCTCGCTACATCGAATATGTCGGCATCAGGAAATTGTGCATCGTCCCGGTTGGCCGAGACATTCCACAATGTGACCGAATCACCCTTGCTGATTTGCGCACTACCTCGTACCATGCTGGCCTGCGCGACTCTCTGAACATATGCGTTGGTCGAACTCCATCGGATCATCTCCTCGATCCCCGTCCCTATAAGCGCCGGCTCAACAAGCAGTCTGTCGTACTCGTCCGGATGCTCGATCAGCGCCTGAAGCCCGCTACAAGCCGTGTACGAGGAGGTCTCGTTACCGCCCACCGCAAGGTTCATGCAGTTGTAGAAAATCTCTTCCTCCGTCAGCGGTCGGCCGTTGATTTTCGCGCCGAGCAACACACTGATGAAATCCTCTTGGGGCGAACGGCGACGCTCTTCTAGGATGTCGACGAAGAATTCAAAGATCTCGGCCTGGAGCCAGACCAGGCGGAGCCGCTGGTCGCTTCCTAGATCGACGAAGGTCTCGTCCCTGAAGCCAACCATGCGGCGGGTCAGGCCGATCAATTCGTGTGCCTGCTTGTGCCCGACGCCGAGAAGGACCATCAGGGCCCCAGCCGGCAGTTCAGTAGCGATCTCGCTGGCGAAATCACAGCCACCCTCAGCCAATGCGCGCTCGATCGCGCGATCCACCAATGCACGCACCTGGTCGCGGACTCGAGCGACTATGTGCGTGGAGAAGGCAGGGTGAATCTGCTGTTTGAGTAGCCGGTGCCTCGGAAGGTCGGAAGCCACGAGCATTTTTCCGCCCGCGGAATCGTCTTCGCTGCGGAATGAGCCGCCGAGGATCGCGCCGCGCGCCGAGCTGAACAGGCTGTGCTCGCGGTAGGCCCAGAGCACATCCTCGTAACGTGTTAGGGCCCAAAAATTGTTGCCGTCCCCACCCTTATTCCAGTACACCGGCTCCTCGGCCCGCAACCGGGAGAAAGCCTCGTGATGACGGCCCTCGACAAAAAGGTCGATGTCAGTCAGGTCGATATGCGCGCTGGTGCTCGGGGTTGTCATCACTTACCTTCACCACGGGCAGCATCAAGCACGGAGGCCAGGTCAGATAGGATTGAATTGCTAAGGAGAACTTCGTACTCCAGCTCGACGCCCAGTTCTCGCTTAATTCTGGTATGGACTCGGAAGATTAGGAGCGAGTGTCCCCCCAAGGTGAAAAAGTCGTCGTTCCGGCCGACATTTTCCACACCCAGCAATGCCTCCCAGAGCCCAGCGAGGTAGCGTTCGCTCTCGGTTGCCGGCGAAGTCTGTCCTACGTGGCGTTCCTGATAGCTGATCAGCAGCAGGCGTAGAGCGTCAACGTCCCGCTTGCCGTTCTGGGTCGCGGGGATCTTGTTCAAAGCGATAAAGTGGCTGGGCACCATAAAATCGGGCAAATCTGCCTCGGCGCCGTTGCGCAATTCCCTTAGCGACAAGCCCTCGTCCAGCACGACGAAGGCCACCAATTGCCGGTCGTTGCCCTCACCCGCGGCCAACACCACAGCCTGATTGACCCGTTGATCGCGGAGTAGGCCGCGTTCCACCTCTCCCGGTTCGACCCGATAGCCGCGAACCTTGACCTGGGAGTCGCCGCGACCGATGAAATCTAGGGTACCGTCACCGCGATCCCGCACCAGATCGCCGGTACGGTACAGACGGGAGGGCACAGCTGCACAGGGATTGGGCAAAAAGCGCTCGTCGGTTAGGTCAGGTGCGTCGAGGTAGCCGCGGGCCACACCGGGTCCGCCGACGAACAATTCTCCCGTCTCTCCCAGGGCTGCCGGCTGAAGGTCGGGCTTGAGAATGTACAAGGTAACGCCATTGAGGGGGCGGCCGATTGGGATAGCGTCGAGCGTGGCCTCGGCATCGGTCACTCGCTGGGCGGTACACGCCGTGGTGATCTCGGCCGGGCCGTAGAGATTGTAGAGCTCGCCCTGGAATCGGCCGGCCAACAGGTCCCGGCAAGCTGACGGCAGGAGTACGTCGCCTCCGGCTTGGAGAATGCGGAGTGAAGCGAAGGCGTCGCGGTCCTCGCGCACCACATGGTTGACGACCATCGTCGGGACTAGCATGGTGGTGATCCCACGTCGGCGCATCTCCCGCTGGAAGTCGGCGGCAAGAAGTTCGGGGACGTCAGGTAGCACAGCAACCTCGGCGCCGTGCAGAAGCGTTGTCCACATCTCGAAATGGAAGGCGTCGAAGGACAGGCTAGAGATTTGGCCTGTACGGTCCTCCGGACGAACCTGCGGAAGACTCGGGTTGCAGGCGAAAGACACAATATTGCCGTGCTCTAGGACGATGGCCTTGGGTGAGCCGGTCGACCCTGAGGTGAAAAGCACGCTGGCGGCGCTCGATGGCAGCGGGCCGCCAGCTGGGGCATGCACCACACCGTTCGACGGTTGGCTGCGGAACGGAAATATCTCCGCCCCCAAATGACTCAACGCGCCCTGCCAATCCGGCCGAGTGATGATCAACTTGGCTCCGCTGTGGGCGAACATGAAGTCTCGTCGCGCATCAGGGTAGCGCACCTCCACGGCAACATAGGCAGCGCCCGCTTTGAGGATGCCGAGAATTGCGACGAACACCTCGACGGAGCGGTCCAGGTACAGGCCCACTCGATCCTCAGAGTCGATACCCCGCTCCCGCAGCTGCCCGGCCAAAACGCTGGAGCGCCGGTCCAACTCCGTGTATGTGAGGGTCTGCCCTTCGTCGGAGACTGCGGGTCGGTCGGGAAACCGGGCCGCGGCGACGGCGAAGATGCCGGTGAGGGTGCGGGTCTCGAGAGTAGCGTTAAGGGCGGAATGCATGGCGGCCTCCATAAGGCTCTGTGTGCATTTTTGAGGAAAGTGGCAGCCACCATGGCGTCCGGATCCGCGGTGTTGCGCTGCAGAACGCCACGGGCGACTGCACTCAAACAACCGTTCAGGCGGGTAGCCGAATGTTGCCTTGGCGGGTCAAAGCGAGATTAATTTTCAGGCAGTTCTTGCACAATGCGCTTTGGCAGGGACGCGCATTTGGGTGAAGGATTTGCGTTTCTGGAATGGGTTGGCTCAAAGTCGTAGCCAACCGCTTGGTCTGATCCCGGTAAAGGCGGACAGCCGGAGTGGGGCGATGCGAGGACAGACGACGGGTGTTGGGCGAATACAGAAACTAGCGTTGGCGATCCCGGAACGATCCCTGCTCTCGGCCAGCCAGCCGAGGATGGTAGTTTGCCTTCGCAGCGAAAACAAATTGACCCCCAGTGCCATGGTGGGCGCTTCGTTGACAGCTGATGCCCTCTTTCGCGTTGAATCTCGGGCATCAGTGGCAGCGCGATTACGGTAAAGAGTTCGGTGCTGGCTCATCTACAGTCCCCCATTGCTGCGGTCAGCTGGACCGGAGGCTGCCCCAGGCCTCTGCGATCGGGCCGGCGATCCGGACAAAGGCCGCATGGTCTCCGCACCAGCCTCCACCAGCAGAATCTTTACGGCTGAACGATACGGATCGGACGAGCGAGGGAATGTATTTCCCCAGCCAAAGAAACTGACCCGATCAGGTAGTGGATACCGATTGGGGCTGAGTCGATCCGGATTGTAAGACTTGGTACTCCTCCCAAGAAGTCCACCGTCTCAGAGTGGCTTACTACCTCCCACGGGACCGCCTTGACAGCTAGCTTCGCCGCCCCACGAACGCCGGGTAGGGGTTTCCGTACTCCGTCTACACCAAGCCAGGTCAGCTCGTAGTGCGCGGATTCACCCAGCCGGATATCAAGGGGTCCGTCGAGCGCGAGAGGTTCGCCCCTGTCGGAGCCATCGTAAATCAAATCGCACTGCCAGCAAGAAAATTCGCTTCTTGTGTGGCCAAGCGCCGGTATCTGCAATCTGGTCCGCGATACCGGATCTCCGCAGTAGGGGCATACTATTCCGCTAGTTTCACCGTTTGTGCCCAAAACCTTCCGATCCGAATGCCGATCGGTCCGCATCGTATTACTGGTTCGCGCGTGGAGGGCACCGTAATTAGCGACCTCGCGCTGCAATTGCACCCACTGGGCCTCCCTCCTCTCGCCAGCGGCCGCGATCATTTCCGCCGCCCCGCTCACCAGAACCTCGGCCCGGCCAGCGCTCTGAGTGGAAGCGATGTCCTCTAGGCGATCTTCAAGCGCGGCGCTGAGGCGTTCCCCATCTTCCTTTCCATGTACATCCAAGAAGAAGCTCGACTTCCGTACCGCATGAAGCGAATATGAAATACCTGGCGTAGCGAATACTTCTTCCTGTATGGTGCGGAACAATGGAATATCTTGAGGGTCGCAGGCTACTGGTTTGTCGCTGTCAGAAAGTCCTTCTGCAACGACTATCGCCCGACAAGTCCCAGGTACTGCTTCAACCCAGATTTGCCGCCTCTCCAGATTTTTTGTAACTCCATTCAGTAGAAGTGCCCGTTCCGTAGGGGTGGATACCGATTGTTCGAACTCCGAAACGCTCCAGAGCTGATTGGTGACGTCGCCAATCTGCCTATCACCATCGGGAACGACTGCCAATGGATCGCCGATCAGGAGCCACGGTGACGTATTACCGACATGACTATGAACGCGATTGAGTAGTGAACAAGCTACGTGAGCAGGCTTCCCAGATCGGAGATCATTCAGTATCAGTAGATGTGCACTTACTATGCCCTCAGTCGCGCCCAAACTGGTAAATAGCACGTTTCCATAAGGACCCGTCACGATTCCTGCCGAAACTGAGGCGCCTGCATCGCGCGGCCCGGAGCCGGTCGTAAGTGCTCTACAGCTGTCAAGGACAATGACATCTGAAGCAATATCCTGTGGTGCCACTCGATTCGGTAGCGCGATACCACCACCTTGAACGGGTTGGCTCCGCCCGCAGGGGCCGTTTTGGTGCGCGCAGGTCCAGGACGCACTGTCGAGCTCTCGAGGTGCCCGCCGGAGCATACTGCAAACCACGGCGCTCCCGACGCGCATATCAATGCCGATCCCCCCGTGGGCACAAAGTCCAGTAAATCGGCGCCGTTCCATCAATCGACGTTCAAGGTCTGATCGCGGTCCACTTGCTACAGTGATCCCGTCTCCGCTTACATCACGAACAGTGCCCAATGGTTGCACCGACCAAATAAATGCATCCCTAGAATGCTGCCACTCGTATGTAGTCAGCTTTTCGGCATGACGCTCTGCTATTTCGATTCCAGCCCATCCAAATATGAAACCGATCCCCGTCCGGCCTGTGCGGGCAGCAGAAGTTATTGACAGGATGTTGGCAGTGCTTACCGAACCGAGAGACAGGAATGCCGTGCCGAACAATCCAGCTGCAAGAAGGCTCACGACATGAGATACATCTCCCGCTCGGCATATCTCAGAGTCCCGACGCGATTGTAGAATACGCGCTGCAGGCAAACCCTCTGACGTGGCAATGATTACATTCGGGCGATTCGGCATATTTTCAGCATTCTCAATCGTGTCGCTTCAGGGCATGTCGCTTAGTGCTAGAGGTCGTTCCGTGAGGCCAACCCCCAGTTGCATCTCCGCGTCAGCACCACCGAAGACAGACAGGTCACGCGAGGGATTGACTTACTACAACAGATATCAGACTTCCAGTTTCTCTTTGATTTCCGCAAAGAATGGAATGTGTCGATAATCCTTTGCCTCAGGGTCGAAATCCGTGTAGTCGTTGGTGAAGGACAGCAGCCTAGTTCGCACTTGATCCACAGATTCATGATGAATTAGCTTTTCAATTCCAGTAATTTCGCCAAGGAATTGATATAGAACGATAGGCAAGGGAGGCAGCAGCTTGATTCGTCCATTTTTGAGGCTGATGCCCCCGTGCTCAGTAAGGTATTTGAAGAGTAGCTGTGATGCAACCGCATCGTAATTAGGGCGCGGGATCCCTTCTACGGCATAACGAAGGAGGCGCTCCGCCAAAATGTACTCAAAGGTCAAGGTAGCCTCACGTCGAGAGAGGTCCTCGTCATGCAGGCAAACCAACATTGCGGAGACGTCTACGCGCAGCTCTTCCAGGCCGGCCAGCGGCTTGCTGCTCTTCGCCGAGAGAAAATTGGGTATGGGCATATCTCCATGTCGATGATGGTATTCGTGGAGGTGCACCCACCAGGACGAAGCTTGCTCAACCTCAAGTTTTGTCGCGTTTCGCAAGTTAGGGAAACTGCCCTCGGCCATCACGGACGATATAAGCTTGCGCGTAATCCGCTGATGACGCTCTACGAACTTGTCTATGAAATAGAAGATCAGATCTTCGTCGTCCTGGCTACCATCCAAATGATTTTCGGGAAATAGTGCTACCACAACCCTGGATTGGAACCCCTGCGACATCTGCGTCATGTTGACAGGAAGCGTGTTACTTGCATATCGATCTACGAGATAATCGTTCGAAGGGAGCGCATCGTAAAATAGATGATCAAGAGAAAGCGCAGGGAAATATGAGGCATTGAAAAGGGAAAAAATTTGATTATCTCTGCGCTCGTTGATGTGTAGCTTCGTCTCGACCAATCGACCGACGGACGAGAAGTTCTGTGCATCGTTGATGAAAGCTTGAACGATCGGCTGGTGCCGAAGATAGCGAGTTCTCTTGAGATTTTGGACAAGCTCTGCCAGCGCCTCTGGGCTAACCCAAGTAGCTCTAGATCCCAATGATTCGCGCACATAATTCACTTCACGAATGCACTCTGAGAAATCATCACTTATCAACATTTTCAGCCTCCATGCTAGATTAGTCTTGAATTTCGCCGTGAAATTAGCCGTGAATCGCTAGGATCCCGATCCAGTTGAAGGTAACTGTCGCGTGGGGTGTTAATCGAAATTTTTAGCGGATATTGCCGCAGATATCCAGGGACATAGCGTGACCGCAAGGATCGCGAGCCCAACCTGCCCGAATAGATGACGGCTTACTCGGCCCACGCGACGTCCTCATAGAACCATGACGCGGCCTCTTAAAGGTGCTTCTCCACCTCGTCCTCACTAGCCTGCCCGTTTCACTTGGCTTTGGTCCGGATCATGAGCGATAGCACGAAAGTTCCTTCTGTACTGGGACGATGAACTTTGTCGAGGGGTTCTGCCGGTCCAGATGGAAGGCACTTTCTGCGTGCAGGGTATCGGTTCACGTCCCAGGCTTCATATTTCCGCTGACGGTGCGGGGGTGGTCGGCCACGCTGGGGCACAGTTGCTGGCTGGCCTCGCCGATGTCACCGGACTGACCAGCGCGCATTCCACCGCGCTCGGGGCGCTCCGACCACGCGGAACTGGTCATGACCCGGGCCGGGTTGCCACCGACTTCGCGGTGATGGCGGCGAGAGCATCACGAATCTGGCCGTGCTGCGCGACCAGGGCGAGATGTTCGGTCCGCCTCGACACCGACGACCTGGCGTCCGTCGTCCGTCGTCCGTCGTCCGTCGTCCGTCGTCCGTCGTCCGTCGTCCGTCGTCAAAAGCGTACTGGACCGCCTGCGCTCAGCGCGCGCTCAGGCCCGAGAAGTGGCCTGGTTGCAGGCATCGGAGACCCGCTGCGGCATCCCGGCAGCGACAGCCGGCGGACGGGAAATGCCCGGCCTGATCCTGGACATCGACGCCACACTGATCGCCTGCCATTCGGACAAGGACCAGGCCGCACCCACCTATAGAGGCGGCTTCGGCTTCCATCCCTGCTGTGTCTCTTAACCAACACCGGCGAGGGCCTGTCCGGGCGCCTTCGGCCCGGGAACGCCGGAGCCAATACCGCCGCCGATCACATCACAGGGCTTAACGACGCTCTCGCACAGATCCCCGACGCCAACCGGCACGGCACCGACATCCTCATCCGCACCGACAGCGCCGGATCCGCGAAGGCCTTCCTCACCCAGGTCCGAGACCTGCGAACACGCGGAATCCGCAGCTTCTTCTCGGTTGGCTACACGGTCGCCGTACCGGTCCGCCGCGCGATCCGAGTCCTGCCCGAACAGCTCTGGCACCCCGCCCTGAACCAGGACGACACCCTGCGCGATTCCGCCGAGGTCGCCGAACTGACCGGCATGCTGGACCTTGTCGGCTATCCGGACGCCACCCGCATCATCGCCCGCCGCGAACGCCCCCACCTCGGCGCCCAACTCTCGCTCTTCGACCGCGACCAGGGCATGCGACACCAGGTGCTCACCAATGCCCCGTTCGCCTCCGGCTCAGCGCAGTTCCTGGAGGTCCGCCACCGGGCACACGTCACACTTGAGGACCACATCCGGTGCGGCAAGTCCGCTGGCTTCGGCCGCTTCCCCTTCACGCCGCTTCCCCTTCAGCGCCGCCTGAATCGAACTCAGCCTCGCGGCCCTCGACCTTCTCGCCTGGACCCGCCTCCTCCTGCTGGACCGCGAACTCGCCACCGCCGAACCCAGAAAGTCCGCTACCGAATTCCTGCACGTCGCGGCCAGGATCATCCGCGGCGGCCGCCGCCTGCGCCTTCGAATATCGGCGACCTGACCCTGGCGACATGAACTCACGGCCGCATTCCACCGCCTGGTCGCGCTGCCCTGCCCCCCGAGCCGACCAGCGACTCCTGCCCACCTCGACTCAAGGATCTGGAGAACCCAACCTCGCGTCGGGTCCTCACCATGCCCACCAACCAGCCAACACGACCTCGAACAACTTCGCTCAGCCACCCAGCTGACCCAACGGTAGGGTCGGGGGCTGGCGAGGTGGCATAGTACGTATGCTCCGTTTCCAAGCCCCACCACATCGAACCGTGCGTGCGGTTCTCCCCGCACACGGCTCACCGACGCCGTTCATCACCGGCAATCGGCCTGCCCCGCCAGTCCCTGAAGGGTCTGGGTGCGACGACGTCCCGTGAAGAGCGATCAGCCCCAGGGAGTCCCGGGAGCCGAAGGTAACCGTCGCCCAGCCGAACTTCCCATCCTCCAGTGCTTCTTGGCGAGAACCCCGCCAATCCGCATCCGGGCGTACGAGTGTCGGCGTACACGTGAGCGTCCCCAGCCTCGTACGAATAAGTAGGGACGGTTGCTGATGCGGTGAGATCCACTGCTCGGCACTCTGCTGCTTGGTCAATTTCGGGCGGCGGAGGGGGCTGGCAGTGGTCTTGGATCCGCAGCGTTGGCTGGAGCTCCTGCGCTTTCGTGGTCTGCTGGAGTCCGGGACGATGAGCCTGTCGGAGATCTCCAGGGAAACCGGCCTGGACCGTAAGACGGTCCGCAAATACCTGTCGGCGCCGGGGCCGGCGACGCCTCCGCGGCGGTCGCCGAGCGGGCGGTCGCGAGCGAGGGTGATCGACGAGTTCGGGCCGGTGGTCGACTCGATGCTCCGGGCCGAGGTCCTGATGAAGGCCGCGGTCATCCACGAGCGGCTAGCCCAGCAGTACGGCTTCACCGGTAACTACCAGCGGGTCAAACTCTACGCAGACGGCCCGGTCGAGGATCGCCGAGGAACTCGGGATCACATCCAAGGAACTGGCGGCGATGCACCGCCAGTTTGAAATGATCTCCGGGGCCCAGGTCGACTGGGGAGACGAAGGAAAGATCCTCGCCCACATGGGTATCGCGAAGGTCTACTCCTTCCACATGACGCTCTCATCCTCGCGCGACCCGTTCTGCTGCTTCACCACTACTGATTCCCAATGAGGTTGTCAACGCGGGTTGGTGACTTGCTGTGAGCGTGTCAGCCCAAGGCGACCGGGTTGAGTGGCGGGGTGGTTTCGAAGGTACGGCCGTCGCGTATGAGGGCCCATAGGACGTTCAGACGGCGTCGCGCGAGGGCGATGACAGCCTGCTTATGGGTCTTGTTCTCGGCTTTCTTGCGGTCGTAGTAAGCCTTCGAGGTGGGGCAGCATCGGGACGCGACCTGCGCGGATATGTAGAAGACACGCAGCAGGCGCCGGCAGTAGCGGCGAGGCTGGCGCATATTGCCGCTGATACGTCCCGAGTCCTTCGGAACCGGAGCCAGGCCGGCGACGCCGGCGAGGCGGTCGGGGCTGCCGAAGACACTCATGTCGCCGCCGGTATGTGCGACGAACTCGGCGCCCAGAATTGCGCCGATGCCGGGCATGCTCACGATGGCGGCGGCGTGCGGGTGGTCGCGAAACCGGGCCTCGATCTGGGCGTCGGTCTCGGCGATCTCCTCATCAAGGGCCATCACCTCCCTCGCCAGCTTGGCCACTACAACCGCGGCCAGTCTCTCTCCGGCGACGGCGGTGTGCTGAGCTTCGGCGGCTTGGATGGCGGAGGCCGCGACGAGCTTGGAGTTGCGGACCGTGCGGTTCTTCAGCCAGGTCGCGAGACGGTTCTTGCCGATACGTCGTAGGGCGGCCGGGGTCTGGTAGCCGGTCAGCAGAACCAACGAGGCCTTCGAGGTGCTGTAGTCGAAGGCCCGTTCCAGGGCCGGGAATTATTCCAGCATCTGGGCCCGCATCCGGTTGATCGCTCTCGTGCGGTCCGCGGCCAGGTCCAGGCGGCGTGAGGTCAGGATCCGCAGGTCAACGGTAATGTCGTCCCCCCGGTGCAGTGTCTGGAGGTCCCGGCGCATGCGGGCCTGGTCCGCGATGACGAAGGCGTCCTTCGCGTCGGTCTTCCCGTCACCCCGGTAGGAGCCCGAAGCGTGATGGACGGTGCGGCCTGGGATATAGAGGACCTGCTGCCCGTTGTCGGTCAGCAGCGCGATCATCAACGCGGCCCCGCCGGCATTGAGGTCGATAGCCCAGGTCACCGGCTCGCTCTCGCTCAGCACGAGAACATCGGCGATCAATTTGAGCAGGGCAGTGTCGTCGTTGGCCACCCGCCGCGACAGCCTGCGCTTGCCATCGGCGTCGAGCACTACACAGTGGTGTTCGGCTTTGCCCGCGTCTGTTCCAGCCCACAGTTCGGGCACGGCCACCTCCGGAGTCGTTCCTGTACTGGTCCCAGCAGACGACCTCGCCAGCGTGTCCTTACCAAGCGACCGTGTTGCGCGCATCCCAATCAGTGGCCGAGTCGTCGCGGGGCACCGGGCGGCCAATCAGTAGAAGCCACTCCAACGGCATGAACTTGACAGCCACACCCAGTGCCCCTGGGCCTCCCGATCCTACGAGTGACCGGAGTCAACCCACCTACAACGTGCGGAACTTGAACGCGTGATGTCGGGAAGCGGTGAGCATTGCGTTGCCCACGCTGGCTCCTGGGTAGGCGCCACGGCAGGATGAGTGCATAACCGAAGACGACGCGGATCTGCTGGTCTTGCTACATGAGCTCGAGGGTCTGCCGCACGATCGGGTGACATCTGAAGTGGCTTGCCCTGCGGGGCAGGTGGGAAGGATGTCGCTGTGCCCAAGCCTTATCCGGAAGAGTTCCGCCAGGACGTCGTGCGAGTCGCGCGGAACCGTGGCCCGGGTGTGACGGTCGAGCAGGTGGCTACCGATTTCGGAGTCCATCCGATGACGTTGTGGAAGTGGATGCGCCGGGCGGACATCGATGACGGCTCGAAGCCCGGAACTTCCAGCCAGGAGAGCGTGGAACTGCGGGAAGCACGTCGGCGGATCAAGTTGCTGGAGCAGGAGAACGAGGTCCTGCGTCGGGCCGCGGCTTATTTGTCGCAGGCGCATCTGCCGGGAAAAGGATCTACCCGCTCGTGAAGGAGCTGGCCGGGGACGGGGTGCCCGTCACGGTGACGTGCCGGGTGCTGCAGCTCGCCAGACAGCCGCTGGCTCGACAATCCGGTGGCCGACGCCGTGCTGGAGGAGGCCTATCGCGCGAACGCGCTGTTCGACGCCCACCGCGACGACCCGGAGTTCGGCTACCGGTTCCTGGCCGATGCAGCGCGTGGTGCCGGGTCCGCGATGGGATCGGACCGCGTGGCGGATCTGCCGGGACAACCGCTGGTGGAGCGTGTTCGGTAAGAAGCGCGGCCGGGGCAGGAAGGCCGGCCTGCTGGTGCACGACGATCTCGTGAGCCGCAACTTCACCGCGACCGGCCCGAACCGGCTGTGGCTCGCCGACATCACCGAACATGCCACCGGCGACGGCAAGCTGTATCTCTGCGCGATCAAGGATGTCTTCAGCAACAGGATCGTGGGCTACTCCATCGAAGCGCGGATGAAGTCCCGCCTGGCCGTGACCGCCCTGGACAACGCCGTGGCCCGGCGCGAGCACGTCCACGGATGCATCCTGCACAGCGATCGCGGATCGCAGTTCCGGTCCCGGAAATTCGTCCGGGCGCTCGACCGGCACCGGATGGCCGGATCGATAGGGAGAGTCGGGGCAGCCGGCGACAACGCGGCCATGGAGTCCTTCTTCAGCCTGCTGCAGAAGAACGTCCTCAACCGCCGGAGCTGGACCACCCGCGAGGAACTGCGGATCGCGATCGTGACCTGGATCGAGCGGACCTACCACCGCCGCCGCCGACAAGCCGCACTCGGCCGGCTGACCCCCGTCGAATTCGAGACCGTCATGACCACACCGGCCCTCCAGGCCGCGTGACCGAACCTGTCACCCGAACCTGCACCAGACCCCGATGATCCCGAGTGGCTGGAGTGGCCGCGGGACTTCGACCGTCGCGAGATCGCCGTGCGCTTCGGGCTGGTAGACCGACTCGAAGGTGACTTCGCAGCTCACTGCACGACCGTGGCCGGGCAGGAGAATCAGGAGTCCAGCGAATACGGACGTATTTGCGTGCCCGGGGACGCGACTGTGTGCGGGACCCGGATCGTCGTCTGTGTGAGCCAGTTCGGCTCACTGGCGCTGGTGTGCGCGGACAATCCTGGTGCCTTCCTCGGGACGGGCAACGCCCAGGCTGAGGGTGAGCTGGACGGTGCTGACCTCGCCAGGGTCAACCGGGCGCTAGAAGAGCTCGGCTACGTCGTGGTTCCCGAGGAACTGCTGGAGAGCGACTACGACGGGCCGAGTCGACTGCACCCGCACGTTCAGCGGCCCACCTGGTGGAATCGCTTCTTCGGCGACTTCTGACGATTACCCCGATAGGTTCAGGCCGGTGCCCGCCAGGCAGCCGTCGATGGCCCCCGGTCGGTACGGAAGCATTTTGAGCTTGCGTTTCACCGCGCGGGTGATCTGGCCGAGGTTGGCGGCGGCGAGGTTGCCGATATCGCGTTTGACCAGTGACCAGATACCTTCCTGCGGGTTGAGGTCCGGGGCATATGTCGGTAACTGGAACACGGTCAGCCAGGCGGTATTGGCTTCGAAGAACTCCCGCAGAGGTGCGACCAGGTGCATGCGCAGGTTGTCCCAGACCAGGACGATCGGGCCGCCGAGCTGGGCGTGGGCGCGGATGATCAAATTGCGATAGTCCTTCCAGTCGAAGCCCTTCGGGTCGTCGTTGCGGCCCCGGTACTCGCGGATCGCGTAGATCAGCCGGGACCGCTCGCCGGGTTTGTAGCAGCTCATCCCCGCCATGGAGACGCGGCCCGAGCCACGTCCGCGTACACGGACGACGGGGTGCTGCCCTGGCGGCCCCAGGTTCTGGCTCGCGGCGGCGTCATCGACCGGCCGGCTTCGTCCTCGAAGACCACCCAGGCGTTGTTCACCGCCGCGGTGCTCTTACCCGCGGCCAGGTCTCCCGTTCCATAGTTCCACCGCGTCGTCGTCGCGCTCGATCGCGCGCCGGGCGGGCTGCTGCCAAGACCAGCCGTGCCGTCGTAGCAGCCGCCACGTACCCTCCACGGTGTATGAGACGTGGAACAGGCGGCCAATCATCGTCTTCACCCGGGCCAGCGTCCACCGCTGGTCGGCCCATCCGTGAGCCAGCGGGCCGCGCTCCAACTCTCGTGCCAGCCTGGCTATCTGCTTGTCCGACAGTCGCGACCGGCCAGGCGATCCCTTCGACGCCAACCCGGCCAAGCCCTCCTCGCGCCACTGGCGCCGCCAGCGTTCCACCGACTGCTCCGAGACACGCAACGAGGCAGCGATCTCCCGGTTCTTCTCGCCGCCCTCGAAGCCAGTCACGGCCGGACCCGCTCCCGCCCGGCCCTCTCGGCGTCGGTCAAGCCGCCGCCCTGCGGATATCTCACTCCACCAGGACTACCGAAGCCACCCACACGCTGTCCGGCATACAGCCCGAAATCACCCAATCAAGTTCGGTGGGCAGCCCGAGGCTCAAGGAAACCGCGTTCAGCCGCCCAGCGAATCGTGATAGGGAGACTTTCTGGTCTCCACGATTCCGGATGCACGCCCCCTACAGATTCAACACCGCCGCCCTGAGTTTGCGCAGCGTTTTCACCTTCGGCCTGGCGCGGCAACCCCAGTGCAAGGACTTTCATCGACGTTTCGTCGCGAACCCTCGCACGATCTCGCATCGTGTCAAACCACGTCTCACGGTCAACCTTGTCAAGATTGTATCCGAGACGGATCATTTCTTCGAAAACCGTCTCCCACGCAGGTGTGCTTGGCGCCAAAAGATGATAGCGCGCGGCTGGATCGGGATCATTTGCGATGATACCTGTTACCATTTTTGCCGCCACATCCACTGGCAGCCACCGTGGACCGCCATGACAGGTCGGCCAGAGCCCGGATTCGAGGGCGGCTCGTATTGTAAGCCATCGCGAGTCCTTGAGATTTACCTCGCCGGTCTCCGTGTCTGGACCTAGGCCACCAACACGGTATGTGCTGACATCAAACCCTGCCGTTTGGCAGATCTCGATTAGGCACTCCGCCAACCATTTCGATTGAGCATATCCTTCGGATGGGGCTTGGGGCGGCACCCGATCTGCACGGTTCTTCGCGTTACTGTGACGCAAGCTGGACATCGACGAAATGAAGTGAATGCGCTTATTACGATATTCACTTGCCATCCGGAGGAGCGCAAGAGTTCCGGACACATTCGTCTCGACCAGCCGCTCAAAAGGAAGGAAGTGATTCACTAGTGCTCCTGCGTGCACTATGGTGGCCACATCTCGGCTCAGTTCCCTCCACTCCCGCGCTGATAGGCCCAGAAGCGGCAACGACAAGTCCCCGACTAGAGGGTGGATCTGCTCCGTCGCACCGATACCACTGATACTGGAACTAAATCCGCTGGCGTCCCGCGTCAAACAGTAGATTTCCTGATCGGGCATCGCTATCACAATCTGCTTCAACAGGTTGCGCCCGAAGAATCCGGATACCCCCGTGAGCAACAACTTTCCAGATCCCCTGTCGCGGCAAAATCCGGATGGACGCAATTCGGCTGCTGATCGACGGTATTGGGACACTAGACGCTCAAAGCTTCTACCGTCATGATTACGAGTCACCGCACCTCCTAAAATGGACTCTATTGAGTCCGAGCCAAACGGTCGTGAGGCTCGGCATAGCAGCCTTAGAATTACGCTACGCAAGCGAGAATAGGTTCATTGAGTCCGCTATGTCACTGCATCTGCGCTGCTTGCGATGCCAACTGTCTCCGATTTGGTTTCCCGGAGCGCAGCCGAGGTATCGCTCGCAGTCTCACAATTCGCAATCCCAGTAGAGATGGGGAAGCAACCCGCGCGCAGGCCCCCCTAATAAGTTGCTGATCCAACTCATTATCCAGTTTGGTCACATAGAATATAGTCACGGCCTCGCCGCGATGTACGTCAGGCCGTGAAGCCGCACATGCATCGTCCACTCCTGAAATTTCCAGGACAGCTCGGTCTAGTTCATCCAACGAGATCGAGACGCCGGCGCACTTGACAACGTTCTTGATTCTCCCCGTAATGTACAAGAGTGAATGCCCTGGGTACTCAGAGCTTGGCACGATAAGCCCCAAGTCGCCGGTATGGAACCAGCCATCGGCGAAAGCATTTTCGGTAGCGGTAGGATTATTCGCGTACCCCGACATCACCGAGTGTCCGCGAATAACCACCTCTCCGACCTCTCCTGCGGGGGTGGGAGATCCATCGCCTCGAACTGCGATCTCGTTTCCGAATATTGCCGACCCGGCCGACGGAATGTAGGGCGAGGTTGCTGACAATTCACAACCATGGAGCACGCCTGCATGAACCTTGTAGGGCATAACGGTCGAGAAGTTCATGGTTTCCGAAAGACCGTAACCCTGAACGACACACTTGCCTCGCTCATGAACTCCTTCCAGGACCTCCGATGGCAGGGGAGAAGCTGCAGACACAAAATAACGCAAACGTTCGAGGTTGGGCCATTCTCGAATACTCGACAGGGCTCGCAGAAGTGGCGGAACTGTTGTTGCCAGCGTAGCCGCATGACGATGAAGGGTGTCGATGAAGTGGAACGGGTCAAATTCTCCATACAAGAGGCAGTGCCCCCCGCGCAACAAAGTTGCGAAGAGTCCGAATTCGAGACCGTTGACATGCGAGATCGGCAGCGGGCACGCAAGAACGTCGGAGTGCGTCATCCTGTGGTGGCGCGCGACCGCCAACGCATTGAGCACGATCGAGTAATGGGCCTGGGTGACCGCCTTGGAAGCTGCAGTTGACCCCGTGGTGAAGACCATTACGGCTGGGTGATGCATGGCCGCGAGCCCCTGCGTTGTGCCTGGCGGACGAATCCGTCTCCGGTCGTAGCCAGGTCTTAGGTCAACTGTTGCCGCGCTCGCGATCATTGCGTTCGACCGCCCCTCTGGCTCATTCGCATCGACCAATAGTGCTACGGCGCCAGCTGCGATGACTGAGAGAATGGACACGACGCTTTCTATTGAGTTACTGACCTGGATCCCACAAACGTCGGCGGCTCCAATGCCAGATCGTGCAAGGTCCAGTTGCCTGTCCAGCACCCGCGCCCACAGTTGGGCGTAGGAGCATGAGTCGTCATTGAGAGCGGGGTGCAGAACGGTGATCGCTGGTGCGTCTCGCCGTACTTCCGCTTGGTGCGCTAGACGCTCGATCAACGAAGGCCGTGGGACTAGAGCATGCGACCAAGGAACTCCCATGTACGTATGGGCCTTTAGAAAGTTCGCTGTCGACCAACTGGCTTCGGGCATCTCGCTTTTCATGAAGGTTGTTATAGCACGTATCGCCATGGCTGGTGCAGCAAAATCCTCCGCCTACGCCATGGGGAATGTGCATCGTCCCCGAGTGACGCCCCGCGCCGTGGTGGATTTAGTACGGCAGATGCACTTCATGATCAATGGAGCTTACTTACGGCACATTCCGTTCAAATCGGCCCCCGTTGATCCGAAAGTTTAGCCCATCATGTCGATCATGCGCAGGGGCGCGATTGGGTCACACCGCACGGGCGTTAACTTCGCGCTTTCACAGGGGATGTCCACGAGCTGATCAGAAGCACGGAATGTTCCCGTGACCTACAACGATAGGACTTGCTGAGGGTGCTGTTAGTTGCAAGGAGAAGAGCACTTTCGATGTGGTCAATCGGCAGGACCGTGCCCTCCTGGATCCCGAACGCCATCTCCGATGCGTTCCATTAGCGTCGGCCTGCGTCGCCACCAACACCTCCGGCCGGCCTATCGCCGAACCCAAGCTGCGTTCACCGGCTACGCGCCCGCACATAGGACCGGATCCGGGCCGCCCGGTCGGCCGGCATGGGCAACCTGCCTTTGCACGACAGTGCCCAGAACCAGTCTGGCTCGAGATCGTTCAGATCGCCCTCGAACTGGCGGCCTGGATGCCAATGCGCGCCCTAACCGGCAACGCCAGGTGTTGGGAGCCCCGCCATCTGCGACTTCGCTTGTTCACCGCAGCCGGGCACTCGTCACAACCGGCCGCCGATGCCCCGACAGTCGGGCCATCGGCCTGCCCATCACCTCGCAGAGAATGCAGAACGGTCTGTCGACTCCGTCGACAGACCGTCACGAAAGATCGAGATTGATACGCTCATTGACTGCTGCGCAGAGAGTCTCAAGCGAAGTGAACATATGCCTCGAAAGAGTAGCTTCGTCAAATCGAATCGCCCACTCCTTTTCGATCGATAGAATCACAGTGACGGTCTCCAGTGAGGACAGCCCAGCGGCGAGGAGATCCTCGTCCCGGTCAATCCCCATCACATCAGGCATTGCAGTGTTTCGCCTCAGAATCTCCCGTATCCGCCTCTCAATATTAACGTGCTGTTCGCCTGTCGCAGACGTCATCGCTTTCTCCCATCTGTACCTTGCCGCAAACGCGACATACATAATTTTCAGGAACTACTTGTTCCGCGGCTCCGGATGTCACACCCGCCAAGCTACTGCAGAGATTTTCCGGTAAAGGCTACGTCGAATGAGGCCACAATGTAGGCGGCTCGCCTCTCGGCAGGTCTGCAGCCGCTCCCCCTGCCGGGGCGGACGACTGCCGAGCACGGGCCAGGTAGCGCTCGGCGGACCGCGCGGCCGGGTGGATCCCGACAGCGGCGGCCAGGATGACCGCCGCGATCGACAGCCAGCCGGCGGCACCCCACTCTGTCGCTAGAAATGTGTAGGTAGCGGGAGCGAAGACCGTACCGAGGGTGTAGCCAAGCTGCGCAGCGCCCTGATACTCCCCCCGCTGCTCAGTTGAGGTGAGCTCGGCGTGGAAGCCCCACTTGCCCGCGGACTGGAACAGCTCAGCACCGGTGAGGGCGACGTGTCCGAGCCAAACCAGACCTATTGTCGCCCAGCCAGCGGTGTCATGGGTGATCAGGATAATCCCGCAGGATGCGATAAAGCAGGCTGCGCCGCGTCGCTGCGCCGCCAACGACGTGGTCACGTCATGCACCCCTCGCACGGCGAGCACCTGCAGCCCGACCGCCAACACGGTGTTGGTACCGATGAGCCAGGCCAGCAGTACCTTCGGGGCGTCGGTCTGGGTGATCAGCCAGAGTGGGACGACAGTGTTGAGCAGCACGCTGTGCGTACCGAGGATCCCGCATAGGACCATCGTGACCAGAAAGGGGCGGTTCTTCAGCGCGGAGACCTTCGGGGCTGCGTACTCCTCCTTCTGACGTGCCGTTTCGGAGGCCAGCCTCGGTAGGCGCGAGATCCAGTAGGTGTTGGCCAGCAGGATTACCGCGGTGGCCAGCGGCAGCGCCTTGATCGCGGTCTCGTTGTCGCTGGCCAGCGCAAGTCCGCATGCGGCGGCGCCGAGGGTGTAGCCGAAATTGCGGGAGGCCCGCATGTACGCCAGCGAGCGCACCCGGGCCTCGCGAGGGAAGGCGTCGAGCGCGTACGCATTGCGCCCCGCCCGCAGCCATGTCTGCACCAGCTCGAGCGCAACCGTCACGGCGAGGAAGCTCCAGAACCCACTAGTGAGCAGCCACGATGCGAACAGCAACGCCTGAACGAAAGACCCGACGATCCACGTACGCCGCGTTCCGAACCGGTCCGCTGCTTTCCCCAGCGGCACCGCGACCAGGAACGTCGCGATCCCAGCGATCGTAAGCCCGACACCGACCTGGGTCGCCTCCAGCCCTACGATCTTGGTGAAGAAGACCGCCTCGCCGGTCAGGAACGTGCCCTCGCCAAACGCCGACAGCGCCGTCTGGTACGACATCGACCGGATCAGCGGGTCGTCGGACAGAATCTTGTCGGCCAAGCGCTTCATTCGTAGGTTCCGCTCGTCTCAGATTGATATTTGCATGGAAACTCACTACATGAGACAACCCCCAAAGACAACCCGGTTCATCTGGGCAGCTCGCTACGAGATTGGACAAATCGGCTTCGGCTTGGATCGAAAAGCCTTGTGATGAAGTCCATCGGCCACGTCGCTTTGGCATGGTCTATCTCGCCATACTGCTCAAGATAGTTCGTGTCGGCTGGGCGAAGCCTCGTGATGAGCTCCTGCGGAATGATTGACGGAAACAGTAGGTCCGTGAAGTGCAATGCGTAGTACACTTCACGACAGAGATCGTACGTTTCGACCAACGAGCCCAAACGCGCCACATCCGGCCGCGAATCCGTACTGACGAACATCGCCGCCATATCGAGGAACCGCATCAATCGAAGGTCCTTGTTCGCCTCGATCGATGTAAGGGCAATCGCTTCGCGATACAGGTGAACTGCCACGTCGATTAGGAAATGCTCGCGAGATGCTACTCGAGACGATATTCCATACGCGTGAACGGTTTGAGCTTCTGTAAACCAGTCCTCCATGGGGAGGCTCTTCCCGGTAACCGGTTCGAGCAGTCCGAAACGGAGATCGACGCGATAATGGTTGACGTAGTCATTGGCGGCCGGTCGAATGAAGACGGGAAGCGATGATGCGTTTAGTCGCCAGAAAACCTCGGTTCGACGGGCTAGAGGCTTTACGGCGCGAGCATCCGTAGTCAGCACGCCTTGCGCATAGCCCATCTCCACGAGAATTTCCGAAGCCCGCTCTCGATCGGATTCATGAATGAGTAGGTCAAGATCATTGAACTCCCTGAGCGCAGCTTCTGGGTAGATGGAATAGGCAAGATAACCGCCCTTGCGGACCAGCACATCCAGATCGTGAGCAGCCATAGTCTTCGTGATGCTTGCGATCTCCTGCGCATACAGCCAGGTACGTTCGCGGTTATAGAGGTAGTACGTCTCGAGGAGCGTCACAACATGCCTTGGCGCATTCAGGGACCGAGCAAACGAACCGAGGATCGGGCCCACACGATGATAAGCAGCCAGGTAGAGCAAGCGTCCCCACTGATCTTCCGTGAGTTCTGGCAGAGCACTCACTTCGGAGTCGGGTTGAAGCAGACGCCGGCACAGGTCGATGAGCAACCTGCCCTCATTTGAAACAGTCATAATTTGTCCAATGATACGAGACCGAAACCGGTCCGAGGATACCCTCTGCGAATCGTTCATGAACCACGGTGAATACGAGGTCAATTATTCCTGCAGCGGACTGTTCCAGGTCTCCAACATTGGCCCGCACTGTTCAGCGCTGGGGCTGTCTGCACCCAAGAAGACGGTCTGGGCCATCATGCGGAAACCCGACATCTCCTCTCTCAGGGTTTCGATCGACTCCTCGGGGTGAACTGAATCAATAATTGCATTGGGTCCAAATGCATTGAACTGATGCGAGGTCCCGCGCGGGATCTGCAAATCTGCCCATGTATTGGGTGGAACTACTGCATTATAGCGAATTGATTCACCGAAGCCATCAGGGAGCTTGTCAGTGAATGATTCGATTTCGATAGGATCACCGCCAACTGGTCCGCCCAAGATCTTCAGCGGGGATAGACTCGACACTTGAATGCACGTTTCGTTCCCGGTCATCATGCGAACGAATCGAAGTCCAGTGTGAAAGTGCATGCGCGAGCATATTCCACGCGACGCTACGTCGAAAAAGTCCATTACGTATCTGTCGGCGAAAAATCCTGTGAAGGGAGACTCGAGCATGTAGACGTCTCCCTCCTCGAATGTCTGCGCGCGTACGATGCCCTCGCGGTCAGGAGAAGTTGCGGTGCCAGAAGTATGTGCGGCGCGGACCAGATTTCCGAGTCCTTCGACGACGGCCTGCGCCGCGCGCGGGTCGAGGGTCATCACTGGTGTCAACCGACACTCCCCTTGGTCGATGAACTCCGTGAAATCATGCACTTCATTGGTCGAGTCAGGGTCCGACTTGAGTCTGTCAGTCATAATTACCTCTTTTCTCATGAAGTGATCGACGAGAAGCCGCCGACCGAGTGTACGTTCTGACCGCCGACTCGGCCAGTTTCCAAGGCTTGCGCGTCCTCGCGTGACGGGACGTCATAGTCGCCCCGACGTGGGCACGTTGTCCGACTTGCCCAAGTGATGAAAACAGAGACGACCCCGGATGATCAAGGTGTTTTAGAACGGCTGGCATCGTGAGCCTGTCCATCCTCACTCTGAACTGGCCAGCCGCCAGGGTAAGGACGCAGAGTCTGTGAAAATTCTCGACATGGGCGGTTCGCCTGCTCAGCACTTTATGTGACGGGTTGTCGCCTTCTGTTCCCATGGAGCAACCCCCCAAATGCCGACACCTGGGCGCCGGAGGTTTCGTCATGCAGGGGAAGTGATCCGTAGCGGCAAATCCGAAGAATTACCGCGAGGAGTTCGAGCGGGACGCAGCGGACCTGGTCCACGGTAAGCTACTTTGCGGTTGCCTCGGCTGCCGATTTTGACGTCGGATCCCTAAGGAAGCGCCCATGACCGAAAAGCACGAACTCGCCGATCCCCTCGCTGGCATTCCCGCCGACAAGGCCACCATCCTTCGGCTCGATCGCTCTCATGTCTTCCACTCCTGGTCGACGCAGGCACAGATAGATCCGTTGCCTATCGCGTCGGCTGGAGGATCGTACTTCTTCGACTATGACGGCCAGCGTTATCTAGACTTCTCCAGTCAAATGGTAAATGTCAACATCGGCCATCAGCACCCCCGGCTGATTAAAGCGATCCAGGACTACGCTGCACGCATGACCACCATCCAGCCCGGCTTTGCCAACGGTGCTCGCTCAGAGGCCGCCCGCCTCATCTGCGAGTTGGCCGGACCAGGATTCCGCAGTGTCCTTTTCACGAATGCCGGCGCAGAGGCAAACGAGAACGCCATACGGATAGCGCGAGTGCATACAGGAAGATCAAAGATTCTCGCCATGTACCGCAGTTACCACGGCGCGACCCATGGCGTCATCGGTGTTACGGGTGACCGGCGACGATGGGGGACCGAACCGCACACGGTTCCCGGAACCGTGCACTTCTGGGGTCCGTATCTCTATCGCTCCGCATTCCATAGCGACAGTCCCGAACAAGAGGCTGATCGGGCGCTTACGCACCTGCGAGACACCATCATGGCGGAAGGCGGCCACACAATCGCAGCGATTATTCTCGAGCCGGTTGTAGGCGCCAATGGCATATTGGTACCGCCGCCGGGTTACCTCGCCGGCGTCCGCGAAATTTGTGATCAGCACGGAATCGTGCTGATCGCCGACGAGGTGATGGCCGGATTTGGGCGATGTGGAGAATGGTTCGCCATCCAACACTGGGATGTCACGCCGGACCTGATCACTTTCGCCAAGGGTGTGAACTCCGGCTACATCCCTCTCGGGGGCGTCATCGTTTCCGAGTCGGTCGCGGCGACGTTCGACGATCGGATTTATCCGGGCGGGTCAACGTATCAAGGCCACCCCCTCGCGTGTGCCAGCGCGGTCGCATCGATCGAAATCTTCAGGGACGAACGCATCCTAGAGAACGTTCGAACTCTTGGCAGCAATGTTCTCGGGCCGGAGCTTGCCAAAATCGCCGAGCGACACCCGTCAGTCGGCGAAGTTAGAGGACTTGGCGTTTTCTGGGCTTTGGAACTCGTTCGCGATCGCGCTACCCGCGAACCGCTTGTAAGCACTAACTCCGGCGCGGGCACCTCGGCGATGAAGGCTCTCACGACCGCTTGCAAGCAGCTCGGACTCTGGCCGAGAACCCACGACAACCGGATCCACATTGTCCCACCGTGCACCACGACCGAGGCCGAGGCGCGCGAGGGCTTGGCCATCTTGGACGAAGCCCTCGAAGCCGCCGACGAGTACTGCATAGGCTGATGTGAATCGCCCCGGGTTTGATGAAGACTCGAACACGCGGAAGGATTCGAGACATGGCACGACCCTCCCGCTACCCGCTTGAGTTGCGCCACGGTGAGGCGCCATTGCTTTTAGAGCAGTCAGGAACGACGAAGAATTCGTGGCTGGATCCTGCGGCTTCGCTCAGGGCGGGCAGAGGAACAGTATATGGGCAGGCAGCTCGCTGAGTTACATAGTCAAGTCCCCAAACCGAAAAGGTAATTCTCTGCGCGCCCTAAGTGAGTGCCGGAAAACAAGTCGTGGTCTCCCGCTGTTGGACTCGTTGTTTTGGTACGGGGAGACCGGAGGGGACCGAGGACGTCCTGGCGGCGAAATTCCAGGTCTTGTTGCCGCATCTTGATGAGCCTCAGTGTCGGCTGGCCGCCATAGGGGCGGAAGCGCTGTCGCTGGGGCATGGCGGGACCCGACTCGTCACCTCCGCGGCCGGGGTTTCGAGGGAACGGTCTCGCGCGGAGCGGCCGAACTGGATTCTGGCCAGGTGCTGTTGGGGTGGGCCGTCGTCCTGGTGGTGGCCGGAAGAGGGCAGCGGATCTTGATCCAGGGCTACGGCTGGCTCTGCTTGCGCTGGTCGAGCCCGACGAGCGGGCTGACCCGATGTCGCCGCTGCGCTAGACGACGAAGTCGACCCGGAAGCTGGCAGCGGAGCTGACCCAGCAGGGCCATCGGATCTCCGCCGACACGGTCGCCGGCCTGCTGCGGAAGGAAGGATTCCGTTTGCAGGCCAACGCCAAGACCATCGAAGGGGCTCAGCACTCCGACAGGGACTCCGGTGACCCGGTGATCAGTGTGGACAGCAAGAAGAAGGAACTGATCGGCGACTACAAGAACGCCGGGCACGAGTGGCAGCCCGTGAGGGTCAAGATGCACGACTTCCCCGGCCAGGCCGAGCATCGACGCGCTGATTTCAGAGATTGAGGTTCAGCGTGAGCAAGTCCTCCGCACACGTCGAGGCCCCGAACGCGTGGTTGCCCCTGGCGCAGGTGCCGAAGCCATGCTCACCTCAGCTGAGCGGGTCCTGGCCACCGTGCGTCACCTGCGAAGACTCGCGCCTATGGGTCTTCCGGGCCAGCTCTTCAACACCACCGCCATGATCATCAGCCGCGCCGCGACAGACGTCCGCCCGCTCCTGGACGCCCACGGTGTTCACCTTGCCGCCTCAACAGCCCGTTTCCACACACCGGAAGACGTCGCCAGCTTCCTCGACACCGACATAACCAAGATCAAACCGACGTGCTGATACCCGGCAAGCCCTAAAGGTCATCATCACTGGGCCGTCACGGACTCGTTCTGCCGGTCGAACTCCTGCAGCGACTCGGACAGCTGCTCCCATTGCTTGGCGAATTGCCCCGTCACCTCGGCGACGGCGTGCACACAATGCGGCGGGATCTCCGCCAGGATCCGCTCACCCGCTGCCAGTTCCTGCGCCTGCCCGTTGAGCCAGCGCAGGAGTGCACGACCGCTGTCCGTAAAGCGCAGCGACGGGTCATTGGCTAGGACACGCATGGCGCGACTCCGCGCCGCAAGGGCCGCGTCCGGATCGCTGGGCAGCTGGGACACCGCCACCAAGCGGGACTCCTGAGGAGTTGCCACAGCGGCGCGGAGCATCCGATCGGGAGCCTCGGGCCGTTCGGAGCTTGGGGCAGCAGCTGGCGGTTGCCCCTCTGGGAGCCGCACCGAATCGGGCGTCCCCGCCCCTTGACGCATGCGATGCACCGTGCTGATGGAAAGGCCGGCCCCTTCGGCGATCTCACGCAGCGTGGCGCTGGGCTGCTCCGCCAGCAGGACCAGGGCTTTTTCTCTTCGCCTCGGTATGTCGGCGGGACGCGCCCGGCCGTCTCTACCGATGCGTGCAGCGTTATTCGAGTGAGGAGATTCCTCAGTCGAAAGCCTCCGCCGCGCGCTCCCCACGGTCTTCGGCGACAACCCCACCACCGCAGCGATGGCCCGGTCCGACCAGTGGGGATGAGAGGCGAGGATGCGCGCCACCGCCGCCTTACGGTCCTTGAGGGTCAGCGGAAGACCGTGCCTGTTGTTCGCCTCGACAGACCGAATGAACAGATCGTCCGCCGAACCCTCGATGTAGCGCACAACGATGTTCCGATCGCCGCGGGCGATTGCCGCCTGCCACCGGTGCATGCCGTCGACCACACGACCGGAGTCCTGGTCTACGAGGACCGGGTCTAGTTCGGTTCCACTCTCGGCCAGGACACGGACGTGGTCGGCGCTCAGACCTGCAAGTCGCGGTGAATCCGCCGGCAACAAGGAGTCCACCGGTATCAGGTAAATAGCAGCACCCGTTTCATCCAGCACGTGACCCGTCCTTCCCTGTATACAGAGGCACCAATTTGAAGCACCGACAGGCGCCAGATTTTGAGCATTCCCCCAAAGATGCACGTACGGATGTTAGCTGCATCGCATCCCCGGCCGACCGCCGAACTGCGTATGCGATAGGGCGAGTGACCATGTTGCCATTCAGCAAGGTAGTTTCGGCATGGTGAGTAACGTGTAGGCGCCGACTCGGCCCATGGGCCTTTCCTGCGGCTGGCCACATCACTCGCGTTCCGCTGACGTGACGTGCAGATCGGGGGCGCGGACGTTGACTGGTGCGTCGTCTGAGCACAGCATCCGGTGGGCATCAGTCGTTCTGACCAGTGCGTAGTGAGTCGCCAGGACGGCCGCCCTTGTCGCACCAAGGGCCTCGCGTAGTAGGTCGATTTCGTCGACGTCGATCCTGGACGAGGAAGGGTCATTAAGTCGAAGCAGCTGAAGCGCCGCTTCGAGTATGGCGAACTGCGCCTCGCCGGCAGGAAGCTGCCGGTCGATCGTTCTCATTAGCACGTCAATCGCCGCACGGGCCCTGGCGTTACTAAGCGCATCATGCATTGGATCATTCCTCATGCCGTCACGAGCATTCAGGAGAACGGAGCGCCCACTCCCTGTAGGAATTTCTGCTGAGATGCGAGTTGTAGTAGCGGTCATCCTCGGTCACATCCGGACCGATCCAGTCAGGTAGGGCCGGAAGGGACACCCCCCTCCATGGAAGCTCCACCTCGGCGAGTACCAGGCCTTCGTTGGCGCCCGAGAACTCGTCCACCTCGATCGTGAAGCCGTCGATTTGGTAGCGGTAGCGGGTCTTGTCGATCAGCCGGTCACCGCACAGGTCACTAAGCATCTCGTTGGCGTCTTCGAGCGGAACCGGGTATTCAAACTCGCTCCGGGAATCACCCTGCCGAGCCCCTTTGACGCACAGCGAGGCCGTCTCGCCGCAAACGCGTACGCGTACCGAGCAGGTGCCGGGCACCGCCAAGTACCCCTGGCGCATACGCTCGCCGCTGTCTACAACCAATCGCCATCCGTCGCTTACGACCACATACTTGCGTTCAATCTCTACGCCCATGACGCCAGTTCCCCCGTCCGGTTGGGCTCGACTAGAGAAGCAGCATCGAAGGCCGCAAGGATCTCGTCGACCACGGCGGTGATGGAAAGGTCATCGGTATGTATTACACGCCACGACGGGTCGTCCCCGATGAGGCTCACACAGAACTCGTCGTACAATCCCAACTCGGCCAGATGGGCCCGCTGGTAGGAATTCAGACTGTGCTTCTCGGGTCCTGTGCGCTCGCCGGCTCGGCGCTGCCGCTCCTCCTGGGAACAGGTGAGGTAGACCTGGACGGTGAACCGGGGAGCGTGCCGCCGCACCCACGTCCTCGAGAGCAGTCCTTCGTCCGGGTTGAAGAACTCATTGCTGCAGTACTGTGTGAACCAGTGGCGGTCCTGGAGCACCACCGAGCCCTCCAGGGCATCGGACTCTGCCGCCAGAGCACTGTCGAAAAGTATCTGGGCGGACTTGCGGACATTGAACGATCGCAGCAGTTCCGCGTCCGGGAAGGCGCGGTCCTGCCAGCCGGTCACGGAACCGAACGCCTGCTGCTGCAGTTCCGCACTGACTGGCGACTCGACGAGGTAACAGTGACGCTGCAGAAGGGGCACACCACGTGCCGCGAGCCGCTCGGCGAGTAGCCGTGCGGCCGTGGACTTACCGCTGTAGTTGATTCCCTCCAGCAGGATTCCATGGACTTTCTTGCCTTGAGCCGACATAGCGGGTGCCTTCTTCTCATATCCGTGGTAGCGCGCTGAGACGGGGCCCGAAGGTTCAGGGCCGACTTTCCCACCGAGCCGGGAACATCGGCGTCTCGGGACGGCCCTTGCCGTAGCGGGCGGTGAGCTGACGCAGCAACTCGATGGTGCGCACCGGTTGGTGGCCGATGGTGGTCTCCTGGGAGAGCAGCAGCCCGTCGATGCCCTTCTCCAGCAGATGAGAGACATAGGCGAGTTCGGAACGGTTCGGCAGCCAGGATCCGGAGAGGCTGTTCAGGAGCTGCGTACCGACGATGACGGGGCGACCGCGCCGGTCTGTTTCCTTGATGACCGACTTCCCGACGTCGTAGAAGTCCAGCTCGCCCACGTCGAGAAGGAGATCGCCCCGCCCCAGCAAGACCGCGTCCGCAGCCTCCGCGATCTCTCCCACCGCCTCCGCGCCTAGCTTGGTCTCGATCTTGGCCACGATGGCCGGCAGCGGGCCCCCTGCGCCTGACTTCGCCATGATCGCCTTCGCCTGTGCGATCGTGTCCGGCGATTCGACGAACGACAGAATGACTGCGGAGAAGATGGTGGCGGGCAAGGCAGCGAGCGCCGCGACGTCGTCGTCGGTCAGCGCGGTGACCGGTGGCACCTTGCCCTGCACCACAACTCCGCGCCGCCTGCCCAGGACGCCCTGAGTGAGGGGCTCCGCGACGCAGTGGTCGGCCGCCATCTCCGTGACCCTCAGAGCGTCCTCGCCGTCCCCGACGACCATCACGTCACCGGGTTCGAGCAGTTGCCCCATTTGGGTGCCGGTGAGGCCTATCTCGGGCAGCTCGGCATCCCGGTCCGCCGCGGTCGCCGCGAAGTTTACCCGGACCCGGCTGAGCCCGGCCAGGTCGAACCCGTCGTTGTTGGTAAAGCGGGTCTTCGAACCGGGAAGGTCCAGGTACAGGTCGGGGCTGCATCCAAGAGCGCGGGCTGTATCCGCGATCTCCAGCGCCCGCTGTGCCAGAGAAGCTGGCGAGAACTTCGAGGCGGGAAACCGGATGCCGTCGGCACCGGCCACCAGAACCCGCTCGATGCTCTCTTTGGTGCTCGTCGACGGGCCCAGCGTGATGATGATGTTGGACATCTTGCGCCTTTCACTTCGAAGGTGGTCGCCACATGCGAAGGTGGTCGGGCGATCGTGACGACCGCCCGACCACCTCGCGTCAAATGACCTTGGAATAGAGCACGCCGTCGGACCAGACACGGCCCACACGGTCCCAGCGCATCGCGCTCTCGACGTCCGGGAAGAATCCGGAGCCATTGAGGTTCGCGCTGGTGTTGCACAGCAACGGGATGCCGCTCAGCTGCTCATAGGCCTCCAGCAGCCGGGCGATATCCGGATTCTGCTCGGCGTTGACGGTCTGCAGCCGCGCGGTGCCGTCGAGGTGACGGATGGCGGGCACCCTGGACACCCAGCTCTCCCGCACCTCGTGATCGAAGATCATATACGGGTCCGGAGTGCCCGGCGCGAAGATCTCCTCCGCCCGGTGTTCCAGGCAGATGGGCGCGACGGGACGGTAGTCCTCACGGCGCTTGACCTCGTTGAGGACCTGTTTCATGGCCGCATCCACGGCCGGAGCCAGGATGCTCCGGTTGCCGAGCGCCCGGGGCCCGAGCTCGGCGCGTCCGTTGAGGAAGACCACGGGCTGGCCTTCCTCGTGGAGGACCTTCGCAAGGCCCTCGATGGGGCATTCCTCGGCCGTCCAACCGTCGAGGACCCGGACCTCCTTGAGCGCTGGCCCCAAGTAGACGTCCCAGTCGAGAGCGCGGTGCTCGGTGTGCGCGAGCATGGCAGCGCACGCCGTACCGATGGCACTGCCGGAGTCGTTCGGGAACGGAGGGATCCAGACCGAGTCGAACAGGCCGGACGAACGGATGGCGCTGTTCCACTTGATGTTGAGACCACAGCCGCCCACGATGGTCAGATTCCGGGTTCCGTCCAACTCGGTGGCCAGCTTCTCCTTGAGCCCATCGAGCAGCTTCTCCTGAAGGAACGTATGCACCGAGGCCAGCATGTCCGCGTCCTCGACACCGTTCAGCCGGACCCTCGGCTTCATGTACTCCAGGATGTCCACTCCCATGTCCCGCTGGGAGAAGTGGTCCTCGTCGGACCGGTGATCGGCCCTGGCGTGCTGGTACGCCTCCGTGGACAGCCCGTCCAGATGCATTATCGCCTCAGCCCGTGGAGTGCCGAGGGCGATGTACGCCATGATCTTGCCCGCGAGGCTGAGCGGTTCCGGAAACTTCATCGGCCCGTCGAAGGGCTTGAACCCCTGGCACAGGCTGAAGTACGAGTCGCCGATGAGATGGAACAGTACCCCGAGGTTGCGCGCCTTACCCGTCTCGCCGTCTATGAAGTACAGATAGGGGAACATCCAGGCGTCCCAGCTCAGCACATATGAGCCCACGCCGCTGCGCGCGAAGGGGCTCGTGGCGTAGCCGGAGGCCACGTGGCCGGCGTAGTGCGTGTAACTGAGGTACGCCAAGTCCACGACGGTGCCCGAGTACTCCTGGAACACGTCGTCGCCGAGCAGGCCCCGGCGGTACGGAGCCAGAGTGACCTCGACCTCTTGGCCGAACCACTTCAAGGACTTCTTGGTCTTGTACCAGCCGTCGAAGACGAAGTGGTCGATGTCGCCCGGTGCGTATCCGTGCTCGGCGAGCAGGCCGAAGACTATGCCGAGATCGTCGATCTTCGCAAAGCGCTCACGGTTGTCGAGCTTCTCCATCTCGTACGAGAAGATCAGCTTCCCGTCGTCGATCAATGCCACTCCGCCGTCGTGAGTGGTCTTGATGCCGCAGATCCTCATCCTTCTGCCCCTTCGTATCGCGCGGTTCGAAAACTATTCGGCTTCACGCTGCTGGAAGGTGATGGTTAGCATCTCCACGTCCTCGTACTTAGCGAGGATCTTCTGGGTGATCTCGTTTCGCTCGGGGAAGCGGCTGCGCACGCGTACCAGCGGCTGCTCGATGCCGTTGAGCCCGATCACCTTACTCCCCTGATCGATGACGAAGATGTAGTCGTTGGCGAAGTCCAGTTCCTTGAAGAGCTGGGAGTACTTCTCCACCCGCTCCATGGCTTCGCCCTGGCTGTATCCGACGAACTCAATTAGGGGCATACGACTCTCTTTTCTGTGGGACTACCAATTCAGACCGCCGGCTAGGAAGGCCCGACTGAGCCGGTAGACGGCTGCTTCATGACTTTCGTTCTTGTTCCGCCGGAAGACGAACGGTCGCGACAGCTCCTTCTCGCTGACCGCCGCCTTGGCAAAATCGAAGGACAGCGGCAGCAGCGCCAGCGTCATCAGCGCATAGCGGAGGAGTACGGTGCTCTTCGTCGACTCAAGTCGCCGCGATTCAGCAACAGTCGGCGGGCGCTGGAAGTAATGCCGGAGGAAATGGTCCTCGGTGCCGGGCCGGAGTCTCAGGGAGAGAATGACCGTGGCGAGGTCGAAGAAAACGTCCCCAAGTCCCATATGATCGAAATCGATCATCCAGGAACGTGACTCCCCGAACAGTATATTCGTGGGATTGAGGTCGTTGTGGCACAGTTTCTCGACCGGCGTCGTCTCCTTCAGGAACTGGCTGGCCTCGGCATACCGGCCGATTGCCTCGGTATAGATGTCGAGCGACGGATGGGCGTCGATCCGCTGACGCGCCGTCGCAAGAGACTCGGAGACCTTGGAGTCCTGAAGACGAGGCCGGCCGGTGTTCGGCAGACCGTGCAGCCGCTTGAGCAGATCGGCCGTCCATTCCGCCTGTCGTGGTGTGGCCGATCCTGTCAGATGCCCGCCCGGGGCATGCTCCATGACGGCCAGCCCGGTGCGGTGGTCGGCGTACAGGATCGCCGGCCCGATACCCACGGCGCCCAGTTCCCGGGCCAGTTCGAACTCGGCACGGATGCTCTCGGGCGTGGACAGTCTCGGGTTCACCACGCGCGCCACCCTGTCCGGGGCAGAGCCCGCGACGTGGATCCGGTACGTTGCGGCCCACCCCGTGGGGGTGGCCGGAAACGGTTCCACCCGCGTGTTCATACCTGCCATCATCTGGCCAGCGACCTCCCGTATGAGCTGGATGTCACTCTCACACGTCGAGTCGGGTGCGTTCAGAGCTGAGGACACGCTTTTCCACCCCTTATGCCAGAAGCCGAAGACGAATCAGAGGAAGGGCGCGTTGGGGTGACCGCCGAGCATCAGCTCTCCCGCGAACTCGAGGTTCTCGTCCTGTGCGACCGCGTGCTGACAGGCGGTCGTCAGATCGCGCAGATACCTTTCCAGGGGCGTGCGTTCGGCGTAGACGGACGCGCCGCCCACGAGGTCACACAACCTGGCGACAACGGCGCGCCCGGTTCGGAAGGCATGGTAGCGGGAGAGCGAGACGGCGATTCTCTCCTCGACCGTCAACGGCTCACCGTGGCTCAGCCGTTCCCACTGGCGATCCAGCGACTCGTAGACATAGGCCCGCGCGGCACCCAGTTCCATTTCGCAGCGGCTCAACGTGGTCCAAAATCGGGCTGCCGGCCCCCGGCCGGCAGCCACCCGCTCGGCGGCCACGGTGCGGGCATAGTCAATCGCCGCACGCGCCGCCCCGAGCGGCACGCCCGACATCTTGCGCAGGACCGCGTCGGCCCGTGCGTTGATAGGACCGCTGCGCTTCGGCTCATAGAAACTGAAGGAATGTTCCTCGGGCACGAACAGGCCCTCGGTGGCGTAGTCACAGCTGCCGCTGCCCCGCAGCCCGGTGGTATGCCACGTGTCGATGATCTCGTAGTCATCGGGTGAGGCGACGAAAATACGCCACTCCGGTTTCCCGTCGGAGGTGAGCTGGACCTCGCCGTCCGCATACACGGTGCACCCTGCGACGATCCAGTCCGCGTGCGTACAACCACTGCCGAATCGCCAGCGGCCGCTCAGCCGATAGCCACCGGGGACTCGTTCGGCCCGGCCGGCGGGAAAGACCCAACCCGCGGTGATCATGTCGAGGCGAGGAAAGAGCCGTCGGGCCACGTCGTCGTCCAGAAACCCGGAATAGATGCCGGAATCGGTTCCGATCATGGCGCACCAGGCGGTTGAGGCGTCGGCCGTGGCGATCTCCTCGATGATGCGTACCTGCTGCGACGAGGTCATTTCCGGACCGCCCCAGGAGCGGGGCACGTTCATACGGAAGACACCGGTAGACCGCAGCATGTCCACGAAATCAGGCGGAAGTCGGCGGTTCGCCTCCACCTCGGAGGCGCGAGCCCTGATCACAGGCAGGACCTTGCGGACCTGGTTCATGATCTCGTCTGCGTCCAGGTAATCATCCCCTGCGGGAAGGGACACGGTCGGCGCTGTCGTCATTTCCCTAGACACTTTCCGTGAGAAGTGAGGCCATTACGGCCATACGGAGGTAAACCGACTCCGATGCCTGCTCGAAGTAGAGGCTGTTTTCCAAGCCGTCCGTGTCCGAATGAAGTTCGTCGGAGCGTGGTCCCGGGTGGAGCACCAGTGCCTTCGAGCCGGTACGGTCGATCTTCTCCGCGGTCATCCGGAAACGCTCCGGAGTGGCGTGTCCGTGCTTCTGCAGCGACTTCGGGTCCGCCTCCAGACTGGGAATGTCGACGGGCATCATCTCGATCGCGTCGCATTCTTCGAGCAGCTCGTCGATAGTCGAGCGAAATTCCAGCCCCACGCCGTGGCGGCTCAGGGTCTTGTGCAAATCCTGCGGCAGGCTCGTGTGCACGAAGTCCGTTCCTCCTGCCAGCCCGAAAGGCAAAACCGGTGGCACCAGGAACAAGATCTTGCCGACGCCCATGCCAGCAAGCAGGAGGAGAAGCGAGCGGAACACCCGGGTGCCGGGGTCGCCGACGATTCCGATAACCGCTCCGCCCAAGCCGCCCAGGCGCCCGCTCATCAGCCAGACATCGCTCAGGGCCTGAGTCGGGTGCTCGTTGGAACCGTCTCCTCCGTTGATGAGCGGAACGGAGCACACGGCCGCGGCTCGCCGGGCGCTGCCCGGCATGAAGTGGCGCATTACCGCGATGTCGCAGAAGTTGCCGACCACCTTGGCCGTGTCCTCCAGTGTCTCCGCGGTGAACTCGACCGCCCGCGTGGTCGCCGCGTCGGCGAAGCCGAGCACCTGTCCGCCGAGCCTCATCGCTGCGGCTTCGAAGCCCAAGCGGGTCCGGGTGCTGGGCTGGAAGAACATGACGCCGAGGATTGTGCCGTCAAGGATGTGCCGACGCTCCCGGTGAGGCATGCCGCGCAGTTCTTCGGCGGTCTGGAACAACGCGTGTACGTGGTCGGACGTCAGGTCGCGCACCGACACCAGGTCGGACGGAAAGCGCGTGGGGGTACTGACCGTTGGCACGGATCTGTCTCCGGGTATCAGTGATGCGGGAAGGCCGGGTATCGCCCAGGTGAGATAAGGCTTTGCGGGTCCAGTGCGGTCTTGAGCAGCTCCATCAGCCGTGACTGGCCCGGATGGGAGCGCAGGGCTGGCACCCGGCCCATGTGATCGATGTCGACCCGGTAGGGCACGAATCCCTGCGCGGGGAACCACTCGTACAGAAGATCCAGGGCTCTGTGAGCGGTCTCCGCCTCGCCGGAGTTCCGGGTGAACCGGATGCTGACGACAAGGTCGATCGAATCGGTGGTGATCGCGTTGACCGTCATCCCGCAGTCGACGCCCGTTGCCTCCCTCACCTTGTCGAGCAGCGCGCGCGCCTGGGCAACAGCCCGGCCGGTGAAGGGGATCATCGGGAGGAAGAACAGCCAGCCCTGGTCGCCAGTGGCGTCGACCTCGTGCGCGTCGACACCGAAGATGGCCCGGAGCATGGCGTCGTTTCGGCTGGGATCACCGATGAGAGCGTGTAGTACGACGTCCTCGACCACGTCGGCACCCTGGTCCGTCGGTGACAGGTAGCGGAAATCGGTGAACAGACCGCTGTCACCGAGCACACGCTCCACCTCGGCCAGCGCGGCGGCCACCACGGAAGCCACGCCGTCGACGCAGATATAGGCGACGTACTCGCTGCGCGGTGGCCCGCCGTAGACGCCCACCGCGGATGCCGAGTAGATCTTGAGGACGCCATGGGCAAGTCCCCGCGTGTAGAGGTGCCGCAGCCCGTCGACGGCCGACTCCACATCCTCGACGGCGAAGCGCACGGCCACCACCCTGGAATGCTCCGGTCTCGGCAGGAGCTTGACGACCGCCGCCGTGACGACACCCAGATTCGACTGGAGGAACAGGGGCACAAGACCGGGTCCCAGCCCATGCGGATAGGGCGCCCGCGGGGTCTCCTCGTCCGGCCAGGCACCCACCCGAACCTCGGTGCCGTCGGGGAGTGCCACCTCCAGGCCGATGATGTCGTCGCATCGCTGCCGGCGCAGGCCCACGCCCCGGTCTAGGGCATTGCCGACAACGCTAGTGTGCGCCGACGACGCCGTCACATTGAGCATCACGGGGGTGTCCTGCAGGGCGCGGGCGAGCCGGCCCTGGGTGACTCCGGGTTCAACCACGGCCAGGCCGAGCTCAATATCGAGAGATCGAATCCTGTCCATGCGTGACAAATCGAGGACGACGGCACCGTCGTCCACGGGCTCCGCCGACCCGAGGCCCCAGTTCCGGCCTGTACTGACGGGATAGACGGATACTCCCGGCGCCTCCTCGCTCAACGTGCGCAGCACGTGCCGCACTTGTGCGGCGGTCGTCGGCTGCACCGTGGCCGGAGCACACCTGGACCGGAACAGACTGACGTTGGTCCCGCCGTTGCCCGGCCCGGGCCTTAGGGGAGCGTTGACCGAGCCGGCACCGAGAAGTTTCTCGCATGCAGTCAGCCACGCAGACAGGCGGTCTCGATTCATAGGGCACATCCGGGGCCGGAATTTCCCAGCGACACCTGAATGACCCGAGGCGGTTTCTCAGGAAGCAGACAGACTGCAGGGAAGCGCGGCAAGGAATGAGCAGCTGAATCAGGCAAGCGTCCCCCTTATACCCTGTATTTCTGTGGCCGCAACCCGTTTAAGCGGGCCACCTCGCAGACACCTGATGACAACTTTTAACTAAACCAACAACACTCCAGAGAAATTGGCAAGCAACTCGATTGTGATCCACATCACGCGAATAGGGGACAGCATGTCCAATATTCACTGCCGTGGTGTCATATAGGTGATCAATCATCATTGAGGGGCTTTGGTGTTCGATGTCCTGGCAACGCCGCAGACCGCACAATCGTTGCCCCGGACATTCGCCCGAGTTCGCGTGCCGATGACCTGGGTTGACCCCAAAGGTGCCCTGATCTGCGAACCTTCGGCCATCGCCTCTGGCCGCGCGGCGCACGAACACCGGCAGGTGCCTGGCCACACGGCTGAGTCCGGGCAACGCCGGCTCCAACACCGTCTCCGACCATCTACGGGTCTCGTCCGACGCACTTGCCCAGGTCCCCGGCCAGACCACCGCCAAGATCCTCGTTCGTGTCGACGGCGCCGGGGCCACCCACGAACTCCACGCGCACCTCGCCGCACTGAGTACCCGTCGCTGCACCGTGCGGTTTCATCACCGGCTGGACCATCACCGACGCCGACCGGAAGGTCATCGCGCGCCTGCCCAAGCAAGCGTGGGCGACCTCACTTGACCAGGACAGCAGCCCCCAGGAGGGCTACCCCGTCGCCGGGTTGACCGGCCTGAACATCCGACCCGGTTGGAGCCAGAATGGAGAAGACCCGCACCACCCGGGACCCGCGGCGACACGTGACGCCCCCGCACTTCCCCACGAGGGCAACCCGGGGTGAACTGATCGCCTCACAGACGTGACACCTCACCGAAGGATTGAGGTTGACAAGATCGACGGCCACTGAAATCCTCTTCCCGTATTAACTTGGGGGCTTTGTCCTTCCAGCGGCAATTCAAGCGGTCCTATTCTGTGATCAACCGCGAAGAGATCTGCGATTTCATAGATATCCTGAGGACCGGACGGACTTCTTGTCATTACTCGACGATGGGGGGCGTATTGATGAGGCCATCCGTCATAACGGCCAGGTCGACAGTCACTGATTTCCTTGACTCATGGGGTATGACCCTCGAAGAGTTGGGGGACCTGATGCCAGCGATCAGACCGTCCGATACCTTGCTGCTGACCGGGTCTGTGAACGGCGGGCTTGCTCATCGGAACTCGGTTCTCGACATGCTGCTGATCGGCTCGGGAACGCGTCCGTCCACGACGGGTGCAGCCCTCGCAACCTCGGCGAGCTACACCCTGGGGGTCGGCCGCTCGGTGCAGGTTCGATTCTTCGCCACCGAAGCGCTCGAACAGATCGCGACGACCACATCGCGGTTCGACGAGGCGCTGTACGAGCCGGCCGCGCTGGCCCGCATCCCCCGCCTGTACGAGGACACCAGACTTCTCCTACACGAGGTGCGCGTCGGCTACGGCCTGCTCAATCCCTCCATCGCCCAGGCATGGCGTGAGGCGCTGCGCGCCGATCGTCTGCACTGCTACCTGGCGGTCCTACACCTCATGCGGCACCGTGCCAGGCTACGCTCGGCCCTCTCCTACGCGATAGACGGAGATGCGGAAACCACCCAGTGGATGATCAAGGAGTCGGTGGAGGAACTGCTCGCCCTGGTGCTCGCCGCAGCACAGGAGACCAATCCCCGCAAGCGTTGGCACCTCCGCCTACTCCGTAACAAGGAGGCGATCGTCGGACAGGTGAGCGTCAGCCGCCTCGTCGCCGCGCTGTGCACCTGGCGCCACAACATCCCCGAGTATCTCGATGAAGTCGTCGCTCTCTCCGATGACATGATCGCGCTCTCCGCACGGCTGTGCCCGGAGATCGCCGGAGTGCTCGACATGGAGTGACCGGGGTCCACCACAGCGTCAGAGGACAGTGAGGGGTAGTCAGAATCACTGGATAACCTCTCGCCTTCCCGCCGGTACGCCGGCACCACGGAGGAGGCTCCCGATGCGGCTGAGCACGTGTGCGCACCCGTTCGTGCGAGTGTGGCCGTCAAGGCCCGGCCCCTGTGCCGGCGGTGTGAGTACCTAGTGTCACTGCACGACTCGGCAGCCCTTCCGGCTTCCGCTGCGGTGTCACGAATCTGATGGTCTTGCTGTGGCCCGTATGTCGTGGCGCATCCCGGCCCGGTAAAGACTGAGCTGAACCGGATTTTGTAGCGGCCCCGAAGCCAGGCATGATCGTCTTGCCTGATGGAAGAACACAGGTCCGAGCCTGCACCAAGGAAGTACCCCGATGAACTGCGTGAGCGAGCGATCCGTGAGGTCCAGACCTCGGGACGGCCAGTGGCTCATGTGGCCCGTGACCTTGGAATTCACAAGGAAGCCCTGCGGAACTGGGTCCGTCAGGCCGAGGCCGACCAGGGCAGCCGGCCCGATCTTCTGACCAGCACCGAGCGAACTGAGCTCACGCAACTCCGCAAGGAGATAGCCGAGTTGCGGCGGGCGAACGAGATCCTGAAAGCCGCCTCGGTGTTTTTCGCGAAGGAGCTCGACCAGATGGCCTGGAAGGTGCGATCCGCGGGCAGCGGCGCCGCACCACCATCCCCGAGCCATCCGCTCCCAGGCCGCCGGACCTGGTCAACCGGCGCTTCACCGCCCACCGCCCCAACCAGCTGTGGGTCGCCGACCTCACCTATATCCGCACCTGGTCGGGCTGGGTCTACGTCGCCTTCGTCCTGGACGTGTACTCACGGATGATTGTCGGATGGCAGCTCGCCACCCACATGCGCACCGATCTCCCACTCAACGCCCTGGAGATGGCCTTGTGGCGGCGTGGGATCAAGAAGGGCTGGGGCCTGATTCATCACAGCGACCGCGGCTCGCGAGGCGGATTCAACTGGTCGTCGCAACACCTTGATCACGAAGGTGTGCGATGGGACGAGACCAGAAGCAGAAGGTGCCTGCGGGTGCGCGTCGGCAGTGGGCGGCGGATCGGGCGATGCGACCGTCGATGCGTTCGCCGGGCCGGCCGGAGCCGTCTCGTGCGGTGCAGCGCCGCTTCTGGCGGCGGATCGAGTCGGGAGTGACGACGGCAGAGGCCGCGCTGGCTGTTGGCGTTTCATGTCCGGTCGCAGCCCGGTGGTTCCGGCACGCTGGCGGCATGCCACCGATCAGCCTGGACGAGCCCACCGGCCGCTATCTGTCGTTCGCTGAGCGTGAGGAGATTGCGCTGCTGCGCGCCCAGGAGTTCGGCGTGCGCGAGATCGCCCGCAGGATCGGACGCGACGCGGGAACGATCTCACGCGAACTGCGCCGCAACGCGGCGACCCGGAGCGGCAAGTCGGTCTACCGGGCCCTGGTGGCGCAGTGGAAAGCGCAGCAGGCCACGAAGCGTCCGAAGACCGCCAAGCTCGCAGGCAACGACAGGTTGCGCGAGTACGTGCAGGATCGGCTCGCCGGCAGTGTCCATCGACCCGACGGCACGATCATCACGGGGCCTGAGACGCGCGCCTGGAAGGGGTTGAACAAGCCGCATCGGCAGGACAGGCGATGGGCGACGGCCTGGAGCCCGGAACAGATCTCGCACCGGCTTCGTGCCGACTACCCCGATGATGAGTCCATGCGCATCAGCCACGAAGCGATCTACCAGGCGCTGTTCATCGAAGGCCGCGGCGCGCTCAAGCGGGAACTGGTGGCATGTCTGCGCACCGGCCGGGCACTGCGGACTCCCCGCGCACGGTCGCAGAACAAACCGCAGGGGCACGTGACCGCGGACGTCGTCCTCAGCGAACGCCCCGCCGAAGCCGCAGACCGCGCGGTTCCCGGACACTGGGAAGGAGACTGTGCGACACGAAGTTGCACGAATTTGAGTGGACTGACCGATTGGAGAGGCAGTTGATGAAGCTGTAGGTGCAGTCACGGGTCCGTGTCCGTATGACCCGTCCCCGCCCTTGACGTGCGATACCGGTAACGGCGTGGTGCGAAGCTCAGGGGAAAGCCCAAGGACTTCCGTTCCATCCGGGAGTTACCGGCAAGGGGAAGGCCGGACGGGTGAAGTACATGAACTCCCGATGATGCCTCGTGATCCCAAGCCCCGCCGATGGAATGCGTGAGTGGGGTGCATGGCTAGCCGTTGAGAAGCGGTAGGCGCTGGCTGGTAGAGGTCACTCCGGCCAGGTGGACACCGCCGCCTCGGGGTAAAGGGAGCACCCAACCCGGTCGTATCTCATTCGTGTGGAACGTGGAAACCCCATTGGGGTCCGGGCCGCTTTGGCTCGGTCAGCCGACCGCGAGGAAGGCTCAACTCCCCAGCGGGAACAGGACGGCCCAAGAAGCCAATGCCGGAAGCCGAAAGGAATCGGGAACCCGGGGCAGACGATCGGACTCTCCGCCGGTCGCCCCGCATAACCGTCCGGATACGGGTGAACTACCCGGACCCGAAAGGGTGCTGACGTGGGCCGGGTGAGCCTGTGCAGAATCACTGAACGACGACGACGGAACCGAGGGACAAGTTGGACACCATGCAGATAGCGGACGGACCGGCCCCGGCCCTTCCGGCTGTTTCTGTTCCGGTGAACGGACCCGAGGGCGAAGACTTGGACTGGGCGTCGATTGACTGGCGGCGGGTCGAGGAAGACGTACGGCGTCTGCGGCAGAGAATCTTCACGGCATCGCAGGCAGGGGATCTGAAGAAGGTCCGCAATTTGCAGAAGCTGATGCTCCGGTCCCGCTCCAACACGCTCCTGAGCGTACGGCGGGTCACAGAGATCAACGCGGGACGCGCGACGGCGGGAGTCGACGGAAAGGTCGTGCTGCTTTCCCAGTCCAAGGCCGCATTGGCCCACTGGGTTCAGCACCGTGCCCGGCCGTGGATTCCCAAGCCCGTCAAGCGGGTGTTCATCCCCAAACCGGGGACCACGAAGAAACGCGGACTCGGGATTCCCGTGATTGTTGACCGGTGCCTGCAAGCTGTGGCATTGGGAGCACTGGAACCCGAGTGGGAAGCGCGGTTCGAGCCGAAGTCGTACGGCTTCCGGCCCGGCCGCGGCTGTCACGACGCGATCGGGGCCATCTACTCCACGCTCAACGGGAAGAACCCGCAGCGTGCGTGGGTACTCGACGCGGACCTGACGGCGGCGTTCGACCGCATCGATCACGCCCGGCTCATGGCCGCTCTCGGCACCTTCCCCGCCCGGGGACTGGTCCGGCAGTGGCTCAAGGCCGGGGTTGTTGATCGCGGCCGGTTCGCCCCGACCGAGGAGGGAACTCCGCAGGGTGGGGTGATCAGCCCGTTGCTCTTCAACGTGGCCCTGCACGGAATGGAGGAAGCCGCAGGGGTCCGCTATTACACCACTGGCAGAGATGCCGGGAGTGCGCAAAGCGGTAGCCCTGTACTGGTGAGGTACGCAGATGATTTCGTCGCGATGTGCACCAGCCGTGAACAGGCCGAGCAGGTCAAGAAACGGCTGGCTGCATGGCTGACGCCCAGGGGACTCGCTTTCCATGAGGACAAGACACTAATCGTCCACGCGGAGAGCGGATTCGACTTCCTGGGATTCAACGTCCGCCGCTATCACGGCAAACTGTTGATCAAGCCGAGCAAAGCGGCACAGCGACGGATCCGGGAACGGCTCAGCACCGAAATGGTGGCCCTGCGAGGGGCCAACGCCGGTGCGGTACTTAAGAAGATCAATCCGATCGTGCGGGGTTGGTCGGCCTACTACCGGACGGTGGTGTCCAGCGAGATATTCACGGCGCTGGACAATCACATGTGGAAGCTCGCTTACAAGTGGGCCAAGCACAGCCACCCGAACAAGCCGAAGCACTGGATATCCGCCAAGTACTTCGGCCGGTTCAACAAAGCCAGGATGGACCGGTGGGTTTTCGGTGACCGCGACAGCGGCGCCTACCTGCTCAAGTTCTCCTGGACGAAGATAGTCCGGCACCAACTGGTCAAGGGGAAGGCGTCCCCGGACGACCCTGCCCTGGAATCATATTGGGCTCAGCGGCGACGCAAGGGAACCCCTCTACCAGTCGACGCTATGACCGTGCGTCTACTACAGGCGCAACACGGCCGTTGCCCGATCTGCGGAGGGCGTCTACTGCACGCCGACCACCCGCCGCAAAGCCCGCAGGAATGGGAAACGTGGCGGGCAGTCATCCGGAAGGCGATCTCCAAGCAATACATCGCGTTCCCGGATGGCAGCACGCCGGACGGTCAACGACTCCGTCTCCTCCACACCCATTGTCAACGGCGGAATAGAGCCGCCGATATGACAGATCCAGCACTTTTGCCTGCCGGCGAGCCTTTGGGGCTTGCTTGAGCCGTGTGCGGTGAAAGCTGCTTGCACGGTTCTGAGGGGGCGGGGACGTAGTAATGCGTCCCCGCTACCCGACTGATCATCGGGACGGGACGATCCGCGATCGGCACGCTCGTCGAGCGCAGCAGCCGCTCCACACTCCTGGTGCACCTGCCTCGGCTCGAGGGCTGGAGCGAGAATCCGCCCGTGAAGAACGGACCCTCGCTCGGGGGCTATGGCGCAATCGCGATGAACACGGCGCTTACGGCATCGATGGCACAGCTGCCCGAGCAGCTACGCAAAACCCTCACCTGGGACCGCGGAAAGGAACTCTCGGGCCACGCCCAGTTCGCCGTCGCAACCGGGACGAAGGTGTTCTTCGCCGATCCCCACTCGCCCTGGCAACGACCGACAAACGAGAACACGAACGGCCTACTGCGCCAGTACTTCCCGAAGGGCACTGACCTCTCCCGGTGGTCGTCCACAGACCTCGAAGCTGTCGCCATGGCGATCAACAACCGGCCCCGCAAGGTCCTCGGTTGGCGGACGCCAGCCGAGGTCTTCGAAGAGCAGCTACGCTTGCTGCAATAGCCCAGTGTTGCAACGACTGGTTGAACTCGCCCGATACGTATCAATCCGCTACGGCGAACGGTTGCTGGAGGCCGGCGCGACCGCCTCCGTCGGCTCCGTCGCGGACAGCTACGACAATGCCATGGCCGAGGCCCTCAACGGCTCGTTCAAGGCCGAGCTGATCGAGCACCAAGGGTCCTGGCGGGACGCTGACCAGGTAGAACGCGCCGTCGTCCAGTGGGTCGGCTGGTACAACATCGAGCGACTACACTCCGCCCTCGACTACCTGTCACCCGAGGAATTCGAGGCCCAGCACCACCGATCCCAGGCGACCACGAACGCCGCTTGAAACCACACAAGCCGGCCGCTACGAAACTCGGGGCAGCTCACTTGCCTTCTCGACCGAGTAGCAGGCCATGCCCCCGCCTTAGCACGGGTGCCATTCTCGGGCGCGCCGACTCCACGTTTCTCGCCAGTCGCGAGCCGCTGCAAAGCTGGAGGGTGGCCATCACCCCCGGTATCCCCCTGGGACTTTCCTGGGACTTCCAGCCGCTTTCTGCAGGTGCGGCGCAAGGTGGCGGGGTGTCGCCAGGTGGAGACACCCCGGTAATCCTGGCCTTTGATGGGTGTGACGGTGGCAGCTGGGGCGAGGAACAGGATAGGCGCTGGTTCGCCCGTGATCCGGTCAGCGGTCCGGTGGTGGGTCTCGACCCGAGCCCAAAGCGCCACGTTTAGCTGGTACCACCAGGACCCGTCGGCGTCCCGGATCCGCCGGATCATCATCGCCCTCACACTCTGGCCATCTGGTAGCTGCACGGTCGCCAGAGGCCCGGTCTCGGGTGCCAATCCACCTTGCCCGTTCTCCATAGTTCGATTCTAGTTCGAATATGGAATTTGGTATTCCTTCCGCCCATCCTGTGGCAGCTGCACCGTCGCTCGGTGGTCGTGACCCGCGAGGTGGCGTCCTGCGTGACTGGTCCGGCGGTTGGTCAATCTGACCTTGCATCTTTGGCGGCCGCATCCGGCCGCGCCTCCTGCCCGCCGGGCTTCTAGCAGGCAACTCCGGCCGAGCCAAATCGCGGAATCTCCGGATCCTCTGTGTCAGCCCGATCGCAGGGCCACCGAGGTCCCACGTCCGTCGCTCAGGAGTTCCTTGTGCCTGCCCCGTTCATCACCATCGCCATCGAGCCCAGTGGCAGCGTCTCAGCCAAGGGGGCCACCGACGATCTGTCCGCCACACTCCTCAAGCACGCAGGGTTTCAGCAGATCAAGGACTGGCACGGCCGCCGTCATCGCCTGCCGACCACTACCCCGCAGGCGGATCGCTCCGCCATCGCCTCCCACGCGGCGGAGATGCTCCAGGCCGCCCGCTACAGCGTCGATCTTGACCCGGATCTCGACACCAGCCGATTGACCACCCCCACCGATCCTCACGGGCTTCGGGTGGCCGGCGGCAAGGTCCTGCGGCTGACCGACCGGATCAAAGGCGCGGCGAACCCCGCTGTGGCAGCTCACGCCGTCGACCATCTCCTGGACCCCACTGACGGCGTCCTGATCCGGCTGCACGAGGCATTCGAAGCCGCCGCCGAGACGATCACTGATCTCGACGAAGACGCCTTCGAGCTGGCAGACCGCTTCACGCTCGCCTGCGAACACCTCACCGCAGCCGTCGAAGAACTAGACGGTGCCCCCGCTCAGGTGCGCGCCCTCGCCGGTGCCTCCCCGTTGCACGGCCGCAGCTACCAGGAGCAGACCGCCACCTACTACGCGACGGCCGTGACCAGCGCGGCCCGCGCCACCTCACCCGCTGCCGCCCAGGCACCAGAATCCAGCGACCGGACTCCGGGCAGCGCGGCGGCCACGACCGCGGCCCCCGCCCTGGGCCTCCGCCCACGGGCCCGGTGATCACTGATGCTGTCGATGCCCACCTCCCGTACCTCGTCGGATCACGTGTCGCGTACCTATCTCATGCGGGCCACCGATGCCCTGGCCAGTGCGACGGCCACCTACGCCATCCCGCTCCTGGTCCTGATCACCACCGGGTCCACCGCTCTGACCGGCATCGCGTTCCTGCTGGAATGGACACCCCGGCTGGCCGCCTTCACCTTCGCCGGGTCCCTGGTCGACCGCTACGGTGCCGGCCGCATCTTCCGCACAGCCAACCTCGTCCGTGCCACGCTCGTCGCCCTGACCGGTGCGGTCTTGATAGCCCTGCCCTCCGCCGGGACGGCCACCACATTGGTCGTCCTGGGATTCGGTGCCGCGTCCGGGCTGCTGACGGAGGTCTCCTACGTGGCGGTGGAAACCCTCGGTGCCGACACCAGCCGTCGCCTGGGCTCGGACGCCCATCGCGTCCAGGCCGTACAGACGGGCATTGATCAAGGCGCGATGCTCGTCGGTCCCCTCCTGGGCGGCCTGTTGCTCCTGATCAGCCCCAGCGCACTGCTAGCCGTCGTCGCCGTGCTGGCCCTGACCGCAGCCGCAACCGCACGAGACCACGGGCCTCAAGCAGATCACCACCTCGAAGCCAGCAGCCTGCTGATCGGATGGCAGACCTTGCGCCGAACACCCGCGCTGGTCTGGCTGATCGGAGGCCTGGCCTCGTCGAACCTGGCCTTCGGCGTGCTGCAGGCTGCCGCTCCGATCACGGTCATCCACCAGTTCCGCCACTCCCCCGCCGCCGTCGGCGCGATCTGGAGTGCGGCAGCAGTCGCCTCCCTGCTCGCCGTCTGGGCCGCCCGTCGGGCCATCGACCGCTGGCACGTGTGGCCAGTAGGCGCGGTAGCCGCCGCCGTGTCCACCGCAGCCTGCCTAGCTATCGCGCTGGCGCCGGTCTTCTACGCCTACATCGCGGCGGTGGCTGTACTGATGGCTGCCGAGGGTGCGTTGACCGTGGTCCTGCGGACGCTGCGCAGCCGCCTCATCCCGGCAAGGGCGTTCGGCTCCACCCTGTCGGTGACGATCATCCTGGTGCTGCTGCCGCTGCCCCTGGCCGGAGTCCTGGTCGCGGCCGTCTCCAGTGGAAGCCTTCCGCACCTGATGCTGGTGTGCGCTGTGCTGCAGGGCATCGTGCTCGGCGCGTGCTTCACCGGCCTACGCCGCCACCGCGCTGCCTGTGACCCGCCGCACACCCAATCTCCCGCGCCGCGTACCAGCGGATCCATCGCGCCCACGGCCACCACTTCGTGAAAGCGGCGCCCACCTACGGCTGCCGCACAACGGTCCGCTCCTTCCCACCCTTCTTTCTCCCTTCCTGGAGGCTTCCCATGTCCCGATCGACCCGTCCGGTTCTGATCGTCGTCGGCGGTACTGACCCTGTCTTCCGCCGCTACTGCGTCGAGCAGGCAGCCGCCGCCCACCCACTCCTGCTGATCGACGCCAAGCCGCCGACCTGGTCGCAGTGCCTGATCGTCGACTACGAGGTCGCCGATATCCGCGATCCTGCCGCCGTGACCGCTGCCGGTCTCGCGCTCGCCGAACGCCACTCCATCGCCGGAGCCGTCACCTGGGACGAATACGCCCTAGTCCCGACCGCAACACTCGCCGACCGTCTCGGGCTGCCCGGCAACACCGTGGCATCGATGAACGCCTGCCGGGACAAGGCGACCAGCCGCCGGCTCTTCGCCGAGCACGGCGTCCCGTCCGCGGTATCCACCCGCGTCGACACCCTGGCCCAGGCGACGACCGCCGCGCAGCTCACGGGCTTCCCCGTGGTCCTCAAGCCGTCCTCGCACGCGGGAAGCATCGGCGTGATCCGCGTCGACCGGCCCGAAGAGCTGCCTGACGCCTGGGAGTTCGCCGGGGCCGGGGCCAGTGAGCAAGGGCCGGAGGGCAGCGGCGTGCTCGTTGAGGAGTACCTGGACGGGCCCGAGATATCGGTGGAGTGCGTCACCCAGCACGGTCGCAGCACGGCGGTGACCGTCACCCGCAAGGAGGTGGCCTTCGCACCGTACTTCGAGGAAGTCGGCCATACCGTTTCCTCCGACGACCCGCTGCTGATTGAGGCGGCTCCCGTCGCCGTTGAGGCGGTACGCGCGCTGGGAATCGCCAACGGCGTCCAGCACGTGGAAATGCGCCTCACCGCCAGCGGTCCACGGATCATCGAGGTCAACGCGCGGATCGGCGGCGACCTGATCGGCAAGCTGGTTCGCCTTACCACCGGCCTCGACCTGCCCCGCATCGCCGCCGACATCGCCTGCGGCAACGCTCCCGATCTGGTCCCTACCGCACACGGCACTGCCGCGATCCAGGTTCTGTATCCCCCGGCCAGCGGCACTCTCACCGCTCGCCATCTGCGAACCGGCCCGGACCAGAACCCGTGGCTGCACCAGGTGGCGTGGCTGCGCGAGGTCGGGGACCAGGTTGCTCTGCCGCCCGAGGGCGACGTCGACAGCGCACGGATCGGCCTGTTCATCGTCACCGCCGACAGCCCCTCTACCGCCCAGAAGCGGCTCGCGTCCCTCACCGAGGGTCTGACCTTGGCGGTCGCTCCGTGATCCGAGCGCTTGCGGCCTGCGCCAGCAGACACACAGTGCCGAGGTTCTCTCCAGGCCAGGTGGGGAGCACACGCAGCCATGGGCTCCCCACCGGCTCGCACCGTCCAGGACAACCAGCGAGGAGGAACCGTGTCCGAGTCCTATCCGAGCATCGGTGAGGCCGTTGGCGCCGCGATGCACCACAACATCCGGCTCGCTCACGGGAAGCCACCGCTCTCCGACACGCCTCTGCAGGTCCGCCATCTGCCCCATCCATCGGCCGACCCGTACTCCGTGCCGGGCATGATCGCCCGCCTCAACGAGACCGCGACGCCACGTGAGGTCGCCTGCGTTATCGAGGAGGTCAACGGTGCCCTGGTCGGAGCCCTGCCGCAATTGACCGAACTCGTCGCTGCCGCAGCCGACTGGGTACGTGTCCGCCTGGACTTCGACGACCCCCACAACAATCCGACCTTCGAGGCGTGGACACGGTTGTCCGCCGCCCACGTCATGCTCCGCGACACCCAGGAGCAGTTGGAGATCGCCGAGGACCTGGTCGCCGCGTGCCCTGCGGAACTTAGCGACTCCCGGCACCACGAGATGGTGAACGTCCTACGGACCAGGGAACTTCTCAGCGACGTCCTCGGTGCCGGCCCCCTCGCCGATTCCGCACCGTCCGTCGCCCCGGATCCGAAGACAGCCCGGCAGCACGCCGCCCGCACCTCCTCCCCACAGGTCGTCGCCGCCCGGCGCGCGACACCCTCCGCCACCACGTCAGAGCCATCGAACCGCGCCTCGCCTGCCCGGTCGCCACGCACCCGATGATCCCCACCACCGATCACCTACCCGAACAGGAACTGTACCGATGACCAGCAGAAGAGCGCCGCGCGCCCCACCTCCATCGCCCGCCTGCGCTCACTCCCTGGACGAACCATGCCCGCACCGCGTACCAGCGCGCCCTCGACCACCGCCGGGTCCGACGCGCTCCTCTACCTCCTCTTCGGCCTCCTCGCCATCGCCATCGCCTTCGGCTCCCTGGCCTGGCTGAGCGGCAACCTCACCAACGCCCTCGTCGGCACGGGTCCTGGGGCGCCGTTCAAGTCCACCGAGGCGCTGCTTCATCCCGCCGCGCTGTGGCCACACCTGAGCCCCACTGCACTCTTGGTCGGCGCGCGGATCATCCCCGGCCTGCTGTCCGCCAGCCTCACCATCCTCGGCCTGGTTCTGTGGCTTCGGCTGCGCGGCGGAGCAAACAACGGTCTCGCCCGGAAGGCCGACCTCGCCCCGCTGCTGGACAAGGAAATCACCGCCAAGGCCCAGAGCCTGCGGCCGAGCCTGGCAGATCTCAAGGCGAATGAGGTCGCCGCGGCCGACCGCGGGATCCTCGTCGGCACCCTCTCCCCAGGCCGCGCCGAGGCCCGTGCCTCGTGGGAGGACGTGATCGTCGCGATCATGGCGCCGCGCTCCGGCAAAACCTCCGGACTGGCGATCCCCGCGATCCTCGCGGCGCCCGGACCGGTGCTCCTGACCTCCAACAAGGCCGCGAACGATGCCTTCACCGCGACGGTCGAGGCTCGCGCTCAGGTCGGCACGATCTGGACTCTCGACCCCCAGCAGATCGCTCACCACCCCCGCGAGATGTGGTGGGACATCCTGGCCGACGCCCGCGACCTGGCCGGGGCGAAACGTTTGGCCGGGCACTTCGTCGCCGCCAGTGTGGACGAGTCGAACGGCTCCGATTTCTGGTCCACCGCGGCGAGCAACACGCTCGGCGCGCTGTTCCTGGCTGCCGCCAGCCACCGCCGCCCGATCACCGACGTCCTGGCCTGGCTCGCCTCCCCCGCCGATCGCACCCCGGTCGACCTGCTCACCGACGCTGGCCACGACGCGGTCGCCGCCCAGCTCCAGGGCACCGTCAGCGGGGCGACGGAAACCCGGGACGGCATCTATGAGACCGCCCGGCAGTACGCGAGCTGCCTGCTCGACGCGGACGTCGCCGCCTGGGTCACCCCGGCCAAGCTCCTGCCCGAGTTCCAGCCGTTCGCGTTCGCCACCTCCCGCGACACCCTGTACCTGCTCAGCAAGGACGGCGGCGGCTCGGCCTCGGCGATCATCGCGGCAGCCGCCGACGCCGTGATGCGCGCGGCCGTCGTCGTCGCCGAGCGCTCCGGCGGGCGGCTCGACCCGCCCGCCCTGTGCGTCCTGGACGAGGCCGCCAACGTCTGCAAGATCTCCGACCTGCCCGACCTCTACAGCCACCTCGGCTCGCGGGGGGTCATCCCGATGACGATCCTGCAGTCCTACCGGCAGGGCCAGCGGTGCTGGGGCGAGGCCGGCATGGACGCCCTGTGGTCCGCCGCCACCATCAAGATCATCGGAAGTGGCATCGACGACGCCGACTTCGCCGACCGCCTCAGCAGGCAGGTCGGTGACCACGACGTTCAGACCACGTCCGTGTCGACCAGCGAGAGCGGCAAGTCCACCTCGGTGAGCATGCGCACCGAGCGGATCCTGCCGCCCGACGCCATCCGTGCCCTGCCCAAGGGGAAGGCTCTACTGCTCGCCACCGGCATCCGGGTGGCCATGCTCGACCTCCGGCCCTGGTACACGGAGCCCTCCGCCAAGACGGTCGGCCCAGCCTCGGCCCGTGCGACCAAGGCCATCACCGCGCGTGCTCTCGCCAAGTCCCGTGACCGCGACGACTTCGGGTTGTCGGCATGAGCGCCCCGACGCTGAAGGTCCTCTGGCTGGGAGCCGGAGTCCATCCGGCGCCTCGACGGCCGACGGCCCCGGCCTCGCAGCGTGAGCTCCCGGTCTCTCCCTCTTCCTTCAGGAGTCCGTATGTCCCCGAACACTTCGGCCCCGTCGATCACCCGCTCCGATCGCTTGGTCGGCTCGTCTGTCGTACGGCGCGACGGCCAGTGGTGGCTGGTCTCCGGCAGCGGCTCCGTTCTCTCAACTGACCTGGCCTTCACCCGCGAGCTGGACCGATTCGCCGCCGCGATGACAGCCGCCGACCTGGCGGTCGCTGAACTACACCCTAAGAAGCGCGGGTCGCGCCGTCGGGGCCGACGATGAAGCCCATTCTGCTGGCCGAGCAGGCGGTCCTCGGTGCCGTCCTGCTTGACCCGGGCCAGCTGGCCTCGCTCACGTGGCTCGATCCCGGCCACTTCTACCGTCCCGCACACCGGGCGCTGTTCGCCGCAATGCGCAAGCTCCACGCCGACGGCCACACCGCCGCCGCCGAGGAGGGAGTGGCGGTGGAGTGGGTGACCGACACGGTGGCTGAGGCCAGCCGGCACGTTCGCGGACTCAGCGCCGGGTACGCCCACACGCTGATCGCGGCGTGCCCGCGTCCCGGGCACGCGGCGGTGTATGGGCGGATGGTGCTGGAGGGCGCCATTCACCGCACTGTCACCGAGCATGCCGTCCGTCTGCATCAGGCCGCACGCGCGGACGTGCTGGAGGGCAAGGTCGACGGCGCGCTGCACCAGGCGGATGTTCTGGCTGACGTTCTCACTGACCTCGCTCGCCGTTGGGGAACCGAACCCCGGCCCCTGGCAACCGTCGGGCCTTCGACGGCAACGGTCCTGCCCGCATCGGCCGCTACCGAGCAGACAGTCCAGGACGAACGGTTCCTGCTCTCCGTTCTGGTGAACCAGGCCCCCGCTATGGACAACGTCGTCGGCTGGCTACGGCCCGCCGACTTCGCCGGGCACGGACACGACCAGCTCTACCGCTGTCTTGGCGCGCTGCACCATCGCGGCGAACCCGTTGACCACCTCACCGTGCTGTGGGAGGCCCAACGGCGTGGCCATCTGACCGACGGCACACTCACCGACGAGCAGCTGCGCGACATCTGCAACGGACTCGGCGCAGGATCGGCCGAGTACCTCGGCGAGCAGACCCTGCGATCCTCGCTGACCCGGACGGCAGCCTCCTCCGCCGCCGCGATCAGGGCCCTGGCCCAGGACGAGGCACTGGCGCCAGGCCGGCTCATCAACCACGCCCTGCACGCGCTGGGCCCGCTCGACGAGGTCCGGGCCCGCTGGCGAACCGCCACCGGCAAGCCCACTGCAACTCCCGGCCCAGCACCGGGCGACCCTCCGCCCGCTACGCGGATCGACGCGGCCCTGGCCCGAAGCCAACCGGGGCACCCGGCCCGGCCGGACGCCACCATGCAATCCCTTCGCGCCCGGCCTGCGACCCGTACCCCTCCCGCCGCCAGTCCTGACCACCCCCACCAGCAACGGAGCCATTCGTGATCATCGATCCTGCCGAAGACGCCACCACACTGACCGCTCTGGCCACAGCCTGCGACACCGTACGGGCCCAGCTGCCGTTGGACGGGCCCCCTTACCAAGATCTTGATCTCGTCACGGTCTCCCGCCAGCTCTCCGGCCTCGGCGACCTGGTGACCCATCTCAGCGACGAAGTGCTGTTCCGCTCGGTGCAGCCCGGCCCCACCGGGTCGCAACGCCACCGCGCCATTGGCGCCTTCGCCAGCGCCGTTGATCCCCTCGGCCGAGCCATCAGCGCACTCGGCGCCGTCTACACACAGGTCGCCTTCCGCGACGAGACGTCCCGCTGGCCGGATTCGCCCAACCTGCGCGATGCTCTGCGGTCCGCCGACACGGTCATCGAGGAGAATCTCAACACCGCCTCCGAGGCGCTGCGGGAGACCGCCGACGGGCTCAACGCCGCAAGCACCCGCCTGCGGGTCGACCCGCACCGCGTGCAAGTAGCCCTGCACCGCAGCACCGGCCGTGGCCGCGCCGCCGCACCAGAGTCATCCGCGGCCGTCGCCACCGGGCTGCCGGTACCGTCCAGTACCCGCCGACAGGGCCGCTGACGTGGGCGTCCTGCGGGGCGGTCCGCTGATCGGCAGCCTGTGCTCGGGGTACGGCGGCCTGGACCTCGGCGTCCAAGCCGCTGTGGGCGGGCGGGCTGCCTGGCATGCGGAGATCAACCCCGATGCCTCCCGCATCCTGGCCCGGCACTGGCCCGGTGTGCCCAACCTCGGTGACATCACCGCCGTCAACTGGGACCTGATTCCGCGGGTGTGCGTCCTGACGGCGGGTTTCCCCTGTCAAAGACGTCTCGGTTGCCGGCCGTCGAGCTGGGCTCAACGCCCACACCCGCTCCGGGTTGTGGCTGCACGTCGCGCGTGCGGTCGAAGCCCTCCGCCCCTGCCTGGTGGTGATCGAGAATGTCCGCGGCCTCCTCACCTCGCCCGCCGGTTCCCCTGGCGACGTGGAATTCTGCCCGTGGTGTCTGGGAGACACCGCAGGCCAGCCTCCTTTGCGAGCACTCGGTGCCGTACTCGGCTCCCTGGCCGACCTCCGGTACGACGCGCGCTGGCTCGTGCTTCGTGCCTCCGACGTCGGAGCCCCGCACCGCCGCGAGCGGGCCTTCCTCGCCGCCTGGCCCACCGAAAGCCCTGCTCAAGACCCCGACGAGCAACATCGGCACCAACGGCGGGTCGCAGCACCCGACGAAGCGCAAACAGGGCGGGCACGGGCCGAACCTGGCCGACGAGGTGGAGTGGCTGTTGCTGCCGACCCCGAAGGCATCGGACGGGATCAAAGGCTCGCCGAACCAGCGGCACGGCAACGGCGACCTGACTCTCCCGTCCGCAGCAGCCTCTCTGCTCCCGACCCCGAGGACGCGCGGTACAGGCAGCTCTGGACACCGCCCAACCACGAGCAGGAACGCGACCCTGACCTCAGTGCCCCTGCCTCTCTGGGAGGAGCCTGCACCGGAGGCCGGGCAAACGACAGGCAGTGGGGTCCGTATTCCGCCGCCATCACCCGATGGGAGAACCTCACCCGTCCCGCACCGGCGCCCACCGACGCGGCAGGCCGCCTGCGCGCGGACTTCGTGGAGTGGATGCAGGGCCTTCCGGCGGGCTGGGTGACCGAGACCCCCGGGCTGGGCCGCCCCGCCCAACTGACCGCTCTCGGCAACGGCGTTGTTCCGCAACAGGCGACCCGGGCCGTCCAGTTGCTGGCAGCTCCGTTCCCCCGCTGCCCTCGGTGCAGCACGCCGTAACGGCTTCTACCGCCGTTTCCCGGTCTCACCAAATCCCGGAATCTCCGGATCCTCATTCCCACGCCACCCCCTCTCGGATCGGAGTCCTGACGTGACCTGCAGAAGAGCCCCGAGAGCCCCGCCCTGACCACTCCCAGCCCTTGGAACCGCCATGTCAGAACCCGTCCACGCCACCCCCGAACCCTTCCGCGCTCCCGAACCCTTCCGGGTCCCCGACGAGGACCTCGACGACCTCGTCAGCGCCCTGGCCAAGACCATGGCCGAGGTCCGCCAGCACGGTGTCACCCTCGAACGCCTCGACGCCGAGGCCGGCGCCCCCACACCCATCAGCGATGCCCCAGGAGTAGCGACCGGTGACGTCGTCACGCTCGACGCTCCCGCCTCGGTGTTCATCCTCGCCCTGGGCGGCGACGCACACACCGTAGAACTGGCGGCGCTCAGCAACTGGGTGAACCACCTACTGCTGCCGGTCTACGGCCGAGAGATCAGCACCACCCGCCCCTGGTGCGAGCAGTGGCACGAACACATTGAGGCCGTCGCCCGGCTGCACGCCCTGTGGCTCGCCTGGCAGCAGCTCACCGACGCAGAAGCGGGCCTGTCCGGCCCCTCGACGTGGCACCGCGACCACCTCGACCAGGCCCTGGCCCACCTGCGGGCCCCCGACGGTCCGTTCGCCGCCTGCACCACCAGCCCGAACCGACCCAACCACCGGCTGCTGACCACCCCGGCGCCCCAGCTGGAAGAGGCCACCGCATGAACAGGGACACCGATTTCGGCCTCGCTGCTTTCCATCCCGCCGACCCCGAGTCCGCACGCAGCAGGAACCTTCTGTGGGCTTCGGACCTGACAGTTCTAGCCGAGCACCACATCGACGGGGCCCGTTCGCAGAGCTTTCTCGTGACTCATGACGGCTCGGTGACGTGGGGGGTACCCGGAGAACCGCAACTCGTCGCGATCAAGATCCAGCGGGACCTCGACGAGCGGCTGTACACCTTCGAGACCGCCAGCCACGCCTGCGTCCCCTTCGCACAGAAGTGGCTGATCGAGCGCGGCTGCCCGCCCGATGCAATCGGGCAGGGCGATGGCTTCCTGACACCGGCCGATGACCTCACCGTTCGCGTCGAGGAGCAGATCCGCGCCTCGGCGGACCGCTACGAGGTTCTCGATTCCCAGTGCTGGGATGACCCGTGCGAGTCATGGACCCTGGTCCGTGACTCCGGCGCGGCCCAGGCGCCGATCCGGGTCTTCCTCGACACGGGGGACCTGAACACCAGCACCTACACGATGCGCGAAGGCGCCTTCAACGACGCACACGCCGCCCGGGACTGGCTGGATAAGCGCGACGGGCCGCTGCCGGAGCCGCCCGAATACCGCGGCGATGCGGCGGCCCTGCGCGCTCGTGCCGCGCTGTCCCGCTCCACCGGACCCGTCCCAGACCCGCAGGCCAGCCTCACCACAGGCACCACGCCGCCCGTAGGTCCGCGTCCGGCTCCGGGCAGGTCGCTGTGAGCCGCGCCCGCCTCGCCTTCGCCGCGCACCCCGACGCCATCGCCGATCTGCGCGAGCTGCCCGCTCCGATCCGAGACCAGGCGTTGCTGCACCTGCAGGACCTGGTCCACGGGGAGCGGGTCGCCAAACGGCTGGAGGGACGCCTCGACGGCTTCCACAAGATCTACCTCGGCACCGGCACCACGTTCGCCACCCACCGGCTGGTGGTCCAATTCCGCAGCGCGCCTCCCGACTCCGTCCACGTCCGCGAGGTGTACCTGGTCGCGGCCGGGGCCCGCAAGGACTACGCGGTCTACCGCACAGCCCAGTTCCGCACCGGCCTCGCGCAGAACGACGAGACCTCTTCGGCGGTCCAGGCCCGTGTTCACGCTGCCCGCTCCCGTTCCCCCCATGCGGACGCGCTCACCTCCAGGACCGCGCCCGCGATCCCAGCTGCAGCCAGCACGGCTGCTCCCACCGACTCTCGAAAGGCGTCGCTGCGATGACTGCCGTCCACACCCCTGTGGCCCGCGCTGAGCTGGCCGGGCTGCTCACCGAGGCCGCGCGCAGTGTCTCCGGGATTCTGCTGACCGAGTACCCCACTCCGCCCAGTCGCTCCTACCTCCACCCCGTCCTGGGAATGCTGTCTGCCGGCCCCCAGGTAGTCGGAGAGCTGACCGACCGGCTCGAAGGGTTCCTCGCCGAACCCCTCCCCGCCAGCAGCGCCGGTCTGTTCGCCCTGGCCTCCTACGCCTCCGCACTGGGCTGGCTGACGGAATCCCTCGCCGAGCTGACGGCCAGCGTCGACCAGATCTGCACCCACGTGGGCATCCCCACCACTCCACCGATCCCTGCACTGCCCATAGTCCCGCCCCAGGAACGGCACGGGGACGCGTTCGACTTCGGGTTCAGCGCGCTGGAACTGGCCGCCATCCGTACCGCCGCAGACGAGGCCGGGCTGCCCTCCGAGGAGTACGTCCAGGTGCTGTCCCAGTCGCTGCTGGCCGCCGCCCGCATCACCGACGCCTGCCTGGAGATCGCCAGCGGCCTAGATCAGGACGCCCAGTTCGTGCTGGGACAAGCCACCAACCATGCCTGGATCGGCGAGGAGCCCGACAGCCTGCCCACCTTGGTCCGCTCCCTGCTCGCCCGCATGGGGGCAGTCACCTGAGCCCCCACGACCCCTCCGAACAGCCCGGAACTCACCTCGTCGCCGAGGCGTTCGGGGTCGAGGACCCCTGGGCCCTGAGCGACGGCCATCCGCTGCGCGACCCGCTCGATCTCGTCGGCAGGATGGTCGCCGCAGCCGCCCAGGATGTTGACCAGCTGCACGCAGAACTGACCCGCACAGCTCGGTCCGCGATCGAACTCCTCGAACCGCTCGCACGGGGCGACGGCGCCGATATGCGCGGCTCGGACGGCCTTCTGCGCACCACGGGCCCCCAGATCGAGCTGCTCGTCGCTCGTCGGGGTGCCGCCTACGAACACCTCCGCCGCGCCCTGACCACCTACCAGCGCCTGCTGCCAGGGCAGAACGCAACCCTGCCCGGACCGGCAACAGTCCTGGAGCACGCACCCGAGCAGAAGCCGGGCCAGGACGACGACTGGACCCTGGCGAAAGGCCGGCAGCTCGCGGCCCTGGAGGCAGTCGAAGCGGGCGGCCTGCGATTCCACCAAAGCGCCCTGCACGACAACGACCTCTACCTCTCCGACGGGACCGGCAATGGGCCGAAGGTCTGGGTCCAGACAACCGAACGGTTGGTCGCAGACGGACTGCTGGTCAAGGACACCAGCACGTCGCCGTATCAGGGGCAGCTCCTATCCCTCACCGCACAAGGCGAGGCGGCCCTCCAAGAAGGGCGGTCCGCGGCTCCGCGCGTATCCGCCGCCCTCAGCCGCAGCCACCCAGGAGCGGCTCCGGGAGTCAGCGACCCTGCGCCGGCGTCCATCACCGCCCGGTCCGCCCCAGGTCGCGGCCGGTGACCGGCATGGCTTCCCCGGACAGATCCGCAGCCCCTCTCCCGTCCTCTCCGGGCCCGCGCGCCGCGCCCAAGGCTGACCACGCCGCGCGGGCCCGCTCCCCGCCGCCTCCTCCAGGAGTTGTTCCTCATGTCCGTGACCACGTCCGCTCCGGGCGCCCTCGCCCCAGACGCCGTTCTGCGGGTCCGCCCCGTCTACCTCGCAGGTCGCGGAGACAACGCACAGATCTACGCCACCCTGTCCGCGCACGGTTGGGCCACAGCAGCCACCGACAGCGGCCAGATGTTCACCAGCCCACACCAGAACGCCCAGATCGCCCGCCTGCCCGATGGCAGTTATGACGAGTGGAAGGCCGTGGAGTACCGCGAGCCGCTCGGCATACCGCTCTGGTCGGCGACTTTCACCCGCGCTACCCCACCCGAGATCACTGCCGCCTTCACCGTGGCCCTCGCCAAGGGACTGCCCAGTCTTCATCACGGCTTCCTGGCCGGCGGCCCCCATTACCAGTCACCGAACAGCCCCGCCCTCGTGCTGGCCGCCTGCGGATGGGAGACCACCGACACCGCCCAGCACCTGTACCAGGACTCCCCTGACGGACACGCCTCGTTCGCCCTGCGCAAGAACCATCTCGACCCGTACACCGAACTCGAGGGGCCCGAGCATGCCCTGTGGTCGATGTACGGCGGTGTCGATCAGGCAGATGATGAGAGCTGGCATGCCGCTTTCACCAGCGCCACCCCCCTGCACCTAGTGCGGGCAGCCGTAGTCGCCCTCACCAGCACAGAACCGGTCGAGCGCACCAGGGGCGAGATCCCCGAACGACACCTGCCGTACGTCGAAATCCAGCCCGTCGATGAGGCTCCCGACCCGCGCCGGTCAGCCGCCCTGGCTCGCACCCCGAACCCCCCAGGGCCCCGTGTGGTCGATCTCGCAGCTTCAGCCGCCGCGAATCCGCCCCGGCCCGCAACGCCACGTCGCCACTGACCACGCCCTTTACGGAGATGTCATGTCTGATCAGCAGGACTCTGAGCGGTGGCGCGAATACCACGTCACCCCCCGCTACCTCGCCGGATCGACCTTCACTGGCGATCCCGCCCTGCGACCCCTGCTCGACATGGGTTGGAAGCTGAATCACGACGATCTGGGCAACGTGTATGTGAACGCCCCGGACCAGACCGTCCGCCTGGGCTACCTGCCCGAAGGCGACGATGACGCCCTGTGGAAGATCACGGCGTTCTCTGATCCTTTCGCGATGCCGCGCTGGTTGGTCACCTTCCAGGACAGCACCCCGACCGAGATCGTCGCCGGTTTCACCACCGCGCTCGCCGCCGCCTACACCGAGGGACCTGACGCCTACCTCTACTACGGCAACAGCACGCTGGCCGCGCTCGATGTGGGTACACCGCTGGCAGCGGCAGGCTGGAGCCACCGCTTCGCTACGAACAACGTCTCCTTCCGCTCCCCGGACGGCTTGGCCGAGGTGCACCTACGCCGCAATTACCTCGACCACAAAGCCGAGATGACCGGTCACAAAGAGCGGTGGCTCACCCTGGCCGGTCCGTACGGCAACCAGTGGTACGCCACCGCCTCCTCCCTCACCCCTGAGAGCCTGGTAGCCGCGATGAACACCGCGCTGACCGACCCCGCCCCGGTCATCCGCTACGGCGACGATCTGCGCCGGCTTCCCCCACAGGCCACCGCAACGGCGATCAAAGCTCCGGCACCGACTCCCTTGGACGTCCGACGCGCCCAGGCCGCCAACGCCCGTTCCACCACGGCTCCTCCAGCTCCCGGCGCGCGCGCCTCTAACCCCGCCTCCTACGTACCCAGCACTCCCCCGGCCTCGCGTCCGGGGCACCGCCGCTGACCCACTCTCTCCTCACTCCGGAGCCAGCCATGTCCGATGCCACTGCCCTCGACCAGGCCGACGCCATGATCGAGAAAGCCTGGGACCACCCCATCGCCGAGTTGGAATCCCTCGCCGTGCGCCGCCCCGTGCAGGACCCGCTCTTGCGCGCCGTGATGCGGATCCGCTGTTCGCTCGTCATTTCGGACAACGCCGTCGCCGTCCAGCAGGACCGGCTGCACGCCCTGACCCGGCCTGGCCAGGTGCCGGCCTTCTACGACCTGGGGCGGATCACCAGCTCGGCGGTGGACTTGCGGGTCGCCCAGGCCGAGTGCCGCACCGGCCTGCAGGCGATCAGCCATGTCATCGACGCCCGGGCATCCGCCGCGACCGCGGACCGAGCACCGGCGGCCCGGCTGGCCCAGGCCGCCGTCGCCCGCTCCACGCACGCACCGCACGCCCTGAGCCAACCCCTCGCGCAGGAAGCCCCGTCAATCGTTGCCGGCCCAGCCGTCGCCCGGGCCGTGCCTCACCGATAGTGGCTAGTTGTCCTCGTCGCGGCGGGGATCCAGAACCTGCGAGCCCGCCGCACGAGCCAGCTCCTCCACCGTCATCTCCACACGCCGTCCATCCACCGCCCGGATCTGCACGGCCATGTCGTCATCGCGCCCGGTGTCAACGGCGGTGGTCGTGCGCACCGCCCACTGGCCGTCGGAGACCATCGCGATGTCGCCGACCGTCCACGCCCGCCCGGCGCTGCGGATCTTGCGCTCCATCGCGGCCCCGTCCCAGCGTCTGCTCGGCTCCCTCACGGCTTCCCCCTTCGGTCCCTACGGTCGTGCGCCGCAGCTTCATAGCGACAACCGGCCGCACCAATCCATTCCCCCTCCCGGCCTCCGGCGGGCAGTTCGCCCACGGCAGACATCCAACCTCGGCAATGGACTACGTACTTCGGCACACAGCATGTCAACGTACGGATGTCGGGAAAAATCGCAGGTCAACGAAGGGACCGCCTAGTCGTGAACGTCTCCAGCACCCTCCTGCCCGCTGTCGTTCGCCCCGCCGTGGAGGAGCGCGCTTGGCTCTCCTGCGACCACTGCGCGGGCCCGGTGCTCGAACTGGTCGGCGCGCTCGGCTGGACGATCGTCGACACCCCGGAGGCCAACGTGCACTGCACCAGCCCGGACGGCCGCGTCTACGTCGGCTGGCTCCCCGAGGACACCGCCGCTTGGAAGCGGAACATCGTCTGGCAGGTCCGAGTGGTCCCCACCGACGCCGAGCCCTGGGTTCAGGAGTTCGGTCCCTACACCCCCTCCGAGGCCGTCGCCGGGTTCATCGCCGCCCTCATCGCCAACCCCTCCAGCTGAACCGACCGGCAAGCGAGCCAGCTCAACTCGCCCGCCTGCCCTGTTCACCTGCCGCTGACCAGCTCCGCCATCCGGCCGGACAGCCCTTCCGCTCATGCACCTGAAAGGTCACCGCTGATGACCCTCTACTCCGACGATCTCGTCAGGACTACACACTGGATCGGCGGCTTGGCCATCGGCGCGATCGGTGTCCACGAGGCCGTCACCGGCCCCGAGATGTTCTCGCGCGCCTTCACGCTGGCCCGCTGCGGTGCGGCGCTGGCCTTCACCGCAGGCAACTTCCAGGACTACCTGCGCCGACGCGACACCCAGGTCGTCGTCCACCTCGCGAAGCACCCCGGGGCAGGTCTCCCTCAGATCAGCAAGGCCACCGGTCTCAACGAGGAGCGTGTCGGCAGCTCCCTTCAGCGTCTTGCCCTGGATGGCCTGGTGATCGTGGAGACCGGCGACACGACTCCGTTCGCCCGCTCCTACCGGTTGTCCTCCTGATCCCACCCTTCCACCGGTCGGCCCGGTCTTCGGGCCGACCGGCCCCCATCCCCCTCGCCCCTCTCGGAAGGGATCCACGATGCATCGTGCTCCGCTGACCTCCCACCACGCCGACGACTCCACCTGCCCGCCCGAACATAAGCACACCACCTCGGGCAAGCCACTCACAGAGGGCTGCCCCGGCCGCGCCTACGCGCAGGCCCGCTGTTCGTGCGGCAACTGGCAGATAAAGGACGCCGGTAAGGGCTACGTCAACGAATCCCGTAGACGGCACCTGGCGAGCCACCCCAAGCCGACCCCGCCGGGGCCGAAGGTGCTCGGCGACCTCCTTCGCCTCGACACGCCCTGACGCCCCTACCGCGATCCGCTCTTTCCCCTTCACCGGAGGTTCCCGTGCCCCAGGACCTGACCGTCGGCCACCTGCTCCGCCAACTCCAGGACCTCAACCCCGATCTGCTGGTCCGCCTCGCCGTCAACCCCGACTGGCCCTTCACCCACTACCTCGGCACCGACGTCATCGTCCGCGACGGCGTCGCGTTCATAGCCGAGGACGGCCAAGAGGACTACCTGCCCGCAACCGTCCGCGACGCCCTCGCCTGGACCTGACCCACCCCCGCCCAACAGGAGACCCCTCATTCCGAACCCCTCACGACCTGCCGTAACGCTCCCCCTGCACAGCGTTGCGCTGCGGCCCATGCCGGACGGTGCGGCAGGCGCGCTCGTCCAGCGCATCTCCGACCGCTCCGACGGACCACTCGACGTCTCCTTGCTCCCGGCCCCCGCTCCCAGACTCCCCCTCGGCCGCATCCGCCTGTACTGGGAGCCCGCCTCCCGCACCGGCTGGAACATCACCGCTCACCTGGGCCTGGCCGCCATCGAAGTCCACCTCGCCTCCTGGCCCTCCGCCCCCGACGACTGGCCCCGCCTGATCCACCCCACCCTCTACGAGGTGGCCGGTCTGTGCGCTGCCCTCTCGATCGCCACCTCCGCCCTCGACCTGTTTAACCACCTCGCCGAGCGCTGACCCCACCCGCAAAAGGCCGCCCCACACCGATCCTGGATTCAGGCATCGGCAGGGGCGGCCTTGCCGCATGCCCGCCGAACAGGCGATTGCGTACGCTCATCACCGACACAACACCAGGAGGGGACCATGGCCGACGACCAGCACTTATGGGGCTACCCGGAGGTCGCCGCGCATTTGGGGATCAGCGTTCAGGCCACCCGCAGCCGCAAAAGCCGGGGCAGCCTGCCCGAACCCGACGACACCACCATCCCGGACCGACCCAGATGGAGACCCTCCACCCTGCACAACTGGACCCCTCTCGGCCGGGGATTCCGCAGCGACCTCCACACCTCCAGCTAGCGAGCCCGTACGGCGTCCGGCTGACCGCTGAATCTCGCTGCCCCTAGGCTCGATCCATGACCAATGCGCCGATGCCGTCCCCGCCGTTTCCTTCTCCCGACGAGGCCGTGCTGCGGGTGATCGTCGCCAACGCCATCGCCTCGGTCGAGAACGGCGAGGCCAACTGGCGCGAAGCCGTCCTCCACGCGGCTGCCCATGGCTGGTACGAGGGCCACATTCAAGGCGAAAACGAGTGCCCCGGCTGCGACTTCCGAGGAGATCTCCCCAAGCGCAGCAAGCGCGGCTGACCCAATAACGAGGAGCGCCACCGATGTTCAAGTGGCGCTCCTCGTCACTTCGCGATGCGCCCGGAGCCTGTGGGGGCTGGGAACTACGTCCCCTTACTCAAGCTGGCGGAGCGGTCGTATTCCGAAGTGGCGTATTCCTAACCCAGCAACTGCGTCAGCTCTGCTGCAGACCGGTGCTGCTCCGGGACCGTGCCGTGTCCCGGGCTGCTAGTCGGCGGGACGGCTTCACCGCGCATCAGGATGTTCGTGAATCAGGGAGCAACAGGCTCAAGCATGCCGCTATGTGTGCACCGATGGTCGGCGCCCTCCTGAACGGTACTGCGGCATCTGCTACCGGAAACTCGTTCACTCGTTACCGGTCAGTGCCTCCAGCCTGATCCGCAGCGCTTCCAGACCCTTCGGGCGCGCGGCGGCGTCCACGCTCGCCCGGCGAATGAGGCCGCCGATGAGGTCGCTCTGGTTGAGCTTGACGATCTTTGACAGGCGACCCATCGCCTCCTTGGGATCGACGAGTTCGAATCGTTCAGCCGCCCAGCGCTCCTCCACATCCGCCTTGGCGAGTCGAAAGGCATCTGCGACCTGGTCACGCCGGCTCAGGTATACATCGGCGCAGCGCGCATGAAAGTCCTCGAACTCGGCGATGGTCTGGGCCGCACCCAGGCGCGGCATCGGTGCGTGCTTGCTGAGCCCCTCCTTCACCATGACTGGGCTGACCTTTGCCTTCAGTCCATCAACCGCATTGAAGAGCATCTCCTCCGCCTGGCGGACCGTCACGGACCGTCCGAGGTCCGTCAACAGCGCGGCCAGTAGTTGCGGATCGAGCAACATGCTCTCAAGCGCCCGGCGGGGCCAGATATGCAGGTGAGGGTGCGTCTCCGCGTAACGCACAATGGCGGCTGCAGATAGCAAGTCCCGGTCGATCAAACAAAGCCACGGGCGCAATCCGAAGTTCGCGTCGGAGGCAAGTACCTTGTAATGATCCATAACACTAGAGCGATTGCCAGCGACCTCGATGTGGATCTTCCCCGTCTCTTCGGGGAAAAGCGCGCGAAGGCGGTCCTTGTCGTTCGGTCCCTCGACGATCAGCCGCGCGGAAGCAGTCAGTGCACCTGCTCTACTGCTGCCGAAGACCCTCAGGCGGTCGCTCGCCGATACGCGGCGAAGGGCCTGAGGCGGATCCTTCCGCACCTCGTAGACGTCCGCACCCTGCACACCGGAAACCATCTGGGGAGAGTGGGTGACCAGCAGGGTTTGCATTCGGCCCGACAGGGCGCGCACCGCACTCAGCAGAGCGCTCTGAAACGAGGGGTGTAGATGCACTTCGGGCTCGTCCAGGAGGAGGATGCCTCCGGTCGCAGCGGTCTCGTAGAGCTCGCACAGCAAGCGAAGCAAGCCTTGTTCCCCGCTGGACAGACCTGAAAGGCCGTGCCGCTGTCCGCGGCCAAGGTCAACGTGAAAGCGATTGACGCCGTGAGTGACGTCCGGTTCGGACAGATGCATTCCAGTGGTCTGCCGGAACCGCTCCACCACCTCGGAATAGTCGCCGGGAGACCCGCGGTCATGGCGACGGTCCCTGAGGCAGCGGTGATCGAGCGAGGCGAGGGCAGCCGACAGCGCATCCGATGAATCGATACGATCAGTAGCCAGCCCTACCGGATAAGCCCAGGCGGTCGACACCATGTGCACGCTCGGCGTGCGTCGGCTCTCCTGAAACGCTGGGTCAAAGAGCGCTTGGGCGACCTGCGACCCCGTCGCCGAGAGCCGACCGGTTTCATGAATGACGACCTCGCGGGTATAGGACTCCTGCTCTCGTGCCGGGCGGCCGGTCCGGCTACGGCAGAATCGGTCAACGTCATTGAACTCCGAGACGCTCAGAGTGAAGTCCACGCCCAAGTGCGCCGTCCGAGCACCCTGGTGGATGAGGTCGAAGACCGATCGCCTCGATGGGCCGCCTCCCAAGCACCCCGTGAGGATCTGGAGGGCCTCCAGGAGGTTCGACTTACCAGTGCCGTTTCGCCCGGTGAGCAGCGTAATCGACCCAAGGTCTGGAAGCGTAGCTTCCTGGAGGCCCCTGAAGTTCTTCACGCTGACGTTGACGAGGCGCATGCAATCGTCCTCAACTGGGTGAGTGAGCGGCTAGTTGGCCGAAGGTCTGCCAGTCACCCACGGTAGCCGGTCAGCTCCGGCGCCATCTACTGATTTCCCGACTTGACGCCAGCACCACGCGCGCGGCCCTGGGAAGATCCGCCGACCCGTTACCAATGTTGCATGCAACGCAACTTCGCTCATTATTCGAGGTATGAGCCGGAGAATGCGCCGTCGAATCCGAGCGCGACCATCGCCTGTTCAAGGCTGGGGTAACTCGTCAAGTGCGGTCCCGTGAGCATGGCGTCGAAGTCGGCACGGGTAATCTCGGGCTCCAGCCACTGGTTGCTGCAACGGCATCGAACCCAGACGTGGCGGCTCTGATTGATCAGGAGCCAGTCCCGGCGTGCCCTACAGGCCGTGCAGACAACGGGGATGCCCCGCATCGCCAGTTCGCGCGGATAGCCGGCGCAACGGACGGCGCCCGGTCCGCTGGGCGGCTGTGCCTCGTACTGCAACTGCAACAGCGGATCACTGTTGGCTGGGCAGGCCGGAAGCGGGGCGCAGTCCGGCTCGACACGTCGGTCGGTTGTTCTGGGCATGCGCGTCATCTCCCGTTCAAGGTCGCTCTCTTCATCCATAACAGCTGGTGAGATCGGCTGTCCATGGGTTTCGGCCAGCCCGACAGGCTGAGGCTTGAGCCTGTCGGGCTGGCCGGGTCATCGGCGCGGTGGCCGATTGAGCGGGTCCGTTCCGGAAGCCCGTTGAGTTGCCGGAGGAGTGCTGCGACCGGCGGACCGGTCAGCCACATGCTGGTTGCGACCGGGAGCGATCCGCGGGTGGCGGGCCGTTGCGCCGGGGTGGGCGGGGAGCTGGGCAAGTCGGCGCAGACGCCAGACCAGGACGTCGTTCACATCGTCTGCGCTGTCCAGTTCACGCTGGCCGATGGCCTGCTGGAGCAGCGCTTCGGGATCGTGGCCTGCTTGTTCGGCTTGGGCGAGGGTGGCGGCCAATGCGTCCTGGTCCGCTTCGTTGTCGGTACCGCCTGCTTGTGTGGGGAGGGCTGCGCGGATCGTGGCTTGGTGCTTGCGTCGTTCGGGCTCTTGCATGGCGCGGCCGTGGTCGCGCAGGGCCTGCAGGGGCGCGGTAGCGGCCTGGTGGTAGGCGGCGCGCAGGTGTTCTGCGGTTTGTCGGGAGGCGGCTGCCTGCTGGGCGTGGCCGTGGGCGGAGTGCCAGCGGGCGGCTGCGAGGGCGACCAGGACGAGGGTTGAGAGGAGCATGGCGGTGGTGCCGCCGTCTTCGCCCCGGCCGAGGGCGCTGCCGGCCTGGATGATGCCCCGTGCCGCCGAGCGGATCGCGCGGGTGTCGGCGTTCTCGGCGCGGACGTGGCTGCGGGTAGCGCGTTCGAAGGCGCGTGCAGCAGCCGACACTTCGGCTCGGGTGGCGGCCGGAGAGGTCTTGGCGACGGCGTCGAGGAGTTCACCGACACCAATGAGTTGCGCTGCCGCTTCGTCGTCCCCACTGTCCAAGACGATCGCGGCGCGCTCGGCGATGCTGGTGGCGGTGCGTCGTACCCGGGCGGGCGGTGACCACTCCGGCCGACCGGCGGTTGCCTCAGGCGCTGCATCCTCGCCGAGATTTCCACTGGCGAGACGGCGGCGGATACGGGGCAGGGACAGGTCGGGAGCCAGGGTGGAGCCCGCGAACCAGACCGGCTCGCGGTCGCGGTTGCGGTCGCCGGGTAGCGCCACGGTGTAGCCGAGCACATCACCCGAGGGAGCGTGGCGCAGTTTCACGCGCATGCCGGCCTCGCGGAGCCGGGTGAAGAATTCTTCCTCGGTGGCGGCTCCGGCAACTGCCTGGCGGACTCCTTCGCGCAGGGTCTCGCGGGGAGTCTCGGTACGGCCCATGCGCTCGGCTTTGAAGCGCTCCTGGCTGGTGGGCCGCTTCGCGGCGGTGCCGTCCCCCGGGTTGAGCTGCCGCAGCCCATACTCCTTTTCTATAAGGCGGGCCTCGGCCTGCACTTTGCGTCTGTCGAACTTCAGGTCCGCGCGGCGGCCGTCCTGGCGGACGAGGGTGGCGGCGATGTGGATGTGGTCCTCGGCGTGCCGGACGGCGACCCAGCGGCAGGCGGTACTGTCGCCGATGGGGGCAATGCCGGTGGCCTGGACCATACGTCGGGCGATGGCCGCCCAGTCGGCGTCGTCGAGGTGGCGGTCGCCGGGGGCGGCGCGTACCGAGCAGTGCCAGAACGTGGTGGCCGGCGCCCGGTCACCGAGGGCCTTGACCGGTTGATCGAGCTGGCCTGCCAGCTGGGCGATGGTGTGGTGGGGATTGCGGCCGGGGTCGGGGGCGTAATCGTTCCAGGAAGCAACGACGTGCTGGTCGGTGTGCTCGTTGTGTTCGCCCTTTCCAAACAGGTAGCGGATCAGGCCGTAGGTGCCACCGGTGCCGAGGCGGATCTTGGGGATCACCGGCGGACCAGCCAGGTCACTGCTTCGTCCACGGTCGTGATCGCGTCGTCGACGCGGTGCAGGAGCTGCTGGAGGTCCGCGGCGGGTTGACCGCCGGCGTTGAGGTAGTGCGCGATCTGGTTCAGGTTGTTGCCGATGGCGGCGAGTTGGCGGTTGGACTCCATGAGTTCCTGGACCCCACGCCGGTAATCGGCGATGGCGGCGGTGGGGTTGTTGCTGGCGGCGGTAGCCAGGACCGCGGCGGCGGCATAGCCGCCGGGTTCGAGCTCGGTGGTCTCGGCGGCAGTTCGGACCGCGGTCCATTCGCTGTCGCTGAAGCGTGGGCAGACGCGGTTCAGGCGCGGCACGCTCTGACGCAGTCGACGGCGGCGCGGCGCGATTGTCGCGGCGGCGGTTGGCGTCGTGTCGTTCCCCTGTGTTGTCGGCACCCCTGGGCCGGCTTCCCGTTCGGCGGCAGGCCCCCCTGGGTCTGCCGCCGAACGGGAAGCCCGCGCTCCCTTGGGGGCGAGGGCGGGGTAAGGATCCCTTACCCCACAACTTGCTCCGCCAGGAGCCGTCTTGAGGTCACGCACTGGTTCGGGTGTGGTGGCTGCCGGGTCGTTGCTGGTCATCGGCTCGACTCCGTGTCCTGCTGGTGTGCGTCGCGGAGGACGTCCTCGATCCAGTCCATGGCCAGGACCGGGTGGTGCAGGGTCCAGGGGCGGCTGTGCTGGCGTCGTTGCACGCTCCAGCTGCCGTCCGCCGTGGCTACGGCGTGGTGGAGGTGACCGCGCTGGTGCAGGACGGTCAGCCAGGAGTCCACCTCGGCCGGGGTTGCGGGTTTCGTGCGCATGGCAGTGCTCTCCGGTTCGTCTCGGAAGGTGGTGATGCGCGTGTCCGGGGTCGGGTGGCCGGCCGAGGCTTTCGGCTCGGTCACCCGGCCCCGTGCTGGGCGGTCAGTTCCGGGAGGGGGTGACCGGTTGTCCGTGCTGCTCGCGGAGCTGGACCATCAGGGCGGTCAGCGTGTCGCTGGACAGCGGGATCTGCTGACCTCGGATCGCCTGGGCGACGACCTTGCGGGTCAGCTTGTCCTCGGCCCTGACCGCTGACCGGGCGATGGCGAGCAGCTTCTCGGTGTCCGGGTCAGGCCGCCGGTCACCGGTCAGCTGTGTACCCGGGTCAGTGACCGGCGGTGCAGTGACCGGCAGTTCGGTAACCGGCGGGTGGCTGACCCGGTGACCGGTGACCGGGTCGGTGCCGACCGGTCGGTCACTGACCGCCGCGATGCTATCCGGCTGTCCGGCCAGGGCAGCGGCCTTTCGCTCCCTATCGGCATGCCGGCTGTCCGGGCGAGTGCTGTCTCCCTGGTCACTGCCCCCGGCCGGTGACCGGGTGTCCGAGTGGCTCGTGTCCAGGGACAGGCGAGGGCGGTCGGCCAGGGCGCTGACCGGCTCGGTGGCGCTGACCTGACCGGGCTGGGACAGCGGTTGACCGGTCCGGTCAGTTCGAGTGACCGCGATGCGCTCGGGCTGACCGGGGTCATCCTGGTCGCTTCGGTCACTTTCGTTCACCGGCCCCCGGGCCATGAGGATGTAGAGGTGGACCGCTCCGGCCAGAGCGAGCGGGGCAATGGTGGACAGCACCGCCACGACCGTGTCGCCGAGCCGCAGCCCGGTGGCCGAGGCGTTCTCTTCGTTGAGCCGGACGGCGTGCAGGGCGTTGGCCCAGATGCTGGCGGCGGTGGCTGTGCCGAAGAGTGTCCACACGTAGAGCCGGGCGCGCAGAGGCGCGTCGCGCAGGACCAGCAGGGCACGGATGCCGTAGGCGATGAAGCCGTCGATCACGAGGGGGAAGAGGTAGGTGAGGAAACCGCGGACGTGGATGGCGACGGCCATCTGCTGCAGGGCGTCGTAGGACAGGGCGCATCCCGCCCCGCCGAGGGCGATGACGACCGCGCGGTCCCACCCGGTGATGTGCGCCGTGTGCGGCGCGTTCTCGAAGTTCACGCCGCCGTGCCGAAGTCACTGCGGCCCAGCTGCTCGCCGTCGCTCTCGGGGGGCGGCGTGGTCTTCGTGGCCTGCGCCAGGTCGCGGTTGCGCAGAGCACGGCGGGTCTCGCGGTACAGCCTCTGGGCGTGGTCCTCGCTGATCTTCAGGAGCCAGGCCAGGCGCTGTTCGGTGAGCCCATGGCGGTAGGCGGCGCGGATCACTGCGCGGCGCTCGGCCTTGGTGAGGTGGATGTCGCGTCCGGCGACGGTGGCGTTGACCCGGCTGTAGTCGAGGCGTTCGGCGAGCTTGTCGTGCATCGGCTTGCGCTCTTCCTCCGTCAGCCCGCCCCGGATGCCGTCGATGTCACCGCCTTCGAGCGCGGCGTCCAGGCAGGTGCGGCGGACCGGGCACTGCCCGCACAGGGCCTTGGCGGTGATGATCTTGTCGGTCTCGTCGGGTTCGGGGAAGAAGAGTTCGGGGTCCACCGGGTTGTACTCGGTGCTCTGGCAGACAGCTTCGTCCTGCCAGCGTTGGTCGCCGAGCGAGCGGTGGTGGGCAGGGCTGATCGTCGTGTTGGTCATGCGGGCTTGGCTCCGATCGCTCTCCGCGCGCAGGGGCGTCGGCGGAGGAGTGCGTGGGTCGGGAGATGGTGGGGGCGGCGCGCTGGGGGCGCGGCCCGGCAGGGCAGCCTGGGGCAGGTCAGGCTGCGGGGCGTTGGCGTCTGCGGTCGACCGGTTCGAACTCGACCCGGGTGGTCATCTGCGCGAGGCGGGAGGTGACGCGGTCGCCGAGGTAGGCGCGCAGGTCGCCGATGCGCAGGTTGGTGGTGATCAGGGTCGGCAGCAGGTGGTTGTAGCGGCGGTTGATCAGCCGGTAGGTGACCTCTTCGGTCCAGTCGCTGGCTTTCGCCGCGCCGAGGTCGTCGATGATCAGCAGCGGGCAGCGGCTGACGGCCGCCAGCTCCCGCTCGCTGTCGACTCCGGCGCGGGGGCGCAGGTCGGCGTACAGGTCGGCGGCGGTGGTCGCGCGCCAGCGCACCCCGATGCCGGCCTCGACCAGGTGGCGCACCGCTCCGTACGCCTGGTGGGTCTTGCCCGCACCGACCACCCCGGCCATCAGCAGGCTGGGGCCAGTGGCCACTTGGCGCCTGGCTCCTGTGCTCGGTGCGACGGCCTGACCGGCGACGTCCCGGGCCCAGGCCAGGACCTGCGGGTGGTCGGCCACCGCGCCCCGATAGCGCGGCGGCATCCCCGCCGACAGGGCGTCCAGGGCCGAGTACGGCTCAGGTTCCTCGGCGGCTGCGGCTGCCGGATCGATGCCCCGCGCGGCCAGGATCCGCAGGAGCCGGTCGAAGGTGTTTTGGCCGACGGGCTGGGGGTCGCGGTCGCGCATCACAGCTCCTCGGCGTAGGCGGCGGCAGCGTCGACGGGGTTGGTCCACGCGGTGTGAGCGGGCACGTTAGGCCGGAATCCCGGTCGCGCCAAACCGGCGGCCCCGGGGTTCATGGAGTCGTTGACCAGGCTCGGCAGGCGGCTGGGGTGGCCCTGGATCTCGCCGAAGCGCTTCAGCCCGGCGCGGATGTGGTCCGGGGCGATGCCCTCACCGAGGAGCTTCTTGACGATCCGCCCGAGGTGTCCGATCACGTCGCCTGGCGGTCGCTCCTGGCACGAGGCGACGTATTCGCCGACCAGGTCACCAGCCGAGACGCTGGCGTCGGGCGCTGTGCGCCCCGTAGGGAAAGAAGATCCAGGATCCAAGATCCTAGATCCAGGCGCCGAGGGTTCACGGACGGTTCGGGGAGCCGTCGGAGAGGGTTCCCCGAATGTGTTCTGTCCTGCGGCTTTCTGATTGACGTGGCGAGGGTTGGCGGCGGGGCCTGCAGGGCTGTCGCGCTGGGCTACAGGGAGCCTGTTGCCGGTGACCGCAGGTGTCGGTGCGGGCGGAGCGGGCAGATCGAGGGTTCGGGGAAGGCTCTCCGACGGCTCCACGAAGCTTCGGGGAGGGGTCGGCGGCGGCTCGACGGTCTTGGTACAGGCGCGTTGGCAGGGGCCGCAGCGGTCGACGGCGTGGTGGTCTGTGCACGCAGGGAAGCGCGACTGGCTGGGCTTGTCGATCTTCTGGTGCTCGAACCAGCCGACGATGTGCAGGTAGCGCTTGCCGTTGCATCCGGTGTAGCGGCAGATGAGCCCGGCGTCAGTGAGCTGCTGGAGGTCGTCCTCGACGTGGACTGCTGTGTGTTCGGCGCGCAGTGGCCACAGGACTCCGGCGATGATTGCGGCGTTGTCTCGGTGGCGGCCGTGGTCATCGGCTTGGGTGAACAGGCCGACGAAGGTCAGCACTGCGGTGACGGAGACCTCGGCGCACTTCTCGTTGGTGAACAGGTCGGGTTTGACGGTCCGGATCCGCGCCATGTCAGCGGCCCCGCCCGGCGGTGGTCAGCGAGGCGGTGGCCAAGTCGAGGGTGTGCGGGATGTTCCAGTCCGCGTCTGGCCACACCCGTAGGACCCACCGGGCTGCGACCTTGGCCATCGTGCGGCTGAGTTCGATCGGCCGTCCGCCTTTGTCGCACGCCTGTGCGTGGGCCTGCGGCCAGGCCATCTGCGGGTCGCGGAGGTTCACGCGGATGAGGGCCGCTCCCGGGATCATGTCGGCGAGCTGTAGCGCCAGGCGACGCTGACGATCAGTGGCCCGGGGGCAGGCAGGGATTCCGTCCTGCATGGCAGACATGCGATACTCCGTTGCTTGTAGGAGCGCGGTGCGGCTGTCCTCGTGCAAAAAGTCCAGGCGCCCGCGTGAGGTGTGAATCGGTGTCCTTTGGGATGTCGGCCCGGCGTCCAGGAGTTGGTAGCTCCCGGGCGCCGGATTCCCTCGCCCCGGCGGCCGTCATGGCCCCCGTGAGCGCCTCACCCTCCCTTCCTGGCCCGTTCGGCGGCCAGTGATCCGCTTGCGCGGGGACCAGAACCATACGAGGACGCAGGCTTCGAGTCCAGACCAATCCGCACCTTCTGACCAGGCAATTAACACTTTTGTGTCTGGGAATGTGGATCAACGTACACCAAAGTGTCCACGTGCGGTCAACCACAGTGCGCACGCAAGGGCAGTACTGACGCCCCCGTCACACTGAAGTGTTAGGCTTGGCCACACGACACGGAGGTAGGCATGGCGGATGGACGGCGGCGCACCGTCGCGCAGAAGCTGGACCATCTGTTTAGAACGGTCCACCCGGCATCGCGTGGCCCGTACGCGAACGGGGAAGTCGCCGAGGCGATCCAGCGAGCATCAACAGGGGACGGCAAGGGGCTATCTGCGAGCGCCATCCAGCAGTTGCGCACCGGCGCCAAGAAGAACCCAACAATGGCAACGGTCAAGGCCCTCTCTGATTTCTTCGGCGTGCCGCCGGCCTACTTCTTCGACGACGACGTCGAAGCCACGAGCAACGCGGAGCTCGATCTCCTCACCGCAATGCGCGACGCCGACGTGAAGTCGGTCGCACTGCGCGTCTCCGGACTGTCACCCCAAGGCCTGCGCCAGATCAAAGGAATCATCGATCACGTCCGCCAGATCGAGGGACTTCCCGACAGCGCCACCGAAGACGAACACCACCAGCCCTAGAAGCCGTGCGCAGGCCTGGTATTGGAAGTGGTGCGCACGGGGAACCCCCACCGATAGCGCCACCCCAAACTCGGCGGCGTGGGCAGCCCCCGCGGGACCCGACCCCCTCGAATCGCCGAGGGCGACGAGGCTTCAGGCAAAAATCGGCAAGGCGTGACGGAGATCACGCACCAATTCGCCCTTGATTGAATACTGGATGATCGCAACTCCCTGACGGACTAGCAGAGTTGACAGAAAAGCAGACGATTACTCTGCGTAATTAAAAGTGCGCCTTCCGCTATGCTTCTGGCATACTCCGTTCCATGTTCGCCGGTGAACGACCCGGCAGAACTTCGCTCGTTGGAACCTAGGGGACCCGTGTCGTATTCAACATCCGCCGGAGGATCTAAGGCCGGCCTGACCGTCCCGTGGCCACTGACAGCCGGCACACCTACCAATAGCCAGTTGCTAAATACCCGCTAGCCGGGATCAGCCAGAACAGCAGCCAGGGCGGCGAGGATTCGCCGCATTCAGGTTCGGCGCGTGAGAACGCTATGAGCACGACGGTGACGGCATGAAGCAAGGCTCGAAGTTTCCGAAGAGGCTCCGCATCCCTGAGATACCGGAGCCGTTCGATGTCCACGAGATGTTCCAGCGGATCAGCAGGCAGCGTGGACGCCCCATCCATCTGCTCTCACGGCAGTTGCCACCGGGGAGCCCTTGCGGTCTTTGGATCTCAACTGGCTCGGCGGACTACATGCTGTACGAGCAGGCGACAAGCCCAGCGCACCAAGACCACATCTTGCTGCATGAATTGGGCCACCTCCTTCACGACCACGGAGTGGGCCAACCCCTAAGCACAGACGTGGCACGCACCCTCATGCCCAGTCTCAACTCGGAAGTTGTCCAGCGCGTTCTGGGACGCACGCGCTATTCAGACACCGAGGAGAACGAAGCCGAGACGTTCGCCTCGGTGATCCTCACGCAAGTCAGCCTCCGCTCGCCGGAGCCGCAGGGCGTCGTCCCACCCGAGGCGGCTGATGTCATTCGCCGCCTCGAAAACACCCTCCAGAGTCCAGACCACCGCAGGGCCAGATGATCACTGACGTGCACGACATCGCCTACCCTGTCGCAGCCCTCGTCAGTTCGACAGCCCTTGCCTACAAGCTGCTCGACCTGCGTAAGGACCCCGACAACCCGGTCCTGCGGTCACTCTGCGCGACCCTTGCCTGCGCTGCCTTCGGATTCATAGCGGCCACGCCCGCCATTTACCTCCCCGTCAGCACAGCCCTGGGACTGGACAACCTGGGCAAGTTGGTCGTCCACGGCTCGCTGATCGCCTTCAGCGTCTGCGTCCAGCGCATGCTGCTCATGTGGAACGACCCACCGGAGATAGCCCTCCCAAGAGCACGTCGCCGCGTCATCGCCGGCGCCATCGTGCTCCTAGCCATGGTCGTCCTGCTGACTTTGGCTCCCATTAACGACAGCACCGCCGAACACTTCACCGAGACCTACGCAACCACGCCCTACATCGCCGAATACCTGTTGCTATACGTGACGGCCGTCGGCACCGGACTCGCCGAAATCGCCCGCCTCTGCTGGCGCTTCGCGAAGGTAGCGGGGCGCCCCTGGCTCGTCCGCGGCCTGCACCTCACCGCGGTCGGCGCCGCCATCACACTCGGATACTGCCTCACCAGAGGCATCTACGTGATTGCCCGCAACATGGACATCCGCCTCGACCTCTTGGCCGACTCATCCTCAGCCTTCGCGGCCCTCGGCGGCGCCCTGGTCTCCCTGGGACTCGTCCTGCCCGCCCTTGGCCCCCGGCTGTCCGCCACAGCACGCTGGTTCGGACACCTGCGCGCCTATCACCAACTCTTCCCTCTGTGGCTCGCCGTCTACAACGCAATGCCCGACATCGCTCTGGACCCACCGAAGCACCCCAAACGGGCCCGCTGGCGCCTGACTAAGCTGCACTACCGCCTCTACCGACTTGTGATCGAAATCCGGGACGCTCGTCACGCACTGCGTGAGCATCTCAGCTCGGAAATCGCCGACGGCGCGCGCACCCTCGCAGCCCAAGCGGGAGCCACCGCCGAACAGCAGGAAGCCGCAGCTGAGGCATCCATGCTCCGAGCTGCTCTCACCGCAGTGGGCCAGGTTGCGGAGATCGCATCAAGTGGCGATCTGCTCGAACAGCAGACGCCCATCGGTGGGAGCGACCACGTGGGTGAGCTGACCTGGTTCGTCGAGGTCGCCCGCGCCTTCAACCATCCACCTGTCGAGAGGGAAGCGGTCGGTCCGCTCAGACCTCTCGCAATGGCAGCCAAAGCGATGGAGGAGCAGCAGTGACCACGACGACCAGCCCACCTTGCACTGCCGGCCCGCCGCAACACACCCCAAGGCCGATCGGACTTCGCTTGGCTGCCGCCTTGAGCGAAGTCTTCGCTCCCTTGGTCCAGGTCCTGGTGCAATCCACCCTCGTCCTGTGGCACCCGTGGCCGGACGCCAGCGAACTGCGCTGGTGGCTACTTGCCGTCGCCTTCGGAAGTGCGGTGCCGATGTTGTTCCTCATCTACGGCATGCGCAGGGGCTCCTGGCTCGACCACCACGTGCCCCAGCGCGAGCACCGCATCCTTCCCATGATCGCCATCCTCGCTTCTCTCCTGCTCGGCTTCGGCGCTCTCTCCCTCGCTGGAGCTCCCCGCCCTATCTGCGCTGTCTTCGCCTTGCTGGCCATTCAGCTCGCTGTGCTCACTCTGATCACGCGCTGGTGGAAGATCTCCGTGCACACCTCCGTAGCCACCACAACGGTTGCCGTGGCCGCGCTGGTCGGCGGTCCATTGCTGCTGGCCGCATTCGCACCCATCGCACCTCTCACCGTGTGGACACGTACCCACATGCGCGCCCATACGCTGGGACAAGCCGTGACCGGGGTCCTGATCGGCACGGCCATTTGCGCGGTGGCACTTCCCCTGCTTGCCTAGATCTGCCACGTCAAGAAGGGGGCGCGCTACAGAATGTTCCAGATCCTGGTCGTGTCGTCTTTCCGGAGTCCATCGATCCGATGCCTTACCTCGGCGATCTTGGCGGGCTCGTGAGCGGCCTTCCTCGCATTGGTCGTGATCATCCGTAGCTCACGCAGCTCGCTGAGAGTCCGGAAGCCCTCCCAACCCGTCACGTCCCACCCGTACGCCTCCGCGAACTTCTGGTAGTGCGGGAGGCCGTAGCCGAAGCGCCGGCAGTGGATCTCGACGGTGACCAGGTCCCATTCCGGCTGACCGATCGCCGCACTGTCCCAGTCGCACAGAACTGCGCCGTGGACGTCATGCAGGGCATTTCCGTGCTGGGGGTCGCCTTGGAGGATCGAGTCGGGGGCGAGGTCGTATCGAAGGCTTCCCAGCGCCCTTTCAAGGTGGTCCGTCCGATGGTGCAGGTACCGAAGGTCTTCGGTAGGGAGAACCGTAGTCCGGCTCAGCGAGGTCCGAATTGCGGCAATGGGATTGAGCCGCTTGAGCTCGATGGGCGGTCGACCGAGGCTGTGAAGAGTGCAGAGGGGCTTGGCCAGAGCGTCGGCCGGTACCGGATCCTCCGGCTGCGGAAGGTACGTCCAGAAGGTGACCGCGTGCCCATCGAAGATGACTGGCTGGTCGCCGGCCCGATGGAGCGGAACGGTGGGGAACCCGAGATCCATCAGCCATCGGACGAACTGCACCGTGGTGTGGACGTCCTGTGGATCTGTGCCGCGCCGGGCGATCTTCGCGATGACTGAATGGGCCGCGAGGCGAACGACGGCGTTGGTCTGACCACGCAGCAGGACAGCGCCGCTGGCATCGAGTCCGACGGCCGCGCAAGCGCCCTGAAGGATCTGGCGCATCTCGCTCTCGGCGAAGCCGCCGTGGATCGGTGCTGTCATGCCACCAGGCTGACCCACATAAGGGGGACCTGTCACCTCTCGCTGGCTGGGAGCGCGAGCAGTTCGCCCAATTCTCTGGCCTTTCGTCCTGTTCGCATGCGTTGAGGGGTCGCTTCCAGCACGTTGCGCGCGCGGGCGCCGACGATGGAGGTGCGGTGCTCCATGGGCAGGCTGAGGTATGTAGATCCTGCCAGGTCGAAGGCTTCATCGAGACAGTGCTCGTGGGCAAGGCAAATTGCCTCTTCGAAGCGGAGGAGAGCGGGGTCGATTCCGAGTTCTCCGGGGTATAGCCGCAAGGCCTGCTGCTGAACTGCCATCGCGCGTTTTGGCTGTCCGAGGTGGGTGAGTGCTCCGCTGATGTACAGAAGGAGCCTGCGCTCAGGGAAGGAGAATGCGTCGTCCTCGCGGCCGCGGTCTGTGTGGTCGAAGATCTCCTGCGCCTGGCGTAGCGCCTCCTCTGCCGAACCTGCGTTGCCTTGGCGGGCCTGAGCCCGTGCTTCAGCCGCAGCGGCGAAGGCCCCGGTGGCGGTGGGTCGATGACGGAGAAGGAGTCGGGCTTCGCGGGCCAGGGCGACGGCTGTCTCCAAAGGGCCGTAGTAGTAGGGGAGCATGGCGGCCTGCACTCTTACGCGGGCCCGCAGCCCGACGTTGCCGCTGTCGTCCGCCGCGGTACGAGCGGTGGCGTACCACGCCTGCGACTGGCGTAGCTGTCCGAGCTTCATCAGGGCATCGGCGATCAGGGTCGAGAGGATCGCGATCATCGAGGACAGCCGGCTTTGAACAGCGGCAGGCTGTCGATCTGCGGTGAGAGCGTGGATCTCGCCCAGTTCGGTGAGGAGAGCGCGCAGCATCGGCTTTGGCGCGCAGGTGAGGTACTGCTGGCGCAACCACATGATGCGCTCGTCGATCAGATCGAGTTGGTTGGGGGTCACGCTGGCATCGGCGAGCGTGCGGTCGACGAGTCTGCGCGTGGAGTCTATGAGGGTCTCGAAGTCCGGCGGGACCGCGAGATCGGCCTGAGTGTCGTCTGCCGTAGATGCCTGCGGAACTAGAGCGGGAGGCCGCAGGGCAGCGGGGGGCGCCGTTGCTGGGACGACGTGGCTTGAGTGGATCTCGCGCGCGGTTCCGAAGTGGCCACCTGCGCTGAGGCCGAGACCAGTTGGCGTGGTGGCGTACAGCTGGCAGAGGAGGTCGACCGTGGATGGTCGCGGGCGGCGCTCGGGCATGGTCTCCCAGAGCCGCCACTGATCGGCATCGCTGCGGGGTCCGTCAACTCTCTGGTCGTCGCAGAGCTGATGGAGATGGGCGACGGCCTCTCGCAATGTCCAGCCCCGGGCAAGTCGATGCGATCGCAGGCGGCTCGTTCCACAGCATTGGTGAATCTCATCGACGACACGTTCGGTCGACCACTGACGTTCCGCGCCGAGGCTGCGCCACCGGGCTGCGCATGAGGGTTTATGGGGCTTGACCACAGTCCGACTCCCTTGAAGTCCGGAACTGATGATTCATCAATAGCGGCGTAAGGGCTACTGGGCGTTGTCGAGAACAGTGACCTCGTCACGGCTGGCAGGCCGGAAACAGTGATGCGGTAAGGGTTTTCAGGGATCAGTGAATTGGTCTCGGTTGTCCCGATGGAAGGGAATGGCACAGCCTGTCGCATCCGAGTCGCCCTGGGAGTTGGATCCGGTGGGCGGCGCAATGACATCGGAGGGCGGGCATGCGCCACACGGAAAAGGATTGGGTCTGTCAGCCGAGGTTAGGCGGCCATCTCCTGACGCAGCCGGTCGAGTGCCTGCGCCGCGAGATCGCGAGTGCCGGGCATCGCGCTGTGTGCAGTCCTGATGATGCGCTGAAGCTGGTGGGGCAATCGCTGGGCGACGGCCTCGGCGATGGCGGAGCTCAGCGCCTCAGATGCTCCGGTGCGGTCGTCGGCAAGCAGCCGGACATGGCCGACCGTCACGAGTTCGATGACGCGCCACTGTGGCGCCACCCGGGTCGTCGGCACGGGGCTGTCGTCGGCCAGGCGGATCGCTTCTTGAGGGCGGCCGGTGGCGATCAGGCCGCGCAGGCGGATCTCATGCAGGGCGAACGCGTTGAAGAGCGAGGTGGGCGTGGCGTCCTCCAGGAGCGCGTCGTTCTCCCGCATTACCTGGTCGAACAGCGTGCCATTCCTTATGGCGCCGGCGGCGCGGGCGAGCAACGGCAACGCTGCCGCGCGGGCATCGCGATCGGGTGCGAGGGCAACGGCGTGCTGCAGACGGTTGACGGCCGCGCCACAAAGTCGCGCCTTGCGAAGTTCGTTGCCGTGCATCCTCAACACGTAGGAGGTGAAGCCCGGGTCTTCGAAGTGGCGGGTGATCTCCAGGCTGCGGGCCGTCCAGCGCGCTGCGGTGCCGAGCCGCTCTTCGGGCAGCACGTTGCCGAGCGCGACCCCGAGTCCCACCCGGGCACGGGCCAAGAGCCGAAGCACCTCGCGCTCGGCGTGTCCGTGTTCGATGCGGGCTTCCAGGCGGGCGACGAGGGGCCACAGCTCAGCGACGGCTTCGGAGGCATGGCCGGACTGGCGGGCGATCTCCCCCAGGCGGACGGTGGACTCTCCGAATTGCAGCATCGCGTGATGGTCGGCGTCTGCTGGATCGGTGACGCCCAGGACGTGCGGCGGGAGTCCGAGGCCTGTGGCGATTCGGCGGCGGGAGTCCATATCGGGAATGGTCCGACGGTGGTTCTCCAGCAGGGAGACGTAGGTCTTGTCGTAGCCGAGAAGGTCGCCCAGCGCCGTCTGGGACAGGCTGTTGACGCTGCGGTGGAATCGAAGGATGGCGCCGAGGTCCCGGGTGGCCAGGACCTGTTGGGCCTGTGGGGTGGCCCACCGCCACGTGGTTGCTATAGGTATGGGAGCGGGCCGGGGCAGGGCCTCGGGCAGGCGGCGACCGTCTCCTCCCGGCATGGCCGGCTACTGTCCCCGGCCCCTGGAGTCCCGCAGCCGGGTGTGCCAGGTGGCGATGGACTGTTTGTAGCCGTCCGGCATCACCAGGCCAGGGACCTCATGCTCGGCGAACAGCCCGATCTCCTTGTGCTCGTTGCTGATGGCCGGGGGCCGGTCGGGTGTCAGGACCAGGCAGCCGTAAGTGACGATGAAGACGTATCGCCCGGGGAGCGGCTGGTACATCCAGGTGTCCAGCAGCGGACCGGCCTTGACCTCCCAGCCGGTCTCTTCCTCCACCTCCCGAACGACACAAGCCTCGGGGCTCTCGCCGATCTCGATCTTTCCGCCCGGCAGTTCCCACTCGTTCCGTTCGTTCTTCAGCAGCAGCACCTGGCCGTCGCCGTTGACGGCGACGCCCTTGATGGAGATGGGAAACGCACGCGGCGTGTGCTCGATGGGGGTGTCCATGACGTCCTTGAGGGCCGGAAGAAGGGGCAGCTCCGAGGTCTTCGGAACGTAGCACGCGGGCTCACTGGCCGGCTCCGCCAAGGCAGCGTCGGTGCGTTGACAATCAGTCACTTTACGCAAGGTGCCGGTGCCCTGGACTGTGAACGGCATGGCTCCCCTTCTCCCGTCGACCCAAGGATGTCGCTGATGACAGCTGCTGCCGCAACCGCGCCAACGCCGTTTGCCAAGCATCATCTGACGGAGGCCGAACGGTCCAGCTGGCTGGCCGAGCGCCTGCGCGGGTGCGGGCTCGCCACGGTGAGCGGGCTGCCCACGCGCGGCACAGTCCTCGGCTTCGTTCACTCCGTGATGCGACTGACCCCACATCGCGACAGCGATCGCGACGGGCTGACCACCATCCACAACACTTCGCTGCCGCACCGCGCCCCGCTGCCCGGCTTCGCCGGTTTCGGGAACGGCGAACTGGCACCACACACCGAACGCTCCAGCATCCCCAGACCACCCCGCCTGATGCTCTTGGTGTGCCTGCGACCTGCCCTGGAGGGCGGTGAATGCGGGTTGATCGACGGGCAGGCCGTCCTCGCCGACCTCGACGCCCATCATCCGGAGATCGCAGAGGAATTAGCCGTTCCTCGGTCGGCATACTTCGGCGACGGCGGCGGACACCTCGCCCAGGTCATCACCCACCTTGGTCCTGACCGCGCCTCGCTCCGGCTGCGCCTGGACGAGCTGGTGAAGTTCTCCCCACACCTCACCCCACACCTTCCTGTATTGCGCGCTGTGCTCGATCGCCATCGAACCAACCTCACCCTCTCCGTCGGCCAGGGCTATCTGCTGGACAACCACCGCTGGCTCCACTCGCGTGGCCCGTTCACCGGGGAGCGGCTCATGGTGCGCGCCCTCGGAGACCCCATCCCCGCCATGGCGCTGCGGCCCGGATTCATTCGGGCCGCAGCCCACACCGGAGAGCAAAGGGAGCCGAAATGCTCATGACCGCACACTCCCCCACCCCACGGGCACAGCCGGCAGTTGTCGCCCGGCACCAAATCGCGATGGGTCTGACGCCCACGGCCAGCGAGGTGCCTCGCATCCGTCAGGAGGTGGCCACGCTCCTGCGCCTCTGGAAGATCCCGGCAGCCACCGACACCGCGGTCCTCGTCGTCAGCGAACTTCTGACCAACGCCGTGCTCTATGCCCCCATGACCTCGATCGAATTCGTCGCCACCCATGGAGATGGCGTGCTGCTCATCGAGGTCCGCGACGGCTCCAGCACCCCACCGGCCATCAAGCCGACCCTGGACACCGAAGTCCTCGGCAGCCGTGGCCTGCAGCTGGTGCAGGCCCTGTCCAGCGACTGGGGCTGGATCCCTCTCGCGGGAAGCGCCAAGAGCACCTGGGCGGTCATGCCGGTCCGCGGCACCCAGATCAACCCCTGAAACTCCGCGCCCGCCAGCCGATCACCCAGGACCGGCACATGGGCTCCCCCGCCCTTCCGGCGGGCACAGGCACCCCGATCCACTCCTTCCCACAAGGCGAGGCCTCAACGTGAACCCCCTCCCCCTCCGACCCGACCTGGCCCGCGATCTCCTGCTGCGCAAGCAACGTGACCAGGAGCTGCGTCACGAGTGGGCCACCTCGCCACGTACCGCCCGCTCACCTGAGGTGGTGGACCGGGCCAACACCGAGGCGCTGCGGCGGATCATCGCGGAGCACGGCTGGCCCGGCCATTCCCTCGTCGGACCCGAGGCAGCCGATGCGGCCTGGCTGCTGGCACAGCACGCCGACCACGATCACAGCTTCCAGTGGGAGTGCCTGGCCCTGCTGGGCCAAGCGGCACGCGACGGGGAGGCCACCGGACAGCAGTTGGCCTACCTGACGGACCGCTGCCGCTTGAACTCCCAGGTCCCACAGATCTACGGCACGCAGTACATCGTCCGGAACGGCGAACTGGCGCTCTACGACCTGGAGGACCCCGAAAACCTGGAACTCCGGCGTGCCGACGTCGGCCTGGAGTGCTTCACCGAATCCGATACACGGATCCGGTCCGCCCACCCGCTGACGACCCCCCACCCACAGTGAAGCGCATCCGTGGCCTCTTATCCCGAACCGTCCGACGCCGACTCGGCGAGATCCGACGGCACCGAGCAGCGGTCGTGATCATCTGGCTCTCGCTCGTGCTTCCACCCACATGGGTGTTCGCCCGATGGCCCTGGCTGCCGGTCTGACCTCAATCGCTTCGCCGCCTGCTGAATGCCCTCTGCCGCCTCACAACCGAGGCCCGAAGCACCCTCTGTTCCAGGCACCGTCTTCTCGATCCAATCTCCAAGGTCCCGATGAAGGACGACACATGACCCGTACCCGCGCTTTACCGCAGCGGCGGCCCCTGCCGCTGCTCACGACCGGCCAGATCGGCGAGCTCCAGGCAGACCTCGCAGATCCCGTCGAGTACCGCAAGAGCGGCCTGTCGCTGAACCACGTGGTGGGATGCCCGCTGGAATGCGGATACTGCGTCCGTCACCTGTACGAGAACTTCGCCATGAAGACGCCGCGCGCCCTGATGAGCGACGAGGCCGCGGTCAATGCCCTCCTCACGCACCGGTACTTCCGGCCACACGTCACGCCCCTGCAACTGTTCAACAAGGCCACCGACCCGATGCTGCCGGTCGTCAAGCAGCACACGTTCAACACCCTGCGACTACTCGACGAGCGCGGCCTGACCAATCACGTCCTGGTCATCACCCGCTGGCGGGTCGATGAAGGCGACTGCGCGGTCTTCAACACGTTCCGGAACATCAAGCTGACCGTGCTGGTGACCCACTCCAACATCCAGCACCCAGGTATCGAGCCGGTCGATTCCCAGATCGCCGCCGACAGCCTGCGCACCCTGTACGCCAATGCCCAGTCGTACCGGACGATCTTGTACTGGCGGCCGATCGTGCCCGGCCTCAACGACTCTGACGCCGACATGGCCTACGCCCGAGACCTGGCCGAGCACGCCCACGCCACCGTCTACACCGGCTTGTTCTTCCGCGAGGAGATGGCCGCGTAGCACCGCGAGCAGGGCCTGCCCGAACCGTACGCGGACACCGCCCGCCGCAAGATCATGCCTGAGGAGTCCGAGGCGCGGATTCTGGCTGCCTTCCACCAACCGGCCAACGTGCCGGCTCCATGGGGCCAGCTGTTCCGCAAGACATCCTGTGCCGTCGCATCCGTGCACGGAATGGCCGACTACAACGGGCACTTCGGCATCCGGGAACTGTGCGACATCTGCCCACTGGCCCAGCTCCAGTTGTGCAAGGACGCCTGGCAGGCCCCGGACCTCGAAGTGATCACCCGGCAAGCGCGTGCCCTCGGCGCAACCGGGCCCGTTGAGATCACCGACCGGGCCATCCTGGTCGAGGGCCTGGACGAGCATCCGCGCTACTTCCTCCAGCACGGCTTCGGCTACCAGGTCCACGACCGGCGCCACCCCCACCACCCAAGACGGCACGGCCGAGCGGACATCGGCTGGCCGCAAAAGGACACTGCGTGAACGCCACCGCCTGGCCCCCACTGGTCGTCGTCGATGTCGAGGGCAACGGCGCCCGGCCGCCAGACCTGGTGGAGGTCGCCGTCCTACCCCTCACTGACGGCACTCTGCGCATCGACCAGCAACGCGAGTGGCTGATCCGCCCGCCCGCCGCGATCCCCCCACACATCGTCCGCATCCACGGCATCACCAACGAGTCCCTGGTCAGCGCCCCCGCCTGGGGCCAGGTCTCCGAAGAGATCCGAGCCGCTCTGGACGGCGCCTGGCTGGTCGCCCACAGTGGCACCGTCGAATACGACGCCCTTACCCGGCACCTGCCGGGCTGGGAACCAGCCGGCGTCATCGACACCCTGCGCCTGGCCCGCGCCACCTACCCCAACGCCGGTGGTCACGGACTCGACGCCCTCATCCAGCACCTCCAGCTGCCCGTGACCGCAATCCCCGGACAGCGCCACCGCGCCGGATTCGACGCACACGCCACCGGCCTGCTGCTCCTCGACCTCGCCACTCACTACGAGACGTGGGACGAACTCACCGCCGTCGCCGTCCCCAGGACCATGCCCGGCCACCGGCCCGCCCCCCAGGAGGAAACACTGTGGTAGCCACGCCCATCCGCATCGCCATCTCCGGCACCCACTCCACCGGGAAAACCACCCTGCTCCGCCGCCTGGAAATGGAAGTGCGCGCCCTCGGCTACACCGTCGCCCGCACCTCCGGCAGCCTCGCCAAGAAGGCCGCCGAACTCGGCTTCCCCAAGATGCAACAGCAGACAGCCGCCACCACCGAGTGGATGATCTCCGCCGGCATCTGCGCAGAACTCGAAGCCACCCTCACCGCCGACGTGATCCTCCTCGACCGCAGCGCCTTCGACCCCCTCGCCTACCTGATGGCCGGCCTCGCCCAGCGCGACCAACCATTCGACGAGGCGACCCAGCAGGAGCTAACGGCACTGGCGACCACCCACGCCGCCAGCTACACCCTGCTCCTGCTCACCGCCCTCGACCCGGACGCACCGCTGGGCAACCACCGCGACCGTGACCTGGACTACCGAGCCAGCGTCGACAGGCATCTGCACGCCCTGCTCGATGCGACTGGCATTCACCATCTGGTAGTCGCCAACACCGACGTCTCCCGCGACGAAGCCCGCACGGCCGTCTTGGATACCGTCCGCGCCATGGCAGCGGCCCCGTGACCTCTCCGCGCCTACCCGCCGGTCCCATCACCCTCGCCGGGAAACGCGTCTCCCGTCTGGGACTTGGCACTATGCGCCTGGCCGGCCCCGGTACCTGGGGCTCACCGCGCGATCCCGCAACCGCAATCTGTGTCTTGCGAGAGGCCGTCCACATCCAGGGCATCACCCACCTCGACACAGCCGACGCCTACGGCCCCCACACCGTCGAAGAACTCATCCGCCGGGCCCTGCGCCCCTATCCCGACCGCCTCCTGATCGCCACGAAAGTCGGCATGGTCCGACCCGGCCCCGACCTATGGAAGCCCTTAGGCAGGCCCGAGTACCTGCGGGCCGCGGTCGAAGCCAGCCTGCGCCGTCTAGCCATCGCCCGTCTTGACCTCTGCTACCTCCACCGAATCGACCCGGCCCTACCGCTGGAGGTCCAGGTCGGAGAACTACGTCAACTCCAGGTGGAAGGCAAGATTGGCCACATCGGGCTCTCCAAAGTCAGCATCGAGCAGATCCGGCTCGCCTCTGCAGAGATCCAGGTCTCCGCCGTGCAGAACGTCTTCAATCAGACTGAACCCGACGACCCCGCCGTGGGCTACTGCCGCATACAGGGCATCCCCTTCGTCCCCTATCGGCCGCTGAACGCCGGCGCGCTAGTCGGCAGGGGATTGGCCCGTGAAGCACTGAACTGGCTGCTCGGCCAGGGCGATCACGTCGCCCCTATCCCCGGTACCAGCTCACCACGACACCTCCGTGAGCTCATCGCAGCCGTACGACTGCCCGTACACGTACAACGGGGATGAGGATTCTCGGTGAGTAGAGGGGCGGAGGTCACAGCCGCCAGCCATGTGATCTCCCGCCGACAACGGAGACCAAACGTGGCACACACAGCCCCCCCAGACCCACGTTTCCCACGCTCATCAGCGTCGGCGTTTCGGCAAATACCGCGCCGGGTATGGCCCCGGGCGCCCCAAGGGTGGATGCACTCCACATCCTGTGTCGAGCGCGCGTTCGTACGGAGTCCACTCCGGCTCAAACACGTGTGTTCGAGCTCGGCGAGGGCTCCTTCGCAAACTGTCACCGAACCCATCTACTGGAACGCCGGTACCGCCCGGCTCCTCCCCGCCTGATCGGCGAGCGGGCCCGCGGCCCGCTGCTTGTCACCCATCGCAAGCCCGGCCCCGGCAGGGTCCTCACCCCGCGCGACGCCTGCCCCGATACCAGGCCTGGCCCGCCTGTCCTAGGGCCAGATGCGGGCGGTGCTGGACCGACACACCTGCGTCGGCTGCGCAGAAGGCACCGGTTGGGACCCACACGAGTTCCGACACCCCGGCGTGACCCATCTCGGCGAGCACAGCGTCTCGCTGCTGCTGTTCATGGCGAAGAGCCACCACAAGTCCGTCAGCTCCGCCCGGAAGTACTTCAAGCCCAGCCACAAGGCCCTCGCCAACGTCACCAGCCTGCTCGCCTCCAATGTCAGCAGTTGAGGTCCAGGATCATCTCCGTCGCTACCGCCCACTGCTTTGAAGGAGGAGACTGCGGAGGTCGCAGGGATTGATAGAGGATGTGACCCAGATCATATCTCTTGAATTGTCGGAACGGCCTTCTCCCGGCACTGGGAGGTAGCAGCGCTTCCGATACAAGGAGAAGTTCCGTGGCCACGTTCCCCATCCTCGAGTCCGTCCCTGAGCACCCAAATCTGGGACAGGTGCTGGCCGACATGTCACCGACTCTCAAGCTCGGCACCGTGGGCTCTGCACTCGCGTCCATGGACGTGGCGAAGCGTGTCGGCAGCCAGCTCGCCGAGACGGGCGTTGGCAAGCAGTTGGCTCAGGACTCACCGGCACGCCTCGTCGCCGATGCGTCACCTTTGTTCGACGTCTCCTCCGTGCTGGGCAAGCTTTCCTTGTTCGACACGACGCCCGTTCGGTTGGCCGGGGTGATGGCCGGTGCCGATGCCTTCGCCTCCGTGTCGAAGAGGCTCTCCTGCTTCGACAGGACTCCCGCCCGGCTGACCGGGATGCTGGCCGGTCTTGACGTCATCGCCTCCGTGTCGGAGAAACTCACCTTGTTCGACGCGGGTTTCACCCGGCTCGCAGGCCTCGGAGTTGCAGGTGGCGGCCTGCCCTGGGCCCACCCGAAGATGCTTGGCGACATGATGCCTTCGGTCTGGACCCACGGCTTCGCATCCCCGTTGTCGGGGCTATCCAGCATGCTTGTGAAGTCGCTGCGATCCATGACTCGAATGATCGAGTTCCTTGGATCTCCAGTCGTGATGCTTGCAAGGGCTGCCCTGGATGCCTACCTGCGCGGCGATCACAAACCGATGTACGACTTCCTCTACACGCAACTTCGTCTCCGGCCTTGCACGCAAGACCACGCCCAAGCCCTGGCCATGGCCCTGATCATCCAGGAGTGGGAAAAGCAGGTCGACCTCCATGACGCCCGCGCGGTGCGCACCGTACTGCGGAAGTGCGCTCGGGAGGGCAACGACCTAGACCGTGACCACGAGGTCAACGGTTACAAGATCGGCCATGTGACGGACATTGAACTGCGGTCACCGGCTCCGGGACCGGACGCCCTTGCCATGGCCGCAGCGGTTCCCTGGCCCGAGCAGTTTGACAACCCGGATGTCCGCGATGTGACTAGTGCGTTGTCCACGAACGTTCGCCGGGCCTGGTGATCCGTGAATGATTTTTG
>NZ_JAAIKO010000208.1 GCF_016107395.1 Streptomyces fildesensis
CCCGCCGTGACAGCTACACATCACTCGACGCCTTCCGCATCCGGCGCAGCGCCCCACGCAGCCCGCGGTTCGGGAAGGCTTGGCCGTGGCGGCAGGGCCCGCAGTAGGTGCCGTCCTGGGGTGGGACGGTGATGTCGGTGTACCAGTCCACCGGCGCATCAACCAGCTGCTCGCAGCCCGGTGTCGCGCACTGCGGAACAACCGGTGCGCTCCCTTCCTCCTCTTCGGCCTGCCACTGCTGCAGTTGCTGCGCCTGTCCAGCCCTACCCAGAGCTGACCCCAGAGAAACTGGCCACCACCCGCCCCAACAGCTCTTCTAAAGATCTTGTAATGTCTGCAGAGCGACAGGTAGTTTGTCGCATCTCACCTCGCAT
>NZ_JAAIKO010000209.1 GCF_016107395.1 Streptomyces fildesensis
ATGAAATTTCAAAGTTTGCCAAGGCCTGCCGGCCAAGGTGAGGCACTCATTGAATACATCATTGTAGCACGCGTGCTGCCCAGGACATCTAAGGGCATCACAGACCTGTTATTGCCTCAAACTTCCATGGCCGAAAAGGCCATAGTCCCTCTAAGAAGCTGGCTGCGGAGGATCACCTTCGCATAGCTAGTTAGCAGGCTGAGGTCTCGTTCGTTAACGAAATTAACCAGACAAATCGCTCCACC
>NZ_JAAIKO010000210.1 GCF_016107395.1 Streptomyces fildesensis
CTCCTTGATCCGTGGGCGGCGCAGGGCCAGTTCCAGTTCGGTGGACAGCAGCGTCAACGGAGTCCGCAGTTCGTGACTGGCGTCGTTGACGAAGCGCCGCTCGCGCTCCAGTGCGGCGTCCAGGGCGGTCAGCATGTCGTTGAGTGTGCGGCCCAAGCGGGCGACTTCGTCGTGCGAAGCGTCCGGAACGGCCAGCCGAACACCGGTGGCGCCAGCGGCGATACGGGCCGCCTCGGCCCGGTAGCGCTCTACCGGGAGCAGTGCCGCGCGGGCCATGCGATAGCCGACCAGCGACGCTATGACCAGCGTGGCGAGGTCCGCCAGCGCCAGCTGGCCGATGAGTTCGCGTAGCGCCTCGTCGCGCTGGTCGCG
>NZ_JAAIKO010000211.1 GCF_016107395.1 Streptomyces fildesensis
CTCTGTTTATTTGATTGCCTTGGTACGATGGAATCGGAAAGAGGAAAGATGATGGTGAGAAATTTGGTGATCGGAATGCTTTTTATCACGGTTATCACTCCGCTGTTCATGGACACTGACAGAATCCCCTCCTTCAGGCCTTCAGCTCCAAGAGATCAGTTTCGCGAAGATATTATGCCTCTCACCGTCCTGGCCGACAGCACCCACCTCAATGCTTTATCCACTCAGGAAACATCGTTCGTACTTAAAGAGTTTACGGGAATCGTGCAGAGCGATAACAATGGAGAATTACTAAATGCGACAATTGAAGATTCTGCAGATTCGCAATCAGGAGGTTCAAGGGAGCATGCTTCTTCCAATGTGAG
>NZ_JAAIKO010000212.1 GCF_016107395.1 Streptomyces fildesensis
CAAGCAAATATACTACACACATAGGAAAAGGCTTCACAGTTCGCACGTGGTGAGAAGAAGCAAGGAGCCAGAGTCCATGCCGTGTGGTGCCGGAGAGTTAGCCTGCGGTCCTTCAAAACCCACAAGGTGGTGGTTCTCAGCCTCCAACTGAGTGAGCACCACTGGCAGGAGAAACAGGAGACGATCTACTTTGGGGGTAGCCCTCCGGAGGTTTTAGTATCCTTAAGCCCCTACCAACTCTCATGCCTTGCACAGTCGGATCATTGCCAAGCGACCCTCCATTTCCATTGCGCGACCAATTCGTATCATCCTCTACGACGCCGGAAGACGGACGGCCGTTGAATGTCGAGTGCTTACGAAGCT
>NZ_JAAIKO010000213.1 GCF_016107395.1 Streptomyces fildesensis
CATCATGTATGCAACCAGAGCTAGTGCTTACTTGAAAATGAAGAAACCCATTGCTGCCATCCGGGATGCCAATGCAGCTCTTGAAATTAATCCAGATTCAGCCAAGGGTTATAAGTACCGTGGTTTTGCTTGGGCAATGCAAAGAAAATGGGAACAAGCTGCTGATGATCTTCATCTGGCATCAAAATTGGATTTTGATGAGGAAATTAATGATGAGCTTAAAAAGGTCGAACCACACGTGCAGAGAATCAAAGAGCACAACAGGAAGTACGAGCGGCTGCGCAAGCTCAGAGAGCGTTCCAAAATTGAACAGGAGAGACATCGTCGCCAAGCTGAAGCTCGCGCGGAGTATGAGAAAGCCG
>NZ_JAAIKO010000214.1 GCF_016107395.1 Streptomyces fildesensis
GGTGAAGACGAACGACCGTGCGACGAGGACCAGTCCGGCGAAACTGTCGCGGGCCATCTCCGTCTGATTGGTCAGCTGGGAGACGGCGGCGCTGTCCGCGGCGCGACCGCTGTCGTCGAGCGACCGGGTCACCGCCCGGGTGACGACGGAGCGTACGAGGCCGTCGCGGAGCGGTTCGACGAGGTCGGCGAGGCCCCGGAAAACCTGCCGGGTGGCTAGACCGCTGACGACGATGGCGCCTGCGGCGGCGGCGAGCCACCACAGTCCGGTATCGGTACGGCCGGCGAGGAAACCGCTGTCCAGGGCTCTGGCGACACCGTAGCCGCTAAGGAAGGTCTGCGCCGACTCCAGGAGCGACC
>NZ_JAAIKO010000215.1 GCF_016107395.1 Streptomyces fildesensis
AATCGGTTTAAGTTCAAGGAACCATTCTCAGCCTCCAACACAAAGCCACCGACATGGATCTGAGGTTCTTCGGCACGGATTCTCCTCTTGTCAACGTCCTTAACCATGTGATGGACATGGGCGATGAAGCCGACAAGTCTTTCAATGCTCCAACTCGCAGCTACGTTCGCGACGCGAAAGCCATGGCTGCTACCCCTGCGGACGTGAAGGAATTCCCAAATTCTTATGAGTTCATCATCGACATGCCCGGACTGCGGTCTGGAGACATTAAGGTGCAGGTGGAGGACGACAACCTGCTGCTGATCAGCGGGGAGAGGAAGCGCGAGGAGGAGAAGGAAGGCGCGAGGTACATCAGGAG
>NZ_JAAIKO010000216.1 GCF_016107395.1 Streptomyces fildesensis
GGCGGTGCAAAGGCAGACAGCGGCTTCAAGATCAGCCAGACCCTCAATGAGAGTACAGCAAGGGGTCTTTGGCGGGGTCCCAACAACAACATGCACCAAATCATTCAACAAATCGGCGCAGACACCAAACTTGAGGGTGTCCTTTGGGCAAGTCGCCTTTGCCGGCGGCGGCTTTTTGTGGTGGTGTTTAGGTTTTGGTGTGGGCGGGCATGGGACATAGGTGGAGCTGACCAAAGTGAAGAAGAGGAGGTTTAGGGAGAGGAGGAGGGCTGTGGTTGCTAGAGCTTTTGAAGCCATCTCAAAGACAATAGTGGGAAAGAAAAGGTCTTAGTGGGTTGGGGGTTATTGGGGAGATG
>NZ_JAAIKO010000217.1 GCF_016107395.1 Streptomyces fildesensis
CGATCATCCCGGAGATCATGCCCGCCACCGACGTCCGGCAGATCCGGCGCTTCGCCGAACTGAGCAATGCGACGTTCCCGGACGATCTGGCAGCCCAGTTGGCGGCGGCCGAGCACGACCCGGACGTCGCCCACCGGATCGGGGTGGACCACGCTACGCGGCTGGCCCAGCGCCTGCTCGACGCCGGCGCTCCGGGGCTCCACTACATCACCCTCAATCGGTCCACGGCCGCCTTGGACATTCACCGAAACATTAGGAGTGCAGATGCCGTTCCTCACCGCCGCTGATTTCAAGGTCGCGGACATCTCCCAGGCCGCTTACGGCCGCAAGGAGATCACGCTGGCCGAGCACGAGA
>NZ_JAAIKO010000021.1 GCF_016107395.1 Streptomyces fildesensis
ACCGCAGGGTCTCGTACCAGAACTGGGTGTTGTCCGGGAACAGCAGCTGCTTCATCACGCTCTCCTTAAGCACAGATCTGTGCGTACGCCAGAACTGTAGACCCTCCGAGCGCAGCGAAGCAAATATTTGTGCTTACGATGTGGGGGTGACCCCGAAACCGTCGACTCCCCGCATCCGCAAGAGCCCCGAGCAGGTCCGCTCGGCCGTCCATCAGGCGGTCATCGACCTGCTGTCCGACCCCGGGGGCGCGGACCTGACCATTCCCGCGATCGCGCAGCGCGCCGGGGTGAACCACACCAGCGTCTACCGGCGCTGGGGCAGCCGTGAGGCGCTCCTGGCCGACGTGGTCGTCGCCCGGCTCGAGCGCGACTGGCCGCTGGCGGACACCGGCACCCTGCGCGGCGACCTCATCGCCTGGGCGGAAGCGGGGGTCGCGAGCATCCGCAAACCCGAAGGCCGGCTCCTCGTGCGGGCCGTCGCCCTGTCGATGCCGGGCAGCGCCCCGGCGCAGGGGGAACGCGCCCAGCACTTCGAACGCCGGATCCAGTCCATCGAACGCATCCGTGAGCGGGCCGCGGCCCGCGGCGAGATCCCCCCGCCCCTCGAAGAGATCCTCGACCAGCTCATCGCACCGCTCTACGTACGAGCGATCTTCGGCATCGACCCCCCGGCCACGGGCTACCCGGAACTCCTCGTGGACCGGCTGCTCAGCAACACGGGTGAGCCGGGAACGGCCTGAGCGACCGTCACCCGAAGAAAGATCCGTCCCCGGATCGAAAGCCCGGCTCAGCGCACCCGTCCCCGCGGCTTCAGGGGCACGGGAGGCAGTTCCGGGGCGGGCAGCGGAGCTCCGTCGTAGCCCCTCACATCCCCGAAGCGAGAGCCGCTCATCCAGTCCGAACGGGCCTGTGCGATGTCCTCGTTCGACCGACCGACGAAGTTCCACCACATGACGATCTTCTCGTCGAAGGGCTCGCCGCCGAGCAGCATCAGGCCGCTGTCCACGTCGGCGCGGATCGCGAGGTCGCGGCGGCCGCAGCCGAGGTAGAGCATCGAGCCAGGGGCGAGGCGTACGCCGTCGACCTCGGCCTCGCCGGACATCGTCAGGGCCGCGTACTCGAAGTCGGGGCGGAGCGGCAGGCGGGTGTCGGTGCCCGCTGCCAGGGCGAGGTCGGCGCCGACGAGGGGGGTGTGGGTGGTGCCGGGTGAGACGGCGCCGTCCAGTTCGCCCATGATGACGGTGGCGTGCAGACCGCCGCCTCCGGTGACGACCGGCAGGTCGGCGTGGTGCTCGAAGGCCGGCGCGGTGTTCCGGTGGGCCTCCGGGAGGGCGACCCAGAGTTGGGCGCCGTGCAGGAGCCGGGGGTGGTCGCGCGGCGATTCCTCGGAGTGCGAGATGGCCCGGCCGGAGGTCATCAGTCCCAGCTCGCGGGGGCGTACGGTCTGCAGACTGCCGAGGCTGTCGCGGTGCAGCACCTCGCCGTCGTGCAGCCAGCTCACCGTCTGCAGGCCCATGTGCGGATGCGGCGGGACCTGCATCCCGGACTCGCGCGCGATGTCGTCGGGGCCGTAGTGGTCGACGAAGCACCAGGCGCCGACCATCCGGCGGCCCAGGTTCGGCAGGAGGCGCCGTACCTGGGTGCTCTCGCCGAGCGTGACGGTGCGCGCGGTGAGGAGCTCGTGGACGGGCTCGGCCGAGACGTCTTCGCGGCCGCCGCACACGGTCGGTGCGGGCTTCACATCGAGGTTGCTCATATCCCGATCATTGCGCACCGGCCCGCCTGGACGTCGGGTCCGTGCCGACGGGTCCCTGCCGACGGGTCCCTGATGCCGTACGCCTGTCAGATGCCCGGGTGCACTCCGTGGACCAGGTCCATCGCCTCGCTGGTGTAGCGCTCGCGGGCGCTGAGGTCCAGGTCGGGGAAGTAGTCCTTGAGCCGGGTGACCACCTGCTGCTCGGACTCGTGGCAGTCGCGCAGCAGGAAGATCGCCTTGTGCAGAATCGACTGGTCCATCGAAATGCCCCCCTCGGAATGCCCACCCGCCTCTTGCGGTGGGCCGCTTCCTACGGTACGCAGACGACCGTCAGCACTTGGGCAAAGAGATCTACACGCCGGGCAAAGAGATTCACGCTCCAGGCAAAAGATCCATGGGAATGTCGACCGGGCGGGCCCGCAGATACTCGCCCAGGCTCTTGGCCTGCGGGTCGGGGCGGGTGGAGGCGGCGACGCCCTCGCCGAGCAGGCCGTGCAGGACGAAGTTGAGGGCGCGCAGGTTGGGCAGTTCGTAGCGGACGACCTCCAGCTCGGCGGACTCCGGGAGCAGCAGCCGCAGCTCGTCGACGCCGAGGTGGGCGCGGAGCCACGCGTAGGCCTCGTCGGTGCGGGCCCACAGGCCGATGTTGGCGTCGCCGCCCTTGTCGCCGGAGCGGGCACCGACCAGCCGCCCGAGCGGTGCCCGGACGGTGGGGCCGGACGGCACGGCCGGGCGTGGCTCGGAGCCGGCGGCCGGCCGCTCCTGACGCACCCGCGCCACCGTCGGCGGCCTCGGCACGTCCAGTCTGGTGCCGTCGGCCAGCACGACCTGGGCCGGCACCTCGTCGGCGGCGACCAGCGCGGGCCAGTACACCCCGTACTCGGTGGGCCGGGGGGACGCCTGTTCCAGATAGAAGCCGGGGTAGCTCGCCAGCGCCGTGCCGGCGACCGCGGTGAACAGCGCGCGGCCGACCTTGTCGCGGTCGGGGTCCTTGACGGTCAGCGTCAGCCGGGCGGTGTCGGCCGCGGGCCGTTCCATCCGCAGGTCGAACTCGTCGAACCGGTCGCTGCCGCCCGTCGCGTCGAGCAGGGACGCCTCCGCGAACCGCGCCTTGGCCTCGATGTCGAGGCCGGTCAGCACGAAGGTGGCGCTGTTGCGGAAGCCGCCGAGGTAGTTGAGGCAGACCTTGAGGGTGTCGGGCGCGGGCTCGCCGCGGGTGCCGGTGACCCGGACCCGGTCGGGGCCCTCCTGCTCCAGGCGCAGGGTGTCGAAGCGGGCGACGACATCGGCGTTCAGGTACTCGGGCCGCTCGATCTCGTAGAGCAGTTGCGCCGTGACGGTGTCGACGGTGACCGCGCCGCCGGTCCCCTCGTGCTTGGTGATGACGCAGGAGCCGTCGGGGTGCATCTCGGCGATGGGGAAGCCGGGGTGCACCGGGTACTCGATCTCGGTGAAGAAGGAGAAGTTGCCGCCGGTGGCCTGGGCGCCGCATTCGATGATGTGGCCCGCGGCGACCGCCCCGGCGAGCCGGTCCCAGTCGTCGAGCGCCCAGTCGAAGGCCCAGGCGGCCGGTCCGGTGACGAGCGCGGCGTCGGTGACCCGGCCGCAGATGACCACGTCGGCGCCGGCGCGCAGCGCGCGGGCGATGCCCCAGCCGCCGAGGTACGCGTTGGCGGTGACGGGCTCGATGCCGGAGTCGGCGAGGAGCCGGCCGGTGGACAGGTTGGCGAACCCGTGACCCTTCTCGCGCAGCTCGGGGAGACGGTCGAGGAGGTCGTCGCCCTCCAGGTGGGCGATGGTGGGGTGGAGGCCGCCGAGCGCGGCCAGTTCGCCGAGTTTGGCGGCGAGTCCGGCCGGGTTGAGGCCGCCCGCGTTGACGACGACCTTGATGCCGCGTTCCAGACAGCTGCCGAGCACCTCGTGCATCTGGGCGAGGAAGGAGACGGCGTAGCCGGCGTCGGGGTCGCGCTGCCGTGCCTTCCACAGGATCAGCATGGTCAGTTCGGCGAGGTAGTCACCGGTCAATACGTCGATCGGCCCGCCTTCGACCATCTCGCGGGCGGCGGACAGCCGGTCGCCGTAGAAGCCCGAGCAGTTGGCGATACGCAGGACGTCGAACGGTGCCGGCATGACGGTCACTCCTGGTCGGTGCTGGGCAGTGGTGGCCGCGCGCAGCATTTCGCGTGCAGTGGCCACCCGGCAAGGGGCCCGTACGGAGCACCCCCTCTCGCGTCGAAAGCGTAGGCCGCCTAACGTTCGTGCATGAGCTCTGCAGGGACGACCCCTCCGCCGCCGGACGAAACACCTTCCACCGCCCAGGATTCCGGTTCCACCACCCCGGATTCCGGCGCCTCACGGGGTGTTCCGGCGCTGCCGGACGGATCGGGCGGGTTCGCGGCCGAGCTGCGGGACGCGATCAGCTTCCGGGCTTTCCTGCTGGTCGTCGGAGGTCTGCTGATCCAGCTGGCCTTCATCGTGTCGTACCTGGGCGCGTTCCACTCCCCCACCCCGCACCGGATCCCGGCCGCCGTCGTGGCGCCCGCGCAGGTGGCGGGCAAGGTGGCCGCACAGCTCAACGGGCTGCCGGGCGAGCCGGTGAAGGCGGTCGTGGTGGCCGACGAGGCCGAGGCGCGGCGGCAGATCATGAACCGTACGGTGGACGCCGCGATCCTCATCAACCCGGCGGGGAAGACCGATTCGCTGCTGGTGGCGTCCGCGGGCGGCCCCTCGGTGTCGCAGACCGCCGCGCAGATCGCGCAGAGCGTCGAGAAGACCCAGCACCGGCAGGTGACGGTCACCGACATCAAGGCCCCCAACAAGGAGGACGGCCGCGGGCTGAGCTCGTTCTACCTGGTCATCGGCTGGGTGGTGGGCGGCTATCTGACCGCCTCGATCCTGGGTGTGGCGGGCGGCGCCCGGCCGGTCAACCGGCACCGTACGGCGATCCGGCTCGGCACCCTCGCGCTCTTCTCGGTGGTCTCCGGGCTCGGCGGGGCGATCATCGTGGATCCGGTGTTCTCGGCGCTGACAGGCCACTTCGTGGCGCTGTGGGCGATCGGCGCGCTGGTGGTCTTCGCGGCCGCCGCCGTCACCACGGCTCTGCAGACGCTCTTCGGCATCATCGGCATCGGGCTGTCGATCCTGCTCTTCGTCGTGATGGGCAATCCGAGCGCGGGAGGCGTCTATCCGGCGTCGCTGCTGCCGCGCTTCTGGAGCGCGATCGGGCAGTCCCTGCCGCCGGGCGCGGGCACCACGGCGGTCCGCAACACCGTGTACTTCGGCGGGAGCGCAACGGCCGGCCCGCTGTGGGTGCTGGCGGCGTACGCGGTCGCCGGTGTCGTCGTCGCGATGGCGACCGTCGTGGTACGCGACCGCCGGGCGGGGTCCGGTACCGACGGTGTCGCGGATCCTGTCACCGGGGCGGTCACACCAGGCTGACGTGACCGGTGCGGTCACACCGGGCTGACCTGGACGATCGCCTTGCCGGTGTTCGTCCTCGGTGAGGTGTTTGACCTTGGCGGCGGATCCGGCGCTGCCGATGACGCGCCCGGCGCCGAGCAGCCGGGCGATCTGACCGGCCGCGGTGCCGACGCCGCCGGCGGCGGCCGAGATGAACACCGTCTCCCCCGGCTGGACGCGGGCGACCTTCGCCAGGCCGACGTACGCGCTGAGGCCGGTGCCGCCGAGCACGCTGAGGTGGCGCGCCGCGGGACTCCCGGCAGATCCGGCAGCACCCGGGCGCCGGCGGCCGTCACCAGCGCGTGGGCGTGCCAGGCGACCCGGTGCCGGACGAGGCCGCCGACGGCCGGCGCCGGGTCGTGGGACTCGACGACGCGGCCGATCGCGCGGCCGTCCAGCGGCGCGTGGAGATCCCAGCCGCCCTCGTCCATCACCTCGCGCATGCAGGGATCGACGGACAGGTAGATGTTCTCGACCGGGGCGGGACCGGGGCCCGGTACCGGGACGGCCTCCTCGACGAAGGCGAAGTTCCCGGCGGTGGGGAGTCCCTGGGGCCGCCCGACCCGGCACGTCGGCCATGTCACCACTCCGGAGATGGCACGGTCGCTCGCCGTGCGCGTCCTGATCCGCGAACTGCGCGCCACGCGCGCCGCCGTCACGGGCCAGGAGCCGTCCCAGGAAACGCCTTTGACGCCATTGCCCAGCCTTTGACGCCGCGACCTAGGCTGGCTCCATGGGCTCCTACGATGATCTCCCGCCGTTCGAACTCGCCTTCCCCGGTCCGCTGCGCGACCGGCTGGTCGCCGCGGTCCTGTCCGGGGAGAAGATCTCCACGACCGGGCTCGTCGAGGACTACGAGTACTGCGGCGACGCGCTGCCCGTCGTCGGCGAACGGTCCGCCCTGATCGATTCGGCGGACCGGCCGGTGGCCGTGCTGGAGACCACGGAGGTCCGCGTCCTGCCGCTCGCCGAGGTGGATCTGGCGCACGCGGTGGACGAGGGCGAGGGCGACCGGACCGTCGCGCAGTGGCGGGCGAACCATGAAGGGTTCTGGCACAGCCAGGAGATGCGCGACGCGATCGGCGACCCGGAGTTCACCGTCACCGACGAGACCCTGGTCGTCGCCCAGCGGTTCCGCGTCGTGGAACGCCTCGACCCGGTGACCGGCGCCCCCGCCCGACCGCGTTCCGCGGACGAGCTGCTGGACATCGTCGACGAGAACGACGAGGTCGTCGGCCAGGAGCGGCGGGCCGAGGCGTACGCCCGCGGGCTGCGGCACCGCTGCGCGTTCGTGCTGGTGAAGGACGGCGAGGGACGGACGTTCGTGCACCGCCGCACCGCGGTGAAGCTGGTCTTCCCGTCGCTGTACGACATGTTCGTGGGCGGGGTCGTCGGAGCGGGCGAGACGTACGACGAGGCCGCGCTGCGGGAGGCCGAGGAGGAGCTGGGGGTGTCGGGACTGGCGCGGCCCGTACCGCTGTTCAAGTTCCTCTACGAGCGGGACGGGCACTCCTGGTGGTCCCAGGTGTACGAGGTGCGGTGCGAACTCCCGGTCTCCCCGCAGGTCGAGGAGGTCGCCTGGCACACCTTCCTGACCGACGGCGAGCTGGAGCGGCGGCTGTCCGAATGGGAGTGGGTCCCGGACGGCCTCGACGCGTTCCACAGGCTGCGCGAGTGGCGTGGGCGGCCTCCTGTGGCGTAGTCGTCCTGGCCAAAGAACGTGCCGGCCGAAGAACGTGCCGGTGGAGGCTCCCCTCACCGCACACACGCGCGCCGGACACCGGCCGGACACCCGGCGTCCGGGTCCGGTACCGGGTCCGGACGTACAGTGACCGGGTGATCGTCTTCGTACGGGCGCTGCCCGGCAGGCTGCGGGCCGGGGTGTCGGCGGTCGGGCTGTGGTTCTCGCCGGCCCGGGTGCAGGCGGAGGGCGAGACGCCCGACTACCGGTTCTCGCTGGCCAACGAGCGCACGTTCCTGGCCTGGATCCGGACCGCGCTGGCGCTGATCGGCGGCGGCTTCGCGGTGGACCAGTTCCTGCCGGACCTGCCGCGGACCGTCCGGGTCGTCCTGGCGCTGGCGCTGCTGGTGGGCGGCGCGATGTGCGCGGTGCGGGCCGTCAACTACTGGGTGCGCTGCGAGCGGGCCATGCGCCGGAACGAGGACCTGCCGCTCTCCCGCTTCCCGACGCTGCTGGCCGTGCTCGTGGCGGGCATCGCGGTGGTGATGGTGGCGATCGTGCTGCTCGGCCGGGCGGGCTAGGCCTTGCCGGAAAGGCCCGCGGGAGTGCGGGACCGCGATCCCGGTCTGCAGCCGGAGCGGACCCGGCTGGCCTGGCGGCGGACGACCCTGTCGTGCGCGGTCGCCGCGGTGCTCGCGGGCCGGCAGGCGGTCCACCGGGGGCTGTCCGGCGTGGGGATCGTGGGAGTGGCGCTCGGTGCCCTGGTCTGGCTCGCCTTCCTGCTCGTCGCCCAGCGCAGGATCCGCCTCATGGACGCGCCGCGGCCGCCCGTGATGACATCACGGGCGGCCGCGGCGGTGGTGGGGTGCACGGTGGCGCTGGCCGTCTTCGGGGCGGCCGTGCTGTGGTGACGCCCGGGCCGGGGACCGGACGGGTCACATGGTGACGACGATCTTGCCGCGGGTGTGGCCCTCGGCGCTGAGCCGCTGCGCGTCCGCCGCCCGCTCCAGCGGGAAGGCGGCGGCGACCTCCACGGTGATCACACCGGCTTCGGCGAGGTCGCTGAGGGCCGAGAGGTCCGTGGCGTCCGGGCGCACCCATTGGAACCGGCCGCCCATGCCCAGCACCGCCGGGTCGGCGATGGAGACCAGCCGGCCGCTGTCGACGAGCAGGCCCGGGGAGACGGTCAGGGCGTCGCCGCCGACCAGGTCCAGTACGGCGTGCACGCCGTCTGGGGCCAGCGCCCGTACGCGGTCGGCGAGGCCGTCCCCGTAGGTCACCGGTTCCGCGCCCAGCCCGCGCAGGTACTCGTGGTTGCGCTCGCCCGCGGTGCCGATCACCCGGGCGCCGAGGTGCTTGGCGATCTGGACGGCCATGGAGCCCACGCCGCCTGCCGCGGCGTGGATGAGGACCGTGTCGCCCTTGCCGACGTTCAGCTCGCCGAGGAGCGCCTGGTAGGCGGTCAGGCCCGCCAGCGGAAGGCCGGCGGCCTGCTCGAAGCTGAGGTTGGACGGCTTGCGGGCCAGCGTGCGGACCGGGGCGCCGACGTACTCGGCGAACGTGCCGCGGGACAGGAAGTCCTCGCGCACATAGCCGATGACCTCGTCGCCCTCCTCGAACTCCGGGACGTCGGGACCGGTCCTGACGACGACGCCGGAGACGTCCCAGCCGGGAATGACGGGGTAGACCGCGTCGAGCATCGAGTCCAGGTAGCCGGCCTGCGCCTTCCAGTCGACGGGGTTGACCGCCGCGGCCCTGACCTTCACCAGGACGGTGTCCGGTCCGACCTTGGGGTCGGGGCGCTCGCCGTACTCCAGGGCCTCGGGCCCTCCGTAGCTGCGGTAACTGACGGCCTTCATGGTGATGGCTCCTGTACGCCGTGGGGGGATCGGGCGGGGATCAGACGACGCCGGCCTTGTCGGTCGCGTCGGACTGCTCGGCCGCCTTGAGGGGGGACGGGACGGTACCGGCGGCGGAAGCCGTCACCTCGACGGTCCGGGGTCCGTGGTTGGTCCGCAAGCCGAGCCAGCTGACCAGCCCGACCAGTGCGAAGGAGACGGCCGCGATACCGAAGGTGAGGCTGAAGCCGGATTCGGCGGGCAGCGGCGGTGCTCCGGCGGGCAGGTGCTCGATCGTCTTCGACGCCAGGATGGTGGTGACCACGGCGCTGCCGATCGCGCTGCCGGTGGAGCGGGAGATCGAGTTGATGCCGTTGGCGATACCGCTCTGGTGGTGCGGGACGCTCGCCATGATGACGGCGGGCATGGCCGCGTAGCCGAAGCTGACGGCCGCACCGACGATGAGGCCGGCGCCGATCACCGAGGCGGTGTGGCTGTGGTCGAGGGCCAGCCAGCCGAAGCCGGCGGCGCCGAGCACTGCGGCCAGGCCGAGCACGACCCGCGGGCCGCGGTGCCGGACGAGACGGCCGCCGATGGGCGAGGCGAGCAGCGAGACGATCGCGCCGGGGAGCAGGAACTCGACGGAGGCCCGGAGGATGGATGCGTCGAAACCGTAGCCCGTGAGCGCCTTGGGCATCTGGACGAGGTAGGAGACGCCCAGGAAGTTCGCGAACATGCCGAAGCCGACGAGGATCCCGGCGAGGTTGGCCATCAGCACCGGGCGGTGGACGAACATCCGCATGTCGACCAGCGGCTCGCGGACCTTGAGCTCGGTCAGCACCCAGACGGCGCCCATGACGACGGCGCCGGCGAAGCTGCCCAGCGTGCGGCCGGAGGCCCAGCCCCATTCGTGGCCCTGCGAGATCGGCAGCAGGAGCAGCAGGAGGGCGATGCCGAGGGTGAGCGCGCCGAGGATGTCGGTGCGGCCGCCGGTCTTGTGCCGGGTCGCGGGGACCATGGTGACGACCGCGACCAGGGCGAGGACGGCGAAGCCGGTCGCCATCCAGAACGCGTTGCGGTAGTCGGCGTCGGGGCCGGAGGTGAGCAGGCCCGTGGCGACCAGCGCGAGACCGCTGCCGAAGGCGAGGGTGCCGCTGACCAGTGCCATCGCACCGGGAAGCTTCTGCGGGCGGACCTCTTCGCGCAGCACCGACAGCGCCAGCGGGAAGATCGCGGTGGCGGCGCCCTGGAGCACCCGGCCGAGGATCAGCAGCGGCAGGGAGGTCGCGAGGGCGGCGATGACGGAACCCGCGACCATGACGCCGAGTACGGCCACCAGGGTCGGCTTCTTGCCGTGCTGGTCGCCGAAGCGGCCCAGCAGCGGGGTGAAGACCGCGGCGGACAGCAGGGTCGCGGTGGTCACCCAGCTGACGTTGGCGGTCGAGGTGCCGAGGTCGTTGCGGATCAGGCCCAGGATCGGGACGGGCAGGGTCTGCATCATCGACACGACCATGGCGGCGAGGCTCAGGGCGAAGACGATGACCGTCTCGTTCCGGTGCCCGGCTTCGGCGGGTGCGGTGGTGGCTTGGCTCATGGCTGGCGGGTCCTTCTCATTGCTTCACACCATTGCTTCACAACTTGGATGCTTGATGTCGTCAAGCAACTCGACAGACGGTAGACCTCAATAGTTAAGGACGTCAAGTTAATGATTGATGTCGTCAAGCATTTTGAGTACACTCGACCCATGAGCGCCACCACCCCGAACGTCCCGACCAAGCTCGAGCTCCTGGAGCTGCTGGCCGCCATCGGCACCGCCCAGTGGCGGGATTTCGCGGCCGCCGCCGCCCACCACGGCCTCACCTCCACCCAGGCCAAGGTCCTCGCCCAGCTCGACGGCCCGCTGCCGATGCGCGGTCTCGCGGCGCTGCTGGTGTGCGACGCGTCGAACGTCACCGGGATCGTGGACCGGCTGGAGGCGCGGTCGCTCGTCCGCCGCGAGGCGGACCCCGCCGACCGCCGGGTCAAGAACGTCGTGGCGACCGACGAGGGCCGCGACACCATCCGGCGCGTGCGCGAGGAGATGCAGGCGACGCACGGCGCGCTCGACGCCCTGGACGAGGACGAGAGCGCGACGCTCTACGCCCTGCTGGGACGGCTCCGCCCGGCGATGGAGAACAACGCCTGACCCGTCCGGGTAAAGCGCCTGAGACCCGTCCGGATCAGCGGCGGCGCAGCGCCGCCGCGAGCGCGCGCACCTCACGGCCCGCGAAACCGGGCTCCCGCCCCAGCGCGCGGACCAGGTCGTCTCGCACCGCGCGGGTGCGTCCCGCCGCGACCAGCGCCAGCGATTCGGCGAGCGCGGCCGGGAGCGACGGGTGGTACCAGGGCTCCGCGGCGTCCTCGTCGAACCAGCGAACGGCCGGGAACGAGCTGTGCACCTTGGGCTGGTGGTCGCCGAACCACGACCAGGTCCCGGGGTCGAGCGACACATTGACCACATGGCCGGCGGGCAGCGTACGCACCCACGGGCGTGACGCGTCCTGCTGCCAGCGCCAGTGGCCCGGGCTGGTCCTGCCCCGCTGGGTGACACCCACGTAGCGCAGCTTGCGGCGGATCACCGGCCACGGCTCGCGGCTCTCCTCGATCCAGCCGGCGAGCGCGCGGTGCAGGGTGTCGAAGGTGTTGCCCCGGAACACGACGTCCACGAGGGCGACCGGCCGCTTCCGGCGGGCCAGCGCGTACGGGTCGAGCCCCGCCGCGGCGAGGTGCTCGCGGAATCGTGCCCGCATCGCGGGCGTCCAGCCCTGGTCGCTGGTGCACGACACCGGCAGCCGCAGCAGCCGGCCCTCCCACGACGAGCCCTCGAACGCGCCGGTCAGCAGGTCGTACATGCTGTCCAGCGACCGTCCGACGAAGCACAGCTCGGCGCCGTCGGAGCGGGCCAGCACCTTCGCGGCGCATTCGGTGAGCGACGGCAGATAGCGGAGCCGGACCGGCGGCGCGCCCTCGGTGAGCGTGCCGAGCCGGTCCGGGCCGGCACCCGCGGACGTGGCGAGGTTCCAGCGGAACGGCTGCGGCGGGGCGGCGGGGGACGCGGTCGGTCGAGCGGGCATACGCCCCAGTGGATCACCACCGGCCGACCGGGTCATCCGGTTTTCCAGCCGCCTGCCCATGGTCGCTACGGCGCGAGGATATCCAGTTCGCGCAGCGCGCCCAGGCAGATCTCCCGCATCAGGCTCTCCGCGCCGGCCGCGTCCCGCGCCCGGACCGCCTCGGCGACCCGTACGTGCAGCGTGACCGCCTCGGGGTCGGGAGCGGTGAACATCACGTGGTGTTCGGTACGGCCGGTCAGCACCTCGGCCACGACATCGCCGAGCCGGGCGAACATCTCGTTGCCCGAGGCCTGGAGCATGACGCGGTGGAACGCGACATCGTGCACCAGGTACTCGCCCAGATCCGCGGCCCGGCCGGCCGCGGCCATGTCGGACGCGAGCACCGTCAGTTCCCGGCACTGGCCCGGGGTGGCGGCCAGCGCGGCGAGCCCGGCGGCCACCGGCTCGACGGCGGTGCGCAGCATCGTCAGCGAACGCAGCTGGCGGGGGCGGTCGGCGCCGGCCAGCCGCCAGCGGATGACCGCCGGGTCGAAGACGTTCCACTCCTCGGTGCGCCGCACCGTGACGCCGACCCGGCGGCGGGTCTCGACCAAGTGCATGGCCTCCAGGACGCGGACGGCCTCACGGACGACGGTGCGTGACACCCCGTACCGCACTTCGAGCTCGTCGATGCGCAGCACCGTGCCGGGCGGGTAGCCGCCCGAGGCGATGGCGGGCCCGAGTTCGGCCAGTACGCGGGCGTGCAGGCCGCCGCTCTCTCCCTGCTGAGGCATGGGTGACAGCCTATGTGCCACCACCTTGGTATGACGTTTTCATATCGAGCTCTTGAATAAGTAGTACCTATGGCGTTTATTGGTGCCAGCCGCTTGCACAAGGAGGTACGAGCGCATGACTGCCGAACCCGCGCAGCACCAGCCGCAGCACCAGCCGAGCCCCCCGGTCGTCGTCGTCATGGGCGTGTCCGGATCGGGCAAGTCCACGGTCGGCGGCCTGCTCGCCGAACGGCTGGGCGTCCCCTACGCCGAGGCGGACGACTTCCACCCGCCGGCGAACATCGCCAAGATGTCGGCCGGCCATCCGCTGGACGACTCCGACCGCGAGCCGTGGCTGGACGCCATCGCGAACTGGGTCACCGAACGCGACGGGCTGGGCGGTGTGGTCAGCTGCTCCGCCCTGCGGCGCCGCTACCGCGACCGGCTCCGCGCCGCCGCCCCCCGGTTGTTCTTCCTGCACCTGGACGGCCCGCCCGAGCTGATCGCCGCGCGGCTCGCGGCCCGCATGCAGCACTTCATGCCGCCCGGTCTGCTGCGCTCCCAGCTCGAAGCCCTCGAACCGCTGGACGCCGACGAGGCGGGTGCCGTCGTCACGATCGACGGCGGCCCGCAGCAGATCGCCGAGCGCGCGTACGCCGCGCTTCCCCGCTGACCCCCACATCCGCCGCCGTCCCCCTGGAGTACGAACGTGTCTGCACTCAGCGTCGAGCTGCTGGCCGCGACGACCGCGCCGCCCATCACCTCCGCCGGTGACACCCGGCTCGGCATCGCCGCACTCGTCGGCATCGCCGTCATCATCGTGCTGATCACCCGCTGGAAGGTGCACGCCTTCCTCGCCCTCACCATCGGCTCGCTCGTGCTCGGCGCGGTGGCGGGCGCACCGCTGGCGAAGGCCGTCACGAGCTTCACGACGGGTCTCGGCTCGACGGTCGCGGGGGTCGGCGTGCTCATCGCGCTCGGTGCCGTCCTCGGCAAACTGCTGGCGGACTCGGGCGGCGCCGACCAGATCGTCGACACCATCCTGGCCCGCACCAGCGAACGCCGGATGCCATGGGCCATGGCGGGGATCGCGGGCCTGATCGGGCTGCCGCTCTTCTTCGAGGTCGGCATCGTGCTGCTGATACCCGTAGTCCTGCTGGTCGCCCGGCGCGGCAACTACTCGCTGATGCGGGTCGGCATCCCGGCGCTGGCCGGGCTCTCCGTCATGCACGGCCTGGTGCCGCCGCACCCCGGCCCGCTCGCCGCCATCGACGCCATCCACGCCGACCTCGGCACCACCCTGGCGCTCGGTGTCCTCGTCGCGCTGCCCACTCTCGCCATCGCGGGGCCGCTCTTCGGCCGGGTGGCCGACCGCTGGGTGAAGGTCGACCCGCCGGAGAACCTCACCCCGGCCCGCGCCTCGGACGACCTCGAGCGGCGTCCCAGCTTCACCGCGACGGTGTGCACGATGCTGCTGCCGGTGGCGCTGATGCTCGCCAAGGCGCTGGTGGACGTCATGGTCGACGACCAGCAGAGCCTGGTCTACCGGACCTTCGACGTGCTCGGCACGCCGCTGATCGCGCTGCTCGCCGCCGTCGTCCTGGCCATGTTCACCATGGGCCGCGCGGCCGGGTTCACCAAGGAACGGATCTCCTCGACCGTCGAGAAGTCGCTCGCCCCGATCGCCGGCATCCTGCTCATCGTCGGCGCGGGTGGCGGGTTCAAGCAGACGCTGATCGACGCCGGGGTCGGCAACATGATCCTCAACTGGTCCGACAGCTGGAACATCTCACCGCTGCTGCTCGCCTGGCTGATCGCCGTCCTCATCCGGGTCGCCACCGGCTCCGCGACCGTCGCCACGATCTCCGCGGCCGGCCTCGTGGCACCGCTCGCGACCGACATGTCGACAACTCATGCGGCGCTGCTGGTACTCGCCGTCGGAGCCGGCTCGCTGTTCTTCTCGCATGTCAACGACGCCGGGTTCTGGCTCGTGAAGGAGTACTTCGGGATGGATGTCCCGCAGACCCTCAAGTCGTGGTCGACGATGGAGACAGTGATCTCGGTGGTGGCCCTAGGCTTCGTCCTGCTGCTCTCGCTCGTTCTGTAGTGCGAGGCGGCGTCAGAGGACAGTCCTGGGGAGGGCACGCATGGGCACGACGGCGATTGTCGATACAACGGGCACGGAGCCGTATCTCATGGAACTGGCTCCGGACGTCCATGCGTTCTGCCAGCCCGACGGCGGCTGGTGCCTGAGCAACGCGGGCTTCGTCAGCGACGGCACGAGCACGCTGCTCGTGGACACCGCCGCCACCGAGCGCCGTGCCCGGCTGCTGCGGGACGCCATCACGACGGCGGGCGTGCCGCATCCGGAGTACGTGGTCAACACCCACCACCACGGCGACCACACCTACGGCAACGGCCTGTTCGCGGCGGGCGGCTCGACCGTCGTCGGGCACACCGCGTGCCGCCTGGAGCTGCTGGCGGCCGGCCGCCAGCTGCACGGGGTCTGGCCCGACGTCGACTACGGCGACATCGAGATCACCGCGCCCACCGTCACGTACTCCGAATCGATGCGGCTGCACACGGCCGGCTCGGAAATACGGCTGTTCCACCCCGGGGTGGCCCACACGCCGGGCGACACCATCGTGTGGCTGCCGCGCCAGCGCATCGTCTTCACCGGTGACCTGGTCTTCAACGGCGGCACGCCGTTCATCCTGATGGGGTCCCTGACCGGGTCGCTGCGCGCGCTGGACCTGCTGCGGTCGCTGGACGCCGAGATCGTCGTCCCCGGGCACGGCCCGGTCACCGACCCCGGCGTCTACGACACCATGGAGCGGTATCTGCGCAACCTCGGCTGTCTCGCGGACACCGGCCGCGCCGCCGGCCACACCCCGCTGCAGACCGCCCGCGCCGCCGACCTCGGGGCCTTCGCCCAACTCCGTGAGTCCGAGCGGCTGGTCGCCAACCTGCACCGGGTCTACGCCGAACTCGACGGCATCGCGCCGGGCGCCCCGCTGGACGTGGCGGCGGCGTTCGCCGACATGACGGAGATGAACGGCGGCGTGCCGGTGGCCTGCCACGCGTAATGCCCTTCCGGCGGATCATGGCTGTCCGGTCCAGCCGGTCTCCGGCCGGCAGGTGGCCCGTCGCGGCAGAACGGGCGGCTCCCCCGGCACCCGTTCACGCGGCGGTGACCGGTCCTCGGCGACACCGGGAGCCGCCGTTCCGGGTGGGGCCGCGCGTGATCGGCCGGACGGGCCTCAGCGGTGTCTATCGGGCCGCAAGGTGCCGCCCGGCGGCAATGTCACCAGCGCGGAACGGACGGCGTGCACCACCGCGGGTCGGCCTCGCGCATGGCCGCCGCGTCGTCGCGGTCCCGCATCGTGCCGTCGTCGTCCAGCCAGCGCTGGTGGAGCACCTTGAGGGCGTCCCGGTCGAGTTCGACGCCGAGGCCGGGCGCGTCGGAGACGGTGAGCCGGCCGTCGGTGAAGACATGCCGGGACGTGATGACGTCGTCGGTCTGCCAGGGGTAGTGCGAGTCGCAGGCGTAGTCGAGGTTGGGGACGGTCGCGGCCACGTGGGTCATGGCGGCGAGGCTGATTCCCAGGTGGGTGTTGGAGTGCATGGACAGGCCGACGCCGAAGGTGCGGCAGATCGCGGCCAGTTCACGGGTGTTGCGCAGCCCGCCCCAGTAGTGGTGATCGGACAGCACGACCTGGACGGCGCCCGTCGCGAACGCCTCCCGGATCTCCGGGAAGGTCGTCACGCACATGTTGGTGGCCAGCGGCACATCGGTGCCGGCCGCGACCTCCGCCATGCGGGCGGTGGTGCTGGCCGGGTCCTCCAGGTATTCGAGGACGTCGCCCAGTTCGGCGGCGACCCGCAGCGACGTCTCCACGGACCAGGCGCCGTTGGGGTCCAGCCGCAGCGGCTGACCGGGGAACTCCTCGGCCAGCGCCCTGACGGCGGCGATCTCCTCGTCGGGCGGGAAGACGCCGCCCTTGAGCTTGAAGGAGGCGAACCCGTACGTGTCGGCGAAGCGGCGGGCCTGGGCCACGACTCCGGCCGGGTCGAGCGCGGCGCCCCAGTCGTCACGGGGTGTGTCCGCGCCGGGGTGGTGCGCCCAGCGGTAGAAGAGGTACGCGCTGTACTCGACGGTGTCGCGGACCTTGCCGCCGAGCAGGGTGTGCACGGGCAGCCCGAGGATCTTGCCGAGCGCGTCGAGGCAGGCGACCTCGAACCCGGAGATGACGGAGAGCCGCAGCTTGTCGGCGGTCTGCACCCCGCGCAGCCCGCCGACGTCGACGGAGTCGGAGACGTCGTCGGGGTCGCCGCAGACCTGCTCGGCGAGCGTGAACAGCCCGTTCAGATCGCTGACCGCATGGCCGGGCAGAGCCTTGCCCAGGGGCGCGGCCAGCTCCAGGTACCGGCTGTCGCCGTACGTCTCGCCGACGCCGACCGTGCCGTCGGCGGTGACCACCTCGATGATCAGGCGCGGGGTGAAGGGCTGGTGCACGCCCTGGGTGTTGAGCAGCGGCGGGTCGGCGATCAGGATCGGGGTGAGCCTGACCTCCGTCACCGTCAGTGCCCCGGAGTCCCTCAGTGCCCTGGCGTTCGCCGCCGCTGTCTGCGTATGTGAATCCTGTTCACCCATAAGTCCAGAGGCTAGGCGGGGGCCGAGTCCGCGTCAACCCACGCCGGGAGCGCCTCCCTGGCCGCGTGCCAGGCCGCCGGCAGGGCCGCGACCCCGGTGCGGGCGGCGACCACACCGCCCGCGATCGCGCAGGTGGTGTCCATGTCGCCGCGGCCGGAGACGGTGGCCCACAGGCACTCCTGGAGGTCGTCGGGGTGGTTTCCCGCGCACCACAGCGCGAACGGGACCGTGTCGGGGGACGACACCCGGTATCCGGAGCCGAGCACTTCGGCGGCATGGCGGACCGAGGCGTACTCGGACATCCGGGAGGCGGTGCGCAGGCCGGAGCGGACGTCGGAGACGTCGAGCCGGTCCGCGACGGAGCTCAGGAACTCGGCACGGGCGGGGGCGGGACCACCCCGGCCGCGGGCCGTGAGCGCGGCGGCGACCGCGACCGCCACGGCTCCGGCGACGGCCTCGGGGTGGTGGTGCGAGACGGCGGCCTGGCGGGCGGCCAGTTCGGCGACCGTGTCCAGGTCGCCGCTGTGCCAGGCGCCGAGCGGGGCCACCCGCATGGCGGCCCCATTCCCCCAGGAGCCCTGGCCCTCGAACTGCTCGCCCACCACGGCCTGCCACGGCTCCCCCGCACCGATCCGGCGGAGCACGTCGTGCATCGAGGGACCGTAGCCGCGGTGGTCGTCGGCGGCGTACTCGTCGGCGAGGCGGCGCGCCAGCCGGTCCTGGTCGACCGCGCCGCCGCTCTCCGACAGCTCCCGGAAGAGCGCGAGCGCCTGCGCGGTGTCGTCGCTCCACAACCAGGTGTCCTGCGGCGGCAGGACACGTTTCTCCAGCGCCTCGGGGCCCGCGAGCCGGAACATCGAGAACCAGCGGTCGCCGAAGGCGTCCCCGTGGGCGAGTCCGTGGAGCGAGTCCAGGGCGGCGGCGGGGATGTACATCTAGGCTCCTCGAAGGGCATGGACGGGCCGCCAGTCTCCCAGCCGGAACCGGCCCACAACACCGGATTCCGGATCCCTACTGGACGACATACCGACTGGTCGGCATGATGGCAGGAACGCCAGGACCAAGGTGTGCCGGGTGGTGAGGAGCAGACGATGAGCGGTACGGACAATCCACCGGGCAATCCCCCGGCCGGTTCGCCGGACAATCCGCCGGGCAATCCGCCGGCCGGTTCGCCGGACAATCCCCCGGCCGATCCACCGGGGCTCGACCTCGGTCGGCTGCGCGAACATCTGGACCGGGAGCGGCCGGGACTGGTGCGCGGCGCACTGCGCGCCCGGCTGATCGAGGGCGGCCGGTCCAACCTGACGTACGCCGTCACCGACGGCGTCTCGCGGTGGGTGGTGCGGCGGCCGCCGCTCGGGCACGTCCTGGCCACCGCGCACGACATGACGCGCGAGCACCGGGTGATCAGCGCGCTGAGCGACACCCCGGTTCCGGTGCCCGGCACCGTGCTGCTGTGCGAGGACCCCGAGGTGATCGGCGCGCCGTTCTACGTCATGGACTTCGTGGACGGCACCCCGTACCGCACCTCCGCGCAGCTCGCCGGGATCGGCCCGGAGCGCACCCGCGCCGTCGTGCTGGGGCTCGTCGACACCCTGGTGGACCTGCACGCGGTGGACCCGGCAGCAGCCGGTCTCGACGGCTTCGGACGTCCTGAGGGCTTCCTGGAACGGCAGTTGCGCCGCTGGGGCAAGCAGCTGGAGGCGTCCGGCAGCCGGGAGCTGCCCGGTATCGCGGAACTGCACGCCGCCCTCGGCAAGGCGCTGCCCGTCTCGCCCGCGCCCACCGTCGTGCACGGCGACTACCGGCTCGACAACGTTCTCGTCGGCGACGACGACCAGGTCCGGGCCGTCCTGGACTGGGAGATGTCGACGCTGGGCGACCCGCTCACCGACCTCGGCCTGCTGGTGATGTACAGCGAGCAGGAGACCGTCCCGGACGCGCCCGTGTCCACCACCGGCGACGCGCCCGGCCACCCCAGTGCCCAGGAACTGGTCGAGCGGTACGCCGAGCGGTCCGGCCGCGACACCTCCGCCATCGACTGGTACACGGCCTTCGCGTACTTCAAGCTCGCCGTGATCCTCGAGGGCATCCACTACCGCTACACGCTGGGCCAGACCGTCGGTGCCGGTTTCGACCGGATCGGCTCCCTGGTCCCCGCGTTCATCGACCGCGGGCTGCTCAAGCTCCGGCTCCAGCCCCAGGAGGACTGAGGACTGATGGATTTCGCCTATGACGCCCGTACCGAGGAACTGCGGACGCGACTGACCGCGTTCATGGAGGAGCACGTCCACCCGGCGGAGCCGGTCTTCGCCCTCCAGCGCGAGCAGGCCGAGGGCGACGCCCGCTGGTCCGCGCCGCCCATGGTGGAGGAGCTGAAGGCGGAGGCCAAGCGGCAGGGATTGTGGAACCTCTTCCTGCCCGGCGAGCGCGGGGCGGGGCTGACGAACCTGCAGTACGCGCCGCTGGCCGAGATCACCGGCCGCAGCCCGCACCTGGCGCCGCCCGCGCTGAACTGCGCCGCGCCCGACACCGGGAACATGGAGGTGCTGAGCGAGTTCGGCACCGAGCAGCAGCGCAAGCAGTGGCTGGAGCCGCTGCTCGCCGGTGAGATCCGATCCGCGTTCGCGATGACGGAACCGGACGTCGCCTCGTCGGACGCCACGAACATCGAGACGCGGATCGAGCGCGACGGTGACTCGTACGTCATCAACGGCCGCAAGTGGTACATCTCCGGGGCGATGAACCCCAAGTGCGCCATCATGATCGTGATGGGCAAGAGCGACCCGTCGGCGGAACGCCACCGCCAGCAGAGCCAGATCCTCGTGCCGCGTGACACCCCCGGCGTCGAAGTACGCCGCGGCATGCGGGTGTTCGGCTACGACGACGGTGACCACGGCGGCCACGCCGAGGTGGTCTTCACCGACGTCCGGGTGCCGGCCGAGAACCTGATCGGCGAGGAGGGCGGCGGCTTCGCCATCGCCCAGGCACGGCTCGGACCGGGCCGGATCCACCACTGCATGCGCCTGATCGGCATGGCGGAGCGCGCCCTCGAGCTCATGTGCCGGCGGGCGACGGACCGGGTGGCGTTCGGCAAGCCGATCGCCGAGCAGGGTGTGGTCCAGGAGTGGATCGCGGAGGCGCGGGTCGAGATCGAACTGCTGCGGCTGCTGGTGCTGAAGACGGCCTGGCTGATGGACACGGTCGGCAACCGGGGCGCGCACACCGAGATCCAGTCGATCAAGATCGCTACTCCGGCCGCGGTGCAGGCGATCATCGACCGGGCGATCCAGGTGCACGGCGCGGGGGGCGTGGGTCAGGACTTCCCGCTGGCGGAGCTGTGGGCGGCGGCGCGAACGTTGCGGTTGGCGGACGGGCCGGACGAGGTGCACAAGCGGTCGCTGGCGCGTCGTGAGCTGAGGAAGTACGCGTAGTTGGCGGTCCGTCGTGGGGCGGGGCCGGGCTCTCCGGCGCGAGGGTTCGAAATCGACTATTTACGGGCCTGGCGGCCCACAAATAGCTCGGCAGCATTTCGAACCCTCCCCCAACCTCCGGCCGGGGGTGCCCCCAGCTGCGATCCCGGCCCCTCGCGTTCGGGCCCGCCCGGCTCGACCCGGTTGCCGGACCGCAGCGGGGAGTCGGGGCCCCGCACGGCTCGACATCAGCCGGAACGCGGCGCGAAGGGCTCCCGGTCGCGGTAGCGGGGCCTGCCGTCGGTGCCCGCAGGGTGCTGGTCGAGCCGGTACACCCGGTACGCGACACGGCACTTGGCGTCCGCGTAGAGGAGGCGGCCGGGACCGGAAGCCCCGGGTCGGTACCCGATGGGAACCGCGGCCTGGGCGAGGATCGGGTCGTGGCAGTAGTAACACCAGTCGTGCGGCTCGGCGACGACGGTCGCGCCGCAGGACGGCTCGCACGCGTAGAGCTCGACGTAGTCGGCATGTACACCCGTGCCCATGGGCACGGGACCGAGCGACCGGGCGCGGTACAGGCGTGCCTTGCAGAGCGCGCAGTTCAACCCCTGTAGCTGGTTGATCGCCAGCCGTTCCGGGTCGATCGCCAGCGGCTGCTCGTGTTCCGTGCCCACGACTTCTCCCTGTCACCATGAGTGATCGGCTTGTAGGAGTAGCGTTACGTGCACGGGCAGCAGGGCCCAGGACATGAGTGTCCGCTGCCGTCCGCACCCCTGCGGACACTGCGGACACGGGGCGATGATGAGCGAAGAGACGTTCGGACAGGCACTCCGTAGGCTGCGCGGCAGCCGCTCCTTACGGGATCTTGCACAGCGTGCCACCTGTGGGAAGTCCTACGTGGCCGATCTGGAGACCGGCCGGCGCCGTCCGACGGAGGCGATTGCCGCTGCCCTGGACACGGCCCTCGACGCACACGGCGCGTTGATCGCACTCGCCGGTGTCCGCGCGGACATGCCTGTCCTCGCCCAAGCAGCGGCCCTTCAGCTTGGGTTGTCCGACGCTCTCGCCGCAGGGCCCATGACGGACGCGAGCCTGAACGAGTGGGACTACACCGTCGCGCGGCACGGGCGGGCGACACGGTTCCGTCCCGAGGGCGAACTGCTACCCGAGTTGCTCAGCGATTTCGCCGACCTGAAAAGGCTCCTCGGGCACCGTCATTCCGTTCACGTCCGGCGGCGGCTCACGCTGGCCGTGGCGCACATGTCGGGGCTGATGGCCCTCACGCTGCTCAAGCTCGGTGACGCTTCGAGCCGCGATTGGTGGCGCACCGGCCGGGCAGCCGCGGCGGCAGCGGAGGACCGAGAGGTCCTGTCATGGATGTACGCGCAAGAGGCGTACCAGCAGTACTACAGCGGCGACATAGAGGGCGCCGTCGAGTTGGCCTGCCGGGCGCAGCATCTCGCGGGCGGTCTGCCGTGCGTAGGGCCCGCCCTCGCAGCCCCGCTGGAGGCCCGCGCTCACGCTCTGTTGGGCCGCCGAGAGGAAGCCGTCGCGGCACTTGCAGCGGCGGACACCGCGCTCGGTCGGCTCGATCCGGCGGACCGGATCGGTAGCGCCTTCGGGTACAGCGAGTCGCAGTTCAGGTTCCACAGCGGCAACGCCTGGACGCACCTGCGGGAGACGGCCCGTGCCGGTGAGCAGCAGGCCCGCGCGCTGGAGCTGTACCCGCTCGGTGACCACACGGACCGCGCGCTCATCCACCTTGATCAGGCAGTGTGTCTGGCGGCCGATGGGGATCCCGCGGGGGCCGCCGTCCTGGCGACCGACACCATCGTGACGCTGCCGGCCGACCACCGCTCCGCGCTGATCATCTACCGCGCCCGGGAGCTGGCAACTAGTGTTCCCGAGGCACAGGAAGTGCGGGCTCTGCGCGAGGTGTTGGCGCTGCCCCCCGGTGAGAGGGACAGCTGACATGGTGAACATCGAGCGGGCGACCGCGGCGGACGCCGAGACGATCTCCGAACTCCTCGGCGAGATCGAGGCGTACTACGGCGGCGAGTCAGTGCCCGGCGACATCGACCAGATTCACGCGGCACTGTTCAGCGCGCTGCCCATGGCTACGGTCCTGCTCGCGCGCGAGGGCGGCGATGTCGTCGGCCTGGCCAGCTACTCGTTCCTGTGGCCTGCGGCCGGCGCCGAAGCGTCGCTCTACCTGAAGGAGCTGTACGTCCGGGAGACGGCCCGCCGTCGCGGTGTGGCCGGTGTATTCATGGCCAAGCTGCGTGAGGCTGCCGATGAGGCCGGCTGCACCCGGATCGAGTGGACGGCGGACCGGGACAACCCGCCAGCGCTCGCGTTCTACGAGGCGTTCGGGGCGGAGCCTCGCGACGGAAAGGTGTTCTACCGGTGGGGCAAGTGACAGCGACGGGGCACGGCGCCCGGTAGCCGGGGGCGCGGAAGGTCCCGCCCTCAGTGGGCGGGACCGCTGCGCGACCGTGGTCGGGTCAGTCGTTGACGACGACCACGCGGCCGGTGGTCTTGCCGTCTGCTACTCGCTGTACGGCGGACGCCGCCCCGGCCAGGGGGACCCGTTCGCTGATGTAGGGCTTGACGCTGCCCTCGGTGGCGAGGCGGGTGAGGGTTTCGTGGGCCTGGAGGACTGCTTGGGGGTCCTTGGTGTTGTAGAGGCCCCAGTGCAGGCCGAGGATCGAGTAGTTCTTGACGAGGGCGTGGTTGAGGCCCGGGGTCGGGACCGTGCCGCTGGTGAAGCCGACGATGACGATGCGGCCCTCGAAGGCGATGCACTTGGTCGACCTGGTGTAGGCATCGCCGCCGACCGGGTCGTAGACGACGTTCGCACCGCGGCCGTTGGTGGCTTCCTTGACGACGGCCACGAAGTCCTCGCTGGAGCGGTCGACGACGAGGTCGGCGCCCAGGTCGCGGGCGACCTTCGCCTTGTCGGGGCCGCCGGTGACGCCGATGACGGTGGCGCCGGCGGCCTTGCCGAGCTGGATGGCGGCACTGCCGACGCCGCCGGCGGCGGCGTGCACCAGGAGGGTCTCGCCGGGCTGGAGGGCGGCGCGGCGGTGGAGTCCGAACAGGCCGGTCTGGTAGCCGATGTGCAGGGCGGCGGCCTCGGCGTCGTCGAGGGCGTCGGGGGCGGGCAGTACGGTCGCGGCGCTGATGACGGCGAGTTCCGCGAAGGCACCGTGCGGCAGGGATGCCGGGGAGATGATGCGGGCGCCGATGTCGAGGCCCGTCACGCCCTCGCCGAGGGCGAGGATCTCGCCGCAGAGCTCGACGCCGGGGGTGAACGGCAGCGGCGGGCGGATCTGGTACTGGCCGCGGCAGAGCAGGGCGTCGGGGAAGTTGATGTTCGCGGCGCGTACCCGCACCAGCACTTCACCGGGGCCGGGCTGCGGGTCCGGTACCTCGTCGAGGCGCATCGCCTCGCGCGGCTCCCCGTTCTCGTGCACGCGCCATGCCTTCACCAGGTACCTCCAGTTATCGGGGCTGCCGCACCGAGTGCAGCAGCATGTCTGCGAAGTCCTCGGCGACCGTGGTGGCGGACAGCGGGCCGTCCGCGCGGTACCAGGTGCCGAGGTGGTGCACCGAGCCGAAGAAGTAGTCGACGACGAGGTCGGGCCGCAGTTCGACGCGGAAGATCCCCTCGCGCTGGCCCTCCTCGATCAGGGCCCGGAACTTCTCGTGGTAGCGGCGGCGCTCGGCGCGTACCGCCTTCTGCTTCTCCGGGCTCAGCTGGTGCATCGACCGGAAGAAGATCTTGGTGTCGTCCAGGTTCTCGATGCTGGTGACGACGACGTCGGCGGCGGCCTCGGCCAGCCGGGTGGGTACGGGGGCGGCCTGGGCGGCGATGGAGTCGAGACGCTCGGTCTGCAGCCGCAGCACGCGGGCGTAGATCTCGTGCAGAAGATCGTCCTTGGAGCCGAAGTAGTGGTAGAGCGCGCCCTTCGTCACCCCGGCCGCCTCGACGATCTCCTGCACCGAGGTGCGGTCGTAGCCGCGCTCGGCGAAGAGGCGGGTGGCCTCGGCGAGCAGCCGCTCAGGGACCGCGGTTGCCTTGGTGGTCGTGCTGCGTGCCATGGCCTGCCCTTTCTCCGTACCGATGCGCCGGTCGAACATTCCGACCGGTATGGACCCTATCCGGCGCGGGCCTTCAGTTCGCGCCGGAGGATCTTGCCGCTCGTGGTCTTGGGCAGCTCCTCGAGGATCTCCACCTCGCGCGGGTACTTGTACGCGGCGAGCCGCTCCTTGCAGTACGCGATGAGATCCGCGGGTTCGGCCGGCCGGTCCGGCCGCAGGCTGACGTACGCCTTGACGCTCTCGCCCCGGTAGGCGTCGGGGATGCCGACGACGGCGGCCTCGCGGACGGCGGGGTGGGTGTAGAGCACGTCCTCGACCTCGCGCGGCCAGACCTTGAAGCCGGACGCGTTGATCATGTCCTTCTTACGGTCGACGACGTACAGCCAGCCGGCCTCGTCCATGAAGCCGATGTCGCCGGTGCGCAGTTCGCCGCCGGGCAGGGCCGCCGCCGACTCCTCGGGGCGGTTCCAGTAGCCGGGGACCACCATCGGGCCGCGGACGCCGATCTCGCCGTGCGTGCCGAACGGTACGTCCGCGCCGAGCTCGTCGAAGATCCGCACCACCGTGTCGGGACCCGGGACGCCGACGGACAGCGTGCCGGACTCCGGGTCGACGGGTGCCTCCTGGCCGGCCGGGACGCTCGCGCAGGGCGCGGTGCACTCGGTCAGCCCGTAGCCGTTGCGTATGTAGGGCCCGAACTTCTCGCGGAAGCCCTCGACGACGGCGGGCGGCAGCGGGGCGCCGCCGGAGTAGATGTAGTGGAACGACGCGAAGTGGTCCCGGGTGGCCTCCGGGCGGGCCATCAGCGCCATGAAGGCGGTGGCGGGGCCGACGGTGTAGGCGGGGCGGTACTCCTGGAACGCCTCCAGGACGACGCCCGCCTCGAAGCGGTTGGTGAGCGCCAGGGTGGCGCCGTTGGCGATGGCCGAGGAGAGCTGGGCGACCATCCCGGTGATGTGGAACAGCGGCGCCATCGCGAAGATCACCGAGCCGTCGGGCAGGGCGAGCATGCAGCGCTGCCGGTCGGCGTTGTAGGAGATGTTCCCGTGGGTGTTCATCGCGCCCTTGGGGGCGCCGGTGGTACCGGAGGTGTAGCTGATCAGCGCGGTGCCGTGGCGTTCGGGGGCCGCGGTGGGCGGCGGTCCCGCGGCGGCGCGGGCCGCGGTGAGCAGGTCCTCGGCATCCGTGGCGGGGAACCGGTCGCCGGGCAGGACGCGGTGGTCGTCGCGCGTCTGCAGGTCCAGCTCGCTGGTGACGAGCGCGATCGAGACCTGCGAGCCGGCCACGGTCTCCCGGACGTAGCCGTCCCAGGCACGGTCGGAGCAGACGATCGCCCGGACCCCGGCGTCGGCGAGGATGTGGGCGAGCTCATGCGTCTTGTACATCGGATTGACCGGCACGACCGTGCCGCCGGCCTTCCACGCGCCGAGCAGCGTGATCACGAACTGCGGGATGTTCTGCAGCATGACCGCGAGCCGGTCGCCGGGTGCGAAGCCGCGTTCCGCCAGATGGTTCGCCAGGCCGTCGGAGAGCTCGTCGACCTCGCGGTAGGACAGCCGTCCGTCGAAGTAGGCGAGGGCGGCGCGGTCCGGTACGCGGGCGACCGAGGCGCGGAAGGCGTGCAGCACGCTCGGCGGGGCGTCGGGCAGTGCACGCTGCTCCTCGGTGAAGTGCTGGAGCCACGGCTTGGCCGCGTACGAGATCACGTGCGGTCCCCGCCCTCGGAGCCCGTGATGTGCTCCAGTTTCTGCTGCAGGCGGTTCATTCCGTCGATCCAGTGCTCCGGGTCCGCGGCGCGGGCCGCGTAGTACCCGGCGACCTCGGGGTGCGGCAGGATCAGGAACTGCTCGGCGGCGATGCCCGCCATGACGGCGTCGGCGAGCTCCTCCGGCTCGATCGCGGTGGGCGCGAGCACCAACTCGCCCGCGGTGCCGGCGGCGCGCATCATGTCGGTCCGCACGCCCTGCGGGCAGACCGCGTGCACGCGGATGCCGCGGTGCCGGTAGGTGAGCGACAGCCACTCGGCGTAGGCGTAGGCGCCGTGCTTGGTGACCGAGTACGGCGCGGCGCCCACCATGGTGAGCAGCCCGGCGGCGGAGACGGTGGCGACGAAGCGGCCGCTGCCGCGTTCGAGCCATTCGGGCAGCAGCTCGCGGGCGGCCCGGACGTGGCTCATGACGTTGACGTCCCAGGAGCGTTCCCACTCCTCGTCGGTGGCGTCGGGGCCGCCGGTGCCGATACCGGCGTTGGCGCAGAAGACGTCGATCGTGCCGCCGAGCGCGTCGCGCGCCTTGCCGACGATGCCCGAGGCGTCGCCCGGTACGGCGATGCCGCCGATCTCGTCGGCGACGGCCTGCGCGGCTCCGGCGTTCAGGTCGTTGACCACGACCCGCGCGCCCTCGGCGGCGAATCTGCGGGCCAGCGCGGCACCGATGCCGCCACCTGCCCCGGTGACGACCACTCGGGCATCGCGCAGTGTTTCCACGACCACGATCGTGTCTCCTTCGACTCGACTGGCTACGGCTCCTCTCGCATACTAAGCGGTCGGTCAGGTCGACGGAAGAGCAAAATCGTCTGCGCGGGGTATGGCCGGTCTCCTCCCTGTTCGGGATGATGCGCGCACATGGCGCGGATCGAGGCCACGAGCGTGCGTGGCAGGCCGCGCCGGCTGGGGGGCACCTCCCAGCGGTGGCTGGGAGAGGGACTTCGGCGATACGACCGAGGGGGACCGCCGTGACAGCGATGAGTGTGCAGCCCTACTGGGAACTGACCTTCGACGCGGACGGGGACGTGGACACCCGGCAGCGTGATCAACTACTGGCGGGAGTGGCCGCTGAGGGAGTCACCGATCTGGTGATGTTCTCGCACGGCTGGAACAACGACCAGTCCATGGCGACCTGGCTCTACGACCGGTTCTTCGCGCCCTTCCCCGGGCTGCTCGGCACCGGCACGCGGATACGGCTCGGTTACGTCGGCGTGCTGTGGCCCGCCATGCGGTTCAGCGACGAGCCCATCCCGGACTTCACGCCCTCGCTGATCGCCCCCCTCCCAGCCACCGCGACCGTCCCGGCCGCCCCCGGCGGCCGGACGGAGCTCAGCGAGGAGACCTGCCGGGCCCTGACCGGCACGTTCCCCGGCCAGGACGCGACGGTGCGGCGACTGGCGGAGCTACTGCGGGAGTGTCCCGACTCCCCCGAGGCGTTAGGGGAGTTCGCGCGGCTGGTCCGCGACCTCGTGGCACTGCCGGCGGGCAGCCCCGCCGCCGCGTTCGCCGCGGACTCCGGCGACGGCGGGCCGCAGCCCGACCCGGCGATTCTCGCGGACGACCCGGTCGGGCTCTGCGCGGAGCTCACCGCGGCGCTCCAGGAGACCGGGGTCGATCTGGGGCCCGACGAACCCGGTGGACAGCAACTGTTCGGCGGGCTCGGGAAGAAGCTGTGGAACGGCGCTCACGAACTGCTCCGGCAGGCCACGTACTTCGCGATGAAGCGGCGGGCCGGTACGGTCGGGCAGCACGGTCTCGGCCCGGCGCTGGGCCGGCTGTCGCAGGCGGCGGGACCGGTACGGGTGCACCTGGTGGGGCACAGTTTCGGCGCCCGCCTGGTGTCGTTCGCGCTGCTCGGACTGCCCGCCGGGGCGCACAACGTCAAGTCCGTGACGCTGCTCCAGGGCGCGTTCTCGCACTACGCGTACGCGCGCCGGCTGCCCGGCGACGCGTCGCACTCGGGGGCGCTGCGCGACGCGGAGAACCGGGTGGACGGGCCCGTGGTGTCCTGCTTCTCCAGCCACGACACCGCGCTCGGGGTGATCTACCCGCTCGCGTCACGGCTGTCGCGCGACGACTCCTCGCTCATCGGGCTCGGCGACCGCTGGGGCGCGATGGGCCACGACGGCATCCAGGCCGTCGACGGCACCCGGCGGGCGACGATCGAGGACGCCCGGGCCGGCCGGTTCCCGGTGTCCGGGTGTGTGAGCGTGGACGTGTCGGCCGTGGTGTGCAGCGGCTCTCCGCCGGCGGGCGCGCACAGTGACATATGCCATGAGGAACTGGCGCGGGTGGTGCTCGCCGCGGGACGGATCTCGCACTGAGTCCCCGTCCCGCGGCGTGCACGTGCTTCCTGAACCGCGACCGGAACCGCTACCGGTGCGCGGGGAACTCCACGACCTGCTGGAACGTCGGCCGGTTCTGCCAGCTGATCTTGTCCTGGGTGATCCCGCCCAGCGGCCGCTGGATGATCGTGTCGGAGCACCACTGGTCGCCCGCCGAGCAGTTGGCGTCGGCCGGGTAGACGGTGGTCGCGGGCTTCGCGACCGCCTGCTTCAACGTGGCCAGCAGCACGTCACGGCAGGCGCCGAGGGTGCCGCCGCCGCAGAAGGCCTGCGGCGTCCAGCCCTGCACCGGGTCGCCGAGGACCGTCCGCAGGTCCTTGCCCGCGTAGCTCCACCAGCCGTACTGGAACGCGCTGCCCGCGTGCGCTCCGGTCGGCCCGTGGCCGGCGGACGGTGACTCGTCGATCGACAGGTTCGCGGTCAGCGCCGTGTACAGGCCGTCGCCGAGACCGGGCCGGAACGCGCCGTCGATCAGCAGCGGCCACCACGCGTCCATGGTGCGGACCGCGTCCGCGTTCGCGTACACGTGGGAGCCCGCGGAGGTCTCCTTGCGCTTGCTGCCCGCCGTGCCCCAGTCGGACAACTGCTGGACGGCGGTGGCCAGTTGCGGGTCGGTGACCGGTGCGCTGCGCAGCACGCGCAGCAGCTCCGGCAGGACGTCCTCACCGCGCAGGTCGGTCAGCGCGGCGTCGGCCATCGCCTTGGTGAGCGCGGACCGGGTCACCCCGCCCGCGGCGACGAGCTTCTTCACCCGGTCGTTCAGCAGGTCCCCGCGGTGCACGGGGCCGTTGCCGAAGCCGGCCGAGGTGAAGTCCTTGGCCTGCTTGTTGTTCCACGAGACGTAGTAGTCCTGGTCGACGGACTGCGGGTGCTGCGCGGGCGGGGTGTAGGTGGCGGTGTTCGACGCCGGGTCCCAGCCCTGCCACTCGTAGGCGGCCTCCGCCTTCACCGGGAACGAGGGGTCCACGCCGGCGGCGCGCACCGGATTCGTCCCGCTGTTGTAGTAGGCGGTCTGCCGCGAGTCCGCGTAGAACCAGTTGAAGGTGTAGTTGATGTGCTGGGTGGCCTGCTGGAACGTGGCCGCGTCATGGACGGAGCCGGGATCGTTCAGCATCTGGAAGCCGATGATCGAGTCGGCCTCGTGCCGGTACGAGCTGCGCAGCGTCGTGTACGCGACCGCCTTGCCGCCGACCGTCGCGCGGTACTCCACCGGCCCGTACGCCGTGCGGTAGACCTGCATCCGGTAGGAGCCCGCGGCGGTCGAGTCGGCGACGGTGGGCTTCCAGGAGTTGACGCGCTCCAGCTTCTCCATGGCCGTGCAGACACCGTGGTAGACGTAGTGCACGGCGTCCTGGCACAGCTCGACGGCGTAGGTGTCGGTGATGTCCTGGCCGGCCGAGGTGGCGCTCCAGGCGTAGTCCTGGCCGCGGCCGAGTTCCACGTACATCCCGAGCCCGGCGAACGAGGCGCCGCGCGCGCTGATCCCCGGGCCCTGGAGCTCCTGGAGCATCAGCAGCTGAGGTGCGAAGTAGCCGGTCTGCGGGCCGAACACGGCGAGCGGATGACCGCTGGCGGTGTGCGCGCCGCTGACCACCAGCGCGTTGGACATGCCCTTCTTGGTGGAGAACAGGTTCGCCGGCAGCGCCCCGTTGTCGAAGATGCCCTGCGCGTCCTTGAGCGGGCCTGCCTTGACCGGGGTCTTGGCGGCGGTCGCCGCGCCGCCCGTCCGGTCGTAGACCAGCGGCTCCGCGACGACCGTTCCGGGCACGGGCATCGCCGCGCCCTGCGGGTTCGCCGGCTTGCCCGCGTACGGGAAGCTGGATCCGTCGTGCACGGTGAGCATGGCCTCGGGGTCGTTGCGCTCCCGGAACGTCTCCCAGACCGTGGTGCCCTGGGTGACTCCGTACTTCTGCTGCGCGGCGAGCAGCGAGATCGCGCTCTCCACCTCACCGCCGCCGCCGGAGCCGAACAGCGCGCCGATGACCGAGCCGAGAGCGATCAGATCGGTGAGTTTGAATGGCTGGATTTCGCCGGCATTGGTGATCGCGTCGATCTGGCCGGTCAGCACGTACTCGCCGGGGAAGTAACGGCCGTTCTTGGACTGGGTGATGTAGGCGTTGATGCCGTTGACGTACGCCTGCGCGTCGGCCAGCGCCTGCTGCCCGCGTGCGCCGTTGCCCGCCGTGATCTGGTCGACCTGCGCCTGGAGGTCCGCCTCGGTGTACGGGGCGGCCCGCCAGAACTCCTGCTCCAGCTGCTGGTTGGCGGCCGCGCCGCCCGCGAAGGACGACAGCTGACCGCGTCCGACGTGCCGGAACAGGTCCATCAGCCACAGCCGGTCCTGCGCTGCCGCGTACCCCGCGCCGTACTCCGTTCCGTCGCGGGTGGTGCCCTTGATGTGCGGGACGCCGGTCTTCTTGTCGCGGGTGATGGTGACGTCGGCGCGCGGTGTCGTCACCGACGCGACCTGGCCGGACGGGACGCCGAAGGAGGCGTCGTTGAAGAAGTTGGTGATGGTGGCATCGGTGAGCGACGGATAGCCCGTGGCCAGGTTGGCGTACGGTCCGAGCTGGTCGGCGGCGTGCGCCGGCCGGGTGCCGAAGACCTTGTGGGCGAGGATGTCGGCGAGCGTCGCGTTGCCGTTCTCACCGGGCGGCAGGATGTCGCCGCACTGGCCCTGGCAGTAGTCGGTGGTGGGGTCCGCCGCCTGGGCCGCCTGCGGCAGCGGTACGACGAGGGTGACGCCGAGCGCGAGCAGCGCCGCGGCGGTCACCCGTCTGAACGTGCGGGTGACTGCCTTGCCCTTGCGGGTGCCTACCTTGCCGGTGCGTAGTCTGCCGTTGCGTTGTGGCATTCCTGCTCCTCCCGGAGGCCGATGCGCCGGAGGTTACCGCCGGTACGCTCACGCCGGAAGGTGAACATGCGTCACCTTTTTGTTCGGCTTTTCCGGCCGCCAACGGGTTTACCGACAAGCAACAGCCGTACCGGGAGGTAGGAGAGGACGTCCGCCGCTGGGAGGGCGGTTGGGACCGCCGTTGAGTACGCAGTCGGGACCGACGTTTCGACCGCGGTCGTGACCGACGTTTCGGACCACCGCTCAGAGGGCGTCCCACGGGGCGGAGTCGAAGAGCCCGATCACCCGCTTCACCAGATCCACATCCGTCGGCAGGATCAGCTCGTCCAGCCGGCCGACCGGAGCGATCCCCCGGGAGTTGCAGGCGAAGGCGCCGTCGAACGATGCCACGTCCGCCACCGTGACCCGCCGGTGCCGCCACGGCAGGCCCGCCGCGTCCATCTCCCGCTGGATGATCCGCATCGTGATGCCGTGCAGGGCGGGCGCGTCGGGCCAGACGACCGTGTCGCCGTCCGCGAAGCCGACGTTGGTGATCGAACCCTCGGCGATCACGCCGCCGGGTCCGACGAGCAGCGCCTCGTCGAACCCCGCGTCGTGCGCGGCGTTGCCGAAGTAGCCCTGGGCGAAGCCTCCGACGTGCTTCACCTGGGCCACGGGCCGCTGGTAGTCGACGGACATCAGGCTCTGCGGACCGCTCGGCGCGGGTCCCGGACCCCGGACCGTCACCATGAGGGAGACGTCGCCGGCCTCGTCGGGGCGGAAGACATTGACGCGCACCGACGCGTCGACGTCGTCACCCAGCGCGTGCCGGACCGCGTCCAGCACCCGCCCTCCGTCCAGGCCGGTACCGAACAGCTCCTGGGTGGCGCGGTCCAGCCGGTCGAGATGGAAGTCGAGACCGCGCACCGCGCGCCCTCTGACCTGCATGGCGGTGAAGTGGCCGTAGCTGCTGACCATGACGAAGCGCGCCAGGGTCTCGGCGGTGGCGGGGTGGCCGTCGAACTCGATACGGAAGGCAGGGGTACCAGTCATGCCGTTCACCCAATCACGTCGCCTCCGCCGGCCGGCTCCCACACCGACCCGTCGTGCGCGAAGAGCACCCGCCGCGGGTCCAACGCGCAGATCCGGTCCAGCCACGACGGGTAGGGCGGCAGCGGGTGCGCCACGCCGTCGAGCGCGGCACGCCGCGCCAGTTGGTCCGCCGCGAAGTGCGACGCGGCATCGCGCGCCTGCCCCGCGAGCACGACCGTGCCGTCGCCCTGCCGCACCACCAACGACTGGTGCCCGTCGGTGTGCCCGGGCGTCGGCACGACCAGGACCCCGGGCCAGATCTCGGCCTCCCCCGTCAACTCCTCGTAGACCGCGCCCGGGAAGTCCACGAGCTGACCGGCCGTGTACCCGCCCCGCCGGGCGGCCGCCAGCTCCTGCGCCTGCACCAGGACCGGCCTGCCCGCCAGCAGCGGGTTCCCCCCGATGTGGTCGAAGTGCAGATGGCAGTTGACCACCAGCGCGATGTCCCGCACCGCGACCCCGGCCGCCGCGAGCGCCTCCTCCAGCGGACGCCGCCTGGGCCGGTAATGCGCCTCCGTCTCCGGACCGGCGTCCCCGATCCCGGTGTCGAACAGGATCAGCCCCTCATCCCTGCGCACCAGATACCCGAGCACCGCCTCGACCCGCGGATACGCCTGACCGGCCTCCTCCGCAGGCCGGACGAAATAGCCGAGATCAAGCCGCCGCACCGCCGTGTCACCCTTCATCCGGCCATCCTCACGCCCGGCTCGTCCCGCGCCCCGCCGTTCCGCCGAGAGCTGACCGGCCGGTGCGCGGCCGGTTCCGGGCGGCGGCTTCGGGCGGGGTCTGGTCGCTACCGGCGGGTAGTGCGAGGATCGCGACGCACGGTGACGTGACGTCGAACAAGCAGAGGACGGGACAGCCATGGCGCAGCTGCACGATCTGACCGCGGTGGAGCAGGCGGAACAGGTACGAGGCGGATCCATTTCGCCGGTCGAGCTGACCGAGCACTATCTCGACCGCATCGAGCGGCTGAACGAGACCGTCGGTGCGTACATCACCGTGACCCCCGAGATCGCCCGCAAGCAGGCGGCCGACGCGGAGAGCGAGGCGGTGGCCGCGCGTCGCGAGGGGCGGGAGCTGCCGCCGCTGCACGGGGTTCCGGTGCCGGTGAAGGATCTCAACTTCGTGGCGGGGGTGCGCTGCACGCTCGGCTCGCGGGCGTACGCCGACCACGTTCCCGACATCGACGACCACGTGGTGACGAAGCTCCGCGAGGCGGGGACGATCCTGCTCGGCAAGACCAACACCCCCGAGTTCGGGCTGCCCTGTTACACCGAGAACCAGCTCGCGCCGCCCGCCCGCACCCCCTGGGACCTGGAGCTCTCCGCCGGCGGTTCCAGCGGGGGCGCCGCCGCGGCGGTCGCGTCCGGGCTGGCGCCGATCGCGCAGGGCAGTGACGGCGGCGGCTCGATCCGCATCCCGTCGTCGGTCTGCGGGCTGTTCGGCATCAAGCCGAGCCGGGGACGGATCAGCGGCGGTCCCGTGCAGCACGACGTGAGCGGTCTGAGCACGTCGGGGCCGATCGCCCGGAGCGTCGCGGACGCCGCCACGCTGCTCGACATCCTGGCCGGCCCGATGCCGGGCGCCCCGTACGCCGCGCCCTCGCTGCCGCCGGGCGCCAGCTTCGCCTCGTACGCCGGGGCCGAGCCCGGGCGGCTGCGGGTGGTGGCGCTGCCGACCCCGCCGGTGCCGGGCGTCGAGCTGCACCCGGACTGCCGGGCGGCGTACGACGCGGCGGCGGAGCTGCTGCGGGGCCTCGGCCACCAGGTGGACGAGATGGAACTGCCGGTGGACGACAGCATCCGCGACGCGTTCAGCAAGGCGTGGGGGGTGATGTCGACCGTCTACCCGGTCGCCCCGGAGCACGAGGAGCTGCTGATGCCGCTCACCCGGCATCTGCGTGAGCAGGGCGGCCGGGTGTCGGGGGCGGAGTTCGCGGCGGCGCTGTACGCGTTCCGCGCGCTGGGACAGCTGATCGCGGACGCGCTGCTGTCCTCGTACGACGTCATCCTGACCCCGACGCTGGCCCAGCCGCCCGCCCCGGTGGGCGGGCTGCGCAATGACGCCGACCCGGAGGCGGAGTTCGCCGGCCTGGCGGCCTTCACGCCGTTCACCCCGCTCTACAACGCCACCGGCCAGCCGGCGGTGAGCGTGCCGCTGCACTGGACGCCGGCCGGTCTGCCGATCGGCGTGATGTTCGGCGGCCGGTACGGGGACGAGGCCACCCTCATCGCGCTGTCGGCGCAGCTGGAGGCGGCCCGGCCGTGGGCGCACCGGCGGCCCTCGATGTGGTGAGCGGACCCGTCAGGCAACGCTGAACCCTCCTGTGTCCGCCGTCCGGGCGTTGACACGGCCGACGCACGGAACCATGCTGAGCAAGCGCTTAGTAACCCGTCGGACAGTTGGGCACAGGAGGCATCAGATGTCGCAGGCCAGGATCTTCGCTTCGCTGGACGATCTCCGGGCGGCGGTCGGCGAGCAGCTCGGTACGACCGGCTGGCTGGAGATCGACCAGAAGCGGATCGACCTGTTCGCGGAGGCCACCGGCGACCACCAGTGGATCCATGTCGACCCGGAGAAGGCCGCGCAGGGACCGTTCGGCACCACCATCGCGCACGGCTATCTGACGCTGTCGCTGATCCCGTCGCTCACGCCCGACCTCTTCCGGGTCGAGGGCGTGAAGATGGGCGTCAACTACGGCGTCAACAAGGTCCGCTTCCCGGCGCCCGTCCCGGTCGGTTCCCGGCTGCGGGCGACCGCGCAGATCGCGGAGGTCACCGAGGTCGGCGGCGGCGTCCAGCTCGTCACCAAGGTGACGATCGAGCGCGAGGGCGGGGACAAGCCGGTGTGCGTCGCGGAGACGGTTGCCCGCTTCTACCTCTGAGAGCCCTACGGCTGCCGCGGGCCGACCATGCGCCCGACGAGATCGGCGTAGAGCACGCCGACGTCGTCCGGCGTACGGCGTCCGTCGGGGTTGAACCAGCGGGCGACGTCGATGCACAGCGACAGGATGGCGAGCGCCGTACCGGCGACGTCCGGCACGTCGAACTCGCCGGTCCGTACGCCGTCCTCGATGATCGAGCGGACCGCGCGCTCGGACTTGCGGCGCAGAGCGACGATCTCGGTGTAGTGGTCCTCGGCGAGGGCGCCCAGCTCGTACTGCACGACGCGCGCGGTGGTGTGCCGCTCCGCGTGCCAGCTGACGAAGGCCCGGACGGCGACGGCGAGCCGCTCGCCCGGCGCGCCGGCGCCGTTGGCGGCCTCTTCGAGCAGCCCGACCGAGCGCAGATGGCCGACCCGGCTGATCTGGTAGAGCAGCTCTTCTTTGGTCTTGTAGTGGATGTAGAGCGCGGCGGGGCTCATCCCGGCGCGCCCGGCGATGTCGCGGGTCGTCGTCGCGTGATACCCGCGCTCGGCGAACGCCTCGACCGCGGCGATCACCAGCCGACGGGCCGCATCGGGGGTGACGTCGCTCCACGCGTCGGGCGTTCCTGCCTCCACATCCATGGCCGACACCCTACAGCCAAGGTGAGCAAGCGCTTAGATACCGGCCGGTCGGTCAATCGGACCGGGCTAGAAGGCGGAGACCCCGGTCAGGGCGCGCCCGATGAGCAGCTTGTGGATCTGACTGGTGCCCTCGTACAACGTCATGACGCGCGCGTCCCGCAGCAGCTTCCCCGCCGGGTACTCGTCGATGTACCCGTACCCGCCGAACACCTGCAGCGCGTTGTTGGCGGCGCGCACCGCGGCCTCGCTCGCGTAGAGCTTCGCCACCGAGGACTCGGTGGCGAAGGGCAGCCCGCGGTCGATGTGGTCGGCGACCCGCCAGGTGAGGAGCCGGGCGGCGTCCACGTCCACGGCGATGTCGGATATCAGCTCCTGCACCAGCTGGTGGTGAGCGATCGGCTTGCCGAACTGCTCGCGCTCCCCCGCGTACGCCACGGCCGCGTCCAGGCACGCCTGGGCGATCCCGACACAGCCCGCCGCGACCGACATCCGGCCCTTGGCCAGGGCGGACATCGCGACCGAGAAGCCCTTGCCCTCGGGCGCGATCATCGCGGAGGCCGGTACGCGGACACCGTCGAGCACCAGCTCGGCGGTGGCCTGGCCGCGCAGCCCGAGCTTCCCGTGGATCTCCGTGCGGGTCAGCCCAGGGGTGTCGGTGGGCACCAGGAAGGCACTGACGCCCTTGTGACCCGGCGCCGTCGCGGGGTCGCCGGTGCGCGCGAAGAGCAGCACGACATCGGCCCAGGTGCCGTTGGTGATGAACATCTTCGAGCCGGTGATGACGTACGAGTCCCCGTCGCGCACCGCCCGCGTCGTCAGGTTCGCGGCGTCCGAGCCGGTACCGGGCTCGGTCAGCCCGAAGCAGCCGACCGCCTCACCGGACGTGAGCCGCGGCAGCCACGCGCGCTTCTGCTCCTCGCTCCCCCAGTACGCGATCGACTTGGCGACCAGCCCCAACGACACCGAGACGATGCCGCGCACGGCGGAGTCGCCACGCCCCAGCTCCTCGGTGACGAGGCAGTACGCGAGATGATCACCGCCCGAGCCGCCGTACTCCTCGTCGATGGTGAGCCCGAGGAACCCGAGCGCGCCGAGCTTCTTGACGATCCCCCGGTCCACACTCTCGGCGCGGTCCCACTCCACCACGTGCGGCGTGATCTCGCGCTCCGTGAAGTCCCTGGCGAGCTGCCGGACGGCGGTCTGCTCCTGCGAGAGCGCAAGGTCCACGGGGGGCACCTCCCATAAATTAGCACCGCTAGTTTTCAGTACGCAGGCCCTACTATGCGTGGCATGGCCCGCCCTCGCAAGCCCCTCCTGAACCGCGAACTCATCGTCGCCGCGGCGCTCACGCTCGTGGACACGGAAGGCCTGCAGGCGCTCTCGACCCGGCGGCTCGCGGCCGTACTCGGGGTCAGCGGGCCGTCGCTCTACAACCACTTCAAGGTCAAGGACGACATCCTGGACGCGGTCGCCGACACGGTCGTCTCCCAGGTCGATCTGTCGATGTTCCAGGGCGGCCCCGACTGGCGGACAGCGCTCCTGGAATGGGGCCGCTCCTACCGCGCGGCCCTCACCGCCCACCCCAACATCGTGCCGTTCCTCGCCCAGGGCCCCGGCCGCCGGCCGGCCGGCCTCCGCATGGCCGACGCCGTCTTCGGCGGCATGGTCGACGCCGGCTGGCCCCCCGCCCACGCGACCCGCATCGGCGCGCTGATGCGGTACTTCGTGGCCGGCTCGGCGCTCGGCTCCTTCGCCCGCGGCTTCGTCGACGACGCGGGAGCGTACGACCCGGCCGACTACCCGCACCTGGGCAGCGCGCATCTGCTGGCGGAACATCAGCAGCAGGTCGACGAGGGGGCTTTCGACCAGGGCTTGCAGGCCCTGGTCGACGGACTCTCCATCCAGTTCAAGGACGGCGGTTACGATGCCCCGCATGTCTGATGACGTGCGGGTGGAGTACCGGAAGTACGACGGATCGTTGCACTGGAACATGGCCATGCGCCGACTGGGCGAGGACGAGCACGGCGTCTGGCTCGGGGCGCCCAAGGGAAGCGTCTCGCGGAAGGGCCACGGCCCGGAGATCGTGTTCGCCGACGCGTACGTGCTGCTGTTCCCCCGCGAAGCGTGGTGGACCGGCACCTTCAACGCGGCGCCCCGCCGCACCGAGATCTACTGCGACATCACCACGCCGCCGCAGTGGCTCTCCCCCACCGAGGTCACCATGATCGACCTGGATCTCGACGTCATCCGCAAGCGCGGCGAGCCGACACCGCTCCTGGTGGACGAGGACGAGTTCGCCGAGCATCAGGTGCGCTACGGATATCCGGCCGACGTCATCGAGCAGGCCGCCGGAGCGGCGCAATGGCTCATGCAGCAAGTAGGCGACGGAGCCGAGCCGTTCACCACGGCCTACCGCGGGTGGCTCGCCCAGGTCGAGTAGAGACGGCGCGGCAGTCGATTTCGAACCGCCGCCCCGCAGGACCCGGGCACCGCACCCACCACGCACCATCAGTCGAAAACCACCAAAGCCCGGCCACCCCGCCCAGCCGTCATAGCCTCGAACGCCGCCGGGATGCCGTCCAGGCCAATGCGTTCCGTCACCATCGCGCCCAGGTCGAGACGCCCCGCCCGAATGTGTTCCGCGAGCACCGGCAGGTCCCTGGCCGGGTCGCTGTTCCCGTACACGCAGCCGGACAAGGTACGGCCGAAGTAGAACAGTTCCAGCGCGGAGAACGTGACCTGCTGGTCCTGGCCGCCGATGCCGACGACCGTCGTCCGCCCGCCGCGGCGGGTCGCCGACCAGGCGGTCCGGATGGTGTCGGCGCGGCCGACACACTCGATCGCGACGTCCGTCCCGTACCCGCCCGTCAGCTTGCGGATCCGCTTCGCGGTGTCCGACGTGCCGGAGGAGTCGTCGGAGGCGAGCACGAACTCGGTGGCCCCCGCCGCCCTCGCCAGTTCTTCCTTCGCCGGCGAGACGTCGACGGCGATCACCGGCCCGGCGCCCGCGATGCGGGCGGACTGCAGCACGGACAGCCCGACGCCCCCGACCCCGAAGACCGCGACCGACTCCCCGGCGCGGACCCGCGCGGCGTGGTGGACGGCCCCGTAACCGGTGAGGACCGCGCAGCCGAGCAGGGCGGCGTCCGTGAGCGGGATCCCGTCCGGCAGCGGCAGGATCGCGTTCTCAGGGACGACCGTCTCCTCGGCGAAGACGGCGGTGCCCAGGCCCGGGTACAGCTCGCTGCCGTCGGCGGAGAGCTTCGCGTACGGGACGGTGGCGGCGGCGCCGGCGTTGGCGCAGAGCCAGGGCTCGTCCAGGGCGCAGAAGTGGCAGGCCCCGCAGGAGGGCGCCCAGTTGAGGACGACGCGGTCGCCAGGAGCGACCGCCGTGACCCCCTCGCCCACCTCGATGACGGTCCCGGCACCCTCGTGCCCGAGGACGGCCGGGACGGGCTGGCGCAGGGTCCCGTTGGACAGCGACAGGTCGGAGTGGCAGACACCCGCGGCGGCGAGACGCACCCGGACCTGGCCGGGGCCCGGTGCCGGGATCTCGATCTCGGTGACGATCAGGGGCTGGCTGACGGCGGGAAGGACGGCGGCGCGGACCACGGGGTTCCTCTCGGACTCTCTGCTGGGACTGCTCGGGTCACCCGGCTCTGACGGTGTTCGGGCAGCCGGAAGCACGGTACTCAATCACTGCGGAACACCGGACGGGGGCCGGACCCGGAACCGGCCCTCGGAACCGAACCTGAGCACCGGACCGGAGAACCGGACCTCAGAACTGCAGCGACTTCGTCTGCAGGTACTCCGCCAGCCCATGGGCACCGAGCTCCCGGCCGACACCCGACTGCTTGTACCCGCCGAACGGCGCCAGCGGGTTGAACCGGCCGCCGTTGATGTCGACCTGCCCGGTGTCCATCCGGCGGGCGAAGGCCACGGCTTCGGACTCCTCGGCCGCCCAGACCGCGCCCGCGAGACCGTAGACGGTGCCGTTGGCGATGCGCAGGGCGTCGTCCTCGTCCTGGTACTTCAGGATCGCGACGACCGGGCCGAAGATCTCCTCCTGGGCGATGGTCATGTCCGGGGTGACGTCGGCGAAGACGGTCGGCCGGATGTAGTAGCCGTCGCCGAAGCCCTCGGGGGCGTCGGGCCCGCCCGCGACGACCCTGGCGCCCTCCTCGATGCCGCGCCGGATGTAGCCGCGGACCCGGTCGCGCTGTTTGGCGTTGACGACCGGCCCGAGCCGGTCCCCCGGCACGTACTTGGCGGCGGCGGCCGTGGCGATCTCCACGGCCTCGTCGTACCGGTCGGCGTCGACGAGCATGCGCGTCCAGGCGCTGCAGGTCTGGCCGGAGTTGGCGAAGACATTGCCGAGCCCCACGTTGACCGCCTTGGCGAGATCGGCGCTCGGCAGGATGACGTTGGCGGACTTGCCGCCGAGTTCGAGGGCGACGCGCTTGACGGCGGCGCCCGCGGTGGCGCCGATCTGCTTGCCGACGGCGGTGGAGCCGGTGAACGAGACGAGGTCCACGCCGTCGTGGGCGGCCAGCGCCTGTCCGGCGACCGGGCCGAGGCCGGTGACGAGGTTGAACACCCCGGCCGGGATGCCCGCCTCGTCGACGGCCTCGGCGAAGAGCTGCGCGGTGAGCGGGGTGTCCTCGGCGGGCTTGAGGACGATCGTGCAGCCGGCGGCGAGCGCGGGGGCGACCTTGGCGACGATCTGGTGCAGCGGGTAGTTCCAGGGCGTGATGGCGCCGACGACGCCCACCGGCTCCTGCAGGACGGTGGAGTTGCCGACCTTCTCCTCGAAGGCGTACGACGCGGCGAGCTGCGCGTACGAGCCGGCGACGGCGATCGGCAGGTCCGTGTGGACGGCGGCGGCGAAGCCGAGCGGGGCGCCGAGTTCGGCGCTGATCGTCCCGGCGATCTCCTCGCGGCGGGCGGCCAGCCGGTCGCGCAGCGCGCCGATGAGGGCGGCGCGGTCGGCGGGGGCGGTCGCGGCCCACGCGGGGAGCGCGGCGCGCGCGGCCCGTACGGCGGCGTCGACGTCCTGCGAGGTGCCGGCCGGCACGGATCCGATGACCTGCTCGTCCGCCGGATTGACCACCTCGATCGACTCGTGCCCGGCGGCGGGGCGCCAGGCCCCGTCGATGTACATGCCGTCGTGAGCCTTCACGTCGTCGTCCTCCCGGTAGGGGGCGGGTCTGCCTGACCCACCCAAACTAGCGCCGTTAGTTTTCGCACGCCAGAGGCCCTTCCGTGCTCTGGCTCACGTGCGGACCCACGCCCGCGCGCCGCCCTGACAGGACGGATCGGGCGACCGCCCACGCCCGCCGGACGGAGATCAGTCACCGCCCGGGAGACCCGGGAGACCCGGGAGACCCGGCAGCGCCGAGACCTGCACCGGGAAGCCGTTGAGGACGGCCGTGCCGGAGAGCGGGTCGAGGCGGCTGCCGTCCAGGAGTTGGTTGACGTTGACCCCGGGGTGCAGCCCTGCCGTGGCGAGCCGGGTGCCGCCGCGGTCGTGGCCCCAGCCGTGCGGCAGGCTGACCACGCCCGGGCGTACGGCGTCGGTGACCTCGACCGGTGCCTCGATCTCGCCGCCGTCGCCCTTCACCAGGGCGGTCCCCCCGTCCGCGAGCCCGAACCGGGCCGCGTCCTCGGGGTGGACCTGCAGGGTGCACAGGTTGGTGCCGCCGGAGAGCGCCGGCAGGTTGTGCATCCAGCTGTTGTTGGAGCGCAGGTGGCGGCGGCCGATGAGGACGGGCCCCGAGGCCCGTTCGGTCAGGGAGCGCAGCAGCCGCGGCACGTCGGCGGCGATCGGCGCCGGGGCGAGTTCGATCCGGCCCGACGGGGTGCGGAGCACCTCGGGGATGCGGGGGGCGAGCGGACCGAGGTCGATGCCGTGCGGCTGGGCGAGGACCTTGTCGAGGGTGAGGCCGTACGGGCCGAGGCGGAGCATGAGGTCGAGCCGCCGCTCATATCCGGTCCGGCCGCCGAGCCGGGCCGCCAGCTCGGCCGGGTCGCCGCCGTGCAGCGGCGAGAGCGGGTCGGCGGTCGCGCGGGCGAGCAGCCGGACGATGGCCTGTTCGTCCACGGCGGCGGGGTCCGCGTCCGGCCCGGCGCCGGACAGGATCTGGACCAGCCGGGCGTAGATCTCGGGCTCGCCGGGGCGGCCGTCCTCCAGTTCCACGACCGGGCGGCTGTACCGCACGGTGTTGCGGACGGCGAGCGTGGAGAAGGCGAAGTCGTAGTGCGCGCTCTGCGTCGGCCGCGGCGGCGGCAGGACGACGTGGGCGTGCCGGGAGGTCTCGTTGAGGTACGGGTCGACGCTGACCATGAAGTCCAGCCCGGCCAGCGCCCGGTCGAGGCGGTGGCCGTCGGGCGCCGAGAGCACCGGGTTGGCGGCGAGGGCGATGACGGCCCGGACGCGGCCTTCGCCGGGGGTGTCGATCTCCTCGGCGAGGGCGGTGCTGGGGAGTTCGCTCTTCACCTCGGGGTGGCCGGAGACCCGGCTGTGCCAGCGGCCGACGGTGAAGCCCTTGCCGGGCGCGGCGGGCCGGGGTGCCCGTGCGGTCGGGGAGAGCGGGAACATGGCGCCGCCGGGCCGGTCGAGGTTGCCGGTCAGCACGTTGAGCACGTCCACGAGCCAACTGCACAGGGTGCCGAACTCGACGGCGGTGCTGCCGAGCCGCCCGTAGACGGCGGCGCTGGGCGCGGCGGCCAGTTCGCGGGCGAGGGCGCGGATCTCGGCGGCCGGCACCTCGCACACGCCCTCGACGGCCTCCGGGGTGAAGGCGGCGGCGAGCGCGCGTACCTCCTCCACGCCGGTCACCTGGTCCGTGAGCGCGCCGAGATCGGTGAGGCCCTCGGCGAACAGCACCTGCACGACGGCGAAGAGCAGCGCGGCGTCGGTGCCCGGCCGCAGCGAGACGTGCCGGTCGGCGACCTCCGCGGTGCGGGTGCGCTTGGGGTCGATCACGGTGATCCGTCCGCCGCGCCGACGCAGCGCTTTCAGCTTGCCGGGGAAGTCGGCGGCGGTGGACAGACTGCCGTTGGAGACCAGCGGGTTCGCACCGATGATCAGCAGATGATCGGTACGGTCCAGGTCGGGAACCGGGATCGCGTTCGGGTCGCCGAAGAGATAGCCGCACGCGACGTGCTTGGGCATCTGGTCCAGGGTGCTGGCGGAGAAGATGTTGCGGCTGCGCAGCGCGCCGACGATCTGCGCGGGGTAGAGGCCGCCCGCGACGGTGTGGACGTTGGGGTTGCCGAGGACGACGCCGACGGCGTCGGGCCCGTGCGCGGCGGTGACCGCGCCGAGCCCGGCGGCGACGGCGGCGAACGCCTCGGCCCAGCCGGTCTCGACGAGCCGGCCGTCCTGGCGTACGAGGGGGCGGCTCAGCCGGTCGGGGTCGGCGTCGAGGGCGCCGAAGGTCGCACCCTTGGGGCAGATGAAGCCGGCGCTGAACACGTCGTCGCGGTCGCCGCGGGCGCTCGTGACCGTGTCACCGTCAAGGGTGAGTGTCAGACCGCAGGTGGCCTCGCACAGCGGGCAGATACGCAGGGCGGTACGGGTCATCGGGCTCTCCTGGGACGACGGCAGCGCACGTACAGGCGAGCATACCGACCGGTATGCATGTGGGAACCCCCAGGACGGCCCCAATCGGGGCGAGGGCTCGACGAACCGGCCTGCCGTCCAAGAGAGGCGGCCTACCGTGCGAGATAAGCGCGCAGCATGCGTTTAGTCTCGGCGATCACGGCCGGATCCCCCGCCGGATCGGTACGGAAGGCCAGCTGGAGCAGGGCGTCGGCGGCCTCCACGCTGATCACGAAGGTGAGCCGGGCGTACGCGTCCGCCGGGTCGAGGCCCAGCCGCCCGGCGAGCAGTTCCAGCAGCCGGTCGGCGACGTGGCGATTGGGCTCGGATTCGCCGGGGATGCCGAAGTCGACGAGCTCGAAGCCGGGGGTGACGCCCTTCATCGCGATGTACTCGTCGACGACCACCCCGACGGCGACATCGAGCGACAGCGGCCCGGCACCGGCGCCCGCCCCGGGCGCCGCCCCGCCTCCCGGTTCCGCGAGGCGGGCCGTGACGCGGTCCAGGTACCGGTCGAGATTGCGCTGCGCCAGGGCGTCGGCCATCGCGCGCTTGTTGGAGAAGAACCGGTAGACGGAGCCGATGGGGACGCCGGCGCGTACGGCGACCGCGCGGGTGCTGAGGCTCTCGTACCCGGCCTCGTCCAGCAGCTGGGCGCAGGCGTCGAGGATGCGGCTGAGGCGTTCGGTGCTGCGCTGCTGCACCGGGGTTCGGCGGAGCCCTTGGCCGGTCACGGCACACCCTCCTTTTCCGGCCACCCTAGCGGCGGCGGGGTCCAAGGTCATTGACGGTTCGCCGGTCCCATTCCTATGGTCGACCATAGGAATGGGACAACGGCACCGGGAGCGCACGATGGGCAACACGCACGACACGGACCTCACGTACTCCCCCGGTTTTGGGAACGAGCACGTCAGCGAGGCGGTGCCCGGAGCACTGCCGATCGGCCGGAACTCTCCGCAGCGCGCCCCGCTCGGCCTGTACGCGGAGCAGCTCAGCGGCACCGCGTTCACCGAGCCCCGGCACCAGAACCGCCGCAGCTGGCTGTACCGGATCCGCCCCTCGGCCGCGCATCCGCCGTTCCGCCGGGTCGACAACGGCGCGCTGCGCAGCGCGCCCTTCCTCGACGTGGAACCGGACCCCAACCGGCTGCGCTGGAGCGCGCCCGCGCTGCCGGACGTCCCCACGGACTTCGTCCAGGGCCTGGTCTCCGTCGGCGGCAACGGTGACGTGCTGCGCCGCGAGGGCATCGGCATCCACTGGTACGCGGCCAACACGTCGATGGCGGACCGGGTCTTCTCGTCCTCCGACGGCGAGTTCCTGATCGTGCCCGAGCACGGCACCCTGCTGCTCCGCACCGAGCTGGGCCTGCTCCAGGCCGGCCCCGGCGAGGTGGCCTTGATCCCGCGCGGGATGCGCTTCCGGGTGGAACTGCTGGACCCGACGGCCCGCGGCTATGTCTGTGAGAACTACGGGCAGGCGTTCCGGCTCCCCGACCTCGGCCCGATCGGGGCGAACGGGCTGGCCAACGCACGGGACTTCCTGGCGCCCGTGGCCGCCTTCGAGGACCGTGAGGAACCGGTCGAGGTGATCAACAAGTTCGGCGGCAACCTCTGGGCCGCGACCTACGACCACTCGCCGCTCGATGTCGTCGGCTGGCACGGCAACCTGGTCCCGTACGTCTACGACCTGCGGCGCTTCAACGTCCTGGGGTCGCTGAGCTACGACCACCCGGACCCGTCGATCTTCACCGTGCTGACCGCCCCCTCCGACACCCCCGGGCTGGCCAACGCCGACTTCGTGGTCTTCGCACCGCGCTGGCTGGTCGGCGAGGACACCTTCCGCCCGCCGTACTTCCACCGCAATGTCATGAGCGAGTTCATGGGCCTGATCGAGGGCGCGTACGACGCGAAGGCCGAGGGATTCGTCCCGGGCGGCGCCTCGCTGCACAACATGATGTCGGCGCACGGCCCGGACCGCGCCACCTTCGACAAGGCCAGCGCCGCCGAGCTGAAGCCGCAGAAGGTCGACGACGGGCTGGCGTTCATGTTCGAGACCCGCTGGCCCGTCGTACCGACCAGCGGCGCGCTCGCCGCCGATCACCGGCAGGAGGGTTACGACGAGGTGTGGCAGGGCCTTGAGCGGCACTTCCCCACCTCATGACCGCCTTCGCCCCGGACTCGATCGTCCTCAACCGCAAACTGCCGCTGTGGTACCAGGTCTCGCAGTCGCTGCGCGCCTCGATACTGGGCCGCCGGCCGGACGCCCCGCTGCGGCTGCCGACCGAGGACGACCTGGCCGGCCACTACGGCGTGAGCGTGCTGACGATGCGGCAGGCCCTCAAGGAGCTGGAGACGGAGGGGCTGATCAGCCGGCACCGGCGGCGCGGCACCTTCATCGAGCCGACCGCGCTGCGCGGCGCGCCGGTCCGGCTGCTGGGCTCGGTCGACGCGATCGTGGCCCAGCAGTCGGGTGAGCACACCGCGGTGCTCGGGCACGGGACCGCGCCGGTGCCGTCCTGGGCCGCCGAGCACTTCCCCGATCTGGCGGAGGCGGCCTTCTTCCGGCGGCTGCGCTGCGAGGAGAGCGGCGAGCCGACCAACTGGGCGGAGAACTCCGTCCGTCCGGAACTCGCCGAGCGCATCGATCTGGCCGATCTCGAACGGTGGCCGATGACGAAGGTCCTGCGGGACGCGCTCGGCGTGCGGATCAGCCGCATCACCGACACGGTGGAGGCCCGGCTGGCGGACCCGGAGACGGCGCGGCTGCTCCAGGTCCCGCTGCTCAGCCCGATCCTGCACTACACCGGGGTGACGTACGACGATTCGGGCCGCGCGGTGGACGTGGTGCGGATCCACTACCGGGGGGACCGGTTCTCGTTCACCGTGACGATGGAGGCGCGCTGACACCGGGCGCCCGTCGCTTTGCTGTCGGTGGCAATCCGCACAGGTCGCGCTTCCCGGGTGGCGGTGCGGCCGCGAGCGCGGCTCAGTACGATGCCGACGGTGGGAAGCGCATCCGCGAATCCAGGCGCTGGGGAGGCCCGTGACGTGACGCCGCCACGAGCTGCCGGCTCCAACTCCGGGGCGGGCCATGGCGCTCCCGTGCTCGCCGATCTGATGCCGTGGTCCGTGCCGCCGCTGCTGTACGGGCGGTCCTGGGCGGTGGCGCCCGACGCGAAGGCGCTGCGGGCCCGCTGGGACGCGCTGCTGGCGGCGCCGGACGACGCGGAACGTGAGCGGCTGCTGCGTCCGAGCCGGGCCCGCGGACTGCACACCCCGGCGCCCCAGCTCGCGGTCCCGGGACGGGACGGGCCGCCTGCGGCCACCACCCGGCTCGCCCGCGAGAGCGGGCCGTGCCCTGATCCGGTCCGCGTCCTGCACGGCGCCTTCGACCTGCAGTGGCTGATCCCCGACCACCGGCTCATCGACGCCGCCCGCCCGGAGCTGTGGCGGGTCGCCGACGAGCGGCAGATCTTCGCCGTGGAGCAGGCCCGGCTCCCGAACGTCCCCGGTCCCGCACTGGCGTTCGGCGCCGTGCTGCCCGACGGCCGGTCCCCCGCTGGGAAACCGGGCCGGATCCGGCCGCTGTACCGGCGGCCCGGCGGGCAGGACCCGAACTTCGCGCCCGGCCTGACCGAACTGCTCGGTGAGCTCCTCGGTCTGCCGGTGGGCGCCGAGGACCTCCTCGCCTGGATCACCGTCGCGAGTCTGCCCGCCCGGGACCAGCGGGACGGTGTCGTGGTGCCGCTCACCCGCGACCCGGAACTCTGGCTCGCGGCCGTCGAGCTGGGCCGTACGTCGATCTGGCTGCACACCCGGGGCGAGCGCTGCGCGGATCCCGCCGTGGGCCGGCCCGCCGGCCATCCCCGGCTGCCCGGCGGCCGGCGCCCGTACGTGCGCGCGCCGCTTCCCCCCGCGCCACGGGCCGGGGAGCTGGAGTACGACCCGGAGGAGGAGGCGCTGCGGATCGGGGACGGGCTGGTCTCACCGGTGCCGGCCGCCGCCTGGGAGTTCCACGCGGGCGGGGTGCGGGTGCTGGAGGCCTGGTACGAGCGGCGGACGGCCGTCGCGGCCCCGGGGACGCTGGAGGCGCTCCGCCCCGCGCGCTGGACCCGGGAGACGACCACGGAGCTGCTCGAACTCGTCACCGTGCTCACGCTGCTGGCCGCGCTCCGTCCGGAGCGGCGGAAGCTGGCGGAGCGGCTGGCGGCGGAACCGGGGTCGCGGCGGGCGCGCGCGGCGGGGATCTCCGCCGACGCGCTGCGCCTCGCGGGGGTGCTGCCCGCTCCCGCGGGAGCACGGCGCCCCGCCTCGGTGCTGGACCATCACGAGGAAGGGCCGGACGGTCAGTTCGCGTTGCTGTGAACCGTGGGCCGAGGCGCACAGGTCGGCTCGCACGGTGGCACGTTCGGACGGCGCGGGTGGTCGCCACAGGTGTCCGAACGCACGCGGACGCGCGTAGAGCTCCTGCCGTTCACGGCGAGCACACCGCAACGCCGCTGGCCGCAGCGCTGTGCCGGGACGGTGTGACCGCCGGAAGGTGGGATCAGCCGCGGCTGCCGAACAGCGAGCGCCGCAGGCGTCGCAGAGGCGCGAACAGCGACACCCGTGCACTGCGGCTCGCCTTGGTGCGCGCCGAATCCCGCGATGTCAGCTCCCGCATCAGCAACGTCGCCTCCGCACTCTCGCGGTGCGGTACGGCAGGGCCGCCCAGTATCGCGAGATGACGGTCCAGACGTGTGCTGGTCGTGCTGCTTCCGCAGTTGATGGCAGGCACTCTCGGCCTGCTTCGCATAGCTATTTGTTCCATGACACTCCCCACCCGTACGAGGGCACCCGGCCCGGGCAGGGTAACCCTATCGCCCCGACGCGTCACCTGCGCATCCCAGGTCCCGGATTCACCTTCCGGTCCTGGGTGTTGACGACTGAACAGCGAATTGCCGCCGCACGCAAGGCAGTTGGCGGCCACCCGACAGCCGGAGCCTACCCCCGGCCGCTCCCACCATCATCGCCGGGACCGGCTTCAACCACGCGTGCTTGAGGTAGATTTCCTCCGAATCACTCCGGTTACGGGCGGGGGTTCGCACATGAGCGAAGGCACGGGCGGTGAGCGGGTGCTCGCGGACCGCTACCGGCTGATCGGCGAACTCGGCCGCGGCGGCATGGGCGTCGTGTGGCGGGCCCGCGACGAACTGCTCGGCCGGGAGGTCGCGGTCAAGGAGGTGCGGGCGCCCGCCGGCCTCGACGAGCGCGAAGTGCGGCAGCTGTACGCCCGCCTGGAGCAGGAGGGCCGGGCCGCGGCCCGGATCATCCACCCGAACGTGATCACGGTGTACGACGTGGCGGTGGCCGGCGGCGCGCCGTGGATCGTCATGGAGCTCGTCCGGGGGCTGACCCTCGCCGACGTCCTCGACGCGGACGGCCCGATGACCCCGCGGCGGGCGGCGGACATCGGCGCGCACGTCCTGGCCGGTCTGCGCGCGGCGCACGCCGCGGGGGTGCTGCACCGGGACGTGAAGCCCGGCAACGTCCTGATCGCCAATGACGGCCGGGTCGTCCTCACGGACTTCGGCATCGCGATGATCGAGGGCACCGCGGCGCTGACCCGCACCGGCGAGCTGATCGGATCGCCGGAATACCTCGCACCCGAGCGGGCCATGGGGAACGCCCCCGGGCCGGAGTCGGACCTGTGGTCCCTGGGGGTGCTGATCTACCGGTCGGTGGAGGGGGCGTCGCCGTTCCGCCGCGATTCGGCGTTGAGCACGCTGCGCGCGGCCGTCGACGACGAACTGCCCGAGCCGCGCCGGGCGGGGCCGCTGGGTCCGGTGCTGGAGGGGCTGCTGCGCAAGCGCCCGGCGGACCGCATCAGCGGGAGCGAGGCCCAGGAGATGCTGGACGCTGTTGCGGCCGGCCGCACCGGGCCGCCGTCCACCGGGTATCCCCCGGCCGCTTCCGGCTCCTCGCCCCGGACGAAGCCGCTACCGCAACCGCTGCCGCGACCGGTGCCGCAGCCGATGCCGCAGCCGATGCCATCCGGCGGGACCGGCGGCCCGACACCGCCGACCGTCCCGGGGTACGGATCCCCGTACGGGCCGGGGCCCTCGTCCTACGGCGCCGAGCCGGATCCGACGCGGCGCCGGCGGGTCGCGACGGTGCTGGCGGCGGGGGCGCTGGTGCTCGCCCTGACGGCGGGCGTGGTGGCCTGGACGCTGCTGGACCACGGGACGGAGGACGACAAGGCGTCCACCGGCGGGACCGGAGCGAGTTCAAGCAGCAGTACCCCGTCCACCGGCACGGGAACGTCCACGACCCGGACCACTCCGCCGACGACCACGGCGGGTCCGACGGTCACGACGACCACGGCGTCCCCTTCGTCGTCCGGCATTCCGGTCGTCAAGGTCACCATCAAGGTGACCGCCGAGCGGGAGAGTTATACGGGGCCATGCCCGGCGCCGTCCGGCCAGGCACCGGAGTTCACCGCGGTGATCACGGTGGACCGCACTCCGGCGACGGTGGTGTTCCGCTGGACGACGGACAGCGGCCGCAACTCCGACCCCGGGTGGAAGACCGCCGAGTTCGCCGCGGACGGCCCGAAGTCCCGGACGTACCAGCACACCGAGCTGTCGTTCGAGGCGGGCAAGCAGAGCACCGACCGGATCGTGGTGGAGGTCGGGGCCCCGAAGCAGTTCCGGTCCGACCCGGTGTCGTTCACCGTGGACTGCCGACCGGATCCGCCGACGTCGACGACGCCGGCGGCCGGGGTGAACGGTACGGATCGGTCAGCGCATCGGTCAGCGCATCAGGCGGCGGAGCTGAACGCGGGCAGGTAGCCGCCGGACTGGCCGGCCGCCTTGGGGTGGTAGGACTCGTCGATCGGGAACGTCAGGCTGTTCAGCCAGGGTGATCCCGAGCAGAGTTCGTGCCCGGTGAAGGTGCCGCGCACATCGGCGAAGCTGAAGCCGTGGTTGGCGGCGCGCTTGGCCGTCACGGTGTCGAGCTCGTCGGCCGCGCCGTTGATCGCGGCACGGGAGGTGTCACTGAGCCCGCCCCAGCAATTTCCGTTGATCTTGTAGAAGTGCGGGTAGCCCACCACGACCACATGGGCGTTGGGGGCCTTGGCGTGGATCGCGTCGTATACGTTGTCGAGGAGACCGGGGAGGGTGTTGTCCGCGTAGGTGCGAGCCTGCGCGATCCGGGCCAGACAGGTGCTCTCGGAGTTGAGCACACAGGTGGTCATGACGTCGGAGAAGCCCGCGTCATTGCCGCCGATGCTGATGCTCACCAGTCCGGTGGACGCGTTGAGCGGACCGAGCTGGTTGTTGAGGACGTCACCGGTACGGGCACCGGAGCAGGCGGTGAAGGCGAACGAGGACGGGGCGTGGGCCGCCGACCACAGTGCGGGATAGGCCTTGGTACTGCGCTTGCAGTCACCGCTGGAGCTGTCGTAGCTGCCGGCGCCGACGCCTGCGGAGTACGAGTCTCCGAGGGCTGCGTACGAGGGCGCCGCGGCGTGCGCGGGGGCCGCGCCGATGAGCGCGAGGCCAGTGGTGAGGATCAGCGCGGATACGGCTGATGCCAACCGGGACAGTCTCATGGAACCTCCCTGGGCAGGATCTCTGCGAGACCTGTTGTACCCGCCGGTAACCCACGGGGGGAAGTGTCCTGACCATGAATCTTTGTCGTGTGCATTGCATTCATATGAAACGTCCGTAACGCCTCAACTCCACGCCGACCAGGCCGCGTCCAAACCTCTTCCAGGCCTCGTTCCGGCCTCGTTCCGTGCCGCGTTTCCGGCCTGGTTCAGGGGTTGATTTCCGGCCCGGAAAAGCACTGGGCGGATGCGGCCCCCGTGCCGGATCATGGGCCGCATGTCCGCAAAGCCCCATGACCCGAGGAGGCCTGTGCCGCAGAGCCTGCCCGACCCCGCACACGCCCGGCACGCCCCGCGCCCGCCGCACCGCGCGGTACCCGTCCATCTGCGCCTGGACGACAGCGATTCGCCGTCCGACGTCGTCGACGCGCTCTTCCTCGGGCGCTTCACCTCCGGCGAGCAGCCGTACTCCCGCGGCGCGTCCCTGGAGAACGTCAAGTCCGGCCTGACGCTGATCCCGTCGGACGCCGCCGTGCTGCGCCAGGCCCGCGACAAGGACCGCAGCGCCACGCTCGCCGAGGGCGACGGCTGGACGATCCTGATCTCCCGCTGGAACCGCGGCGCGGACGTCACGGTCGCCGCCGTCACCGACGAACTGGCCGATCAGGTGCTCGCGCGGGCCGTCGAGGACGCCGAGGACGAGCCCGAACCCCAGCCCGAGACCGTGAACATGGGCTTCTGGTACGTCTCACCGCGCCGCGGCCCGCACCGCACCACCCGGCAGATCTCCGCCGCCACCTGGGAAGAGCTCCGCGGCAACTACACGGCCCCGGTGGCCGAGGCCATGGACGGCCTCATGAAGCTCACCAAGGACGACATCACCGGCCGGCTGCTGCTCCTGCACGGCCCGCCCGGCACCGGCAAGACCTCGGCGCTGCGCACCCTGGCCCGCTCCTGGCGCGACTGGTGCCAGGTGGACTGCGTCCTTGACCCCGAGCGGCTCTTCAACGACGTCGGCTATCTGATGGACATCGCCATCGGCGAGGACGACGGCACGGCCGGCGGCCGCTGGCGGCTGCTGCTCCTGGAGGACTGCGACGAACTGATCCGCGGTCAGGCCAAGCACCAGACCGGCCAGGCGCTCTCCCGGCTGCTCAACCTGACCGACGGCCTGCTCGGCCAGGGCCGCAACGTGCTCGTCGGCATCACCACCAACGAGGACCTGGAACGGCTGCACCCCGCCGTCGTCCGGCCGGGCCGCTGCCTGTCGCGGATCGAGGTCGGCCCGCTGACCCGCGACGAGTCCGCCGCCTGGCTCGGCACCACCGAGGGCATCGGGCGCGAGGGCGCCACCCTCGCCGAGCTGTACGCGCTGCGGCGCGGCGCCGGCTCCACCATCCCGGCTCCGGCCCCGACCTCGGACGGTCTGTACCTCTGATCGGTACCGGGTTCGGGTGGGGCTTCGGCCGGGTGTCGCGGACGTCGCAGGTGCGGCGCGCGCCCCGGAGCGAGGACCTGCCCAACGGCGGGGGCCTGTCCGTCGGAGGGGGCGTGCCCGCCGGAGGGGGCCTAGCTGTCGTAGGCGGCGCGCAGCGCTTCCTGGACGGCGGCGAGGGCGGCCGTGCGGTCCAGCCCGAGGCGGTGAGCGCGCTGCGCGAACTCCGCGGCGGCGGCAGCGGCCTGGCGCTCGGCGGCGTCGCCGGCGGCGGCGACGAAGGTGCCGTTCCGGCCGCGGGTCTCGACGACGCCGTCGGCCTCGAGGGCGCGGTAGGCCTTGGCGACCGTGTTGGCCGCGAGGCCCAGCTCCTCGGCGAGGCCCCGGACGGTCGGGAGCTTGTGGCCGACGGGGAGTCGGCCGGTGCGCGCCTGATCGGCGATCTGCTCACGCACTTGCTCGAAGGGGGCGGTGGCCGCGTCGGCGGCGACGGTGATCCTCAGGCTCATGGCGGCGATCCTGGCACAACGGGCCCGGCCGACGAGTTCACCCACGACCAGGTCGGCGCGCGTCAGCTCCGGTCCGGTTCCGTGTCCGCCCCGGTGCGCGTGCGCTGATAGTGGCGGGCGACCCGGGCCCGGTTGCCGCACGCCGGCTTGCACCATTCCTGCCGGCCGTGTCCCTTGACGAAGTAGCGCACGCAGCGCGGTGCCGTGCAGGCCCGCAGCAGTTCCCGTTGCGGACCCGCCAGGAACTCGATGGCGGCACGGGCCAGAGCGGCGACGATCCGCACCCCCGGGTCGTCTGCGGTGGACAGCAGCCGGACGGCCGGAGTCTCACCCTGAAGCCAGACCAGCTGAGGGGCGACCGGTTCACCCGCGGCCGCGGAGTTGAGCCGGTCGAGTGCCTGCTCGGCGGGCAGGAGGCGGTCGGCGTCCGCGCGGCTCGGCGGGGCGGGGCTCACGGCCAGGGCAAAGAGCGCCCGGACCGCCTGCCGGAGGGCGACGACACGGTCTCTGAGCTCCTCGTCCGCGGCGAATTCCGCGCCGGCGGCGCTGTGCACGGAGAGCAGGCCGGCCCACTCCTGGATCCAGCGGGTCGTCTCCTCGACGGTGGTGAGGTCGTCGGCGACGCCGCCGTCCCCGTCGTGCCGGACGGTGCTCACCAGCTCCAACGCCAGCTGACGTGCCATGGATCTCCCCTCTCCACCGCGGATCCGGCCGTTCGACGACCTCACCCCAGCCTACGACCCCTAATGAGGGAGAAGGGCTCTCTCATTAGGGCGCGAGCCTCACGAAGGCAGCCCGAGGTTGCGGTACCTGGCCCGCCGGGCGGCCAGCCGTTCGCCGCGGTCACGGGCCCGCAGAGCGGCCAGCTCGGTACCGAGCAGAGCGCCGAGGCGGGTGAGGAACTCGCCGGGGTCGTCCGCCGCGTCGGGAGTCTCCTCGACGATGGTGTCGACGATCCGGTTGGCGAGCAGATCGGCGGAACTCACGCCCTGCCGCTCCGCGACCTCGAACGCCCGGTCCGTCGTGCGGTAGAGGATCGCCGACGCGCCTTCCGGCGGGAGCGGCGAGAGCCAGGCGTGCCGGGCGGCGATGACGCGGTCGGCGGGCAGCAGCGCCAGGGCGCCGCCGCCGGCGCCCTGGCCGAGCAGCAGACAGAGGGTCGGTGCCCGGAGGGTGACGAGGTCGGCGAGGCAGCGGGCGATCTCCCCCGCGAGGCCGCCCTCCTCCGCCTCCCGGCTGAGCGCCGCACCCGCGGTGTCGATGACGGTGAGCAGCGGCAGGTCGAGTTCGGCCGCGATCCGCATACCGCGCCGCGCCTCCCGCAGCCCGGCCGGACCCAGCGGGGCGGGCCCCGCCTCGTCCGGGCGCCGGTCGTGGCCGAGCACGACGCACGGCGTCGGCCCGAACCTGGCCAGCGCGAGCAGCAGTCCGGGGTCACGTTCCCCCGCGCCGGTACCGCTCAGCGGGGTGACCTCCCGCCCGGCGCCATCCAGCAGCGCCCGCAGTCCCGGCCGGTCCGGGCGGCGCGAGCGCCGGATCGAGTCGGCGGTGGAGACCTCGGCAACCGTGCCCGCCCGCCGGTCGGCACCGGAAACAGCCTCCACGTCATCACCCGCCTCACCGCACAGCACGTCCAGCGCCCGCGCCGCGACCCCGGCCAGCTGTCCCGCCGGGAGCACGGCGTCGACCAGGCCGTTGGCCAGCAGGTTCTCGGCGACCTGGACACCGGCCGGGAACGGCTCGCCGTACAGCGCCTCATGGACCCGCGGACCGAGAAACCCGATCAGCGCCCCCGGTTCCGCGGCCGTGACATGGCCCAGCGATCCCCACGACGCGAGCACCCCGCCGGTGGTCGGATGCCGCAGGTACACGAGGTAGGGCAGGCCGGCCGCCTTGTGGTCGGTGATGGCGGCCGCGACCTTGACCATCTGCAGGAAGGCGATGGTGCCCTCCTGCATCCGCGTACCGCCGGAGGCCGGGGACGCGAGCAGCGGCAGCCGCTCCCGCGTCGCCCGCTCCACCGCGGTCACCAGCCGCGTCCCGGCCGCCACCCCGATCGACCCGCCGAGAAACCCGAACTCCCCCGCGATCAGCGCCACCCGCCGACCCCGGATCCGTCCCTCACCCGTGACGACGGATTCATCGAGTCCGGTCCGCAGCCGCGCCTTCTCCACATCGGCCCGGTACTCCGCCGCCTCGGGCAGCACGGTGACGGGCTCGTCCCACCGACGCCAGCTGCCTGCGTCGACGACGGCCTCGATCAGTTCCAGCGCGGCAGGCCGTCGGCTCGGTTCAGTCATGCCGCCACCCTGCCACGGCCGATCACCGGGGCGCGTTCTTAATCAGCTCTCAGGGGCCCCTTAACGCGCCCATAAAGATCGGGTTTTCGCAGTTGGCGGCGGGGTTCTGACGGTTCTTCGGGGCTAGCGTGCTGCTCGTTGGGCCCGTGCCACCGTCGAAGGAGACCCCCGGAATGACCGTACGTCGCAAGGCTGCCGCAGTCGCTGTCATGGGCTTCGGGCCGCTGGTGCTGACCGGCCTGGCCTCCGCTCCCGCGAGCGCGCACGGCTCGATGTCGAACCCGGTCAGCCGGGTGTCCGCCTGCTACGCGGAGGGTCCGGAGAGTCCGCGGTCCGCCGCGTGCAAGGCCGCTGTCGCGGCGGGCGGGACGCAGGCGCTCTACGACTGGAACGGGATCCGGGACGGCGAGGCGGGCGGGCGGAGCCGGTCCAAGGTGCCGGACGGAAAGCTGTGCAGCGCCGGCAACACGGAGTTCAAGGGGCTCGATCTGGCGCGGGCGGACTGGCCCGCCACGGCCATGAAGAGTGGTTCCTTCACCTTCAAGTACCGGGCCACCGCCCCGCACAAGGGCTCCTTCGACCTGTACATCACCAAGGACGGCTACGACCCGTCGAAGCCGCTGAAGTGGTCCGACCTGGAGGCGAAGCCGTTCGCGTCCGTCACCGATCCGACGCTCAAGGACGGCAGTTACACGTTCTCCGGCAAGGTGCCGCAGCGCACCGGCCGCCATCTGATCTACAGCGTCTGGCAGCGCTCGGACAGCCCCGAGGCCTTCTACACCTGCTCGGACGTGGTCTTCGGCAAGGACTCCGGCGGCTCGGCGCCGGCGCCGGCCACTCCCTCGCACAGCGCCACGCACAGCGCGCCGGCCACCATCGCGCCGTCGGCGGCCGCGTCCGCGCCGTCCGAGGCGCAGATAGCCGCGGGCGCCTCGCAGTCCACCGTCCACCACGACCACACGGCGGCGACCATGCCCGCCGCGGGCGGCAACGCGCCGCAGACCGACGGCTCCGCCGCGCCCACCACGCCTGCCGCCGGCACGAATCTCGCCGAGACCGGCGGCTCCAGCAGTACGGGGCCGCTCGCCATCGGCGGAGCCGCGGTGATCGCGGCCGGGGCCACGGTGCTGCTCGCGACCGTCCGTCGCAGGGCTACCGCGGCGGGACGTCGCCGCTCCTGACGACCGCTCCCCCTGATCCGGTGCCGCTGCCTCCCCACGGGCAGCGGCACTGCTGTGTCATGGGCACCCGCAGCGGTCGGCTACCGGTTGGTCGGCTACCAGTTGGGACGGATCGGGCCGCCCGGCGCCAGCCGGGCCAGGTCGTCCCGCAGGGCCTGCAGCCGGCGCTCGCCGAGGAGGGCGGCCCAGGGGCGTACGGCGTCGGCGGCGGCCGCCTCCGCGGCGCGGGTGCAGGCCCAGCCGCGGTCGGTGAGAACGACGAGACGGGCGCGGGCGTCGTCCGGGTGCGGGCGGCGCTCCACGTAGCCCTTGCCGACGAGTTCCTCGACCATCTGGCTCGCCGCCTGGCGGCTGACGCCGAGGTGTTCCGCCAGGTCGGCGGCGGTCGCGCCGCCCGGTGCCAGCCGGGCGAAGGCGAACCCGTGGGCGGGCCTGAGGTCGTCGAAGCCGCGGGCGACGACACCTTCGTGGATCACGGCGGTGAGACCGCCGGCCGCGGCGAGCAGGGTCGCGGTCAGGCTCATGGCGTCAGCGTTGTTCACGGGAACAGCTTGACACACTACGCAAGCTGCTTGACTATATTGTCAAGCAACTTGCTCAAGCAGGTTGACCATATGGAGGTACGCCATGCCTGTTGTCACCGCAACCGAAGCCGTCGTCCACGAGATGCACGGCGTCCGTTTCGTCTCGTACATCCTGCCCGCGCACGGCAGCGAGGAGCTGTGCGCCTGGCGCGGCGAGATACCCGGCGGCACCGCGGGGCTCGCCCACACCATCACCCGCGAGGAGGTCTTCCTCGTCCTGAGCGGCACGGTGCGGTTCAGCATCGACGGCGAGGTGTCCACCCTGGCGCCGGGCGACGCCGCCGTCGCACCCTCCGGCTCCTCCCTGGGCGTCAGCAATCCCACGGAGGAACCGGCCACGATGTGGGTCACCACCAGCGTGGGCCTGGAGGCCGTCCTCGCCGATGGCTCCCGCATCTCACCGCCATGGGTCAGCTGAGCACGGAAAGGCAGGTCGTCCGGGTGGCGTGCGCCGGGTCGAGGGCGTTCGCCGCCTCATGGAAGGCGATCCGGTCGGTCAGGCCGATCGCGACGTGCTCGGAGATGTCCACCGAGCACAGATCCTGCAGCAGCACATTGCGTACGTTCGACCCGGACAGGAACTGCGACGTATACGGCGTGACGACCTCGTCGTAACGGGTCGCGATGACGGTGTAGCGCACCCCGGGGACGGTGTCGCCGCCCGCGTTGAGGGTCTGCATGAAGACCGATCCGGCCACCTGGTCGGCGAGTCCGGGGACGATCGAGTGGATGGCGTCGGCCGCTCCGGGGAAGTACGGGAGCAGGTTGGCCAGCCCGTTGAGGGTGGTTCCGTGGTTGTCGGGAGCCAGGCCGACGAGGGCGTTCACCTTCGCCGCGCCACCGAGGAACTTCAGGTAGTAGCGCGGCATCATGCCGCCCTGGGAGTGCCCGACCAGGTCCGCCTTCGGCGCCCCGGTGGCCGCCAGCACCTGGTCGGTGAAGTCCGCCAGCTGCTGCGCGGAGTCCGCGATCGGACCGAGCCCGTCGAAGAACGGGATGCCGGGCAGCTGACCGTAGTCGAAGGAGAAGACGCAGTAGCCCCGGGCCACCAGATAGGGGGCGAACCCGAGCCAGTTGTCGGTCCCGTTGCCGAACGTTCCGTGCACGAGCACGACCGGCCGGGGGTGCTCGGCGGACGGCCGGCACGAGAAGTTGTTCCATCCGCTGGACGGGGCCGAATGTGCGGTTGCGGCGGTGGCGGCGGTCGGTGCGGCCGTCACCGCACATGCCAGAGCCAGCGCGGTGAGCATGCGCTTCCAGGGCAGCCTCATGTGATCTCCTCGCAGGTCAGGGAAGTCTTGGGACTCCACCCACGCTGTGATCCGGATCACAAGGTTGTTACGTTCACGTCAACTTACGCGCCAGTAGCAAAGGGCGGCTAGTTACGCGTCGGTAAAGAATTGGCCACCCCGGTCCGCAGCGGAGGTCACCTCGTCCGCTTCCGCCGCCGGGACCTGGAACAGGCAGTACGCCGCGGCGAGCACTCCCGCCGTACCGACGGCGGCGAGCAGCAGGCGGTGGTCGACGACCGCGACGAGGCCGGCGCCCACCAGTCCGCCCACCGCGGTGGGCGCGAAGACGAGCGTGCTCGCGGTGGCCGCGACCCGGCCGATCAGTGCGGCGGGCGTCTCCCGCTGGACGGCGGTCAGCGCCGCGATCAACACCCACGGCAGCCCGACTCCGATCGCCGCGCCGCCGATCAGGGCGGCGGAGACCCACGGAGTGGCGCGTACGGCGGCCCCGAGGGCGAACAGCAGCATGCCGGTGGCCGCGAAGACCCGTTCCGGCATCCGCCGCAGCAACGCCCCCGCGACCACTCCCCCGACGACCGAGCCCGCGCCCTGCCCCGCGTACAGCACGCCCACGAAGGCGGGCGAACGGTGCAGGCCCGCGTCGACCACCGCGTAGATCGCCGAGCTGCCGAGCGCGGAGAGCAGCATGGCGATCGAACCGACGGCCACCAGACGGCGCAGCAGCGGATGCCGGCGCAGGTACCTGATGCCCTCGGCGGTCTGTTCGCGCCAGCCCGTCGTAGCGGGGGCGGGCGGTTCCTCCCGCACCCGGACCATCGCGAAGACGGCCGCGGCGAGCGCGAAGGTGACGGCGTCGAGCACGGCGACGGAACCGCCGCCGTAGCGGACGTACAGGCCGGCGCCGGCGAGCGGGGCGAGCAGTTTCATCGCCTCGTTGGCGGTCATCCGCAGTCCGTTGAAGTCGCCGCGCAGTTCGCCGGGGACGGTGGCGGTGACGACGGCGGCCTCGGCCGCGTCGCAGAGCACCGACGCGGTCCCGTACAGAACGAGCACGGCGAAGAGGATCCAGACCAGGTCCGCCGTACGGACCACGAGCAGCAGCGGCAGCAGGGCGGCCATCGCGGCGTTGACCAGCACCAGGAGCGGGCGGCGGCGCACCCGGTCGACCACGGTGCCGAGCAGCGGACCGGCCAGCGTCGGGGTCCACAGACAGACGCCGACCAGCGCGGCGAGGCTGCTGGAGCCGGTCAGCGACTTCACCCAGATACCGGCGGCCAGCATCATCGCCGAGCTGCCGAAGCCGGAGACCAGCACCCCGGCCAGATACCTTCCCGCGTCGCGGTCGCGCAGGACCCCCCAGGCCGTCATGACTCCCAATCTAATGCTTGGGAGTCATGACGGCAACGGGCCCGACAGGGCGGAACAAGCGGCATCCGGGCGGCACTCACCAAGGTCTACGGCTGGGGCCGGGAGGCCGGTGCGGTGAGCGGCGCCGTCGGCGGACAGCGAGCGACGAACAGCGGCGGCCGGCGGACTGTTCGGTCCATCGGTCGCTGTTCCGTCGCGTCGGTCGCTCGCTCGACCGCGGTGGTTACTCCTCGTTCTTGGCCTGGGAGTTGCTCTCGACCGGCGCTGGCGGCGCCGACGTCAGCGCGGGCGTCGGATCAGCGGGGGTCGGCACGGCGGCGAGCGGAGGGATCGGGGGGACCGGGGGGATGGGTACGACGTCGGGTACGGGCTCGTTCGCAGGTGGTACGGGTGCGGCGGCGGGCTCGGGATCCGCGGCGGGCCGTACGGCGGCGGGCTCGGCGGCCGGTGCCGGCGGCGTGGGCGCGGCGCGCTCCAGGAAGCGCAGCAGCTCGACCGGGAACGGCAGCACCAGCGTCGAGTTCTTCTCGGCCGCGACGGCCACCACCGTCTGGAGCAGGCGCAGTTGGAGGGCGGAGGGGTTGTCCTCCATCTGCTTGGCGGCCTGGGCGAGCACCTTCGACGCCTGCAGTTCGGCGTCCGCGTTGATGATCCGGGCGCGCCGTTCACGCTCCGCCTCGGCCTGCCGGGACATCGACCGCTTCATCGCCTCCGGCAGCGACACGTCCTTGATCTCGACCCGGTCGATCTGCACACCCCAGCCCAGCGCCGGGCTGTCGATCATCACTTCCAGGCCTTCGTTCAGCTTCTCCCGGTTCGACAGCAGCTCGTCCAGATCGCTCTTGCCGATGATCGAACGCAGCGAGGTCTGGGCGACCTGGGACACCGCGAAGCGGTAGTCCTCGACCTGGATGACGGCGTCGACGGCGTTGATGACCTTGAAGTACACGACCGCGTCCACCTTGACCGAGACGTTGTCGCGGGTGATGCCGTCCTGCCCGGGAATGGGCATCGTCACGATCTGCAGATTGACCTTCCGCAGCCGGTCCACCCCTGGAATGACCATGGTGAATCCGGGACCCTTGGGCTCCGACCTGAGCCGGCCCAGCCGCAGCACGACACCCCGCTCGTACTGCCGCACCACCCGGGCGGCAGCCACCCCGTAAACGGCCCCGGCCGCTAGGACGGCGGACACCAGCTCCACGATCATTTCGGCCCCCTGCCGTATACACGTGCAGTGTCTCCAGCGTACTGCGGGAACCCCCGCCGAGCGCCGGTCGTACGGGCGGGGCGGCGCACGGCAGGGGCGCCGGGGTCCCACGGGGCAGCCGCACCGCACGGACCTCTCCACGCCGCCGTACCGCACCGCCACACCACGCCGTCCGCCGCACCGCCCGCCCGAACCGTGCCCGTCAGTCCGGCGGCGTACGGTCCGCCGCGCGCAGCAGCCGGGCGGCCACCACTCTCAGCTGCTCGGCGAGCTCGGGCGGTTCGTGCACCTCGAACTCCACTCCGAGGAGGGCGATGAAGACGGTGAGGCCGTCGAGCGACTCGGCGCCCGTCCGCAGTTCGCAGGTCTTGTCGTCGATCGCCTCGATCGTGCCGAAGCCCGTCCAGCCGAAGTCGGCGACCGCCTGCGCCGACATGTGCAGGGTGATCCGCGCCTGGTAGCGGTAGGCCCTGGTGGTGACCCCCTTGGCGACGTACGCCGCCGCGTCCTCCGGGGGTTCGCGCGGTGCGAAGCGCGGTCCGGTGGGTGACTTGGGGTCGATCCGGTCGACGCGGAAGGTCCGCCAGTCCTCCCGGCCGGTGTCCCAGGCGAGCAGGTACCAGCGGCGCCCGTGGTTGACCAGGCGGTACGGCTCGACCGTGCGGCGGCTGGAGGTGCCGCGGTGGTCGCTGTAGTCGAAGCGCAGCCGTTCGCGGTCGCGGCAGGCCGCGCCGATGGCGGTCAGCACGTCCTGGCCGACGGTCGCCCGGCCGGGCGGGGGCGCGTGGACGGTGATCGCCTGCATGGCCTGGACCCGGTGCCGCAGCCGTGACGGGAGCACCTGCTCCAGCTTGGACAGCGCCCGGACGGAGACCTCCTCGATCCCGGCGACGGTGCCGCCCACGCCGGTGCGCAGGCACAGCGCGACGGCGACCGCCTCCTCGTCGTCCAGCAGCAGCGGTGGGAGCGCGGCGCCCGCGCCGAGCCGGTAGCCGCCGGCCGTGCCGGGGGCGGCGTGCACCGGGTAGCCGAGGGTCCGCAGCCGGTCGACGTCGCGGCGCACCGTGCGCGCGGTGACGTCCAGGCGCGCCGCGAGGTCGGGGCCGGACCAGTCCCGCCGGGACTGGAGGAGCGAGAGCAGACGCAGCAGCCGCGCCGAGGTCTCCAACATGCGGTCAGTCTGCCAGCCGTCGCGGACAGCCACTGACCGCATGGGGCGGAGGTTCACGGGTGCACGGCACCCGAAATCCACGGGGGTCCACGGGGGTACGGCACCTCTGTACGGGCACATGGCAGAGCCCCCGCCGGCAGGGTCGGCGGGGGCTCCGTCCTGTTCGCTGCAGGCCGTCGCCGGTGTCGGTGGTGGTGCGTCAGTAGACGCTGACTCCGTAGGCACTGAGCGCTTCGGTGACCGGCTGGAAGAACGTCGTCCCGCCGGAGGAGCAGTTGCCGCTGCCGCCCGAGGTGAGGCCGACCGCGATGGAGCCGTTGTAGAGCGAACCGCCGCTGTCGCCGGGCTCGGCACAGACGTTGGTCTTGATCATGCCGTAGACGATGTCGCCGCCGCCGTAGTTCACGGTGGCGTTGAGTCCGGTCACCGAGCCGCTGTGGATGCCGGTGGTGGAGCCGCGGCGCTTGACGGGTTCACCGACGTAGGCGTTGCCCGCGCTGGCGATGTCCTGGCTGCCGACGGCGCCGGGGTGCGCGATCGAGGAGTTGTCGTAGCGGACGATCCCGTAGTCGTTGTTCGGGAAGCTGTTGCCGGTGGTCGGGCCGATGGAGGTGCCGGAGGACGTGGTCCAGGCCGGGTAGCCCTCGGTGCAGTGGCCCGCGGTGAGGAAGTAGTACGTGTTGCCGCTGCGGACGTTGAAGCCGACCGAGCAGCGCCACTGGCTGGTGTAGATGGCGTCCCCGCCGGAGAGCAGCTTGCTGAACTTCCCGGCCACGCGGTTGATGCTCACGGCGTCGCCGTAGCTCGCGGTGGCCTTGGTGAGCTTGGCCAGCTGGGCGGCGGTGACCCGGCTGTCGACGCTCACGGCGAGCTTGTTGGTCAGCGGGTCGACGGACCACGCCGAGCCCGCGATGTCGGCGGACCTGGCGGCCTCGCCTGCCTTGTCGAGTACTGCCGAGCTGAAGCGGACGGTCCTGGGTGTCGCTCCGGCCGCCCGTACGGCGTCGGCGGCCCTGGCCGAGGTGACGTTGACGACGGTGGTCTTCGACGCCGCGTCGTAGTAGCTGCCCGCGGTGGCCGCGGTGCCGAGCGAGGTGGCGACCGCTGCGGCGGCCTCCGGGGTTGCCGTCGCCGTGGGGGCGGCGTTGGCGGCGGGCAGCGTGAGCGCGGTGACGGCCACCAGGCCGGACGTCACAGCGAGCAGGCCGGCGCGTCGGGTGATTTTCATTCATTCCTCCTGTGGGGGGTGGAGGTCAGCTCGGCCTGTCAGCGCCGCACCGATTAACGAACTCGACGTGACCCTGACAAGCACTGGACGGGAGTATTCAGAGCCCGCGCGGAACACACAAGGGCGCCTTTCGGCCGCGCCGTTCGGACGCGACGGCGCCCCGGCGTCCGTACGGACCACCGAGGCACACCCGTGCTGACGACATCTCAACCGGCCGCGGCCGTCTCTCGAACGGACCTCGGCCGGAGCATCTCGAACCGGAACCGGAACCAGCCACCGAAGCCGGTCCCACCGGGTTTCGAACCGGGTTTCGAGCCGGGTCTCAGCTGGTGAGCACCTTGCTCTCGCCCGCTTCGAGTGCGAAGGGCAGCGTGTTGCCGGGCGGCGGGAACGGGCAGACGAAGGCGTCGGCGAACGCGCACGGCGGGAGCAGCGTCCGGTTGAAGTCCAGCACCACGCGGCCGTCCGCGGCGGGCGCCGGGGTCCGCAGGAAACGGAAGCGGTAGCTGCTCCTTCCGCTGGTCGCGTCGGCGATGACGCCCCAGAGCGTGCCGTCCTCCTCCACCGCGACCGCGAGCGAGTGCTCAGCGCCGTCCACGGTGAAGGCCAGTTCGCCGCTGACGCCGAGTCCGCGCTCCCGGCCGTCGGCGTGCGGCACGCGCACGGCGCGTCCCTCGGGGTACGGGCGGAAAACCGCCGGCAGCACCCACCGCTCGTCGTAGTCGAACGCGCCGATCCCCGCGAAATCACGCCGGGCGTCCGAGGCCGGGTCCCAGATCCGGAGGGCGAGCAGCCCCTCGCGGTCGATCGCCACGATCCGCTTCTCGCCGAACAGCACCGGCTCGCCCTCGGGTTCCAGCCGCCCGAAGACGCCATCGCCCTGGTGGACCACCGAGCCGTCCTGCTCCCGCCACTCCCCCGGCAGCCCGGGGATCTTCCCGTCCGCCGCGTCGGCGAGCCAGTACGTGCCGGTCAGGGCCAGTGGCCCGTACGGCGCGGCGACCGACTCGGCGCGCCGCTCGCGCCAGTTCTTCCAGTCCTGCTCAGTCTCGGAACTCATGGTCATCAACCTTCCATAGCGGCTGCCGCAGGCCGAGATGATCGCGCGGCGTCGTGCTCCCCGTACTCCGGTCGGCGGCTGCCCTCCGGCCGGACGGTGGGGCGGTGGCCGGAATTGGCCCGTCCGGATCGCCGGCGGCGGTCAGCCGACCGGACGGCCCACCGTGCCGCACACCGGGCGGCTCACCGTTCCGCTCACCGTGCGGCGGCCGGGCGGCTCACCGGACGGTCCAGGCCGAGGTGTTCACGCAGCGTCGTGCCGGGCTGGAAGCGGCGGAACAGTCCGCGTTGCTGGAGCACGGGCACGGTCGCGTTCACCAGCCGGGCCAGATCCCGCCGCGGATCGGCGGGCCGCACGTGGAAGCCGTCGGTGATCCCGTCGCGGTGCCAGTCGCCGAACAGGTCGGCGAGGACCACGGCGTCGGCCGGATCGAACAGTTCGACGGCGAGCGAGGCCAGGACCGTGAGCCGGTCCGGGTCCCGGCCGTACGCCGCCGCCCGGCGGCGCAGGTCAGTGCGGGCTTCGTACGCCAGCCGCTCCGAGTGCGGACCGCCGACCCGTACGTACGCCACGTCCGCGTGCCGCGCGGCCGTCTCGCGCGGCGCCTCCAGCGTCGCGTCGACCGCGAGCACCGGCCGGCCCTCCAACGGTCCGGGTTCGACTGACGTCACGTCAGGGAACCCGGCGGCGTCCGCCCAGCCGTCCCGCAGCAGGGCGTCCGCGTCGGGGAGCAGCGGCGTCCAGCCGGCCCGGCCGCGGCTGACCCGGTCGAGAGTGGCGAGCGCCGCCGGGACGGGGACCGGCCCGTGGTGCGTGGCGGTGACGGCGGCCACCAGGCCGATCCGGTCGGTGGCGGGTGCGACCCGCGTGAGGACGGCGAGCGCGTCGAGCCGTCCGGCACCGCCGTAGGCCGGCGCCGGGACGTCGTCGAGCGTGACGAAGTCCAGCGCGCCGCGCTCGGCGAGCCGGGCGAGCTCGATGCAGGAGGAGGCCTCGTACGGTTCCGGATGCCGTTCCCGGCCGTCGATCGCGAAGGCCAGGTGCAGCGGGCGGATGGGCCGATGGCCTGGAGGGGTTTCGGGCATGCGGAGACTCCGTGGACACACTGGAGGAGCACGGGAGTTGCCTTCACGCACGCCGCGTCCCTCAACGCGACCGGGTCGTCATGACCGTGGCCCGAGGCTAATCCCACAGCGTCGCCCACTGTCAAGCATGTCCAACTGGTGGGCACCGCGTCTCAGCGTGGTTGACGGATGGGGACGGCGGCTGTTCCACTGACCCCATGCGCAGCTGTCAGTTGGTCACCCGCGACCACATCGACTTCGGTCGGGTGTGGTCGTCCTCGTGTTGTCGCTGACCCTTTAGGGCCTGCTCGGCCGGCCCTGGCTCCGCCCGCCCGCGCGCACTGTCCCACTCCCGCCGCGGCCGCTTCACCTCAGGCTCTCCCGTAGCTCTCCCCGTCAGCCCGGTCTTCCTTCCCGCACCCACGCCACCTTCTCTCCCTCCCTCGTTACGCACCTTTCGAGTTCGAGAAGGACTCTTCATCTCCCGTTCAACACCCGCAGTCACAACCGCAATCGCAGCAGTCGCACCCATCACAGCAATCGCAGCCATCGCAGCAGTCGCAGTCGCAGTTCGAGCACCATCCCTCGCGGCGCCTGCCGTTCCACGGGTCCTCGTAGTGGTCCCGGCAGCAGAGCTGGCAGGTGCAGCACAGCCCGCTCCACAGCGCGCACCCGGCGATCAGCCCTCGCCGGCGCGGCGGCTCGGGCGGCGGGAAACCGTTGGGCGGGAAGCCCGGTCCGCCGGGCGCGTACGGGCTCTGACCAGGACCGTACGGATTCCCGCTCAGCTGCGGCAGCTCCAGCTGCCCCAGGTCCAGACCCTGGGCCGGGCCGAGACCCTGCCCTTCGAGCGCGTTGGGGTGGGTGTGCGCGCAGGAGCCGCCGAAGGCGCGGTCCACCGAGCGCCGCAGCTCATGGGCGAGCAGGACGTGGACGAGCCGGCCGTCGGTGAACTCGGTGTCCTTCAGTGCCAGCCGCACCCCGCGCACCGCGTCGTCGCACAGCCGCCGGGCCTCGTCGCGGCCGGTGCCCGTCGCCGTCAGCGGGTTCCACGCACCCGACGCGGCGTCAGCCGTCTGGTCCTCGACCGCGTCCAGCAGATGCGCCAGCCGGCCGAAGAGCCGGCCGGCCTCCTCCAACGGCGCACGGTTCCCGGGCCGTCCGGCGAGGACCGCCGTGTAGCCGAAGGCGGCCGCGGTCGCGGTCTCGGTCGGCTCGGTGACCGTCAGCAGCGGGGTGCCCGTCCTGGCCAGCGCCTCGATCCCGGACTGCCGGTCCACCGCGTCCACCAGCACCGCCGTGTCGAACCCGAGCCCGCCGCCGGTCCGCGCGCCGGCCCGGTCCCAGCGCCGGGCGACGGTCCGCGCCGCCGCCGCGACCGGCCGCCGCCCCATGGCGCCGTCCCGGTCGTCGATATGGTCACGCATCTTCGCCGACGCCAGCACGAGCGAGACGGCGGCGGCCAGCCGCGCGCCCTCGCCCGTCGCCACCGGCGCGGTGCGCATCCCGCGCAACGGACAGGGCCCGGCGGTCCGCCGCCACTTCGCCGACGCCGCCGCGCCCGGGACCTGGGCCTCGACCAGCGCCGAGATGATCAGCCCGTCGTAGTTGGTGGCGATGCGGGCCAGCTGCCCGTGGTCGTCGCGCAACGCGAGGCACAGCCCGCACAGGTGCGCCATCCAGGAAGTGGCGAGTCCCTCCGACATCCGGTGGCGACACGGCCTGATAATTCCGAACAACGCTCCCCCAGCGGCTTCATCGTACGATCGGCCCGACATGCTACCGATGGAACGATCTCATGACTGGCGTACCGCCGTCCGGCCGTGCGGCGTCACCCGGAAGAGGGGAGCGCTCCCATCACTTCGTCACCATCCGTATGCCTATGGCTACCTGACTCCCCGACACCTATCTTGTGCACCAGTACCGTCACAAGTCCCCTGGGTGGCGGCTATCCGCTTGGCGCATCATCGGCATCATGGACGACCATAGGGGTGCGGACGATATTGACCGCGTGTGAGAGGAGGCGTCCATGGGTTCGGTTCGACGGGCGAGTGCCTGGCTGGGCCTCGTCGACGACAACGGCGACGAGAGCTACTACGACGAGGAGTACGCCGACTACGGCGAGGGATCCGAGCGCGGCGACACCTGGGTGACCGACCCCAGGGTCCAGGTGGCGAGCGAGACGGCCGAGGAACAGGGCCGCCAGATCGCCACCGTGACCCCGGACGGCTTCCGGGATGCCCGCGGCATCGGCGAGCTCTTCCGCAAGGGCGTGCCGGTGATCGTGAACCTTACGGGTATGGAGTCGAGCGACGCGAAGCGCGTCGTCGACTTCGCGGCGGGTCTCACCTTCGGGCTTCGCGGCTCGATCGAGCGCATCGCCACCCGTGTCTTCCTGCTGACCCCCGCCGACTACATGGTCCTCAACGCCGAGTCGAAGCGCGGCGCCGACGGATTCTTCAACCAGAACTGATCAACCACGCTCAGCACCACGGAAGCAAGGTATGGACAACGCTGTGAGCAGCCTGGGAGCCGTCGTAGACGGTCGTTGCTAGTCGTCCCTGGTCACCCTCGGACGGCCCCCAGGCGGCCCGGAGCTGATGCCGCATCCGACGGTCAGAGCCTTGGCGTGTGCCCTTTTCGGCTTCGCCCTTGATCCGCCCGGACTCGGCGCGTCCCTCATCGAGCCGGGCCGTCGGCCGCTCAAGATGGTCCCATGCCAAAGCCCCGCAGTCCGCTGCCCCGCCGCCGCTTCCTCGCCGTAAGCGCCACAGCTCTGCTCGGCCTCGGTGCCGCGGCGGCGCCGGCGGCCGCGCGTGCCCGGCGGGTCCCCGCACCGGAAGCCGAGGTCAACGCCGGTTCCATGGTGATGGCCCTCACCTTCGACGACGGCCCCAGTCCGCAGTACACGCCGCAGGTGCTGGACGTCCTGCGCGCCCACAGCGTCCATGCGACGTTCTTCGTGTGCGGCGACAACGTCGGGCTGTACCCGGACGTGGTGCGCCGCATCGCCGCGGAGGGGCACTCGCTGGGAAACCACACCTGGTCCCACGCTCATCTCAGTGACCTGTCCGCCGCGGACGTACGCGACCAGATGCAGCGCACCCAGGACGCCGTCACAAAGACCGGTGTGCGGGCGCCGGTGCTGTTCCGTGCCCCCTACGGCGACTTCGCGGACGCCTCGCTTGCCGTCTGCGCCGACCTCGGGCTGCGCCCGATCTCCTGGTCGGTGGACCCGACGGACTGGGCCAACCCCGGCACCGGCACCATCGCCGACCGGGTCGTCGCCGGTGCGGCCACCGGTGCCATCGTGCTGAACCACGACGGCACCGAGGGCGGCGACGACGATCCCGCGCCCGGCAGCGGCGGCGACCGCTCACAGACGGTGGCCGCGCTGAAGAACTACCTGCCCCGGCTGATCGACGCCGGCTACACGTTCACCACCCCTGATGCCCATCCACCGGGCAGGAGCGGGGTGACTCCGCAGGCTCCGGCAGGACGCTGACCTGCGGCGGCGCTCACCGGAAGGCGTCGAGTCCGGTCACCTGAAGGCGTCGAGTCCGGTGAGGGCCTTGCCCAGGACCAGTTGGTGCATCTCCACGGTGCCCTCGTAGGTGAGCACCGACTCCAGGTTGGTCGCGTGCCGCATCACCGGATACTCCAGCGAGATGCCGTTGGCGCCGAGGATGGTGCGCGAGGTGCGGCAGATCTCGATCGCCTCGCGCACGTTGTTGAGCTTGCCGAAGCTGACCTGCTCCGGGCGCAGCCGCCCGGCGTCCATCCGCTGCCCGAGGTGGTGGGCGAGCAGGATGCCCTTGTGCAGTTCGACCGCCATGTCGGCGAGTTTGGCCTGGGTGAGCTGGAAGCCGCCGATGGGCCGGCCGAACTGTTCGCGGGTCTTCGAGTACTCCAGCGCCGATTCGAAGCTGCTGCGGGCCGCGCCCATCGCGCCCCAGACGATGCCGTAGCGCGCGTGGCTCAGACAGCTGAGCGGGCCCTTGAGGCCGGCGCCCTCGGGGAGCACGGCACCGGCGGGCAGCCGGACGTCGTCCAGGACGAGTTCGCTGGTGACCGAGGCGCGCAGGCTCCACTTGTGCTTGATCTCCGGCGCCGAGAAGCCGGGGGCGTCGGTCGGGACGACGAAGCCGCGGATGCCGTCGTCGGTGCGGGCCCAGACCACGGCGACCCCGGCCACCGAGCCGTTGGTGATCCACATCTTGCGGCCGTTGAGCACCCAGTCTCCCCCGGACTCCGTCCGGGAGGTGCCCCCACCGTCGCGCTTGGCGTACGTCCGCATCCCGGCCGGGTCGGAGCCGACGTCGGGCTCGGTGAGGCCAAAGCAGCCGATGACCTCGCCGGAGGCCATCCGCGGCAGCCACTCCTGGCGTTGCTCCTCGGAGCCGAAGCGGTGGATGGCGTACATCGCCAGCGATCCCTGTACGGAGACCAGCGAGCGGATCCCGGAGTCGGCCGCCTCCAGTTCCAGACAGGCCAGGCCGTACTGGACGTTGCTGGCGCCCGCGCAGCCGTAGCCGGTGAGGGACATGCCGAGCGCGCCGATGGCGCCGAGTTCCCGGGCGAGCTCCCGGATGACGGGCAGCTCGCCCGACTCGTACCAGCCCGCCACGTACGGCAGTACGCGGTCCGCGGCCCAGTTCCTGACGGTCTCGCGCACCGCGCGGTCCTCGTCACTGAGCAGATCGTCGATCCCGAGCGGATCGTACGGATCGAACGGCGGCAGCGCGCTCCCGGACATGACGGTCTCCTGGGTGAGCTACGAGGTGATCTACAAGGTCGTGGACGACGCTACGTGCGTGCTCCCGCCACGTAAAGTCCCGCCTGCTGTTCGCCCGCCGACACCAGGCGTTCGGCGTCGGGCGCGTGGTACTGAGCGGGCAGCGGGTGGCCCGAGTGGTCCGGGTGGTGGCCGGAGTGGTCCGGGTGCTTCGCGAGGGACGGCCGGTGTTCCGCGGCGGACACCTCGTGGGCGGGGGTCTCGACTTCTGCGAATCCCTCCGCTTTCAGGAGGAGGGCGCCGCAGTCCATCACCCGCGGGAGGCGGAGCGCGGCGAGCGCGCCCAGCAGCAGCAGGCCGGCGCTGACGACGAGCGTGACGTGCAGCCCGGTCACGAAGGAGTGCCGGGCGGCCTGCCGCAGCGCGGCTCCCGCCGGGCCGCCGAGCCGGCCGGAGACGTCGTACGCCTCCCCCAGCGAGTTCCCCGCGGCGGCGCCGTCGGCGGACGGGACGCCGGGGACGTGCGCCACGCCGGGGCCGTACGCGGCGTTCATCACGCTGCCGAGCAGCGCGATGCCCATGCCCGCGCCGAGTTGGTAGGAGGTCTCGCCGATGGCCGCGGCGCCGCCCGCCTGAGCGGCGGGGGCTTCGCTGAGCATGGATTCGTACGCGCCGAAGATCGTGGTCTCCAGGCCGAATCCGAGGAGCACGAAGGCGCCGGTGAGCAGCATCGGCCGGTCGGTCTGTCCCATCAGGGTCAGGGACAGGACGGCGACGGCGGTGAGCACGAACCCGGTGCCGACCATGGCGCGTGGCCCGAAGCGGTGCAGCAGGCGCGAGCCGCACAGTCCGGCCGCCATCGCGGCGAAGGTGAGCGGCAGCAGGCGGAGCCCGGTCGCGAAGGGGCTGAGGCCGAGCACCAGTTGCAGGTACTGCACGGCGATCAGTTCGAGGCCGACGAGCGCGAGCATGGCCAGGACGATGCAGCCGACGGAGGTGCTGAAGGTGGGGCGGGAGAACATGCCGATGTCTATGAGCGGGTGTTCGCGGCGCTTCTGCCGGCGCACGAAGAGCACCAGCAGCACCGCGCCGACCACGACGGGACCGATCGCCCCGGGGTCGAGCAGGCTCGCACCGCCGCCGAGGCGCTTGACCCCGAGGACCACGCCGAGGACGCCGAACGCCGCCATGAGGGCGCCGAGGACGTCCCACGGGCCGCAGCCCTCGCCCTTGGACTCGGGGAGCAGCCAGCGCGAGAGCGGCAGGATCACGGCCATCAGCGGGATGTTGATGAGGAAGACCGATCCCCACCAGAAGTGCTCGACGAGGAAGCCGCCCAGTACCGGTCCGACCGCGGCGCCCACGGCGGCGACGGCACTCCACACGCCGATGGCGACCGCGCGCTCCCGGCGGTCGGGGAAGACCTGGCGGAGTATCGACAGCGTCGCCGGCATGATCATGGCGCCGCCGACCCCGAGCAGCGCCCGGGCCGCAATGAGGACGTGCGCGCCGGTGGCGAACGCGGCGAGGGCCGAGGCGAGGCCGAAGAGCCCGTAGCCGATCAGCAGGATCTTTCGCCGTCCGACGCGGTCGCCGAGGGTGCCGAAGAGGATCAGCAGCGAGGCGGCGACGAGCGGATAGGCGTCGACGATCCACAGCAGCTGTATCGCGCCCGGGTGCAGGTCCTCGGTGAGCGCGGGGACCGCGACGTGCAGCACGGTCGCGTCGAGCGCGACGAGCAGCAGGCTCACGCACAGGACCACCAGGACGGTCCAGCGTCCGGCCGGACGCTGATGCGGTGGGACGGCTGCCGGCCTCACCGAGCCGACCGTTGTCGTCCCAGTCATCTACGTACCTCCCAGCGGGGTGCTCTCACTACCTCGGAACTGGACGTCGCTACACCATTCCGGTTGACCAGCGGTAAAGGCGAGTGAGACGACAGAGTACGCCAGGTGGAGGTCTGGTCATGTGGCCCACCTCACCTTGACGGAATGACCCGCTCCGGGGGCGGCGGCGGGACGGTGCGCCGGTTCCCTTGCGGGGCCTGGCCAGGACCGGGATCAGCGCAGCGTGATGACGGTGGCGGTGCCCAGCGACCCGGTGGTGCGGATGGTGCGGGTGGTGACGGAGTGGCCGTCGATGAGGTCGCGCAGCGCGGCGGCGCCGGGCTGCAGCCGGCCGTGCCGGAAGAGCACGAAACTGACCCTGGTGCCCGCCGGGAAGTCCGTTTCCGCCGCCTGGGCGTAGGTGATCGCGTCGCAGCCCGAGTACCAGCCCATTTCCGGTTCGTACCCGGTGACCAGCAGGCACGGACCGTCCGAGGCGAGTTGTTCCGCCACCGGAACCGTCGAGTCACGCTCCGCGTTCGGTGCGGGCATCGCCCCGCGGGCCACGGACATGGCGGTCGCCGGGACGGTGATGGCGGCGAGCAGCGCCACGGCCGTCAGGACGTGCGCGGACCAGCGGCCGGTCAGGTCGGCGATCGCCTGCACTCCGAGGATGGTGAGCAGCACCACCGACAGGTAGATGAAGCGCGGCTCCCCGTCGGTGGCCATCCCGAGCAGGACGACGACGAGCACGGCCGTCGACCCGAGGAACACCTTCCGGCGGGCCGTCCGGCCCTCGGTCCCGGTGCTCAGGCGCCGCCGGAACGCGGCGCCCGCCGCGTAGAGGCCGGCCGCCATCACCACCGCGCCGAGGTCGCCGGCCAGTCGGTACGGGAAGATCCCGAGGTAGTAGACGAATCCGTCGCCCACGTAGGCGCGGTTCGCGTGCGAGGTGGCGGAGAAGATCAGCCCCAGCGGCCAGCCGGCCACCTTCGTCGCGTAGACGAAGTGCGGCACCAGGCCGGCGAGGAAGACCGCCGCCGCCACGGCCAGCCGGCCGCGCTGCTCCAGCCAGGCGCGCGGCCCGTAGGCGGCGACGGCGGCGATCGCGATCGCGACGAGGTTCCCGGCGACGCCGTAGCGCAGGTAGAACGCGGCCAGCGCGACGGGCGGCACCCAGAGCAGGGCGCGCGAGGAAGGTTTCTCCTGCGCCCTCGTCAGCAGGTACACCACGATCAGCAACAGGCCGGTGGAGCCGATGTCGTTGAGGAACTCGGGGAGCCGGCGCAGGAAGCCCAGCCCGCCCAGCACCAGCAGCGCCGCGACGGCCGCCCGTCGCGGGGTCGTCCAGCGGGCGGCGACGACATACGTGACGGTGAGGGTGAAGAGCGCCAGGACGAGCGCCACCGCCCTGACCGCCCCGACGGTGTCACTCAGGCCCAGCGCGAGCCGGCCCAGCACCGGCAGTCCGATCGGCCGGTAGGTGCCCCAGCCCGCGTCCGGGGTGCCGTCCAGCCAGGACCGCGCCTTGTTCGCGTAGACCGCCTCCTCGTGCCCGAGGTACGGCTCCTGGTCCTGCAGCGCGGCCCAGACCACGGCGGCCGCCGCGAGCACCGCGGCGGGCAGCGCCCAGGACGGGACATGGCGCAGCCGGACCACGAGCCAGGACAGCACGTACGGCGGTTTGCGCCCGGCGGTCGCCCAGGGGCGGGCCAGCAGCCACGCGGGAGCGGCCACGAGCAGGAACGGAAGGGGCTGCCAGCCCGGCAGCGGGCCGCCGACGCCGACGGCCGGCAGGATCTGCTGGACGACCGCCGCTGCGGTGAACACGACAGCGACGACGAGTGCCGGCTGCCTCCCGGGGCGGACCACGGCGTGCTCCTCTGGTTCGTCCTGCGCTTCGATCCTGACGCTGCGTTACCTGCCGCGCCCGGCGGGCCCGAAGGCCCAGGTCACGCGGGTACCGCCGAGGCGGCCCCAAACGCTATCGCACGTTCCGGGACCCATGATCACCGCGGCGTCCCGCCATTCGGACGGGAAACGCAGTGCATCCCTGAGGGTAATAGCCGATAAAAAGGCGGTTGTGATGTGAGTATCGACACCCGAACATAAAATCCAGAGTTCCCGAATTTTCACTCAATCCGTGAGTGCCAAAGGAACGGGTGAGACGCACTCCACATCACATCGTCATTACAAAGACGCTCGTTCGGCCGATCACTGCTGTCACACGCTGTAACGTCGATTCGGTGCGTACCGATGAGAAGCTCCACCGACCGGCGGAGTACCCGACCACACGCGACCTACCGCGTATGAGCCGAACACGCCTCTGGCTGTTCGGCTCGACGCTTGCGGTCTACGTGGCCATCGTCGTGGGCGTCGTCACCTCCTCCAAGCTCGTGACGCTGGACTGGCAGGTGATGCTGTGGCGCCCCTACAAGCAGTGGCCCCAGATCCACGCGGCCCTGGACTACTTCGTGGTCCTGGGACAGCGCGGCCCGACGGCCGTGATGGTCGCGGCCTGGCTGGGCTGGCGGGCCTGGCGGCAGCGGAGCCTGCACCCGATGCTGGCCCTCGGCGCCTCCCTCCTGTTGCTGAACATCACCGTTGGCGCCGTGAAGTACGGGCTCGGAAGGCTCGGCCCGCACTACGCCACCGCCGTGGGATCCCCCGAACTCTTCGCCGGCGGCGATATATTCCCCTCGGGCCACACCGCGAACGCGGTCGTGACCTGGGGCGTTCTGGCATATCTGGCGACCACGCCACGGGTACGCCGGTGGGCTTCGGTCATCGCCGCGCTGCTGGCCCTCGGGGTCGGTATGACCACCATCTACCTCGGCACCCACTGGGTCAGTGACGTGCTGCTCGGCTGGGCCGCCGGCCTGCTGGTGCTGCTCGCGCTCCCCTGGTTCGAACCCGCGATGGCCTGGGCCGAGGACTTCCTGGTGGCCGCCTGGCACCGGCTCCGGCACGGTTCCGGACTCGCTCCCGTCCCGGCCCGCACGCTCGGGCAGCGCCCCGGCCTGGTGACCCAGCGGGCCTCCCAGACGGGCGGCCAGCCCGCGCTGGAGCCCGTCGGCGCCGCCACGGGTGGCCATGCGGCCACCATGCCGCACGCTCCGGGACGGCCGCCGGCCGCCCGCCACGAGCGCACCCCCGTCACCCCGACCGGCAGCCGCCGGCCGCCCGCGGAACGGCCCGTCCGCCCCATCCCGCTCGCCCACCAGCAGGTGCGCGGGCGCGGCGCCGCAGGCAGCTAGCGCCGCTTCCGACGACTCCAACGACCACGGGAGGCCGTGCGAACCGCTCCGGCGGTTCCCACGGCCTCCCGCCGTTTCCCGTCGGTCAGCCCTGCCAGCAGCGCGTCACTCTGCCGTCCGCGACACTGAAGTTCAGCCGTCCCGCGACGTACTCCATGGTGATGATCGCCCCCTCCGGAAGGGAACGGACCGTGGTCCAGCCATGCTCTCTCGCGCGCCGTTCCGCCTCGTCCTTCGGCAGCCCTGTGTAGGCCTTCGCGGGGTCGTCCGGGGTCCGGGGTCCAGGTGTCGGTATCGGTGCCATACCCCACCGTAAGCACGCGGCGTACATCCGGGAAGGCGCGTACGGGCAGTACCCGGCATTGATCGTCACGCTTCTGTCACAGAATCCGCTGAGGAGTTTGATCTCTCGCGGAAATGTTCGGAAAGCGGTTAATTCACCGTGGACACAGCATGCGCATGGCTCGCGCACATCATGTCCGCAATGCCTTCAACTCTTCGTCCGTCAACAGCCGGGAGCGGATAAGAAAGCGATTTCCCGTCGGTGCCTCCAGGGAAAAACCACTCCCCCGCCCGGGCACCACGTCAATCGTCAGATGCGTATGGCTCCAGTACGCGAACTGGTCCCGGGCCATCCACACCGGCACCGGTTCCATGCCCGCCACGCCCAGGTCCCCCAGGTGCACGTCCGAGTCCCCGGTCAGGAACTCGCCCGCCGGGTAGCACATCGGCGAACTGCCGTCACAGCACCCGCCGGACTGGTGGAACATCAGCGGACCGTGCTCGTCGGCCAGCCGCCGCAACAGTTCCGCCGCCATCCCGGTCACCTCGACCCGGTTTGCCACATCCATGCTTCACCGTCCCTGTCTCGAACCCGACCTGCGACCCCCGTGCGCCCCGCAGACCCCCGGACCGCATTCTGCGGACCGGGGGTCGTGAGCGGCTAGAAGAAGCCCAGTGCGTTGGGGCTGTAGCTGACCAGCAGGTTCTTGGTCTGCTGGTAGTGGTCGAGCATCATCTTGTGGTTCTCTCGGCCGATGCCGGAGTTCTTGTAGCCGCCGAAGGCCGCGTGGGCCGGGTAGGCGTGGTAGCAGTTGGTCCAGACGCGGCCGGCCTGGATGGCGCGGCCGGCGCGGAACGCGGTGTTCATGTCGCGGGTCCAGACGCCGGCGCCGAGTCCGTAGAGGGAGTCGTTGGCGATGGAGACGGCGTCGTCGAACTGGTCGAAGCGGGCGACGGAGACGACGGGGCCGAAGATCTCCTCCTGGAAGATCCGCATGCTGTTGTCGCCCTCGAAGATCGTCGGGGCCACGTAGTAGCCGCCGGAGAGGGCACCGCCGAGGTCGACGCGTTCGCCGCCGGTGAGGAGCTTGGCTCCCTCGGCGGTGCCGATGTCGATGTAGGAGAGGATCTTCTCGAGCTGGTCGTTGCTGGCCTGGGCGCCGATCATCGTGCCGGTGTCGAGGGGGTTGCCCTGCTGGATCGAGCGGGTGCGCTCCAGGGCGTCGCCGAGGAAGCTGTCGTAGATCGACGCCTGGATGAGGGCGCGGGACGGACAGGTGCAGACCTCGCCCTGGTTGAGGGCGAACATCGCGAAGCCTTCGAGGGCCTTGTCGTAGAACTCGTCGGGCGCTGCCGCGACGTCGGCGAAGAAGATGTTGGGGCTCTTGCCGCCGAGTTCGAGGGTGACCGGGACGATGTTCTGGCTCGCGTACTGCATGATCAGCCGGCCGGTGGTGGTCTCGCCGGTGAAGGCGACCTTCGCGACGCGGGGGCTGGAGGCGAGCGGCTTGCCGGCTTCGGTGCCGAAGCCGTTGACGACGTTGACGACGCCCGGCGGGATGAGGTCCTGGATCAGGTCCATCAGGTACATGATCGAGGCCGGGGTCTGCTCGGCCGGCTTGAGGACCACGCAGTTGCCGGCGGCGAGCGCCGGGGCGAGCTTCCAGACGGCCATCAGGATCGGGAAGTTCCAGGGGATGATCTGCGCGACCACTCCTAACGGCTCCTGGAAGTGGTAGGCGACGGTGTCCTCGTCGATCTGGGAGATCGACCCCTCCTGGCCGCGCAGCACGCCCGCGAAGTACCGGAAGTGGTCGATGGCCAGCGGCAGGTCGGCGGCCAGCGCCTCACGGACCGGCTTGCCGTTGTCCCAGACCTCGGCGACGGCCAGTTCGGTGAGGTGCTGCTCCATCCGGTCGGCGATCCGGTTGAGGACGGACGCCCGCTCGGCGGGGGCGGTGCGCCCCCAGGCGGGGGCCGCCGAGTGCGCCGCGTCCAGGGCGAGTTCGACGTCCGCCGCGGTGGAGCGGGCTATGTCGACGAACGCCTGGCCGGTGACGGGCGTCGGGTTCTCGAAATATCCCCCGGCGGCGGGGGCCGTCCATTCTCCGCCGATCCAGTTCTCGTAGCGGGAGGGGAAGGAGGCGGGGCTGCCAGAGTTTCCGGGGGGCTGATAGACCGTCATGAGCCTGCTCCTTTTGATGATGCCGAGAGCTGATGCGGCGCACGCTACTGCTAGTGAACCGGCTCGGCCAGATGGCTTGCGCACTCTCGCGTGATGGTCAGGTCGGCGAGCATGATGGGCTCATGGCGGTTTAACTGACGTGCGTCGTGGAACGGTTGGCGGCGATCGGACAGCGAAAGGAAGCCAATGACGGCACCTGCGAAGGAGGAGGCCGCTGCCGAACCGGCGCGTGCGCCGCAGCCGGGCAGCGTGGTGGTGGACTGGCTCACCACGACCGATCACAAGAAGATCGGCCATCTCTATCTGATCACGTCGTTCGGGTTCTTCCTGGCGGCCGGGCTGATGGCGCTGATGATGCGCGCCGAGCTGGCCCGTCCCGGACTGCAGTTCCTGTCGAACGAGCAGTTCAACCAGCTGTTCACGATGCACGGCACGATCATGCTGCTGCTCTTCGCGACTCCGGCCTTCGCCGGTTTCGCGAACGAGATCATGCCGTTGCAGATCGGCGCGCCCGATGTCGCGTTTCCGCGGCTGAACATGTTCTCGTACTGGCTGTATCTCTTCGGCGGGCTGATCGTCCTGGGCAGTTTCCTCGTCCCGGACGGGCCCGCGAGCTTCGGCTGGTTCGCTTACGCGCCGCTGAACAGCATGACCCGCTCCCCCGGAATCGGCGCCGATATGTGGATCATGGGACTGGCACTGTCCGGTTTCGGCACGATCCTCGGCGCGGTGAACTTCCTGACCACGATCATCGGAATACGCGCGCCCGGCATGACGATGTTCCGGATGCCGATCTTCACCTGGAACGTGCTGTTCACGTCGATCCTGGTCCTGATGGCGTTCCCGGTGCTGGCCGCGGCGCTGCTGGTGCTGGAGTCGGACCGGCGGTTCGGCTCGATGGTGTTCGCGCCGCAGAACGGCGGGGCGCTGCTGTGGCAGCACCTGTTCTGGTTCTTCGGCCATCCGGAGGTCTACATCATCGCGCTGCCGTTCTTCGGGATCATCTCCGAGATCCTCCCGGTGTTCTCGCGCAAGCCGATCTTCGGATATCTGACGCTGGTCGGCGCGACCATGGCCATTACCGGTCTTTCGATGGTGGTGTGGGCCCACCATATGTTCGTGACCGGCGCCGTTCTGCTGCCGTTCTTCTCCTTCATGTCGTTCCTGATCGCGGTGCCGACCGGTGTGAAGTTCTTCAACTGGGTCGGCACGATGATCAACGGTTCACTGTCGTTCGAGACGCCGATGCTGTGGTCGATCGGATTCTTGGTGAGCTTCCTCTTCGGCGGGCTGACCGGAGTCATTCTCGCCTCCCCGCCGCTGGACTTCCATGTCAGCGATACCTACTTCGTCGTGGCGCACTTCCACTACGTGGTGTTCGGGACCGTGGTGTTCGCGATGTTCGCCGGTTTCTACTTCTGGTGGCCGAAGTTCACCGGAAAGATGCTGGACGAGCGGCTGGGGAAGATCCATTTCTGGACGCTGTTCTTCGGCTTCCACATCACGTTCCTGGTGCAGCACTGGCTGGGCGTCGAGGGAATGCCGCGCCGGTACGCCGACTATCTGGCGGCCGACGGATTCACCACGCTCAACACGATCTCGTCGATCGGTGCGTTCCTGCTCGGAATGTCGACGCTGCCGTTCCTCTACAACGTCTGGAAAACGGCGAAATACGGCGAGAAGGTGACGGTCGACGATCCCTGGGGATACGGCCGCTCCCTGGAGTGGGCCACCTCCTGCCCACCGCCCAGGCACAATTTCACGACGCTGCCGAGGATTCGCTCCGAATCCCCCGCCTTCGATCTGCACCACCCGGAGGTGCCGGCCGGGGCGCTGTCGGCGCTGGACGCCGACGAAGTGTCGCTGGACAAACGTCGCTGACCAAACGTCACTGAGCAGGCATCAATTACCAGGCGTCACTTGCCCAGCGTCCGCCGGGCCTTGCGCCCCGCCGCCATTGCCACGTCGCCGAGGGCGTACGCAGCGCCCAGCACCTGTCCGCCGGCCGACATCACGGCGGCGCGCCCGCGGCCACCGCGCCGGGCGCGGGCGTCGAGCAGCCGCTGGAAGAGGGTCTCGTGCAGCCGGGCGATCCGGTCCGGGTCGTACTGCTCGCCCTTGACCGACGCCGCGCGGCCCATCGTGACGCGCAGCTCGTCGTCGTTGATCAGCCGCAGCAGCGCGGCGGCCATCGCGTCGATGTCGCGCGGCGGTACGAGCAGGCCGTCCACGCCGTCGGAGATGATCTCCCGCGGGCCGAGCGGACAGTCGGTGCTGACGACGGGAAGGCCGGCGCGCATGCCCTCGACGATCGTCATGCCGAACGACTCCATGCTGGAGGAGACGGCCAGGATCGACGCCTTCGCCAGCTCCGGCTCCAACGGCGAGGCGGGGCCCATCAGGCGGACGGCGTCCTGCGCGTGCAGCTCGACGACGAGGGCGGCCAGCTTCTTCCGCTCGGCGCCCGCGCCGTACAACCGCAGGGTCCAGTCCGGCCGTTCGGCGGCGACCTTGGCGAAGGCCCGGATCAGGTCGTCGTAGCACTTCGCGGGTGCCAGCCGGCCGGCGGCGACCACGACCGGTTCGGTGCACGGCGAAGGGTCGTCGTCGGAGGCCGGGACGCTGTTCGGCACCGGGGTGACCCGGACTCCCGGAATCCGGCGGCGGTAGGCGGCGGCGTCGGCCGCCGTGGTGGTGACCACCGCGTCCAGCCGTGGGTACAGCCGGCGCAGCAGGAGCACGAGCTTGGTGGAGTGGGTGTCGAGGGTGAGGTGCTCCTGGGCGACGCGCACCATGGTGCGCGGGGCCTGCCGCGCGATGTGGACGTTGAGCCCGGGGCGGGTGCCGACGACGACGTCCGCGTCGAGCTGCGCCAGGTGGCGGGCGATGCGCTCGTCGGTGAGGGCGCTGTAGTGGTCATGGCGGCGGTCGGACGCCGGGAAGACCGTGGCGGGGACGGCGCGCCGCGGGTCGTCGAGGTCGGAGTCCTGGCTGTCCTGGCGCAGATCGACCAGGTGCCGCAGCCGGACGCGGGGGTCGTAGACGAACTGCGGCTCGTCCAGGTGCCGGAAGACGGAGACGATTTCCACATCGTGCCGCTCGGACAGCTTGCCGGCGAGGTTGCACGTCGTACGGATGGTGCCACCGATTCCGTACGCGTTGTGGATCAGGAATGAGATGCGCATGCGTTTCCGTGTCTCCCGGTTGCCCGGCGGATTCCCCGCCCGTTGCCGTCCGCGGACGACAGACGGACGTCAGACGGACGATAGCAAGATCTGGCCTTTGTCCCCTGCTGTGTCCAGGGGTCCCTGGCGCGTCCAGGCGTCACTTGCCGCGTCCAGGGCGACGGTGGCCCGACACAGCCTCAGGGGCTGTACGGCAGCTGGGGCACGGTGAGGCAGTTGCCGGCCGGGTCCCCGCCCTGGGTGACCCATCCGCCGTGGCCGTCCTGGGCCGCGTCCGACCAGCGGGCGACGGACAGACAGGTGCGGCGGGTGGCGGGCGGATCCGGCAGCGCGGCGAAGGTGACCGGTGCCAGCAGCCCCCGGGCGTCGTAGGGCTGCGCGCGGCCCATGAACCGCTCGACGCAGCCGCGGTCGGGGGCCGCCCCGCCGGCGGTGCAGCCGGTGAGGGCGTCGGTGAACCACATCGCGGCGGCCCAGCCCTCCAGCTGCCACTGCGAGAACTGCCCGGCGTCCTTGCCGTGCGCGCGCTGCCAGGCCGCCATGCCGTTACGGAACGCGTCGACGGCCGGTTGCCCGGTCTCGTCGTAGTTGCGGCTGCCCGAGGTCGCCCACAGCGCGTTCCGGCAGCCGGCCGCGCCCTGGTAGTCGGCGGGCACGGTCGTCGCCCAGTTCTGGACGTTGGTGACCTTGGCGGAGACCGTCACACCGGCCGCCTGCATCGCCCGGCACAGCTGGCCGTTGCCGTGGGTGTCCATGGCGTCGAAGAGGATGTCGACACCACGGGCCCGCAGATCGGCGGCGACGGCGCGGAAGTTGGGCAGGGCGAAGTCGACTTGTTCACTGATCGTCTTGTATCCCTCCGCCCGCAGCCCCTGGAGGAGCTGTTGCGCGTACCGCGCCGAGGCGGACTGGTTGTAGTGGACGACCGCGGCCGTCCTGGCCTGCTGCCGGTCCTTGAACCAGCGGTAGACCTCGGTGCCCGCGTACAGCGTGCCGCCCCAGCCGGGGGTGCCCCCGCGGGGGGCGTCGCTCCCGTAGATCCCGTACAGGTGCGGATAGGTGTCGTACGCCGTGCCGATGGGGATGCCGCCGATGTCGGGGACGCCCTTGCCGCTCACGTACGAGGCTCCGGCGTAGTCGAGGGCACTGGTCGCCACCAGGGCGAACACCTTGTCCTGGTCGACAAGTCGGCGTACGCATTCGTTGTTGCCCACCCCACTGCCGCCGTCGTCGCAGGTGACCGCCTCCACCCGGTGCCCGTTGACGCCGCCCTGGGCGTTCAGCGCGTCGATGTACGCGAGCGCGCCGTCCCGCGGTCCGCTGAACGCTCCCCCGCCGACCGGGCTCGTGGCGCTGGTGACGATCCCGACGCGGACCGGCGCCGGCGCGGACGTCGTCGCGGACGGCGGGTCGGCGAAGTCGCGCTCCGGCAGCCGGCTGCCACAGCCCGCCGCGACCAGGACCGTGGTGAAGGCCAGCACCGCCACGGCGGTTCGGGACGAGGCCGGCAGCCGCCGGCCCGGGTCCTTCGCCCCGCGGAACGAGACGGACACCGGACGGTCAGCAGCCCGGCACGGCGGTGCCACCGGCGTCCAGGGCGATCAGGGCGCAGAGGCTCTTGACCGACACCTTCCACACCTGGTTCTGCAGCACGGACGTGCCCAGGGTGTTCGGCAGTACGTCGGCGCCCTGCAGCGAGAGCGTGTACGTCACTTCGGCGGCCGTGGCCGAGGTGAGACGGACCTGGTTGACCTTCGCGCGGACCTGGCCGACCCGGGGGTCGCCCGAGAACGCGGCGAGCAGCGGCCCGAGGTGGTCGCCGTTCTCCAGCAGCTTCGCCTTGTCGCCGGCGCTCGTGCCCGGGGCGAAGAACTTCTCCCAGTTCTGCCGGATCTGCTGCTCGGCCGCTCCGCTGTCGGCCGGGGGCGAGGTGGCGGTGGCCGAGGAACCGCCGGAGGGCGTGTCGGAAGGAGTGCCGGAGGGCGTGCCGGTCGCGGAACCGGTCGCGGTCGCCGGTGATTTCGACGGCGTGTCCCCGCCGTCCCCTCCGCCCCCGCAACCGGTCAGCGCGACCAGCATCGCCGTGGTCAACGCCATCGCGACCAGCGTCGCGCGTGCGGAACGGACCATGTGTCCCACCATCCCCCGGCTCGGGCCGTGCGGTTCGGGGTATTGCCCCCACCGGCATATTGGCGCTAATCGGTGAACATGCCCATACGCCGTGTGAAGCGAGATGACGCCACACCCGCATTCGTCCCGTGGGGCGCATACGTCCACCGGGCCGGCTGGCTGCTTCTCGCGGCGGGCGCCGTACTGTGCGGACTCGGCTGGTACGGGATCGCAGGCGAGCGCTACGCGGAGCGTCAGATTCCGTATCTCGCCTCCTCGTCGATCCCCGGAGGGGCTCTCATCGTCGCGGGCGCCGTCCTGATCGCCCGGCCGCCGGACCCGGGATCCGCCGGCCAACAGGCGCCCACCGCCGATGTCCTGGTGGCGGAACCCTACGAGAAAGCGGAAGCCGCCGAGGGAACCGGACCCGTCGCCGTCTCCACCGCCCCGCCCGTCGCGGTCCCGGGCGGCACGCTGCTGCACCGCCCCGACTGCCCGCTGGTGCAGGGCAAACCGGAGGCGGCGCCGGCCGGGCCCGATGACATCCGGTCGCGGGCCCTGACGCCGTGCCCGGTGTGCGAGCCGGGCCGCTGACGTGGCGTCGCTGACGTACGACCTGACCCTCGCCGGGCTCTCGGTCGGCAGCGCCGCCGCGCTCACCGGCATCGGGCTGGTGGTCACCTATCGCGCGACGGGGGTGTTCAACCTCGCGCACGGCGCGATCGCGATGGTGACGGCGTACGTCCTGCGGGAGCTGGTGGTGGTCCACGGCTGGCCGCCGGCACCCGCGGCGGCCGTCAGCCTGCTGGTGGTCGCGCCGGGCATCGGACTCGCGCTGGACCGCGTCGTGTTCCGGCCGCTGGCGGCCCGCGAGGCGGGCCCGGCGGAGACGCTCGTCGCCACGCTGGGGGTGTTCGTCCTGCTGGTCGGCGCCGCGTATCTGGCGTGGGGAGGCGACGCGCGCGGCGACGCGCCCGTCATCGTGCCGGACGATCCCTGGGCGCAGCTCGCCGCGGTGGTCGCACTGGCGGGCGCGGTCGGCGCCGTCACCCGCTGGACGCGGTTCGGGACGCGGCTGCGGGCGGTCGTCGACGACCGGCGGCTCGCCGTGCTGGGCGGGATCGACGCGGACCGGGTCGCGGCGGCCGGCTGGGCGTTCGGTGCCTTCGCCGCGGGTCTGGGCGGGGTGCTGCTCGCGCCGTATCTGCGGCTCGATCCGTACGGGCTGTCGCTGCTGGTCATGGAGACGATGGCGGTCGCGGTCGCCGCCGGGATGCGCAGTCTGCCGGTGGCGGTCGGGGTCGCGGTGGCGGTCGGCGTGGGGCAGAGCCAGCTCACCCGGCTGCATCCGGGCGGCAGTTGGCAGGAGCCACTGCTGCAGGCCGTGGGCGCCAACCTGTTCGTCGTCGCCCTGCTGATAGCGGCGCTGCTGATGCCCGCGATCGGTGACGCGTCGCCGGATGCCGCGCCCGCGCCGCCGGTCACCGCCCGGTTCCGGGCTCCGCCCTGGGCCTGGGCGGTCTGCGGCCTCCTCTTCCTGCTGCCGCTCGGCCTGGCGGGCACCGATCTGACCACGTCCGTGCAGGTACCCGCGATGGGGCTGATCCTGCTCTCGCTGGTCGTCGTCACCGGCCTCGGCGGCCAGATCTCCCTCGGGCAGGCCGCCTACGCCGGGCTCGGCGCCCTGTTCACCGCGCTGCTCGCGGCCGGCCGCTTTCCCGCGGTGCCCGCGCTCCCCGAACTGCCCGCGCTCGCCCTCGCGGTGCTCCTCGTCGCTCCCCTCGGGCTGCTCACCGGTGCGCCGGCCGTCCGGCGGCGCGGTCTGGCGCTCGCGCTCGCGACGTTCGCGGTGGGGGTCGCGGTGAGCCGGTTCGTCTTCGCGCAGCCGTACGCCACCTCGGGACTGGATCTGCGGCGCCCCGCCGGGTTCACCGCCGACCGGGCGTACTACGTCCTCGAACTCGTGCTGCTGGCCGCCTCGCTGGTCTCTGTGCACCTGCTGCGCCGGGGCAGGACGGGACGCGCCCTGGCCGCGATCCGCGACCACGAGGCGGGCGCCGCGGCGGCCGGGGTGCCCGTGCCCGCTCTGAAGCTGTTCACGTTCGTGGCGGGTGCGGGGTTCGCGGCGCTGGGCGGCGGACTGCTCGGGATGGGCGTCCGGAGCTTCGACGTCGCGTCCTTCGACCCGCTGCGCGGGCTGTTGTGGTTCGCCGCCGTGGTCGTCCTCGGCGCGGACAGCCCGCTCGGCGCGATGGCCGCGGCGGCCCTCCTCGTCGGTCTCGACGCCGGGACGAAGGAGGGCGTCGCCGCCGCGGTCGTCGGCGTCCTCGCCGTGCTGCTCGGCCGCACCCCCGGCGGCCTTCCCGCCGCCCTGCGGCTCCGGTACCCGGCCTTCGCGGCGGCTGTCCTGCCGGCTCGCGACCGCCGCCCGGTCCTGGTGCGCCGCCCGAAGGCGCGTGGGGCCGTGGCAGCCGGCGAAGCACGGCTGACCGCGCGACGGATATCGCTCGGCTACGACGGCATCACGGCTGTCGACGGCGTGGACCTCACCGTGTCACCGGGCAGGGTGACGGCGCTGACCGGGCCCAACGGGGCCGGCAAGAGCACGCTGTTCGACTGTCTGTGCGGAACGGCCCGGCCGCGACGCGGCCGGGTGCTGCTGGACGGCCGGGACATCACCCGGCTGCCGCCGCACCGCCGGGCCCGGCTCGGGCTGGCACGCACGTTCCAGCAACTGGCGGTCTTCCCCGGGCTGACGGTCGGCGAGAACATCAGGATCGGCGCGGAACAGGGCGCGGTACGCGACCCGGAGGCGGTCGAACGGATCCTGCGGCTGCTCGCGCTGGGCCCCGTACGCGACGTTCCCGCCGCGGGCCTGCCGACCGGCACGCTGCGCCGGGTGGAGCTGGGACGGGCGCTGGCGGGCGCGCCCCGGGTGCTGCTGCTCGACGAGCCCGCCGCCGGGCTCGACAGCGCCGAGATCGGAGCGCTGCGCGACGTGCTGCGCGCACTGGCCGCCGACGGCATGGCGCTGCTGCTCGTGGAGCACGACCTCGAACTCGTCGGGGCGCTCGCCGACATCGTGTACGTCATGACCGACGGCCGGATCACCGCGACGGGCCCGCCCGGCACCGTGCTCACCACCCCACCACCGTCGGAGACGGTGCCGGAGCCAAGGGGCTCCCGATGAGCGTGGAGATCGCGCTGTACGGGGCGAGGGTGCGCTACGGCCCGCTGGAGGCGCTGCACGGGGTCGATCTGGTGGTGCCGCGCGGCAGCGTCACCGTGCTGCTCGGGCGCAACGGAGCGGGCCGTACCACCGCGCTGCACGCCCTCGCCGGCTCGGTGCCGCTGAGCGCGGGCCGGGTGCTGTGGCGGGGCGCCGACGTGACCCGGCTGCCCGCGCACCGGCGGGCCCGGCTCGGGCTGGCGTTCGTACCGGACCGGCGGCCGGTCTTCGGCTCGCTGACCGTGGCCGAGAACCTGGCGCTGTTCACGGACCAAGGGCAGGACCACGGCCAGGAGCCCGCACTCGACGCGCTCGAGGCGCTGGCCACGTCCGAGGTGTTCGCGGTGTTTCCCGCGCTGCGCCCGCTGCTCGGCCGCCGGGCGGGGACGCTCTCCGGCGGCGAGCAGCGGATGCTGGCGGTGTCGCGGGCACTGCTGACGCGGGCCCGGCTCGTCCTGCTGGACGAGCCGGGCCTCGGACTGTCACCCCGGGCCGCGGCGCACGCCTACGGGGCGCTGGGGGGCCTCACGGCGGGCGGTGGGCGCACCGTCGTCGTGGCGGAGCAGCGGCTGCCCGCCGCGCTGCGCCCGGCGACCACCGTGGTCCATGAACTGCGGCGCGGGGAGGTGGTGTTCACAGGCGAGCCCGCGGAGCGTCCGGAATGAGCAGCGTCGTGCCGACGTCGAGCCGGTCCGGGTCGGCGCCGATCACCTTCTGGTTGACCCGGTACAGCTCCTGCCAGCCGCCGCGCACCGCGAACTTCGTGGCGATCGACTGCAGGGTGTCGCCCGCCACGACGGTGTGCACGCGGCCCGTGAGGTTCTGTTCCTTGGCGCAGACGGGCCAGGCGTCCCAGCCCTGGACGCGCTGTACCTCCTGCGCGACGGCGATCTGCTGCGCCGGGGTGGCCAGATCGGCCCGCGGCGCGTACTTCAGACCGCCGAACTCCTCCCAGGTCGGCTGCCAGAACTGCAGTCCGCCGTAGTAGCCGTTGCCGGAGTTGATGTGCCAGTCGCCGCTGCTCTCGCACATCGCGAGGCCCTCCCACACCGTGGGGCGGGGGACCGCCGGGGTGCCCGCGTGGGCGGCGGTCCCGGTGGTGGTGGGCGTGTCCCCGTGCGCGGGTGGGGTGTCGGCGCGGGCGGGTGCGGCCGAGAGCGGGAGCAGGGCGGCCAGGACGGTGGCGGCGGTTGCCGCGAGGACCATGGCCCGGCGCCCGACCAGTACGTTCATGCGATGAAATGAGGACAGGTCGTTCATAGCGGGTCACGCTAAGCACGCCCTGTCCGCTCCCGGCGCCCGGCGCGCGCGGCGCGCCGGGCGTCCCACCCGGTCGGAGCAGCCGTCCTGAACCGATGTCAGGCCGAATGCCACGCCGAGGAAGCCGTCACCAGGCGGGCCACCAGGCCGGCGCGCGGACCGCCAGCGGGGCTCCGGCCGCCCGGGACGTGACCGCGATCGCCGCGCGCTCCTGGCTGCGGCTCGGGTGTTCGGCGGCCTGCGGCGGCTGCGCCTTCGGCCGTACCGTCTTCGTCTTCGGGGGTGTCGCCTTGGGAGTGCCGGCGGACGGCGCGTCGCCGTACGCTCCGGCGCGGCGGGCGCAGACCGGCCACGCTCCCCAGCCGCTCGACCGCTGCACCTTGGTCGCTATCGCGATCTGCTGCTCGCGGGAGGCCTTGTCGGCGGTCGGGGCGTACTGCGTGCCGCCGTTCGACCGCCAGGTGCCGGCGGCGAACTGCAGTCCGCCGTAGTAGCCGTTGCCGTTGTTGATGTGCCAGTTGCCGCCGCTCTCGCACTTGGCGATGCGGTCCCACACTCCGCTGTCGGCCGCCGCGGCCTGTCCTCCGGCGGCCAGGACGGCCAGCGGGCTCAGTGCCGCCATGCCGGTGAGCACAGCGATGACTCGGTACTTGGCCAAGACCATGGATTCCCTCTCCACGGACCCGGGGTTCCCCCTACGTGCCTCGAGAACGCGCACCGGCGCGTCTGACGCCGGTGCCCGTCCGAACCCGGGCGGTGCTCTTTGCACACGAGCCGAGAACCTAGACACCCCAGGTGCACCGAATCAACCAAATCCGGTTCGTTGCAGGCCACTTGACGGTTACCCGAAGTAAGGACGTATTTTCGCCGTCCAATTGACGCGTCCTTGTCACCCTAAATCGTGATGGGTGCCGCACCGGCTGTGACCCACTTCACCGCGGCAGGAACTTCCCTCCGGACGGAATCTCGACAGGGAGTGAGATCCTCCGGGTCGCCGGTCACCCTGCGCACCCGGCGGCGGGAACGGATGTGCCGCAAAGCGTGACCCTCACCACAGGTCGTCCGTTGTCACTGTGCGCGGGGGAACGCCCTGCGCAGCAAACCGCAGCCGCACAGTCAAGGAGGCCTCCGTGCCGCCCATGCTCGACGTCAGCGCCGAGGTACGCGCCGAGATCGGCGAGGAGGAGGCCACGCGTCTGCTCGCCGGGGAGAACGCCCCGGGGACGTACGACTGCACCTCCTGCCGCACCCCCGGCGACACCGGCCAGGAGCGCACCAGCACCGTCCTGTTCGTCAGCGACGAGACCGCGGTGCTCGCCTTCGCCCACGCGACCTGCATCCCCTCGCAGGTGGTGCCGGTCTCGGAGGAGCAGCTCCAGGGCGCGGTGCGCAGCATCACCGCGGACGACGCGGCCGGCGGCACGGCGTCCGCCCTGGTGGACGGCGCCCGGGAGGCCGGGGCCGCGGCCGCGCCGCGCCAGGCGGTGCTGGGCATCACCTGCGGGCTCGTCCTGGTCGAGGGAACGCTCCGGCCGGCCCTGGTGGTCGAACCGACCGGCGCCATCAGCCGCCCGGGCTCCACCGCCGACGGGGACGACTTCCTCCCCCTCATGATCGAGCAGGGCTTCATGCCCCAGCTCGACCTGGCGGTACCGCCGCCCGCCCTGAGCGGCTGGTCGGTGCTGCTGGCCATGGGCCAGTTGCACGCGGTCCTGCAGCCGAGTGCCGGCGGCCCCGCCGTCTCCTGGTGGCAGGCCCACCAGCCGCTGCAGGTGAGCGATGGCTGGCGCAGCGCGGTGAACCGCACCAACGAGGTGTACGTCTACGCCGCCCCGGCCGACTCGATCGGCCGTCAGCCGCGCGAGGACCTGATGCGTGACGCGCTGGAGCGCGCGGCCGCCCGCGGGCTGCTGGTCGGTGCGACGATGCCGCTCTCGGGCACCTGAGCGGCCCGTGCGGCCCGGGGCCCCGCCTCGCACCACCGAACGGCGCAGCGCACCGCTGAACGAAGGGGCGCGTACGGAAACCCGTACGCGCCCCCTCTCGTGCGACCGAAGATCCGCATTTACCCCGTGCTGCCCGCATCTTGGACGGTAAGCAGTCGTTGGCACATTCGTGCACACCTTTGACGCCTTCTCCCGAGTCCCCTACCAGAGCCAGATTCCGTCGATGCGCAGCGCGCAGGATCCCTCCGGGGTCGGCTCGGGCACGCCGATCTACGACGCTCTCTACTCGGAGTACCGCAGGCTGTTCCGAGCCCTGCCGGGTGACCGCTCCGGCGAGGAGGCCATGCAGTTCAACGCGTTCTCGGCGTGGCACGAGCAGCCGTACGACGCCGCGCCGGGCCGGCACCGCGGCAACCGCCCGGCCGCGGCGCTGCCGCCGGGCCGCACCGACAACCGGATGTACGGGCTCTAGACGAGCTCCGGACGGGTCACACACGGCCGGTCGTGGGGAGCGGGCCGCACGGGCCCGCGCCCCACCGGCCACGACTACTTGTTGCGGCCGCGCTTCTCGCGGACCCGCACCGAGACCTGGATCGGCGTGCCGACGAAGCCGAACTCCTCACGCAGCCGGCGCTCGACGAAACGACGGTAGCCCGCCTCGAGGAAGCCCGAGGCGAAGAGCACGAACCGCGGCGGCCGGGTGCCGGCCTGCGTGCCGAACAGGATGCGGGGCTGCTTGCCACCGCGGATCGGGTGCGGGTGGCCGGCGACCAGCTCGCCGAGGAAGGCATTGAGGCGGCCGGTCGGGATACGCGTCTCCCAGCCCGCGATGGCGGCCTCGATCGCCGGGACGAGCTTCTCCATGTGACGGCCGGTGAGCGCCGAGACGTTCACCCGCGGCGCCCACTGGACCTGGACGAGATCCTGCTCGATCTCGCGCTCCAGGTAATAGCGGCGCTCCTCGTCGATCTGGTCCCACTTGTTGTAGGCGATGACGACGGCGCGCCCGGCCTCGACGGCCATGGTGATGATGCGGGTGTCCTGGACGCTGATCGACTCGGTCGTGTCGATCAGGACCACCGCGACCTCCGCCTTGGTCAGCGCGGCAGCGGTCCGCAGCGACGCGTAGTAGTCCGCGCCTTCCTGCAGGTGCACGCGGCGGCGGATACCGGCGGTGTCGATGAACTTCCAGGTGATGCCGCCGAGCTCGATCAGCTCGTCGACCGGGTCGCGGGTGGTGCCGGCGACCTTGTCGACGACCACGCGGTGCTCACCGGCGACGCGGTTGAGCAGGCTCGACTTGCCGACGTTCGGGCGGCCGATCAGGGCGATGCGGCGCGGGCCGCCGATCCCAGCACCGAAGGTCATCGCGGGCGCCTCGGGCAGCGCCTCCATGATCGCGTCGAGCAGGTCGCCGGTGCCACGGCCGTGCAGCGACGAGACGGCGTGCGGCTCGCCCAGGCCCAGGTTCCACAGTGCGGCGGCGTCCGCCTCGCCGGACTGGCCGTCCACCTTGTTGGCGGCGAGCACGACGGGCTTGCCGGACTTGCGCAGCAGCCGGACGACGGCCTCGTCGGTGTCGGTGGCGCCGACCGTGGAGTCCACGACGAAGACGACCGCGTCGGCCGCCTGGATCGCGAATTCGGCCTGGGCGGCGACGGAGGCGTCGATGCCGAGGACGTCCTGCTCCCAGCCGCCGGTGTCGACGATGGTGAAGCGGCGGCCGTTCCAGTTCGCCTCGTAGTTGACCCGGTCGCGGGTGACGCCCGGCTTGTCCTCGACGACCGCCTCACGGCGGCCGATGATGCGGTTGACCAGCGTCGACTTGCCGACGTTCGGGCGGCCGACGACGGCGAGGACCGGGAGCGGGCCGTGGCCCGCCGCCGCCAGGTCGCCTGCGACCTCTTCGAGGTCGAAGCCTTCCTCGGCCGCGAGTTCCATGAACTCCGCGTACTCGTCGTCGCCGAGCGCGCCGACGTCGCCGTGTTCGTTCTGGTTGTCCATGAAAGCTTCTCCGTCGATCAACAGTGGTGGCTGCGGTACCTGATGTGGTTCAGCGGCCGGTGGCTTGCTTGGCGTGGGCCAGGTGCGCGGTGAGGCGCTCCTGGATGCGCAACGTGGCGTTGTCCATCGCCGAACGGGTACGTCGGCCGCTGGGGTCGCCCGCCTCGAACGGGTCGCCGAAAACGATGTCGATACGGCTGCGCAGTGGTGGCAGCCCCGATATCACCCGTCCCTGGCGGGCGCTGCCCAGGACGGCGACGGGTACGACGGGCGCGCCGGAGCGCACCGCGAAGTACGCCAGGCCGGAGCGGAGTTCCGAGAAGTCACCGACCCCGCGGGTGCCCTCCGGGAAGATCCCGAGCACTCCGCCGCGCGCCAGCACGCCGAGCGCGGCCGTGATGGCGGTGCGGTCGGCGCTGTAGCGGTCGACGGCGAGCTGCCCGATACCGCGCAGGAACGGGTCCAGCGGGCCGACGAACGCTTCCTTCTTGACCAGGAAGTGCACGGGTCGCGGGGAGGTGCCGATGATCATCGGCCCGTCCACGTTGTGCGCGTGGTTGCCCGCCAGAATGACCGGCCCGTGGGCCGGCACCCGCCAGGCGCCGAGGACGCGGGGCCGCCACAGGCCGTTCATCAGGCCAATGCCGATGCGGCGGCCGACCGCCGCTCCGCGCGGGCCGGGCGCCGTCAGGGTCTGGGACGTCACCGAGCCGCTCGCTTCTCCTCGATCAGGGTGACGATGCACTCGATGACCTGGTCGAGGGAGAGGTCCGTGGTGTCGACCTCTATGGCGTCGTCCGCCTTGGCCAGCGGCGAGGTCTTCCGGCCGGAATCGGCCGCGTCCCGCTTGACCAGGGCGTCCTGGGTGGCCTGCACGCTCTGCGCGCCCTTGAGCTCACCGCTGCGCCGGGACGCGCGGGCCTCGGCGGAGGCGGTCAGGAAGATCTTGAGAGTGGCGTCGGGCAGCACCGTGGTGCCGATGTCCCGGCCCTCCACGACGATGCCGTCCGGCGCGGCGGCGGCGGCCGCGCGCTGCAGGCCGACCAGCCGGGTGCGCACCTCGGGCACCGCGCTGACGGCGCTGACCGCGGCGGTGACCTCCTGGGTGCGGATCGGCCCGGAGGCGTCCTCGCCGTCCACGGTGATGGTCGGGCCGACGGGCTCGGTGCCGGAGACGATGACGGGCTTGGCGGAGGCGTTGGCCACGGCCTCGGTGTCACTCACGTCCACGCCGTTGCTCAGCATCCACCAGGTGATCGCCCGGTACTGGGCGCCGGTGTCGAGGTAGCTGAGGCCGAGCTTGGCCGCGACGGCCTTGGACGTGCTGGACTTACCCGTGCCCGAGGGGCCGTCGATGGCGACGATCACCGGAGATTCCACAGCGCGAGGGCCTTCCTTGGGCACGGTTACGGGGTGAGGTGGGCCCGGCTGACGCCGGAGGCCATCCCATAAGGTTACCGGCCGGGTGCCAGCACACGTACCACAGCCGTTGTCCCCGGCCGCCGGAACCCGTCACATCGGGCCGCCGGGGCGGCCGCGGGGCCATCGGGAGCCGTCGCGGGACCCCGCGCCCCAGGTCCGCCGCGGGACGCTCAGGACCGGATGGACCAGCCCCGGTCGCGCAGCGCGCTCGTCAGGCCCGGCGCCGCCGCCGGCTCCACCATGAGCTGCACCCGGCCGGCCTGCTGGCCCGTCGAGTGCTCGATGCGGACGTCCTCGATGTTCACACCGGCCGCGCCCGCGTCGGCGAAGATCCGCGCCAGCTCGCCCGGCTGGTCGCCGATGAGCACCGCGACGACCTCGTAGGCCTTGGGGGCCGTGCCGTGCTTGCCGGGGACCCGGTCCCGGCCGGCGTTGCCGCGCAGCAGGATGTCCTCGATCCCGGCGGCGCCGGTGCGGCGCTTGTCCTCGTCGGCGGACTGCAGCCCGCGCAGCGCCTCGACGGCGCCGGTCAGGTCGGTGGCGACCTCGGCGAGCACATCGGCCACCGGGCCGGGGTTGGCGGCCAGGATGTCCATCCACATGCCGGGTTCCGATCCGGCGATACGGGTGACGTCGCGGATGCCCTGCCCGCACAGCCGCACCGCGGTGTCCTCGGCGTGCTGCAGCCGGGCCGCGACCATGCTGGAGACCAGCTGCGGGGTGTGCGAGACGAGCGCGACGGCCCGGTCGTGCTCGTCGGCGTCCATCACCACCGGTACGGCGCGGCACAGGGCGACCAGTTCCAGGGCGAGGTTGAGCACCTCGGTCCCGGTCTCCCGGGTGGGGGTCAGCACCCACGGGCGGCCCTCGAAGAGGTCGGCGGTGCCGGCCAGCGGGCCGGAGCGCTCGCGGCCCGCCATCGGGTGCGTACCGATGTAGCGGGACAGGTCGCAGCCCAGCGCCTGCAGATCGCGGCGCGGACCCGCCTTGACGCTGGCCACGTCGAGGTAGCCGCGGGCCAGGCCGCGGCGCTGCGCGTCGGCGAGGGTGGCCGCCACGTGGGCCGGCGGTACGGCGACGACGACGAGGTCGACCTGACCCTCGGGGGGCAGCGCGCTGCCCGCGCCGAGGGCGGCGGCGGTGCGCGCGACGGACGGGTCGTGGTCCTCCAGGTACACCTCGACGCCGCGCGAGACGAGGGCGAGCGCGGCGGAGGTGCCCATCAGGCCGGTTCCGATGACCAGGGCGGTCCTCACTGAGCGATGTCCTTGCGGAGCGCGGCGGCGGCGCCGAGGTAGACATGCCCGATCTCGCTCCTGGGCAGCTCGCTCTCGACGTGCGCGAGGATGCGGACCACGCGCGGCATGGCGCCCTCGATGTCCAGTTCCTGGGCGCAGACCAGCGGTACGTCCACGATGCCGAGCCGGCGCGCGGCCACCGCCGGGAAGTCGCTGTGCAGATCAGGGGTGGCGGTGAAGATCACGCTGATCAGGTCGTCCACCGCGAGCCGGTTGCGCTCCAGGAGGGCGGTGAGCAGCTCGGACACCTGTCCGTGCATGTGTTCCGCCTCGTCCCGCTCCAGCTGGACGGCTCCGCGGACCGCTCGTACCGCCACGTCACTGCTCCCTCATGCCCTCGGATCCGAACCCGGCAAGCGTAACCAAGTGATCAGGCACACGGTCGCGGCGACCGCCCAGCGAGACGGGCGGCCGCCGCACGGCACGGGGTGCGTCCCGCCATGGCACGCCTTTCCGAAAGACCGGCCGGGGTCGCTTCCCGCGAATCTCCCGGCGACGAACATGGTCAATCTCTCCCGGAGCGGACACATCCGCCACTTGGAGGTCACCGGCGTCCGGTACAACGATGGACATGATCCTTCACCTCGTCCCGCTGGACACCTGGCTCCACGAGCCCGACCGCCCGTACGCGCCCGCCTCCCTCGCCGAGGACGGCTTCGTGCACTGCTCCCCCGACGAGGCCGTCACCCTGGCCGTCGCCGACGCCTTCTACCGGGACACGGCCGGGCCGCTGATGGTGCTGCTCATCGACGAGGAGGCGCTCGACCACCCGGTGCGCTGGGAGGCCGCGGACCCGGCCCCGCCGCCCGGCGTCGCCGAGGGCACCCTCTTCCCCCACGTGTACGGCCGGATCAACCGCACGGCGGTGACCGGGATGCTGGAGGTCGAACGGGACCCGGTGGGCCACCCGCTGCGGCTCGCCCCCTGGTCATAATCGCCGTATGCCCGGACACGAACTCGTACGCCGTCACACCGTCTACTCCTGTGTCATGGGCTCGCGCGCCTTCGGGCTGGCCACCGAGGACAGCGACACCGACCGCCGGGGCGTCTACGTGGCCCCCACCCCGCTCTTCTGGGGTTTCACCAAGCCCCCGACGCACGTGGACGGCCCGGCGGAGGAGCAGTTCTCGTGGGAGGTGGAGCGCTTCTGCGAGCTGGCGCTGCGCGCCAACCCCAACCTCCTCGAATGTCTGCACTCACCCCTCGTGGAGCGGCTGGACGACACCGGCCGCGAGCTGCTCGCGCTGCGCGACGCCTTCCTGTCCCGGCAGGTCGACGCCACCTTCCGCGGCTACGCGGCCCAGCAGCTGCACAAGATCGAGCGCGACATCCGCAACCACGGGGCACCGCGCTGGAAGCACGCCATGCATCTGCTGCGGCTGCTGATCAGCTGCCGTGACGTGCTGCGCAGCGGTGAGCTGCGGATCGACGTCGGCGAGCACCGGGACCGGCTGCTGGCCGTCAAGCGCGGCGAGGTCTCCTGGGACGAGGTGCGGGTCTGGATGGCGGAGCTGCACGAGGCGTCGGACGCGGCGGCGAGCCGCTCGCCGCTGCCGGCCGAACCCGACCGGGCCCGCGTCGAGGACTTCCTGGTCCGGGTGCGCCGCGCCTCGGCCGGCGCCCCGGACCCGTTCCCGGCTGCCGCCTCAGACGCCGTCCCACAGGGCACCGAACTCCAGTAGCTCCTCGCGGTACTCGATCCGCCCGGCCCAGTCGGCGGGCCAGGCGGCCGCGCCGAGGTGGGCGCCCGCGAAGGCGCCGGCGAGGCAGGCGATCGAGTCCGAGTCCCCCGAGGTGCAGGCCGCCCGCCGCAGCGCGGTGACCGGCTCGTCGGGGAAGAGCAGGAAGCACAGCAGCCCGGTGGCGAGCGCCTCCTCGGCGATCCAGCCGGCCCCGGTGGCCAGACAGGGGTCCGCCTCCGGGTCCGGGTCGCGCAGCGCCGCCTCCAGCCGGTCCAGCGCCGCCAGGCAGTCGTCCCAGCCGCGTTCGATGAAGCTCGTCGGCAGCGGGTCCTGCGCGTACGTCCACAGGTCGTCCAGCCAACGGTGGTGGTAGACGGAGCGGTTGGCGGTCGCGTAGCCGCGCAGCAGGCCGACCAGTTCGTCCGGCCGGGCGCCCTGCGCGAGCAGCAGCACCGCGTGCGCGGTGAGGTCGCTCGCCGCGAGCGCGGTGGGATGCCCGTGGGTCAGCGCCGACTGGAGCTGCGCGGCGCCCGCGCGGGTCTCCTCGTCGAGCCCCGGCACCAGCCCGATCGGCGCCACCCGCATATTGGCGCCGCACCCCTTGGAGCCGGTCTGGCTCGCGTCCTGCCAGACCCGTCCCTCGTGGCTGAGCCGCTCGCAGGCCACCATGCAGGTCCTGCCGGGCGCCCGGTTGTTCTCCGGGGACCGCCACCACTCGACGTACTCCTCGCGCACCGGCCGTGCCAGCCGCAGCGGTGCCAGCGGCCCGCGCTCCATCGCGGTGCGCAGACCGCGCCCGAGCGCGAGCGTCATCTGGGTGTCGTCGGTGACGATCGCGGGCCAGAGCAGCCCCATCTCCCGCCACGGGCCCATCTTCTTCAGGATCGAGGGCACATCGTTGAACTCGGTCGGGAACCCGAGCGCGTCACCGAGCGCCAGCCCGATCAGCGCGCCGGTCGCCGGGCGCCGCTCGTCGCCGCTCATGCCGCCACCCGCGTCCGGACCACGAGGTCGTGCAGGGCGTCGTGCGCGGTGCTCTCGTCCGGCAGCCGGGAGGCGGCCTGCGCCTCGTCCAGCGCGGCGTGCAGCGTCTCGACGTCCCGGGCGACGTGGGCGATGCCCATGCCCGTCGCCGGCCCGTGTTCGGCCACCGCCTTGGCCTCGATGAGCTCGCCGAGGTAGGCGGGGGCGGTGACCTGGCCCAGCAGCGTCGGCAGATGGGCCTCGACACCGCCGCCGCGCATCAGGTGGATACCGGTGAGCAGCGCGCGGAAGGTGTAGAGCAGCGGCTTGAGCTCGCCGTTCTTCTCGTACAGCCGCCACTGCGTCGCCGCGAACCCGCGGTAGTGATGGGCGTGGCCGCGGGTGATCACACCGGGCGCCAGGGCGGCCAGCTCGCCGTGCACGTCACTGGTGTGCACGACCAGTGGGGAGAGCAGCTGCTCCAGCACATAGCCGTTGCGGCGCAGCATCAGCCGGCAGAACTTCAGCAGGTCGTGCGTGACCAGATCCAGCTCCAGGCCCTCCCGGTCCCACATCCGGGTCTGGGTCTCCTCGCCCTCCCGCAGGCCGATGAGATCGGCCAGCGGCAGGAGGTGGACTCCGCGCAGATCGACGTCCGAGTCACGGGACGGGAATCCGTACAGGTGCGCGCCGGAGACGGTGGCGAGGAGCAGGGGCAGTCCCCGGCCGGTCAGCTCGGCGAGGACCGGGCGCAGATCGGGCAGTCCCGCGGCGCTGAGCGGGTCGGCGTGGATGGTCATGGTCACCATCCTCCCCGGACCGCGGGCCGACGGGCCAGTGGTTTCGGGGTCGGAACCCAACGGAAACGGCCGGTCGGAACGGCCCTGAGGACCGTTCCGGCCGGCCGGAACGCGTTCGCGCGGAACGACCTAGAGGTCGACCTCGCCCATCAGCATGCCGACCTCGGTGTTGGTGAGGCGGCGCAGCCAGCCGGACTTCTGGTCGCCGAGCGGGATCGGTCCGAAGCTGGTGCGCACCAGCCGGTCGACCGGGAAGCCGGCCTCGGAGAGCATCCGGCGCACGATGTGCTTGCGGCCCTCGTGCAGGGTCACCTCGACCAGGTAGTTCTTGCCGAGGTTCTCCACGACGCGGAAGTGGTCGGCGCGCGCCAGACCGTCCTCCAGCTCGATGCCGTCCTTGAGCTGCTTGCCGAGGTCACGCGGCAGCGGGCCCTGGATCGCGGCCAGGTAGGTCTTCTTGACGCCGTACCGCGGGTGGGTCAGGCGGTGGGCCAGCTCCCCGTGGTTGGTCAGGAGGATCAGGCCCTCCGTCTCGGTGTCCAGCCGGCCGACGTGGAAGAGCCGGGTCTCACGGTTGGTGACGTAGTCGCCCAGGCACTGGCGGCCGTCGGGGTCCTCCATGGTGGAGACGACGCCGGCCGGCTTGTTCAGCGCGAAGAACAGGTACGACTGGGTGGCGACCGTCAGGCCGTCCACCTTGATCTCGTCCTTCTCCGGGTCGACGCGCATGCCCTGCTCGACGACGATCTTGCCGTTGACCTCGACGCGGTGCTGGTGGATGAGGTCCTCGCACGCACGGCGCGATCCCATCCCGGCACGGGCGAGGATCTTCTGCAGCCGCTCGCCCTCCTGGTCGTTGCCGAAGGTCTTCGGAGTCTTGATCTCCGGGCGGTTCTCGTACCGGGAGCGGTTGCGCTCCTCGATCTTGGCCTCGAGCTCGCGCGACTTCGCGGGGATCGGCTTGCGGCCGAGGTTGCCGGTCGCGCGGTAGCGCGGCTTCTCGGGGGGCACGCCGCCGGGCCGGTTCGCGCCCGACTGTCCGGTGTTCCCGACGTCGTAGCGACGCTCCTCGGGACGGGGGTTCTGTGCGCGCCGCTCCTCGTCACGCTGCTGGCCGCTGCCCGAGGTGCGGGGCGTGCTGCCACCGCCACGGGGGTAGCCGCCGCCGCGGGAGCCCGGGCCGCCGGCGCCGCTGCCACCGCGGGAGCCCGCGCCACCGGCGCTGCTGCCACCGCGGGAGCCGCCACCGCCACCGGCGCTGCTGCCACCGCGGGAGCCGCCACCGCTGCCGGCGCCGCTGCCGCCGCGGGAGCCGCCGCTACCGGAGCCCCCGCCCGCGCCGCGGGGGTTGCCGCCCCGGGGGTTCCGGTTGCCGCCGCTGTTCCTGTCGCTGCTTCGCATCAAAGTTCCGTCGTCGATTGAGTCGTCGTATCTGCATCGTCCGGTGCATCCGGGTCGAACGACGGAACCCCTTCCAAGGAGTCCGCCTCGACGGCGTCCGCCTCCGGCAGGAAGGGGGCGAGCTCGGGTAGCTCGTCCAGGCCTCTGAGGCCCATCCGCTCCAGAAAGTAGTTCGTCGTCCTGTACAGGATCGCACCTGTTTCGGGTTCCGTCCCACCCTCCTCGACCAGACCGCGCTGCAGGAGGGTGCGCATCACACCGTCACAGTTGACTCCGCGGACCGCCGAAACCCGTGATCGGCTGACCGGCTGGCGGTACGCGACGACCGCCAGCGTCTCCAGCGCGGCCTGCGTGAGACGGGCCTGCTGGCCGTCCAGAACGAACTTCTCCACGGCCGGTGCGAAGGCCGGCCGGGTGTAGAACCGCCAGCCGCCGGCGACCAGCCGCAGGTCGAAGCCCCTGCCCTGGGCGGTGTAGTCCTCGGACAGCGAGCGCAGGGCGGCGGCGACCGCGCGCTTCGGACGCTGGAGCACCGTCGCCAGCTGCTCCACGGTGGCCGGCTCGTCCACGACCATCAGGACGGCCTCCAGCGCGGGCCGGAGGTCGAGGGCGGCCACCTCGGCGGAGAGCGGCCCGGCGGGCGCCGCTGCGTCTTCCGTCATTTTTCTTTGCCCTCCGGGTCGAATTCATCGGTGACGAGCCGCCGCGCGGTCTCCTGATCGCCGCCCGTCCAGCGCACGAGCAGCGCGCCGAGCGCCTCCTCCTGGTCCAGCGCGACCACTTTCTCCCGGTACAGCTCCAGGAGGGCCAGGAAACGCGCGACGACGGTGAGGGTGTCCGGGGCGTCCGCCGCGAGGTCGGCGAAGCTGGTCTCCCCCAGCTCGATCAGCCGGGCCACCACCAGCTCGCCCTGTTCCCTGACGCTGACCAGCGGCGCGTGGATGTGGTCGGTGTAGATCCGCGGCACCGGTTTGGGCTGCATCGCCTTGACGGCCAGCTTCGCGAACCGCTCGGGGCCGACGCTGAAGACGACCTCCGGCAGCAGGTCCGCGTGCTGCGGTTCGAGACCGACCGTGCGGGGGTGGTGCAGCGCCTCCGCCTCCAGCCGCTCGGCGAAGATCGCCGCGATCCGCTTGTAGGCGCGGTACTGCAGCAGACGGGCGAAGAGCAGGTCGCGCGCCTCCAGCAGCGCCAGGTCCGCCTCGTCCTCGACCTCGGCGGTCGGCAGCAGCCGGGCCGCCTTCAGATCGAGCAGGGTCGCGGCGACGACGAGGAACTCGGTGGCCTGGTCGAGGTCCCAGTCGACCCCCATCGCACGGATGTGCGCCATGAACTCGTTGGTGACCGTCGACAGCGCGACTTCTGTCACGTCCATCCGGTGCTTCGAGATCAGCTGCAACAGCAGGTCGAACGGCCCCTCGAAGTTCACCAGCCGCACGGTGAAGCGGCCGTCGGGTGCCGGTCCGGGGACGGCGTCGGCCGGGGTATCGGCGGAGGCGTCGGGCGGGTCCTGGACGGCAGGCGCCACGGGTACCGCCGGTTCGACGGGCTCCGGGTCCACGACAGGCGCCGGCTCCACGACAGGCGCCGGCTCCGCCGCGGGCGCCGTGACGGGAGCCGCTGCCGCGGCCGGGCGGCCCGGCCCCCGGCCGAGGGCTCGGCGGGGCGGCTGGGGGGCGTCGTCGTCGGTGATCGGCATCGCTGTCCATCGTGCGGGGTCGGCGGGGGCGGCCCCCCGGCAGGGAGCCTACTGAGCCGCCCCGTCCGACGTCGCCGTGGCCACGCCGACCACCGCCCGGTGGCTCAGCGGCCCCGCAGGCGGCGCACCAGGATGCTCGCGTCCCCGCGGGACTCCAGATCCGCCAGCACCACGGCGACCGCCTCGCGGACGATCCGGCCGCGGTCGATCGCCAGGCCGTGTTCACCGCGCAGCACGAGCCGCGCGTGTTCGAGATCCATCAGCTCCTCGGCGGAGACATAGACGGTGATCTTCTCGTCGTGCCGTTCACGGCCGCTGGGGCGCGGCCGCTGCTGTTTGCGGCGCGTCTGCTGCACCGGCACCGGGGCCGTGGGCGGCTGGCCCGCGGCCTGTGGACGGCGGCCCTGCGGGATCCCCTCGCGGCCGCTGTGCTCGGCCGGGGTCCCGTCCTGGCCGCCGCCGTCGGGCGCTGTGCCCGTCTGCGGCTCGTTCCCGTCCGCCGGGGCGTCGGGTACCGGCCGCAGCCGCCCGTCGGCCTGAGGGGCCTTCTGGGCGTCCGCGTTGGCGTGCTTACGGGGCTGCGAGGCCTGCAGCCCCATGCCCCCTGTGGTGCGGAACAGTTCGTCCGCACCCGGGAGACTCACTCGGCGTGACACCGGGCGAGCACCTCCCTGGCGAGCTGACGGTAGGCGGCGGCACCAACGGAGTTGGACGCGTACGTCGTGATCGGCTCGCCGGCGACGGTGGTCTCCGGGAAGCGCACCGTACGGCCGATGACCGTGTGGAACACGTGCTCGTCGAAGGCTTCGACCACGCGGGCGAGCACCTCACGGCTGTGCACCGTGCGGGAGTCGTACATCGTGGCGAGGATGCCGTCGAGTTCGAGTTCGGGGTTGAGCCGTTCCCGGACCTTCTCGATGGTCTCGGTCAGCAGAGCGACACCGCGCAGCGCGAAGAACTCGCACTCCAGCGGCACGATCACCGAGTGCGCCGCGGTGAGCGCGTTGACGGTCAGCAGGCCGAGCGAGGGCTGGCAGTCGATGACGATGTAGTCGTAGTCGGCCATCAGCGGCTTGAGGGCGCGCTGCAGTGTCGACTCGCGCGCCACCTCGCTGACCAGTTGGACCTCGGCCGCCGACAAGTCGATATTGCTCGGCAGCAGGTCCATACCGGGCACCGCGGTCTTCAGCAGCACCTCGTCCGCCGCCAACCCGCGTTCCATCAGCAGGTTGTAGACGGTGATGTCGAGTTCCATCGGGTTGACGCCGAGTCCGACCGAGAGCGCGCCCTGCGGATCGAAGTCGACGAGAAGTACCCGGCGGCCGTACTCGGCGAGCGCGGCGCCCAGGTTGATGGTCGAGGTCGTCTTGCCGACCCCGCCCTTCTGGTTGCACATCGCGACGATTTTCGCCGGGCCGTGGTCGGTGAGCGGATTGGGGATCGGGAAGTACGGAAGCGGGCGTCCCGTCGGACCGACCCGCTCGCGGCGCTGACGGGCAGCGTCCGGGGCGAGTGTGGCCGCGTATTCGGGATCCGGCTCGTACTCCGCGTCTGGGTCGTAGAACTGACCGTCCTGCAGATCGTCCTCGTATGGCGCCATGGCGTGTGTGGGGTGCGTCTCCGTGTTCTTGTCGGCCCGGCGTGCCTCGAAGGTGCGGACCGCGACGGAACCGACGGTCTCGAGCCTGTTGGGGCTCTCGACCTGAACGGTCATTCCTGGTTGACCACCCCCGGGAGCAAATGTCGACTCATTCACAAGTCGTCTTACCTCCTTGGTGACCAGGAAACTTCTCGATAGGTCAGCGCGACAGCATGCCGACGGTTGGCGACTCTATGGCGTGTCAGTGGTTCACAGCAACACAATCCGCCGGACACGGCACGATGTGTCGGTAACCGAACACCCCGCTGTCAAGGGCGTAACCGCGTCGTCGCCGATGTTTCAGCGCGGTACGAAACGGTGAAACTGGTACGTTCGACGCACTCGGCCGGGCCTTGGGTCTCCAAGGCCCGGCCGTTGTCGCCGTGTTGACGTGTAGACGTTTCGCGCGCCCGTCACACGCCCGCTGATCAGCCCAGCAGCGTGTGCAGGTCCGTGCTGTGCAGGTCGTGCGCCTCGGCGACCGGACCGTAAACGACCTGTCCCTCATGGGTGTTGAGGCCCAGCGCCAGCGCGGCGTCGCGGCGCAGCGCCTCACGCCAGCCGCGGTTGGCCAGTTCCACGATGTAGGGCAGCGTGGCGTTGGTCAGCGCGTAGGTCGAGGTGTTGGGCACCGCGCCCGGCATGTTGGCGACGCAGTAGAAGACCGAGTTGTGGACCTCGAAGGTCGGGTCGGCGTGCGTGGTCGGACGCGAGTCCTCGAAGCAGCCGCCCTGGTCGATCGCGATGTCGACAAGAACCGATCCCGGCTTCATGCGGGACACCAGCTCGTTGGTGACGAGCTTGGGCGCCTTCGCACCCGGGATCAGCACCGCGCCGATGACCAGGTCGGCCTCGAGGACGGCCTTCTCCAGCTCGAAGGCGTTGGAGGTGATGGTCTGGACGCGGGTGCCGAAGATCTTGTCGGCCTCGCGCAGCTTGTTGATGTCCTTGTCGAGCAGGGTCACGTGGAAGCCCATGCCGAGCGCGATCGTGGTCGCGTGCCAGCCGGAGACACCGGCGCCGATGACGACGGCCTTGCCGGCCTGGACGCCGGGGACGCCGCCGGGCAGCACGCCGCGGCCGCCGACCGAGCGCATCAGGTGGTACGCGCCGACCTGCGGGGCGAGCCGGCCGGCCACCTCGGACATCGGGGCGAGCAGCGGGAGGGCGCGGTTCGCGGTCTCCACCGTCTCGTACGCGATGGCGGTGGTGCCGGACTCGAGCAGTGCGTCCGTGCAGGCGCGGGACGCGGCCAGGTGCAGGTACGTGAAGAGCGTCTGGTCCTTGCGGAGGCGGTGGTACTCCTCGGCGATCGGCTCCTTGACCTTCAGCAGCAGATCGGCGGTGGCCCACACCTCGTCGGCGGTGCCGAGGATGTTCGCGCCGGCGCCGGTGTACTCGGCGTCGGGGATGGAGGAGCCGAGACCGGCGCCCTGCTCCACGTAGACCTCATGTCCGTGGCGCACGAGCTCATGCACGCCGGCGGGGGTGATGGCCACGCGGAACTCGTTGTTCTTGACCTCGCGGGGGATGCCGACCTTCACGTCGATCACGGTCCTTGCACTCATTGGAAGACAGGAATGGCTGCAGCTGTCCGTACATGGCGCGAGAAAGCGTCACACGTCGGACCTGACCGCGATGTGCGCGGCGGAGCCCAGTCTAGTGAAGGAAGACTCTCTGTCTAGCCTTACAAAGTGATTAGTTTGGCCGAGAACGATGACAGATTCGTAGGCCTGGGGCGCTGACGCCTTCAGGCCACCGTTTTTCGGGCCCGCTCAGCCAGGGACTTCACCCGGGCTGAGCAGGCGCTTCGCGGCCGCGCGCTGCAGACGTGCGCCGCCCGGGTCGCCGAGCCGGTCGAGGGTGTCGGCCATCCGCAGCAGGACGGCGCCTTCCAGCCGTTCGTCGCCGGCCTGCCGGGCCCAGTACAGGGCGTCACGACAGGTCCGCAGAGCGTCCTCGGGATGTCCCGCGTACTCCTGGACCCGAGCCGCCTCGCTCAGCGCGCGGGCCTGGGCCGGCAGGTCGCCGAGCCGCCGGTGGGCGCCCGCGGCGGCCCGCCACTCGCGCAGCGCGGGGCCGTAGCGGCCGGCGTAGGTGTGCAGTGCGCCGAGGCGGCCGTGCAGCCGGGCCGCGTGGCCGGTCTCGCCGCGGGCCAGCCGCAGCGCGAGCGCCCTGCCGTACCAGTCCGCGGCCCGCTGCGGGTCGTCGAGCTCCAGGTACGTGCCGCCGATGGCCTCCATCGCCCGGCCTTCGGCCTCCCCGTCGTCACCGGTCCGCGCCTCGCCGAGGGCCAGCCGGTAGCGGTCCAGCGCCTCCCGGGTCCTGCCTGCCTCCACATCGAGGTCGGCGAGGTTGATCAGCGCCGCCGCCTTCTCCCGGGGCAGCCCGCGGCGGGTCGCCACATCGAGCACCAAAGCGTGCAGCTGATAGCGCTCCCCCGCCGTCTCCCGGTCCGCCGGATCCACGCCCAGTGCCCGCACCAAGTTGGCGACCAACCGCCGTGCCAGAGTGTCGAGTTCCCCGTCGGCGACGGCCGCGTGAGCCGCGGCGAGCAGCGCGGGGAGGCGGGCCCGCAGCCATACGGCGGCGGCGGACCGCGACGCGAAGCGCATCGAGCGTGGCAGGCCCTCCAGCGACGCCCGGCCCGGGGAACCGTCGGGCTCCAGCGTGATGCGGCACGACTGCAGCAGCCGCACCGTCCGCTCCAGCATCCGGGCCCTGGCCAGCTGGACCTCGCCCGTCCGGTCCCGGGTCTCCAGCAGAGCGCGCAGCAGCGGTTCGAGACAGCCGGGCACCCGGTACTGCGGTGGCAGCGGCGGATCCACCGGATCCCCGTGCAGCAGCCCGTGCGCGGCGAGGTCGTCCAGCGTGCTCTGCGCCGCGGTCACCGAGCAGCCGGCCAGCGCCGAGGCGATGTGCGAGTCCACCAGTCCGGCCGGCGCGAGCGCCAGCAGCCGCAGCATCCGGGCGGCGGTGGGCGGCAGCGAGTCGTAGACCAGCCGGAAGGCGCGCACCAGCTGGGGCGGCGCGGTGGCGCGCGGTGACGCCTCCGGCGCGGTGGCGTGGGCGACGGATGCCGCCGCGGGAGCTGGCCCGGCCTCCGGTTTCGCGGTCACCTCCGCGCGCCCCTTCGGCCCGGACCCGGCCACCCGCTCGGAGCCCGCCTCGGTCCCGGTCCCGGGCGCACCGTCGGAGCCGGTCGCGGCAGCCGCTTCAGGCTCCGCCGGCGGCACGGCGCCGCGCCCGGCCTGGGGCCCGGTCTTCGCCGCGGTCTTCGCCGGAGGCGCCGGTTCATCCGGTACCGCGCGCAGCCGGCTGGTGGCGTCGGTCACCGACAGCCGCGGCTGGGCGGCGAGCCAGGCGGCGACCAGTCGCAGCGCGGTGGGGTGCCCGGCGCACTCCTGGACGAGGGTCTCGGCCGCCCGCGGGTCACAGGTGACCCGGGTCGGGCCGATCGCCTGCGACAGCAGATCGACGGAGGCGGCGGTGTCCAGCCCGCCGAGGGTGCACGGCCGGACGTCGGGGACACCGGGCAGCGGTCCCTCGGACGTCGCCACCACCAGACTGCCGGGCCCTTCCGGGAGCAGCGGCAGCAGCTGGTCCGCGTGCGAGACGTCGTCGAGCACCAGGACCGTGCGGCGGCCGGCCAGTGCCGCGCGCAGTGCCGCGTACACCTCACCGGGCTCCGCCTCCGGCAGCGGCGACCCGGCGCCGAGGGCCCGCAGCAGCGCCCGCGCGGCCTGTTCCGGAGGGGTGCGCTCGCCGCCGCTGCCGGTGAGCCGTACGAAGTGCTGCCCGTCGGCGTAGCGCGCGGCGACGTCCCGGGCGAGATGGACGGCGAGCGCGGTCCGCCCGGAGCCGGGCCGTCCCGCGATGAGCAGGACGCGGCTGCCGTCCGCCACCTTGCCGCCCAGCGTGGCCAGGCCCGGCCGGTCGATGTCGGCCCGCAGCCCGTCCAGTTCCCGGCGGCGCCCGACGAAGTGCGGCACGTCCCCGGGCAGGGCGCAGCCCGGCACCGACGGTGGGGGCGGGACCGGGTCCTTCGCCTCCGGCCCATGGCCGGGTGACGGCACGAAGTCCGCGTCGGCCACCGATTCACCGGCGTCCAGCACCTGATCCGCCACGGGCACTCTCCCGTTCTGCCTGCGCGCACGAGCCCGCCGCCGCTGCGAACGGGAACACCATCGAGCCTAGGCCCTGTCCGGGCGATCACGAACGGCCACCGCGCGGCCTCGCGCGGAGTCCGGGACGGTCGCCCGGACGGCCGGACCCGGTGCACGGGGACATGCCCGGCCCGGGGGCCCCGCGCAGCCGATCCGCACAATGATCACTCCATCGGATCAGCGGCGCGCCGACACCGCTTATGCCGTGAAGGGCCGGGCCGGCCAGGGCGCGTCGGCGGGCCGCAGCGCGTCCACCCCGTCGCCGGACAGCGTCGCGTGCAGCGCGAGGATCCCGGCCACCAGGCAGCTGTTGTGCAGATGCCCGGCCAGCACGTCGCGCACCAGCTCGGCCAGCGGCACCCGGGCGTACTCCATGTCGGCCTCCTCCCCGGTGACCTCGTACCGCTCGCCCTCCGCCTCGGCGATGTCGCGGGCCAGGAAGATCCGGACGGCTTCGTCGCTGCCGCCGGGAGAGGTGTAGAGATCGGTGAGCACCCGCCACTCCCCGGCCTTGACGTGCGCCTCTTCGTAGAGCTCGCGCTGCGCCGCGTGCAGCGGGTTCTCACCGGGCACGTCGAGGAGCCCGGCGGGCACCTCCCACAGCTTCTGCCGTACCGGGTGCCGGTACTGGCGCAGCACCAGGACCCGGCCGTCCTCGTCGAGGGCGACCACGGCCACCGAGCCCGGGTGGACCTGGTAGTCGCGCTTGGCGGTGCCGCCGTCCGGCATGACGACCGCGTCCGTGCGGACGCTCGTCTTCGCCCCGGCGAACGGCGTCGAGGTCGCGGTGACCTGCCACTCCTCGGCGATGTCCTGCAGCATGATGCCCTCCGTGAACCGGTGAGAACGTAACGGCCCGGTGCGAGCGCCGGGCCGGCAGACAGAACGGTGCTGGGGACGGATCACGAAGATCCGTCCCCAGCACCGTACCGATCAATCGATGATCAGCCCTGCTGGCGCTTGACCGCCGCCGCGACCAGACCCGCGAAGAGCGGGTGCGGGCGCGTCGGGCGGGACTTCAGCTCGGGGTGCGCCTGAGTGGCGACGAGGTACGGGTGCACCTCGCGCGGGTACTCGACGTACTCCACCAGCTTGTTGTCGGGCGAGGTCCCGGAGAAGACCAGTCCGGCCTTCTTCTCCAGCTCGGCCCGGTAGGAGTTGTTGACCTCGTAGCGGTGGCGGTGGCGCTCCTCGGCGTACGGCTCGCCGCCGTACACCTCGCGCACGATGGAGCCCTCGGTGAGCTTCGCCGGGTACAGGCCCAGCCGCATGGTGCCGCCCAGGTCGCCCTTGCCGTCGACGATGTCGAGCTGCTCGGCCATCGTCGAGATGACGGGGTGGCCGGTCGCCGGGTCGAACTCGGTGGAGTTCGCGTCCGGGATGCCGGCCAGCGAGCGGGCCGCCTCGATGACGACGCACTGCAGGCCCAGGCAGAGTCCCAGCAGCGGGATCTTGTTCTCGCGGGCGTAGGTGATCGCCGAGACCTTGCCCTCGACACCGCGGTCGCCGAAGCCACCGGGTACGCAGACCGCGTCGACGCCGGAGAGGTGCTTCTTGGCGCCGGCCGGGGTCCTGCACTCGTCCGAGGTGACCCACTTGATGGTGACCTTGGCGTTGTTGGCGAAACCGCCGGCGCGCAGCGCCTCGGTCACCGACAGATACGCGTCGGGCAGGTCGATGTACTTGCCGACGAGCGCGACCGTGACCTGGTGCGCGGGCTGGTGGACCCGCTTCAGCAGGTCGTCCCACTGGGTCCAGTCCACATCACGGAACGGCAGGTCCAGCTTGCGGACGACGTAAGCGTCCAGGCCCTCGGTGTGCAGCACCTTGGGGATGTCGTAGATCGACGGGGCGTCGATGGCGGCGACGACCGCGTCCTCGTCGACGTCGCACATCAGCGAGATCTTGCGCTTGATGGCGTCCGGCACCGGTCGGTCGGCGCGCAGCACGATCGCGTCGGGCTGGATGCCGATGCTGCGCAGCGCCGAGACGGAGTGCTGGGTCGGCTTGGTCTTGAGCTCACCGGAGGGGCCGATGTACGGCAGCAGCGAGATGTGGACCACGAAGACGTTGTCGCGGCCGACCTCGTGCCGGACCTGGCGCACCGACTCCAGGAAGGGCAGCGACTCGATGTCGCCGACGGTGCCGCCGACCTCGGTGATCACCACGTCCACGTCGTCGGTCGCCATCCGGCGGATCCGGGACTTGATCTCGTTGGTGATGTGCGGGATGACCTGGACGGTGTCGCCGAGGTACTCGCCGCGACGCTCCTTGGCGATGACCGTGGAGTAGATCTGGCCCGTGGTCACGTTCGCCGAGCCGTCGAGATTGACGTCCAGGAAACGCTCGTAGTGGCCGATGTCGAGGTCGGTCTCGGAACCGTCGTCAGTGACGAAGACCTCACCGTGCTGGAACGGGTTCATCGTGCCCGGGTCCACGTTGAGGTACGGGTCGAGCTTCTGCATGGTGACCCGGAGGCCGCGCGCCTTCAGCAGCGCACCGAGGCTGGAGGCCGTGAGCCCCTTCCCGAGGGAGGAGGCGACACCCCCGGTGACGAAGATGTGCTTGGTCGTCGTGGATTTGGGCGCAATTGCCAAGAGGGGGCTCCCGTGGTCGCGAGGTGAGGGTCGGGACGGCACGGAATCAGGGGGAGTGCCGTCGCGGCGGTTCAGTGGTTCGGCCCACCGGCCCACGGGCTACCAGGGTAACAGCGACCGTGGGCGGCTGTGTCCGGCGGCGACGTCACTAGCCCGCTTTTAGCAGCTCGCAAGGGGACTCATGGCATGCTCGGGCATGAGCGGAACAAGTGCACCCGACCGGCCCAGTGAAGACAACCGCCACGCGCGCACCTCCCTCCCCGACGACGTATCCTGCTCGGACACATCGCTGCGAGCCGGCCGGCACGGCATCAACCCCGCCCGCTCCCGGAACACGAGCTCGTCGAAAATCCCCAGACCGCAAGACCGGCCCTCCGAGGCCGGCGCCGTCATTCGACTGGAGATGCAGGTGGCCGGGCGCATCGAGGATTACGCACTCATCGGCGATATGCAGACCGCTGCACTGGTCTGCCGGGACGGCACGGTCGACTGGCTGTGCCTGCCCCGGTTCGACTCCCCCGCGGTCTTCGCCGGCCTGCTCGGAACCGAGCAGCACGGATTCTGGAGGCTGGGCCCGGCCCACGCCGCCGGAACCGGTCCGCCCGCGGCGACGCGACGGCGTTACCGGGGCGATTCCCTCGTGCTGGAATCCGAATGGGACACCCCGCGCGGCACGGTCCGGGTGATCGACTTCATGCCGCCCCGTGACGGCGCCCCGCAGGTGATCCGGATCGTGGAGGGCGTCAGCGGGCGGGTGCCGATGCGCTCCGCCCTGCGGATGCGCTTCTCCTACGGCCAGATCGTGCCGTGGGTGCACAAGGTCGGCGACCGCACGGTCGCGGTGGCCGGGCCGGACTCCGTCTGGCTGGACACCGAGGTCGACACGTACGGCAAGGACCTGACGACGTACGCGGACTTCACCGTCTCGCCGGGTGAGCGGGTGGCCTTCACCATCAGCTGGGAGCCCTCGCACCGCCCGCCGCCGTCGCTGCCGGAGCCGGAGGCCTCGCTGGAGTCCACCGAGCAGTTCTGGCAGGACTGGGTCGACCAGTGCACGTACCACGGCCCCTACCGGGACGCCGTGGTCCGCTCGCTGATCACCCTCAAGGGCCTCACGTACGGGCCCACCGGCGGCATCGTCGCCGCTCCGACGACCTCGCTGCCCGAGGACATCGGCGGGGTCCGCAACTGGGACTACCGGTTCACCTGGCTGCGCGACGCGGCGATCACGCTGTCCTCGCTGCTGCGCACCGGCTACCGGGACGAGGCGCGGGCCTGGCGCGAGTGGCTGCTGCGCGCGGTGGCCGGCGACCCGGAGAACCTGCAGATCATGTACGGCATCGCCGGCGAGCGTGAGCTCGGCGAGAACGAGCTGCACTGGCTGCCCGGTTACGAGGGCTCCACCCCGGTCCGGATCGGCAACGGCGCCGCCCACCAACTGCAGCTGGACGTCTACGGCGAGGTCACCGAGGCCCTGCACCTGGCCCATATGACCGGGCTGGCCCGCAACGACTACGCGAGCCTGCTGCAGCTCAAGCTGATCCGCTATCTCGAATCGCACTGGAACGAGCCGGACGAGGGCATCTGGGAAGTGCGCGGCCCGCGCCGCCACTTCGTGCACTCCAAGGTGATGACCTGGGTCGCGGTGGACCGCACCGTCAAGCTCATCGAGTCGGGCGAGGCGGACGGCCCGCTGGAGCGCTGGCGCGAACTGCGCGACGACATCCACCGGGACGTCTGCGAGAAGGGTTACGACAAGGAGCGCAACACCTTCACGCAGTCCTACGGCTCCCAGGAGCTGGACGCCTCGCTGCTGCTCATCCCGCAGATGGGCTTCCTGCCGCCGGACGACAAGCGCGTCATCGGCACCATCGAGGCGATCCAGCGCGAGCTGAGCACCGAGGACGGCTTCATCCTGCGCTACCCGACCAACAGCGGCGAGGACAACCTCGACGGGCTGCCGGGTGACGAAGGGGCCTTCCTGGCCTGCTCGTTCTGGATGGCCGACGACCTGGCGATGATCGGCCGGGTGGACGAGGCCCGCCAGCTGTTCGAGAAGCTGCTGGCGCTCCGCAACGACCTTGGGCTGCTCGCCGAGGAGTGGGACCCCCGGCTCAAGCGCCAGGTCGGCAACTTCCCGCAGGCGTTCAGCCATGTGCCGCTCATCGACACGGCGCTGCGGCTGAGTGCCTGCGGAGCGTACGGCGGCGGCTGAGCCCGTACGTGTGGGGGCGGGGCCACACGGCCCCGCCCCCACCGCTCAGGCGTTCGCGGCTCTGGGGTTCAGCGCTGCGGGGGTCCGCGGCTCTGGGGTTCAGCGCTGCGGGGGTCCGCGGCTCAGGGGTTCAGCGCTGCGCCAACTCGTCGTAGATGCTCAGCACCTGGGCGACCGTGTCGTCCTCGGTCGGCCAGGTGGCGGCCTGGGCCCGCCCGGCCGCGGCGAGCGCGAGCCGGCGCTCCGGTTCGTCGAGCAGCCGGGCCACCATCCGGGCCAGCGCGCCCGGATCGCCGTACGGCACCAGCTCCGCCGCGTCACCGACGAGTTCGGGGATCCCGCCGACCGCGGTGGCGACCAGCGGCACCCCCGCGTGCAGGGCCTCCTGGGCGATCAGGGCGCGCGCCTCCCACCGGCTCGGCAGCACCACCACATCGGCGGCGGCCAGCAGTTCCGTGACATCGGCCCGGCGGCCGATCAGCCGGACGGGCAGCCGTTCGGTGTCGATCCGCTGCTCCAGCGCGGCCCGCCGGGAGCCCTCTCCCGCCACGATGACCAGGGGCCGGGGGTCGTGGTCCGCCAGCATGCGGCAGGCGTCCAGCAGGAGGTCGTAGCCCTTGTGCGGCTCCAGCCGGCCGACGGCCAGCACCAGGGGCCGGTCCACTGCCCCGAACTCGGCCCGTGTCTTCTGCCGCATCCGCTCGGCGTCGCCATGCGGCTCCGGGGCCGCGACCCTGGGCACCGGCACCGCGACCGGCGCCAGCCGCGCGTCCCGGGCGCCCAGTGTCCTGGCCCGGTCCACCAGGTCGGAAGAGGCCCCGAGCACCACGGCCGCGGCCCGCACCACCCGGCGCTCCAGCCAGCGCAGCAGCCGGGCTCTGGCGCCCTCGACGAGGACCGCGCTGTGCCATGTCACCACCAGCGGGGTGGAACGGCCGCTGAGCGCCAGCGACGACAGCAACCCGGCGCGCAGGCCGTGCGCGTGCACCACGTCGGCGTCCGTGCAGGCCACCCGGAGTTCCGTGATGACCGTCGCGTCGGACCTGGCCGCCCGGTGGGCGATCTCCACCGGCTCGAACCGGGCGCCGGTGGCGGTGAGGGCGTAATCGTTTTCGGCGGCGGCCGGGCCGCACACCGTGACCCGCACTCCGCGGGCGACGAGGCCGCCCGCGAGCGAGCTGACGTGCGCACCTGCGGGACCGCCCGCCCCGCCCAGCACGAGGACGGCGTGCAGCTGTCCTCGCGGGGGGATCGGAGTGCTGCTCACCCGGGTACAGCTCCTGACTCGGCGTCGGACGACGGCTGTTGCGCCGTACCCCAAGGATGCCAGGCCCCCACGGCATGCCGTGGGCACCGACCGCCTCCCGGCCCGGGTACGGGCGCCGTGGATCACTCGAACGAGTGCGCTTACGCGCCGTGCCGGGCGTGGCCCCGGCCGGGCTCGACCGGGACCGGCCGGGCTCAGCTGGTGGCGCGGGCCGCGGCCAGCAACTCCTCGGCGTGGGCCCGGCCGAGTTCGGAGTCCTCGAGCCCGGCGAGCATACGGGAGAGCTCCCGCACCCGGTCCTCTCCTTCGAGAACGGTGACACCGCTGCGGGTCACCGAACCGTCGTTCGTCTTCTCCACGAGCAGCTGCCGGTCGGCGAACGCCGCCACCTGCGGGAGGTGGGTGACCACGACGACCTGCGCGGTCCGCGCGAGGCGCGCCAGCCGGCGGCCCACCTCGACCGCGGCCTTGCCGCCGACACCGGCGTCGACCTCGTCGAAGAGATACGTCGGCACGGGATCCGATCCGGCGAAGACGACCTCGACGGCGAGCATCACGCGCGACAGCTCACCACCGGACGCGCCCTTGGCGATCGGCCGGGCCGGGGCGCCGGGGTGCGGGGCGAGCTGGAGCTCGACCTCGTCGGCGCCGGTCGCGCCGAAGGCGACGAGCTGGCCGCCGACCTGGATCCCCTCGGGATCGGCGGTCTGCCGGATGGCCACCCCGACGCGGGCGTGCGGCATCGCCAGTTCGGCGAGTTCCGCGGTGACCGCGGCGGCGAAACGGTCCGCCGCCTCGGTACGGGCGTCGCTCAGCGCCTGCGCGAGGTCCCCGAGCTCGGCCCGCAGCGCGTCCCGTTCCCCGGTCAGCTCCGCGATCCGCTCGTCGTCGCCCTCCAGCTCACCGAGCCGGGCGGCGCTCTGCTCGGCCCAGGCCAGCACCCCATCGATGTCCGAGCCGTACTTGCGGGTCAGATGGGAGAGCACCGCCCGCCGCTCCTCCACCGCGGCGAGCCGCAGCGGATCGGCGTCCAGGTCGTCCGAGTAGCCGGCGAGCTCCTGGGCGACGTCGCCGACGAGGATGCCGATCTCACCGATGCGTTCGGCGAGCGCCGCGAGCGCCGGGTCATGGGCGCGGACGGCCTCCAGCGCGCGCTGGGCCCCGGAGACGAGGGTGTTGGCGTCATTGCCCTCCGGGTCCTCGGGATTGCCCGCGAGCGCGGCGTGCGCGACCGCCGCGGCGGAGGCCAGCGCCTCGGCGTGGCCGAGCCGTTCGGCCTCCGCGGCCAGTTCGGTGTCCTCGCCGGGCAGCGGCTCGGCGTCGGCGACCTCGCCGATCCCGAACCGGATCAGATCCGCCTCCTGGGACCGCTCACGGGCCCGGGTGGTCAGCTCGTCGAGCTCGCCCGCCACCTCCCGCAGCCGCCGGTACGCCGCCCCGTACTTCGCCAGCGGTACGGCCACGGCGTCGCCCGCGTACCGGTCCAGCGCCTGGCGCTGCCGGGCGGGGCGCAGCAGGCCCTGCTGGTCGGTCTGGCCGTGCACGGCCACCAGGTCGTCGGCGAGCTCGCCGAGCAGCCCGACCGGCACGGAACGCCCGCCGACATGGGCCCGCGACCGCCCCTCGGCCGAGACGGTACGGCTGATCAGCAGCGCGCCGTCGTCGAGTTCCGCCCCCGCCTCCTCGGCGCGGACGGCGGCCGGCGAGTCCCGGCCGAGCGTGATCCGCCCCTCGACCACCGCCGCCTTCGCACCGATCCGCACCAAAGCGGGATCGGCCCGGCCGCCCAACAGCAGGCCGAGGCTCGTGACGACCATGGTCTTGCCCGCACCGGTCTCGCCGGTCACCGCGGTGAAACCGGGTGAAAACTCCACCACGGCATCCTCGATGACACCCAGCGACCGGATCCGCATCTCCTCCAACACGGATACGACCATACGAGGTTTGCGGCCCGGCGCGCGACGGGCATCGGCCACCGGCACTCCCGGGTTACTGCGGCGCGCCCCGCCAGCCCGCGACGGGCAGGGCGAACTTCGCCACCAGACGGTCCGTGAAGGAGGCGTGGTGCAGCCGGGCGAGGCGTACCGGCACCGCGCCCCGCCGTACCTCCACACGGGCCCCGGCGGGCAGCTCGACGGTGCGCCGGCCGTCGCACCACAGCACGCCGTGCGGTGTCTTGGGCTGCACCTCGACGGCGAGCACCGAGCGCGGCGAGGTCACCAGCGGCCGCGCGAACAGCGCGTGCGCGCTGATGGGCACCATCAGCAGGGCCTCGACCTCGGGCCAGACCACCGGGCCGCCGGCCGAGAAGGCGTAGGCCGTCGAACCGGTCGGGGTCGCGCAGACCACGCCGTCGCCGCCGAATCGTGACACCGGACGGCCGTCGACCTCGGTCACGACCTCCAGCATCCGCTCGCGCGCCTGCTTCTCCACCGACGCCTCGTTGAGCGCCCAGTCGGTGTGCACCACATGTCCGTCGTTGCGGACGAGGACGTCGAGCGTCATCCGCTCCTCGACCTCGTACTGCTTGGTGACCACCCGGTCCACGACCTTGTCCAGGTCGTCCCGCTCCGCCTCGGCGAGGAACCCGACCCGCCCCAGGTTGACCCCCAGCATCGGTACGCCGGAAGCGCGCGCGAACTCCGCGCCGCGCAGCAGCGTCCCGTCACCGCCGAGGACGATGATCAGTTCGCAGCCCTCGACGGCCCCGGGGCCGCCCTCCGTCACCAGCTCCACCTCGGCGGGCAGCGGCAGTTCCGCGGCCAGGTCCGCGGCCTCGTCCGTCAGGACCCGCACCCCGATCCCGCAGCGCAGCAGGCCGAGCACGACCCGTTCCGCGCTGCGGATCGCGGCCGGGCGGCCGGTGTGCGTGAGCAGGAAGATCATGCGGCCCTTCGGCCCGGCACAGTCCTGCGTTTCGGTGTTCGTCGTCAACGGGGCCCCTCCGCCACAGCACGGTCGACATCCGCCGGGTCCAGATCGGGCGCACCGGCGCGCAGCCACAGAAAGTACTCCACATTGCCGGAAGGTCCCGGCAGCGGACTGGCGGTGACGCCCATGACACCCAGTCCGAGCGCCGCGCCCTGCCCGGCGACCGTCCGCACGGTCTCGGCGCGCAGCTGCGTACTGCGCACGACACCACCGGTGCCCAGCCGTTCCTTGCCGACCTCGAACTGCGGCTTCACCATCAGCACGAGATCCGCGTCGGGCGCGGCGCACCGCACGAGCGCGGGCAGCACCAGGCCGAGCGGGATGAACGACAGGTCGCCGACGATGATGTCCGCGGGCTCGCCGTCGATGTGCTCCAGCGTCAGCTCGCGCACGTTGGTGCGGTCCTTGATGACGACCCGGTCGTCGCTCTGCAGCGACCAGGCCAGCTGGCCGTAGCCGACGTCGACGGCGACGACGGTCGCGGCGCCGTTGCGCAGCAGCACATCGGTGAAGCCCCCGGTGGAGGCCCCCGCGTCCAGCGCGCGCCGCCCCTCGACCTTCAGACCGAGCGGGGTGAACGCGGCCAGCGCGCCGGCGAGCTTGTGGCCGCCGCGCGACACGTAGTCGGGTTCGTTGTCGTCCTTGGCCACCACCACGGCCGCGCTGGTCTCCACCTGCGTGGCGGCCTTGGTCGCGGTGGCGCCGCCGATGGTGACCCGCCCCGCGGCGATCAGCTGGCTGGCGTGCTCGCGCGAGCGCGCCAGATTTCGGCGCACCAGCTCGGCGTCGAGTCGGCGTCGTGCCACGTACGGTTCAGCTCCTGTTGTCGTCGAGTGCGGTGAGCGCTTCGCGCAGCCCACGGTGCACATCCTCGTACACCTCGATGTGATCCGCGGTCGGCAGGTCGTCGGCGTCGCTCAGCCGCACGATCAGCGTGTCCACCGCGGCCTGGCCGGTGGGCGCCGGTGCCAGGCCCAGCGGAGCGATCCCGTTCGGCGGCCCCTCCCCGGGCAGCGGTTCACTCATCGGAGGCCGTCTTCTTGCGGGCGGCGGTCTTCTTGGCGGGTGCGGCCTTCTTCGCGGCGGGGGCCTTCTTCGCCGGAGCGGTCTTCTTCGCCGGCGTCGTCTTCTTCGCTGCGGAGGTCTTCTTGACCGGAGTCGGCTCCTTGGGCGGAGCCGTCTCCTTGGCCGCGGGAGACTTCTTGGCGGGAGCCGTCTTCTTGGCGGGAGCCGTCTTCTTCACGGTGGCCGTCTTCTTCGCGGGAGCGGCCTTCTTGGCAGGCGGGGCGGTCTTCGTGGCGGCCGGCGACGTCTTCTTCGCCTTGGCCGGAGCCTTCGGCTCGGTCGCCGCGGGCCGCTCGGGCTGCACCGTCTCTACGGGCTTGGCCGGCTTCGCTGACTTCGCGGACGTCACGGACCGGACCGGCGCTACGGGCCGCTCGGTGGCGGCCGGCCCGGCGGGAGCCTCCGGATCGACGGGGTAGACCGGCTCGGCCGGCTCGGCCGGCTCCATCGGGTCGACCGTGATCCGCTCGAACAGCGGTGACGCGGTCCCGGTGGAAGCGGCCCCGAAGCCGGCGTCCACGTCCTCCTCCTCGTCCTCGAGGTTCCGGACGCGGCGCTCCAGCGCCTCCAGGACCACACCGACCTTCGTGACCTCGTCGGCGACCCGTCCGACCCGGCTCATCGCCTTGTCGACCTCCTCGCGGATCAGCCCGATCAGCAGATCGCGGTTGGCCCGTCCGGCCGCCATCAGCTCGTCCGCCAGCGTCTGCACCTCCGGCGGAATGCTCTCGCCGATCCTGCGCTGGACGGCGTCGACATCTATCCCCGTCTGGTCGAGCAGCTCCCTGGCCGCCCCCACCGCCCGCCGCCGGGTCGCCTCGGTCAGGCCGCCCGCGATCTGCAGACAGGTACGCAGCGCGTCCCGCATCGCCCTCACTCCTCGCCTCGCCATTGCCTCGCCATTGACGTATCCGCACCTGACGCTACCCGTACTGCCCGGCTCACGGCGTACGGTGCCCTGAGGTACCGTCGATCGAACGGATCACATGATCGTGGCGCGGGCGACCCCGGCGCCTGTACGCACCACCCGAACGGGAGACGCCCGACCGATGGCGACCATCGAGGAGTGCCGCAGCGCACTCGACCAGCTGTCGGAGAACCTCACGCGGGCCAACGGCGACATCCGCAGCGCCACGTCCCTGGACCGGTCGCTGAGCTGCCACATCACGGACCTCGGCACGACCTTCGTCGGACGGCTGACGGACGGCCGGATCCATGACGTGACGACGGTGCCCGGCGCGCCCGCCGAGAAGGCGCAGATCCGGCTGGCGATGGCCGGCGACGACCTCATCGCCCTGGTCGGCGGCGAACTGAGCTTCGCCAAGGCGTGGGGGAGCGGCCGGGTCAAGCTGGAGGCCGGCCTGCGGGACCTGCTGCGGCTGCGCTCACTGCTCTAGGGCGTGTTGCGAAAGTCCCGCCTGGCACGCGACGCCTGGACGCGCCCTACGGGCGAACGGCGCCACTTTCGACACACGCCCTGGCGGCACCCGGCCGGCCACCGACCTCCGACCACCGACGGCCCGGGGCTCAGAACCCGAGCCGCGCCAGCGCCTTCCCGGCGTCCGACTCGCACGCGCCGTCGCCCGCCGCCGCCCAGGCGGCCGCGCACAGGGCCCGCAGTCCGTCGAGGGCGTCACCATCGCCCTCCACCGTGAGCGCGTCGCCGTCCGCCGAAGCCGTCCAGCCGCCGCAGCGCGCCCCGTCACCGTCCACCGTGACCTCCGGCTGCGGTTCCAGCAGCCCGCGCAGATCGGCCGCCACATACGTCGGCCGGTGCTTCGGCACGGCGGCGAGCAGCTGCGCCGCCGTCGTCACACCCGTCAGCACCAGCAGCGAGTCCACCTCGGCGCCGGTCGCACCCTCGATGTCGGTGTCCAGCCGGTCGCCGACCACCAGCGGTCGCTTCGCACCGGTCCGCAGGATCGTCTCGCGGTGCATCGGCGGCTGCGGCTTGCCCGCCACCTGCGGCTCGGCGCCGGTAGCGATCCGTACGACCTCCACGGCCGCGCCGTTGCCCGGCGCGATCCCGCGCGGGTTCGGGATCGTCAGATCGGTGTTGGACGCGAACCACGGCACACCGCGCGCCACCGCGAACGAGGCCTCCGCCAGCAGCGACCAGCGCAGCTCGGGATCGTAGCCCTGCACCACGGCCGCCGGACCGTCCTCCGCCGACGCCACCGGCTCGAGACCGCGCTCGCGCAGCGCCGTCTGCAGCCCCTCGCCGCCGATCGCCAGCACCCGCGAGCCCGCCGGCACCTGCTCGGCGATCAGCCGGGCGACCGCCTGAGCCGAGGTGATCACGTCCTCCGCTTCCGCGGGCACGCCCAGCTCCGTCAGATGTGCGGCCACCGTCTGCGGGGTGCGGGCCGCGTTGTTGGTGACGTACGCGAGGTGCATCCCGTGCTCGCGCGCGGTGGCGAGGGACTCGACGGCGTGCGCGATGGCCTCGCCTCCCGCGTACACGACCCCGTCGAGATCGAGCAGAGCCGTGTCGTACGCGGCGTCCAGTGCTCGGTCGGAACCGCTCGGACTGGTCCGGTGGGTCATCGCGTGTCCGCTCCTCGTATGTCGTCCATCACCTTGATCATCCCCCATCGCCGCGGGCCACGTAGCATGCCCTGATGACCACTTCAGGACCCGCTCCCCACGGCTTGCGCCTCGCGCCCTTCCGCGGGCTCCGCTACGTGCCGGAGAGGGTGGGCAGCCTGGCCGCCGTCACCTCGCCCCCGTACGACGTCGTGGTCCGGCCGGACGGGCAGCGTCATCTGGAGACCGCCGACCCGCACAACGTCGTCCGTCTCATCCTGCCCCACAACGCCGATCCCACCAGCCGCCACCGGCAGGCCGCCACGGCCCTCGACCGGTGGCAGCGCGAGGGCGTCCTCGCCCCCGACCCGGAACCCGGGCTGTACGTGTACGAGCAGCGGGACGGCGACCATCTGCAACGCGGCCTGATCGGCGTCCTGCGGCTCACGCCGCCCGAGGAGCGGATCGTGCTCCCGCACGAGGACGTCATGCCGGGGCCGGTGGCCGACCGCGCCGCCCTGATGCGCGCGACCGGCGCCAACCTCGAACCGCTGCTGCTCGCCTACCAGGGCGGCGGCACCGTCGCGGAGATCGTCGACCGTACGGCGGACACCGAACCGCTGCTCGCCACCACCACCGAGGACGGCATCCACCACAAGTTGTGGTCGATCACCGATCCGGGGACCCTCGCCGCGATCGACGCCGACCTGTCGCCCCGCCAGGCGCTCATCGCCGACGGCCACCACCGCTGGGCAACCTATCTGCGGCTGCAGGCCGAGCAGTCCGGGCCGAGCCCCTGGGATCACGGCCTGGTGCTCCTCGTCGACACCGCCCACTACCCGCTGCGGGTCCGTGCCATCCACCGGGTGCTCCCGCAGCTTCCGGTCGCCGACGCCGTCGAGGCCGCCCGGCACGCCTTCCGCGTGACGGACGTCGACGGACCGCTGCCGGTGGCGCTGGACGCGCTGGCGGCGGCCGCGGCGGAGGGCAACGCCTTCCTGCTCGCGGGCGACGGCCGGTTCCGGCTGCTCGACCGGCCGGATCCACTGCAGATCGACCGATCCGTACCGCACGACCGGCCGCGCGAATGGCGGCAGCTCGACGCGACGGTCCTGCACAGCCTGCTCCTCGACGACATCTGGCAAGTGCCCGACGTCCCGGAGCACATCAGCTATCTGCACACGACGGAGTCGGCCGTCGAGCAGGCGGAGCGGCACGGCGGCACGGCAGTCCTGATGCACCCCGTGGACGAGGCCGTCGTCCGTGAGCTGGCCCGCCAGGGCGTCACGATGCCCCGCAAGTCCACCTCCTTCGGACCGAAGCCGGCCAGCGGCCTGGTCATGCGCAGCCTCGAACTGGGCTGAGCCGACGCCCGAGCTCGCCCCGCAAGGACGCAACGCGAAGAGGCGGCACCCGCGATGTCCGCGGGTGCCGCCTCTCAGTTGTGCGAGCGCTCAGGCCTTGCTGGTGCCCGTACCGGGCTCCTTGAAGGGCGAGTCCAGGAACGACGCCGGATCGGCCTCGTCCGTGATGTCGACCTCGGCCTCGGTGATCTCGACGTCGTCCTCGTCGTCCTCGTCATCGTCCGCGTCGTCCTCGGACTCCGCGTCCGCCGGCACGACGGACTCCGCCAGGTCGTGCGACTCCGCGGGGTCCTCGACGAGCGCGTCCACGAACTCGACGCCGTCCAGCTCGGCGAGCCGGTCGGAGGCGTCCGTGCTGCCGCTCTGGTCGGCCTCCGCCGCCTTGGCGAACCACTCGCGCGCCTCGGCCTTGCGGTCCACGGCGAGCAGCGCGTCGGCGTAGGCGTACCGCAGTCGCGCGGTCCACGGGTTCATGGCGTTCGCCGCCAGCTCGGGACCCTGCAGCGTCACCACCGCGGCCTCGGGCTGGCCCATGTCCTGCCGGGCGCCCGCGGCGACGAGCCGCATCTCGACCTGACCGGCCTTGTCCAGCTTCTGCACCTCCGGCGCACCCGCCATCGCCAGCGCGCGCTCCGGACGGCCCATGCCGCGCTCGCAGTCCGCCATGACCGGCCACAGGTCCACGGAACCCGTCATCCGCTTGGTGGCGCGGAACTCCGCGAGCGCCTCGCCGTAGCGAGCGGTCGCGTACGAGGCGAAGCCGGCGGCCTCCCGCACGGCGGCGACGCGCGACGCGAGCCGCAGGGCGATCCTGGAGTACTCGTAGGCCGCCTCCGGGTCCTCGTCCAGCAGCTGCGCCACCATGACCAGGTTGCGCGCCACATCGTCGGCGAGCGTCTTCGGCAGGCTCATCAGCTCCTGGCGCACGCTCGGGTCGATCTCCTGACCCGTGACCTCGTCCGGGATCGGCAGCCGCTTGACCGGCTCCCGCTCCTCACGGCGGTCCTCACGCCCGGCGCTCTCGAACCGTCCGTGGCTCTCCTCCGCCGGCCGGCGGCTCTGGCCCCGGTCGTCGTCACGGCGCGGCCCACGCGGGGGCGCGTCACGGCGGTCGTCCTGACGCGGACCGCGCGGCGGCCCGTCACGACGGTCCTCACGCGGGCGGTCGCTGCCGGGACGGCTGCTGCTCGGACGGTCACTGCTGGGACGGTCACTGCTGGGACGGTCGCTGCCCGACCGCTCGTAGCGCGGACGGTCCTCACGGGGACGGTCCTCACGCGGACGCTCGAAGCGCGGCCGGTCCTCGCGGGGACGGTCACTGCTCGGCCGGTCGCTGCTGGGACGGTCGTACCGGGGGCGGTCGCCCTGGGGACGGTCGTCGCGGCGGAAGCTGCCGCCGCGGTCGTCCTGGCGGGGGCCGCGCGGCGGGCCGTCACGGCGGTCGTCACGGGGACGGTCACTGCTGGGGCGGTCGTAGCGCGGACGGTCGCCCTGCGGGCGGTCGTCACGGCGGAAGCCGCCGCGGTCACCGCTCGGGGGGCCGGAACGCGGACGGTCACCCTGCGGGCGGTCGTCGCGACGGAAACTGCCGCCACGGTCGTCACGGCGGTCACCGCTGGGCGGGCCGGAGCGCGGACGGTCGGAGCGCGGGGGGCCGTCACGATGGTCGTCACGGCGGAAGCTGCCGCCACGGTCGTCGGGACGCGAGCCACCACGCGGCGGGCCGTCACGACGGTCGTCACGGGGACGGTCACTGCTGGGGCGGTCGTAGCGCGGACGGTCACCCTGCGGGCGGTCGTCACGGCGGAAGCCGCCGCGGTCACCGCTCGGCGGGCCGGAACGCGGACGGTCACCCTGCGGACGGTCGTCACGACGGAAGCTGCCGCCACGGTCGTCGGGACGCGAGCCACCACGCGGCGGGCCGTCACGACGGTCGCCACTCGGCGGGCCGGAACGCGGACGGTCGCCCTGCGGACGGTCGTCACGGCGGAAGCCGCCGCGGTCACCGCTGGGACGATCCGTACGCGGGCGGTCTTCACGCGGACGGTCAGAACGGGGGCGATCAGAGCTCGGACGGTCAGAACTCGGGCGGTCGGTACGGGGTCGGTCGTCACGACGGTCATCCCGGCGGAAACCGCCGGCCCGGTCACCATCGCGGCGCGGGCCGCCGGTGCGGAAACCGCCCCGGTCGCCACCGCTCTGTCGCGGCTCCCGGCGCTCAGGCCGATCCGACCGATCCTCGGGCGAGTTGGACATCGTCGTAACTCCTTGGTTCGTGCTGCTGTAGTGCCAGTCTCTCGTACCTGCCGAGTGACCGCGCACCGGTGGGGCAAAACAAAAAGACCCTCGGTCCCAGCGCAGAGGCCGGGACCGAGGGTCCATAAAGATTGTTCGGCGGCGTCCTACTCTCCCACAGGGTCCCCCCTGCAGTACCATCGGC
>NZ_JAAIKO010000218.1 GCF_016107395.1 Streptomyces fildesensis
CCACGTACACCAGCCCGAGCAGGAACATCGTGACCACCATGCGGGCGGTCAGCTGGCGGTCGGGCTCGAAACGGCTTCGCATTGTCATCGCCCCGGGATCAGACCCTCGTCGGACAGAAGTTCCCGCACCTGCCGCAGACTGCTGCCCTCGTCGGGCAGCACCAGGTCGGAGGGCGTGATCCTCTCATCCAGCAGCGGCGTGCCGAGAGTGCGCACCGCGCCCAGCAGGGCCGCCAGGGCGAAGGCGAACGCGGCCTCGCTGCCCGCGTCGGCGGCCGACTGCAGGGCGGAGTCCAGCTTGTTGAGCCGGTCCAGGTGCTGGTCGGCGATCTCGTACTGGCCCTCGCCGAGAATC
>NZ_JAAIKO010000219.1 GCF_016107395.1 Streptomyces fildesensis
CGATATCTCATTTTGCGGATCACCGCCCTATCGGTGCTACTGTTTTAAGCGGAACGACGATCCAGGCTGGTGGTGGTCGGCGCCGGCCCGCGACACCCGGGCATGCGCCGCGCCCCGGCCGGGCCGTCGGCTCCACTCGTGGAGCCGTGCGGCCGACCGCCGCAGCGGGCACCGCGTCGACCGCCCGCGCCACCGAACACGCCGCCATCGCGGCAGGAGAGGAACACCCATGTCCGACATCTCGATCGTCATCGCATCGCATTCCGGCTACGGCCACACCGCCCAGATCGCCGCGGCCGTCGAAGACGGCGCGCGCTCCATCGCCGGGACACAGGTCCAGCGCGTGGACGTCG
>NZ_JAAIKO010000220.1 GCF_016107395.1 Streptomyces fildesensis
CTCGAGGATCTCTAATGGTTTCCGGGCTACCGCGCTCATGGATGACGGTGGAGAACCGGACGATCACCGGCGTCTGCACTCCCGGAGCTCGCAGAAAATCGGCAGCGGTGAGATGAGAGATGTCATGCGTGACCTCGAACACACCCTTCGCAGTGACTCCCCTCGCATGGACAACTCGCGCTGGAATTCTCTCTCTTGCGAAGTTGGCAAGTTTTTCTATCATGTGATAGTCTTCCAGCAGGATTGGACCTGAACAAAAAAAAGGTTGAAATAATTAAATAATTAAATAATTATTAATAATTAAATAAATTTCCTTATTACACCAAAACTAACATATTTATGTTTTAATTAT
>NZ_JAAIKO010000221.1 GCF_016107395.1 Streptomyces fildesensis
GAGCAAACGAAATAAAAAAACCCTAAATTTCACATTCATGGGACAGCGATGGGGAGGGGTTGTGGCAAGGGCATTTGGTTATTGTCCTGATCGTGATCGTCGCCGGCCAAATCATTCAGGTCGTAAATAACAGTGATATAGAGAGAGCAGCTAGGGCACCGCGCGATATCCTCGCCGCGGCGGAGATCGTCCTTCGTGATCTGGAAGAGATCGCCGCAGGGGCACGGATACGTGAATGCCTGGAGTTCCCTACTCCACTCCATGTCTTCTATCTCTACTTCATCATACGACATCGTACTCTCCCACTCCCACACGTCTTCCTTCGCGCTTCGCAGCAGAAACCAGTCGCCG
>NZ_JAAIKO010000222.1 GCF_016107395.1 Streptomyces fildesensis
TGGTGATGATGCTCCCAGGGCAGTGTTTCCTAGTATTGTTGGTCGGCCAAGACACACTGGTGTCATGGTTGGGATGGGTCAAAAAGATGCATATGTTGGCGATGAAGCTCAATCTAAAAGAGGTATCCTTACCTTGAAGTATCCCATTGAACATGGTATCGTCAGCAACTGGGATGATATGGAAAAGATTTGGCATCACACATTCTACAATGAGCTTCGGGTTGCTCCTGAAGAGCATCCAGTGCTTCTAACTGAGGCACCTCTCAATCCTAAGGCCAACAGAGAAAAGATGACTCAGATCATGTTTGAGACCTTTAATGTTCCTGCC
>NZ_JAAIKO010000223.1 GCF_016107395.1 Streptomyces fildesensis
TGAGCGTGTTGTTGACCTTGTCGGGGATGATCCTGATGAAAAGTTCAGGCTGTGCCTCGAGCTTGCTCTTGTCCGTCAAGCTCTCAAACCTAATCTTATCCAGAGCATCAGAAGCGTTGCTTATCAGTTCGCGGAGAAAAATCTCCTTGTTGCTGTAGAAGGTGTTGATGATCAGGCTCAGAAGTTGGTTGATCTCCGCCTGGAAGGCGAATGTTTCTGCCTCGCCGACTTGCATTTCCGCCATCGAAGCAGGAGAGAACAGGGCAACGTACAACTATTTGAAAATTCTAGGGTTTCACGCGAACAATCATGAAGCGGTATGCAAACCTATAGCAAGGGAAACAACAG
>NZ_JAAIKO010000224.1 GCF_016107395.1 Streptomyces fildesensis
GTGGGCTTCAATAGCCTTGAACAATGTGATGCCTTCCTCTTTGCCGCCATTAGCATGCTCTGTGCAGTCCTCATCGCCCTTGGTGTGGTACTTGATTTTGTTCTTGTAGATAGATCCTCCGTCTGGAGAAGCCGACACTGTCAGCTCATGAGAAATTGATTCAATGAAACCACATAACATGTCTCCGTCGATCACTGTGTACTTGATTGAGTAGTGTTCTTTGTCAACCGCATCAATCCTGTGTGTCATGAACTTGAATTTGTGTCCTTCACTGAAGTGAATCTTCTTGATGGTTCCGGGACCTCCATCGCCTTGAATGACTTCCACACACTTCACAACGTTAGGTA
>NZ_JAAIKO010000225.1 GCF_016107395.1 Streptomyces fildesensis
CTGCAGAACTAGCTCTTCGGGACCACCAATCTCTTCTTCAAGCTTCCCCTCCTCCAATCCTAACCCAAGCGAAAGCGCAGAGAGAACTTTGGTTGCCAACGCTCTTATTTCCCTTGCATACTCACTCGTCGCGTCGATGTAATCGACGGGGATTTTAGGCCACATCGACAAATCGTGTTTATGGGGAGGATGAACAAGATGGAAGAGGCAGTCCTCCCACTCCAGCTTCCCGCTCTTATTGTTAGCTAGCTTACTTCCACAGCTTTGAATCTGTCCGCATGCCTGATCATTCGCGTACTTCTCTTTCTCCTCCACCGGGAGATCAAAGAACTCCCGACCCGCTTT
>NZ_JAAIKO010000226.1 GCF_016107395.1 Streptomyces fildesensis
CGAGAGGACTCTGAAGGGTACTTTCTTCGGCAACTACAAACCCCGTTCCGACCTTCCTTCTGTGGTGGAAAAATACATGAACAAGGAGCTGGAAGTGGAGAAATTTATCACACATGAAGTTCCATTCGCAGAGATCAACAAGGCCTTCGAATATATGCTTAGCGGGGACAGCCTTCGTTGTATTATTCGCATGGATCCATAAAACCAACCATTAAGAGGCAGATTCACTCGCTTATTCCTCTCTGATTACGCCGTCTAAGCATCTGTTAATGCATTTTCAAAGTGTCTTTGCGTGAAAATTTTGTGGAGCAACGCTATATCATGTTTAAATAAACAATACCAT
>NZ_JAAIKO010000227.1 GCF_016107395.1 Streptomyces fildesensis
CCGCCGAAAGCCCATGCGATGCCTTGGATGCCAACCGAGGCACACTTGGAACTCGATCTCGACACACCCACGACTGTCAAAATGGTGACGGTGAGAAACAAGAAAGTTGCCACGAACTCTGCAATTCCAGCGCGGTAGAACGACCACGAGGCGAGCTCGTCTGCCTCAAAGAGCGGTGCCGATGGTGGCTCCCTGTAGTCTTTGTTCTGTGCCGCTGTCCCAATTGGCTGCTTCTCCTGAAATTTGTTTGCTCCTATCCTGACGTCTTCTTCTTTTCCCTCCATCTCCCTCTACTGGTCCTCCGTCTGCAACAACAAAAAAAGGGAGATAAACAATGG
>NZ_JAAIKO010000022.1 GCF_016107395.1 Streptomyces fildesensis
TGCGTACCGGGGAGGACAACCAGGGCGTCATCGGCCTGCGCCAGACCGGCATCCCCGACGAGTACGAACCCGGACTCAATGTGCGGTTCATGGGGCTGAGCGAGAAGGCCATCATCAGCTACCTCGTCAGCACCTACTACTCCGCCGCGGTACTCGTCCCCGACGCCCTCGGCATCCTGGAGAACGTCAACATCGCCAACTGGCGCTGAGGACTGTCCCGGTGGCCGGGCCCGCCCGTCACACGGGCCCGGTCACGCCTCCGGTACCGAGAAGCAGAGGAGTTTGCCTGAGCTGCTCACGTAGAGGTGGTCGTCGACGGGGAACGCCGCCCAGTAGCCGGATCCGCCGCTGACCGGGTAGTGCCAGACCTGTTTTCCGGTGCCGGCGTGGAAACCGTAGAGGCCTCCCGGTGCCGCGGCGAGGAAGAGGCCGCGTGCGGAGCCCAGGAACTGGAGTGTGCCGAGGCCGGAGCCCGCGGTCCAGCGGGGTGCTCCGGTCAGCGCGTCGACGGCGTGCAGGGTCGAGTCGAGGTAGCAGACGGTCGCGCCGGACCGGTCGTAGCCCCGGTTTCCGCGGGCGGCCGTCTGCACACTCCACAGGGTCTTTCCCGTCGACGGGTCGAAGGCCGCGAGCAGTCCGCTGACCGCTCCCGAGGCATCGGTGCCCGGGTAGCAGTACAGAGTTCCCTGGTGCAGCTCCAAGGACCCGTCATAGGCGAGGATTTGGCTGTTCGTGGGCGGCAGGCTGGTGGCGCGGCTCCAGAGGGTGGCGCCGTCGGCGGGCTTGAGGGCGAGCAGGTTCATGGCGCCGTCGAGGGCGTAGAGCACATCGCCCTCGGACGGCGGGTAGAGGGCGACGAGGTCCTTCGCCCACAGCCGGGCGCCTGTGTCCGGAGCGACGGTGGTGTATCCGCGGAGACTCGCGGTCGTGGACGTCTGCGAGGTGCTGCCCCAGAGGACCAGGCCGCCCGCCCGGGTGGTGCCGGTGACCGCGATGCCGTCACCTTCCGGCGACTTCCACCGCTCGGCGCCGGTCGACGCGTCGAGGCCCTGGAAGTGCCCGCTGTCGACCATGGCCACGAGCAGCGAACCATTGGCGAACTCCAGGTGCGGTGCGCCGGTCGCGGTCGCGGGCCGTTCCCACAGCTGTTTCCCGGACCGGACGTCGAGCGCGTGGATCTTTCCGTCGGTCCGTACCGTGTAGACGTGTCTGTCGTCCGCGATGGCGGCCGTGTTCTGGCCGCTCAGGTCCTTCCAGAGCGCGTTGCCGGTGCTCCGGTCGTAGCAGGCGCCCGAGGTCTTCCCGGCGCAGAGCAGCGCGGACGGCGTGACCGCCCGCAGGGCCATGTCGGGCTGCGGGAGGTCCGCGCTCCAGGACAGTTCGGGAGTGGCGGTCGCGCCCCGGCCGCCTGAGCGGAGCAGCAGCGCGGTGCCTCCGGCGGCCGCGGCCACGGCGAGCACCCCGCCGCCGGCCAGCAGCCGGCGCCTGCTGAACAGGGGCGTCCTCACCGCTTCGTGGAGGTACCGCTCCGACGCGTTCACCTGCAGCTCGACGGCGCCGAGCCAGCCCGCGGTGGTCACCGTACGCAGCCACACCTGCAGTTGCCCGACGGCCGGGCGCCGGGCCGGGTCCTTGTCGAGGCAGGCGGTGAGGATGCCGAGCAGTGCGTAGGGCACGCCCTCCAGCCGTGGTTCCTCGTGGGATGTGCGGTAGAGCAGCGCGTGCGCCGCGCCGGTACCGAAGGGCGGGGCTCCGGTACCGGCGAAGGCCAGCACGCTGCCGAGCGAGAACACATCGCTGGCGGGGGTGAGTTCGGCCCCCGTCGACTGCTCGGGCGACATGTAGCCGGGTGACCCGATGATCTGGCCGTCCGCGGTGAGCACCGTCCCGTCGACGGCCCGGCTGATGCCGAAGTCGATGACCCGGGGCCCGTCGCGGGCCAGCAGGATGTTGGACGGCTTGAGGTCGCGGTGGATCAGCCCCACGCGGTGGATGGCGGCCAGCGCCTCGGCCAGACCGGCGCCGAGCACGCGCAGGGTGGCTTCCGGCATGGGCCCATGGGCCTGGATCGCTTCGCTGAGCGAGGGGCCGGGGATGTACTCGGTGGCCAGCCAGGGCTGCGGTCCTTCGGGGTCGGCGTCGACGACGGGCGCGGTGAAGGCGCCGCCGACCGCGCGGGCGGCGTCCACCTCTGCCGTGAAGCGCCGCCGGAAGCCGGGATCGGAGGTCAGCTCGGGACGGACGACCTTGACGGCGACGGCGCGCCCGCTGCGCGAGGCGGCCAGGTACACCCGGCCCATGCCGCCCGCGCCGAGTTCCCGGATCACCCGGTACGGCCCGATGTGCGGGGCGGAGCCGGGGGCCGGGGTGGCCGGCGTGGCCATCGGGCTGGTCATGAGGTGTCGCTCCGGAACGCGTAGAGGGTGGTGTCGGACGCGGCGTAGACGGTGCTGCCGACGGCCTGCAGCAACCACGCGTTCTTGCTCGCGGATTCGGCGCCGGAGGGCTGGTGCGCCCAGAGCAGCTTGCCGTCGGAGGCGCGCAGGACGAGGAAGCCCGGGGTGTCGCCTGCGGCGAACAGCGGGACCGCCACCAGGGACGTGGAGACGGCGGGGCCCGGGTTCAGCGAGTTCTGCGGGTCGAGGGTCAGCGGACTCGCGGTGTGCCACACCTGGTCGCCGCTGCCCGTGTCGAGGGCGAAGACGGTGCCCTGGCCCTCGGCGACCACGTAGGCCCGCTGTCCCAGGACCGTGGTGGGGTTGAGCGTGGTCGTCGAGTTGACTGCGGTCCACAGGCGGTGGCCGTCCGAAGCGCGGAACGCCTGCACCTTGACGCTGGTGAGGAGCAGTGCCTTACCGTCGCTGGCCAGGCCCGGGTAGTCGCCGGGCCTGACGACGTCACGGACCGTCCACCGCACCGCGCCGCTCCGCAGATCCACTCCGTGGACGTCACTGCCGTCGTGCAGAAAGCAGCCGACCCCGTCGGAGTAGGCGTGGAAGTCGCTGCCCTTCACCTTGTGGGACCACAGCAGCTTCCCGGTGACGAGGTCCACGGCGCGCACCTGGTAGGCCCTGTCGCCGCTGGTTCCGATCAGGGCGACCGAGCGGGCGACGAAGAAGACGTCGTGAATGGAGTCGGCGTAGGAGTCCCCGTCCTCCGGCCCGGTGACCGCGTGGGTGAACCGCAGGGTGCCGCCGCCGTCCACGCCGAGCAGATGGCCGCGCTCGCCGCCCCAGGCCGAGGCGAACAGCGTCGATCCCCGCACGCCGAGCCACTCGAGCTTGCCGGAGACGTCGGACGGCACCCGGGGGTCGGCCGTCCAGCGCTTCTGTCCGGTCGCGGAGTCGTAGCCGGTCGCGGTGGTCTTGTCCCAGTGCACGAGGGTGCCCCCGAGGAGCTCCAGGTGCGCGCCGGCCTGCAGTTGCTGCAGCGGCATCGACCACTGCGGCTTCGGTCCCGCCGCCACCTTGGCGCCGGGCCGGATCGTGGTGCCCGCGCTGCCGGGGGCGCCGCCCGGGGAGCGGCCGGGCTTCGACCTCCGGTCGATCAGGGCCGTGGCGCTCGCGGCGGCCACGGCGGTGCCGCCGGCGGCGATCCACAGGAAGCGGCGGCGGCTCGGCCCGCCCGGGGCCGCCGTGTCCGGCGGGCCGACGGGGATCGGAGGCACGGCCAGCAGGGCGGCGGCGCTCGCTTCCCGTGCGGCGATGTCCGCCAGCAGGCCCGGGGTGAGCAGTGAGGAGGGTTCGACCGGACCCAGTGCGGTCAGCAGCGCGGTGACGGACGGCCTGCGGGCGGGCTCCTTGTCCAGACAGGCCGCGACCAGGGGACGCAGAGCGTCGGGTACCCCGTCCAGTCGCGCTGGGGCGTGGACGGCCCGGTAGAGGATCCCGGGCGTGCTCCCGGTGCCGAAGGGACCCCCGCCGGTGGCCGCGAACGCCAGGACGCAGCCGAGGGAGAAGACATCGGCCGCCGGTCCGGTCTCGCGGCTCGACGCGATCTGCTCCGGAGCCATGAATCCGGGCGTTCCCATCACAGCGTTCGTCCGGGTCACCTGGGTCGCCTCCGCCACCCGGCTGATCCCGAAGTCGATGACACGGGGCCCGTCGTGGGCCAGGAGCACGTTCCCCGGTTTGAGGTCGCGGTGGACGATGCCGGCGGCGTGGATCGTCAGCAGCGCCTCGGCGAGTCCGGCGCCGAGGGTCCGCAGGGCCGGCTCGGGCAGCGGGCCGAAACGCGCCACGGCGTCGTGCAGGGACGGCGCGGGGATGTAGGCGGTGGCCAGCCACGGCTGCTCGGCGCCCGCGTCGGCGTCGAGCACCGGCGGGGTGAAGAACCCGCTCACCTTCCGGGCGGCGTCGGCCTCGCGCCGGAAGCGCCCGCGGAAGTCCGGCGCCTCGGTGTACTCGGGCCGGATCACCTTCAGCGCGACCAGCCGCGATCCCGGTGATCTGGCCAGGAAGACCCTGCCCATGCCGCCCTCGCCCAGGAGTTGGAGGACCTCGTAGGGGCCGATCCGGCCTGGGCTCTGCGACTGCGGTTGCCGCTGTTCCTGCCCCTGTTCCTGGATGGTGGTGCGCTGTCGCGGGGCGGTGGGGTCGTTGGCGCCGTACGCCGGTGTCTGCACGGTGTCGTGACGGCGGGTCAGCTGAGGGAGCCGAGTACGTCGCGGGCGGCGGCGACGGCGGCGTCCTCGGACTGTTGCTGGCGTGGGCCGGAGTCCGAGGTGTCATAGCCGAAACTCACGGAGAACGCGGCGTTGCCCTCGTGGACGATCACCGTTGCCTCTGCCAGGCCCCCCATGTCCTTGTCGACGGCGTGGACGACGTAGGCCTCTTCGCCGAGACCGGTGAGCGACCGGGAATCGGTGGTCGTGCGCATGTCCTTCAGGGCGTTGAGAGCGGTCGACTTGTCCATGTCGTACATGCCCTTCGCTCCGGGGCTGACCGTGAGGTGCACCCGCAGATGCAGCAGCCGGCCGCCGGAACCGGAGGCAGTGTCCCAGCTCGGCATCTTGGTGATCATCGCTGCCATGGTCGTGTTGTCGAACTGCGACGGCTTGCACTCGGTTCCGGGCGCGATGCTCGCGATGGTGGCCTCCTTGATCAGCCGGCACCCATCGGGGACGTGGGTGAACGTCCGTCCCGCCGGGGCCTGCGACGGAAGCTTGCCGCCGCCCGGGGCACCGGACGGACTCCCCGACGCGGCGTTCTTGTCATCGCCCCCGGATGTGGCGATGATCACGCCGACGATCGCGGCCACGACGAGCACGGCGCCGCCGATCAGCCAGGGCTTCCCACTCCCGCCCGGCCGCCCCCCGTTCGGCGGTCCGTACTGCGGCGGGGTCGGCGGGAGGTGCTGCGACCAGGCCGAGGGCGCGCCCGGCGGCTGGGCCGGGACCGGCGGCGGCAGCTGCCCCGGGGGCTGCGCCGCCGGTCCCCAGCCCGGCCCTCCCGGCATCCCCTGCCCTCCCGGCATCCCCTGCCCTGCCGGCGTCCCCTGCCCGAGCGGCTGGGTGGGGTCGGTCCGGTAAGGGCCCTGCCGGGGGTCCATGGGGTTCTGCGGGGTCTCACTCACGGGGCAGTTCGCTTTCCGTCCGGTTCTCGGCATAGGGAACGGCGCAGGCCAGTCCCGTGGGCCGGGTCCGGGACGAAGGCGCACCGGTACCCCACGCACTTGCCAAAGTCTTCCGCGAGGCGCTGCAATGCTGATGAAATCTTGCTGAATCGGGGGACGCGGAGGACTACGGGGTGGGCGCAGATTCAACGGGGTGGCTACAGATCGACCTGCTCGGGCCGGTCAGAGCCACCAGGGGCGACGCACCGCTCGAACTCGGTCCGGTACGGCGGCAGGAAGTGCTGGCCGCGCTGGTCCTGCGGCCGGGCACCCTCGTCACCCACCAGCAGCTGCTCGACGACGTCTGGGGGGCCGATCCTCCGGGAACGGGCCATCGGGTCCTGCCGAGTTACGTCTATCCGCTGCGGAAGCTGCTGGACACGCGGGATGCCGGTCCTGCCGAGTCGTTGATCCGCAGCGAGCGCGGCGGCTACCGCTTCGTGGCCGGCGGGGCACGGAGGGACGTCGACGAACTGGCCGAGCGGGCCGGCGGCGCCCGGCGCGCGCAGGCCGCCGGCGATCCCGCGGCCGCCCTCGACAACTTCGCCCTGGCTCTCGGGTTGTTCCGCGGCGAGCCGCTGACCGGTCTGCTGGGGCCGTTCGCGGACGCCGAACGGCAGCGGCTGGCGCAGCACCGGCGCACGCTCGAACGGGAGCGGCTGGAGTGTCTGGTGCTGCTCGGCCGGTACACGGACGCCCTGGACGGCCTCGTGGTGCCGGCCGCGGCCCGGCCGTACGACGAACCGCTCGCCGCGCTGCGGATGCGCGCGCTGTACGGCAGCGACCGGCAGGTCGAGGCGCTGGCCGTCTACGGGGAGACACGGGACCGGCTCCTCGACGAGCTGGGGGTGGAGCCCGGCGAGGAACTGCGTCGGGTGCACCAGGGCGTCCTGCGCCGGGACGACGGGCTGCTGCTCGGCCGGGTGGTGCGGCAGCGCGCGGCCGGGTCGGCGCCCGCGCGCCCCGCGCCGCAGCGGAACGAACTGCCCGGGGACACCGCCTGCCTGGTCGGCCGCGAGGCCGAACTCGCCCTGCTCACCGCGCCCGCGTCCGCCGGGGCCGTGTCCGTGGCGGCCGTGGACGGCACGGCGGGTGTCGGCAAGACCGCGCTGGTGGTCCGCGCCGCCTGGACGCTCCGCGACCAGTACCCGGACGGCTGCCTGTTCGTGGACCTGCACGCGTACGGCACCGGCCAGGAGAGCACAGGACCGCAGCGGACGCTGCACCGGCTGCTGCGCGCGGTCGGGAGCGCCGACGGTGAACTGCCGGACGAGCTGGACGAGCTGGTGACGGCCTGGCGTGCGGCGACGAGTTCGCTGCGGCTGCTGCTGGTCGTGGACGACGCTCCCAGCGCCGAGCTGGTGCGCCCGCTGCTGCCCGCCGGGCCGGGCAGCAGGGTGCTGGTGGTGGGCCGGCAGCGGCTGTCCGGGCTCGACGCCGACCTGCGGCTCACCGTGGAGCCGCTCGGCACGGGCGAGGGGGTCGCGCTGCTCCGGCACCTCCTCGGTGAGGCGCGCGCGGACCGGGAGCCGGAGGCCGCGCGGGAACTCGCCCGGCGCTGCGGCGGTCTGCCGCTGGCGCTGCGGATCACCGGGGCCCGGCTGCAGAACCGCCGGTCCTGGACGCTGGCCCACCTGGTGGACCGGCTGTCGGACGACGAGCGCCGCCTCGGTGAACTGCGGGCCGAGGACCGCAGCGTGGAGGCGGCCTTCCGGATGTCCTACGACCAGCTCGCGCCCGGGCTGCAGCGCGGTTTCCGCGCGCTGGGACTGTCGCCGACGGCCGGGTTCGACGCGCTCACCCCGGCCGTCATGCTGGGCTGCTCCCGCGAGGACGCCGAGGACGTCCTGGAGCAACTGGTCGACGCGAGTCTGCTGCAGCAGCCGCGGCCGGGCCGCTACCGGCTGCACGACCTGGTGCGGGACCACACGCTGCGGCTCGCCGCCGCGGAGCCCGAGGAGTCCGCGGCCGCCCGCTCCGCCGTGCTGCACCTCTACACGGCCGCCGGCCGGATCGCCAGCGACTGGGGCCCCGAGGGCTTCCCGACGGGACCGGACGTCACCGGCTCGCCGTTCGCCGACTGGCAGGCCGCCGCTGCCTGGTTGGACGCCGCGGCCTGCCAACTGGTCGATGTGGTGGCCTGCGCGGTGACCGCCGGGGAGGCCGACCACGCCTGCTGGATCGCCGAGGGCCTGGTCGACCATCTGGTCCGCCAGGGGCGCTACCACGAGTGCCGGTCGGCCCTGGAACTCGCGCTGACCTGCGCGGACACGGCCGATGACCGGCGGATGCCCTCCTCCCTGCGGAGCTGTATGGGCATCGTCGACATCTACCAGGGGCGGTTCCGGCAGGCGCACGCCTGGTTCACCGACGCACTGCGCATCGCCCGCCGCCTGGGCGATCTGCGGGAACAGGCGCGGGCGCTGGCCGGGATGGGCGCCTCGGAGCGGTCGCTGGACCGCACCGGGGAGGCGGTCGCCCACCTGAGTGAGGTGGTGGAGCTGGCGGCCCGGCTCGACGACGACTGGCTGGGCGGGATGTCGACCTGCAACCTCGGCGCCATCCACCACCATCAGGGGCGCTACGAGGACGCGCTCGCGTACTTCGCCACCTCCCTCGCGTTCGCCGAGAAGATCGACCGGCCCAGGATGATCAGCAAGACCCTGTGTCATGCCGCCGAGGTCCATCTCGACCTCGGACGGCACGCGGAGGCCAGAGGCCTGCTCCGGCGGGCGGCCGAACTGGCCCGGGAGGTCGGGGACCTGCCGCTGCGCGCGGTGAGCCTGTCGCGGCTCGGCGCCGCGGAGCACGGCGAGGGCGATCTGCCCTCGGCCGTCGCCCTCCACCACGAAGCCCTCTCCACCCTCAACGAGCACACCAGCACGGCGCTGGAGATGGAGGTCCGCAGCCGCCTCGGGAGCACCTACGCGGCAGCGGGCCGCCGCACCGAGGCGGAGCAGCAGTTCCGGACCGCCCTCGCCCTGGCCGGGGCCATGGACCACCCCCGGGAACACGGCATGGCCCTGGCCGGCCTGCGGGACTGCTGAACGGCGGGGCGTCAGGGGGCCGGGCGTCAGGAGGTCGGGGCGGCGCCCCCGGGGACCAGGCCGTCGGCGACCAGGCCGGCGAGGACCGCCTGGCCCAGGGCCTGTACGGCGGACTGGGGACGGACCATCACCGTGAACTCCTTGACCCGGCCGGCCTCGTCGAACTGGAGCATGTCGATGCCGTGGATCTCCTTGCCGTCCACGGTGGCCCGGAAGACGAGGATCTCCGACGGGGCCTCTGCGCCGTCGGTACTGGTCTCGGCCGTGCCGTCGAACCGTCCGACGTAGCGGAAGTCCTCGAAGGTGCGCAGCAGCACGCCGAAGAGCCCCAACACCATGGCCTTGCCCTCGAAGGGCGTGAACTTCACCGGGCTGTAGAAGCGGATGTCGTCGGTGAACAGGTCGTCCAGTGCGGCGAGATCGCGCTTCTCCACGGCGGTACGGAAGCGTTCGGCAGTCTCCATGACCCCTCCAGATACGCAGGTGCCCCGAGCTCGGATACTCAAGGATATGACTAATCATGTTCTTGGGTAGAATGCGGTGCCGGACGGAGAAAGGGAAGGGCGGCTTCGATGGCTTTGCGACATGCCGTGCTGGCGGCGCTGCTGGACGGCGAGTACAGCGGATACCAGCTGGCGAAGGCGTTCGACATCGGCGTCGGGAACTTCTGGCACGCCCTGCCCCAGCAGCTCTACGCCGAGCTGACGAAGCTGGAGAAGGAAGGACTGGTCGCGGGCCGGCAGGTGGTCCAGGAGTCCCGGCCCAACAAGCGCATGTTCCACGTCACCGACGCCGGCCTCGCCGAACTGGAGGCCTTCGCCGCGGCCCCGTCCAAGCCCTCGGTGATCCGGGACGACCTCCTCGTCAAGGTCCAGGCCGTCGACCGCGTCGGCACCGCGCCCGTGCTCGAACAGCTCCAGGAGCGCGCCGCCGCGGCCGAGGCCAAGATCGAGCTCCTCGGCAAACTGCTGCACCAGCTGCGCGGCGACGCCGACGAGGAGGAGTTCCTGCGCCACGGCGAGCGGATCGGGCCCTATCTGACCTGCCTGCGCGGCCTGGCCTTCGAGCAGGACCACCGGGACTGGTGCCTGCGGATCGCAGCCGTGCTGCGGGATAGGGGGCTTGAGGAACATCCATGTCAGATCGTGCGCTAAGCCATCTCCGAGCCGATTGGCCTTTTGACCTGGGATGATTGCTTGCCGGAGCCTTCGTGGGTCGCTGTTGTCGATCTTCGGAGAGTTGTTGTGGCGGTCGAGTTTCTGTCGGGTGAGCAGGCTGGGTACGGGGCGTTTGTCGGGGTACCGTCCCGTTCGGAGTTGGAGCGGTACTTCTTCTTGGACGACGCGGACCGGGAGGCGGTGCAGGCCAAGCGGCGTGCGCACAATCGGCTCGGGTACGCGGTCCAGCTCACGAGCGTGCGGTACTTGGGCCGGTTCCTGCCGGACCCGCGGCAGGTGCCGGCGGAGGTGGCCGAGTACCTGGCCGAGCAGTTGGAGATCGCGGATTCGTCGTGCCTGAAGGAGTACGGCGAGCGGGACGGGACGGCCCGCAGCCATGCCGGGGAGATCCAGGAGGCCGGGGGCTGGCGTGACTTCGCCGAGGTCTCAGCGGAGCTGAGTAAGTGGCTGGACGCGCGGGCCTGGACGACCGGGGACGGGCCGAAGGCGTTGTTCGACGCAGCGGCCGGGTGGTTGCGCGAGCGCAGGGTGCTCCTTCCCGGGGCGAGCCGCTTGTCACGGCTGGTGGGCAATGTCCGGGAGACGGCGAACCAGCGGCTGTGGGACACGCTCTACGGGCTGCTGACCACCGGCCAGCGGGCGGTGCTGGACTCGCTCCTGACAGTTCCTGCCGGTTCGCGGGTCTCGGAGCTGGACCGGCTGCGGCGCGGGCCGGTGCGGGTGTCGGGCCCGCAGATGAAGTGGTCCTTGGACCGGGCGGAGGAGATTGCCGACCTGGGCATGGGCGTGCTGGACGTGTCGGGGATACCGCCACGCCGACTGGCGGAACTGTCGCGGTACGGCGTGGACGGCAAGGCCACGCTGCTCAAGCGACACAACGACGCGCGACGCCTGGCAACGCTGCTGGCCACCGCGGTGCACCTGACGACGAGGGCAGTCGATGACGCCCTGGACCTGCTGGAGGTGCTGATCGCCACGAAGCTGCTGGCCAAGGCCGAGCGGGAGACAGCCAAGGAGAAGATGAAGACCCTGCCGAAGGTCGAGCGGGCCGGGGCGAAGCTGGCGACCGCGTTCCAGGTCGTCTTCGACACCACCTCCGAGCAGGTCGACACCGACACCGGGGAGATCAAGGCGCCGAAGGTGGAGACGCTGGCGGCGATGTGGGAGCAGATCGAGGCGGTGGTGCCGCGCAGCGAGCTGGCCGCCGCGATCGCCGCGCTGTTCGAGCTGACGCCCCCGTTGGACTCCGATGCGGACCAGGCGTGGCGGGCGATGCTGGTCACCCGGTTCGGCACGGTGCGGCCATTCCTGAAGCTTCTGGTGAAGGTGGTCGACTTCGGAGCGACCCCGGAGGGCGCCCCGGTGCTGGCCGCGCTGAAGGCGCTGCCGGAGTTGATGGGCCGTAAGAAGGTTGGCCCGGCCGAGATCGACACCGAGCTGCTGGCCGGGTCGTGGCGGCGTCTGGTGCTGGCCGCGCCGGGCCTGGAGCCGGGGTGTGTGGACTGGAAGGGGTACGTGTTCTGCGTGCTGGAGCAGTTCCACCGGATGCTGCGGCGGCGGGAGATCTTCGCGAAGAACTCCGCCAAGTGGGGTGACCCGCGGGCGAAGCTGCTGGCCGGTGAGGCATGGGAGCAGGCCAAGCCCACCGTCCTGGCGTCTTTGGGCCTGCCGGCGGGGGCGGGGGAGCACCTGGCGGTGCGGGCCGCGCTGCTGGACGGCACCTACCGGGAGGTGGCCGGGCGCCTGCCGGACAACGCGCAGATCTCCTTCGACGACGACGGCCGCCTGCACTTCGCCGCGCTGGAGCCGGAGCCCGAACCGGCTTCCCTGCGCGATCTGCGGGCGGCAGTGAACGCGATGCTGCCCCGCGTGGACCTGCCGGAGGTGCTGCTGGAGGTGTTCTCCTGGACCGGCGCCGACCAGGCGTTCACCTCGGTCACCGGCGGCGAGGCCCGGCTGAAGGACCTGCCCGTGACGATCGCCGGGCTGCTGGTCGCGCACGGCTGCAACGTCGGCTACACACCCGTGATCAGCGGCATCGACGCGTTGAAGTACGGGCGGCTGTCCCACGTTGACCAGACGTATCTGCGGCTGGCGACGTACCGGGCCGCCAACGCCACCTTGATTCAGGCCCAGGCCGCGATCGGTCTTGCCGGGGCGTGGGGTGGCGGTCTGGTCGCCTCGGTCGACGGGATGCGGTTCGTGGTGCCGGTGCCGTCGGTCTACGCCCGCCCGAACCCAAAATTCTTCGGGCGGCGGGGCGGTGCCACCTGGCTCAACATGATCAATGACCAGGCGGCGGGTCTGGGCGGGAAGGTGGTGGCCGGCACTCCGCGTGACTCGCTGTATGTGCTGGACGTGCTCTACGACCGTGACGGCGGCAAGCGTCCCGACATGATCGTTACCGATACCGCTTCGTACTCCGACATTGTCTTTGGCCTGCTGACCTTGGCGGGGTTCACCTACGCGCCGCAGTTGGCGGACCTGCCGGACCAGAAGATGTGGCGCATCGACCGCGCGGCCGACTACGGCGCGTTCCAGGACGCGGCCCGCGGCCGGGTCGATCTGATCCGCGTCGAGCGGCATTGGGAGGACATCCTGCGGATCATCGGCTCCATCCATACCGGGGCGGTACGGGCCTACGACGTGATCCGGATGCTGTCGCGAGACGGCCGGCCGACCCCGCTGGGCGACGCGATCGCGCACTACGGGCGGATCGCCAAGACCCTGCACATCCTGCGGCTGGCCGATGAGCCGGCCTACCGGCGGAAGATCAAGGTGCAGGCCAACCTCCAGGAGGGCCGCCACGCGCTCGCCCGGAAGATCTTTCACGGCAAGGCCGGGCAGCTCTACCAGCGCTACCAGGACGGCATGGAGGACCAGATCGGCGCGCTGGGACTCGTCCTCAACGCCCTGGTGCTGTTCAACACCCGATACATGGACGCCGCCGTCACCCAGCTCCGCAACGACGGCTTCGACGTCCGCGACGAGGACGTCGCCCGCCTCTCGCCCTTCGTCCGCCACCACATCAACATGCTGGGCCGCTACTCCTTCTCCCTGCCCGACCTGCCCGGGGGCCTGCGGCCGTTGCGCGACCCGGACGTCATGGAGGAGTAGGAGACCGGGTGGCGGGCGCGCCCCGGCCAGGGGTCAGGGCCGGGGTTCGGCGGCCGGGGTGAGGATGGTGCAGATGTCACCCTGGCTACAGGTGCCGGGGTCGGTCCGGGCCGCTCGGCGGGCGAGGCCGCGCAGGGCCTCGCGGGTCGCCCGAAGCTCGACGAGGCGGCGTTCGATCTCACTCAGGTGCTGGTCGATGAGCTCCGTGACCCGGCCGCAGGGGGCCTGTCCGCTGTCGCGCAGGGACAGGACCGAGCGGATCTCGGCGAGCGTGAGCCCGGCGCCCTGGGCGTCGCGGATGAACGTGAGGCGGGTGACGGCCTCGGCGGGGTAGTCGCGGTAGCCGCCCGGTGTGCGGGGCGGAGCGGGCATCAGGCCGGCCTGCTCGTAGTAGCGGATGGTCTTGGTGGTCAGTCCGCTTGCCCTGGCGAGGTCCCCGATGCGCATGCCTGAAGGCTAATCCCTTGACCTTCCAGCGCACTGGAAGGTCTACGGTCAGCCACACAGGCTATGAACTGGGAGGACACCACCATGCAGATCACGGTGCTGACGGTTCCGGACTGCCCGAACGGGCCGGTCATCGAGGAGCGGATCACCGCCGCGCTGTCCGGGCGGGACGCGAAGGTGGAACGGGTCGAGGTCCGCGAGCAAGACGACGCGGCCCGCTGGGGCATGACCGGCTCCCCGACCGTCCTCATCGACGGCGTCGACCCCTTCGCGCCGGCGGGCGCGGTGCCGAGCGTGTCGTGCCGGATCTACCGGGACGCCGACGGCGCGGCGGACGGGGCGCCCAGCGTGGAGGAACTGCGCCAGGCACTGGCCGGCGCGGCCTCTGCCGTCGGGACCGCGAGCGAGGACTGCTGCGACGCGGACGTGCTCGACGTGATCGGACGGGGCGGCCGCGGTCGCCTGGCCCCGGCTGAAGGCGGGCTGCGGGCCGTCCACCAGGCCGTGCTGCGGCACTTCGCCGACACCGGCCGCCCGCCCGCGGCCGCCGATCTGGAGCCGGTCGCGTCCACCGCCGGACGCACCGCGCAGGACGTGCTGGCGGAGCTGGCCCGGGAGGACTTCCTGACCCTGGAGGAGGCCGGGCAGATCCGGGCCGCCTATCCGTTCTCCGCCGTACCCACCCCGCACCGGGTCCGGATCGCCGGCGGTACCGAGGTGTGGTCGATGTGCGCGGTCGACGCCCTCGGCATCGCCGCGATGCTCGGCCGGGACACGGTGATCTCCTCGCAGGACCCGGTGACCGGCGCCCCGGTCACCGTCACCTCAGTGAACGGGGCAACGCAGTGGGAGCCGCGCGGGGCCGTGGTGTTCATCGGCCGCCGTGACGGCTCCGGGCCCGCCGCCGCCCTGTGCTGCGACGCCCTGAACTTCTTCGCCGGCGAAGCCTCCGCCCGGACCTGGGCGAAGGAGCACCCGGACGTGCCCGGCCACATCGTCGCCCAGGACGAGGCCGAAGACATCGGACGGCAGACCTTCGGGCCGCTGCTGCCGTCCTGACGGCGCTGAGCCGGAGCGCGTACAGCGCAGGGCCGCCGCCGGGCACCGGGCCGAGGTACTCGTGCCCGACCATGTGGCACCAGGCCGCAGGTCCAGCGGCGCGGCCGGGTCGGTGGCGATGACGTGCACAAGCGTGCCCGGCTCAGCGCCGTCGATCCGCTTGCGCAGCCGCAGCAGAAGGGTGACGCACAGCAGGCCGGTGCCGTCGACGGTGATGCCGGGAGCCGGTACCGGGGCGGCCATCACCGCGGCAGGGTCTGGGTGACGCGCCACAGCCGCCGGGGCAGGCCGCCCTCCTCGAAGGCGTGCACCTCCCCCAACTGCCAGCCGTCGGCGAGGGCGTCGACCAGGTCGCGGGGGAAGAAGTGCACCGCGAAGCCGCCGTGCTCCCAGATGTCGTCACCGTGTCCGGCGCCCGCGCCGTAGTGGGCGTCGCCGGTGTGCCGCACGGTGTAGACGAACACCCCGCCGGGCCGCAGCACCCGGCGCACCTCAGCGACCAGGGCGTGGAGTTCCTTGGTGGACAGGGCCATACACAGCAGCATGTGCGCGAACACCGCGTCGACCGAGGAGTCCGGCAGCGGCAGCGACTCGCGCACGTCGTGCACCGCGGTCGTCACCCGCTCCGAGACGCCCTGGGAACGGGCGGCGTCCCGCAGCTGGTCCAGGCCGGTCGGGCTGAAGTCGGTGGCCTGGACGGTGAAGCCCTCACGGGCGAAGTAGAGGGCGTCGCGGCCGTGCCCGGCCCCCAGCTCCAGCACGTCGCTCGCCCCGGCCGTACGGAGCACATCGGCGGCGTGGACGGCCGGCTCGGACGGCTGTTCGCCGTACATGCCGGGGTGCTCGCCATACGTCTGCTGCCAGTGCTCCCGCTGGGCCTCGGCCAGCTCCCGTTCGTGCTCCGTCACGTCAATGCCCTTCCCGCTGCCCGGCCGGTACCGGAACCTCACCGGGCCAGCCTAAATCCACGGCATGAGGCCGCAGCGGGGCGCCGTAAACGGCGGCTGTGACGGGCAGCCCGCGCAGCAGTCAGTGGCTGCGCGGCGCGTACATGATCACGGCCATGCCCGCGAGGCACACCAGGGCGCCAATGACGTCGAAGCGGTCGGGACGGTAGCCGTCGGCGACCATGCCCCAGGCGATCGACCCAGCCACGAAGATCCCGCCGTACGCGGCAAGGATGCGCCCGAAGTTGTCGTCGGACTGGAAGGTGGCCACCACCCCGTACAGGCCCAGCGCGATGACGCCGGCACCGATCCAGACCCAGCCCTTGTGCTCGCGGATGCCCTGCCAGACCAGCCAGGCGCCGCCGATCTCGAAGAGGGCGGCGACGGCGAACAGGGCAAGGGAACGAGCGATGGTCATACCGCCTGACCCTACTGGCGGCCCGCGCTCGTGATCTTCAGCGGGTCGTTGGACGACTTGCAGCCGCATCCGCTCTCACCTGCGGTCTTAGGCGCGCAGGAGCAGGAACCACGACGCTGGGAGAGCCACCAGGTTCCGGCGGCGAGCACGGCCAGGACCACGGCAAGGGCGGGCAGCCAGCCCACCACCACCCCGGCGCCGGCGCCGACGACGCCCGCCGCGATCAGGACGGGCAGCGCGCAGCACGCCACACAGGCCAGGGCGGCCAGGCCCCCGAGTGCTTTCGGCGTGCGGTGGGGGCGGGGGTCAGCAGCAGGGTCCGGCATGGCGGTTCTCCTCGGCGAGGTCGGTAAAGGGGATGGGGCAGCAGGCACTGGAGGCGCAGAGGGTCAGGTCGTCGCAGCCCGCCGCGACGGCCGCGGCCAGGGCGGTGCGGATGATCGTCAGGTCGGCGATCTTCGCGTCGACCTCGACGAGCTTCGCCGCGGCCCGATCCTGGAGACCCGCGACGGGACGGCCGTGCCGGTGGCTGCCGGCCTCCAGAAGTTCGGCGACCTCCTCCAGCGTGAATCCGAGCCGCTGGGCGGCCTTGATCACCCGCAGCGCGGTCACCGCGTCCTCGTCGTACAGGCGGTGGCCGCCGTTGCTGCGTTCCGGCTCGGCCAGCAGGCCGCGCCGCTCGTAGTAGCGCAGGGTCTGGATGTTCACCCCGGCCGCCTCGGCGACCTGCCCGCTGCGCAGGCCCGCGCTCACCCCTGCACCCGGTCGGCCGTCCGCGTGGCAAGGGCGTCCAGGACCGCCTCGTGCTCCGCGTCCACCGCGATGTCCAGGCCGATCAGGTCCTCACCGGGGATGGTGGTGAAGGTGAAGAACGAGCAGCAGCCGCTCTCGCGCGCCACCAGGTCCCGGATCCGCTCCTCGGTGCCCGGCCCGGCGGCCAGGTCAAGGCGCAGCCGCAGCGGCTGGGGCCTGGACACCTTGGTCAGCCGCTCGGAGAACAGCGCGTCCCACTCCGCGACTCGTAGGGGCTGCTCCTCGGTGGGCAGCGTGCAGGACTGCGGCACCCACGCCAGATCGCTCATCGCTCTCACTCCCGTCGTCACGTCCCCGGGGCGGGGACACCTCTGACGGTAAACCTGTACCTCGGTACCGGTTGCAAGTGCGGGGACGGCCCGTCAGCGCCGTGCGTTCCCGGGGGCCAGCAGGCTGGTCAGCTCGGCAATGGCCTCCGGGGAGGGCTTGAAGTAGCGGCGAACGTTCTCCGGTTTCTTGTGCCGCGACTTCGCCATCAGCATCAGCAGACTCGCCCCGGCCTCGCCGAGGTGGGTCAGGGAGGAGTGCCGGTACTCGTGCAGGTCCCATCCCGTACCCGGCCCGCGGACGGCCGTGTGCTCGTCCAGCAGCGCGCGGGCCTGCCCGTACGACAACCGCGCGAAGCCGGTGTCCGGGCAGACGTCGCGGGCGCTGACGACCTTCCCCGGCCCCGGGCGGCGGTGGGTGACGAACACCGGGCCACGCGTGCGGCCCTTCAGCAGCCGCGGTAGCAGCCGGGCGGTCCCTGCGTCCCAGTAGACCGTCTCCAGCAAGAAGTCCTCGCGCGCCTGGCCCCGACGGCGTGACTTCGACTTCGCCCCCTTGGCCTTGACCGGGCAGCGGCGGCCGGCGAAGTCCAGGTCTTCGATGTTCACGCCCAGGATCTCCTCCGAACGCCCCGCGGTCTCGTAGAGCATCCGCCACAGCGTCTTCTCGCGCAGATGCACCTCCCGGCGTGCGATCAGCCGGTCGACCGCCATGTGCGAGCGGGCCGGGGTCTCGGAGTCCGGCACCGCCAGCCGCTTGGCCCAGGCCGGAACGCCGGGACCGTCGTAGCCGCGCTCCCGGCACCAGCCGAGCCAGGACAGCACCCCAGCCCGGCGGGAGTTCCAGGTGTTGACCGCGGTGGTGCCCCAGAGCAGTTCGAGCGTCTCGCCGATCTCGTCATCCGCGACCGACGCCAGCGGCCGGCCCTCACCGAGCCGTTCGGCGGTCTTGCCCACCCCGATCCCGTAGTTCCGGACCGTGTTCGGGTTGCCGAACGAGTCGAGGAACGCGTCGGCCGCCGCCCGGACGGTCAACGCCTTCCCGGTCGACAGCTGTACAACGGTCGGCACCGCTTCCCCCTTGCCGCAGATAACAGGGCTGCTTCACGTAGCGGCCGGAGAACGTCACCGCAGGTGACGGACCAAGTTACCGCAGATATTGGGGTGTTATCTGTGGGAAGACTTCAGGTCGCCTTCGCTGCCCATGCTCTGCCAGCCGCCCACCAGGCGCGACGAGGGCTTAGCGCACGATCTGACATGGATGTTCCTCAACCCCCGATAGGGAGTCGACCCATGCCGAACGGTGAATACCTGCGCTACGTCGCGCTGGGTGACAGTCAGACCGAAGGGCTCGGCGACGGGGACGACACCGTCGGCCTGCGGGGCTTCGCCGACCGGTTCGCGGAGCACCTCAGGGCCGTCAACCCCGGCCTTCAGTACGCGAATCTGGCCGTACGAGGACGCGTCGCCGGCCAGGTCCGCGCCGAACAGCTGGAGCCCGCCCTGGCTCTGCGCCCCGACCTGGCCACCGTGGTCGCCGGGGTCAACGACCTGCTCAGGCCCCGGTTCGACGCCGCGGAGGTGGCCGGGCAGCTGGAGGAGATGTTCGCCGCGCTCACCGCCGCCGGAGCCCGCGTGGTCACCCTCACCTTCCCCGACATCGGGAAGATCGCACCGCTCGCCCGGCCCCTCGCGTCCCGCGTCCTCGACCTCAACGACCGGATCCGCACCGCGGCCGCCCGGCACGGCGTCTCGGTCGCCGAAACCGCCGCGCCTCCCGTCACCACCGACCCGCGCATGTGGACCGTGGACCGGCTCCACGCCAGCCCCCTCGGCCACGAGCGGATCGCAGCGGCCATCGCCGACGCCGTCCGGCTGCCGGGCAGCAGCGACGCGTGGACCCACCCGCTGCCGCCCCAGGCGGCCCCCACCCGGCGGCAGACCGCGGCGGCCGAACTGCGCTGGGCGACCGCGTTCCTCGGCCCCTGGCTCGGACGCCGGCTGCGCGGCCGGTCCTCCGGCGACGGCCGCACGGCGAAACGCCCCCGGCTGCTGCCGCTGAGCGCCCCGCACGACGCCCCGGCGGACACCGGCCGACGCGAAGCGCCCTCGGACCCGGCCTAGGCCGGGTCTGGCAAATCCCTCCCCCAGCTACCGCTGGGAGGTGCCCCCAGCCCGGGGCGCCTGGCACGCACGCTCTTCGGGCGGACGCCGGTATTTGTCAGACCCGGCCTAGCGCCTTTGGGTTGCGGACCTGCGGGGAAGCGGTCCATTGTGGAAATGCGTGGGGTGTGCTTCTTTGACCGGAGGCGGCCGTTATGGGTGTACCTGTTGTCCCTCCCCCTCCCGCGGCCCGGCCTCCGTCGGGACCTGGATCGACGGAGAAGGGGCTCAAGGACGGCGCGCTGGGGCTGTTCTCCAGCATGGTGATCGGCCTGGCCTCGACGGCGCCCGCCTATAGTCTCGCGGCGACCCTCGGGGTCATCGTCGCGGTCGTCGGGTTCCAGTCACCGATCGTGATCATCCTGGCCTTCATCCCGATGTTCCTGATCGCCTACGCGTACAAGCAGCTCAACGAGGCGGACCCGGACTGCGGCACCACCTTCACCTGGGCCTCCAGGGCCTTCGGCCCGCGGACCGGCTGGATGGGCGGCTGGGGCATCATCGCCGCCGACATCATCGTCATGGCGAATCTGGCCCAGATCGCCGGGGCCTACGGCTTCCAGCTCATCGGCGCCGACGGGCTGGCCCAGAACACCACGTGGGTCACCGTGGTCGGCGTGCTGTGGATCGCCGTGATGACGCTGATCTGCTACATCGGCATCGAGCTCTCGGCCAACCTGCAGAAGGTGCTGCTCACCATCGAGATCGTGGTGCTCTTCCTGCTGGCCATCACCGCGCTGGTCAAGGTGTACGGGGGAACGGCGCCGAGCGTGGCGACGGAGATCTCGTGGTCGTGGTTCAACCCCGCCAAGATCGACTCGCTGGACGCCCTCACCAAGGGCATCCTCGCCGGAATCTTCATCTACTGGGGCTGGGACACGGCCGTGTCGGTCAACGAGGAGACCAAGGACCGCGGCCGCACCCCGGGCCGGGCCGCGGTCATGTCCACCGTCATCCTGCTGCTCGTCTACGTCGTGGTCACCGTGTCCGCGCAGGCCTTCGCCGGGGTCGGGGACAAGGGCATCGGGCTCGCCAACCCCGACAACTCCGGGGACGTGCTGTCCAGCCTCGGGAACGAGGTCTTCGGTACCGGGGGCTGGGGCGGCTTCGCCACCAAACTCCTGATCTTCATGGTGCTCACCTCGGCCGCGGCCTCCACCCAGACCACCATCCTGCCGACGGCGCGCACCACGCTCTCGATGGCCGCGTTCAAGGCGATCCCGGACCGGTTCGCCCGGATGCACCCCCGGTTCCTCACCCCGACCTGGTCGACGGTGGGCATGGGACTGGCCTCCATCGCCTTCTACGTGATGCTGACCCGCGTCAGTGAGAACGTGCTGGCCGACTCCATCGGTTCGGTGGGCCTGATGATCGCCTTCTACTACGGGCTCACCGGGTTCGCCTGTGTCTGGTACTACCGCAAGGTGCTGACCCGGAGCCCGCGCGATCTGTGGGGCAAGGGGATCATGCCGGGGATCGGCGGCGTCCTGTTGCTGTACTTCTTCATCAACGCCTGCGTGGTGTACTCCGCCTCGGACTACGGCAGCACCTCGTGGACCCTGCCGTTCCCGCCGCACTGGACGTTCGGCGGAGTCTTCGTCACCGGTATCGGCGCGCTGGTGCTCGGCGGCATTCTGATGCTCGTCTACCGGGTGATCCGCCCCGCGTTCTTCCGCAAGGAGACCATCGCCGTCTCCGCCCATCAACCCGGCGACGGTCCCCTCCCGGAGCGGGAACCGCGGTAGGGATTCCGCCGGTCGGCGCCGGCCCGGCAGGACAGCGGTCCGGCTGTCCAGGAGCCGTGGCCGGGCCTTGTGGGGCACGGTTCACCCAGTGGTTCGCCTGCCGCCACGCACCGTACGAACGGAATTGGCGAGAACTCGCCCAACCGTTCTCGGGGGTCTTCGCGCGGCTTTCCGGCACTTTACCTGCGTAAAATTGGCCGCCCTTGAACCGGCTCCGGGCGCAGGCTAGTGTTGCCCTCAAGTGCCACTTGAACACAGCTCGCCTCAAAGACATGACTCGCGCGAAGTACCTGAGCAGTAGGCGTCAGGAAAACGCTAATGCGTTCTCCCGCCCGCCACACCGCCGACCCGCCGAAGCTGTTCACGGGAGGAGCAAGCCTGAGAGATGAGCGGAATTCAATATTCCGAATTGACGTCCTCCAGTGCCGCCGGCCACCCCTCCCGACCTTCACAGACTCTGCACAGGCCCTGCACGGCCCCTCGGGCGCGGGCGGCCCTCCCGGAGAGGGACTCCCCGGGGACGCGGGGCTCATATTCGGCCGCCCGGGCGATGACGACAGCACCGGCCGGCCCTCCTTTCCCCTTGCCTTCATCAGTGGTATCCGCACGCATTGACACGCCATCCCATACCGGCTCTCCTGCCGGTTCATCAACCGGTTTACACGAGGTGCCAGCTCCGAATGAAGAAGCACTTGACCAGTCTTCGGGCATATCTTGAGGAACTGCGGGAAATAGGCGACTTACGCGAAATCGACGACGAGGTGAGTACCGAACTCGAGGCCGGCGCGGTGATCCGTTACGCCGTGGAGAACCAACTGCCCGCCCCCCTGTTCAACCGGCTCGCCGGACACCCGCCGGGCTATCGGATCCTCGGAGCACCGGGAGCACTGAGCTCGCTGCCCGAGGCACGCTGGGCACGGGTCGCGCTGTCGCTGGGGCTGGAGCCCGGGACCCATCCGCTGGCCATCGTGGACCAGCTCACGGCCGCGCTCGACGCCGAACCCATCCCGCCGGTGGAGATCACCGACGCACCCTGCCAGCAGAACGTGCTGCTCGGCGACGAGGCCACGCTGGACGCGTTCCCGGTGCCGCTGGTGCACGCGGGCGACGCCGGGCGCTACCTCAACACCTGGGGCGTCATCATCGTGCGCAGCCCGGACGGCTCGTGGACCAACTGGGCCATCACGCGGGTGATGGCGGCCGACAGCCGGACGCTGGTCGTCATGATCAACCCGCCGCAGGACATCGGGAAGATCTACGCGATGTGGAAGGAGCGCGGCGAACCCATGCCCGCCGCGCTGGTCCAGGGCAGCGAACCGGCGATCCCGTTCGCGGGCGGGATGGCGCTGCCCTCCGGCCGTGACGAGTCCGGGTACCTCGGCGGCTACTTCGGCGAACCGCTGGAGGTGACGCGCTGCCGCACCGTCGATCTGCAGGTGCCGGCCTCCGCGGAGATCGTCGTCGAGGGCCATGTCTCGCTCGACGAGACCCTGCCGGAGGGGCCGATGGGCGAGTTCTTCGGCTACATATCCGGGCAGCCCCGACAGCGGCCGGTCTTCCATATCTCCGCGATCACCCACCGGGACGACCCGATCCTGCCGGTGGTCTCGGCGGGCAAGCCGGTCGAGGAGGTCCACACCGTGGTGGGCCCCACGCACGCCGCCGAGGTGCTGCGCAATCTGCGCGGTGCCGGGCTGCCGGTGACCGCCGCGTGGCTGATCCCGGAAGGCTCGTGCACGCTCGCCGCGATCACCGTGCCGCGCGGCTGGCGGCAGTGGGGCGGCGGCATCCACACCACGACCCGCATGCTGACCCGGGCCATCGCGAATGTGGTGCTCCGGCCCAAGGTGGGTTTCTGGATCACCCGGATCCTGGTGCTCGACGACGACCTCGACCCCACCGATCTGCGCGATCTGGCCTGGGGGTTCGCCACCCGCTGCCATCCGGTGCAGGGGCAGGTCCTCATCGAGGACCAGCTGTTCACCCCGCTGCACATCATCTACTCCGCCGCCGAGATGCAGAGCCTGAGCGGCCCGAAGATGGCGTACGACTGCCTGCTCTCCCCGGACGCGGACAAGCGGCCCGTGAGCACCGCCTTCGAGCAGAACTTCCCCGAGCACATCAAGCGGCGGGCGCGCGCCCTGTGGGACCGGCCGGGCAGCTGACCGGTCCCGCGACGGCCGGCCGCCGCACCGGAAACCGGCCCGCCCGACCGGCCGCTGCCACGAACAGCCCCTCGCCGTATCGATCCGATCTGGAGACCGGGACACCATGAACCTTTCCGACCAGCTCACCGCCACCGTGGCCGACGAACTGGCGCAGTGCGGGGTCACGGAGGCGGTGATCTCCCCCGGACTGCACTCGGGGCTGCTCGCCTCCGCCCTGTACCGGCACCCGGGCCTGCGGCTGCACGTACGGATCGACGAACGCTCCGCCGGATTCCTCGCGCTCGGGCTCGCCCGGGCCAGTGGCCGCCCGGTCGCGGTCGCCTGCACCTCCGGCACCGCGGCGGCCAACCTGCACCCGGCGGTCCTCGAGGCGCGGCACGCCCGGGTGCCGCTCGTCGTGATCACCACCGACCGCAAACCGGTCTGGCGCGGCACGGGCGCCAACCAGACGACCGACCAGGTGCGGATGTTCGGCACCTCGACCGGGTTCTTCGCCGAGCTGGAGTCCGTCCCCGGCGACGAGGCGACCACCGGGTACTGGCGTTCGGTGCTCTCCCGTACCGTCGCGGCCGCGGCCGGAGGGCCCGTCCAGCTCAATCTGATGCTGCCCGACCCGCTGGAGAACACCGCCGACGCCGAGGCCGGTCGGGCGGGCGTCGCGAACCAGGAACCGCGCCCGAGGATACGCGTGGTGCGCAGCCTGCCCGAACCGCAGGCGCTGGAGGTCCCGGCGCGCGGGGTGGTCGTGGTCGGCGACGCCGCGGTGGACCCGGCCGGCGCCGTGGCCTTCGCCGAGCAGGCCGGCTGGCCGCTGCTGGCCGAACCGCAGAGCGGTGCCCGCCAGGGCGGCAACGCGATCACGACGTACGGCTATCTGCTGTCGCACCCCGGGTTCCGCGCCGTGGCGCACCCCGAGGCGGTGGTCGCCGTCGGCCGGGCCGGGGTGAACCTGGCACTGCTCAACTACCTCGGCTCCGTCAAGGAGTTGATCGTCGTGGATCCGGCGGAGGACTGGGCCGATCCGGCGCGCACCGCGACCAAGGTGATCTCCCGGCTCGGGAAGCCCGTGCAGGAGAAGACGGATCCGGACTGGCTGCGGCTGTGGCGGGACGCGGACAAGGCGGCCCTGGAGGCGCTCGACAGCACGCTCGACGCGGGCGGGGTCACCGAGCCCCGGATCGCCCGTGACCTGGCGGCCGCGCTGCCACCCGGATCGCTGCTGTTCGCCGCGTCCAGCATGCCGGTACGCGATGTCGAGCGGACCCTGCGGCCGCGCGGCGATCTGCGCGTCCTGGCCAACCGGGGGCTGAGCGGGATCGACGGGGCGGTGTCCAGCGCGATCGGCGCCGCACTGGCCCATGAGGCCGAGACGTCGGGGCGCGCGTACGCCCTGCTGGGTGACCTGTCCCTGCTGCACGACCAGAACGGGCTGATCACCGGGGCGGCTCCGGCCCGGCCGGACCTGGTGATCGTCGTGGTCAACAACAACGGCGGCGGGATCTTCTCGATGACCCCGCAGAGCGAACCCATCGACGGCTTCGAGACGTTCTTCGGCACGCCGCACAACGTGCGGCTCGACGCCGTCGCCCGCGCCGCCGACTGGCCGTACACCAGAGCCGGTTCGATGACGGAGCTGCTGGACGCGGTCCGGGCGCCAGGCCCCCGGCTCGTCGAGGTCGTCACCGACCGGCGGGGCAACGCCGAGTTCCACCGCTTCCTGGCGGGCGCCGTCGGCCAGGCGATCAGCGAGTCGCTGACCGGTCCCGCACCCGAGGCGGAGTGAAGGCGGGGCTGCCATGAGGAACCTGCGCGGCAACCCGTGGGCCACGCTGATCGTCATCTCGCTCGGCTACTTCATGACGCTGCTCGACCTGACGATCGTCAACATCGCCATCCCGGACGTGGTCGATGACCTGGGTGCCTCGCTCGATCAGATCCTGTGGGTCATCAACGGCTACACCCTGGTGCTCGCGGCGCTGCTGATCACCGCGGGACGCATCGGCGACCTGTGGGGCCCGCGCAGCACCTTCGCGGCCGGCGTCGTCCTGTTCACGCTCGCCTCGATGGCTTGCGGGTTCGCCACCGATCCGGGTCAGCTGATCGCGTTCCGGGCGGTGCAGGGGCTGGGGGCGGCGATCCTGATGCCGCAGACCCTAACCATCCTCACCCACAGCTTCCCGCCCGAGCGGCGCGGTACCGCCTTCGGGATCTGGGGCGCGGTGGCGGGCATCGCCGCGATCGCCGGGCCGACGGTGGGCGGTCTGCTCGTCACCGCGTTCGGCTGGCGGTGGATCTTCTTCATCAATCTGCCGATCGCGATCGTCGTGCTGGCCGGAACGTTCGCGGTCGTCACCGAGGTCCGCGAGAGCAGATCGCGCCGGCTCGACCCGCTCGGCGTGCTGCTGATCACGCTGGCGCTGCTGGCGCTCTGCTACGGGCTGGTCGAGGGGCAGCGCTACGACTGGGGAACGGTGGTCTCGTTCATCAGCATTCCGCTGGTGCTCGGCGTCGGAGTGGTACTCCTCGCCGTCTTCCTCGGGTTGCAAGCCCGCTCGCAGGAACGGGATCCGCTGATCCCGTTCGCCCTGTTCCGGGACCGCGACTACGCGCTGATGAACGTCGTCGGCGGTGCGGTCAACATCGGCATGCTCGGCTTCCTGCTGCTCTTCAACCTCTATCTGCAGTCGGTGGCCGGGATGAGCGCGCTGCGGGCGGGGCTCACCCTGGCGCCCGCCGCGATGGTGTCGATGGTCCTGGCGCCGTTGGCGGGGCGGCTGACCGACCGGATCGACGGCCGCTACATCCTGGTCTCCGGGCTGCTCCTGTTCGCGGCCGGGATGGGGTGGATGGCCGCGATCGCCCAACCGGACTCCCGCTGGTACCACTTCCTGCCCCCGCTGCTCGTCGCCGGAGCCGGCATGGGCGGGACGTTCGCGCCGATGCCGACCATCGCGATGCGCGGGGTACGGCCCGAACTCAGCGGGGCGGCCTCCGGGGTCTTCAACTCCAACCGGCAGTTCGGCGCGGTCATCGGCACCGCGGCGGTCGGTGCGCTGCTGCAGAACCGGCTCGTCGCGTCGATCGGCGACCAGGCGAACAGCCGCTCCCTGGCGCTGCCGGAGCAGTACCGCGCCTCCTTCGTGTCGGGGCTGCGCTCCACCGCCGAACGCGGCCTCGAAGTCGGGGCGGGCAGCGCACCCCGGCCGCCGGCCGGGGTGCCCGCCGAGTTGGCCGGTCAACTCAGGGAGGCCGGGCGACAGGCCCTGGCCCACGGATTCATCGACGCGATGCACGCGACGATCGCCCTGCCCGTGGCCGTGACCGCGCTCGCCGCCCTCACCTGTCTGGCCGTCAAGAGGCCGGCCGTAAGGCCCGCCGTCGAAAAGGAAGACCGAAAGAAAGCGATGACGCAATGAGTGGCAATGACCGGACGCACGGCCCGGTGGACGAGGAATCGACGTCGGATCAGGAAAGGGCGGCCGCGAGCCGCAAACTGCTCGGTGCGCTCACCGGATCCTGGGTGGCACAGGCCTGTTATACGGCCGCAGCGCTCGGCATTTCCGACGTCCTGGCCGAAGGCCCCAAAGCGGCGGCGGAGATAGCCGCGGAATGCGATGCGCATCCGGACGGGGTGCACCGCATTCTGCGGGCGCTCGCCTCGGTCGGGATCTTCGAACAGGACGAGCAGGACAGGTTCTCGCTCATTCCGGTCTCCGCCCTGCTCCGCTCGGATGTGCCCAACTCGATGCGGAACAGCGCGATCATGCTCGGCGAGGAGGTGTTCCGCTCGTTCGGCGCGCTCGTGCACGCCGTACGCACCGGAACGCCCGCCTTCGACGAGGTGCACGGCATGCCGATGTACACGTATCTGCAGGAGCACAAGGAGGTCGCCCGCACCTTCAACGCGGCGCTGGGCAGCCGCGGCGCGGTGCCCGCCGCGTTCGCGCAGTGCTCACTCAACGGTGTCCGCACGGTCGTGGACATCGGCGGCGGCAACGGGAACCTACTGGCCGAGGTGCTCACGGACCGCCCGGAACTGCACGGAGTGCTTCTCGAACTGCCCGAGGCGGTGAGCCAGGCCCGGCAGCGGCTGGAAGCAGCGGGCCTCACCGACCGGACGACGCTCGTGGAGGGCAGCTTCTTCGAGGAGGTCCCCACCGGCGGCGACCTCTATCTGCTCTCCCGCTGTCTGCACAACTGGACCGACGAGAAGGCCCTGGCCATTCTGCGCACCACCCGCGCGGCCCTGCCGGCAGGCGGCCGCCTGGTGATCCTGGAGAAGATCATCCCCTCAGGACCCGGCCCCAGCCAGGCCAAGGTGTACGACCTGCTGATGCTGGCGATGGTCGAGGGCCGCAACAGGACGGGACCGGAGTACCGCGCGCTCGCCGAGAAAGCGGGCTTCGAGGTCACCGCCGTCCATCCGGCCCCGGCCACCGACCCCAACGGGGAAGGCGCCATCGAGGTCATTGCCGTCTGACGCGTGAGGAGTACTGCCCGTGATGTCCTGAGAAACCCACCGGAACTCACCGCAATTCATCGATCGCCGAACCGCCGCCCGCACCGCGGCGGCTTCCGCGTTTTCCTCCCGGCGCAGAAAGCCAGGACTTCCGGACGGTGACACCGTGAGTTGGAAAAGATATTACCCGCATCCGAACCAAGTACTGAGAGACTGCAACTCGTGACCCAAGAACGCGCGTTATTGCACGTCAGGGATTTCGAAGAAGAGGCTCGCCGGCGCCTTTCCCCGCCGGTGTGGGACTATCTGGCCGGAGGCAGCGGCGATGAATCCGCCGTCCATGCCAACCAGGCCGTACTCGACCGGCTGGGACTGCATCCTCGGGTCCTCACCGGTACCGCCGGGCCCGACCTCGGCACCACTTTGCTGGGACGCCCGCTGCGGGTGCCACTCGGAGTGGCGCCGATGGCGCACCACCGGCTGTTCCACCCCGAGGGTGAGGTGGCCACCGCCCAGGGGGCGGGTTCCGCCGGCGCCCTGTTCATCGCCAGCATCTTCGCCAACCGGACACTGCAGGAGATGGCCGGCGCGGCGTCCGGACCGCTGTGGCTGCAGCTGTACTGGCTGCGCCGCCGCGACCAGTTGGAGAAGCTCGTCGCGAGCGCCGAGGAGGCCGGATTCGGCGCGCTGGTGCTCACGGTGGACGCCCCGGTGGTCGCCCGCAGACCGCGGGACCTGCGCAACGCGTTCTCGGTCCCCGCGGACGTACGTGCGGTCAACCTGGACTCCTCGGTCATGACCACCACCCATCGCGCCGTCGCCGGTACGTCGGCGCTCGCGGCACACTCCGCCGAGCAGTTCGACACCTCGGTGGGCTGGGCCGACCTGGCCTGGCTGCGCGGGCGCACCAAACTGCCGCTGCTCCTCAAGGGCGTACTGACCGCCCAGGACGCCCGGCTCGCGGTCGAGCACGGCATGGACGGCGTCGTCGTCTCCAACCACGGCGGCCGCCAACTGCCCGGCGCCGTCACGGCGGTGGCGGCGCTGCCCGAGATCGCCGCCGAAGTGCGCGGACGGTGCGCGGTGCTCGTGGACGGCGCCTTCCGCCACGGCTCCGACGTCCTCAAAGCGCTGGCGCTGGGCGCCGACACCGTCCTGATCGGACGGCCCGCGCTGTGGGGTCTCACCTGCGGCGGGTCCACCGGGGTGGCGGCGGTACTCGGCCTGCTGCGCGACGAACTGGCCGAGGCGATGCTGCTCTGCGGTCTGCCGGAACTCAACCTGGTCGACCGGACGCTGCTCCATCCGCATGACCGGCCGCCCGGCGGCCGTCCCGCCTAGGAACAGCGCCATCCGCCAGCGGACCAGTACTTTCACAACGGGGGAACACCGTGCACATCAGCAGTGACTCGACCGAACTTCTCGTCCAGCGCCGGGAGGCCATGGGCCTCACTCAGGAGGACCTGGCCCGGCGTACCGGGCTGAGCGTCCGCATGATCAGTGACCTGGAACGCGGGAGGACCCGCAAACCCCATCCCCGCTCCCTGCAACTCCTCACCACCGCACTGGAGTTAGATCCGAGCGACATGGCGCGGCTCGCCTCCGGGCGAGCCCCCGACGGGGACCCCGCGGCGGTGCCCGGGCCGCCCGGCAAGCCCGTCGCCCAGGTGGTGGTCCCGCAGCAGATACCCATGGCGGCCCGCCACTTCGCCGGCCGGGACCGCGAGCTGCGCTCGCTCACCGCGCTGCTCGAACACCAGGGCCGGCACGCCGGTCTCGCCGTGATCGACGGCCCGCTGGGGGTGGGCAAGACCGCCCTCGCCGTGCGCTGGGCCCATCAGCACGCCGACCGCTTTCCGGACGGCCAGCTCTATGTGAACCTGCGCGGCAGCACGCCCGCCCGGCTGGGGCCGGACGAGGCGATCGCGGACTTCCTCGACTCGCTCGGCGTGCAGCCGGACCAGGTGCCCGCCGGGCTGCCCGCGCGGTCGGCGCTGCTGCGGAGCCTGCTGGCCGGCAAGCGGATGCTGCTGGTGCTGGACGACGCGCAGTCCGCGGAACAGGTGTCGCCGCTGCTGCCGGGCGCCGCGGGGTGTCTGACGCTGGTGACCAGCCGCCGCAAGCTCGTCAGCCTGGTGGCTCATCACGGGGCGCACCCGGTCAGCCTCGATGTGCTCTCCTTCCAGGACGCCCGGGCCTCGCTGGAGGTGCTGCTCGGCCACAGCAGGGTGGTGGCCGAGGAGGAGGCGACGGCCGAGTTGATCAAAATCTGCCGCCGCTCCCCCCTCGCGCTGAGTACGGCCGGCGCGCACGCCGCCCTGCACCCGTCCATGCGGATCACCACCCTGGTCGCGCAACTGCCCGTCCAGCCAGGCCCGCACCTTCCCGGCGTGGAGCTCTTCTGACCCCCGCCCTCCGACCTCGAGCCACCGGTCCCGCCGTCGCGCCCGGCCGTACGGTCAGACGGGGGTGAGCAGCGACCCGAACGCCGAGGCGAGCCAGGGCTTCCGTCCCCCGGCGACGATCCGGCCGCGCAGCACCTGGCCCCACTGTCCGACCCGGCCGTAGCCCATCAGCACGAAGGCCGCCGGGTCGGCGGTGATCCGGCAGTCCGCGCGGGCGCCCGCCGGGGTCACCTCGGCCGTCCCGTCGTCCACCGCGAACCGGTATCCCGGGCCGCCGCGGAAGCGCAGCTCGTACGCGATGTGCATCCCGGCGGCCCGCTTCCGGTCGACGTACTCCGGGGCCATGGCGAGCACGCCCTCGACGATCAGCAGCGCGTCCCGGCGGTCCACCGGCCAGGGCGTCCGCCGGGCGCGGGCGATGTCCAGGCCGTGGACGACCTGTTCTCCGAGCAGGGTCGCCGCCATCACCGGCACGGTCATGTGCAGGCCGTTGGTGGTGAGGACGGGTTCGTCCGGGCGGCGGCGGCCGGCCGCCGCACCGAAGTCGGCGGCCGCCGACTCCAGCAGGTCCGCGAGCACCTTCGGGTCCCGCTCGGGGAACCCGGCGAGCAGATGGGTATTGGCGGCGGCGTTCAGCTCGCCCGGGGTCACTCCCGGCCCGGTGGGCAGGACGTCCAGCACGGTGCGGGCGTCCAGTTCGCCGCCGGCGAAGCCCGCGTAGTGCTGGAGCTCCACGACGAGATGGGCGGCGGTCTCACCGATGGTCCACGCCAGGCCCGGCACGGGCGCGCCGGGCTCCGGCACGGTCCGCAGCAGCGCGGCCGTGCGGGCCGCGGCCCGCCGCAGGTCTTCCGGGGTCGTGGTGAAGTCGGGGAACATCCGCGTCACCACACCCGCAGCCGGCGCAGCAGCGCCGCCTGCTCCGGATCGCCGTACGCGGTGACGTCCAGTTCCTCCCAGCTGCCGCGCTGGGTGATCCAGCGGACGAACGAGGTGGTGTCGCCGGCGACCCGCAGCGTCCGGCCGCCGGCCCCCAGCTTGATGGTGCGGCCGCCGGGCCCGTCGAGCACCAGGTCGGCCGAGCCCGAGAGCCCGGCGAGCAGCTCCCGGTTCTGCTGCGGCAGGGCCGCCTCGATCCAGTCGATCGCGGCCGTGAGCCGCAGCTCGTCGGAGGGTGGCGGCGTCCCGGTCAGCGGGCCGCGCGGAGCGAACAGGTCGGCGCGGATGTGGGTGTAGTGGTCGAAGGCGAAGGCGTTGGGCAGCAGCGCCGCCGGATGCGTCCCGAGGTCACCGAGGTCCAGCTGCCGGTCGACGGCCGCGAGGCGCTCCAGCGCCCCGATGGCCTGGGTGCTGACCGACGCGTAGTCCCGTACGACCTGGGCGGCCGACCAGGAGCGCCGGAACTCCACATGGACGTCCTGCGCCCGCTCGGTCGCGAGGCCCGCGGTGTCGGGCAGCGTCCCCGGAGCGACCACCGAGGTGAACAGTGCGCCCATGTGCGCCACGACATCCTGTACGGACCAGCCGGGGCAGCCGCTCTCCGTCTTCCAGTCCGCCTCGCACAGGCCCGCGCAGAGATCGAGAAGTGCGCTGCGGTCCGCCCATAATGCCTCTGTCGCTTGCGTCGGCACGTCGTCCTCCTGGTGGGATTCAGCGGGAGTCATGTGAAGTTCCGTCGCTGCTGGCTGAAGTGACGTGACCTCAATGATGGCTGTCAGGCACGGACTTCCGCGAGGATGCCGTCCCACAGCCGGACCCGGGCGTCGAGTGCCCCGTTGATGGCCTCCTCGCACTCCGCCCACTTGTCCTGGTCGTCGCCGCACAGATCGGCGAGCATCTGCATGGCCATCGGGGTGTGTTCCTCGCCGTCCACCTCGATGTGCCGTTCCAGATAGTCGACAAAGGAACCGAGCCGGTTGCCCTGGTCGCGGTTGACGGCGACCACCTTGTCGAACATGTCCGGAATCAGATCCTCGCGGCCGAAGGCGAAGGCCGCCGCCTGGCAGTGCACCGGGGAGTTCTCGATGAACTCCCAGGTCTTCGTGGCGAATTCGATGGACGAGGCGGGCGCGCCCGCCTCCTTCAGGGACGGCAGCACCGGCTTGCCCTCGCGCAGCAGCGCCACCAGGGAGTCGATCGGCCCGGTGTCGGCGCCCGCCTCGGCCATGCCCTGCAGATAGAGCTCGAAGTGGCTGATGAAGCCCTCGCCGATCTCGTCGCTCTCCTCGACCAGCACGATGTCGTTGATGAGCCGCCGGCTCGCGGCCGGGCCGCTCGGGATCCACGGCACGGAGACGCAGGTCAGGTTCCGCTGCAGCGACTTCAGCAGGGACATGAAGTCCCAGACGGCGAAGACGTGGTGCTCCATGAACGTGACCACCGCGCCCAGGCTGTCCAGGCTGTGGTAGACGGGGTGGCCGACCACCCGGCTGCGGGCGCCTTCCACGGCCTGCTCAAGGCGGGCGATGCCGGGGTTGTCGATTTCCCAGTCGTAGCGTGACATCTGTTCCTCCAGAGTGGGACAACTCGTGAGACCGCCGGGACTCTTGGGTTCCCGGAGCATGTGGGCGCCGGGGATCCGGGCTCTTCCGGATCCACGGATTCAGCTGAACAGCGCGCCGGGCCAGGCGACGTCCGCACCGTGCGTGTACGCCTCGGCCGCCGAGCGCAGGAACCGGTCGGGGCCGCCCTCACCGCGCCGCACCGACTCGATCACCCGGCCGTCCGGCACGTCGCGGAGCGTGCGCTGCACTCCCCGCACCAGCACGGGGTGCGGGCTGCTCTCCACGAACCGCAGATGGCCGTCGTCCGCCGCGGCGCGCACCGCGGACTCGAAGCGCACCGTGCGGCGCAGGTTCCGGAACCAGTAGTCGGCATCCAGTTCGGTGCCGTCGATACGGCCCGCGGCCACCGACGAGTAGTAGGGGATCCGGCCGGGGCCGGGGGCCACGCCGGCGATGCCGGCGAGCAGCTCGTCGCGGATCTCGTCGATCTGCGGCGAGTGGGAGGGGTAGTCGACCTTCACCATCCGGGCCCGGACGCCTTCCTCCGCGCACCGCTGGACCAGTTCCTCCAGGGCGGGCACATCGCCGGAGACGACCAGGTTGCCGGGGCCGTTCTCGGCGGCGAGCGCCAGCCGCGCCGAGTGCTCCGCCACGTACCGCTCGACCCACTCGTACGGCATCGGCACCGAGAGCATCCCGCCGCGCCCGGTCAGCTTCCGCAGGACGCGCCCGCGCATCACCACGATGCGTACGGCGTCCTGGAGGCTGAGGATCCCGGCGACGTGCGCGGCGGCGATCTCGCCCTGCGAGTGACCGATCACGGCCGTCGGGACGACACCGTACGACTCCCACTGCGCGGCCAGCGACACCATCATCGCGAACAGCGCGGGCTGCACCACGTCGACCCGTTCAAAACCCGGCGCGCCCTCCGCGCCCGCCATGGCGTCGAGGAGGTTCCAGTCGTTCCACCGGCCCAGTTCGGCGGCCACGGCGTCGAGCCGGTCGTGGAAGACCTCCGACTTCGCGTACAGCTCCGTCGCCATGCCCGGCCACTGGGAGCCCTGGCCGGGGAAGACGAAGGCCGTTCCGGCGCCGGTAACGGCCTGTCCGGTGACGAGGTGGTCGGCGGGCCGGCCGGCGGCCAGCGCGGACAGGCCGTCGAGCAGCCCGGCCTGGTCCTCCGCGAGCACCACGGCGCGGTGCGGCCCGGCGGGGCTGCCGGCCAGACCGCGCGCCGCCTGGGCCGGGGACACCCCCGGGTCGGCGGTGAGCTTCGCGACGAGCTCGCGGGCCAGTGCGCCGAGCGCGTCGGGCGACTGGGCGCCGAGCGGACAGGGAACGGTGCGGGTGGCGTGCAAGGGGTCCTCCCCCGGTCGTCTGCGGTTTCCAAGAGCTGACGTGACGTGATCCGGTCCGACGTGACCTGTTGCGGCCTGACGTGATCCGGTCCGACGTGACCTGCGGTGTCAGTGGCCCATGCCGAGTCCGCCGTCCACCGGCAGCAGGGCCCCCGTGATGTAGCCGGCGGCATCCGACGCGAGGAACGTGACGGCCGCCGCGACCTCCTCCGGCCGCCCGTAGCGGCCCGCCGGGATCTGGGCGAGCGCCTCCCGGCGGACCTTCTCCGGCAGGTCCGCGTTGATGTCGGTGGGGATGAAACCGGGCAGTACCACGTTGGCGGTGATCGCCCGGGAGCCCAGCTCGCGCGCGACGGCCCGTGCCAGCCCGCCCAGACCGGCCTTGCTCGCCGCGTAGTTGGCCTGCCCGGGAGCCCCGCGCACGGCGGCCACCGAGGAGATGAGCACGATCCGTCCCCAGCCGCCGCGCACCATGCCGCGCGCGGCCCGCCGGGCGACCCGGTAGGCGCCGGTGAGGTTGGTGTCCACGACCCGGGTGAACTGCTCCTCGCGCATCCGCAGCAGCAGGACGTCGTCGATGATCCCGGCGTTGGAGACCAGTACCTCGACCGGCCCGTGGGCGCGCTCGGCCGCGTCGAAGGCCGCGTCGATCTGCCCGGAGTCGGTCACATCGCACCGCACGGCCAACAGCTTTCCGTCCGGCGGCGGGGATTCGCGACAGGTCACCGCGACCCGGTCGCCCTGCGCCAGGAAGGCGTTGGCGACCGCCAGACCGATACCGCGATTGCCCCCGGTGACCAGGACCGACCGGCTCATCTGCTGTCTCCTCTCCGCTCGTCGTTCATGGCTGGGCGTAGGACGGGACCGGGCTCGGGACGGGACCGCGCGCAGGACGCGGCTAGGCGTAGGAAGGGACCGCGACCGGTGGCGGCGCGGGGGCCGCGGCCGGCTGGGCCGTCATGATGCGGGCGCGGCCTTCCCCGCCGCGGTCCAGCAGCCCGGCCAGCGCCCTCGGCGGGGATCCGGGCGGAGCGCCCGCGACCTCCCGCAACTGGACCAGGGCGGCGGTGAGTTCGGTGATCAGCGGCTCCAGTGCCGCCGCGACCGCACTCGCGTTGCTGCCGAGGATGTCGCTCCACAGTCCGGTCTCGCCCGCGGCGATCCTGGTCGCGTCCCGGATCCCCGCCCCGCACAGTTCGACCACTTCCTGCGGAGCCGCGCCCACCGCCGAGGCCAGTGCGCTCGCTACCACGTGCGGCGCGTGCGAGGTCGTCGCGACCGCCCGGTCGTGCTCGGCGCGGCCCATCACCACCAGCCGCGCCCCGCACGCCTCGACCAGCGCGAGGGCCGCGGACAGTGCGGCTGTCCCGGTGTGCCGGTCCGGGGTGAGCACCCAGGGCCGGCCCGTGAAGAGCCCGGCGCGCGCCGCGTACGGTCCCGGCCGCTCGCTCCCCGCCATGGGGTGGCCGCCGACGAAGGCGTCCAGCGCACAGCCCGCCGCCGTGGCGGCCCGGTGCACGGACTCCTTGGCGCTGGCCACGTCCGTGTAGCAGCGGGCCAGGCCGCGGGACTGCCACTCGCGCAGCACCGGAGCGACCGCGCCCGGCGGCACCGCGATCACCGCCAGGTCGGCGGGTTCCGGTGGTGCGCCCTCGTACCCCCGGCAGCGTTCCGCGGCCACCGTCTGGGTCACCGGGTCACGGTCGATGACATGCACCCGCACCCCGCACCCGTGCAGATCCATACCGATCGAGGTGCCGATCAGCCCGCCGCCCACCACCGCCACCGTTCGCATCGGCGGCTCAGCGTCCCGTGCCGGAACGCCAGACGACCGGGCAGAACGCGGGGTCGGAGTAGTCGGGTTCGCCCGCGGGCGTACGGCGGACGAGGACGTCGTGGTTGTACTCGACCGGTGAGCCGTCGGACAGCTGGAACGGCCGGTGCTGGTTGGCGCCGTCCTGCAGATGCAGCGAGATCGCCCGGCGCGGCCGGTCGCTGAGGTTGGGTCCGCTGCCGTGGTACGTCCGGCAGTGGTGGAAGCTCACATGGCCCTTGGGGATCTCCATCGGGACCTTGGTGACCTGGGTGCTGTTGTACGTGGCGTTCTCGGCCAGCATCCGGTCCAGTTCCGAGCGGTCGCGTTCGGCGAAGTGTCGGGTGGCACTGTCGACGACGGCGGCCTCGCGCCAGCGGTGGCTCCCGTCGATCATCGTGATGGTGCCCATCCCGGTTCCGCAGTCGTGGAACGGGATGAAGGCGGTGAGCATGCGCTCCGAAGTGCAGGTGGCCCAGTAGTGCTTGTCGAAGTGCCAGGGCACCAGGTTGGTGCGCTCGTCGGGCCGCGGCGGCTTGTAGATCATCGTGGCCTGGAAGACCCGGATCTCGTCGGCCTCGGCGAGCCGGGCCGCGACCGCCCCGAGCAGCGGCTTGCGCAGGATCGCCGCGATCCGGTCGTCCTCGTAGTGGATGTAGTCGTTGTGCCGCTGGACCGGCCCGTCCTCGGGGGTCCAGTACGCCAGCCTGGCCGGCCGGACCGGCAGCGTGCGGTCCCGGTGGCCCGCGTAGTACCGGTCGCTCGCCGAGGTCAGTACGTCGATCTCGTCGTCGGTGAACAGCTTGCGCGACAGATACCAGCCGCGCTCGGCGTACTGCCGTACTTCGTCGTCCGTCGGCAGCAGTGCCGCTTCCTTGTCGGTGAGCTTGAATTCCGTCTGTCCCGCGTCCATGAACTGCCTTCCCCGCTGTCCTGTTCTCCCGCTCGGATCCGCGGCGCTCAGACTGCCGCGGCGCTCGAACCGTCACGTTCCACGGCCTCGTAGAGCGCCCTGATGTTGCCGCTGCCGAAGCTGCGCGCCCCGCGCCGCTCGATGACCTCCATGAAGTAGGTGCGCCGCACGTGCATGGACTGGGTGAAGATCTGCAGGATCTCGCCCCAGTGGTCCCGGTCGATCAGGACGTTGGTGCGGCGCAGTTCCGCCGCGTCGACCGTGGTGGCCCCGACCCGTCCCGCGACGCCGTCGTAGTAGCCGTCCGGGGTGGCCAGGAAGCGGGCTCCGCGCTGCTGCAGCCGGTCCACGGCGGTGAAGATGTCCGGCGCCAGGAAGGCCAGGTGCTGCACTCCGGCGCCGCCGTGCCGGCCGATGAAGTCGTCGATCTGGCCGGGCCTGCGGGTGGTGTCGGGCTCCAGGATCGTGAAGGTGACGCCGCCCGAAGGGGACTGCACCACCTTGGAGTTCATCGCCTGCTCGCCCACCTCGATGTGCTCCTCGAAGACCTGGGCGAAGCCGAAGGCCTTCTCGTAGTGGGCGACCGTCCGGTCCAGCTCCCCGGCCGGCACGCACACCGCGACGTGGTCGATCAGCTCGAACAGCGACTCCCCGTCCTCCGGGTCCGGGGCCAGGGTCTGCATCCGGCCCGGCAGGAACGCGTCCGGGTCGCCGTGCCGTTCCACGAAGCGGTGGACGACATCGCCGAACCCTGCGACCTCGGCGACCACCACCCGGGCTCCGGCGTCCGCGTACACGGCCGGCTCCCGCACGGGGGCCGCGCCCTGCTCGACGGCGGCGTGGAACTCGGCCCTGGCGTCATCGGTGCCGAAGGCGATCACCGCCGCACCGTCGCCGTGCCGGCTGACGTATCCGGCCGCCTCGGCGGTCGCGGTGAGCGCCGAGGTGAGCACGAGGCGGACCCCGCCCTGGCGCAGCAGCAGCGAGCGGTGCCCGGTGAGGCCGGTCTCCGGGCCGCCCTCGGCGCACAGCCGGAAGCCGAAGGCACCGCAGAGATAGAAGGACGACTGCTGGGCGTCGCCCACGAAGAACTCGACGTGGTCAATACCTGCGATCATGGGTGTGGATCTCCCTTGGACGGGACGTTCCGGCAGGGCGCGTTCGCGCGTGCGTTCAGGCCGGATCCGGGTCGGTGCGACGCACGGTCGCGCGGAAGCGGCAGACCTCCGAGCCGCTGGTCATGCACTCGCTGCGGCTGTCCTCGACGGTGAGCCCCATGCCCTCGAACCAGCCGGCCCGCATCTCCAGGCAGGGGCACCGGTAGCTGTCGAAGGACCGGGCGGCCTTGAGCATCTTCAGCGCGAAGTGCTCGGTGACCACGGTCTCGAAGGTGTCGGGACCAACCGCGTGGTGCTGGTAGTTGGTCATGTCCTCGGGCCACATGACCCGGGGGATCTCCTTGAACCGGTCGACGAACTCGTCCATCGGCAGCTTCTCGAAGTCGACGTCGTGCCGGGCGGTGTACCAGCGGGCGACGCGGCGGGCCACGAAGAGCATCGCCTCCGCGTTGATCTCGTTGGCGGCCTCCTGCCCGTACCGCTTCATCACTCCCTGGTACCAGCGGGCGTCGTGCAGCCACCAGAACTTGTGCAGCGGCAGGTCGCCTGCCCGCTCAGCCATCGCTGCGCGTTCCGTCGGCGAGGCGCCGGCCCCGGGTGGTGGGGGTGCCGATGGCCAGCGAGATGTTGTGGCCGCCGAACCCGAAGGAGTTGGAGAGCGCCGCCCGCACCTCGGTCCGGTACGCCTTTCCGCGCACGTGGTTGAGCTCGCAGCCCCGGCCGACCTGGTCCAAATTGAACGTCGGCGGCAGCGTGCCGTGCGCGACGGCCAGCACGGTGGCGGCGGCCTCGAACGCCCCGGAGGCGCCCATCAGATGGCCGGTGACCGACTTGGTGGAGCTGACCGGCGGGGTCTCGTCGCCGAACACCGCCCGGATCGCCCGCGCCTCGGCGATGTCGCCGAGCCCGGTGCTGGTGGCGTGCGCGTTGACGTAACCGATGTCCTCGGGCCGCAGCCCGGCCCGCGCGACGGCCTTCCGCATGCAGGCCGCGGCGCCCGAGCCGTCCGGACGGGGCTTGGTCACGTGGTACCCGTCGGTGGTCGCGCCCCAGCCGATGACGTCGGCGTATCCGGCGGCGCCGCGGGCGTCCGCGTGCTCCGCCCGCTCCAGGATGAACATCGCGGCGCCCTCGCCGAGCACATAGCCGTTGCGGTCCTGGTCGAACGGCCGGCTCGCCTTCGTCGGGTCGTCGTAACCGTTCGCCAGCGAACGGGCGTTGACGAAGGCGGCCGCGACCGTGGGATGCAGCGGCGCGTCGGAGCCGCCGCACACCACCACGTCCGCCTCACCCTCGCGGATCAGCCGGAACGCCTCGGCGACGGCCTGGCCGCCGCCCGCACAGGCGGTGGACAGCAGCAGGCTGTAGCCGCGGATGCCGTACTTGATGGCGATCCGGGCGGCCGACATGTTGGGGATCATCCCCGGGCACAGATACGGGCTGACCGCGCTGCGGCCGCGCTCGCGGCGCGCCGCGGCCTGCTCCTCGTACGTCCGCAGCGGTCCGCCGGCGGTGGAGGTGATCACCGCGACCCGCTCCGGGTCCGCGTTCTCGCCGACCCGCAGCCCGGAGTCCGCCATCGCCTGCTCCGCCGCGGCGAGCGCGAGGATCAGGAAGCGGTCGACGCCCGGGTCGATCGGCGGCTTCAGCACCTCGGCCGGGTCGATGTCGGGTGCCTGTGAGACCACCTCGACCAGGGACTGCTCCCCCAGTTCCGGGGTGGGCCGGGAGAGCTGCGAGCGCCCCTCGCACAGGGCGTCGAAGGTGTCCACGAGGTCCCGCCCCAGGGAACTGACCACACCGATGCCGGTGACGACCACACCCGATTCCGACCGTACGCTCATACCGTCTCAACTCCCTGCTCGATCACGGGCATTGCCTTCGCCTGGCTGTAGCGCTCGCGCAGAATGACCTTGCGGACCTTGCCGGTCGGCCCGTGCGGGATGTCCTCGTCGTCGACCACCACGACGCTCCGTACGGTGGCCGCGACATGCTCGTCGAGCGCGGCCCGCACCTGCTCGTCCAGATCCCCTGGCGCCTTCGCGCCGGGGAGGATACTCACCAGCACCTCGGTGGTCACCGCACCGTCCGGGCCCGGCACCGCGATGACGGTGCAGTCGGACACCTCCGGGCAGCGGGCCAGGATCTGTTCCTCCGACTGCGCGGTGTGCAGATAGCGCCCGCCGGACAGCGCGACCGTGTCCACGACCCGGTCGACGTGGTAGTAGTAGCCGGCCTCGTCCCGGTAGACGAGGTCCCCGGTGAGGAAGTAGCCGGCCCTGCGGGTGCGGTAGGTGGTGGCCGAGTCGTTCCAGTACCCCGGCGACACGGTGGGGGCGTTCACGCCCAGCTCACCGATCCGGCCGGGCGGCAGCGGCTCGCCCAGCTCGTCGAGGACGGCCACCTCGGCGAACGCGTGCGGCTTGCCGATGCACCGGTTGTAGCGGTCGGTCTCGGCGGTGTGCGTGATGAAGAACATCGAGTGGCCCATCTCGCTGGAGCCCAGGCCGTCCATGAAGGTGGCGCCCTCCTTGCGGGCGATCCCGCCGCCGCGCTGGGCGACCAGCCGGTGGCCGACCGCGACCAGCTTCCTGATGTGCGCCTCGTGCGCGGCGTCCCCGGTGTTCCACCACATCTGCACGCTGTCCAGGTCGTACGCGCCCAGGTCCCGGTTGACCAGCTGCGGCCAGGTGGCCGCGAAACCGAAGACGCACGACGGCTTCCAGCGGTCCACCGCTTCCAGGACCTTCAGACCGTCCTGCTCCGACACGAGCATCAACTCGGTGCCGCTGCACAGCGCCAGCGTCACCGCGATCACCATCGCCGCGTGGTTGGCGGGCAGAGCGCTGAGCATCCGGTCGATGGTGCGCGGCTTGGGCAGCGAAAGCCGGTGCCGGGAGGCGGCGAACAGACTGGCGTGGGTGGCGATCACCGGCTTGGGCAGCCCGGTGGTCCCGGAGGAGTGGGTGATGACGGCGGCGTCGGTGGGGTGGAAGCGGTACTGGCCGGGAGCCAGGGCCGGGTCGCCGGTGCCGATCCCGGCGATGTCACCGAGCAGCAGGCCGGGGAACTCCCCGTCGCCGAGGCGTTCGCGGTGCGCGGCGTCGGTGAGCAGCGCGCGGGGCGCCACCTTCCCGATGTAGGCGCGGGCCGTGGTCCCGTCCATGTTCGCGTTGAGCAGCGCCGGGATGGCCCCGATCCTGGTCAGCGCGAGATAGGCGAGCACATGGTCGGCCGCGGTGGAGACGAACACCGCGACCGCGTCGCGTGGCTGCACCCCCCACGCGTGCAGCCACGCCGCGCGGGCGGCGACGGCACGCTCCAGGTCGGGCAGCGTCAGCCGCTGCCAGGCCGGGTGCCCGTCGACCTCGGAGTCGAAGGTCAGCGCCGACTCGGCGGACTCCCCGGCGCGGGCGACCAGGGTGCTGAGCACATTGCCGACGCCCAGCTCCTGGTCGGCCGCGAGTTGCGCTCGCAATTGTCGGACGGTCATGTGGCTTTCTCCCTGTGAGGGTCGAACAGGAGGGGCTGGACAGGGTGATAGGGGCTCTGCGGGGAGCGCCGGCGGGCCGTTCGTGACCGGGCCGGACCGGCGCGCTAGGCGGCCTGGAGGCGGCTCGCCGACTCCTCCGCGATCTGATCGATCGTCATCATCGCGAAGCGCTCGGACTCGTCCTCGTCGATCTGCACCCCGAAGCGGTCTTCCAACTGCATCACGAGGTCGGCCACGCCCAGGGAGTCGAGGTCGATGCCGGCGGGCCCCAGCGAGCTCGACCCGCTGACCGTCTCCGGGTCGTACTTCATCTTGATCAGGGCCGAGATGAGGAACTGGCGAATGTCGTCCTTCACTGGTGTACTGCCTCTCATGTCTGCGCGCCCGGCGATGGATCCGAACGCGGTCACTGTGGTGCTGGCCCCGGCCTGCGGGGACCGGCGGGACGCCGCCCGGCGACTGCTGCTACGGGTCGCGGACGAGCTGCTCGGGGCGCCGGCTGCGGCGCGCATCGAGCGCGACGGACTGGGCCGCCCGTATCTCACCCGGGCGGACGGGGCGGAACTTCAGGTGAGCATCAGCCACTGCGACGACGTCGTCGCCGTGGCCCTCACCCGGTCCGGACGGATCGGTGTGGATGTGGAGTCGGTACGAACGCTGCCAGCCCTACGGCTGGCCGGGCGCTACTTCGACCCTGCCGAGGCACAGTGGCTCGCGGACCGCCCCGCGGCCGGCCGCACCCCCGACTTCCTCCGCCTGTGGACGGCGAAGGAGGCGCTGGGCAAGGCACTCGGCGTGGGGCTGCGGGGCGGCGGACTGCGGCGGCGGGTGCCGCCGGAGCTGCTGGCGGACGCGGACGAGCTGGCGCCGCTGCCGGACGGTCCTGACCTGTCGCTCGCCCTGCCGCCCGCCCCGTACGGCCTGGTCGTGGCGGTGGCGGCGCAGGGATCCCCGGCCGGAGTGCCTCTGCGGCTCTACGGATCGGGCCACGCGGGGTGCCGGCCCTGGCCCGTTGGCGGCGGCTCATGACGGGGCCGCCGCGCCGAGCCGGGAGGCGTTGAGCGTCGCGGCGTTGCGGATCGGCTTGCCACTGCTGGTCCGCGGGAGCGCCGGTAGCACGTAGACGGCGCGAGGCCGCTTGTAACCTGCGAGTCGCTGTCTCAGATACGCCTCGATCCCGGCCGCACCGGTGCCTCCGCCGTCCAGTGCCACGAACGCCTGGATCGCACCGTCGTGGACGACCACGGCCTCGGTCACGCCGGGCGCACCGGCCAGTGTCTGTTCGACCTCGTTGAGGTCGACCTTGAGCCCGCCGACCGACACCTGGGAGTCGAGTCTGCCGAGGACGGTCACCCGTCCCGTGGACGTGTCGACCGTCCCGGCGTCCCGGGTGTGCAGCCAGCCGTCCGACCACCGGCTCGGGTCGGGGTCGCCGAGATAGGGCGACGCCGGCTGTCGCAGCATCAGTTCACCGTTCTCGACGCGGAGTTCATGACCGGGTGCGGGCAGCAGTGCCGGACGGTGCTCACCGAGGACGTCGACGGCCATCACTCCGGCCTCGGTCATCCCGTACATCGTGCCGATGCGTACCCCGTACCGCTGCGCGAAGGAGTTCCACAGCGCGTCGCCGACCAACTCGCCGCCGGTGATGACGCGTCGGAACAGCGGCAACGCGGGCGGGTCGGCGACCCGGGCGAGCAGGTCTACCTGGGAGGGCACCCCGATGAGCACGGTGGGTGCGGTCGCCTCGACGAGGGTGCGCAGGATGCCGTCCTTGCCGGTGTGCCGGGGTATGACCATCTCGGCGCCGGTGTGCAGACTGTTGAGGAGGCCACCGACCAGGCCGAGCACGTTGGTCATCGACGCGAGCATCACCACCTGGTGGCCGGCGCCCGGGAAACCGTCGATCCGGGTGTAGCGCTCGACCTCGGCCACCAGGTCCGCGGCCGTGCGGCCGATGACCTTGGAGGGACCGGTGGAGCCCGAGCTGAACTGGATGAGCGCGTGCCCGGTCCCGGGCGCACGGCCGCCCTCCAGCGGCCTGATCACGCTGCGGGTGTCCTGGAAGCCGCGCATCATGCCGGTGGCCGGTTCGGCCGGCTCCACGATGAACTGCGGAGCCAGCCGCTCGACACAGGAATTCACTTCGAATTCGGTGAACCGGTGGTCCACCAGAATCGCCTGCGCACCGCATTTCCAGACGGCCAGCACATGGGCGATGTATTCAAGCGAAGGAGGCAGATGAACAGCGACGGAACCCCCGGTGTGCAGCCCGGAGTCCCGCAATTGCTGCTGCCGTTCCGACACCAGCTTCCGCAGCCGGCCACGATCGATGGATTCTCCGAGCCGGAGCACCGGCTCATCGGCCGGACCGGCGAGAAACAGCTCGTCAACGTCCACGCGGACTTCCCATTCACCTGACTGGACAGCCACCTGATGCGGTCGCCTCAGGACGCTTCAAGCTTCGCTCAAGCGGTTCCGGCAGTCCATGCGTTACAGCTGCGGTTGCCGGAGCAGTACCGGCAGAATTCCCCTCAGCCGACGGCGGAAATGCTGGTCGCCACCGAGTGGTGAACAGCCGTGGATTCCGACTCCGCGACGAATTCGGCGAATCGCCGAACGCCCTCGTCGACAAGCTCGGGTGGCACCGCGCTGCACGACAGCCGCAGCCTGCGCACACCGCCACCGCCGATGTAGAACGGGCTCATGGGCGTCCACAGCACCTGGTGCCGCCCCGCGGACCGCTCAAGGGCCCGCTCGTCCGCGTCGAAGGGCACGGACAGCACCACGAAGAAACCGCCCTCGGGCCGGTTCCAGTCGATGCCCCGTGCGGTGCGCTCCGGTTCGGGGAAGTGCCGGTCGAGCGCGTCGAGCAGCCGCGCCATGTTCTCCCGGTAGAAGGCGGCCGCGGCCAGCGACGCCGTCCGCATCCGGTACCCGTGCCGCACCAGGAGCCCGCCGATCACAGCCTGGCTGAGCGCCGGGGTGTTGACGGTCGTCATACTCTTGACCTTCGCGAGCTGGTCGGCGAGCAGCGTGCTCCCGCCGGGTCCCTCGACGCGCTGGTCGGCGACGACATAGCCGACCCTGGCCCCGGGGAACCCGGTCTTGGCCAGCGAGCCGAGGTAGATCACCCGGCGGTCGGTGTCCAGCGCCTTGAGGGTGGGCCGGGTGCTCTCCGCGTCGGCCCGGAACATCCCGTACGGATTGTCCTCCAGGACCAGCAGCCCCTCCTCCCCCGCCGCCGCCAGGAGTTCCCGGCGGGCCCGCACGGTCATGCAGACGCCGGACGGGTTGGCGAAGTCCGGCACGAGGTACAGGGCGCGCGGCCGCAGCCCCTGCGCGCGGGCCCGGCGGGCCGCGTCCACCACGTCGGCGGCGTCGATCCCGTGCTCGCCCTCCGGGACCGGGAAGAGCGGGATGTCGAGCAGCCGGGCCGCACCGCTGATGCCGACGTAGCAAGGCGAGGGCGCGAGCAGCACGTCGTCCGGCCCGGCGCACAGGGCCCGCAGCACCAGCAGCATCCCTTCCTGGGCTCCGACGGTCACCACGATCGCCTCGGGCGGGACGTCGATGCCCTCGTCCTCGGCGAGCGAGCGCGCGATCGGCTCCCGGATGATGCCCGCGGTGGGCCCGTACTGCATGAGCAGAGTGTTGATCTGCGGCTCGCTGAGTCCCCGGTCCCGTCGCAGATGGTCGGTATAGGCGGTGAGGCAGTCGGTGATGACGCCGGGGTCGAGCAGCGGGTCGTAGGGGCGGCCCGGCGCGAACGAGATGGCCTCGGGGTAGCGCGAGACCACCTCGTTGAGGAAGTTCATCGCGTCGAGCACCGGGTCGCGGAGCGAACCGTGCAGATCCTCGATCCGCAGCGCGGTGTCTCCGGCGGGAGTCGGCGAGGTCATACGCGCACCTCCGCGAGCCGCTCGGCCAGGAACGCGGCCGCCTCGTCCTGGGCGGTGGTGGCGGCATCCAACTCCCCCGGCATCGCGAAGAATCCATGGATCATGCCGTCGTACCGGCTCAGCGCCACCGGCACCCCGGCGGCGGCGAGGCATTCTGCGTACTGCTCGCCCTCGTCCCGCAGCGGGTCGTACTCCGCCGTGATCACCAGCGCGGGCGGCAGCCCGCCGAGGTCCCCGGCGCGCAGCGGTGACGCGTACGGGTCCGCACCGTGCGCCGGATCGGCCAGGTAGTGCCGCCAGTACCAGTCCACCGAACGGTGGTTGAAGAACACCGTGTCCTGGTTCTCGCGCCGCGACGCGGTGTCGGCGAGATGGTCGGTGTTGGGGTACACCAGCAACTGGGCGGCGATCGGCGGGCCTCCGTGGTCGCGCAGGTGCAGCGCCAGGGCGGCGGCGAGGTTGGCGCCCGCGCTGTCACCGCCCAGCGCGAGCCGCGAACCGTCGCCGCCGTGCGCGTCGGCGTGCCCGGTGATCCATTCGACGGCGGCCCGGCAGTCGTACAGCGCGGCGGGGAACTTGTGCTCCGGGGCGAGCCGGTAGCCCACCGTCACCACGACGCACCCTGCCGCGTTGGCGAGCCTGCGGCAGATCGCGTCACAGGTGTCGAGCGTGCCGAGGGTCCAGCCGCCGCCGAAGAAGTAGCAGAGCACGGGGAGCGGGCGGCCGTCGGACTCCGGCCGGTACACCCGGACGGGCAGCAGCCCGCCGGGCCCCGGGATCTCGGCGTCGAGGACGCTCCCGACGGGCTCCGGGACCCCGCCGGCGGACCGGGCGGCGGCCAGGTCGGCCGCACGCGCTTCGGCGAGATCCAGTGTGTACAGGGGCCGGGTCCCGGCGGCGACGAGGCGCGCGCGCAGGGTCTCCACTTGGGGATGGAGCGACACATGCCCTCCTGAAGGAGCGGACGAGACGGATGAGCGAGCGGACGGTGGTCCCGCGGAAAGCCGCTCTCCAGCACACCCGTTCACCACGGGTGGTGTCCACGCGTCCGGTCGGCGCTTTGGCAGCAGTTTCCGCCGCCGCCCGCAGCGCTGGGGACCGGGAACGCGGTGAAGTGACGTGACCAGTCCGTTTGTTCCTCGCACGCGAAGTGCTCCCGCCGGCTCCGCACGCCGGGGTACGGTGCGGTCGGGGGACGGGGGCGCGATGGCATCGACGCACTGGCTGACACCGCGGATCGCGGCGGCGCTGAGCCGCCCGCGGTTCCGGGCCCGCCGCCACGGCCGGCCTCCCAGCGCGCCGCTCGACGTCCCTGACGCCACCGACTCGCCGTCACACGACCCGGCCCCGCCGGAACCGGAACCGCACGACGCGATCCCTCCCGCCCCGGACCTCCTCGAGAGGGACGCTCGGCTGTTTCCTGCCGCGGAACCCTTCGGCGGTGCCGTCCGGGACGCGCTCGGCCCGGTGCTGTTCGACGACGGGGTCATCGAACTCCTCGCGCACTGCGGCACCGCCAGGAAGGTCCGCCCCACGGAGGACTGGCTGCGCGAGACCCGGTATCTGCTGACCGGGGCGCCCACCGGACCGCGTGCGCTCGCCGGGATGCTGGAGGCCGCGTGCACTGTGCCGGAGCACGACGCCGTCGGACCCCTGCTCACCGGAGTGGCCTGGGCGGCCTGCACATCGGGCGACCCCGTCGCGGTCCTGGCCCTCGGGACGGCGGTGCGCCGGCGGAGCCGGCCGTCGCGCCGCCAGCCGCGCTGGGTGCGCGCCGGCCTGCGGTCCGGTGGGTGACGGGGGGGGCGCGCGGGACGGTGGGCGGTGCGACGCATCGGGTACGCCCGGGGGTGGCTCAGCCGCCGTGCCCCGCGTGCTCCGGTGCCGCCTGGATCGTTCCGCCGAGCGTCGCACGCAGGCCCTTCAGGGCCTCCTGGGACTGGGCCGTGACGATCCAGCGGGTCCCGACGAGGTAGATGCCGCCGTACGCCTGGGCCTCGGTCAGCCAGTCGCGCTGGCCGGTTTCCGCGGCGAAGGTGAGCATGCGGAACTCGCCCTGCCCGGTGCGGCACGAACCCTGTCGCAGTTCCGTCGCGACCACGCTGATTTCGGCCTTGCAGCCGAGAACAGCGGCGATCTGCTGTATCGAAGCGGGGCCGGCGACCGCCGGTACGGTGGTGGGAACTGCTGCCGCCGTGCTTTTCGTGTGCGCATTCCCGGCGCAGCCGCTCAGCAGGACCACACACAGCGCCGCGACGACACGTCCCAGTCGCAAATTCGGCACATCAACCCCATTGATTCGGTCGGAATTACGGAATTCCGTCGTTCCGCGACTCTGCTTCTTCTCCCCGTGCGGGGCGGGTGCCCGCACGGGGAGGCCGGGGCCCGGTGGCCGGGCCCGGTCCTCCCCGTGCGGATGGGCGCCGGGGAGGACGGTGCTAGGAACCCGCGCCGGCCTTCTTGCCACCCTGGGTGACCGCGAACCACAGACCCATCTTGCCCTGGCCGTTGATGTCACCGGGCTTCTCGTCCCCGGTGAACCAGTAGACGGGCCAGCAGTCGATGGCGAGCTGCTTCGTTCCGTCGGGCCGGGTGACGGTGCCGACCAGCTTGGACGCCACTCCGCGCACCTTGGTCTTGTCGACGGGCTTGGCGGGCTTCCAGGTGTTCAGGCAGGCGTCGAGGCAGGCGAACTTCATCGGCCAGGCGCTGTCCTTGTTGAAGCGGTAGAGCGTCCGCATCTTGCCGTCGACGATGATCTTGCCCAGTTCGTCGTTGTCGGTGACCGACAGCTGCACGTCGCTGACCTGGCTCTGGGTCTGGCTGGGGCCGGGGGCGGGGGCAGCGGCCTGCTGTCCGGCCTTCTTGCCGTCGGGCGCCAGCGCGTTCCACGTACCGCCGACCCCGTGGCCCTTGGTGTCGCCGGCCTGGGTGTCCATGGCGTAGCGGTACACCGGCCAGCCCGCGAGGGTCAGTTGGCGGCTGCCGTCGGTCCTGATGACCTCACCCAGCAGCTCGGGCTTGATGCCCGCGGAGGCGGTGGCGTCGTCCGCCGGCACGGCGGGCCAGGTGATGGCGCAGGCGCCGTCACAGTTGGACTTGGGCGGCTGGGCGGTGTCCTTGTCGAACCGGTAGAGGGTGAACCCCTTGCTGTCGGTGACGATCGGCCCCAGCTTCCCGTCGCTGCGCACCGCCAGCTCCTTGGCCGGCTCGCCCTTCTTCGCGCCCGCCTGGGCGTCGGTGCCGTATCCGCCCGTACTGCTGGCACCGTAATCCGAGCCGTATCCGGTCCCGATGTCCTTGCTGTCTCCAGCGGGCTGGACATTGGTTCCCTGGGCGTTGTTGCCCTTTTCGCTGCTGCCGCATCCTGCCGTCAGCAGAAGTACCACGGTGGCCGCTCCAGCGAATGCCGCTCGACGCCTGTTTACCATGACTGCTCCTTCGCATTCGGTCCGGCGGCTTCGCTCGCCGTTGCTCATGGATACGGGGAGACCCTGGTGGGTGTTCAGCCGAATCAAAACTTGTCACATCAGAGCAAGAACCGAGAGATTCAACGCTGCGTAGACGCAGGGCATTTGCCCACGTGACGACGGGAATTGCCGTCGTGGGGCGGGCGGTCGAGCCCGCCCGCCGGACGGGTCTAGGGCGTGTGGCGAAAGTCCCGCCTGGCCCACGACGCCTGGCACGCGCCCTAGTCCTGGATGCGCAGCGCGAGGGCGGGGCAGCGGCGTATCGCGCGCAGCGCCTTCGGGCGCAGCCGCCCGGGCAGTTCCATCGACGCCTTCTCCGGATAGCCGTCGGCGCCGAGCTGGATGATCTCGGGGAGAACGTCCATGCAGAGCCCGTGCCCCTGGCAGCGCGTCCAGTCCACGAGCAGCCGCTCGGTGCTCTCTTCTGCGGCCGGCGCCGCGGCGGTCTCGTCGGCGCGCAGCGGGAGGGTCCCCAGGACCGGCCGGCCGCAGCCGCTGCCGAGCGCGTGGTCGTAGAACTCGTCCGGGAACGTGGCGAGCGCCGACTCCACGAAGTTCGACGTCCCGTCGGGGTGGCTGCAGGCGCCGCGGCGCCTGACCGATTGCATACGGGCCTGGACGGCGTCGAGCGCGGCCTGGCCGCCTCCGCGGACGGCCAGTTCGAGGGTGTCGGCGAGCGCTGGCAGCCCCAGCACGCAGGGCCCGCACTGACCTGCGGATTCCCCGGCCATCCAACGGGTGACGCGCAGTACCTCACCGGCCGGGCAGGTGTCGTCGGGCAGCGGCAGCACCGCTCCGGCTCCGAGCACCGCGCCGAACGAGACCAGGGATTCGCGGGATATCTCCGCCGCCTTCGCGGAGTACGGGTCCAGCCACTTGCCGTGATAGCCGCCGACCAGCACACCCTGACCGGGGCCGAGCCCGCACAGTTCCAGGATGTACGACAGCGGGACACCGGTCGGTGTCTCCATCACCGTGGCCCCGGCGACGGTCAGCAGCAGCGTGCCCGGCTCCGTCGGCAGGCCCACCGAGCGGTAGCCCAGTGCGCCGACCCGTGCCGCGAGGGCGAGCTGGGCGTATGTCTCGGTGTTGGACAGCAGGGTGGGCAGACCGCCCAGGCCCCGGTCGCTCGTCCGGATGGAGCGCCCCGAGGGCAGCGCGGGACCGCCGCTCAGCCCGCTGACGTGAGCGGAACTCTCGCCCGTCACGAAACGCTCGGGGAGCAGCGTCACCCGGAGCTTGAGGCCGACCGGGCCGCGTTCGTAGATGGCGTCCCGAACGGACTGCTCGACGTCGGTCCTGGTCACCCCGACGACGACCTCCTCGGCGTTCAGCGCCGCGGCGGCCAGCAGTGCTCCGTCGATCACCAGATGCGGGGAGTGCAGCAGCAGCGCCGTGTCCTTGAGGCAGCTGGGCTCGCCCTCGCTGCCGTTGACGACGACGGCCGTACGGCCGTCCCGGCTCTCGGCCGCCCGGGTCACCGACTTCAGTTTCCGGGCGAACGGGAAGCCCGCTCCCCCGCGGCCGCGCAGGTCGATGTCCTCGGCGAGCGCCAGCAGTTCCTCCGGCCGCAGCCGGGGCAGCGAGCCGTGCACGGCCAGATGGGTGACACGGTCCAGCCGCGGCACCTCGTCCAGTCCGGCGAGCACCCGGGGCGGTCCGACACAACCGATGGCCGGGCGGGGGCCGTTCACGGCCGCCATCCAGCAGTGCTGTCGACCCGCCCGCCGGAGCGGTCCATGGTGCCCGTGTCCTGGCGGGGCACGTAGAGAGCGGCCCTCGGTGGGCGGTCCGGCTCACGCGGTGGGACGACCCGGTAGGCGGCGGCCGTCACGGCCTGCGCTCCGGCGGCCGTTCGCTTCTGCCGGGTCCTGAGCCGCACGGTGAGGACCACGACGATGCCGAGCAGGCACAGGATGTAGGACACCGTCACCCAGGTGCTCGCGGGCCGGCCGGCTTTCAGACCGTGCAGCAGCGACGCGCCCCAGGCCGGATAGGCGCCCATGTGCAGGGCCCGCCACCAGCGCGAGCGCGTGCCGGAGGCGAACGCGCTGCGTACCGCGCCGGTCACCGCCACGGTCAGGAACAGATACCCGGCGAGGGTGCCGAGCCCGATCAGCAGGGGCTGGCGGCCGTCGGTGAAGGGCACGGCCGCGGCACCCGCGCTGGTCTCCTGTCGTTGCACCTTCACCCAGATGTGCAGGGCGAGGAAACCGAGTCCGCTGCTCGCCAGACCCCGGTGCACCCCCTGGGCGAGGAGCCGGTGACTGGAGTGCAGCAGCAGCCGGTCGGTGGATGCCAGACCCCACAGCACGGTGGCGGTGAGCGACACCAGCGAGAGCACTCCCGCTCCGAAGTCCAGGAAGTCCAGCGGCCTGCTGAACGCGCCCGCGTTGCCCGCGACGGCCAACGCGATGAGGATCGCCAGGACGAGCGTGACGATGGTGACCGGGCGCCGGCTGCCGGCTCCGGACAGCAAAGGAGGCCGGCGGACGGCTCGCCGTCCGCCGGCGGCCGCTCCGGCACTCATTCTCCTTCGGTGCGACCGCCCCGACTGGCGCGGTCCGTGCGAGCGGGGGAACTGCATGGGGGACAAGGGCATAGGGAAAGCCTCCCGAGCGGGGGGTACCGAGCACTGCAAGTCGCACCCGGAGCCCAGGGGGTTGATATCGGCGCTGCCTGGCGGCAGCTGGTGGGACCCGGGGCAGCACAGGCCCGCACGGGGATATGAGGAGCCGGAACCCGCCGCAACACAACGGCGGTCGGACCGGCTCCGGTGCGGATTCTCGGAGGGATCGCCTCCACAGCCGACGAGCAGTGACCCGGGGTGCAGCAGCATCGCTCAACTTCCCAGCATCTCCACAAGATTTATCGCATCGTGACAAGTTCCTGCTTCCCCGTCGTCGTCACGGTGTGCAACTGCGGAAGATGCTCAACCAAGTGCTTCCGGTTCCGGCCGGACCGGGTCTAAACCGGCCCGGCCGCACCCTGGTGGTAAAGACCCGGTAAAACTCCGGGACCATCGGCGGGAAGCAACCTCTAGGAGGGCGCAGGAGGACCCTCAACTCCTCCGCCGGACAAGGACGACGGCGATGGAGGCAACCTCCGCAAGACCTGTCCTCCCCCCAGGCAGGTCTTACCCCGGCATGAACGAGGTAGAGATGTGCGAACTTCTTAACCGCATCTGGTCCCTCCCCCGTGGCGAATGGACTCGCGTTCTGCGCAAGGAACTCCCGTCACTGGCAGATGAGATGGTCGAGGCGCTTCGGCATGAAATTCCCGGCTTCGCCGACCTTCTCCAGGACATGGGCCGCGAAACGGTCAGGCAGGGGCTCGAAGAAGCCCTGCTGACGGCTCTCGGCTACCGGAAGCCACCGAAGGACGAAGACATCCCCCAGGAGCTGCCCACCACCGCGGCACCCCTCGACCGGTCACGCCAGGACCTGTTCAACGCACTGACCGGTGCCACCGAGGTACCGGACGCAGTCCTCCCGGAACTGGCCCGCAGGGCCGGCTGGCCACTGCCCGACACCGTCCGGGCCGTCGCCGTCAGTTCCCCCGGCGAGGCCCATCAACTGGCGGCGACCCTGGACGACTGCCTGGTCGGCATGGGCGGCGACGGACCGTGCCTGCTGATACCGAGCCCCGACCCGGACACCCGCGGCGCACTGGAGGCCGCCCTGCGCGGCCGCTCCACCGCCGTCGGACACTCCGTCCCGGTCCGTGACGCCGCATCGTCACTGCGCTGGGCACGACGCCTGCTGACCCTGACCCCCGCCCCCGGAGGACCCGACGCCCGGCCCGTCTTCGTCGACGACCACCTCTCCACCCTGCTGTTGCTCCAGGACGAACCGCTGGCCAAGGCATTGGCGGCCCGCTGGCTGCGGCCGCTGGCAGGACTGACACCACGCCAGAGCGAACGGCTGGAAGTGACCCTGCTGGCCTGGCTCGAAGGCGGCGGCGCACCGGAGGCGGCGAAAGCCCTGAGTGTGCACCCCCAAACGGTGCGATACCGCATGCGTCAACTGGAGAAGCTGTTCGGACAGGGACTGCGTGACCCACGCACCCGCTTCGAACTGGAGATGGCCCTGCGCAGCCGCCGGCTGATGGCGGAGATAGGACGGCGCGGCTCCCGGGTCACCCGAAGGGCGCGCACCGTCGCGGTGGGCTTCCGCCCACTGGTCGTCGCACGGGAAGCACGCGTCAACGGCCTCTGACCCACCCGGGCCGGCCGGCCCGCCCCGGCGGATCACGGAAAACATCCGTGATCCGCCGCAGGCGCGTCACAACCCGGCAGGGACCGCCGCGCGCATCGTCGCGTTGAGGTCGAGCAGCTCGGTGTAGGCCCGCGAACAGGAATCACAGTCCGCCAGATGCCGCGCCAGCTCACGGCTGCGGACAGCGCCGCTGCGCCGTATCGCCGCACCGATCATGGCACTGAAGTGCCGGCACCGGTCGTCGCCCACACTGTCCACATGTGCGTGCAAATAGGCCTCGCGCAGCCCCTCGCGGGCCCGGAACGCCAACGACGTGACACCACTCGGAGTGATGCCCAGCAGCGCGGCGACCTCCGGCAGGGAATCGTTCTCCACGAGCGTGTGCCACAGAACGGCCTGCCAGCGCTCGGGCAGCGTGTTGAAACTGCGGACGAGCAACTGGCGGTCCTCGCTGGCCAGCAGATGCTGCTGCGGATCGGTACCGGCCGCCGACTGCTGCCACCACGACTCGAAGTCCGCCGTCAGCAGCGCCTTGCGGTCACCCGCACCCCACTCGATGGCCGTATGACGCACGACCGTCAGCAGATACGGCCGCCAGGCCCCCAGCGGGCCGCCCCCCGAACGCACCGCCTGGAACGTACGGATGAACGCCTCCGACACCAGGTCCTCGGCGTCGTGCGAATCGCGGCAGCACCGGTGCGCGTACGCGAGCGCGGCCTCGCGGTGCCGGCGGTAGAGGATGTCACCCGCGGCCGGGTTGGCGGTGCCTGAGCCGTAGCCGTCCTTGAGCTGCCGGGTGAGCTCCTCGTCGGAGGGCACGGCGTCCTGCGCCACCGTGCGTTCCCGGTCGTTCGCGGCTTCGCGAGAGCCCAGCACTGCCACCTCGCACAATCGAGCGACTACGGAGTTGTTTCCGGATTCGGCCCCGGCTCCGTAGTCGTGTTCCGTGGGACGTGCGCCGAACCGTACGCGTTCCACAGCCGTCGCACAGGTCGGTCGGCAGGATTGTGGCACGACATGGCGGTGGCCCCGGAGTCGGCTCCGGGGCCATCGCCCGTCTCGGGGCCGGGCGGGGGCATGGGGAGCGCCCAGCCCCGAGGGTTCTAGCGGAGGAAACCGCTCCGGGCCGGCCCGGAGACGCTCCCTCCCGCTACCATCAGCACCTGCGGCCGCTGTTCACGCAGTTCACCGCCTGCCGCATCAGCCGGTCCGACATCGCCTCGACGAAGTCACCGTGGTCCGTCACCGGCTTGTGCAGCTGCTCGGGGAAACTGTCCACGGCGATCCGCGCGCCCTGCGGGACGCTGTAGGTGACCCGCTCCACCAGCTGCGGAATCGCCTTGAACCCCTTGCCGCACGCACCGTTGCGGTCCGCGAAGGCGACATGGGTCCGGTGGTTGGCACTGTCGATGTTCTTGCCGTCCCAGCAGCTCTGGAAGGTGAAGGTACGCACCACGTCACTGCCCTTCGGGCAGATCGGGTACTTGTCCTTCAGCTGGCGGTTCTCGAACCCGGTGCAGCTCCACGAAGCGTTCGCGTTGGCCGTGCCGTTCGTGAAGGCCTTGGCGTCGCCCGTGATGATCCGCAGGAAACGCGGCATCGCGGTCACCCGGCTGACGGCGCTGCCGTCGAAGCGGATCGTGGTGGTCTTCGGCTGCAGGATCGTACCGACGTTGGCGTCCTGGCCACCGCCCGGCGCGTTCACGTCCGGACCCTGGCCGGCGTTCTGCACGCGCAGCACGGGCCAGTAGTAGGCCGACTGGTCCCCGTTGCTGCACGTCGTGCCGGCCGCCGCGAGGGAGTCGTTGGTGGAGAACGCGTCCGTGGTCTTGTTGCCCACGTAGTCGTGCATGTGGTGGGCGCCGTTGCTCACACCCGGTGCCACGATGACATTGTCCGGATTGAGGTGCTTGTTCGCGTTGACGCCGCACTTCGAGGTGAAGGAACCGGTGGACGCACCGGCACGGGCACGGGGCTTCACCACGTTCGGCGGGACCTTGGTGATGTCGACGAAGTCCGCCTTCGACGGGCCCTTGCCCTGCTTCTTGCTCTGATCCTGCACAGCCTGGTTCTGAACGGCCTGACCCTGCCCGTCCTGCTGGCCCTGAACGGCAACGGCGTCATCCTGACCGCCGCCCCCGGTGTCACCGGGCTTCACATCCGTGGCCTTCATCTCACAGGCACTCAACTCGTCCAGCCCGGCGGGCGGCTGGGCCACCTGGGAGATCGCGTCGTCGATCTTCGCGATCGTGCCGCTGCGCTTCTGCTGCAGCTCACTGAGCGACGTGTCCTTGTTCCACTGCCCGGCGGAGAGCTGCTTGTACGAGTCCGCGACCTGCGCGTCGAGCTGCGCCAGATTCTTGTCGACCTCCGGCTTGGCCTGGTCGGGAACGTCACGCAGCCGGTCCCCCACATCGGGACAGGCGATCGTGGCCGCCCCCACCTGCTCGGTCTTCGCCGAATCCTGCCGCGAGTTGCCGGCGGAGGCGTTGGCGGCGACGAAAGCGACCCCGCCCGCGCCCAACACCAGCGCGGTGATCACCGCGACGGTCTTGTTCGTCAGGCGGGAGCGTTTATGGTCCTTTTTGCTCATAAGATCACTTCACTTCACTTCGTTGTTCCGGAGTCGAAGCGGAAGCCGTGACGGTGACCACTGGCTTCCCGGAGGGCGAGGCCCCGTCAGCGAGCGCGCCGAAATCGACGAGCCCGGTTTCCTCGAGAACCGAGATGTGGTCCAGGACCACGGTGTTGGCTCTGGTGGCCAGGGACCGGACCATGGAGTTACGGGTCTGCCCCCGAACCTGCGCCACGAGCGCGAACACCTTCCCGTGCGCGCGGCGCAGAAGATTGGCGAACAGCCGGTCGTACTGGGCCCCCGTGGCGGCATCCATCTGGGCGAGCCAGCCCTGCTGGTCCGAGTTCGGCTGGTTGGGCAGATCGATATGGAGCGCCTGGCCCACCTGCAGCACGCGCGCGTCCAACTCGGTATGCCCGTCGATGAGATGCAGCCCCGCGGTCCTGACCGATTCCTGCGTGCCGCGCTGCTGCGCCTGGTGGCCGGCGGGGCCCTCCCACAGCCCGGCGAGCCGGACCTTCCGGACGAAGTCCCGGTCGAGCGGGGTCAGCGGTCCGTACTGCGTGTTCACGACCCCGAGGCCGTCGTCCGTGATCGGAGGAGCGGCCACCGCGGAATTCTGACCGCCGAACTTCTGCATGGGGATCAGCAGCGCCACGAGCGTCACCGCGAGGGCACCGATGACGAGGACGGTTCCCGTGGTGTACCGGAAACCGACGGACGCGCCGAGGGCGGATCGCCGGACGAATGTCCGCACAGTGCCTCCTTGCGCTTTGCCGGGAGGGGGATGTCGGCGCAGAGGATCCGCACCGACATGCGGCGGGCACCGCCTTCCCGGGTGCCACCGGACGCTAGTGCCGGATGTGGCACTCCTGTTGAGGGATCATCACCATTGGATAAACATCGGAGCCCTACCCGGAATCCCTGGTACCGTTCCGTACCCGCATATGACCGGCCCGCGGCCTCGGCGCAACCATGCCCGGAACGCCGCGGACCGGTGGGAACAGCGATCGCGAGGATCGCCCTTCCCACGGGCCGGCAGTCGTACTCGGCTTCGGCGCTCAGCTCTGTGTGTAGGTGAAGTGCGGAGTGTCGTACTGGGGACCGTTCTTCTCGTAGGTGAACCAGTAGGTGATGACGCTGCCCGCGGAAAGCTGACTGACCGTCTGCGTCCAGGTACCCCCGCTGTTCGCCATCCGGAAGTTCTGCTGACCCGCCCCGTTGACCAGATAGTGCACGTCCACGTACTGCGCGGCCGTGGTCGGCGTGAAGGAGATCCGCGCCTGAGTGGCATTGATCCGGGTGGCGCTCGCCGAGTAGTCGGGTGACGAGGTGCCGCCCGTGGTACCACCGGTCGTCGTCCCGCCGGTCGTGGCTCCTCCGGTGGTCGTCCCACCGGTCGTCGTCCCACCATTGGTCGTGCCACCGTTCGTGGTACCACCGCCGTTGGTCTGGTAGACACCGAACCAGTCGATACTCATACCGGCGCCCGAGGTGATGTCCGCCGAGGGCGAGGTGCAGCCACAGACCTTGTTCGGGTACGAACCGCCGATCGCCACATCGAAGATGGCGAAGAACCCGTGGTCGACGGCCGCCTGCCAGGTAGCCGTCGACACCTGGTTCTGATTGACCTGATAGGTCAGACCGCCGTCCAGGTAGAACCGCAGCTGCTCGGCAGCGGTGTTGGTACGGTCCACGATCACCGAGTACGTGTGGAACCCGGTCTGGCAGCCGCCGCACGCCTGCAGCCCACTGCTGATGCCGTCCGGGTCATGGCACTCGCCGGCCCAGACACCGCAGTGGAAGGTGGTCGAGTGCTGACTCAGCGCGTTGACGTCCTCCATGATGTCCAGCTCGCCGATGTTCGGCCAGTTGGTCGCACCCACCGGGCGGGCCGCGGCGCCCATCGCCCAGAACGCCGGCCAATAGCCCAGTCCGTGTGCCGGGTTGGGCTGCTGGATGGAAGCGCTGATCTGCAGCTGACCGCCGGCCGGGGCGGCGAAGTCGGTGCGCTGGGTCTCGATCCGGCCGGAGGTCCAGTGTCCGCCGGCGTCCTTGATCGGCTTGATCACCAGATGGCCCGCACCGTCCTGGTAGACGTTTGCCGTTGAATCGGTCGCCGTCTCCAGTTCACCGGTCCCCCAGTTCGGCGCCGCACCCGGGTAGTTGTAGTTGGTACCGATGTCGTAGAGCCAGTTGGCCCTGTTGAGACCGCTGCCCGACGCGCCGCTGAAGTCATCGCTGAAGACCGTGGTCCAGCCGGCCGGAGGCGCCGGCGCCGCGGCGGCCGACCCGCCCGATAGGGACAGACCCAGGGTGCCGGCGACCAGCATGAGCAGAGCACTGAAGACAGTGAGCGGAACACGCCGCATACGGCGCGCGGCGCTCGACGCGGTTTCGGGCGGGACGTTTTTCCTCATGGGCGGTCGTGGCCTTTCTGCAGAGCTCCGAGACGTACGCGATGTACGAGAGGTGCGGATGGGTTCCGGGGAGGCGACGTCAGCTGAAGGGATCGAGGATGAGTGATGCCTGCTGCGGGCTGCCGTCGTGCACCAGCGACTCGTGGTGGCCGACGTCGTCGAAGGCGAACGCGTACGCGTTCCCGTCGGCCATCTGCGCGTGGATGAAGCGCGCGTAGTGGTTGGTCACCGCGTCCTGGTAGAAGTTCGCGGAACTCGCGTCGGGCTGACCGGTGTTGACCAGCAGTGTCGAGCGGTTGAATCCCGCGCACAGCGTGCGGGAGATCGGGCCGCGCACCAGGTCGTTGGGGGCGTCCAGGAGCTTGTAGCAGCCGAAGACGCTGTCGGCGTCGGGCTTCTGGAAGCTGGTGACGACCGCCCCTGAGGTGTTGGTGAAGTTCATGACGTTCCCCGACACCCGGCCGAAGTACTTCGTGTTCGGCTGGTCGGCGAAGGGCGTCACGGTGAGCGTCGAGGTGGAGTACTTCTGCCACACCCGGTTGATGTAATCGTCGAGGACGCCGTTGGACAGCGCACCGGACTCGATGCCGTGCCCCGGCGCCAGCGCCCGCAGGACCGAACCGTCCGGCGCCGTCTGGATCAGCCCGCCCCAGCCACCGGACTGGCCGCGCAGCGCGTTGAGGACCGCGTTGTATCCGCCGGGCTTCAGATGGCCCGTGGTCTGGCCGGCCCCGGTGGTGGACTGCACCGCGACCGCGTAAGGCGCGGAGAACATGTCCACCTGAGTGCTGTTGATCCACAGCCCGCTGTCGTTGAGCGTGTACTCCGACCAGTTGAACAGGATGTTGCGGTTCGGGTCGCTCGGATTCTGTACCGCGGGCTGCACCAGACCGCCGGTGGTCAGTTTGAACGCCAGCTTCTGGCCGTAGGAGAAGTAGACCCGGCCGGAGAACTTCGGGATCTGGATCGTCACCGACTGCCCGGAGGCGGGGCCGGGGATCGACGCGTCAGGGGCGGGGGTCGGCGGATTGCCGCCTGCCGGCCAGGCGTGGAACCCGCCGTTGGCGTCCGCCCAGCCCTGCTGACCGCTCGACAGCTGGGTGCCCAGGTCGTAGATGTAGACGCTGCCACCGCGCCCCGAGTTGTTGGTGATCTTCAGCGGTATGGTCCCGGGCACCGGCTGCCCGCCACCGCCGCCACCCGTGGTGCCGCCGGTCGTTCCGCCGCCGCCCTGGGTGTAGGTGAACTGGGGGGTGTCGTACTGCGGTCCGCCCTTCTCGTAGGTGAACCAGTAGGTGAGGACCGAGCCCGTCGAGAGCTGGTCGACGGTGCGGGTCCAACTGCCCCCGCTGTTGGTCATCCGGAAGTTCTGCTGGCCGGCGCCGTTCACCTGGTAGTGCACATCGACGTACAGCGCGGTCGTCGTGGGGGTGAAGGTGATCCGCGCCTGAGTGGAACCGGTAGCGGTGACGCTCTGGGTGTAGTCGGACGGTCCGGCCGCCGCGTTCCCCGCGACGGCGGTGAGACCGAACAGTCCCGCGAGCACCAGGACGACGGCGGAGGCGAGTGCGGTGGCGCTGCGGCTCCAGCGCCGTCGGGGCCGATCAAGGCGCGGAAGTGGGGTTCTGCGCATCGGAAAACTGGTATCCCTTCTTCTGTTCACGAAGCGAAAGGGAAGTACTGGTCCGGGCAGGTCGCGCTTTCACCTCACAGCCGAAGGCAAGCGATCATCCCCAGGGATGCCTTCGAACCAGCGAGATGAGAGCGCTCTCACCCAACAGGATCGTGTTGGATTCTTAGCGCACGACGTGTTCGCGTCAAGAAGTTGAACAAGATCTACTTAACGACCAGGACATATACCGGTGATGAGGGGCGCCCCCTCCTCCGCCGGCGCTTTGGGCTTTTCGTCGGCGACGGGAAAACAAGCCACAGGGCTTGTTATTAATCGAACGACGGCCCTACCGACCGCGCTCCCGCCGGCCGAGCAGTTCGAGGGCCGCTTGGACGGTGCCGAGCAGCGTCTCCACGTCCGCTCCGCCGCGCGAGCGCAGGTTCACGCCGTAGGCGAGCAGCGCCAGCGTCTCGGCGGCGGCGTCCGGGGAGACGCCCGGGGCGAGCTGCCCCTGACGCCGGGCCGTCTCGAGTTCCGCGCACAGCGCGTCCCGCAGCAGCCGGTGGTGTTCGTCGAGCAGGGCGCGGACGGCGGGGTCGCTGCCCTCGGGGCCGATATGGGCGTTGACGACCATGCAGCCCCATCCGGCGTACTCACCGGAGCAGCGGGCCTCGATCAGACCGGCGAAGAAGTCCCGCACGGCGGGCAGGCCCCGCCCGTCCTCCGCCAGTTCGCGGAACGCCGGCTGCGCGCGATGCAGCAGATAGCGGCGCAGGGCGGCGAGATAGAGCTCCCGCTTGTCGCCGAAGGTGGTGTACAGACTGGACCGGCTGAGCCCCGTCGCGGTGGCGACGGCCTGGATCGACGCCTTGTCCGAGCCGTGCTGCCAGAACAGCCGCTCGACGCGCTCCAGCGCCGTGTCCGGATCGAAGTGCTTGATGTCGGGCATCACTCACCGCTCCCGAGTACTTGGAATGGTGATTCCAAGATAACCCTTGACGTGCGAACCGACCCGCCATCATCCTGGAACGAGTGTTCCAAGATGTTCGGGATGTGTTCCGCACTCCCCTGCACAGAGAGAGGACGGCGATCGTGAGCCTCCAGGATGAGCTGCGCGACCTGCGCGACCTGTACGAGAACGGACCCCGGAAACTCCCCGCCGAGCTGCTCGAGGTCATGGACCGGGGCGGGTCCGAGCTCGCCGCGTCCGGCCTGGCGGAGCGCGCCCTGGGCCCGGGTGCGCGGGCTCCTCGGTTCACCCTTCCGGCAGCCACCGGGGAGCAGATCGCGCTGGACGCGCTGCTCGCCGAAGGACCCGTGGTCCTCACCTTCTACCGCGGCGCCTGGTGCCCGTACTGCAATCTCGCCCTGCGCTCCCTGCAACTGCACCAGGACGCCGTCACCGCCCGCGGCGCCCGCCTGGTGGCCGTCTCCCCGCAGATCCCGGACGAGACCCTCTCCATCACCGAGAAGGAGCAACTCACCTTCGACGTTCTCAGCGACATCGGCTCCGACGTCGCACACCGGTTCGGCATCGCGTTCGACCTCTCCGGCGAACTGGGCGAGGTGTACGACCGGTTCGGTTTCGAGCTCCAGCGGGTCAACGGCGGCCATGCCCGCACCCTGCCGCTGCCCGCCACCTACGTCATCGACCGCTCCGGCGTCATCCGCTGGGCCTTCGTCAGGTCCGACTACACCGTGCGCGCCGAACCCGCCGACATCCTGGCCGCACTCGACACGCTGGACACGCTCGGCTGAACGCGCTCTTCCCGGGCGGTCGACTATGAGTGGCGGGGCCTGATGATCACCCATAGCTTCGAACCGGCGGGCGCACGCTCTGTACGGGCGAGGAATGCGGTGCCGCTGTCGAACGTCCCTCGGATCCGTCGCCGAGCCCGGCGCTGTTACGGGAGGACCATCCTGGAGAGCGGGTTCCGGTCATGGCTACGCGACGGTTTCATCAACTGGTGGGTACTGCTGTCGGCGTCGCCGCCGTAGGGCTGGCGGCGGCGCCGCCCGTACAGGCGGAGAGCGTACTTCTCGTCAGCAAGGGTCAGTCGATCCAAGAGGCGGTGAACCGGGCGAAACCCGGGGACACGGTCCTCGTGCTGCCGGGCACGTACCAGGAGAGCGTTCAGGTCACGATCCCGAATCTGACGATCCGCGGGTCCGGCGACCGGACGCTGATCACCCCTCCGGCCGTACCGGGCGGCAACACCTGCGCCGCGGGCGGCTACGGGATCTGCGTCACCGGAACGGCGGACCAGCCGGTCACCGGTGTGACCGTCGAGTCGCTCGCGGTCTCCGGGTTCACGAAGCACGCGATCAACGCGTCCGACACCGACGGACTGAGCGTGCGTTTCGTGCTCGCCCAGGACAACGGCCAGTACGGCATCAGCGTCGAGAAGTCGACCCGCGCCCGGCTGTCCATGAACCGGGCACGGAACAACGGGCAGGCCGGCATCTTCATGGCGAACCTGACCAGCGGCGAAGGCGGCGCCATGGACACCCAGAGCGCGATGATCAGCGGCAATGACGTCTCCGGGAACCGGATCGGCGTCGTCGCACGGCGGGTCCGCAATCTGACGGTCGAGAACAACACGATGACCGGCAACTGCGGTGGCGTCTTCGTCGTGGGGGACGAGGGGACGCCGAGGGCCGGAGCGATCGGCATCCGTCTCAACAAGGTGGTGGCGAACAACAAGTTCTGCCCGGCGAACAGCCGGCTGCCGGTCATCCAGGGCTCCGGAATCGTCCTGACCGGCGTGGAGAACACGACCGTGGAGCTGAACAGGATCACCGACAACGTCGGGACCTCACCGCTGTCCGGCGGCGTCGTGCTGTTCCCGAGCTTCGCGGGCGGTCCCAACTCCGGCAACACCGTCAAGGACAACACGGCGCTCCGCAACGGTCCGGCCGACCTGTCCGACCGGGACACCGGCCTCGGCAACACCTTCAACGGAAACCACTGTCTGGTCTCAGCTCCGGTGGGCCGCTGCTGACCGAGTGGTCCGCCGCGCCGCGTCCGACACCCTTCCGATCCCCAGGAGAGGCAGCCCCATGACGACCACCCCTTCCACCGCACCCGTCCCCGCGGCACCCGCATCCGCATCCGCCATCACCCCGCACGCCGGCATGCGCCTGCGGGAACTCGTGTTCGGCGCCGCCTGCGCCGCGGCCGTCCGCGCCGCGGCCCGGCTGCGGGTCGCGGATGCCCTGGGCGACACCCCCGCGACGGTCGAGGAACTGGCCCAGGAGGTCAACGCCGAGCCCAAGCCGCTGCGCCGGCTGCTCCGTGCGCTGTCGTGCTACGGGCTGTTCGCGGAGACGGAGGACGGCCGCTTCACGCACACCGAGATGTCGCGGCTGCTGCGCGAGGACTCCCCCGACAGCCTCCGGTACATCTCGCTGTGGTGCACGGAGCCGTGGACCTGGGACGCGTGGCCGCTGCTCGACGACGCGGTCCGGTCCGGCAAGGACGTCTTCCCCGAGCTGTACGGCAAGAACTTCTTCGACTACCTGCACACCGACGCGAGCGAGTCGGCCGTGGTGTTCGACCGGGCGATGTCGTCGTCCAGCAGGCAGTCCGCAGAGGACCTCGCCGAGTTCGTCGACCTCACCGGGGTGTCGAGCGTCGCGGACATCGGCGGCGGCCAGGGGCTGGCGCTCGCCTGTCTGCTGGAGCGGAACCCGGAGCTGAGCGGGACCCTGCTCGACCTCCCCAAGGTGATCACGAACGCGGACCCGCGGCTGCGGGACGGCGGCCCGCTGGCCGGGCGGGTCCGGCTCGTCCCGGGCGACTGCCGCAACGAGATCCCCGTCCAGGCGGACCTGTACATCATCAAGAACATCCTGGAGTGGGACGACGCCAGCACCCGCGCCACCCTGGCCAACATCGTCAAGGCCGCGCGCCCCGGCGCCCGGGTGCTGGTCGTCGAGAACCTGGTCGACGACAGCCCGTCGATGCGGTTCACCACCGCCATGGACCTGCTGCTGCTCCTGAACGTCGGGGGCGCGAAGCACTCCAAGGTCAGCATGGCCGCCCTGATGGAGGAGGCCGGGCTCGCTGTCGGCCAGATCCGCCCGGTCAACCCCTACCTGCACGCGTTCGAGGCCGTCGTCCCCGTCTAGGGGTCGTCACCGTCACCACGCACTGTGCGCCACGCCCCTCAGGGAGCGTGGCGCACAGTGCGTCGTACGGTCCGGTCAGCCGACCGGTGCGGATTCCTTGCTCGTGTCGCCGTCCCGGTCGGACTCCTCGGCGGTCATCGCGCCGACCAGCCCGGTGGTGTGCAGCGCCGCCTGGAACAGCGGGTGCGCCAGCGTCCTGCGCAGGAAGCCGAGCGTGGTGTGCACACCGGGTCCGCTCACCCGGAACTCGCTGAGCGCGCGGTCCATCCTGGCCAGTGCCTGTTCGCGGTCCGGCGCCCACACGGCCGCCTTCGCCAGCAGCGAGTCGTAGTCGGGCCCGACCGGCCAGCCCGGGTAGGCGTGCGTGTCGACCCGTACGAACGGGCCGCCGGGCGGCACGAACTCGGACAGCAGCCCGGGAGTGGGCGAGAACTCGTTGTCGGGGTTCTCGGCGTTGACGCGGCACTCGACGGCCACGCCGCGCAGGGTGATGTCGCTCTGCCGGAACGACAGCGGCAGCCCGGCGGCCACCGTGATCTGTTCGCGGACGATGTCGATTCCGGTGACCAGTTCGGTGACCGGGTGCTCCACCTGGAGACGGCAGTTGATCTCCATCAGATAGAATCGGTCGTCCGGCGTCACGACGAACTCGAACGTGCCGGCCCCGACGAAGCCCACCGCCGTGGCTCCGTGGACGGCGGCCGTCAGCATCGCCTCGCGCAGCTCCTGCGGCAGCCCGGTGGCCGGCGCCTCCTCGATGAGCTTCTGGTGCCGGCGCTGCACCGAGCAGTCGCGCTCGCCCAGGTGGACGGCGTTGCCGTGCCGGTCGCACAGCACCTGCACCTCGATGTGGCGGGCGTCGTCGACGAACCGTTCGAGGTAGAGCCGGTCGTCGCCGAACACCGCCCGGGCGTGGGCGCGGGTCTCGTTGTAGGCGAGGCGGAGGTCGTCGGCGGACCGGACCACGGCCATGCCGCGGCCGCCACCGCCCGCGACGGCCTTGAGGATCACCGGGTAGCCGACCTGCCGGGCGAGCTCCTTCGCCTCGGCCGGCGAGGTCAGCGCGTCCATGCTGCCGGGCAGTACCGGCAGCCCGGCCTGCGCCATCAGGGAGCGGGCCGCCGCCTTGTCGCCGAGCTGCTGCATGACCTGCGGGGGCGGCCCGATGAAGACGATGTCGTGCGCTTCGCAGATCTCGGCGAAGTCGGGGTCCTCCGAGAGGAAGCCGTACCCGGGGTGGATGGCCTGCGCGCCGGTCTGCAGCGCCGCCTCGATGACGGCGGGGACGTTGAGGTAGCTGCCCTTGGCGGGCGGCGCGCCGATGTGCACGGCCTGGTCCGCGAACCGCACGACCGCGGAGTCGCGGTCCGCGGTGGAGTACACCGCGACCGTACGGATGCCCATTTCACGGCAGGTGCGGGCCACCCGCAGGGCGATCTCCCCGCGGTTGGCGATCAGCACGGTGGAGAACACGGGCATCACCTCGACGGCCCGGAGACGGCCGCCGGCTCACGGACCGCGACCGGGTCCGCACCCGCACCCGCTTCGGCGTCCACCGGCTCCAGCGCGATCAGTTGCTGGTCGAACTCAACCGGCTGCCCGTTCGGCGCGAGCACCTCGGTCACCCGGCCCCCGACCTCCGCCGTGATGGTGCTCATCAGCTTCATGGCCTCCAGAACACCTACCGGCTGACCCGGTGCGACCACATCGCCGACGCACACGTACGGCGGCGCGTCCGGGGAGCTCGCGTGGTAGAACGTGCCGACCATGGGCGCCCGGACGTAGTCCAGCGCCTCGCCGTCCCCGGCGGGCGCGGCGTCGGATTCCGGGGCGGCGACCGGAGCGCCGGCGGCCGGCGCGGGACGGCTCAGGGCCGCCGGGTCCGGCCACTCGACCTCGACGGTGATCTGGCCGTCCTGCATCCGGATGCGGGACGGCGGATGGGCGGTGGTCCCGCTCAGCCGCACGACACTGCGGCACACGGCGTCGAGCACCGCTCCGGCCGGCATCGCGGCGTCCGGCATCACGGCGTCGCGCGTCACCGCGTCCGGTACCGGCGGTGCGCCCGGCACCTGGCCGTCCGCCGGCGGGTTTCCGTCACTGCTGTTCCGCTGCTCGTGGTCCGGCTTCACAGCGCACCTCTTTCCACGCTCAGGTTGTGTGCGGTCCCGAAGCGCTGGAATCGGCTGCTGCGGTCGCGCAGCAGCCGCTCCGGCTCTCAGGGGTCCAGTTCGTTCAGCGCCGCGGTCAGCGCGGCGCCCAGCAGGGCGGCGGACTGCGGGTGGTCGGTGTGCGCACCGCCCGGCGGTTCCGGCACGACACCGTCGACGATGCCGAGTTCGAGCAGCTGCCGGGCATCGACGCGCAGGGCCTCGGCGGCGGTCGGCGCCGCCGACGCGTCCTTCCAGAGGATGGCGGCGCAGCCCTCCGGGCTGATCACCGAGTAGATGCCGTTGGCGCTGATGAGCACCCGGTCCGCGACGGCCAGCGCCAGCGCGCCGCCACTGCCGCCCTCGCCGGTGACGACGGCCACGATCGGCACCGGCAGCCGGGCCATCAGCCGCAGGTTCGCCGCGATGGCACCGGCCTGGCCGGTGCGTTCCGCGTCGGGACCCGGGTTGGCGCCGGGGGTGTCGATCAGCGTGATGACGGGCAGTCCGAGCTTCGCGGCCATCCGCATCAGCCGGGCCGCCTTGCGGTATCCGCCCGGATTCGGCATCCCGAACTTGCGGCGCTTGCGCTCCACGAGTCCGGTGCCGCCCTTCTGATGGCCGATCAGCATGACGGGCCGGCCGTTCAGCAGCCCCGGGCCGCCGACCACCGCCGCGCAGTCCTCCGCGATCCGGTCACCGTGCAGCTCGTGGAAGCCGTCCAGCAGGTGCGCGGCGTAGTCCAGCGTCGTGGGGCGGTCCGGGTGGCGGGCGAGTTGCACCGTCGCCCATGGGTCGGCGCCGGCCAGTTCTTCCGGCCGGCGCAGGATGGCTCCGCTGTCAGTGGCCGTCGCGGCGGGAGCCGCGGTCGCCGCCGCATCCGGTTCCGGGTCCGCGGCCGGTTGCAGCGCGAGGAGCTGGCCGAGCGTCGCCCGCAGTGCGGCCCGCGGCACGACGTCGTCGACCAGTCCGTGGCTCAGCAGGAACTCCGCGGTCTGGAAGCCCTCCGGGAGCGTCTCGCCGGTGGTGTGTTCGATCACCCGCGGCCCGGCGAAGCCCAGCCGCGCACCGGGTTCGGCGATGATCACATCCGCGAGCGTCGCGAACGAGGCGGCCACGCCGCCGTAGGTCGGGTCGGTGATGAGCGAGATCACCAGGATCCCGGCCTCGTCCAGCTCGGCCAGGGCGTTGGTGGTCTTCGCCATCTGCATCAACGACAGCACGCCCTCCTGCATCCGCGCGCCGCCGGAGGCGGTGACGAGCAGCAGGGGGACGCGCATCCGCAGACTGGTGTGCGCCGCCGCCGTGATCAGCGCGCCCTCACCGCAGCCGAGGCTGCCGCCGAGAAACCCGAAGTCCATCGCGGCGACCACCACCGGCCGGCCCTCGATGGTGCCGCGGGCGCAGAGCACCGCCGTCCGCTGTCCGGTCGCCGCCCGCGCGTCCACCAGCCGGTCGACGTACGGGCGGGTGTCGGAGAAGCCCAGCGGGTCGGGTACGCACTCGACCGGGTCCAGCGGTACCGCGGTTCCGGGGTCGAGCAGGTGCTCCAGCCGTTGACGGGCGGTGAGCCGGGTATGGGAACCGCAGTCGGGGCACACCTTGAGTGCCCGGGTGAAGCGTTTGGCGTAGATGAGCGTGACGCAGCTGTCGCACCGCACCCACGCCGGGGGCTCGGCGTTGTGGGGAATCTCGACCTCGACCATGGGAGGTGGTGTCCTTCCAGCCTGCCGTGCAGGGCTCGAACGTGCGGGCATCGCAAGTTGCCTGGGGCCGGAGATCCGGCCCCAGGCTGCTCCGAACTAGTCGGCGTCGCTGCGCTCCCAGCGGTAGAACTCGCGGGCCATCGCGTCCTTGGGCTCGCGCCAGGTGGCCGGGTCGTACGCCTGGACGTGCGCGGCGAGCCGGTCGCTGACGTCCCGGAACTCCGGATGGCCCTTGAACCGGGCCACTTCGGGGCCGGGCGGCCGGTCCGCCTCGATCAGGTGCAGGTACAGGTCGCCGAACTGGAACAGACTGCGCCCGGTCACACCGATGAGGCGCGGCAGTTCCCCGCGGTCGGAGGCGGCGAAGGCCTCGGCGATGTCGGGGGCGGCGTCGGTCCGCATACGGGCGACGATGAGCGAACGGTGCATCGGGGTGGTCCCTTCGGGGTCGGAGCGGGGTCGGTCAGACGACCCGGGCGTGCTGCTCGACCTGCTCGCGGATGCGTTCCATCTGGATCAGCGAGTTGCGGTTGATGTGGTCGGTCATGCCCGCGTCGTCGACCGGCGCGGTGGGCTTCATCGCGAAGTCCTGCAGCCAGCGCATGGACGTGCCGTCCGGCACCTCCCGGTACTCCCAGCGGATGTTCATGTGCTCGAAGGGACCGGTCTCCACGCGGCGGGCCTTTACGGTGAACGTCTTCGGGTCGGCCTCCCGCTCCGAGACCCAGCTCCAGACCGTGCCGTTCTCGTCGGGGTGCATCGTCAGCCGGAAGGTGACGGTGTCGCCCTGGCGCTCGAGCACGTCGACGGACGCGTACTCGCTGAACAGCGTCGGCCAGCGTTCGAGGTCGTTGGTGAGCTCCCAGGTGAGGTCCAGGGGCGCGTTGATGACGATCTCGTTGTCGGTGTGTCCGGTCATGTCAGGCTCCGAGGGTGAGTTGGGCGTTGACGCTCTGCAGGAAGGAGTGCGGGGTCTTGCACGAGTCCGCTTCGTCGCCGATCTGCCGGCCGTAGCGGTTCTCCAGCTCGGAGACGATGCCGAGCAGGCCGAGGGAGTCGAGGTTGAACTCCTCGAACGTCGCCTCGGGCCTCTTCTCCATCTCGCCCGGGTCGACGGACAGGCCGGCGCGGCCCTTCATCAGGGACGCGAGCTCATCGAACGTGACAGGTCCGTTCATCACTGGTTTCTCCTTGGCTCGGGGGAACAGCTCCGGGGAACAGCGGTCGGGGGACGCGGGAACGGCGCCCGGTGGGCGCGCCGTTCCCGTCAGCGCCGGTCGTCGGGAACGCGGCGCAGCACCAGGGCCGAGTTGCAGCCCATCAGACCGCGGCTCAGGACGAGGGCCGTGCGCAGTTCGGTGGCGCGGGCCTCGCCGGTGACGAGGTCGAGGTCGTGGCGGACCTCGGTGATGTTGGGGGTGGGGGGCACCACGCCGTGTTCCAGGGCGAGTACCGCGGTGGCGACGTCCAGTGCCGAGGCCGCGGAGTACGCCCGGCCGAAGCCGGTCTTCGGCGCGGTGACGGGGACGTTCGCGGCGTGCGGGCCGAGGGCGTCGGCGATCGCCAGTGCCTCGGCCTGGTCGGCCGCGGGTACGCCGAGGGCGTCGGCGAAGACCACGTCGATGTCCTCGGCGGAGCAGCCCGCCTCGTCCAGCGCGCCCTGGATCGCCCGCGCCAGACCCGGCCGGGAGTGCTCCCAGCCCGCGGTGCCGGTGAACGTGGCGGCATGTCCCGCGACCACGGCCCGGACCGGGGCGCCGCGGCGGCGCGCCGCGGACTCCTCCTCGACCACGAACATCGCGCCGCCTTCGGCGGGCGAGAATCCGCAGGCGTCGTCGGTGAACGGCAGATAGGCCCGGTGCGGGTCCGTGGCGAGACTGAGCTCGGGGTAGCCGAGCTGGCAGACGACCGAGTAGGGGGCCAGCGGCGCCTCGGTGGCGCCGACGACGACCGCGTCGGTGCCCCGCCGGATCGTGCGGCAGGCGTGTCCGAACGCGTCGAGGCCACCGGCCTCGTCGTTGGCGAGCACTCCGCAGGGGCCCTGGAAGCCGCCCCGGATGGAGATCTGGCCGGTGCTCGCGGCGTAGAACCAGGCGATGGACTGGTACGGCCCGACGAAGTGCGGGCCCTGGCCCCACAACTGCTGCAGTTCGCCCTGACCGAACTCGCCGCCGCCGGAGCCGGCCGCGGTCACCACGCCGATGGCGAAGGGCGACTGCGGGTCGTGCTCCAGCTGGGCGTCGCCGAGGGCGAGATCGGCCGCTGCCATCGCGAAGTGCGTGAAGCGATCGGTCTGGACCAGATAGCGGCCTTCGACCAGGAGGGCCGGGTCGAACCCGGCGACCTCTCCGGCGACCCGCAGCGGCAGCTCGGTGCAGCCCTCGCGGGTGACCGGGCCGAGCACGGACACGCCCTGCTGGACGGCCTTCCAGAAGGCGTCGGTCCCGACGCCGTTCGGCGCGATGACGCCGAGGCCGGTCACCACGGTCTGCCGGCCGGTGGTGCTCCGATCCGGTGACGTTCGCTTCATGACGGGCTCCTCTCCGCGTGCCCGAGCACCACGGCGGACTGGAAGCCGCCGAAGCCGCTGCCGACCGACAGCACGGACCGCAGCGGGGCGGTGCGCGCGGTCCTCGGCACGTAGTCGAGATCGCAGTCGGGGTCGGGGGTGTCGTAGTTCGCGGTCGGCGGCACCACGCCGTGGGTCAGCGCCAGGGCGCAGGCGGCGAGTTCGATCGCCCCGATGGCGCCGAGCGAGTGCCCGACCATCGACTTGATCGAGCTCATCGGTACGGTGTGCGCGTGCGCGCCCAGGGAGCGCTTCACGGCCGCCGTCTCGTGCCGGTCGTTCTGCACGGTGCCGGAGCCGTGCGCGTTCACGTAGTCGATCTCGGTCCGGTCGATACGGGCCTGGTCCAGCGCCTGGTCGATGGCGTGGGACATCTCCAGGCCCTCGGTGGTGAGACCGGTCATGTGGTACGCGTTGCCGAACGTGGCGAAGCCGCGCAGCTCGCAGTAGATCCGGGCGCCGCGCTTCTGCGCGTGCTCCCATTCCTCCAGGAGCAGCACGGCGGCGCCCTCGCCCAGGACGAACCCGTCGCGTTCGGCGTCGAAGGGACGGGAGGCGTGGGCGGGGTCGTCGTTGCGTGTGGAGGTCGCCTTGATCGCGTCGAAGCAGGCCACCGTGATCGGGGAGATCGGTGAGTCCGCGGCTCCGGCGACGATCACGTCGGCCTTGCCGTCCTGGATGGCGTGGAAGGCGTGGCCCACCGCGTCCAGCCCTGACGTGCAGCCCGTCGAGATCGTCTGGACCGGGCCCTTGGCGCCGAGGTCCTCGGCCACTTCGGAGGCGAGCGCGCTGGGCGAGAAGGCCCGGTGCAGATGCGGTCCGGCACCTTCCGGCCGTACGTCCCAGCGCCCACCCGAGTCGCTGACCTTCACGTAGTCGTGTTCGAGCCGGGTGGTACCGCCGACGGCCGACCCGAGGGAGGCCCCGACCCGCCAGGGGTCCTGGGCCTCCATGTCGAGCCCCGAGTCCCGGACCGCTTCGCGGGCGGCGACCAGCGCGAACTGGACGTACCGGTCGGCGCGCTTCTCGAGGTCCGGGCCGAGACCGCAGGCGGCGGCATCGAAGTCGACCTCCGCGGCGATCCTGGAGCGGAAGCCCTCGGGGTCGAACAGCGTGATGCCCCGGGTCGCGGTACGCCCGGCGGTGAGCAGGTCCCAGAAGGCAGGAACCCCCACGCCGCCGGGGGCGACCACGCCCAGTCCGGTGACCGCCACCCGCCGGGTCACGTCCTCGCCCCCGCGGGGTCGGGGGGAGCCATCGTTCCGGCTTGGACGTGCTCGGTCTCCTCGGTGTCCACATGGCCCAGTTCCGGCCGGGGCGCGAGCGGCCCCAGATGGAAGACCATCCGGGCCTCTTCGGTGCCCACGTTGCGGAAGCGGTGCCGGACGTCGAGGGGAACCAGCAGCCCCTGGTCCGGGCGGAGCGAGTGGCTGACGCCGTCCAGGTCCACTTCGAGCGCGCCCGAGACGACGTAGACGAACTCCTCGGAATACGGGTGGTAGTGCTCCGCGATCTGCTCACCGGGCTGGATGATCGCCAGCCCCATGAAGCCGCTCGTGGAGCCCACGGACGTCGGGGTGAGGACGGCGCGGATGTCTCCGCCACGCCGGGTGTTGGGGCTGGTGTCGTCGAGGTGGACGATACGTGCCTGCTGAGGTGTCATGGCCGCTCCTTGGTCGGTGCCGTCCGGTTGCGGAGCCGGACGCGCTGGGGGTTTCAGGCGGCCTGCGCCCGGCGGTCGGTGATGAGGTCCATCGCCGCGACTCCGTACGAGAGTTCACCGGCGGCGGACGGGTCGTGGTGCTTGCCGAGGTCGAGCAGCCGGTTCAGCTCCTCGGGCACGACATCGGCGAGCTCGCCGGCCGGCGAGCGCCGCTGCGGGTCCGCCAGGTCGACGACACGGACGAGGACGTCGTCACGGTGGAAGACCGTGCTGCCCACGAGCCGCTGCCCGGGGTCCGCGGCGGCGGCCGCGTCCAGCTCGGCGAGCAGGCGGGCCGCCTCCTCGCCGCGGCCGGGCTTGACCGGGTAGAAGTACGCCCGGCGGGTGACGCCGTCGTCCGGGGCGGTCGCGGAGCCGGTGACGTGCTCGACGGCGGGGAGCGCCGCGCGGGCGAAGAAGGCGCGGGCGGACGACCCGTCGGTGAGGTCCCGGGCCTCCTCCAGGTACGGGTTGATCGCTTCCTCGACGGCCCTGACCTCGGGCTGGGCGGCGACGTGCCGCAGCGCGTTGCCCAGGTCACCCGTCACCTCGACGGCCCGCACGACGCGGTTGCCGTGCATGAAGAGCGACGTGCGGCGCAGCTGCGTGGTGTCGTCGACGCGGGCCTGCGGCGAGCGGTAGCCGGCCAGGATCTTGGCCACGGCCGGTTCGCTGCCGGGCTTGACGGTGAAGGTGATCGCGTGGCGCACGACGCCGCCGGAGCACAGCGGCGGTGCCGGCAGCGGGTCGGTACCGGCGGCGCGCTTGGCGGCGGCCTTCCCCTTGGCGGGGCCCGGCCGGGCCGCACGCCGCTCCGGGCGGGCCGGGGGGTCCAGCGGGTCGGGGGTCTCCCGGGCGATCACGAAGCGCAGGGACGTGGTGTCCCGGACGCAGCCGTGCAGCGGTTCGACCATCTTGCGGTGGGCCGCGCTCTCCACCCAGGCCAGGAAGGGCTCGCTGCCCTCCCATTCGCTGGTGATGAGCCATTGGGACGAATTTCCGAGCGACTGGCAGAGCTGGTCGCTGACGTGGCCCGGTACTCCGGCCACCTGGTGCCTGATCTCCTCGTACGCCTCCAGGAAGCGCTCCTGTCGGCCGTCGAGGACGTCCAGCAGGAGCACGACGCGCAGTCGCGTCGTCTCCAGGGTGGGGTCCGCTATGCGCCGGTCGTCCAGAGTCGTCACCGTGATCGTTCCTCTCTGTCGGGGGACGGGCGTACCGCCCGCCACGGAATGCGGCTTCGATGACGGGTCGGGAAACTCCGACACCCCTGCCGACTGCCGCAGGCCTTGCCCTCTGCATATGCACCAGGCGTGCTCGGCTACGGCCGATGCTCACATAACGGCATGAATCGCGCACGGTACGTGAGGCGGGCGAGTGACTTCCCGGTCAACAGGCTTGCGACAGGGAAAGGAGGAACGCAGCCGAACGGCCGTCACGAATCCGTGGCGGACCCGCTCCCGCACAACCCTCTCTGGAGACCTCATGACGTCGAAGATCGACGATCGCGTGCCCGTCCTGATCGTTGGTGGCTCCCTGGTGGGGCTGTCCGCCTCGCTGTTCCTGGGCCGGCTCGGCATCGAGCACCTGCTCGTGGAACGGCACGCCCAGACCTCGCACCACCCCCGCGGCCGGGGCAACAACGTCCGCACGATGGAACTGTTCCGGACCGCGGGGGTGGAACCGCTGATCCGCGAGGCCGCCTCCGTCCTGGCGGAGAACCACGGCATCCTGCAGGCCGACACACTGACCGGCTCGGAGCAGGAGTGGCTGTTCAAGCAGATCGACCCCGGCGGGGCGCTGGCCAAGTTCAGCCCGTCGGGCTGGTGCCTGTGCAGCCAGAACGACCTGGAGCCGGTGCTGCTGCGCAGCGCCCGCGAGCTCGGCGGCGACATCCGCTTCGGCACCGAGCTGATTTCCGCCGAGCAGGACGCCGAAGGAGTGACGGCGGTGGTCCGGTCCCGTGAGACGGGTGAGGACCGGACGATCCGGGCGGACTACCTCGTCGCCGCGGACGGGCCGCGCAGCCCGGTGCGCGAGCGGCTCGGCATCGGGATGACCGGGGCCGGCGACCTGTTCCACAACGTGAGCATCACGTTCAAGGCCAAGCGGCTGGCCGACGCGGTCGGCGACCGGCGCTTCATCGTCTGCTACCTGACGAACCCCGAGAGCCCCGGCGCGCTGCTGCCCGTCGACAACGACGAGAACTGGGTGTTCCACGCACCCTGGCGCCCGGACGACGGCGAGACCCTGGAGGACTTCACCGACCAGCGGTGCGAGGCACTGATCCGCACCGCGGTCGGGGTGCCCGACCTCGAGGTGGAGGTCACCGGGAAGGCGCCGTGGCATGCCGCCGAGCGGGTGGCCGAGCGCTACGGCACCGGCCGGATCTTCCTGGCCGGGGACTCGGCGCACGAGATGTCCCCGACCGGGGCGTTCGGCTCCAACACCGGCATCCAGGACGCGCACAACCTCGCCTGGAAGCTCGCCGCGGTGCTGCGCGGCTGGGCGGGCCCCGGGCTGCTGGAGACGTACGACGCCGAGCGGCGGCCGGTGGCGCTGGCCACCGGCGCCCGCGCCTCGACCCGTTCCGCGGAACACCGTCACCCGGGTTACGACGTCAGCCCCGGCGCCGGCCGGAAGCCCGGGATGCTCGCGGTGGTGCTGGGCTACCGCTACCTCGACGGCGCGGTGGTGGGCGCCCCGCAGGACCAGCCGGCCGTCCCGGAGGAGTTCCGTCCGCTGGCCCAGCCGGGCGGCCGGGCCCCGCACATGTGGCTCAGCCAGGAGGGCCGCCGGCTATCCACCCTCGACCTGTACGAGCGGACCCCGGTGCTGCTCAGCGGTCCCGACGGCGGCGCCTGGCACCAGGCCGGTCTGAGCGTCGCCGGGCGCACCGGCATCCCGCTGGCCTGCTTCCGGGTGGGCCCGGACGAGAATCACGACCTCGTCCCCGAAGAGGGCGCCGACTGGGCGCAGTTGCACGGGGCGGAGAACGACGGGGCGGTCCTGATCCGCCCCGACGGATTCATCGCCTGGCGGTCGCGGACCGCGGACGCGAACGCGGAGCGGACGCTGACGGACGTGCTGGAGAAGGTACTGGGCGGCGTTCCCGGCAACGGGTGACGGCTGCCACCGGGAGCGGGCCGCGCGGACGCCGCGCGGCCCGCTCCGCCGTGTCACGCCGGGTGACGCCGCATTTCCCCGTGGTCCGGCCCGCGGGCCGGGGGTGCTGATGCCCCGTCGGGGTGAGGCACCGTCAGCCCGGTGCCGCCCCACTCCCCCACGGCCGGCACCACCCGAAGAGAGCACTCCGTCACCCATTGTGCTCTCTCCGGTGGCACAACCTCGGTATATGACTGACGGTGATGACGTCGCTACTGCGCTTCCTATGGCTGATGCCCTGTCAGCCAGCGCACGTCGCGGCGGAAGGAACCTTCCCATGCGCACTGCTCGCACCCTGCTGGCCGGAGCAACCCTCTCCGCTGTCCTCGCCATCGCCGCTCCCGCCGCCCACGCCGCCACGGGTGCCCACAACGCATACGACCCGAGCGGCTCCTCCAGCTCCAGCTCCAGCGACAGCTGGTCGCCGTCCGAGCAGGGCGCCAAGTCCGAGAACGGCTGGAAGGGCGAGGAGTCCAAGAAGGGCGCCAAGTCCGAGGAAGGGTGGAAGGGCCAGGAGGCCAAGAAGCCGCACGGTGGCATGCACACCGGCGGTGGCGGCATGGCCCTCTCGGGCGGTGGCCTGGCCGCCGGTTCCGTTCTGCTGCTCGGTGGCCTCGGCGCCGGCGCCTTCGTCCTGCGCCGCCGCAACACCTCGGCCGGCGCCGGCCTCGCGGCCTGATCCGACGCACGTTCCGCACCACGCGTTCCGTCGTTGCCACCGTCGTCCCACGATGACGGTGGCAGCGCCGGTTCCGGGCCCGGCCCGCCGCCCCGCTCGCGGGCAGCAGAACCACGAACCGCAGAGCTGATGAAAGGCATCACCGAATGGCCCAGCAGTCCGCACAGCACAGCGCCCGAGCGGCGGAGAACGCACCGGGCGGTGACGGCTCGTCCCGAGTCCTGGGCTGGGCCACCGGCGCGGCTCTGCTCGGCGCGTTCCTGATCTACAACTCCGTCGACGCCTCCGAGGCCGCGCCGCCCCCGGCCGCCGTCGTGGCGCAGGCCACAGCGCACGCGGCGGCCCCGCCGCCGGTCAGCGCCGCCCCCGGACTGCCCGCCTCGCGCCCGACCCTGCTGACGATTCCCGACATCGGCGTGAGCGCACCCTTCACCCCGCTGCACATCGGCACGTCGGGCAAACTGGATCCCCCGCCGTCGGACAACAACAACCTCGCCGGCTGGTACGCGGAAGGCCCCACCCCCGGCGAACGCGGCAACTCCATCGTCGCCGGCCATGTCGACACCAAGACCGGCCCCGCGGTGTTCTTCCTGCTCAGCATGGTCAAGCCGGGCGCCACCGCCGAGATCACCCGCGCCGACGGCGTCATCGCGAAGTTCAAGGTCGATTCCGTCGAGACCTTCTCCAAGAACAACTTCCCCGACCAGCGCGTCTACGCCGACACCCCCAACGCCCAGCTGCGCATCATCACCTGCGGCGGCGCGTACGACCACTCGAAGAAGGACTACACGGACAACGTCGTCGTCTTCGCCCATCTGGAATCCTCCCGCCAGGGCTGACCACCCGGCGGCACACACCCGGGGCAGGGCCGGGGGCGGTCACGGTATCGTCCCCCTGCGGGTCCATGAACCGGACACCGGCCCCGCGGTGTTGCCGCTGGTCCTTCACACCCGGTGGTTCCGTCGCGTCGAAACCACCGGAAGAGGGACGAGGTTCCAGAGATGACCGTCTACGAATCGGTCACGGACGCGATCGGCGGGACGCCGCTGTTCCGGCTGGCGCGGCTGGGCGCGGGAATCGTGACTCCGGTCTACGCGAAGGCGGAGTTCCTCAGCATCGGCGGCAGCGTCAAGGACCGTGCCGCGCTGTCGATGGTGCGGGAGGCCGAGCGTACGGGTGAGCTCCGGCCGGGCGGCACCATCATCGAGGCGACGTCGGGGAACACCGGCATCGGGCTGGCCATCGTCGGACGGCAGCGCGGCTACCGGGTCGTGATCGGGGTGTCCGAGCGGGCCGCCCCGGAGAAGAGCGACATCCTGCGGGCCTACGGCGCCGAGGTCGTGCTTGCCCCGACCGCGCTCTCCAAGGACCATCCGGACCACCTCTTCCATGTCGTGCGCCGGCTCGCGGAGGAGATCCCCGGCGCCTGGCTGGCGAACCAGTACGACAACCCGGCCAACCCGGACGCCCATGTGGTGACCACCGGGCCGGAGATCTGGGAGCAGACCGGCGGGCGGGTCACGCACTTCGTGGCGGGCGTCGGCACCGGCGGCACCATCAGCGGCACCGGCGCCTTCCTGAAGAAGGCATCCGACGGACGGGTCACCGTCGTCGGCGCGGACCCGGAGGCGTCGGTGTACGCCGGCGGCGACGGCAGCTCCTACTTCGTGGAGAGCATCGGCCACTTCGTCCATCCGGAGACCTCGGAGGACGTGTGGCCCGAGTCGTACCACCGGAGCGTGGTCGACGTGTTCGAACGGGTGCCGGACCGGGAGTCGTTGCTGACGGCGCGGCGGATGGCCCGTGAGGAAGGACTGCTGGTGGGCCCCTCCTCGGGGACGGCGGTGGCCGCGGCGCTACGGGTGGCACGGCGGCTGGGCCCCGACGACCTGGTCGTCGTCCTGCTGCCCGACTCGGGCCGCTCCTATCTGTCCTCGGCGCTCAGCGACGACTGGCTGCGGCAGCGCGGCTTCCTGGAGGAGCCCCGGCACCGCGATGACACCGAACCGACGGTGCGCACGGTCCTGGGCGACGCCCGGGGCCACGGCGAAAACTTCGTCACCGTCGCTTCCACCGCCTCGCTGGGCGAGGCACTGGCCGTGCTGCGCGCCGCGCGGACCGATGTCGCGCCCGTGGTGCTCGCCCGCGCCGAGCGGCCGTTCGGTATCGCCGCCTCCGAGATCACCGGCTCGGCCGAGGCCGCCGGACTCCAGCGGGCACTCGACTCGGGTGCGGGTCCTGAGGAGCCGCTGCGCGACCACCTCGCCCCGGCGCTGCCCGTCGTCGGCCTCGGCCAGCCGCTCTCCAGTGCGCTCGCCTGCCTCGACACTCCTCAACGCCGCCACGAGGCCGCCGTCGTCCTGCTCGACGGGCGCGCGGTCGGCGTGGTCGACCGGAAGGCGCTGGAGGGCTGAGCGGTCGCCCGGCCGCGGCGTGGCGAACCGGCGGAATCGGGCAGTTGTGGGGGATGTGCCAGGCCGTTCCCGCCACTGGCATGGCGTTTGCGACGCGTGCCGGAACGGGTGCGCGGAGTGTGGCTACGGTGAAGGGACACGACGGGCCAAGCCCGACATTCCACTCACTTTGCGAGGCGCACCTTCATGAGTCTGAGCATCCGCAACCAGATTCCCGGCACCGTCACCGACGTCACCGCCGGCGAGGTCATGGCGACCGTCAAGGTCCGGCTGGACGGCGGCCAGGACATCACCGCGGCCATCACGCTGGAAGCCGTCAAGGAGCTCGGGATCGCCGAGGGTACGGCCGTCCGCACCCTGGTGAAGTCGACGGAGGTCTCCCTGGCCACCGGCCCGGTCGAAGGCCTGAGCATCCGCAACCAGCTCGCCGGCACCATCTCCGAGGTCGCCACCGGCGGCGCGATGGCCAGCGTCAAGGTCACCGTCCCGGGCGGCGAACTGACCGCGGCCATCACCAAGGACGCCGTCACCGACCTCGGCCTGACCGCCGGCACCTCCGTGGTCGCGCTCATCAAGTCGACCGAGATCTCCCTCGCCACCGTCTGATCCGGGCGACAGCCCGCCGCGCGGAGTCCGCGCCGGCGGGCTATTTACCGTTGTCCTCGGCGAGGGTGTGCGCGACCAGGGCGTTCGCATGGCCATGGCCCATGCCGTGCTCGGCCTTGAGCCACCCGACCAGTTCCATGTGCCTGGTCAGCGGCGAGGACCGGATGAGGTCCTTCCATTCGGCGATCGGGCGGCCGTACTTCTGCTCGATCGAGGGGAAATAGGCGGCGGGGCCCTTCACAGTCTCAGTCATGGGAAAAGTGTGGCATCCGGTTCTGACAACTCACCTGGGCCGTAGCGTCTGCGGGGTGGTTGCCGACCAGGTCACCAGGGGCGGCCGCACCCGCCCGCACAGCGGCCGGCCCTCGGCGGTCGTCAGCCGCAGCCGCGCGGTCAGCCGGCCACCGCGCACCGCCTCGTCGAACGTCTCCGACGGGACGTCGGCGAACATCAGCTTCGCCCGGCGCAGCATGTCGGTCACACCCGCCGCGTCCACCGTGACCCAGGACAGGAAGACGAACTGCCCGCCCAGCCGGTTCTGGATGTAAGGGCCTTCGAGTTCCGTCCCGGTGGCGGTCGCCACGGCGACGGCCTCCAGGGTCCAGCTCGCCGACGCGGCGTCACCCGGGTGGAGGCCCGTCCACTCGCCCGGCCGGTCCTTGCGCTGCACGCCGATGTGAACGTTGCCCGCGGCGGGGAAGTCCGGGCCGAGGACGAAGGCACGGCCGGGCAGGTCTGAGGCCTCGATACGGATCTCCACCCGGTCATCATCCCCCGCCGGCCCGGCCATGGGCGTGTCCCGGCACCATGACTCTGCGTCAGGTGCCCCATGGAGACATGACGTCCGGTGGAGCTCCCGCCCTCCCGCGGCGGCCTGCCGTGCCGTGGCCCGGTGCTCGCTGCTCGTTGGTCACGTGTTCACCGATTGCCCCCTTCGCCTCCCTCCCGGTCCCCGCAAAGGTGTTGATGGGTCCACGACCAGGGCTCGCACCGACAGGTCGAGAAGGGATGTTCATGGCCGAGTTGACGCGACGCAGACTCCTCGGATCGGCGGCGGGGGCGATGGGAGGCGCGGCGGCGCTCTCCCTGCTGCCGCCCAGCGTGCAGAAGGCCGTCGCGGCGGGACCACCGCGGCACGGTTCGCTGAACGACATCGAGCATGTCGTCATGCTGATGCAGGAGAACCGCTCCTTCGACCACTACTTCGGCACCCTCTCCGGCGTCCGCGGCTTCAACGATCCGCACGCGCTGAAGCTGGACAACAGGCGCTCGGTCTTCTACCAGCCCGACACCGTCAACCCGGACGGCTATCTGCTGCCGTTCCATCTGGACACCCACAAGTCCAGCGCCCAGGCCATCCCGTCCACCAGCCACGCCTGGGCCGTGCAGCACGCCGCCTGGAACGGCGGCAGGATGGACCAGTGGCTGCCCGCACACCGCAAGGCCGACGGGGTCAACGGCCCGTACGTGATGGGCTACTACACGCGGAAGGACATCCCCTTCCAGTTCGCCCTCGCGGAGACCTTCACCATCTGCGACAACTACTTCTGCTCGGTCTTCGGCCCGACCTGGCCGAACCGCCTGTACTGGATGACCGGCACCATCGACCCCGGCGGCACGATGGGCGGCCCGGTGCTCACCAACAAGGCGCCCACGCCGTACCGGTGGCCGACCTACGCGGAGCGCCTGCAGGCCGCCGGCATCAGCTGGAAGGTGTACCAGCAGGACGACGACTACGGCTGCAACATGCTGGAGCAGTTCAAGACGTTCCGGGACTCCAAGCCGGGCGAGGACCTCTACGAGCGCGGCATGCGCCCGCAGCCCGAGGGCACCTTCGAGGACGACGCGCGCAACGACCGGCTGCCGACGGTCTCCTGGATCATGCCGACGAGCTTCCAGTCCGAGCACCCGGACTACCTGCCGGCGGCCGGCGCCGACTTCGTGGCGCAGAAGATCGAGGCCATCGCGTCCAATCCGAAGGTGTGGGCGAAGACCGCGTTCATCCTCAACTACGACGAGAACGACGGCCTGTTCGACCATGTGGCCCCGCCCACGCCGAAGGCAGGCACGGTCGACGAGTTCGTCCAGGGGCTGCCGATCGGCGGTGGCTTCCGGGTCCCGGCGATCATCGTCTCGCCCTGGACCGTGGGCGGCTGGGTGGCGAGCGAGGCCTTCGACCACACCTCGGCACTGCAGTTCCTGGAGCGGTTCACCGGCGTCGAGGCACCGAACGTCACACAGTGGCGGCGGCGCACCTTCGGCGATCTGACCTCGGCGTTCCGCTTCTCCCACGCCACCGTGCGGCCGCCGCGGCTGCCGCACGACACGGCGAAGCAGCTGGAGGAGGCCAAGAAGGAAGTGGCCACCCTCCCCAAGCCGGTTCTCCCCGGCGCCGACCAGACGTTCCCGAAGCAGGAGAAGGGCCGGCGGCCGCACACCTGAGCCGGCCCCGCACAGCGATCCGTGCCGAGCGCGGGGAACCCGGCCTGTCAGGTTCCCCGCGCTCGGCGCGTGTTCAACCCTCGTTGTCAGCAGGTGGGTTGGGGCGATTATGGAGCTACTTCTTGACGCCGAGGAAACGCGGTTGTAAACATCACCCCACCGGGAGAGCGCTCTCTCGACGTTTCCGGCTCCATCACGGACCCCCACCCGTTCAGGAGATGCCATGTCAGGCGATCGTTCCTTGCTGGTGCGCCATCGGTTGAGCCGCGACAAGCGCCGACCGTATGTCCTCATCGCCCTGCTCACCGCGTTACTTGCGAGCCTGCTCTTCGTCGTGACGCAGCCGCCGGCCCACGCGGCGGGCGCGCTGCTCTCGCAGGGGAAGCCGGCCACCGCGTCCTCCGCCGAGAACGCCGGAACCCTCGCCGGCGCCGCCGTCGACGGCAACACCGGCACCCGCTGGTCCAGCGCCTTCAGCGACCCGCAGTGGATCCAGGTCGACCTCGGGGCCACCGCCTCGGTCAGCCAGATCGGGCTGACCTGGGAGGCGGCGTACGCGAGCGGCTTCCAGATCCAGGTCTCCGACACCGGAACCGGCAACTGGACCACCGTCTACTCCACCACCACCGGAACCGGCGGCACCCAGACCCTCGACGTCAACGGCACCGGCCGTTACGTCCGCATGAACGGCACCACGCGCGCCACCGCCTACGGCTACTCCCTGTGGGAGTTCCAGGTCTACGGCGTCCTCACCCCCGGCGGCTGCGGCTCCGCCAACGCGGCGCTGAACCGTCCGGCCACCGCGTCGTCCACGGAGAACGCCGCGAGTCCGGCGAGCGCCGCGTTCGACGGCAACACCGGCACCCGCTGGTCCAGCGCGTTCAGCGATCCGCAGTGGGTCCAGGTCGACCTCGGCGCGTCGCAGCAGATCTGCCAGGTCGTCCTGCAGTGGGAGGCGGCGTACGCGAAGGGCTTCCAGATCCAGGTCTCCGACAGCGGAACGGGCAACTGGACCACGGTCTACTCCGCCACCACCGGAACCGGTGGCACCCAGACCCTCGACGTCAACGGCACCGGCCGCTACGTCCGCATGAACGGCACCACGCGCGCCACCGCCTACGGCTACTCCCTGTGGGAGTTCCAGGTGCGCTCCGGTTCACCGGGCACCCCGCCCACCACTCCCCCGACGGACCCCGGTTCGTTCTGGGGCGACACCAGCACCATCCCGCCCGCGCAGAACGTCGTCATGCTCAAGATCCTCAACCGGACCAACGGCAAGTACCCGGACAGCCAGGTCTACTGGAGCTACAACGGGCAGGTCCACTCGATCGCCGATCAGCCGTACTTCGACATGCCCGTCAACTCCGCCGGGCGGATGTACTTCTACGTCGGCACGCCGAACGGCCAGTACTTCGACTTCATCGAGTTCACCGTCGGAGCGAACGTCTTCAACGGCAACACCACACGGGTCGACGCGTTCGGCCTGAAGCTCGCGATGCGGCTGCACACCCGCGACGGTTACGACGTGTCCGTGGGTGAGGACCAGGCCACCTTCGCCGAGGACCGGTCGGTCACCTTCCAGAAGTTCATCAACGAGGTGCCGGCGCAGTTCAAGGTGCTGGCGCAGTCCCAGGCCCCGTACCGGATCATCGCGCCGGGCAGCGACCCGACGTTCCGGGCCGGCGGGGTGAACGCCAACTACTACACCGCCTACGCGAACTCGGTCGGTGTCAACGCTCCCACGTCCGATGTCTTCGGCTGCGCGGGCACCCTGTCCGAGAGCCCGGGGATGTGCTCGGCGCTCAACCGGCATGTCGCCACGCTGCCGCAGTCGCAGTGGTCGGACCCCAGCCTGTACTACCAGGCGGGCCCGGCGAACTACTACGCGAAGTTCTGGCACGACCACGGCATCAGCAAGCTGGCGTACGGGTTCCCGTACGACGACTACGCCGGCCAGTCCTCGTTCGTCTCCCACGCGAATCCGCAGTACCTGCTGGTCGCGGTGGGCTGGTAAGCACGCTCCGTGTCCGGGTGCGGTGGTCACCGCACCCGGAGGACGAGGTGGGACCTACAGTCCTTCCTCGGCGGCCAGCGCCCGCACGGTGGACACCGTGTCCGCCTCGGCCGCGGTCTTGTCGTCGCGGTAGCGCAGCACGCGCGCGAAGCGCAGGGCGAGGCCCGCCGGGTAGCGGGGGCTGCGCTGGAGGCCGTCGAAGGCGACCTCGACGACCAACTCCGGCCGGACGTGGACGACATACCGGTCGCGGGTCTCCTCCCGCTCCAGCAGTTCGGTGGTCTGCCAGGTCAGCAGCTCGTCGGTGAGCCCCTTGAAGGTCTTGCCGAGCATCACCCAGGGGGCGGGGTCGGATTCCTCGCCGCGTGCCGCGAGATGCAGATTGCTCAGCCACCCCTGGCGCCTGCCATGACCCCATTCGGCGGCCGTCACCACCAGGTCCAGGGTGTGCCGCGGCTTCACCTTGATCCACCCGGCGCCGCGGCGGCCCGCCGCGTACGGCGCGGCCGGGTCCTTGGCCACCACGCCTTCGTGGCCGCGGGCGAGTGCCTCCTGGAAGAAGCGCGCGGCGTCGTCGGCGTCCGCGGTGACGGTGCGCGGCACGCGCAGTTCCGCCGGCACCACGTCGTCGAGTTCCGCCCAGCGGCGTTCCGCGGGCAGGTCGAGCAGATCGGCGCCGTCGCGGTGCAGCAGGTCGAAGAAGAAGACGCTCAGCGGCACCTCGGCCCGCAGCTGTTCCGGGTCCTGCCGCGAGGCGGTGCGGGCGGCGGTCACCTGGAACGGGCGGGGCCGGCCGTCCGGGCCGAGGGTGATGGCCTCGCCGTCGAGCACGGCCGTCCGCACGGGCAGTGAGCGTACGGCTTCCACCACTTCCGGTACGCGGGAGGTGATGTCGTCCAGGCTCCGGGTGAACACGGAGACGTCGTCCCCGTCCCGGTGCGCCTGGACCCGGATCCCGTCGAGTTTCCACTCCAGCGCGGCGGGGCTCACCCGCTCCAGGGCGGCGGCGACGTCCGGGGCCGCCGCGGCGAGCATCGGCCGTACCGGGCGCCCGACCTCCAGCCCGAACGCGCGCAGCGCCTCCTTCCCGCCCGACATGGCGGCCGCCGCGACGGCGCGGGCGGAGCCGCGGAACATCAGCGCCCGGCGGACGTCCGCCGCCGGCACACCGGCCGCCTTGGCGACGGCGTCCGCCACCACCGCGTCCAGTGCGCCCTGCCGCAGTTCGCCGACCAGCACCGCGCTCAGGAACGTCTGCTCCTGCGCGGTGGCCCTGGCGAACAGCTCCTCCAGCAGCCGGCGCCGTTCGCCCTGCGCGCCGGATCCGTGCACGGCGGCGAGCGCGGCCAGTACGTCCTGGGTCTCCCGCACGCCGAGCTCCGGTTCGCCGGCGGGTGGCGGCAGTTCGCGCAGGCCGGCGGGGCCGACCCCGATCCGCATCCGCCGGGACTCACCGGACAGCAGGGCCACGGCCGCGGGCAGCTCGTCGGGCCCCAGGCTCCGGAGGTATCCGGCCAGCAGGGCGATCTTCGCGTTGCGGGCCGGCTCGGCGCCGACGGCCTGGGAGGTGACGGCCAGTTCGTGAAGCAGCATGGGCGGGGAACTCCAGGGCTGGGGCGGTGAAGGCTGCGCGTGGCCCATGCGTACCCGCTTTCCCGTTCCGTCTCCCGGGGCGAAGCGGCCCGGCCCCCGCCCGGACCCGACCCGATCCCGTCCGCTACCGGTTCAGCGCACCCCGCGCGGCCGGAACTGCACACTGATCCGGGGTCCCACCGGCCGCGCCGTCTTGGGAATCGCGTGTTCCCAGGAGCGCTGGCAGCTGCCGCCCATGACGATGAGGTCACCGTGTCCGAGCGGCATGCGCACGGCGGCCGGACCGCCGGAGCGCGGCCGCAGCACCAGGTTCCGCGGCGCCCCCAGGGAGACGATCGCGACCATGGTGTCCTCGGTGCCGCCGCGGCCGATGGTGTCGCCGTGCCAGGCGACACCATCGCGTCCGTCGCGGTAGAAGCAGAGCCCGGCCGTGGTGAACGGCTCACCGAGCTCGGCGGCGTAGTGCCCGCTCAGCGCCGAGCGGGCCGTGTCGAGCGCCGGGTGCGGCAGGGCGTCGCGGTCGCCGAAGAACGACAGCAGCCGCGGCACGTCCACCGTGCGCTCGTACATGACGCGCTGCTCGGCACGCCACTCGACGTCCCGCGCCAGCGCCTCGAAGAGCGCGTCCGCCCCGACGAGCCACTGCGGCAGCACGTCGATCCAGGCGCCGAGCCCGATGTCGGTACGGCGCAGCCCGTCGAGCGGGCGCGGTGCGATCTCGTCCTCCTGGTCGAAGAGCGAGTTCTGCAGATGTACGGCCATGGGACCAGCCTATACGCATTCGTACATCTGTGCGATTAACGTGGCGGGCATGATGGCGGTGGCCTGGTACTGGAGATCCACGTACCGGCGCGGGACGAGGCCGGGCGTCTGATGGACCATGCGGCCGATGCTGACAGAGCGGTTTCCGGGCACCCCGCTGGGCACCGCCCGCGGGAGACCGGTCAGACGACGCCCTGGGAGAGCATCGCGGAGGCCACGCGCTCGAAGCCGGCGATGTTGGCGCCGGTGACGTAGTCGCCCGGGGCACCGAAGCGCTCGGCGGTGTCGTAGCAGGTGTCGTGGATGCCGCGCATGATGGTCGCGAGCTCCTCCGCCGTGCGCTCGAAGGACCACGACTCACGGCTGGAGTTCTGCCGCATCTCCAGTGCGCTGGTGGCGACACCGCCCGCGTTGGCCGCCTTGCCGGGCCCGAAGGAGACCCCGGCGGTTTGCAGCAGCTTGACCGCGTCCGGGGTGGTGGGCATGTTGGCGCCCTCGGAAACGGCCTTCACACCGTTGCGGACGAGAACGGCGGCGGCGTCCGCGTCGAGCTCGTTCTGGGTCGCCGACGGCAGGGCGACGTCGGCGGGCACGTCCCACACCCGGCCGCCTGCCACGTACCGGGCCGAGGCGCCGCGCCGCTCCGCGTAGTCACTGACCCGGCCGCGCTCGACCTCCTTGATCTGCTGCAGCAGTTCGAGGTCGATGCCCTTCTCGTCGACGACATAGCCGCCGGAGTCGGAGCAGGTCAGGACGTTGGCGCCGAGGGACTGGGCCTTCTCGATGGTGTAGATCGCGACATTGCCCGATCCGGAGACCGTGACCTGCTGGCCGTCGAAGTCCTCGCCGCGCTTCTTCAGCATCTCGGCGGTGAACAGGACGTTGCCGTAGCCGGTGGCCTGCGTACGCGCCTGGGAGCCGCCCCATTCCAGGCCCTTGCCGGTGAGGACGCCCGCTTCCCACCGGTTGGTGATGCGCTTGTACTGGCCGAAGAGGTAGCCGATCTCGCGGCCGCCGACGCCGATGTCGCCCGCCGGGACGTCCGTGTGCTCGCCGAGGTGGCGGTGGAGTTCGGTCATGAACGACTGACAGAAGCGCATCACTTCGGAGTCCGACCTGCCGTGCGGGTCGAAGTCGCTGCCGCCCTTGCCGCCACCGATGTTCAGTCCGGTGAGGGCGTTCTTGAAGATCTGCTCGAACCCGAGGAACTTCACGATGCCCAGGTTCACCGACGGGTGGAAGCGCAGACCGCCCTTGAACGGACCCAGCGCGCTGTTGAACTCCACCCGGAATCCCCGGTTGACGTGGATCTCGCCCGAGTCGTCCTGCCACGGGACCCGGAACATCAGCTGGCGCTCCGGTTCACAGATGCGCTCGACCAGCTTCGCCTCGGCGAACTCGGGACGCGCCGCGAGCAGCGGCGCGAGGGTCTCCAGCACCTCCTGTGTGGCCTGGTGGAACTCGGGCTCGCCCGGGTTCCGCTCTATCAGCTGGGCACGGAAGGAAGGCTTCATATCGAGTCCATTCAGGAGCGGCTGCCGGGCGGAAAACACTGTGCGGTGTTCTACGGGCGCGGCGGGCCCGGCGTTCAGGGCGGTCCCGCCGGCTCCGTAGCGGTCGATGTTCACACCGAGCCCCGGACGTCCACAAGTACCGCAGAACAGATCAGGGGTTACCTCCTGGTAAGTGTGGAGGGGGCATCAACGACGGCCGCTCGAGACCGCGTCGAGCGGCCCGGAAACCGCCGCAGCGGTGCCGCACCGGGTGCGTCCCCCATCCCGCAGCCGCCTCCCCCTACCGCCGGGTAGCACCGCGGCGAATACTGACTGCCATGACGACGGTGGCCCACTGGGGCGGAACCAGCCGCTACGCGGACCTCGGCGGGCGCGTCCACTGGGTCGACTTCGGGGGGCCGCCCGGCGCACCCCGGGTGGTCCTGGTGCACGGGCTCGGCGGGTCCCACCTCAACTGGTGTCTGCTCGCCCCGCTGCTGACCGCCCGGCTGCGGGTGACCGCCGTGGACCTGGCCGGATTCGGGCTGACGGAGCCGGCGGGCCGGGGCACGGCGGTACGGGACAACGTCGCGCTGCTCGACCGCTTCCTGCGGGAGGTCGTCGGGGAGCCGGCGCTGCTGGTGGGCAACTCGATGGGCGGGATGATCTCGATCCTGCAGGCGGCGGCCCGTCCGGGGACGGCCACCGGACTCGTGCTGGTGGACCCCGCCCTTCCACTGCCGTTCGGGGCCCGGCCCGATCCGCTGGTCCTGTCGGCGTTCCTGCTCTACGCCGTGCCGGGGGTGGGGGAACGGGTGCTCGCGCGGTCGCGGGCCGGGAGCACGGCCCGGCAGCAGGTACGGCGGCTGCTCAGTCTCGTGTGCGCCGACCCGTCGGCGGTTCCCGAGGAGCTGGTCAGCGCCTCGGTCGAGCTGGCGGAACGGCGGGCGGGGGTGCCGGGGCTCGACGCGGCCTTCCTGGCCGCAGCGCGCTCACTGGTGCTGGTGAACGCGCGGCGGACCACGTACTGGTCCGCCATGCGGTCGCTGCGGGTGCCGGTCTTCCTCATGAGCGGGGAGCGGGACCGGCTGGTGCCGGTGCGGTCGGCCCGCGCGGCGGCGGCGCGCAATCCCGGCTGGCGCTTCGAGACCTTCCCCGGCGTCGGCCATGTGCCGCAGCTGGAGATACCGGACGTCGTCGCCGCGCGGATGCTGGACTGGCTGGACGACGTCCGGCTCGCCGGCTAGCCCTGGAGCGGCTGCTCGCTCCAGATGACCTTGCCGTCGGCGGTGTAGCGGGTGCCCCAGCGCTCGGCGAACTGGGCGACGAGGAAGAGTCCCCGGCCGCCTTCGTCCATCGTGGCGGCGTAGCGCAGGTGCGGTGAGGTGTCGCTGGTGTCGGACACCTCGCAGATCAGGGTGCGGTCGAGCAGCAACCGGACCTTGATCGGCTCCGCCCCGTAGCGGATGGCGTTGGTGACGAGCTCGCTGAGGATCAGCTCGGTCACGAAGGCCGTCTCGTCCAGGCCCCAGCTCGCCAGCTTCCGGCTGACCGCGGCACGGACCTCGGACACGGCCGCGGGGTCGGACGGTACCTCCCACTCCGCCATCCGGTCGGCCGGCAGCACGTGGGTGCGGGCGACGAGCAGGGCGATGTCGTCCTTCGGGTGGGCGGGGAGGAGGGCCTCCAGGACCGCCTCACACGTCTCCTCCGGGGTCCGGTCGGTGTCCTTGAGGGCACTGCGCAGCCGTTCGAGGCCGTCGTCGATGTCCCGCTCACGGTCCTCGACGAGCCCGTCGGTGTAGAGCACCAGCCGGCTGCCCTCGGGCAGCCTGATCTCCGCCGTCGCGAACGGCAGACCGCCGACGCCGAGCGGCGGGCCGGCGGGCAGGTCGGGGAATTCCACCGTCCCGTCCGGGTGGACCAGCGCGGGCGGCGGATGGCCCGCCCTGGCCATGGTGCACAGCCGCGAGACCGGGTCGTAGATCGCGTACAGGCAGGTCGCGCCCGTGACGTCGTCGCCGGAGCCGGCGGCCGTCTGGTCCTGGTCGATCCGGCCGACCAGCTCGTCGAGATGCCCGAGGACCTCGTCCGGCGGCAGGTCCAGCGTGGAGAAGTTGTGGACCGCGGTGCGCAGCCGCCCCATGGTGGCGGCGGCGTGCAGGCCGTGGCCGACGACATCACCCACCACCAGCGCGACCCGGGCGCCCGGCAGGGGGATGACGTCGAACCAGTCCCCGCCGACGCCGGCCTGCGCGGGCAGATAGCGGTAGGCGGCCTCGACGGCGTTCTGCTCGGGCAGGCCGTGCGGCAGCAGGCTGTGCTGGAGGGTGACGGCCATGGCGTGCTCGCGTGTGTAGCGGCGGGCGTTGTCGATGCACACCGCCGCGCGGGTGACCAGTTCCTCGGCGAAGGAGAGATCGTCCTCGTCGAAGCGCTCCGGCCGCTCGGAGCGCCAGAACTTGGCGATGCCCAGCAGCACGCCACGGGCCAGCAGCGGGACCCTGACGACCGAGTGGACCCCGTACGCGAGCATCGCGTCGGCGCGCTCGGGATCCTGCACCTTCCAGTCGGTGGACGACGCGAGGTCGGGGTCGAACACGCCCTGTCCGGTGTCGAGACTCCAGGCCTGCGGAGTGGACGGGATGATGGTGATCGGCTCGCCCACCGGATACAGCGGGGCATCGTCCCTGATGGCGCTGACGGCCACCCGCTGCATCTGGGTGCCGGAGCTCCCCGAGGGCTCCTCACCGCGCAGCACGGGCACCGCGAGGTCGACGGAGACGAAGTCGGCGAACCGGGGGACGGCCACCCGGGCGAGTTCCTGGGCGGTCTGCACCACGTCCAGGGTGGTGCCGATGGCCACGCTGGCCTCGTAGAGCAGTCGCAGGCGTCTGCGGCCCGCCTCGGCCTTGTCCGACAGCGCGTGCAGCTCCGTGGAGTCCCGCAGGGTCGCGACCATGCCAGGGGGCCCGCCGTTACGGTCCGTGGGCCGGACGTTCACCACCAGCAACCGGTCACCGGCCGGCAGGACTTCGTCGCTCATGGCCTGTTCCGAGGCCAGCAGCTCGACTGCCCGGCTGCTGAGTCCCAGGCCGGCCACGGGGCGCCCCTCGGCGTCCGCCGGCAGTCCGAGGAGCCGGCGCGCCTCATCGTTGGCGAGCAGCAGCCTGCCGTCCCCGCCAACGATGACCACGCCCTCCCGGACCGCGTGCAGCACCGCGTCGTGGTGCTCGTACATCCGGGTCATCTCGGTCGGCCCCAGACCGTGGGTCTGGCGCAGTAGCCGTTTGCTGGTGAGTGCCGCCCCGACCGTGGCCAGCGAGAGCGCGACGGTCGCGGCGCCGAGGATGAGCGGCAGCTGTCGGTCGACGACCCCGCTGACCTTGGTGATCGTGATCCCGGCGGAGACCACGCCGACGACCTTGCCGTTGGTGTCGTAGACGGGGACCGTGGCCTGGACGAGCGGCCCGATGGTTCCGACGATCTTCTCGGTGATCACCTGGCCCTGCAGGGCCGACTCGTAGTTGCCGACGAACTTCTTGCCGATGCGGTCCGGCTTGGGGTGCGTGTAGCGGATGCCGTCGGTGTTGAGCACGACGATGAAGTCCACCCCGGACGCCATCCGGGCGGCCTCGGCCTTCGGCTGGAGGATCGCGGTCGGGTGCGGGGCCTTCAGCGCCGCCACGATTCCCGGCGAGTTCGCGAAGGTCTGCGCGACGGCGACCGAGCGGTTGCGGGCCTCCTGGGTGCTGTCGTGCTCCGATTCCAGGACGAGCGCCAACACCGCCGCCAGGACGAGCAGCAGCACCACGACCACCTGCAGCGCGAAGACCTGGCCGGCGACGCTGCGTATCCCCCTGATCCACCTGCGTCGGCCGGCCGGCAGGGCGCCCGAGGATCGGACCGTCAACCGGGCCATGGCCTATGTGTACCCCGGTTGACCCCGGTAAGCGAGTGGTCGGAGTGCACGAGCCCGGCGCTCAGCCGGGCGGAGGGGGAACATCGCGCGGGTCCGGCACTCGCGGCGACGCCTCGGAAGCCGTCTCGCCCACCTCTGCGGGCACGAGCGGAACAGCGCCGCCACCCTGGAGACGCTCCAGGTCGGAGGGGCGTACCTGGATGACCAGCAGGGCGATCAGTGCGCCGACGACAGCGAAGACGGCGGCGGCGACGAATGCGGTCGAGATGCCCGAAGTCAGCACCTGGTCGCCCCAGGGCGACGGGAGCTGTCCGGTCCTGCGGAACTCCAGTTGCTGGGCCGGGGTCGCCTGCGCCAGGAACCGGGGGACCTGGTCGGTGGCCTCGTTGCGACTGGCCGTGCCGAAGACGGTGACCAGCACGGACAGGCCGAGCGACCCGCCCACCTGCTGGGTGGCGTTGAGGATCCCGGAGGCCGCACCCGTCTCCTTCGCCTCGACGCCCGATACCGCCATCAGCGTCAGGGACACGAACTGCAGACCCATGCCGGTGCCGAAGACCAGGATGGGGCCGAGGATGCTGCCCAGGTACGAACTGTCGACATCGGTCATCGTCAGCCAGCCGAGTCCCACCGCGGCCAGCACCGCCCCCACCACCATGAAGGGCTTGGGTCCCCACTTGGGCAGCAGTTGCGAGGTGAACCCCGCGGCCACCGCGATGATCGCGCTCACCGGCAGGAAGGCGAGACCGGCCCGCAGCGGACTGAATCCCAGAATGTTCTGCACGAAGAGCGTCAGGAAGAAGAACATCCCGAAAATCGCGGCGGACAGACTCAGCATCATTCCGTACACACCGGCGCGATTGCGGTCACGGAACATCCACAGTGGGGTGATGGGCTGCCGCGACCGGCGCTCGATGGTGATGAACAGGTACAGGAACACCACGGCCGCCACGAAGGCCCCGATGGTGACGCTGTCGCTCCAGCCGTCCTTGGAGGCCCGGATGAATCCGTAGACGAGCAGCACCATGCCCAGCGTGGACGTGAGCGCGCCCATGATGTCGAAGTGGCCGGCATGGCGCTCGGACTCCCGGATGAACCGGGGGGTCGCGAGCACGATCAGCAGGCCGATGGGCACGTTCACGAAGAAGACCCAGCGCCAGTCGAGCCACTCCACGAGCAGTCCGCCGGCGAGCAGTCCGATCGCGCTGCCGCCCGCCGAGACGGCGGCGAACACACCGAACGCCCTGTTCCGCTCGGGTCCTTCGCGGAAGGTCGTGGTGATGAGCGCGAGGGCGGTGGGAGAGGCGACGGCGCCGCCGACGCCCTGCAGCGAGCGGGCCGCGAGCAACTGCCAGGATTCCTGGGAGAGTCCGCCGAGCAGCGAGGCGAGCACGAAGAGCAGCACGCCGAAGATGAAGACCCGGCGACGGCCGAGGATGTCGCCCAGCCGCCCGCCGAGCAGCAGCAGTCCGCCGAAGGTCAGCGTGTAGGCGTTGATGACCCAGGACAGGTTCTCGGTCGAGAAACCGAGCGAGGTCTGGATGTGCGGAAGGGCGATGTTCACGATGGTGATGTCGAGGACCACCATCAGCTGGCACGAACAGATGACGAGGAGTGCGATACCGCTGCCGTGGCCCCGCTCCGGGGATGCGGCAGACTCCGGGGATGCCGTCTGAGAGTCCGTCATGGGAGTGCCTGCGCGATTGCCTGCGCCTCAGGTCGGAAGTGAACGAATTCGGTCACTCCTTCGAGGCTAAGCCTGCCCGCACGGCCCCGCCAATCGATCACCGGGGCCGCGACGGAGCGCGTGTCAGGTCAGCGCGAGCAGTTCGTCGAAGCCCTCGCGGATGCCGTCCGCGAGCACCTGGATGTCGGGTACGCCGTCGAAGTCGGCGTTGATGCCGAAGGTGATCTGGCCCAGGTAGGAGAAGATCCCGACGCTGATCCGCATGGTGCTGGCGATCGGCACGTACGGGTAGATCTCGGCCAGCCGCCGGCCCAGCATGTACAGCGGCACCCGCGGGCCCGGCACGTTGGTGGTGACGGTCTGCAGGAACTGCTGCGGGAAGCGCATGGCGGTGCGCGAGCCCAGCGCGAGCAGGGTGGGCGCCGCGAAGTTCGCCATACCCGTGATCGCGTCGGCGCCCGCCGCCTGGCGGCTGCTCTTGAGGTCGTCCATCTGCTCGCGCACCGCGGCCAGCCGCGCCTGCGGATCCGGCTCGCTCACCGGCAGGTTCAGCAGGACGGCGCTCACCCGGTTGTCCAGCTTGTTGCGCTGGTCCCGCGAGCGCACGGAGACCGGCACCATCGTGCGGACCACCATGCCCTCGGACAGCTCACCGCGGCTCTCCAGCAGATCGCGGAAACCGCGGGTGATCGCGGCGAGGATGACGTCGTTGACCGTTCCGCCGGTCACCTTGCGGATCTGCTTGGTCTCCGTCAGATCCGCCTTCGCCCACACCCAGCGGCGGTGCGGACCGAGGGACCCGTTGAGGGAGCCGGCCGCGCGGGTGGTGAGCCGGCGGGCCGTGTTCGGCAGGCTGCCGGCCAGGGCGCGGGCGATGCCGAGCAGTTCGGAACCGCTGCGCAACCGCCGGGCGAGCGCGGGGACGGCGGACAGGTGTTCCAGCGGCGTCAGGACCGCGTCGCGCACTCCGTCGGCGACGAGGTCGAGCGTGGACGGGCTCGGCTCCGGCGTCCAGGGCCGGGGTTCCGACAGCTCGCTGTCCTTACGCCAGTCCAGCACCAGCTGCATCATGTCGGTGCCGGCTATTCCGTCGATCATGCAGTGGTGGACCTTGGAGATGAGCGCCCAACGGCCGCCCTCCAGCCCTTCCACGAGCCAGATCTCCCACAGCGGCTTCGTGAGGTCCAGACGCTGGGCGAAGAGCCGGCCGGCGAGGTTGCGCAGCTGGTCGTCGCCGCCCGGTGCGGGCACCGCGGTGTGGCGTACGTGGTAGAGGATCTGGAAGTGCTCGTCGTCGACCCAGACGGGACGGCCCAGATGCATCGGCAGGCTCTTGACCCGCTGCCGGTACCGGGGCACGTCGGGGAGCTTGGACACCAGAAGTCTGATGACATCGCCGTACGACGGCACCGGCCCCTCGAACACCAGGACCGATCCCACGTGCATCGGCACGTTCTCGTCCTCGATGAAGTAGAAACCCGCATCCAAGGCGCTCATCCGGTCCACGGACGCAACCGTAGAGGGGAGCACCGGCTCCGTCCAGGGCGCCTGGGATCGGATACCGGCCGCCGGCCGAACGTATCCGGCCTCCTGACCGGCGAAGGCGCGCCAATTCTTGACGGGCCCCTGCCAAGGATCCTGTCCGTACCGTCATGCTTCGTCCCGGCGCCCACCCGGCGCCCCAAGAGCGAGGCGCCACCGCGCCCGCGCCGGCGACAGGAAGGCAGTCAGATGCGACGGAGACTCACCGCCGGGGCCGTTCTCGCGGCCGCGGCGCTGCTGGCGTCGGTCATGGGTGCGGGCACCGGGACGGCCGCCGCCGACTCCCCCGCCCTCGGTACGGGCTACGGGGTGCATGACGGCCAGGTGCCGCTGACCACCACGAAGACGATCTCGTCCTATCTGCTCCAGGACCCGACGCGTGGCAACACCGTCACCGTCGACGGCCGTACCAACACCATCCTCACGGACGCGGACAACATCTGGGGCAACGGGCTGCCGACCAATCTCCAGTCCGCGGGCGTCGACGCCCAGTTCGCCGCCGTCTCCGTGTGGGACTACTTCAAGTACTCGTTCAACCGGCTCGGGGTCAGGAACGACGGCAAGGGCGTCCGCAGCGTCGTCCACTACGGCAGCCACTACACCAACGTCTTCTGGAGCGATGCCTGCGGCTGTGTCAACTACGGCGACGGATCGGACAACGCCCATCCGCTGACCACCATCGACATCGGCGCGCACGAGATCACCCACGGCATCACCTCCGCCACCGCCGGGCTCACCTACAGCGGCGAGGCGGGCGCGCTCAACGAGAGCACCTCCGACATCTTCGCCACCATGGTGGAGTTCTCCGCGAACATCCCGGCCGACGTGCCGGACTACCTCATCGGCGAGAAGGCGAACCTCAACGGGAACGGCACCCCGCTGCGCTACATGGACCGGCCGTCCAGGGACGGTGTCTCACCCGACTACTGGTCGACGTCGGTCCCGAACCTCGACCCGCACGTGGCCTCGGGGATCGGCAACCACTTCTTCTTCCTGCTCGCCGAGGGCAGCGGCCCGCGGGTCATCAACGGGATCTCCTACAACAGCCCGACCGTCAACGGCTCGGTGCTGACCGGGATCGGGCAGAACACCGCGGCGGCGATCTGGTACCGGGCGCTGACCGTGTACATGACGTCCACCACCAACTACCACGCCGCGCGGACCGCGACCCTCGCGGCGGCGCGCGACCTCTACGGGGCAGCCAGCAGCCAGTACGCCGCGGTCGGCGCCGCGTGGACCGCCGTCAACGTGGTCGGCCGCGCCGTGCCGTCGCCGGCTCACGACGGCACGGCACGGACCGGCCACGTCGGCGAGGTCAGGACCGGCTGACGGTCCACACGAAGCCGGCCGTGTCGGTCGCGCCGGTGGGGCCGGTCGCGGTGACCGAGACCGTGCTGGTGCCCGGGGCCGTCGCGGTACCGGAGATCAGCCCGGCCGGGCTGATCGACAGACCCTCGGGCAGCCCGGTCGCGGTGAACACCGGGCCGGTCCCGGCGGATCCGGTGGTGCGGGCCGCGATGGCCAGCCGCACCGGGGTGCCGGCACGGCTGCTCATACCGTGCGGGTTGGTCACGGTGACGCTGCCCGTGCTGGTAACGGTGCTGGTCACCGTCCTGGCCGAGAGCGGTGTGCCGACCGTCAGGGTCCCGGTCAACGGCAGCTCACGGGACGAGTCGCCGACCTGGATCCGGTAGTCGCCCGGGGTGGTCGTCCAGCCGGCCGTGGTGTCCGACCAGTGCGCCAGATCGTGCGCGGTGACGGTGAACTGCACCCGCCGGCTCGCCCCCGGCTGCAGTTCCACCCGCTGGAACCCCTTGAGCTGCCGGGCCGGTTCACCCGTCGCGGCGGGAGCGCCGACGTAGAGCTGGGCGATCTCCGCGCCGGCGCGGCTGCCGGTGTTGGTGACGGTCGCGGAGACGGTGGTGTTGCCGCTCGCGTCCGGCGTCCCGACCTGGAGTCCGGAGAAGGCGAACGTCGTGTACGACAGCCCGAACCCGAACGGGAAGAGCGGGGTGACGTCGCCGGCGTCGTACCACCGGTAGCCGACCTTCAGGCCCTCCGAGTACTGCACCTTGCCGTCGGTGCCCGGCCACTGGGCCGCGGTGTGCGCGGGCACGTCGGCCAGGCTCGCCGGGAAGGTGACGGGCAGCTTCCCCGACGGGTTGGCGTCGCCGAACAGCAGCCGGGCGACGGAGTTGCCGACCTCCTGCCCGGCGTACCACTCCTCCAGCACGCCCTGCACCTGGCCCAGCCACGGCATGGTGACCGCGGAGCCGGTGTTGAGCACCACCACAGTCCTCGGGTTGGCGGCCGCGACCTGCGCCACCAGCTCGTTCTGCTGGGCGGGCAGATCGATGCCCGTCAGGTCGGTGCCCTCCTTCTCCCCGTACCCGACGAAGACGACCGCCACCTCGGAGGCGCGGGCCAGGGCGACCGCGGCGGCGATGTCCGTGCCGTCGTTGTACTGGACGGTGGTGCCGGTGCCCGCGACCCGGTTCTGGATCCCGGCCAGCGGCGAGACGGTGCCGGAGCTGGTGACGACGGCACTGCCGCCGCCCACGCTGCGCACGCCCGCGCCGGCGTCGGGGCCGAGCAGCGCGATCGAGTGCGTCGACGCCGTCGACAGCGGCAGCACACCGGTGTTCTTCAGCAGGACGCTGCCCTGTTCGGCGATCCGACGGGCGGTCGCCTGATGGGCGGCGGAGGTCACCAGGGCCGTGGTCGACCCGGTGTGCTTCCGGTCGAAGAGGCCGAAGGCGAACATCTGCGTGAGTACCCGGCTCACCATGGTGTCCAGCGTGGCCTGGCTCACCTGGCCGTTGGCGACCGCCTGGGCGAGGTAGTTGGAGTAGTAGTACCCGCCGGGCATCTCCATCGTCATCCCGCTGTTCGCGGACTCCACGGTGGAGTGGGTCGCGCCCCAGTCGCTGGTGACGAACCCGCCGAAGTCCGCCTGCTGGTAGAGGGCGGTGTTCAGCAGGTACGGGTGCTGGCAGTCGTAGGCGCCGTTGACGGTGCTGTAGCCGCACATCACCGACGCCGCCGCGCCCTTGCTGACCGCGGTCTGGAACCCGGGCAGATAGATCTCCTGCAGGGTGCGGGTGTCGATGACCGCGTTGTCCTTCGGCCCGTTGCGGTTGGTCTCCTGGTTGTAGACCGCCACATGCTTGGCCTGAGCCATGACGCCCTGGCTCTGGATGCCCTGGATGTTGGCGACGGCCATCTCGCCGGACAGGTACGGGTCCTCGCTGTAGCTCTCGAAGGCCCGGCCCCAGCGCGGGTCCCGCACGATGTTGAGCGTCGGGCCGAGTGCCACATCGGCGCCCTTGCCCGCGAACTCGTTCCCGGCGACGGCGCCGTACTGGTGCTGCAGTGCCGTGTCCCAGCTGGCCGCGGCCGACACGGGCGCGGGCAGCTGGGTCACACCGGAGAAAGCGTCGCCCACCCCGCCGGGGCCGTCGTGGAAGCCCACCGAGGGGATGCACAGGGACGGGATCGCGGCGAGGTTCCCGACGTACGGCGAGGTGTTGCCGGTGCCGTGCACCATCTGGATCTTCTGGGCCTGCGTCATCTGCGCCATGACCTGCGTGACACGCTCGGCCACGGGCGCGCTGGACCCCGACCAGGGGCAGCTGCCGTCGCCGCCGCCGGGCGGGCTGCTGGTGCCGCCGGGGGTGAGGACGCTGAACTCCCAGAGCGAATAGCCCCACGAGGTGGCTCGCTGGATGCCGGCCAGCCGCACATAGCGGCCGGTTCCGTTCAGCGCCACCGTCTCGATGCCGCCCTGGCCCGCGGTGGTGGAGTAGACGGTGGTCCAGTCGGTGCCGTCGTCGGAGACCTGGATCCGGTACGCCCTCGCGTACGCGTTCTCCCAGGCCAGTTGCACTCCGCAGACCGGCCGGCTGGATCCGAGGTCGACCTGCAGCCACTGCGGATCGGCGGCGGCGCTGGACCAGCGGGTGCCCGCGTTGCCGTCGAACGCCGCTTCCGCCGGGGTGTCGGACTTCTCGGTCGACGAGGCGGTGGCTGGCCGGTTCAGCGCAGCCGTCGTGATGCCGCAGGGGACGACGGGGTCGGAGCCCGGCGCCGCCTGCGCCGCCGATCCCGCCACCGCGGGCGTCAGACTCGCCGACAGGGCCGCCACGAGCAGGACGGCGAGGTGCCTCGGGCGTCCGCGACGGGTTCGGGGACGGTTTCCGCGGCGAGGAGCGCCGCGCCGTAGGGAGAAGTGGGGAGTGCCTGGCACGGGCGTCTCCTAGTCGGTGATCACCGCAGCTGTGAGAGGGCGAACCGATGACGGACCTTCACTTCTCGGCCTGCAGAGCCTCGATGATGATAGGAGTTGACCGATTTAGCCCATATTGCGACGCCGAGCCTATACAGCTTGTATGACATATCCCGGCATCCAGGGCTGTTCCGGGTGTGTCGGCATGCCGGAACGCCGGATGTCGTGATGCGGGAGTGCGGGATGTCGTGGTGCCGGACTGCCGTGGTGCCGGATGCCGAGTGCGGTCAGTCGCCGGCCCGCGGCAGTGCCGGGAGCCGGGGCTCGCGCAGCCACGCCGTGAACAGGGCGTCCAGCGGGCGCGGGGTGTACTGCTGCGCGAGGGCGGTGAACTGCTCGGTGGTGACGGTGCGGTGGCGGTGCTGCGACGTCCAGGTGCGCAGCAGCGCGAAGAAGGCCGTGTCGCCCATCGTCGTCCGCAGCGCGTGCAGCGTGAGCGCGCCGCGCTTGTAGAGCCGGTCGTCGAACATTCGCCGTACGCCCGGGTCGGCGAGCCGCAGATCCTGCGGCAGTCCGGCGAGCCGGGTGTGCGCACGGGTGGCCAGGACGGTGGCGGGGGCGCCGCCCGCGGCCTCCGACCACAGCCACTCGGCGTAGCAGGCGAAGCCCTCGTTCAGCCATATGTGGCGCCAGTCGGCGAGGGTGAGGCTGTTGCCGAACCACTGGTGGGCCAGTTCATGGGCTACCAGGCGCTCGAAGCCGCGCCGTCCGTCGATGTGGTTGGCACCGAAGACCGACAGGGCCTGCGCCTCGACCGGAACCTCCAGCTCCTCGTCGACCACGACCACCGCGTAGTCGTCGAAGGGGTACGGGCCGAAGAGCTCCTGGAACAGCTCCATCATCTCCGGCTGGCGGCCGAAGTCATGGGCGAACGGGGCGAGCAGGGCGGCCGGGACGGCCGCGGGCTGCGCGATCGGGCCGCCGAGGTGCTCCACCAGCTCGTAGGGGCCGATCTGGACGCTGGCCAGATAGCTGGCCATCGGCGCCCGCTGCTCGTAGACCCAGGTCGTGGTGGAACCGCCGATGGTGCACGACTCCAGGGTGCCGTTGGCGAGCACCGTGCACACCGACGGCGCCGTCACCGCGATGCGGTAGACGGCCTTGTCCGACGGATGGTCGTTGCAGGGGAACCAGGAGGGCGCGCCGATCGGCTGGGCGGCCACCAGCGCGCCGTACTCCAGCGGCTCCCAGCCCAGGTCACCCCAGTAGCGGCTGCGGATCGGCCGCGGGGTGCCGACGTAGCGCACCTCGACGGCGAAGGGCGTTCCCGCGGGCAGTTCACGGGCGGGGCGCACCCGCAGCTTCCCGGCGCGGTGGGTGTAGCGGGCGGGCCGTTTGCCGTCCACCAGGACCCGGTCGATCCGGAACGCTCCGAGGTCGAGGCTGAACTCGGAGAGCGCGTGCTCGGTGACCGCGGAGATCCGGGCCCGGCCGGACAGCCGGTCGGCGCTCGGCCGGAAGTCCAGTTCCAGGTCGTAGCGCACCGTACGGTAGCCGCCGTTGCCGTGCTCGGGCAGGTACGAATCGGTGGAGACGGCCGCCCCGGGCCTGGCCGGGGCGGCCGCACGGCCGCCCCCCGGTGCCTTGTTCACTAACTGCGGGTCCCCTCTGCGTGCCGGTCGGTGTGCCAGGCGGCGATCGGGTTGCCGAGCCAGCGGGTGCCCTCGGGCACCGATTCGCCGCGCATGACGAGCGAGGCGGGACCGATGGTGGTGCGCGGCCCGACGGTCGCGCCGGGGAGCACGATGCCATGCGGACCCAGGGTTGATCCATCCCCCAGCGTCACCGTGTCCATGCGCATGATCCGGTCGTGGAACAGATGGGTCTGCACCACGCAGCCCCGGTTGACGGTGGCCCCGGCGCCGACCCGCACGAGGTCGGCCTCCGGCAGCCAGTACGTCTCGCACCAGGCGCCGCGGCCGATCCGCGCGCCCAGCGTCCGCAGCCACAGGTTCATCAGCGGGGTGCCGGGGACCGATCCCACCAGCCACGGCACGGCGAGCACCTCGACGAAGGTGTCCGCGAGCTCGTTGCGCCACACGAACGAGCTCCACAGCGGATGCTCGACCGTCCGGAACCTGCCGACCAGCAGCCACTTGGCCGCGGCGGCGACCACGCACGCCAGCAGACCCGCGGCCGCCATCAACAGGCCGCCGCACAGGGCGGCGACGGCGAGTCCCGCCGTGCTCACCAGGGCCTCGAACGCGCCCACGAACAGGACCGCGAGGGCGACGGTGCACATGACCGGGACGACCCGGCACACCTCGACGGCGGCGCGCGCCACCATCAGGGCGCGGGGCGGGTCGTAGGTGCGGCTCTGGTCGCCGGCCTCGGCGGCCCGGGGCAGTTTCATCGGCGGCATGCCCAGCCAGGAGCTGCCCGCCTTGGCGCCCTTCGGCGTCGAGGACAGGACACCGACCAGGCCGTTCTTCGGTACCGAGCGGCCGGGCGCGGTCATCCCGGAGTTGCCCAGGAACGCCCGCTTGCCGACCCGGGCGGCGGCGATACGCATCCACCCGCCGCCCAGTTCGTAGGTGGCGACCATCGTGTCGTCGGCGAGGAAGGCGCCGTCGCCGACCGTGGTCATCGCGGGCAGCGCCAGGACGGTCGACGCCTCGACGCGCCGCCCGACCTTCATGCCGAGGGCGCGCAGCCATACCGGGGTGAAGAGGCTCGCGTACAGCGGGAAGAGCACGACGCGGGCGGTGTTCATCAGCCGCTCGGTGGCCCAGGCCCGCCAGGCGACGCCGCTGTGCACGGCGTGATACCCCTCGCGCAGTCCGGTGCCCAGCGCCCTGACCAGGACCAGGACGAGCAGCGCGTAAGTGGCCAGCGACACCACCGTGGCGAGCGGTACGGCGATCAGCGCGGCGGCGAGCGCGGCGCCGGGCGCGGACTCGCCGCGGACGAAGAACAGCAGCGTCAGCAGTCCGGGCAGCGCCGCCAGCGCGGGCAGCAGGCCCAGCGCGGTGGAGGTGAGGCCGTAGACCAGGGACCACCCACGGGTGCGCGGCGGGCGGCTGCCGGGCCAGCGGTGGGCGGCCTTGCCGGAGCGGGCCGCCGGAACGCCCGACCAGCGCTGGCCGGCCGGCACCGCCCCGGTCACACCGGAGCCCGGCGCGATCTCGGCGCGCTTGCCGACGCGGGCGCCGGGGAAAAGGGTGCTGCGCGCGCCGACCGTGGCCGCCGCGCCGATCCGGATCTTGCCGATGTGCAGCAGGTCCCCGTCGAGCCAGTGGCCCGACAGGTCCACCTCGGGTTCGACGGCGCAGCCCTTGCCGAGCCGCAGCATCCCGGTGACGGGCGGCAGCGAGTGCAGATCGGCGTCCGCGCCGATCCGCGCGCCGAGCGCACGGGCGTAGTGGGTGATCCAGGTGCCGGTCAGCCGGTTCGCGCCGACGCGCTCGGCGAGGCGTTCCGCGGTCCACAGCCGCAGGTGGACGCTGCCACCGCGCGGATAGGTACCAGGGCGGACGCCGCGCAGCAGCAGCCGCGCGCCGCCGGCCGCGACGGCGACCCGGCCGGCCGAGCTGACGCACAGCACCCAGCCCAGTGCCACCCACCACCAGGACACGGCGGGCGCCCACGGGAAGTCCCCGTACCGGGCGAGCACGTTGTTCAGCGCGGCGACGCCCACGGCCCAGCGCAGCCCCGAGATCGTCAGCAGCGGAAGCATCAGCGCCACCTGTACGGCACCGGCGCGGCGCGGGGTGGGCTGTACGGTCCGCACGGCGCTCTCACGGGCGTCCGACGCCTCCAGGACGCGGGCCAGCGCGCCCAGCGACGGGTTCTGGTAGATGTCGCTGACGGAGACGTTGGGGAAGCGCGCCCGGATGAGGGCGACCAGGCGGGCGGCGCCGAGGCTGCTGCCGCCGATCGCGAAGAACTCGGCGTCGGCGGTGCCGACGGAGGTGCCGAGGATCTCGGCCCACTGTTCCGCGAGCCACCCCTCGGTGCCTTCCAGCGGGCCCTCCTGCCCGGAGGTGTCCACGGTGGGCAGCGGCCAGGGCAGCGCGGCCCGGTCGACCTTGCCGGAGGTCCGGGTGGGCAGGGTGTCGACCACCGCGATGAGCGGCACGAGCGAGGCGGGCAGCGCCTCGCGCAGCCGGCGCAGCGCGTCGACGGGGTCGAACACCCCGCTGACGGCGCCCACTTCAGCCTCACCGGCCTGGGCCTCGTCGGTCTGGGCCTGGTCTGTCTGGGTTTCGTCGGCTCGGGTTTCGTCGGTTTCGGACGGCTCGCCGGCCTGCGCCGCGCCGTCGGGGGCCTTGTCGTCGCCGACCGGGGTGTCACCGGCCGTGTCCTGCGCCGCGCTCACCACATAACCGACGAGGATCTGGTTGCCGCCCCGGGTGGTGCGGACGGCGGCCGCGGCACCGGCGACGTTCGGCAGCGCCTGCAGCGCCGCGTCGACCTCGCCGAGTTCGATCCGGCGGCCGCCCAGTTTGATCTGCTCGTCCGCCCTGCCGACGAACAGCAGCCCTTCGGCGTCGGCACGGACCAGGTCACCGCTGCGGTAGGCGCGCTCCCAGCCCAGCGAGGGCAGCGGCGCGTACTTCTCGGCGTCCTTGTCCGCGTCGAGGTAACGGGCCAGCCCGACCCCGCCGATGACGAGTTCGCCGACCTCGCCCATGGGCACGAGCTCGCCCCGCGCGTCCACGACCGCCAGGTCCCAGCCATCGAGCGGCAGCCCGATCCTGACCGGGCCCTCGCCGGTGAGCTGAGCGGCGCAGGCGACCACGGTGGCCTCGGTGGGCCCGTAGGTGTTCCACACCTCGCGGCCCTCGACGGCCATCCGCTCGGCGAGTTCGGGCGGGCACGCCTCGCCGCCGAAGATCAGCAGCCGGACGTCGTCGAGCGCTTCCGACGGCCACAGCGCCGCCAGGGTGGGCACCGTCGACACGACGGTGATGCGCTGTTCGACCAGCCACGGGCCCAGGTCGAGCCCGGTGCGGACCAGTGACCGCGGCGCGGCGACGAGGCAGGCGCCGTACCGCCAGGCCAGCCACATCTCCTCGCAGGAGGCGTCGAAGGCGACCGACAGCCCGGCCAGCACCCGGTCACCGGGGCCGATGGGCTCCTCGGTGAGGAAGAGCCCGGCCTCGGCGTCGACGAACGCCGCGGCGCTGCGGTGGGTGACGGCAACGCCCTTGGGCTTGCCGGTCGACCCTGAGGTGAAGATGATCCAGGCGTCGTCGTCGGGTCCGGGCCGCCGGCCCACGACGCCGTGCGGGGTACCGCAGGGACGGAACTCGCGGTGCGCGCCGATGACGGCGCTCACTCCCGCTTCGGAGAAGACCAACTCGGCGCGTTCGTCGGGGTCTTCGGCGTCCACCGGCACATAGGCGGCGCCTGCCGCCAGCACCGCGAGGATCGAGACGTACAGGTCGTTGGTGCCGGACGGCACCCGGATGCCGACCCGGTCGCCGGCGCCGATGCCGGCCGCCGCGAGCCGCAGCCGCATCGCCTCGGTCTCGGCCGCCAGGGCGCGGTAGTTCAGCGCCGTGGAACCGTCGTCGACGGCTGGGCCATTCGGGTGTCTTCGGGTGGTCTCCGCGAGGATGTCGAGCAGGGTCCGCTCGGGCGCGGGACCCTTCCCGGAGAAGACCGCGCGCGGTGGTGCCAGCAGCTCGGCCGGGTCGATCAGGGTGTCGAGCGTCAGCTCGGGTGCCTCTGCCAGCGTCATACAGCGCTCCCGTTCCCGGCCGGGGTGAAGGACGGCGGCGCACAGCGCGCGTCGATCCGATCAGTGCCGGCCAGGAACGGACGCATGTCTTACCCTCCGAGGTACGTGGACTGCTTGCCGGGTGCCGCGGGCGCGCTCCGGGGACGGACCTTCCCGGCCCTCCGGGTGAGCGCCGTATCCGGGTTTTCCACCGGGGCCGCGCTGCGCTCGGGCTCCGCGGCAACCGCGCCGTGGCAAGGGGGCCGAAGGGCACGTTACCGGTGCAAGGTGAACACGGCCTGTCGGGTTTGACCCGAGTGGCCGGTATCACAACAGCCGTGACCCGCCTCGGTGCAGTCGTTCAGCTCCGGCTCAGAAGCCGAAAACCGCCCCGGTACCCCCTGCCTTGATGCAGGAGTTCGCGTAGGTGTGGGAGTACGAGACGCGTTGCCCCTGCCACACTCCGTCCGCGGTGACCACCACCGGATCCCAGATCTTGGGGCAGATCCGGTTGGGGTCGGAGGCTAACAGCGCGTCGAAGTTCCCGCCCGCCAGGGTCAGTTCCGTGCATGCGGCCTGTGCGTCCGGGTGGTCGCCTCCGGCGGTGGGGCGACAGCGCAGCAGCACGGCCCGCTGGACAGCGGCGGTCGCGGCGTCCTCGCCCTTGCCGATGGTCAGCACCATCGACGAGGGCGCGTACAGACTGTGCGGCTGGGCGGATTCGGCTCGGGCGGTCCCACTGGTGCCCGCCACGCAGCTGAGAGCCAGGGCGGCCCCCACTCCGATCGCACCTAGGGTGTATCGCATTCCGAACACTCCTTCTCCGTTGGTTGCAGATAACGGACAGGAGTATTACGGAGGTGTTTCGTGGCCGCACTTCGAACGACCACTTCCGGTCGCGTTGTGTGATCGGACGATGGCTCATTGTTCGATACGGGCAGCTCAGTGGCCGCCCCGAACGCACTCGGCGAACCGTCCAGCATGCGGACACCCGCGCGTGGCGCGGCCACTGAGATGTCCGTGAGCTGGGAGAACGTCGGGCCCTGAGTGTTCCCGGCCCACCGCTCTCGACCTGAAACCACCGCTTTTCGCGTTCGAAAGGGGGGTCGGCGGTACGCCAGGCGTCGCAGACAGGGACGGGTCAGGTGGCCGAGCCGGCGGCGGCACCGGTCTTCAGGTCCGGACCCCAGCGGTCGAGCGACTCCTGGAGATCCAGCGCCCGCAGCTTCGGCTCGTCCCCGGCCGGCCAGTCCTCGCGCGGCACCCGCCACATGATCTCGAACTCGTTGCCGTCGGGGTCCTTGGCGTACAGGGACTTCGACACTCCGTGGTTGGTCGCGCCGACCAGCGAACCGCGCTCCGTCAGCTTGGCGGCGGTGTCGGCGAGTTCGCCGAGCGTGCCGACCTCCCAGGCCAGGTGGTAGAGGCCGACCCGGCCCTGCTCGGGGCCGGGGGCGTCCGCACCGATCGCGAAGAGGCCGAGGTCGTGGTCGTTGAGGGTGTCCTGGGCGCTGAGGAAGGCGGCCCGTCCGGGGATCTCCACATCGATCTTGAAGCCGAAGACATCGGTGTAGAACTCGACGGCGCGCGCGACATCGCGGATGTAGAGCACGGCGTGGTTGAGGCGGCGTACAGGCATGGTGGCGCTCCTGGTCGGACATCGGTCGGCCCCGTGGTCGGCGGGCCTGTTCCGACGGTACGCCGACTCAGTTGAAACTTCAAGCAATCTGCACTTGAAGGTTCAAGTACTCAGTGATGAGCTTACCGGGTGCGCCGTCCGCGACGCCTCAGTGCACGGCGTCGGAGAGCCGGACGAACCGGTGGCCGGCCGCGAGCAGCGCGGGCAGGGCACGGGCCATGCCCTCGGCCGTACCGCCCGCGGGGTGGTTCATATGGCCGATGACAACCGATCCGGCGGTGGCCGTGAGGGCGGCGCGGCGCACCTGGGCAGGGGTGAACGTGGCCCCCGCGTCGGCGTTGACGCTGAATCCGGCGAACCGCTCCCCCAGTTCGGCGACGATGCGCGCCGCGATGTCGTCGCAGTACGCGGTGCCGGAGCGGAAGAAGCGCGGCGGATGTCCGAGCAGGGCGGTGAGCTTGTCCTGGTTCCCCGCGACCTCGTCGAAGACCTCCCCGGCGTCGCGTGTCCCGGCGATGCCGTACGCGGAGCGGCCCGATACCGACAGCGGCCGGTGACGCGTCCCGTGGTTGGCGATCTCGAACAGCGGATCGCTCGCGAGCTGCTCGAAGTGCGCGCGGTTGGCGTCGATCCAGCGCGCGTTGAGGAAGAGCGTCGCGGGCACCTTGCGGGCTCGCAGCAGGTCGATCAGCTCCCGGTCGTAGCCGCCGCCACCCGGTCCCCCGCAGGCGTCGAAGGTCAGCGCTATCGCCCGTCCCGCGGCGGGCGGCAGCTTGGTGACCACCCCGGGAGCGGTGAAACCCCAGCCGGTGGGGGTCATCCGGCCGTAGCGGGCGACGGTCGCGGCCCGGGTCACCCGGGGAGCCGGCTTGGGCGACGGGGTTGCGGGGGACGGTGGCGCGACGGACGGCGTGGGGACCGTGCCGGGGCCGGATCCGGGCGGGGACGACGGGTCCTGCGACCGCTCGGCGGGGCCGGGAGCCGACGTGCATCCCGTCAGGAATCCGCCCGCCACGGCTGTGAGTACCCATCGGCGACCCAGCGACATCCGTTCCCCCGTACATGATCCACAACGCACTCGCCCGGCCGCTACCAGCCAATTCCGATGACCATACGATATGACCGGTCGAGTGACGGCAGAAGATCGCGGAGCCGGAGTGTCGGCACGGCCTCCGGACACCCGGCGCCCGGTTTACGGAACTTTCGTCCCCGGCAGCGCGTCCAGTAGACCGGAGGAGACGATCTCCGCGGCAGGACACAGTGGTACGGGAACGGAGCTCTTGGTGTACATCGGCCTTCTGACAGCCGTCGCGGCATCGGCCTGCTACGGCACGGGGTCGGTCCTACAGGCCGTGGGATCACGTAAGTCGGCCCGACGCGAAGCGGCCGCCGCCTCCACCACCGGCACCACCGAGCACGGCGGCCCGAGCCTCTCCTCCACCGCCAAAGCCGCCGTGACCTGGGAATTCATGCTCGGCACGGTGCTGGACTTCATCGGCTTCGGGCTCGGGGCGCTGGCCGCCCGGCTGCTGCCGCTGTTCCTCTCCCAGACGGTGATCAGCGCCAACCTGGTGATCACCGCGGTGCTGAGCATCAGGATGCTCGGCATCCGGCTGAGCAGGCCCGAGTGGATCTCCATCGGCGTCGTCTGCTCCGCCCTGGTGCTGCTGGCCACGGCGGCGGGTCCCGAGGGCAGCGGTCACACCGCACGCGCCACCCACTGGTGGCTGCTCGTCGCCGCCGTGACGATCATCGGGGCCGGCAGCCTGCTGGTGCGACGCCTCGGCGCACGCGGCGCGATCCTGGCCGGTCTGCTGTCCGGGCTGGGCTTCGGCGCCCTGGGCGTCGGCGTGCGAGTGCTGGACGGCGTGGACCCGTTCGACCTCCCGACGCTGCTGGCGGACCCCGCCCTGTACGCGATCCTGGTCGCCGGCATCGGCGGCATGTACCTGCACACGGTGGCCCTGCAGATCGGTTCGATCAACGGCGCCACGGCCGCCCTGGTGGTCGGCGAGACCGTGGTCCCGGGCATCCTCGGGGTCCTCTGGCTCGGTGACACCTCCCGCGACGGCTTCGGCTGGGTGGCGATCGCCGGCTTCGTCCTGGCCGTGACGGGCGCGGTGGCCGTCGCCTGGTACGGGCAGCCGGAGAGCGCCGACGCCGCGGAACCGGCGGCCGAGCTCGCCCCCGCCGGAAGCTGACACGGCCGCGGAGGGGGGTGCGCGGTCGCGCGCGGCCACTGGGCGTAGCGTCGCGGGGGTTGAGCACGAAAGAGAAGAGGGACCCGCCATGGGTGAACTGATCGTGGTCCGGCACGGCGAGACCGAGTGGAGCGCGTCGGGGCAGCACACCAGCTACACCGACCTCCCGCTCACTCCCCGGGGCGAGGAGCAGGCCCGCGGTCTGGCACCCCTGCTGGCGGAATTCCGCATCGCGCTCGTCCTGACCAGCCCGTTCGGACGCGCGGTGCACACGGCCGAGCTGGCGGGCCTCGGGCACACCACCGTGGATCCCGATATGCACGAGTGGGACTACGGCGGCTACGAGGGCATCACCACGAACGAGATCCACCGGACGCGGCCGGACTGGGACCTGTGGACCGACGGTGTACCCCCCGGTATCCCGGGACACCCCGGTGAGCTGCCGGCGGAGGTCGGCGCGCGCGCCGACCGGGTCCTCGCCCGGGTGGACGCCGCGTTCCGCGACCTCGGGGACGACGGGGACATCGTCCTGGTGGCCCACGCCCACTTCCTGCGGGTGCTGACCGCCCGCCGGCTGGGACTCCCGCCGGCGGACGGCGCCCTGTTCCAGCTGGCCACCGGGACCGTCAGCCGGATCGGCACCGAGCACGGCCGTCCGGTCCTCGTGTCCTGGAACCGCATGCCCTGAGCCGCACCGGGCAGTCGCACCGTGCGGGCCGGACGATTCGGGGACACGCCGGGTCACCCGGAATGTCGCCCTCTGTGCACGAGGCGTCCGCACCCCCGACACTGAGGCGAAACACCCACTAGGGAGCGGGTATGACGGTGACAGCCGACCGGCAGGTATCCCGCCTCACCTCGCCCTGGACGCGCGGCCTCGCCGCGGCCGCTGCGGGCGCGCTGCCGGCGCTGGCCTTCCCCGCGATGTCGCTGTGGTGGCTGGCCTACGTGGCGCTGGTGCCGTGGATCCTGCTCGCGCGCTCCGCGCCGACGGGCCGCCGCGCCGCGCTCGACGGCTGGCTGGGCGGGGCCGGCTTCATGCTGGCCGTGCACCACTGGCTGTTCCCGAGCCTCAACGTCTTCATCGTCGTGCTGGCCCTGCTGCTGGGGACCCTGTGGGCGCCGTGGGGCTGGCTGCTGCGGCGGACGCTGAGCGGGCATCCCGGACCGCGGCGGGTGGCCGCCGCCCTGGTGCTGGCGCCGTGCGGATGGCTGATGGTCGAGCTGGTGCGCTCCTGGCAGTACCTGGGCGGACCGTGGGGGCTGCTGGGGGCCAGCCAGTGGCAGGTCGCCCCCGCGCTGCGGCTGGCGTCGGTCGGCGGGGTCTGGCTGATCAGCGCGCTGGTCGTGACGGTGAACACGGCGGTGGCGGCGCTCATCGCGGCGCCCTCCGTCCGCGCCCCGGCCGGCGCCGCGCTGGCCGCGGTGGCGGTCGGCACGACCGCCGTGTGGCTGGGCGCGCCGGTGCCCGACCGGACCAGGACGGTACGGATCGCGGTGGTGCAGCCGGGCGTGATCGAGGGGGCGGAGGCCCGGTTCGACCGCGAGGAGCAGCTGACCCGCACACTGGCCGGGCAGCGGGTGGACCTGGTGGTGTGGGGCGAGAGCAGCGTCGGCTTCGACCTGTCGTCCCGGCCGGACCTCGCCGACCGGCTCGCCGCGCTCGCCCGGGAGGCCGACGCGGACGTCCTGGTGAACGTGGACGCCCAGCGGGCGGACGGGCGCGGGATCTCCAAGACGTCGGTGCTGGTGGGAGCGGACGGCATCACCGGCCCGAGCTACGACAAGATGCGTCTGGTGCCGTTCGGCGAGTACATCCCGTTCCGCTCGGTGCTGGGCTGGGCCACGTCGGTCGGCAAGGCGGCCGGCGAGGACCGCAGGCGCGGCGACCGCCAGGTGGTCATGACCGCGGGGAACCTGCGCTTCGGGCCGCTGGTGTGCTTCGAGTCCGCCTTCCCCGACATGAGCCGGAAGCTGGCCGACGACGGGGCGCAGCTGCTGGTGGCGCAGTCGTCCACCTCGTCGTTCCAGGGCAGTTGGGCGCCGCCCCAGCACGCCTCGCTCGCCGCGCTGCGGGCCGCGGAGACCTGGCGTCCGATGGTGCACGCCACCCTGACCGGGGTGAGCGCGGTCTACGACGGTCAGGGGCGCCAGGTGGGCTCGTGGCTGGGCACCAGCGCGAGCACGGCGGCGGTCTACCAGGTGCCGCTGTCGGAGGGCCGCAGCCCGTACGTCCGGTTCGGCGACTGGGTGCCGCACCTCGCGCTGCTGGTCGTCCTGCTGGCCGCGGGGTACGAGGTCTCGCTGCGGGTCAGGCGGACTGCTCGCGAATCGCGGTGACGATCCGCTCGCACAGCTCATGGGTGCGCAGCGCGTCCTGGGCATCGAGCAGCTTGCCGCTGCGCACCGCGTCCAGGAAGACCAGGATGATCTGCTCGATGCCGCGCTGGCGGGCGACCGGAACCCAGTCGCCGCGGCGGCGCAGGGTCGGCTGGCCCTTGTGGTCGATGACGTCGGCGAGGTTGACGACCTGGCGCTTGGTGTCGTCGCCGCTCACCTCGAGGATCTCCTCGGTGGAGCCGCTCATCCGGTTCATCGTGCCGATGGCGGTGAACCCGTCACCGGACAGCTGCAGGACGACATGGTGCAGCAGACCGTCGCGGACCTTGGCGCGGACATCGGTGTGCTCGATGGGCCCGGGCGCGAGATAGCGCAGCGTGTCGACGACATGGATGAAGTCGTCGAACACCACGGAGCGGGGCTCCTCGGCGAGCCCGACCCGGTTCTTCTGCATCAGGATCAGATCGCGCGGGTGGTCCGCGCACTGGGTGTAGCCCGGCGCGTAGCGGCGGTTGAAGCCTGCCATCAGGCTGACCCGGCGCTGCTCGGCGAGGTTCACCAGGTGCCGCGCCCCGTCGAGGTCGGGCGCGAACGGCTTGTCGACGTAGGCCGGGACGCCGGCTTCGATCAGTGCCTCGGTGATCTCGACGTGCCGGTCGGTGGGCGCGTGCACGAAGGCGGCGTCGAGCCCCTGCCCGATCAGCGCCTCCAGGCTGGTGTGCCGGTGCGGCAGCCGCAGGGCGTCACCGACCCGGTCCAGGGTGGCGGGGGTACGGGTGTGCAGATGCACTTCGATCCCCGGCTGGGCGGCGAGCACCGGCAGATATGCCTTCTGGGCGATGTCACCGAGGCCGATCACCCCGATTTTCAGGGGGGCGTTGCCGGATCCCATGTGCCTCTCCCGTTCTGCCGCTACCGCTTCGACCGCGCCCGCCGCCGCTGCCGCGCGCGTCTCCGCCCGCGTCACCGTGGCAACAGGTCTGATGTGTTCTGGCAGCATACGGGGCCTGCCGGAGCCGTCCTCCGGCGGTGTCACTCCGCGTCACTCCTGCGGGGAATACCCAACGGTGCCGCCGACCGGCAGAGTTGTCCGAATGCGTCATTTAGCAGCAGTAGTGCTCATTGCGGCGGCCTCGGCCGTCACCGGGTGTACGACGGTGCCCTCGCAGCCCGCCCCCGGCCCCTCGTCGGCGCCGGCGCTGCCCGTCCTCCCGCTCCCCCAGGACCGGACGGTCGTCCGGCAGCCCGACCAGCAGTCGCTCGCGACCGTTCCGGTGGAACCGGAGCCCGGTCCGCGGACCTCCGCCGCGGCCCCAGCACCGCCGCGGCACGTGCGGCGCCATCACCGGGCGCGGACCCCGGTGGAGCCCGCCGAACGGGATCCGGTGCCCGCCGCCAAGGCCGCTCCGCACCCCCGCCCGGCGGCGTCACTGCCCGGCGGGGCGGGGGTCTGCGCGCTGGGCGAGACCTACGGCGGCTGGGCCAAGGACAGCGACGCGGCGCGGATCTGCCACGAGTCCTACGGACGGTGACCGGAGCCGTCCAGCCTCAGCTCCATCCGCCCGATCGCGGCCCGCAGGCCGTCGCCGTAGTCGTCGTCACCGAGCGCGCCCGCAGCGCTCCTCGCCCGGACGAGGTGGTTGCGCGCCAGCTCCCGCTCGCCGACCTTCAGGTAGTCGGCGGCGAGGTTCAGGTGCAGTGACGGATAGAAGCCCCGCACGGCGAGCGACTCGTGGTGCCGGCCGGTGCGTTCGTCGGAGAGACCGTCGGCCGCCCGCAGGGCTCTGAGGTCCCACTCCAGTTCGTCCTCGGGATCGTCCTGGGTGTCGGCCATGAAGTGCGCCAGCGTGCAGCGGTGGAGGGGATCGCCGTCCTCGCCGATCTCCTCCCACAGACGGCCGAACCGGGTCCTGGCCTCTTCACGGTCGCCGCCGTGCAGCAGCATCATGACCTGGCCGATCCGCGTCATGACCGTGTCCTGGCCGACACCCCAGCTCTGTTCCTGATCCGTCACTGCCGCCTCCTGCGCCCCGCGGGCGTCCCGTTCCCGCTGATCCTGCTGACGCTAGCCGCAGGGTCCGGAAAACCCGGTCAGGCGCGGACACCGAGGTCGGGCACCCGCCAGTCGATCGGGTCGTGGCCCTGGGCCTTGACCGCGTCGTCGATCTGCGTGAAGGGGCGGCTGCCGAGGAAGAGCTTCGCGGACAGCGGTGAGGGGTGCGCGCCCTGGATCACCGTGTGCCGCTCCGTGTCGATCAGCGGGAGCTTCTTCTTGGCGTAGTTCCCCCACAGCACGAACACCGCCGGGTCCGAGCGGTCGGAGACGGCCTTGATCACCGCGTCAGTGACCTTCTCCCAGCCCTTGCTCTTGTGCGAGTTCGCCTCGCCCTCCCGCACCGTCAGCACCGCGTTGAGCAGCAGGACGCCCTGCTCGGCCCACGGCATCAAGTAGCCGTTGTCCGGCACCGGGTGGCCGAGCTCCTCCTTCATCTCCTTGAAGATGTTGCGCAGCGACGGCGGGGTCCTGACGCCAGGGCGCACCGAGAAGCACAGCCCGTGCCCCTGTCCCTCACCGTGGTACGGGTCCTGGCCGAGGATCAGCACCTTCACCCGGTCGAAAGGCGTGGCCTCCAGAGCCGCGAAGACCTCGTCCCGGGGCGGGAAGATCTTGTGCGTGGCCCGCTCGGTCTCCACGAACTCGGTGAGCTGCTGGAAGTACGGCTTGTCCAACTCCTCGCCGAGGACGTCCTGCCAGGAGTCGGGCAGCATGCTGGGCACGTCAGGAACCTCCGGTACACGATCCGTTGCTGGTACTCAGAACGTACCGGGAGGCACTGACAACGCGCTCCGCGGGTGCGTACGCGACGCCCGGCGGCACACGGGGAAACAGCTGAGCCGGGCCCGGGCCGAAGCCCGGACCCGGCCCGGACAGCGGACTCAGGCGACGCCCGCGTGCAGGAACAACCCGCCGTCGACGACGAGGGTCTGGCCGGTGATCCACCCGGCCTGCTCGGAGAGCAGGAAGGCGGCGGCGCCGCCGATGTCCTCCGGGACGCCCAGCCGCTTGAGCGGGTAGCCCGCGGCGGCCTCCTCCTCGCGGCCCTCGTACAGCGCCGCGGCGAACTTCGTCTTGACCACCGCCGGGGCGATGGCGTTCACCCGCACGCCCGGCGCCATTTCGGCGGCGAGCTGGATCGTCAGGTTGACCATGGCGGCCTTGCTGATGCCGTAGGCGCCGATGAAGGGCGACGGGGCGAGACCGGCGACCGAGGCGATGTTGACGATCGCCCCGCCGTTCTCCTTCTGCCAGGCCTTCCAGGTCTGCTGCGCGAAGCCGAGCGCCGAGATCACATTGGTCTCGAAGACCTTGCGCGCGACGTTCAGGTCGAGTTCGGCGATCGGGCCGAAGACCGGGTTGGTGCCCGCGTTGTTCGCCAGGAAGTCGACGCGGCCGAACGCCTCCATGGTGCGTTCGACGGCGACGGCCTGGTGAGCCTCGTCGTGCGCCTTGCCGGCCACGCCGATCACCCGGTCGGCGCCGAGCTTCTCGACGGCCTCCTTGAGCGCGTCCTCGTTCCGGCCGGTGATGCAGACGCGGTCGCCACGGGCCACCAGGGCCTCGGCGATGCCGTAGCCGATACCGCGGCTGGCGCCGGTGACGAGCGCGACCTTGCCGCTGTCGGTGGGAATCTCACGTGTCATGGTGCTCAGATCTCCGATGCGCGTCAGTTGAGCGGGCCGCCGGCCACGTACAGGACCTGGCCGGAGACGAAGCCGGCCTGCTCACCGGTGAAGAAGGCGATCGCGTTGGCGATGTCGTCCGGGTTGCCGACCCGCTGGACGGGGATCTGGGTCGCGGCGGCGGCCTGGAACTCCTCGAAGCCCATACCGATCCGGGCGGCCGTGGCGGCGGTCATGTCGGTGACGATGAAGCCGGGCGCCACGGCGTTGGCGGTGACGCCGAACTTGCCGAGCTCGAAGGCCAGCGTCTTGGTGAAGCCCTGCAGACCCGCCTTGGCGGCCGAGTAGTTGACCTGGCCGCGGTTGCCGAGCGCGGAGCTCGACGACAGGTTGACGATCCGGCCGAAATTGGCCGCCACCATGTGCTTCTGCACCGCGCGGGACATCAGGAAGGCACCCCGGAGGTGCACGTTCATGACGGTGTCCCAGTCGGTCGCGCTCATCTTGAACAGCAGGTTGTCGCGGAGCACACCCGCGTTGTTCACCAGGATGGTCGGCGCGCCCAGCTCCTCCGCGACCCGGGCCACCGCCGCCTCGACCTGCGCCTCGTCCGATACGTCACAGCCGACCGCGAGCGCCCTGCCGCCGTCCGCCGTGATCTGCTCGACGGTCTCCTTGCAGGCACCCTCGTCGAGGTCGAGTACGGCGACGGCGCGGCCCTCGGCCGCCAGCCGCTTGGCGGTGGCGGCGCCGATGCCGCGCGCGGCCCCGGTCACGATCGCGACGCGCTGCTCGGTCGTGGACATGCAGTCTCCTTGCCCTCAGATACGGCGCCGCGCGGAATCCCGCACGGACTCCGCACATGAGCAACCGCTTAGTAGGTTAGTTGTCGAAACCGTAGGAGCCCTGTGACCCGCTGTCAACGGAACCCCTCGCGAGTGTGTTTCAGCGCACCAGGAGACCGAGCAGCCGGTCCACCTCGGCCTCCGGATCCGCGGTCAGCCCGGTGTGGATCGGACCCGGCTGCACCACCGTGCTGCGCGGCGCCGTGAGCCAGCGGAAACGCCGTCCCGGGTCGTCGCCGGCCGCCTGCCCGGCCCGTTCCCCGCCCTCGCACACACCCTCGTACCCGCGCAGCGCGGCGCGCACCCCCTCGACGTCCACCCGCTCGTCCAGACAGCGCAGCCGCGCCTCGTCCAGATGGATCCGCGCGCCGACGAACGACCGCGCGCGGCAGTAGACCAGCACCCCCGCGTTGATCATCTCGCCGCGCTCGATCCGCGGGACGACGCGCACCAGCGCGTACTCGAACACATCCCGGCCACTGCCCCGGTACCCGCTCACTTCGCGGCCTTCCCGTCCACCCAGGTGCGCAGCCAGTCCGGCGCGTCCTGCTTCGGCTTCTGCCCCGCCACGAGGACGATCCGCTCGTGCACGGAACCCGCGCGGGCGAGCAGCACCCGCTCGTACGCCCTGCGCACCTCGTCGGGACCGTCGAAACCGGGCTCCCCGTCCAGCCACTCGTCGGGCACCAGCGCGGTGACCTCGCGCAGCAGCTCCTCGGTGACCTTGGGCGCGAGCTCGGCCGCGGCGGCGGCCGGGTCGGGCGAGAACCGGGACAGCGCGTGGTCGGCGGCGTCGAAGGGCTTCGCCGACGCCTGCTCGGCCGTCTTCCAGTTGTGGTGCCAGATCAGTGAGGCGCCGTGGTCGATGAGCCAGAGGTCCTTGTGCCAGATCAGCAGATTGGGGTTGCGCCAGGACCGGTCCACATTGCCGATCAGGGCGTCGAACCAGACGATGCGGCCGGCTTCGGCCGGCTCGATCTCGAAGACCAGCGGATCGAACCCGAGCGAGCCCGGCAGGAAGTCCATCCCCAGATTGAGGCCACCGCTGGACTTGAGCAGATCCTGGATCTCGGCGTCGGGCTCGCCGAGCCCGATCACCGGGTCGAACTGGAACCGGACGAGTTCGGGGACGCGCAGTCCCAGCCGGCGGGCCAGCTCGCCCGCCACGATCTCGGCGACCAGCGCCTTGCGGCCCTGCGCGGCGCCGGTGAACTTCACGACGTACGTGCCGAGGTCGTCGGCCTCGACCACCCCCGGCACCGAGCCGCCCTCGCGCAGGGGGGTCACATAACGGATTCCCGTTACCTCATTCAGCATATTCCCAGGCCGCCAGACTCGTTTGCCTTACAATCCATGCCAAGCTCTCACCGCTCATACCTGGGGGTTTTCTCCGCAATCAGCCTTGGGGAGAATCTGGGGAGTTTCGGCTGCCAGGCCGCTCCCCCGCCCCTCAAGCAGTTCGTCGATCGCTGTGCGCCCCTTGCTCCCGGCCTCTGGCATGAAGTGAGCATAGTAACCAAGCGTGACAGCTGGCGAGGAGTGCCCGAGCCACCGTGCCAACGTCACGACGGACTCTCCTGCTTCCAACATGATCGAGGCGTACGTGTGACGTAGCACATGGAAGCCGTCCTTCGGCGCCGCCTCCCACTGCCACGGCTTCGCGCCCTGGGGCCGCGGAGGAATGATTCCGGCCCTGGCCAGCGCGGGCTTCCAGCTGTAGGTGTTCCAGGTGTTCACCGCCACGGCGTTGCCGAATCGCGTGGTGAGCAGAAGGGAGAACTTCCTCATGGTTCGGTCCGCCCCCGGCTTCTCCCACGGAAGCTCCACCTCCGCCGGCGGGAACGACGCAACGTGAACCCTCAGTTCCTCGGCCACCGAGGAGGGCAGGTCGACGGTGCGCGTCTTCTTACCCTTTGGCAGGGCGAAGTACAACTTCCCGTTGATCGCCTGGACTTGGCGGCGGACATGAACTACACCTCGCGCGTAATCAATGTCCTCCGGGCTCAACCCGAATACCTCACCCTGACGTAGTCCGCACCCCAAACCGAGTACGACGGATATCCTGTTTCGCTGGCTAATCCCGTCCCGAACGCGGCGCGCCGTCTCCAGCGACCAAACCTCGCGTCGCTCCCTCGGCGCCTTGGGCCACCGCACAGACTTCGCATGCATGGGGTTTCTAGCAAGCCGCTTGTCATCGACGGCCGCCTCCAGAACACTGGACAGCTCGGACAAGATGCCACGTCGGTAGTCGACTGAGGCGACGGTGGCCTCCAACTTTGCGATGTAGGCGCGCAGCTCTGTCGCCGTGATGTTTTTCAGCGGTAGCTGGCCGAGATGCGGGACGATGTGAAGCCGCGCTCTCCGCTCTTGGTTCTGCTGGGTCTTCGGGGCTCCTCCTCTGCCCGGTGCCCAGTGCATTGCGATGTAGTCGACCAGGGTGATGGATCCGTCGCGCGGGTCCACGAACTCCCCGCGTTCCTCATCGGTAGCTGACCGGCGGAGCCACGCCTTGGCGTCCTCCAGGGTGTCGAAGGATCTATCCCGGATCCCAGCAATGCCAGCGACCTTGTATCGCTTGCCCTTGCCGTAGCGAGCGGTTCTTTCCCTTCTACCGCTTATCGGGTCCTTCTTCTTCTTGATCCAACGGTCCTCTACATAGCCGGCCAGGAGAGTCTCCTTGTTGAGGCGGGTGGAAGCGGCGCTCTACGATGTGCGCGCGTCAGGCATTGCAGGTGTGACTGAACCGATGCTGCGGAGCAGCGATCAGGGGGTTCAGGGATGTGTTGGAGCGGGAGTCCGCCTGCTCCTGTTCGCAGATCCAGGCGTTGAGGGACTCCCGCCGATACATGACGCGGCCTCGCGGCCCCATGCGGAAGCTCGGCGGTCCCTGCCGCCGATGACGCCAGACATAGAGGGTGTGCGGTGAGAGGCCGAGATACTCCGCGGCCTCCTTCACGCTCAGGAAGGCCGCGTGTGCTGCGGCCTGGGGAGTGGGGGCAGCAAATGTCGTGGGCAACGATCGCGCAGGCATCGGTGGTTTTCTGTGAGGTACGGAACGGCAGGGGGCGGTGGGCAGCCCCGAATATCTCCAATGGTCTGCGGGAACGCCGGTTTGGCTAACCGGCGATCGTCGGCTATGTTGCGCGCCACATCCCCGGGTTCTGACGCCCTTCGGACTCCTGGGTCAGGAAGCCAGCCGGTACGAACGCAAGGCCGGAGTCACGCCGTCCGTGACGAGCACCAGAAACCCGTCGTGAATGAGGCGGTCAAGATTTCGCTCCACCACGCGCACAGGAGCACCAACAGCGTCGGCCACATGCGGAGTTGAAGTTCCGGGATGGACAGCGATGTGCGCCAGCGCTGCTCGGTCACGGCGATACTCGCGTTGTAGGAGATCTTCCCCGAGCAAGCCGGCCGCGCAGACGCACAGGCACAGCGCGGTGGACACGGCGCCGTAGTCCCCCACCTTCGGGCCGCTCCAGGCATTCAGCACGCCGAGCGCGAAGAGGATGGGGGAGGTGAAACGAGCGGATCGAAGGATGGGGTCCGACAGTGGTGCTTCCTTGAGCAGGGAGCACGCCCGCGCGGTAAGCCCGGTGGGACATCTGGGTCCCGCCGTAGGAGCCCGCCTGGCTGCCCTTGTATTTTCGGTACGTTGGATGTTGACATGCCACTGGCGGGAGGTTCCAGTCCTTTGGAGTTGTTTCTTGTCTGCCGTGGGCGAATCTCTCAGCCCCCTGCCCCGATTTCACATACCGCGGGCCTACGAAGTCACGCGAATCGTCGAAAGCTCTACCAGAAACCCCTTAGCAGCCTTATCGAAAAGGGCTGGTATTTGCAACCGGGCGGATGAATACAGGACCCGTCCGCAATCTGATGCCGACGGCGATTGAGCAGCGGAGAGCCGCGCCGGGACGCGAAGGTCGAGATACTTGTCCTACACCGGGCAGGGTGTGGCTGTCTGAGGTCGAGACCTGGCACAAGGACCGGCCACGGTGTCGGGTGAGCCGTATGATTTCAGGCCATGGCGCCGACGGTGGTACGTCGATTGGCAGGCCCTGGCATTGCGACCTCTGGGAACCCAGCGCCATTTGTTGCGGCATTGGGGGAACACTCGCCTCGGCTGCGGTCGCCGTCCGCGGTTGGTGACCGTCGTAGCGAGCCAACAGGCGACGGCCCGAGGGCCAAGACAGTCACACGCCGGTGCACGCCAGCGGTGCAGCAAGGTTCGACGACCTCAGTGGGCGTTTACAGAGGGTTATTCCGATGTAAGTCTTTTGCGTGTGTCATGGTTTGACGCTGTTCATACCTGTAAGAGATGAACAGCCTCGCCCGAGCCGTGGAGGTAGGGCGCCCGTATCGCTCGCTTCCGTGCCCGGAAGTCCGTCTGGTTTGAAGATGCCACAGAATCGCCTGATCACCAGCGGAACTAAGCTCTCCGCGTCGCACATGATCACGCTACGCCGTGAGCGAGCGCAAGCCGTACCCCAGCGACCTGTCCGAAGCCCGATGGGCCTTGATCGGGCCGACGTTGACGGCCTGGAGAAAAGCCAGGCTCGACCGGAGGCCCACCGGACAGCCGGCCAAAGTCGAACTGCGTGACGTCTTCAATGCGATCCTCTACGTCAATCGAACGGGAATCCCCTGGAAATACCTCCCGCACGACTTCCCGAACCACGGCACCGTCTACTCCTACTACGCCGCCTGGCGCGACGAGGGAATCCTCGCCCAGCTCAACTACGACCTCACCGGCCTGGCCCGCGTGAAGGAGGGGAGCAAGCCCGAGCCGACCGCCTCCGTGATCGACACCCAAAGCGTGAAGACCTCCCACAACGTGCCCCTGACCAGCCAGGGAATGGACGCCGCGAAGAAAATCGTCGGCCGGAAGCGAGGCATCCTCACCGACACGATCGGACTGATCCTCGCCGTGACCGTCACCGCCGCCAGCCTGTCGGAAAACGCCGTGGGATTACGCCTGCTCGATCAGGCCAAGAAGACATACCCGACCATCTCCAAGAGCTGGGTCGACACCGGCTTCAAGAACGCCGTCGTCGAACACGGCGCCAACCTTGGAATCGACGTCGAAGTCGTCAACAGAAAATCCGGAGTTCGAGGTTTCCACGTCGTCAAAAGGCGCTGGGTGGTTGAACGAAGTTTGGGTTGGATCATGATGCACCGACGTCTCGCCCGCGACTACGAGACCCTCACCTCCAGCTCAGAAGCCATGATCCACATCGCCTCGATCGACAACCTCGCCAAGCGCATAACGGACGAGACCACACCAACCTGGCGAGGTACCTACTAGGACATAAACGGCAATCTGCCTAGATCAAATGCCCTCTGAGATCGGGGCGCCTGCGATGCCCCGCAGAAGGTCCGGCATCGGACTGCCCGGGAGGTCACGTTATCGGCTGCCTCTGGCACCGATCCTGCA
>NZ_JAAIKO010000228.1 GCF_016107395.1 Streptomyces fildesensis
GAGGACCTCGGGGACGTCGATGTGCTGTTCACCGACAAGACGGGCACGCTGACCGCCGGCCGCATCGACTTCATGCGAGCGCTGCCCGCCGACGGTTCCACGGCGGACGCGCTGCTGCGCTGGGGCCTGCTGTGCACGGAGAGCGGCGGTGCGGACGGTCCGGCGGTGGGAGGCAATCCCCTGGACGAGGCCCTGTGGGAGTCGGCCGCGTCGCAGAGCCTCCGCGGGACCCTGGCGGGCAGTACTCGGCTCGGGTTGCTGCCGTTCGATCACGACCGGCGTATGGTCTCCGCCGTGGTGCGTGACAGCGCGGGTGTGACGACGCTGGTCACCAAGG
>NZ_JAAIKO010000229.1 GCF_016107395.1 Streptomyces fildesensis
GTGCATTTGTGCATGTCTTTCACAACAAAGCAACACAACGCTGATAAAACTTTAGATGTACAGAAGAAACATAAAAAAGGGGCATCTTTTTTATTCACTGGCCTCTGGCCCAGCAACATATGATCACCTTCAATACACAGTACATAAACCCCAAAGGATCTAGCCCATTGCATACTTGTTGGTCCATGATCTAGCCGTGGAAATATACTTCATTCTGTCTGTTTTGTACATGTGAGCAATCTCAGGAACTAATGGATCATCTGGGTTTGGGTCGGTAAGCAAAGAACAAATTGACAGAAGAACCTGCAGTGGAGAAACCCATTGCTTGGAC
>NZ_JAAIKO010000230.1 GCF_016107395.1 Streptomyces fildesensis
GTGGCGTTCGGCAGGGGTGAGAACGTCGATGGTGCTGAGCGGCTGATCGGGGTGGATGGTCGCAGCGTCGAGGAGCTGGATCCAGCGGTCGAACAGGGCATGGACCGTAGGTGCGTCGTAGATATCGCTCGAGTACTCGACGGCACCGTCGATGCCCTGAGGCTCGCCGTTGGGACCGCGTTGCTCGGCAAGACTGAAGAACAAGTCGAACTTTGCCGTCCCCGTCCTACCCAGCTCGACACCGGCACGCACTCCGGGAAGCTCCAACGCACTCACGGGTGCGTTTTGGAGGGCGAGCATGATTTGGAAGAGGGGGTGGTGGGCGAGGGT
>NZ_JAAIKO010000231.1 GCF_016107395.1 Streptomyces fildesensis
GCCTTTCTCTTGTTCTGCCACTTCCTCTTGAAAGCAAGCCCTGCCAGCATAATGGCCTCGGAGGACCCAACCGTCCCAACTCCAACGGCAGCCTCTGAATCTCCCAGTGGAGCATTGAATAGATGGGCTATGATGTTCACACATCGGTTCTGAAGCTCAGTGGTAACGGGGTATTCATCCATGTCCACATAGTTCTTGTTAATGGCAGCCATCATAAGCTTATCACATTCAGGTTCCATCCAAGTGGTTACAAAGGAAGCCAGGTTCAGCCTTGGATTCCCATCAAGCATCAGTTCGTCGTTAATGATCTGGTACGCCGCCTCCTTCG
>NZ_JAAIKO010000232.1 GCF_016107395.1 Streptomyces fildesensis
GCGCCGGCGAAGATGTACTCTGAGGGATCGGAGATGAGCTTCGAAGGAGAGGGAGGCTGTAAGTGCGGAAATGGCTGCGGTTGCGGAAGTAACTGCAAATGCAATCCGTGCAATTGTTGATCGAAGAGAATTGGGAACAGTGCCTCAAATAGCAAATCTAAGTATCTATGGACTATATAAATAAAAGGCAGAAGAAGAAGACAAAAATGGAAGTGTTATCTCCCTGAGTTGAGTCACTGTTAATTGTTCTCGTTGTTGTTGTTGTGGCTTTGAGGTCTGTGAAAATAAAGCAGCCATGGATGGCACCTGCAACTCCTCATCTTGGG
>NZ_JAAIKO010000233.1 GCF_016107395.1 Streptomyces fildesensis
CGAACACCCCCACCGGCGGCCCGAACATGATCCTGGACGACGGCGGCGACGCCACCCTCCTGATCCACAAGGGCGTCGAGTTCGAGAAGGCCGGCGAGGTCCCGGCCACCGCCGCCGACGACTCCGAGGAGTACGGCCACATCCTCCAGCTCCTCCGCCGCACCATCGGTGAGAACTCCCAGAAATGGACGCAGCTGGCGTCGGAGATCCGCGGCGTCACGGAGGAGACCACCACCGGTGTTCACCGCCTGTACGAGATGATGCAGGAGGGCTCGCTGCTCTTCCCGGCCATCAACGTCAATGACGCGGTCACCAAGTCGAAGT
>NZ_JAAIKO010000234.1 GCF_016107395.1 Streptomyces fildesensis
GTGACCGTCATTCCGACGACGGAAGCCGAGCTGGCGACCGTACTCGAACAAGCAGCCCGGCACGCCTTCGACCTGGCCGTCGAACCCCCCCTGCGAGCCGACCTCTACGAGCTCTCCTCTCAAGAACACGTCCTGCTGCTGGTCGTCCACCACATCGCCGGCGACGGCTGGTCTCTCGGACCCCTCGCCTCCGACCTCACGCACGCCTACACCGCCCGCACCCAAGGAGAAGTCCCGAACTGGGTTCCACTGCCGGTGCAGTACGCGGACTACACCCTGTGGCAGAACGAACTCCTCGGCGACCAGAACGACCCCGACAGCC
>NZ_JAAIKO010000235.1 GCF_016107395.1 Streptomyces fildesensis
CAAAACTCAAGTTATCCCATGGGTAGCAAACGAGTTTGTGCATCGGTTTTATTTCTTATGTTACTAGGTTCAGGAATATGTTCCGCTGCTAGAATTCTGCTCACTTTCCCGCAACGCATTCCCTCTTCCGGTTATGGAGGTGGACCATATCATGGTATGGGTGAGGATAGAGTCCCTGAGCGATATGTTGGTGGAGGAGGTGGGGGAAGTGGAGGAGGAGAAGCTTACACTGCAAATATCGGTGGCTGTGGTCTTGGGCATGGAATTAGGAGTAGTGCAGGAGAAGAAAGTGGTAGTGGTTCTGTAGCTGAAGATAGAGA
>NZ_JAAIKO010000236.1 GCF_016107395.1 Streptomyces fildesensis
ATCTTCGTCAAGACCCTCACCGGCAAGACAATCACGTTGGAAGTGGAGAACAGCGACACCATTGACAACGTGAAGGCAAAGATCCAAGACAAGGAAGGGATTCCTCCTGATCAGCAGAGGCTGATATTCGCAGGAAAGCAGCTCGAGGATGGCAGGACTCTGGCTGATTACAACATTCAGAAGGAATCCACCCTCCACCTTGTTCTCCGTCTTCGTGGGGGTTTCTAATTCTAATTCTGCAATTTGCCTTGTGTTTTCAGATTAAATAATGTTCGTGGTGCTACTGCTAGCTTCTTCACGGA
>NZ_JAAIKO010000237.1 GCF_016107395.1 Streptomyces fildesensis
CTCTTCCGATCTGTGGAGATTAGGACAGTGTGAACCCGCACGGGAATCATAGCACCTTTGTCATTGTAGTACTCAACAGTAACCTGAGTCTTGCCATCAGGTCTGAGCCATGGGCAAATGCCACTCTTCCTTACATCAGTGAGGCGTGCACCAAGCTTGGTTGCAAGAACATGGCTCAGAGGCATGTATTCTGCAGTCTCGTCAGTTGCATAACCAAACATATGGCCTTGATCGCCAGCACCTATATCCTCTGGACGCTTGGTAAAATGGCCATGAACACCTTGAGCAATATCAGGACTCTGCTGTTCAATGTTTAC
>NZ_JAAIKO010000023.1 GCF_016107395.1 Streptomyces fildesensis
AAGCGGTCCGTTCGCGCGTGGGGCGTCGATCCATCCGCCGGGACGGGTAGCCGTCGCCAGTCCTCGTTCGCCAGCGAGGGCCTGTTGCTCCCGCAACGCAGCAAGGCAACCCCATGATTCCGTTGCGAGCTCGCTGGACGCGCGGAACCAGGTGCCTTCGTCAGCTCCTCCAAGCCCCGGTGTCTTCTGCACCGGGCCAGCCGGCGCAGGCACTGGCCCTGCTGCATGTGCTGGATCACCTCCAGCAGGCCACCAGCGACTCCAGTGCGAAGCAGCCGCCAACGCGGCGCACGCGGGCGCCGGCTACCCGCAGATCGGTGCCGCCTGCGGCATGACCCGCCAAGGGGCACGGCGCCGCTGGCCGGGGCTCTTCCACCAGACCCTCGCCATTTGCGGCTGGCGACAGCGTTCCTACCGGCACCCCCGGTACGGCGGCGGAAGCCTCTCGCTGATCGTGGCGCCCGGACTGCCCGACACCGACCTGGTGACCATCGGCCGCCACCTCGGATCCCCCGGCGGCCCGTACTGGCACATCAGCGTCGGCTGCACCCCGCTCTGACGCCCGATCACGCCCGCACAGACCACCAGACCGCGGTGCCGTCCGGCGCGCACCCAGCGGTACCGATCACTACCTGCCCGCGCCGGTCGGTACCGCGCCAGCGGGGGTCTGGGGGCCGGCGAAGGCCAATGCCGTTGCTTTAGGGGTGAGGGAAGGATCACGGACGGTCGGTACGTGTCGTGGCGGGTGAGCCCAAGGCCCGTACGTCTGAGGTGGGTGAAGCTCTGCGAGGACGATCGGCGATCGTGGCCCGTACTCCGCTGGACCTGGGTGAACTCGTACACGCGCCCCCGCCGACGTCCTATAGACCGCGACCTGCTCGGCATCGAGCGGAGGGGTGACGGTTGGCCGTGTCAGTGCCACGCAAGGCATGTTGCCTCCTAGGCTCCTCGGGCGTACAAGGCGTTCCACCGAGGGGAGCAGACGGCCAGCCATTGTCCTTGCCCGGTGATCGTTCCTCAGCTGACGATTACTGCGTGGTGTGGGGTTCTTGGGCGTTGCGCCAGATGGTGAGGTCGAGGGTGATGTATTGGCTCGGTTCGGTTTTGGACGATCTACCGCGGTAGGTGGCTACGGCGATGTGTCCGGCGTTGCTGAGCACGCACAGCTGCGAGCCGTCGCTGAGCTGGTCGAGGCTGATCGTGTCGGCGTATCGGGTCTCCGAGCGGCAGAGGTCCAGGGAGCCCTTCTGCGCGTTGTTGAGCAGGACCAGCTTGCCGTTGCCCGAGCCGACCTCGTCCTTTTCCACCACGTTGGTGCTTCTGGGTTGGAAGTACAGGTCGCCCTTTCTGCCGAACGCCTCCCCTTCGATAGGACGTGGCGGGCTGTCGGCCAACATGACGAGGTAGTTCTCCGTCATGTTGATGCCGTTGTAGGTGACCGGCTTCGGGTCGGGCTGCTGGCTGCTGGTGGCACTGCTGAGGGTGCTGCTGGAGTGGGTGTCCTTGGCTTCGTCCCGGTTGCTGGAGCCTGGCAGTTGGGAGAAGACGACGGCTAGGCCCACGACCGCGGCAGCCGCTGCCGCGGCGACGACCAGGTTGCGCCGCTTGCGTTGCGGCGGCGGACGGTGCGCGGCAGGCGGCTGCACCCACGGCTGCCGGCCGCCGTCAACAGGAGCGGTGGACGGGCCATAGGGTCCGGCCTGCAGTGATGGGCTCGGCCGGTTCGGCGCGGCCTGCGTGGGTGAGTAGGCGGGACCGAAGCCCGGCCGCGGGGTGTGCGGGGAGAATTGCGTGGGCGTGGCAGGTGCGGGCGGCGGGGTGCGGGCGGGCTCGGGCATCTGCCGGCGCTCGGTCAGGGAGCCGGCCAGCGACTGCGGCAGCCAGTCCTCACCCTGCCGCAGCGGGTCGGACGAGAGCGCCTGGCACCGCTCGATGACCTCGGCCGGGGTCGGCCGGCCGGTCGGATCACGGCTCAGGCACCGGGACACCAGCAACCGCAGCGCGGCGGGCAGTTGGCTGAGGTCGGGCTCCTCGTGCACGATCCGGTACAGCACCGCATGCGAGGGACCGTCACCGTACGCGGACGCCCCGATCGCCGCGAAGGCCACGATCTGCCCGAGCGCGAAGAGGTCGGTGGCGTGGGTGACGATGCCGGCCGACGCCTGCTCGGGCGCCATGAAGGCCGGGGTGCCCACGGTGACTCCGGTGCCGGTCAGGGCAGTGCTGTCGGCGGCGCGGGCGATGCCGAAGTCGATGACACGCGGCCCGTCCGCGGACAGCAGCACATTGGCAGGCTTCAAGTCGCGGTGCACGATGCCCGCCGCGTGGATGGCATGCAGCGCCTCGGCAACGCCAACCGTCAAAAGGAGCACGGTGCGCAGCGGCAGGGCACCGTGCTGCGCCACGGCGTGCGCGAGCGACGGGCCGGGGACGTAGGCGGTGGCGAGCCAGGGCTGCGGGGCGTCGGCGTCAGCATCGATGACCGGCGCCGTGTAGAGGCCCTGGACTCTTTGGGCGGAGAGCACTTCCTGCTGGAAGCGGCGCCGGAACTCGGGATCCTCGCTGAACTCCGGTCGGATGACCTTCAGCGCGAGGGGCCGCCCGCCGGGCGTGTACGTCAGGTACACCTTGCCCATGCCGCCCGCTCCCAGTACCGCTACCAAGCGGTATCCCCCCACCACGGCCGGGTCCTCGCCCTTCAGCGGCTGGAAGGGGCCTACCGATGGTGTACCGCTCATGCCGAACCATCCTTGTCGACGCCAGTCCCAACCGTGCCTGCCCGTACCCGAAGCCGCAGCGATCGTATCGAAGTCCTTAGACGCCCCCTTGTCCCGGGCTCTTCCACGGTGCTGCTGCCGCAGCCAATTCACCGCCGTCAGGAGGCGATACAGGCGCCTCGACGATCGGCGCGCTTCTGGGCGCTCCTAGAGCGTGTCTCTTTGGTGGGTTGATCAGTTGATCGGATATGCCTGTCCGGCTAGTGATCACCGATGCGATGTGGGACCGGATCGAGCCGCTGATGCCGGCCGACCCGGTCCGTGGACGAAGGTGGGCCGACGGGTTGATCGGCCAACGTGATGCGGGAGCAAGGGGTGTAGGCACACCGCACCACGCTGGTCATCGAAGCCACGGGCAGCTGCCTGCCAGCATGACCCGCTCCCCGCAGGCGGCCCCGCCAGACACGCCGCGGCCACACCCACATCTGCAACGCGGCCAAGCGTCAAGTACACCGCTCCCGGTAGAACCTCAGCATCGGCCCCTGCAGCGGGGTCGGCGCCTGCCGGGATGACGAGGCGTTGAAGCTGTTCGGGGGCCGCGCCAGGCATGCGTCCCACCGTTAGTCTTCCCGATTGGTACTCGATCTTCATGGTGTCCGGATGGCTCGTCCCGCGGCGGCCGGTGGGATCAGGGGGATGGTCCGCGGTGTGGGACTGCGCCTCGTTGTGTGTTGGCGGACCGTGGTCTGCGCCGGGCGGGTTCCGGTTTCATGGGCGAGGGTTTCGGCGAGGTCGGCCAGCAGGCCACTGGGGGTGCGCGGGGATGCGGTGAGGGTCCAGTCGGGGCGGTCAGGGTTCGGGCCGGCCCAGAGGGTCCAGGTGGCGAGGTTCTGGGTCGGATGCTGGGCGGCGAAGGCATCAAACTGGACCCCCGCGTCCGCGGCCGGTGACGCCCAGCGGATCCAGCGTCCGTCGAGGGTGTGCTTCCAGTCGGCCTCGGTGAGGGGCTGGGTGGCGGCGGTTACCGTCTTTTCGTCCACCGGAGTCCCGACGGTTGTATCCCAGTCGTAGCCGTCGGCGAGGCGATCCAGCAGCTCCTGCAGAACAGGTGCGGGGGTGGACCCGGTTGCGGTGAGCACCCACATGCGGTCGGAGACCGGCGTCTCGTACGCCGCCACGGTCCAGGCGGTCTCGTGGGCCGGGGCGTCGTGGATGCGCTCGATGCGCAGGGTCTGGTCTTCGTGGATGGCGTGGGTCGTGTCATCGGACCAGGTCCTCCATTTTTGCCAGTCCCGGTTGGCGTCAAGGAATGTCTTCAGGAGGGCATCGTGGTCGCCGGCATCGGCGGCGTATGCGGGGACGGTCTCCGGTTCTGCTCGCGGGAGCGTGGGCTCGACGCCGGTTGTGCTGACCGAGGTGCGGGCCTGGAGGGCGTCGCGTTCGGTGTCGGTCAGGGGGGCCGGGCCAGGCCGCAGGGTGCCGCCGTGGGCTTTCTCGAAGGCTGCCACGGCCTGGGCGAGTGAGTCGAACGTGTCGGCGATCTGACGCAGGTGGTTCTCGCCGTGGAGGTAGACGCTCTTCCCGGTGTCGAGGTACGTGCCCACGGCGACGGTGGTGTGGCCGTCGTTCGCGTGGGCGTGGATGAGGAGCCGGCCGTGGCGGATGTTGTCGTAGATCGTCTGGGCTTCGTCGGAGACCTCGCGGATTTCCGCGCGGGTGCACCAGGGCATCGGGTAGTCGGCCCAGGTCCAGTCCTCGTCCATGGCCTTGCGGAGGCCGGGCGTGATCTCGACGGAGACCCCGTCAGCGGCCATTTGCTGGGTTGCCTGCTCGGCCCAGTAGGGCTCCTCGTGGTCGATGCGGGCCAGGACCAGGGTGTTGGGGGCGACGACGTGCCAGTTGGCGGCCTCCAGGCCCACGTGGGGGATGTGGGCCTGTGAGCCGGTCAGGACGGCGGTCACGGCGCTGGCGTGGGTGGGGTGGGTGTCGACGAGGACGTGCGCGTCCAGGGAGAGGGTCGACATGAAGGCGGCTCTCTTCTGCCGGTCGCCGGGCCGCGAGAGGGCCTGGCGGCCCGGGCGGGTGGCTTAGCGGGAGATGCGGGCGGCGGGAGGGGTGGTGGTCTGCGGTGGGCCGGCCCGGGGTGCGGCCGTGCCTTTTGCGGTCCTGGTGCGTGCCGGTCGGGTCGTGGGTGCGGGTTCGGTGGTGGCGTGCTGCCAACGGGTTCGCACGGCGGTCAGGTCGGCGAGTGCGCGGCGGCTGCCGACGACGAGCTGGTACGGCGTGTTGGCCGGGTCGTGGGTGAGTGCCTCGATGCGCCGGCCGAGGTGGTGGGCGGCGGCCAGCACGGAGCGGTGCAGGATGCGCTCGCCCCAGTGCTCCGGGGTTCCGACCGGCCCGGCGAGGAGGTCCAGCAGCTCTTGGGGTTCGGCTCCGGTGCTGAGAAGGCCGCGGTGTTGTGCTTCCCACAGGACGGTTACGGGGTCGACCGGGGTGTTGCGGCGGATCAGGGTGGTCAGGCACGGCCACAGCCCGGCGTGCAGGGGGTGCGTGAAGTCGCCGGGCGTCAGCCAGCGCATCTGCTTGATGCTGTTGGGGTGGGCGGTCGCGGTGGCGAGCAGCAGCCGTTCTTCGTCGAGCGCGTCCTGGTCGTGGGTGGTGGCCTGCGGGGGCGTGGGGGTGCGGGGCAGGGAGCCGGCGTGCGGTGGGAAGCGGGTGGCGATGTCGTCCACCACGCAGCCCAGGGCGTCGGCCTCGTCGAAGGTGGCGGTCACGCGCAGGGGGAGAGAGGTGTCGTGGGCGCTGTGCATGAGGCGCTGGGCGGCAGTGGCTAGACGGCGCCTGCAGTGCTCCGCCTCGATCATTCGCGCGTACGCGGGTGTGTGCGGGGGCCACGGGCAGACCTGGATCAGGCTGTGCAGGTAGGTGGCGGTCAGCCCGGGCGCCTGCTCACGAGCGACGGCAAGGACGGCGTCGAGCCACTGCGGGTGTGCGGCGTGCTCTGCCTGGTCGGGGGCCGGCAGGGAGCTGATCGCGGCGAACAGGGCGGCGTGTGCGGCGGTGGAGAAGGCGTCGGGGGCGATCCCGGTCGCCTCGCCGAGGCGTTGTGGTTCGAGCAGGAAGGCGCCGAGGAGGGCTTGCTCGACGTGGAAGACCGGGTGTGGCGGAGCGACGGCGTCGAGGCCGTCCTGGTCGGGTTCGGGGGTGTGGGCCATTAGGCGGCCAGGGTGAAGTCGTCGGGGTTGAGCGGAATGTTCAGGTGCGGGGCGAGGAGGTGGGCGGCGAGCAGTGGGGGGACGGCGTTGCCGATCTGTGAGAACTGCTGGCCCTTGTTGCCCGCCCAGGGGTAGTCGGCGGGGAAGGTCTGCAACAGCCCGGCCTCGCGGGCGGTGATCCGGATCGGGTCGGGGACGGCCTGGGAGGCGCTGTTCTGCTGGTGGATGGTGGGGGCTTCGGCGATCCAGGTGCATTCGTTCGCGCGGTGCCCGAAGAACAGCGTCCCGGCGGGCTCCTCGATGGATCGGATGGTGGCGTTGGCCTGGTTGTTGCTCCGCAGGGACCACGCCCAGCGTGCCGCGGCGTCCCGGCGGGGCTGAAGGGCGATATCCGGGGGTCGGGGTGTCCAGGTGCCGCGGTCACGGGCGTTGGCGAGGGTCTTTCGGGAGCCGGAGGGGAAGGGTTCGGGGCCGCCACCGGGTCCGCCGCCGGCGCAGACGGTGGGAACGGGCCGATCGGTGGCACCCCACCCCAGGGCCTGGGCCATGCTGACCCAGCCGGTCCGGCCCGGACCAAACAGACTCTCCTGCTCGGCGACACGGGCGTGCGTGGGCGCAGGCGGCTGGGCGGTGCGGATCCGGGAGGCGAGCAGGATCGCTCGCTTCCTGGTCTGGGGCACCCCGTAGTCGGCCGCATTCAGGATTCCGCACCACACGGAGAACCCCCAGCTCCGGAGCACGGCGGCGTACTGCTTCCACAGGGGCAGAACGTCCGGGACCTCTTCCATGGCGATCCACTCCGGCTCGCCTACGGTGTTCAGGGCGTGGAGGTAGCGCATGGGCTCGGCGGCCAGCAGGGAGCGTTGGTCCCGGCAGGCGGACAGCAACCGTTCGCGGATATCGCGGCCGGCGGCAAGATGCTCCACGGCCTCGTGCACGAGGGGCTGGTCCAGCAGGCCGAGGCGTTTGCCGGCCATACTCCACGCCTGACACGGAGGCGACGCCAACAACCCACGGGTCCGGCCGACCCACGGCCACGTCGGATACCCGGCCACGTCGGCCCGCACCGTCCACTGCCCGGCGGCCACCCGCGTTTTGCAGGCCCACTCGTCCCATTCCAGGCCGACGTCCCGCACACCCAACACCGTCAGCGCCCAGCTCCAACCCCCCGGACCTGCAAAAAGGTCCAAAATCAAGTGGCCAGCCCGTAATCGTCCTGCGTCGGCCCGTCCGCATCTCCCCGGCACGCCCAAGGGGAGCAGCCGTCCACGACGCCGTTCTCCAACTCCTCCGCGTCACCCAGTTCGGGCTGCAAGGTGGCGCGTTCGGCCGCGGTGACGTGGTCGATGGGCGCCTGGCCAAGCGGCACGCGCGAGCGGTGGAGGAACGCCTGGCCGAGCAAGGCGTTGCCCGTGGCGTTCGCACGGGCGTTGCCCTTGCGGATAGCGGCGTCGAATTCCACGACGTCCTGCCACTCGTCGGGGCTCGTGTCGCGAATGTTGCGCCACTGCGCATTGCCGTGGAAGGGGCAGCCGAGACACGACGATTTTGGAGTGTCGGCGAGGCCGATCGATGTCAAGTACCGGACGCAGTCGCCGCGTGACCAGCCCATGTCGATGAGGGGGTGAACGTTGCGCATGTAGCGGACGTCGGCATCCTTGGCACGGTGGAACTCATCCGTCGAAATCCCGACCCACTGCTCGACGAAGACACCCTTGGGAACGCGCTGCGGGTACGGGTATCCGAGGAGTTCTCGGACCTTTTTCTTTATCGGCCTTATCTTATATTCGCCGGTGCATTGGCGCCGGGTCATGCCTTGCTTTCCGTCCTTGTTCAGGATGTAGAGCGGCATGGACGCGAATCGGTGATCAGCGTCGAGTGCGTCGTTGCGAATATTTCCGGAGCTGACTCGCAGCACGGGTATTCCGGCAGGTTCAGCGACCTCTTTAACGAGTCGGTCAAGATGAGTGTATACAGCACGGGGCTCCCATCCGGTATCGGCGAAGATTGCGTAGTCGACCTTCGGGAGAACGCCCTCGGCGGAGAGGGCGAGCATAGCGCTGGACTGGATTCCCGCGCCGAGGGAAATAGCACGGAACTGCGGGTTCGGGGAAATAGAGAGTCCTGATGGTGAGGAGGGGTGACGGCACGGCAGTGCGGGGCGGGCGAAGGCGGTGACGGTGGCGCTCGCCTCGTGAGAGCCAGCCCTTGATGGAGAGCCGGACCGGGGACGACGATGGCGTTCACCGGAGGCACCGCAGCGGTGCCCGACGAGCCCAGCACGAGGCCACCGGTGGCGGCGTCGTTGCTGCGGTCAGCGGCGATGGCCGGCCGGGGGAGTTGAGATGGTGACGGGGACAACGGCGCTCGCGCGCGGTTGCGGACCGGGCACGGCGCCCGTGGGCCGGCCACTGAAGGCGGGAGCGACCTGGTCGAGGGCCTGGGCGACCTGCTGGGCCTGGGCTCGGGCTTGACGGAGCTGTTCGGCCACCTCGTGGGGGAGGTGCTCCCACTGGGCCGTGTACTGGTAGTCCCGAAGGATTTCGGCGGCGTTGCGGAGCTGTTCGGCGACCTGTCGCAGGATCGCGGCCTGCTGTTGTGGGCTGGTCGCAGTACGGGTGTGCTGCAGGAGTGCGTCGAGTGCGGCGGGCAGTGGGTCGGTGTCGGCGGGGAGACCGAACAGGTGGGCGTGCAGGGACGCTGCGAAGGCGGTGACGGGCCCACCCCGGGAGCGGTGGCCGAACTCGGCTGCCGCCTGCGGCCGGACGTGGAAACTGACGATCACGTCACGGGGTGCGGCGTCGGGATGGATCTGATCGGCGAGGGCCCGGGCAAGGTCATGTGTCGTGGGTGGGTTGGAGGGCGTGGTGGCTCCCAGGTGGGGTGGTCAGCGGGCCGCGCTGCGTGCGGTGAGTTCCGGGTCGCGCAGGAGAGCGAGGTCGTTCAGCGCGTCGTGGTGGCGGGTGCAGTCGGCACCCAGGGCCAGCAGGCGTTCGAGGACCGTGTGAGTAGGGGTCATCGTCTCGGGTGTCGGTCGGCGTGCGCCCGGGCAGCCTGGGCGACGGCGTGGTGCGCGTGGGGGCTGACCGCGGCACCGCTCACGGGTGTGATCAGCGCGCTGTCGCTGTTCTGGACCAGGAACGGCACCTCTTTGAGGACCCGTTCGACGGGTTCATCGCTGGCGAGGTGGGTGAAGAACTGGGCGACCAGGCGCTCGGGGGTATCGCGGGTGAAGGTGGCGTTCCACTCGGTGTCGAAGCCCTCGTAGAGCGAGTGCTCGAACCGCCAGGGCACCTCGGTGTCCGGCTCGTGGCGCAGGTGACAGTGCTCGTCGGGGGAGGTGAACAGGGTGATCGGCCCCGCCCGCACGATCGCCCACCCGTTGAGCTCCGCAGTCTGGGCGAGCGTGTTCGTGGTGAGCGGGATGCGATCGGCGTGCCGGGTGTCGCCCAGAAGCTGGGGCAGAACTTGTGTGACCGCGGCCAGGGCCTCCGCCGGTGTTTGCCGGCTGAACCGGGCTGTCCAGTTCGGCTCGTGGTGGCGCAGTTCCCACCAGATGCCGTCCCGCTGGTTGGGCTCGAAGTCGAGGAAGACGCTGCCGCAGGGGCTGTCGATATCGATCCGCCCGGTGCTCGGGTTGTGTTCGTAGCGCCAGTTGAACAGGTGGACCAGCGGACCGATCCCATCGTTGAACTTGCTTATCCCGCCGCCGGCGAGGTGCCGCGGAGAGACCATGACCCGCTCATCGGGGCTGAACTCGGTCATCGACGCGGCCCCTTCGTCGCTGCCGCGGCGGACGGCGTGATGGCCGCACCCTTGCTCGTTGCGTGATGGGCCAGTGCGTGGTGCCCCTCGGGGGTGACGGTGATGCTCCGCCCCTGGTACAGGGGTACGGAGGTGTCGAGGTGCAGCAGGCCGCGCTTGTCCAGGGACTGGAAGGTGGCGATGGTGATCACGGTGAGGTCGGGTGTGCAGACCATGGTGGAGCCACGACCTCGCGTCTGCATCGTCGCCCCGCCCTGCGCGAGCGAGCGCAGCGCCTGGTACTGGGCGTCGCTGAGCCGGTGCGGTACTGGCCGGCCGGCGCTGGTGCTTGCGGTGCGTTCGAGATCGCGGGTGATCCCGGAGGCGGTGTAGTGGCAGCAGGTCGCGCACAGGTTGAGGTGGTGGGCGGCGGTGGTCAGGCTCTGGGCTAGGAGGGGCGCGGCTTCCGCGTGCCGGGCCTGGCGCATGACCGCGTCATCGGCCGGCGGACCGCCGGCGAAGGTGGAGGCTTCGAGAGGGTTGTCCGCCACAGCCCTCGCCAGTTGCCAGGCGGCGAAGCAGGCGGAGGCGACGACTTCGCCGAGTGTTTCCAGGGAGGAGCGGCTGCCGGGCACGGCCGTGTACTGACTGCCGTCGAGAACGGACAGGTGGACCAGGGTGCGGCCGGTCAGCTCGTGGATGGCGAGGATCTTCGGGCCGAGTTGCTGCAGTAGTTCGCTGCCCGGTCGGGCATCCAGTGCGGTGAGCGTGGTGTGCAGGGCGGCGAAGTCGACACCGAGCTGCCGCAGCTGGCCGATCTGCAGCGGCAGATCAATGGGGCGCAGGGTGATGGTGGGGCTCCGATACGTCGAGGTCAGCGGGTGCGCCCTGGTGCCGGCACGGGGACCGGCAGGCCGGGGGCGGTGGTGGCGGTGATACCGGGACCGGTGAGGGCACGGTCGATGAGTCGTTGGTCCTGTCGCTGGGCTGCGGTGGAGGCCAGGCGACGAGAAAGCCGTCGCGCCAGCCCGCGGTACGCCGTGGCCGCGGCGTCCATCCGTTCGGTGGCGTCGGTCAGGACGCGCCGGCTCGCCTGGGGCGTCTCATCGGCGTCCGCTTACAGCAGTACTTCGGTGCGGGCGTGGATGGCGACGGTGCACATGGCGGCGGCGAGCGACACCTGGGCGGACACCTCCGCGACTTCGGCCAGGTTCTCGTGTCCGTTGTGCAAGGCCGCGTACTGGCTGGTGGAGAGAGTGGCCAGTTGCTGCGTGCAGCTCGTCGCCAGTTCCTGAGCGCGCACGGCGATGGGAGCCAGTTCGCGGACGGGCTTGGAGATCTCTCCGGCGTGGACCTGTTCCACGTCCGCTTGCAGCGATTCCAAGGTGGCCGCCACCTGTCCGAGGAGGCGGGTCTGCTCCGCCAGGTCGATGAACTGCAATCCGAACTCCAAAGAAGGGGCTGAGCGAAGAGGCCCGGTTGACGAGCGGGGCGGACAGAGAGCTACGCGGCAGGTCCGAAGTCGGACTGCTTCGGTGCGTGCTTGGCGATGGCGCGGTCGGTGATGGCCTTCGAGGCGCGGGCGGAGGCGGCGGACAGTTCGGCGGCGCCGGGTTCCCGGTACCAGGGGCGCAGGTCGAGCATGGCCACGCGCATGCCGGTGGCGAAGCACAGGGCGCTGCCCTTGGGCAGGGCGCGGATCGCGTCGGCGGGCAGGATCCGTTCCTGCCGCATTGACACGGAGGTCGATTTCCCGGATTCGGAGTGCGAGGTGGATGTGGTTTCCACGTCGTGGTCGCCGATCAGCCGGGACAGTTTGTCGGCGAAGTCCGGGTCGTCGATGCCGGCCCCGATGACTTTCACGGTGGAGGCGGACCACATGGCGTCCATGCCGGCGTCGCCCCAGACTTTCTGGCCCTGGCGGTAGCTCTGCAGGATCGTGATGGGGATGATCCCGCGGCTGCCGAGGTGGGAGTACAGGTCCGGCAGGTCGCTGATCTTGCAGACGTTGGCGGCCTCGTCGAGGATCGCCAGCATCGGAGGGTCGAGACGTCCTCCGGCGCGCTCAGCCTGGGTGGTGGCGGCCCGCATCACCGAGTCCGCGCACGCCGCGATCAGCGCCGAGGCGCCGCCGCCGCCGTCCTTGCTGAGCAGGAACAGGGTGTCGGTGGAGGTGACGAAGTCGGCGGGCCGGAACTCGGCGACGTCCTTCTGCGGTGTCACCCATGCTGCGATCTCGGTGTTGAGCAGGGCTGCGGCGTACTGGCGGGCGGTTTCGTAGATGCCGTCGCGTGTCTCGGGTGGTCCTTCGACGGTGCCCTTGAGCTGGGCTGCGACGGCGGTGAAGTCGTGGTCGCGCAGGATGTCGAGCGGGGTGCGGTCGGCGGGGAACGCGAGCCACTGCATGATGTCGGTGATCGGCCGCTCGTCGAGGGCTGCCGCGAGGAGCAGTTGGCTCAGGATGTTGCTGCCGGCTTTGGACCAGAAGTCGCCCTGGGCGCTGGCGTCGACGCTCGCGGCGAGGAAGTGGCCGGCCAGCCGGCCGGCGCCGTCGAGGGTCGTCGCGCTGGCCAGGGGGTTCCACCACATGTCGCGGGCAGCGTGAGCGATCTGCTGCGGGTCCATGGTCCACACCTGACCGACCTGGGTGCGGGCGTCGTAGGCGGCGGTGAAGGCGTCGCCGGCGGCCTTGTTCGAGGTCAGAAGGACCGGGCCGGGTGCGTTGAGGATGGAGGGGATGGCGAGCGAGGTGGTCTTGCCGGACCGGGGGGCCATGATCGCGACAGCGACGTCCTCGAACCCCATCCGCACCTCGTGCCGGGTGCCTTGGAGGTTGCCGAGCAGGATCCCGGTGTCCTGGGCGTCGATGCGTTTGGTGTCCTTCAGACTCGGCCGCAGCGAGCGGGCCTTTTCGGTGATCGCCTTGGCCATGAGGGGCTCGATGTCCCGGGCCTTGGCCATACCGGTGATCTTCTTCCGGCCGCCGTTGCGGTTGTTGTGCCGGGCCCACAGGACGCCGGCGACTGTTGCGAGGGCTAGGACGAGGAGACCCGGCACGATGCGAGTGCCAATCAGCAGTGACGTTTCTGCGGCATGCGGCCAGAGCTGTTCGGGGTGGAGCAGGGCGGTGGTCGGCTGGTACGGCGCCCAGGGGGTGCCGGTGAGGTTGGCGGTGATGTTGCCGGCTAGCCAGGCGAGGTTCGAAAGGGGCACGACGACGGCGAAGACTCCCAGCAGCAGCCGGAAAGCGATGTCGTACCCGTCGGTGGAGTTGTTCGAGGAAGGGGGCAAAGAGGTACGTACTTCCGGGCGGGGACGGAGGGATCAGCGGCTACGGCCGTTCTGGGCAGGTTGCCGTCGCGGGGGGATGCGGGCTGGCCGTAGTTCCCGTCGCAGGCGCGGCGGGGGGACGGTCCAAGCGGCGCCACGCCGCCGGCCAGGTAGGGCGGCGCGATGAGCGCGACCTGGACGGTCTCAGGCCCGGGCCACGGTTACCTCCGCACCGGGGTGGCGCGAACAGGCGTGGGTGTCTTGGCCGGTGGCGGGGCCAGGGGTGAGCGGGAGTGCCGGGCGGCCGTGTTGATCTCACGCAGAGCACTCCCGTGGGTGGCCCAGTCGTCGAGGTAGCCCCACGATTCGGCGTGGTACTCGGCGAGGGCATCATCGAACGTCGGGGTGCCAGGCGGGGCGTCGGCGGGGAGGCTGTCACGGGCGTGCACCCACTGCTCGTGCAGCGCGTCGAGCTTGTCGATGGCCGAGCGCAGGTGGCCCAGCTGGTACGCCCAACGGTTCTGCACCGTGTTCACGGGAAGGCGGGCAAGTTGCATCTCAGCTGTGGCCAGCAGGCTCCGGGCGCCGGCGCGGACGGTCTCGAACGCCTCGACGGTGTCGGCATCGCGCTGGCGCTGACGGGTCCCGTAGGCGTGGTCGTCATGGGGCCAACCGTCGAGGTCGGTGTGCTCGTCGGAGTAGGCGTCCCAGGCGTCACAGATGTTCCTGCTGTCGTTCAGGTAGTCGTCGAGATGCTGGAGGAGATCGCGGGCGGCGGTGGTATCGGGGGAGATGGGGAGGGTCCTGTCGGGGTCAGCGGCGAGCGGCCGAACGAGCGGTGGCCGGCGTCGCCGGGGCTGTCGCGGGTGTCGGCTGCTTCTGGCGGCGGGCGGCGCGGGCCTGCGCGCGGATGGCGTTGATACGAGTGGTGTGCGCGTCGACCACCTGCTGCGGAGTCAGCGGGCTGGGCTGTTGCACGGCGCTGTAGTGGGCGGTGCGGTCGAACATGGCGCGCTGCAACGGGGCGGAATCGATGAGCGCGGTGACGAACGCGGTCACGAGGTGTTCGGGTGCGTGGCCGTCGAACCAGGCGTGCCACAGACGGGGCCCGCGAGCCGTGAGTTCGTCGTCGCCGCGGGCCTCGATCTGCCAGGACACACGCTCTGGTTCCCGCCAGGGCACGGTGCCGGTGCCGTTCTCCGCCCGGCGCTCCACCCTGCACCCCGACGGGTCGGAGTAGGCAACCCCGCGGCCGTCGATGATCCATCCGGCACCTTCCAGCACCGGCTGGAGGGTGGCCGACTCGCCCGAAGTGGGAGCGATGAGTGTGTCGGTGAGGCCGGCGAGGACTTCGGCGGGAACGAGTTCGCCGAACTCGGCGTACCACCCGTGTTGGGTGGTGGCCGGCTCGGCCTGCAGCCGCCACCACGCGGAGGTGGAGGACTGCGGGTCGAACTGCAGGCTGTGCCGGTGATCGGGGCTGCGCAGGACGATCTCGGCGCTCAATGGGTCGGAAGTGGGGGTCCAACCGGCGGCGGCCAGGCCGTGGGTAATGTGGCGGGCGTCGCCGGGGCCGGCGAGATGACGCGGGCTGGTATCGAAGGGAATCCGCCAGGAGTGGATTTCGGCGAAAGCGGCGAGCTGCCGTTCACTTACCGGCACTCGCCGCCCTCCGGCTTGGTCTCCGGGGCGTTGTCGATCAGGGCACGCACGTGGTCCAGGGAGTAGTGGAGGGTGTGCTGGTCGGACTGCTCCCACGCGGCGGCGCGCAACTCATCGACCAGGACGCTGACATCCCTGCTACGCGGGGTGCCCGGGTGTTCCTGCAGGGAACGGGCGAAGGCGCGCAGGATGTCGCCGAACTGCACGGGAATGCCGGTGCACTCATCGAGCAGCGGAGCGACGAGGGCGAACGCCTCCTGCGGGTCGGGCTTGTCGCGCAGGTATGCGGTCAGGCGGGACAGGGTCTCCGTCACGGTGCGGATGGCGTCCAGGGTGGGTGCGGGCATCGGGCTCCTCGGAGGATGGGCGGTTGGGGGTTCAGCGGCGGGCGCGGGTGCCGCCGGCGTGAGCGTGGGGTCGGGCCGCGGTGCGGGGGCGGCTAGCGCGCGTGGGGCTGCGGGCCCAGGCGGTGGCGCGGGCGGCAGTGATGCGTGCCTGCTGCCAAGCTCGGAGCTGGGAGGGCAGTACGGAAACCGATGTGGTGCGGATCTGCGCGCTGTGCGGGACTCGGCCCAGTGGTCGCATCACCGGCTCGGGGCTGGAAAGGGCGGTGGAGAAGGCTTGGACCAGGTGCATCGGGGTGCTGGCGGTGAACTGGGCGCTCCATCCGTTGCCCTGCTGGTCCTTCACACCCGACGACCACATCGCGTTGCCGCCGGCGGCCTGGTGGTACTGCATCCAGGCACTGCCGTCGGGGCTCGTCACGGTGGGATGCGCGGCGTGGGGATCATGGCGCCAGCGCTGCTCCTGCAGCGGTGCCCACACGTTGGGGGCGTGCGCGGAGCGGGGCTGGGTGAGGGCGTCGGTGAGACCGGCGACGATCTCCACCGGCGTCTGCCGGCCAAGGACCGCCCACCACTCGTCCTGCTGGCCGTTCGCCTTGCCGTGGATGGTCCATCCGCCGGGCAGGACGTAGGGGTCATAGCCGACGCGCATGGTGCGGTCCGGGCTCTCCATGACCAAAGGGCCACCCGTCTTGGACTTGTCCCGCCATCCCGAAGCGCGCAGGAATTCCGAGACGTGCCGCAGATCACCACCGCCCGCAAGTCCGCGCGGTGCGACGAGATAATGCTGCTCTGGCTGCTCGATCACCCCCCAGCCTTGCGTCTGCTTTCTCGTCACCGGCGCCGCCGGGCGACGAGGGGAGCAGGGGACGGCGGCTTCGCAGTGGCGGACGGGGGCTGCGTGCCGACGCGCTGAAGAGTCTGAGCGTATTCGTCCAGGTCCAGGGCGATGTCGTTGAGTTCGTTCGAGCCCCGGCCCAAAGCGAGCCACACCTCGGCCGGCAGCGCACCGCGTTCGGCTTCGTGCTGAGCGAACTTGCTGCTGGTGGCCAAGAGGTAGGTGACGCCGCCCAGGAGGCCGTTGTCCGGATCCAGGACGCGGGCGATGACCTGCGTGGCCTCGCGCGGGGGCAGGTGGGCGAGGTGGTCGGCAAGCTGGGTGAGCCGGCGTGTGATGTCATCGGCCATCATCACCGGGTAAGGGGTGCCGGGCATGTTCCTCCAGGTCAGGGATGGTCAGTCGTGATCGAGGTGTTCGATCGGCAGCGTCTCGGTGTTCCCGGCTTCGGATCGCGCGTCGGCCAGAGGTGAGGGTCGGTCGGGCCGGTGGGGATGCTGGCGAGCAAGTAGCGGTGGAACACAGCTGTCGCCAGGCGGGGCTTGCGGTGAGGGGAATATCGGTGGGGGTGTGTGGGGTCCCACGGAACTCTCCATGGGTCGAACGGGGCGAAGCGGCCCCGACCAGGCGCCGGGGCCGTCGGACGGCTTACGGGGTTCGGCGGGCCGGGGAGGTGCGTGAGGGAGAAGCGGCCGGTGGCGCGTGCTGAGCCCGGTGGCGGCGCTTGCCGGAGCGGATCTCCTGGACGGCCTGGTGGTAAGCGGCCTCGTCGAAGACTTCCAGGGCGCAGTTGACCTGGTAACCGGCCACCACAAGAGCGGGGATGGCGCGGCTGACCAGGCGCTTTTGCGCGTCGGCGCTGAGGTGTTCGGGGACCTCGTGCCAGGTGTAGACGGGGCCGGCGGTGCGGACCTCCCGCCGCTCCAGACCGAGCTGGTCGAGCAGGTCGAGCAGTCCCCCAGGGGTGCCTGTGGCGGAGTCGGCGTGGATGGTGGTGCTCAGGGCCTTGATGTAGATCTCGACGTCGGTGCCGTACTCATCGGCCAGATTCGCCATCGACGGGCCCTCCAGTCGCCCTATCGAGTCCTGCTGGCCGGGCTACGGGTCGCAGCCGGCGCCGACGGCACCGCGGGTGTAGCGGTGGGTGCGATCCGCCCCGAGGGGTGCTGGAGGGCGGTGCCGATGCCCTGGGCGTCGAGCTGGCGTCCGGTCTCGCGCACGGCGCGGGCCTGCGCCTGGGTGTCGTCGCCGCTGAGACGGTAAATGCCGCTCGGGTCCTGCACGAAGCCGTTGGCCGCCAGGACTTCGGCGGCCTGCTCGCCGACGGGTGCGGCGGCGAGGCTGCCGTCCTGCTGCCAGGTCAGGACGACCCGCTCCGCCTGGGACGGCTGAACACCGCCCAGAGCGTTGTACCTGATCTGGGCGAGGGCGGTGTCGTAGCGGGAGAGCAGGTCGCCCGCGACGGTTTCGGCGCTCAGGAAGGGATCGTCGGTCAGCGCGATGCCGTTGGGTTCACGGACTGCGCGGTATGCCTCATCGGGGAGGGCGCGGGGGGCGACGGCGGCGATGAGGAATCCGTCATGGTCGTCGTGCCGGTCCAGGACGACGAGCTGGGCGCCGTCCGGGCGGCTCAGGGTGGCTGCGTGCTGGAGGGGATGCTCGGCCAGGGATGCGGCGACGAGGTCCAGGTCCCAGATGCGTTCGGTCAGTTCAGTGAGGTCGTCCTTGTCCTGGGGCGAGTGGTAGGTGCTGCTCCAGGTCCCGGGAAGTTCACCGGCGACGATGTCGGCGTAGGAAGCGAGGCGCTCGGAGTTTTCGTGGTCGAACATGGTGTCCTTGGGTGAGGTGGGTGTCATCGGCACAGGCCGGCGGACACGGGAGGTGGCGGGACCGGAAGAGCGCGCGGCGGGGGCGGGCAGGCGCACACGGCGGAGCGCTCGCATTCGGTGGCGGGAACCTCCCGGGCGCAGGTGCTGCGGCCTGGGTGCGGGGCGTGCCGGTCGGTGAGGGCGTTGCGTGTCGCTGTCCTCATCGAGGCCCGTCGGGGCGCGGTGGTAGGTCTCGTGGACGCGGATGATGGGGACGAGCCCGGTCCGCTGCAGAATGCTGTGCGCCTGCGGGTCGCCGCCGCGGGCGCGGACTTCCTCGGAGTGCGGATCGCGGCGGATGTCCAGGAAGCAGTCGGCGCGAGGTGAAGAAACGTTTCTCTTACGGTGATCGGTGGGTGGCGGACCGGGCGGCGGGCGGTGCGGGGGCCACGCTGGGGCGGACGATCGACAGGTGGGCTGCCGTGGTGTCCAGGTCCTGCTGGATGACGTAGAGCCGGCGGGCGATCAGCTCCAGACGGTGTGCCGTGTCCGGCCTGGTGGCTCCTGGCTGGCGGGCGATCCGGTGGGCGGTGTGCTCGATGAGTGAGCGCACCGTGGCCAGCGGCCCGGCGTGCTCGTCGGCGAGCTGCAACAGGACGCTCGCCAGGTGGCCTGTGGCAGTGGGTACAGGCGCGGGGGCCTGCGGCTGGGGAGCGGTGGGTGCCGGGGTCAGGCGCAGGTCCCCTTCGATGCGGCGGGCTTCGACCGAAAGGCGCTGCAGGACGTTGGCGGGCTGGGTGTTCCAGTCGCCGTCGAGGTGGATCAGGTTGGCGATCAGGTCGAGGCGGCCGGGTTGGGCTTGGACGGCGATCCACTGGCAGCCGTTTTCGTCACCCGGGATCTCGATGCCGGCGGCGCGGGCGAGACGGTGGGCGGTCTCGGCCCATTGGGGTCCGGTCAGCACCCGGTCATCGCGGTGGAGGCGGATTTCGAGGTGGAGGATCGCTCGCCGGTCGTCGTTCGGGCTGGCAGCGAACGGGTGCTCCAGCAGCGGGTCTTCGAGGTGCTGGGCCCACTGGGCGGACGTCCACGTCGCCTGCTCGTCGTCCAGGGTGTAGGAGTCGAGCCCCGGCCAGTAGGCGACGACGGTGTACTCGGTCAGCCCGTCATCCGGTGAGACCGGCCGGCCCAGCGCGGCAGTGAGCGGGTCGTGCGGGGTATGGGTGCGCTCGTGGACCTGGAGGATCACCGGCCGCCCCGGACGTCGGCGACGTGCACGAGCTGGTGGAGGGCGGTGATGGTGTACCAGCCGCAGTCGACCAGGGCGTTGGCGTCGGTGTGCTTCGGCAGGAGGTAGTCCTCCATGGCCCGCAGGTGGATCAGGCAGTCCGGGCAGCGGCGCGTGAGGTGGACGAGATAGCGGGGGTGGGCGGTGAGGTACGACTGCGCTCCGCCGGTCGCGTCGCGCACCCGCCATCCGTCCTCGTTGGTCGGGGTGTGCCAGGAGGAGGCGACCACGCGCACGGCGTCACCCCACAGTTCGCCGCCGGCGACCCCCCTCAGGACGACGACCTGGTCGCCGGCCTGAAAATGGCCGTGGGTGATGTCCCGGACGGGGGTGAACGGGTCGGGTGTCGCAGCGAACGCCGGTGTGGGTGGGGGTAGGGTCATCCGGTTCCTTCCACGGGAGACGTGATGCGGTGGGAGGAACAATGGTCCGGAAGAACGCCGGTTTGGCTAACCGGCGATCTCCGGCTATGTTCCCCCTCCGTCACCGGAACGGGTTCTCCGTCCCCCGGTCGTCCCCACCCGCCGCGTCGAGGAGTTCCGGCAGGTCAGAGCCCTCTACGTCCCGCTGATCGATCCACCACCCGGCCCGCGAGATGGCCCGCGCCTTCTCCTCCACCTCCGCCCAGTCCGCCTCGTCCCAGGTCCCCTCGACCACCAGCACGGTGTGCGCGGCAGCCATCAGCTGATGACGGGAGCGCACACCCCAGTCCAGGGCCTTCTCCGGGCCTTCCAACGGCGGCATATCGAACTTCTCCGCCCACTCGACAGCAGCCTGCTGCTCCTGGGCACGCTTGCCGGCGAGCCACTGCTCCTTGGATGCGCTGTCAGCGTCACGCGCTGCTCTCCAGCAGTCAGAGCAGTCCTTCGTCGCGAGCCAGCGGGCGAATCCGGCCCGTTTGTCGGCGGGACGGCCGGACAGGTCGTGCTCGACTGCGTGGGAACAAGGGTGCTGGACGGTCCATCGGGTGCGCACTGCCATAGATGTGTCTCCTCAAGTAACCAAAATGGAAGCGGTGTTGGGCTGCTGGTCGGGGGATGTCGCTTCGGCCTGGGGCCGCGCGGTGGTACCGGCAGGGCCGGGAAGGTGTCCGGCCCCGTGCAGGTGTGGGCGCCCGGCGAGCAGGACGGTGAGTGCGAAGGCGGCGCCGGCTGCGGGGAGTGCGGCGCTGGCGAGGTGGTGCTCGGCGAGGCGCCCGGCCAGCGCGGTGCCGGTGGACTGCCCGGCACCGATCGACAGGATCAGCCACGCGTACGCCTCGCTGGTGCGGCCGACCGGTGCGAGGGTGTCCGTGGTCAAGAACGCGCAGGCGACCACGACGGTGAGGAACGCCCCGGGCACGATGACCGCGGCGGTGGCAGCGCCCGGGCCCAAGACGGCCAGGAGCGGGAGCCACCCGGCCAGGAACGCTGCCCCACCGGTGATCAGCCGGCTGGTGGTGGTGCCCTTCCACATGCGACGTCCGTAGACGAGGCCACCCAGGAGGCTGCCGGTGGAGAAGGCGGCGGGGATGATCCCGGACAGCATGCTCTGTCCGTGCTGCTCGGCCAGAGCGACGGACCAGACGTTCATCGCTCCGATCGCGAACCCGACCCCGGCAAGAGCGACGAACAGCAGCACCAGGCCCAGGCTGATCAATCGGCGGCCTGGCCCGCCGTCGGTGGCGGCGGCCTGTGCGGGGCGTCGGCTCCGGGAGGGCGGCGTGAGGGCGACGACGGCGGTGCCAATCAGGCCGAGTGCGGCGGTGACGACGAGCGCGCAGGACGGGTTGTAGCCGGCGGTGAGTGCGGCGACGAGCAGCGGGCCGACGATGTACAGCAGGCCCTGGCTGCCGGTATCGAGGGCGAGTGCGGCGTGTCGCATCCGGGGGTTGGGCAGCACGGTCGGCCACAGGGCCCGGAGCCCCGCTTCCAGGGGTGGCGTGGTCAGGCCCGCAGCGACGACGATCGCGGTGCTCAGCGCCGGCCCGCCGTGGTGGCCGATCGCCGCGAGAGCAACCAAGAGCGTGGCGTTGAGCAGGGCCGCCGGCAGGTGCACGGCGCTCTGCCCGTGGCGGTCCATCAGGCGCCCCTTGACCGGCTGGACCAGCGACGACGCCAGCCCGTACAGGGCGCTGAGCAGCCCACCGAGGGCGATACCGCCTCCGCAGGCGGTGGCCCACAGCACGATGGCGACGGGAGCCATCGCGTTGGGCAGGCGTCCGGTGAGGGTGCCGGCGAGGAGCCGGGCGACGTGCGGGCTGCCAAGCACCGCGCGGTAGGTGACGCACGGTGCCGAGGTCGAGGGTGTGGTCAGGGACAACGGGGGGCTCTCTAAGAACGGGCGGTTATGGGCGGCGCGCGGTTGTCGGAGTGCGAGGTGGCGGTGCGGCTGGAGGTGTCGTCTCCAGCGCCGGGCGCGAGCGGATCCGAGCAGGGTTCGGGACGCGGTGCGGCGGCAGGACAGCGACGGTGGCGCCGAGATCCTCTGCCACGTCATGGACCTCGTCCATCAGGAAGCCGAGCTGCCGCGCGAGTGCGTGGATCCGGGCGCCGATCTGCTGGCCGCGCACGGTGCCGAGAGCGTCGGAGAACTCCTCGACGGCGTACAGGAGGTGCCCCAGGCGAACCATCGCACCCGCGCCGACGCCCTCTTGCGTGGCACTGAGCAGGACCTCGGAGACATCGCCGGCGGTACGGGCCTCGACAATCTCCCGGAGCAGCTCCTGCACGGGCTGCTCGGGGACGGGCTCTGGGCGGTTGAACCGGGACGCGGCGTCGGGCCGTAGGACTCCGGGCGGCACAGCTCGGGGCAACGCCTGCCCGGCCGCGTACTCATGGACCTAGTGCCCGATGATCTCCCAGTCCGAGGCGTCCGGGTCTCCGGCGAGCGCGACCACCGTGGAGTCGTCGTCCTCGACGAGGTACGCGAGCGTGATGCGGCGACCGTCAGCCACATGCCACGACTCGATCAAGTCCAATGCCCCGCCCTGCCGCAGCGCGGCGTGCGCCCGCGCGGTCCAGCTCTGCCGCTCCTCATACGTCAGCCCAGGTTCGGGCTCGTGGTGCTGATCGGCCAGGTCAGCGGCGATGGATCCGTAGTCCGCCCATGCAGCGAGGTGAGGCCACACCAGGGCGTACTGGACACGCAGCGCGGCCGAGTCAGGCACGGCCGGACGGTCGAGAACGCGGACGATCTCGGTGTGGGAGGTGGCGAGCGAGTCGAGCACCTCGCGCCACGCGCTCAGGGGTCCGGTGGGCGGCAGTTCATCGAGCGCGCGGTGAGCGGCGCCGAGCAGGGCGTCGGCGTGCGGGGCGAGGTAGGTGGTGTACACCTCCACGGCTGCCGTGTTGCGGTGAGCGAGAGCATCCGCGGCGGCGCCGGGGTGCGCGGTGCGGCCGTAGCGGTCACGGGTCGTGTCGAGCGCGTACTGGGTCTGGGTGTTGATCACGGACATTCGTAGCCGGAACTCGCGTGCTTGTTGCGCGAGGCGCGATGCCTCGGCCTGGAGGCTGTCGGGATACGGGTCGCCGGCGGGCGTCATCGGGCTCGCCCCTCGCCCGAGAACAACGGGCTGCGGGTCGGGGCAACAAGGCCCAGGCCGGAGCGCTTTGCGAAGCAGATGTGGTCAGACAGGAGGAATCCCTCGGTCGTCGTGGTCGTGTGGTGGTGTCTCAGCGTGTTCTGCGGATGGCGTCGGTGGCGGCTTGGGCGATGGCGGCGGGGGCGTTGGAGGGTCGGGGCAGGTGAAGTGGGGTGGTGCCCGGCAGGTGGCGGGACTCCTTGGTGAGGGTGAGTTGGAGTACGGCGCAGCCGGCGGTGGTGAGGCGTTTGATGCGGGTGAGGGCTTGGGCGGTTTCGCCGTCGGTGTAGTGGGCGTCGGTGACGATCACCAGGAGGCGGCCGGTGCCGGGTCGGCTGAGGTCGAGGCCGTGGTCGAGTGCGTCGATGGCGTCGCCGAGGTTGTGGTTGCCGCCGTTGGCATGGAACGTCGTCACGCGCTCTGGTGCCCGGTGGGTGGGTCGGGTCAGTGCGGTCAGGTTCATGTCGTAGGCGATGGTGGCGGTGCGGGAGTCGGGGTCGGTCAGGGCTGCTGCGCGGGCCACGATCCATGCGGCGGACGCGACGGGTTTGCAGGCTGCCGACATGGAGCCCGAGACGTCGACCGCGATCCCCACCCTCAACGGTGGGGTGGGGGAGTTGCGGCGGCGGGTGTGGGTGAAAGGTTCCGCGGTGGGTGTCGAGCCGGCGGCGCGCTGGGCGTCGCGGGCGAGGGCTTGGCGCATGTTGAGGCGGCCGGGCGGGGTGGGGCTGGTGGTCCGTTCCTCGGCGCGTTCGCGGTAGGCGGCGGCGCGAAGGGCGCGGCTCAGGCGCGCTGCGGCGCTCTGCTCGGCGGCGGTGGGTTTGCGGCTGCCGGTGACCGGGTTGCTGGAGGGCGCGGGTGTGCCGTCGGGGCTGACGGTGGTGCCGCGTGGGTTGAAGACCGACTTGGCGGTGGCGGCGGCTTTGCGTCGCTGGCCGACCTGTTGGGCGCGGTCGTTGGCCTTCGCCCGGGACTGCGCTGCCACGGCGTTGTTCGAGGCGGCCTGTGCTGCGAGGTCGGCGGCGTCGTTGGCGGCCATGTGGTCCAGGACGACCGTGACGGCGCCGGTCAGCAGGTCGGTGAGGTCTTGCGGCGCGGCGGGCAGGGCCGGGGCGGCGGTGTCCAGGGCGTCGCACCAGTCCTGGGCGTGTTGGAGCATGGTGGTGGCGTCGTGGTCGGCGCACCGGTGGGCTGCGGTCCAGATGCCGGTGAGGGTGGCCAGCAGGGGCGCGCCCAGGACCCTTTCGCACAGGTCGGCGACGGCTTTGGTCTCGCCGGCGTCCAGGATGTCGGCGTCCCGGCGCCCGAGCATCAGGGCGGCCACGCTGGCGGCCTGCTGGACGCCGTGGAAGGCGGGGTTGGCGATGTCGGGCATGACCAGGGTCCGGGCACTGGTGCGCAGGTACGTGCGGTCGGTGGGCCGCCTGGTCAAATGGGCGCCCTCGACACGGCTCTCCTCCAGCAGGAGCGCGGCCTCCACGACGCGGGGCTCCGCACCGGCCGGCTGCTCCCACACGGAGTGGGCTGCGTGGGCGGCCTCGTGGACGAGCACTCCCCAGGCGGCGGGATAGTGCTCCTCATCGCCCACGATCCGCGGACGGACCTCGTGGGGTTGCAGAGGTGCGAACAGTTTGGCGTCGAACTCGATCTCCGCCAGGCCGGGGAAGTAAGCCGCCGGTGCGCCGGAGCGGGTGCCGGGACGGCAGGTGACGAGCAGGTCCTGGCGGCCGGACAGGGCGACCAGCCGGTCGCCGAGCTCGGCTCCCACCCGCAGCCACGCGGCCGGGGAAGAACGGGGCTGCGCGGGCGGGGCACCGTCGTCGTCCCAGCGCGCGAGGCCGGCGTCCTCGTCGCGCGTGGTAGCGGAGGACTGGACGTGGTGATGGGCGCTCAACGCGAGCTCCGGCGCGCAGGTCCGGCGCTGCCCGGGGGCTGCCGGGCGACCGACGCACTGCCAGCGGAGAGCTGTCGGCCCAGGGTGAGGGGCGCGACCTGCTTGACACCGGCGATCTTGCCGACGGCGTCGGCGACAGCGTCGCGGTCCTCCAAAGGAGCGATACCGATCAGGTTCGCCAGCGCGGCCCTGGTGCCGAGCACGGCCTCGGTCTTCTGGTAGCTGAGCAGCTCCCGCAGCTGCGGGGCCCAGCCCATCTCGCCGAGTTCGACCTGCCTCGCGAGATGCCGGGCGATCCGGACCACCCGAGCATCGATCTTCAGGGCCAGGGCGAGATCGTAATCCGTGCCGACCTGGATCTGCACGCTGAACCGGGACGCCAGCGCCTCCGTCAGCACAGCTCCGTGCACGCCCGGATTGTGGCCCGCAACCACGTAGAAGCCCGGCTCGGCCTTGATGGTCTCGCCCCGGTGGGCCTTGACCTGGATCTGGCGGCGCCCGTCCATGGCCGGGTAAAGGGCGGCCAGCACCTTCGGCGAGATCAACGTGGCGTCGTCGATCAGCAGCGCACGACCCTCGGTCATCGCGGCGACCAGCGGACCGTACTGAAAGACGTACCCTCCGCCGTCGGCCTGCGTGTACTCGCCGATCAGGTCGCCGACCGTGGTGTCACCATCGCCGGCGACGGTGACCAGGTCAGGAAACGCGGCCTCCACCAGAGACGTCTTGCCGGTTCCCGGAGGACCGTAGAGCAGCACCGGCACGTCGGCGTCACGCAGACGATTCAGCGCCTCGACGTCAGGCAGGTCGGCCAGCTCCCGGGGGTGGTAGAGCTGGCCTCCCGCGCGGCGGATCGGACCGCCCTGCTGGGGCGCGCGGGCTGCAGGAGCGCTGGTGCGAGCCGTGGCCGCTGGGCGGGGTGAGTGGGTTCCCGGTGGGCTGATCACCGCGGCCTGCGCGGCTGCGGCGGTCTTCTGGTTCGCGCGGAAGTGCGGCTGTCCGGTGCCGTGCTGGTCGGCCTCGCCGCGTCGCGCCAGGGTCAGGGCGGCGTTGCGGACAGCGCCGTGGGAGTGGCCCAGCTGCCTGGCCATGTCCCCGATGGTGAGGCTGTCCGCGGGCCGGTCGGCCAGCAGCCTGGCCACCTTGGCCCGTAGCTCGCCGGCTTTCGTGCGTGCTGTGGCGGGCGGTCCGGGTGTGGTCAAAGAGAGGGTCCTTCAACGGGTTGGCGTGCGTTCGGGGTTGGCACTGCAGGTGCGGGTGGCCTCGGCGTGGGAGGTCTTATCGCTGGTCGGTGCGGGCGTGCCCGACGGGGGCGCACCGTCGGCGTTCACAGGCTGGCCGATGCTCGGTCCAGGGGCACGGGGTGGCCGGCGGCGAGCGGTTCACCGGCTGCCGGGCAGGTCCGCGGCTCCGGTCCGCGGCGGTTTCCGCGGGTTGGGCGGGCTCAGCCGGGAGTCTCCTCGAAGCCGGACTGAAGCAGGATCCTCCGGGCGGCGGCGTTATAGCCGGTGGTGGTGATCTCGCCAGTGGTGCTGTGCCGGATCGGCGCGAACGGCTGGACTGCGCGCTCTGCTGGCGCCGCCGCCTCGTGGACGGGCGAGGGCCCCTGGACGACGTGGATGCGGGTCGCCGACAGGGATTCGAGCGCTTCCCTGCGGCGGTCGGTCAGGTCCTGTTCGATCCTGGCCAGAGCGTGCGTCAGCGTGTAGGCGGGGACGGATTCCGGGTTGGGGTGGGTCTCGTCGAGGCAGGGGTCGACTGCGGTACGGGCACGGGCGATAAGCCGCTGGGCGGCGTGGAGCGGGCCGCCGTCCTGCAGGAGGTGTTCCAGGAGTTGGCCGGGCTGATCGGTGTCGGCTGTGGTGAGGTGGCCGGCGAGTTCGTGCAGTGCCGCAGCGCTGGCCTTGACGTTGGCGACGGAGTCGAGAGGATGCGAGGTCAGGATTTCTCCGGGATGTTCGATTGCGGCTTGGAGGGCTTGGGCGGCCGGCGCCAGCCGTGCTCCGGGGCGGGACTCGGCGTGCGGGGCCGGTACGGGCGGGCCGTAGCCGGCCTTCCACTGTCCGCATGTTTCTCGGCCGGCGTCCGGTCGTCGTGTGTCAGGTGACGGTGACGGTGCGGTTGTCGTGGGCGGAGTCGGGCCGTCCGCGGGGTTGCTCCGTCATTTAGCGGTGCGCGCGAGTCGGCAGTCCTGCAGCAAGCACCGGCGGGCGGGTGCTGGTAGCGGGCTTGGGCGGTGTAGGTTCCGCGATTCGCTGAGCACTCGCGAGTTCCTGACCTGCGGTGTTGGAGCCGGTGAGCACTGGTAGCTGCCGAGTCCGTCGCCCGATCATGAGCAATCTGGTTCGTTGAGAGCTGACTTGGCGGTCGGTAACCGCGAAGAATCCGCAGGTCACGAGATCCATTGCTCACCGAACCGCGGAATTGCTCGAACGCTGCTCATGATCACGCGGAACTACTCGCGAATCTGCGGAACCTACAGGCGGTGTAGGTTCCGCGTCCTCGCGCGCACTGGGGCCTGCGGAAATGCAGGATTCCAGGCTCGATGCGCAGCCATGCGGTCTGCCGGGGATGCGCAATCCGGCAGCGGTGCCACGGTCTGACAATGGATCGCCTTCGACATCGACGCTGGTCACGAGATCCATTGCGCACTCAGGCCCGGAAATGCGCATCGAGTGCGCATCTGGCGCGACCGTTGCGCACCGAATCGTGGAACCTACAGGCGGATGGTTGCGGAGGGCGGACCGCAGGCTGCGGCCGTACTGCCAGGCATGCTCGCGGGCCGCCGCCTCCAACTCGTCATATCCGTGCTGGGCTGTGAGCTGGCCGGCGTGCTTGCGGTACCTGTAGACCGGAACGGGCAGCAGGATTCCGGGGGCAAGATTCGAGATGCCGACGGCCGTGCAGTAGTCCTCGCCCTGGACGAGGCCGCCCATCGGGGCGGCGCGCACGAGTTCGGTGCGGGCCAGGATCGTGGTCGGCCCGATCGGGATGGTGTCGGCCGGGGACTTCCAGTACGTCCATACGTCGCCAGCCTCGTGCCGGCCCGGTGCCGCGGGGCACCGCCACAACGTGGTCGAGCCGTCCGGGTGAAGGTCCTCACTCCACCCGGCACACCAGCCCACCCCGGCCGATTCCAGGGCGTTCAGTCGCAGGGACATGGCGTCGTCGGTGAACTCATCGTCGTCGTCCGCCCAATTGGTGTACTTGGTGTCGACTTGGGCGAGGGCGAGGTTCCTGGCGCAGGCGGCACCGACCGGACGGGGGAGCGCCAGGGTGCGGACCCGGGGGTCGTCGGCGAGCGGGGCCGGCAGCCGCTCGGCCGAGACACCGTCGAGCGCGATCACGGCCTGCCAGGGGACGGTCTGGCGGGTGAGGCTGGCGTGCATGGCGGTCAGGTAGTCGAGGCGGTCCTCACGCAGGCGGGTGGCGATGACGACGGTAATCAGGGGAGCGGCGTACGGGGGCAGGGAAGACTCCAGGGACGGGGGTGGCTAGCGGCGGCCGGTGTGCCGCGGGGTGCCGGCCTGCGCGGGGGCCGCGGCGGGCGTGGTGCGGGGTGGTGCCGCGTGGGCCGGCTGGATGATGGGGGCCGGTGCGATGGGGGACCAGTGCTCGGGGTGGTCGCTGAAGTTGGTGCGCGGGTCTGTGGTCCAGTCCACGAGCCGGCCGGAGCCCTCGTGGGGCGCGCCGATCACTTCGATGCCGTGCTGGTGCAGGAGGTAGCCCCATTGCATGTCCTGCGCGTCGGCGGTGTCGTCGGTGACCGTCATGCGCACCGGTGGGGTCCCGTCGGGGGTGATCAGGTGGTCCAGCGTGCTGCTGGGCCACTGTTCGCCGCCGGTCAGCGCGGTGAGGAGCGCGGGTGGGGCGCCGTCGAGGAGATCGGTGCCCAGTTCGTCCCAGCCGACGGCGACGTCGTCGATGAGGTGACGGGACATGGCCTGTAGGTCGCGCCCGAACTTGTGCTGGTAGGCGGCCAGGAGCAGGGGCAGATGGTGGCTGGGCACGCCGTCGTGGTGGACGTAAATGCCGCTGTAGCCCGAGGTGGTGGGGCGGGCGATGAAGGAGCGTGTGGACAGGGAGGTCTCCAGGTCGCAGGACCGGTTGAGGGAGGTCAGCGCGCCGGTCGGTGCGGGGGCGCCTGGCCCGGTGGTGTGCTGCTCGGCGGGAGCGCGGAACGGCCGGGGGCCGGGTGCTTCGGCGCCGGCGCAGGGTCGTATGCGGCCCGCAGCGCCTCCAGGTCGCCTTGGTCGGCGATGGCCAGCGCGGACAGGGCGCGGCCGGCTGCTTCCAGGAGCAGTCTGGGTGGGGAGCCCTTCGCCGCCTCGCGGTGCTGACCGCGCCACTGGGCGGCGGCCAGGAGGTAGTCGCTCATCGCGCGGAGCGCGGGTTCTGCGGCGTCCAGGAGGCGGCTGGTGACGGCGTGGACCTCGGCGGGCGTCTGGGCCGCGGTGAGTGCCGCCAGGTATGGGGCCGGATCCGGGCTGGGTAGGGGGCTGTCCGGCAGCGGGTGCTCGGCCAGGAAGGGCACGGCGTCGCGCCGTGCCCACCGCAGCAGGTCGGCGCGGGTGGCGATGCCGTGGCGGGCGGCGCTGATCTGTTCGGCGTCGCGGCCGGCGTTGTCGTACAGCTCGAAATCAGGGTGGGACAAGGGCGCTCCTTGGTGGCGCGGGGTCTATGCGCGCTTGAACTGCTGGGGTGTGGACGGCGGGCCGGAGGCGTCGGTGCGGGCGCACGTGTAGCCGATCAGCCGGGCGGGGCCGACTGTCGCAGGAACGGTGGCGGCGTCGTTGCACACGAAGGTGTACTGGATGGAGCTGCGAGGGATGTCGTGGAGCCAGGCCCGGTCGTCCTTGTTGGGGATGATCTCCAGGCCGGCGCGGGTGACGGTGTCGGTCTGACTGTGGGTGTGGGAGAACAGGATCAGCGCGCCACCGTCGGTGGTCTTGAGCGCGTAGGCGTCCGGGAAGCGGTTGGTGGTCCCGGCGAACACGCTGATGCCCAGAGCCCCGTACTGGCGGCCGGTCTCGGCGTGGACCTTCATCTGCCGCTTGCTCGCCTCGGTCGCAGCGAACACCTTCTGGCCGGTAGTGGTGCCGCCGGTGGCGAAGTTGTCGAGGATCGCGGCGCGCAGGAGGTCGGGGCTGGCCGCGAGCTGCTGGGTGCCGTTGGCGGGGACGGCGGTGGCGTACCCGTCGGAGTCCAGCGCGATCGAGGGCAGCGTGGTGTCGTCGAGGTCGGTCACCGAGACCATCTCCCACCGCTGGTGCTCCGGCTGCTCGGCGAACACCGCGAGCCGGGAGGGGGCTTTGCCCTGGGCGGTGGACAGCGCGGCGACGAACCAGCGGGGCTGGCCGGCGGTGACCCGCGGGATATACAGGCGGGCGCTCGCCAGGTCGTAGGACCACGGCTTGTACGGCTTGCGCTCGGCCTTGGTCAGCCCGCCGTATTCCGTGTACTCCGCGAGCGACATGGCATAGAGCGAACCGTCCTCGACGGTGTCGAGCAGGGCGCGATCAGAGGTGGCATTGGCCTGGTTGTTGATCACCGAGTAACGGGCGATTTTACCGACCACGTTGTGAGTCTCCGGTTCATTCGTTGGAGTGGTCCGCACGAGCGTCTCGTGTCCGTTAACCGACCCGCCCCGTTCCCTTCGTGACGTAGCGGGAGTTGGCGAGGAGGTCGCGTGCGACGCTCGGTGGTGCTTGGGGACCTGCGGGTACAGAAGATGGCTCGGGCTGGGGGCGGCTGGTCGTACACGATCGTGTGGCCAGACGTCACGGTGGACGAGGAAGCCGATGGCTACCTGCGTACGCACGAGGGCAGCGGATCCCAGAAGACCTACGCCTACTTTCTGGTCGATCACCTGCGTTGGCGCGTCCGTGAGCGACTCACCACAGAGTCGATCACGGCCCTTGACCTGTTCCGGTACCTCGGGGCAGTGGGGGCGAAGGTGGACCTGCCGTACGGGCTGCCGTGGCGGGTGCCACCGAAGCGCCCGTACGGGCAGTCCGCGCTGGAGGTCCTGGCGGCCTGCTTGAAGGGCTTCTACCTCCACCAGTGCGCCGTGCAGAGAGCGAATCCTGAGTTGCGGGACGCGCTGGACACGCGGCGACTTCCCACCCAGGCCGACCGCAACCGCGCCTTGCTGGGCCACGTGAAGACCTCGATGCCGGCCAACCCGCTGGCCCCGAAGAAGGGGACGCGACGGCGTCACCCCAAGATGCTGCCCGAGGGGACTCGGCCCGGACTGTTGGACGTGGTGAACACCGCCCGGGACAGGATGGTTGTGACCTGGCTGTCCGATTCGAGCTTGCGTATCGGCGCCCTGACCGGCCTCCACCTGGTCGACTTGCATCTGCGCGACAACGCTCCATGCGGTGACTGCAAGGCCCCGCACATCCACGTCTGTCACCGGTGGGGCAATCCCAACGGGGCGGCTGCGAAAATCAAGCCGGACTGGGCGATTGTCGACGGGACAATCACCAAGGGTGAGATCTACCGGGTCAGCCCCGCCATGACCAGTAGCTACTACGGGTACATGACGACGGAGTACGCCAGGCGCGCTGCTGGGCACGGCATGCTCCTGATCCAGCTGTCCGGACCGCGCTGCGGTGAGCCCTGGTCGGCGGACGCGGCCCGCGGCATGCTGCGGCGAGCCGGACGCCGGGCTGACTTGCCGGGCAGGATCAAGCCTCAGGCTTTTCGGCACCAGTTCACGAACGACGTCATGGACGTCACGAACAACGATCCGCACGTGGCCAAGGCCGTCGGGAACTGGGCCTCGGCTCAGATGGTCGATGAGGTCTATGGGCATCCTGACCTGCACTCCTCGCAGTTCATTGACGCGCTGGACAAGGTCTGGGGCAAAGAGGAGTGACGGCGACCGCCGCGCAGTTGCTGCCGCTGATCGGTCCCGGAGGCCCGGCACCGACCCGCACGACGCGCGATCGGCTGGAGCTTTTGCACGCACTGATCACGGCGCCGAGGTTCGACCCGGTGTTCCGGCCTGACGTGATGCACGTCCCACGCGATCACCCGGTCTATGGCTGGGGCTGTGGTGTCACTGCCTGCGAACGCACCCGGAACACGCGCTACGACTACTGCAAGGAGCACAACGACGACTGGATCGCTGTCCAGGAGGCGGGCGGGACCATCACGGAGTTCCTGGCAACCGCTGAGCCCAAGAAGTCGATGGCCTGGCTGGTTCCTCCACCCTGCCTCGTCTGCCCTGACGTTCCGGCCCGGAGCCAGAACCAGTTGTGCTACTTCCACGCCCAACAATGGACCTACCACCGCCGGTACTCCCGCACGAAGTACCAGCGCGAGGTAGTCCTCGAGGATTGGCTGGCTCAGGCCCGCCCCTTCCCCGGATTCGGGCCCTGCCAAGTACGGTCCTGCCCTTACGGCGCCGATCATCCCCTCGGGCTGTGCCACCGCCACCGCAACAGCTACATCCAGCAGAAGCATCCTGGCGGGGCCCGGCTGCCGAACTACTGGAGCCGCGAGTTGGTGACGACGGGAAACCCCGTCCCGGTCCGGTTCGACGACGAGGCCGCATTCCGTAAGTGGTGCGAGGATACGGACCCTCCGCACCGCGCCAACGGAAACCTGACACTGCTGGGACTGCGCCCTCTGATCAAGGCAGAGATCAAGTGGTGCATCTTCCACCACGCCAAGGGCGAGGAAGGCAGTATCTGGCCCATCTCCTGGATTCAGCGGCTCATCGACGAATGCCGTCGCCAGGACGTGAATTCGCTGGCAGACCTCGATCTGGAGGCTTGCAAGCAACACCCGCGGCAGATCAGCAGAGTGATGCTCCACTATCTGCGGCTGGTCTACTTCACCCGCGAGGACACCAAGGACGCCGGCTTCATCGAGACCGAGCACTTCGGCGTCCGCTTTCCGAAGGCCCGCAGCCACATCGACCTCTCCCGCATCACTCAGAGGTGGCTGCGGGACCTGTGCTGGGAGCTGATGGCCAGCCGTCTCCTCACCGGCCAGGCGCGGTCGCGCGCCGCCTTCGACTTCGACAGGCGCGGCTGCCACGAAATCAGTGCCTATTTGGAAATCGAGGCCCCGGCAGGTGGCCACGACCCCACCTTGCTGACCGAATCTCACATGATCGACTTCGTGGCAGATCAGAGGCACCGTGCCAGGCATAGGTTGCCCTCGCTCGGCCAGCGAACTAGCGGCAATTCCCTCGAGAACGGCATTACCACTCCCGGCACTCTGGCCACCATCTTCGATGGTGCCCGCCGGGTGCTCCGGTCCGGTCTGGAGACGGGCGCGGTCGAGAGCATCGGTCTCGACCGCCGGTTCATCCTCGCCCTGCCCTTCGGGGCGAAGACCAAAGGACGCCGCCGGCCGTTCTCCGACGAAGTGGCCCGCGCGCTCGCCGGCGAGAAGAACCTCCAGATGCTTGCCGCGAGCGATGTCGAGGACCGCGGCCTGCGCGATGTGTGGGAGGGACTGATCGTCACCGGGCGGCGGTGCACGGAGATCCTCGACGTGCGCCTGGAGTGCATTAGCCGCATCGGCAAGGTCCCGATGTTCTGGCACGACCAGAGCAAAGTCGGCAACGTTGACGAGGGTATTCGTATCCCCGAACGCTTCTACCAGCGCCTCGAAGAACGCCAGTCCAAGACCGTCGCGCGATTCGTCCAGCGCAAGGGCCGCCCGCCCACACCCGAGGAACGACTCCAGCTTGCCCTGTTTCCCAGGAAACACACGAACCGTGAACTCCTGAAGGGTTGTGGCTACAGTTGGTTCCACACTTTGTTTCGCGACTGGGTCCTTACGCTTGACATCGGCAAGGCCGTCCCGCACCAGGCTCGCCACACTCTGGCCACCAACCTGTTGAAGGCGGGCGCCAACCTTACGCACGTCAGGCGCTACCTCGGCCAGGTCTCCGAGGCGATGGCCGAGCACTACACGCACATCGCCAATACCGACCCGGTACTCAACGACGCACTTCAGGCGGTCTGGGTCGGCGGACCCGGATCGTTCGAGCCAGGCATCGTGCTCTGTGGCAGCGAACCGCTGAACCGAGAAGAAGCCGAGGCAATGCTGATCGACCTCACCCGAAAGTCCACGCCAGCCGAAGGTGGGTTTTGCACTTTCCAGCCCGTCGTCAACGGTGAAGCCTGCCCCTGGGACCTCAATTGCCATTCGTGCACGGAGTTCGTCATGACCGGCGCTGATCTCGTCTACTGGCACCGCAAGCGTGAGCAGTGGCGCACCATCGCGGAGGGTGCCGCAGACGACGCCACCCGGGACTACCTGCACCGCCTCTTCGAACCAACGGCCCGCGCGATCGACGGCCTCGAAAGGGCCCTCGCCGCCGTCGGCCTGCTCGAAGAAGCCCTCCAGCTGGACCTTCGCCGACCGCAGGACTACTTCGGCCGGGTCTGGTCCTCCGCCTTCCGCGCCGACGAGCTCGTCCGCCAGGTCGAGGCCGATCGCATCGGATCCGAAGACGAGTACGCCATCGATGCAGACGAGTGAGGTGCAGGCGTGACCACCAGCCCCCAGACCGCAGCCGCTACGGCCGCCCGCCGTCGGCAGACACAAGACAAGCTCCGGCAAGTCGAGAAGGCAATCAGCCAACTCCGCCGGGAACGCGGGCGACTCACCGTCCGAGCAATCGCCTATCGGGCAGACGTCTCTCCCACCTTCCTCTACGAGAACGCTGCGGCTCGCGCCCTGGTCCAGAACGCAGTCCAGGCCAGCAAGAGCCGTCACGACCACCAGACACGCATGGAACACGACCGGGTCGAAGCGACATGGCGGGAGCGGGCCCTGAACGCAGAGGAGGGCCTGACCCAGGCTCAGAAAGAGATCCTCACGCAGCGGCAACGAATCGGCGAACTCATGGGCCGCCTCCGCGACACCGAGCAGATGGTCTCCGGCGAGTCCGTCCAACAGCTCGTCACCGAGAACACAACCCTCAAGAGGCGCATCCACCAGCTGAATCAGGACCACCGGTCGCTTCAGGAACGGCTGGAAGGCGCACGTTCCAACTTGCGCTTCGCAGGGAAACGCACCGCTGACCTTGAGGCAGAACTCCTCGGCATGAAAGCGTCCCTCCGTGACTGAATCAGCCAGGCGCCCTCGCACGTCACGAACACCTACGTGAGGCATCACCACACGTCAGACAAGACACGGACGCCTTTGCGGTCGGTAAAGGTGATGACGGCCTTGGCCTGGGCAGTACTGAGAGCGGGCGGCGGCTTTGCCACGAAGCTGGTGGTGGGGGTCGGTTCGGCGTGGGAGGAGCTGGTGTCGGTGGTGCAGGCGGCTAGGGCCAGGGTGAGGCAGGCGGCGCCGGCGATCAGCGGCAGTGAACGATGGGCAATGCGGATGGAGACTCCAAAGGTCAACGGGAAGTGGTCAGCGCGTACGGGGCGAAGAGGGGCTCACGGCCTGAACGGCGGCGGGTGTCGGCGCACGGCGGGGTGGGAGTGCTGTCGGGGCGAGGTGATCCGCGTCGAGGCGCAGCTGGTGCGCTGCCTGATAGAGGTGATCGCGGGCGCTGTTGAGCAGCTGGTCGAGGGCGGAGCGGTTGACGTGCCGGGCTCGGGTCAGCTCCGGCAGGCCCGCGAGGGGGGCGGCGTTTTGCAGGAGCCCGGCGTGGGCGACGGCTGTCCCGAGATCGGCCACGACGCGCCCCAGGGTGCCCACGGCCTGCGTCAGCGCGGTGACCCTGCGCTGGGTGACGCCGTCCCGGGTGCCGGCCGGGCTGCTGATGCCCCGGTTGGCGAAAGCTGCGCTGCTCGTGACGTGCATGATCAACCCGGCGATATCGCGGATCCGGTCTTCCAGCTCGTCGAGGTTGTCGCTGACGCAGTGCCGGGCGTCGGTGAAGGGCATGTCCTCGCCGGCCTGGTGGATGCCCTCGGCCAGAGAGCGCAGTTGGCTCCTGGCGTCGAGGTCGGACAGCCGATGGGATCCGGGAGGCGCGCTCAGGAGCGGGTCAACGCTGGGGCGCACGGGCGGCGGGCGGCGAGGCCGGCGGAAGGCCGCGCTCGGTGGTCGGTGCGACGTGGCGAAGGTTCACTCCGATGCCCTTGGCCGCGAGTAGTCGGGCCACGGCTTGGATCCGCAGCGCCCGACCGTTCTCCCCATACTCGGTCGGCAGGAGGAAGGCGGCCTGGTGCGGGTGGTACTGAAAGCCCCAGGCGTACAGCGTCAAACGGGCCTGCTCGGGCACGCTTTTGTACGGCGCGCCCAGAGCCCCGTCGTTGTACAGCGTCAAGGTGAGGACCTGGTCGACATGCGGCGGGTCGGGCCGATGCGGCGGGTCGGGCTGGACCGCCGCATTGTCGAACACCTGCTCCAGTGCATGCTCGTAGCGGGGCAGCACCCGTCGCGCGACGTGGGCCGCGGCCCGGACCGGATCGTGGGAGACGGCGATGCCGTTGGGCTCCTCGACACCGTCGAAGTGGTGGGCCTTGACGCCGTCCTCGTCGGGTTCGAGTGGAGCGACGACAAACTGGTGCCGGTAGCGGGGCCGGTCGGTGACGTAAAGCCGTTGGCGCTCCGGGCCGTGCAGGATGGCGTCGTGGGCCAGGACGTACTCGCTGACGATGTAGTGGATGTGCCCGTTGTCCCAGAGCTGCTCGGCCCGGGGGAACTGGTCCTCATACCGTTCGTGGCGTTGGTAGTCGCTGGTCCAGGACCCGGGCAGGCGGGCGGCCAGAGCGCCGGCGAAGTCGGACAGGTCGGATCGGGTTGCGGTCATGGATTCCTGAGGGGAGAGGGTGCCGAAGCCGCCGGCGGCGTCAGCGTGTGTGCCGCGGCGGCGCCGGCGGGAGCACCGACGCAGGGGGACGCGGTGTACGGGCGGGTGCCATGGTGGGCCGGGAAGCTGGAGCTTGGGCGGTCAGTGCTCGCATCCGGTCCTCGGCGACGTGCAGCACTTCCCCGAGGTTGCGGATCTCGCAAGCGGCGTCGGCGAGGTCGTAGGACAGGTCGAAGCCGTCGTCCTCCTGGGCTTCCTTGGCCTTCTCGCCGGCTGCTTCGAAGAACTCGCCGAGCCGTTCCAGCAGACCGTTGATCGGGTCCAGGATCTGGTGCAGCAGCGCGGCGGCCTCGGCGTGCGATCCGGCCCCGTTGAGCTGGTCGGTGAGGGCGAGCAGAGCGTTGCCGTAGACGTACACGGCGCTGCTGTCTGCGACCTCGGCGGGAGGTTCCGGTGCTTCGGCCTGGGCTGCGGCGGACATGCTCGGGCTGTCGGTGGACGCGAGAGGTACGGGCAGCAGTCTGAGTTGGGTGAGCCGCTGGTCGATGGCCTCGATCATTGGCGTGGTACTGCCCCCGTGGCGGACTTCGGGCCGCTCAGGGGCGCCGGGGTCGGTCGGGGGGACCGAGTCGTAGATCAGATCGAACAGCTCTGGCCGGTCCTGGTGTTGGCGGGTCACGATCCACCCCTCGGGATCCCCTGGCGGACGCTCGCAGGACGGCTCTTGGAGTGGGCCGATGATCAGGTAGCTGTCGTCGGGGAGCGATACGTGCACGAGGTACGAGCTGAGCCCGAAGACGATGTCGCACTGCAGCCCGCGCTGCCGCAGGGGCGTGATGATGTGCGCGTGGCGCCGCCACAGCTCCCGCCACCAGTCGGTATGCACGTTGCGGTGGTCCGGAAGCGGTGCGAGTGGGGAAGGGCCGGCAGGCGTGCTGTGCGCGGCGGGGACGGAATACGGGGAACTGTTGTTGTCAGCGGCCACGGTTGCGCCTGCGGGGGATCAGTGCGCGAAGGCGCGGAGTCCGGGGGGCGGGGCGGGACTGCAACTCCGGTCGGGCTGAGACCGCGAAGTCGCATTCGTAGGCGTCGTAGGCGGCGAGCAGGTCGTGTTCCATCTGAGCTTCGTAATCGGCGATCTGTGCCATGAGGTCGTCGTGTTCGGCCTGGTTCTGCTGGTACGCAGCCCAGTCAGCATCGCTGAAATGAGTGGGGCGGTTCAGGGGACTCCTTGGGAAGGGGTGCGTCGGCTCGGTTAGAGACGGTGCGGGCTCGGTTGGGGCGGTACGGGTGCCGGGAAGAAGCGGTGCAGGTCGAGGTACCTGTCGAGTTCCTTGACCGCATCGCGCAGCGCTTCCGACGTGCGCCGCAAGTAGGCGCGGGCCGTGGCGTGGTCGAGGACCATGCGGTTTTCCGCGTACTGCCGGTCGGTCGGGTTGCGGGACCGGGCCAGGGAAAACGCGGTCTCTGCGGTTTCGGCGAAGTGCGGTGCGGCGAAGGCAGACAAGGTGGCGGCTGTCGCGAGGTGGGTCAAGGCGGCGCTGCCGACACGGCTCGTGCTGTGGGCGCTCCGCGCCCATGCGGTGGTCAGTTCCATGACGGCGTGAGAGAGAATCTGCGCGTCGGCGGCGTGTTGGATCAGCTCGGCATAGGGCGGAGAGGCCGGTACGCGGCCGGTGTCGTCCAGGAGCTGCCACTGCTGGGCGGCCTGGCTGAGCTTGGTCTTCACGACGTCGAGTGCGCCGATCAGGCGGAGGGTGTCGCTGTGCGGCATCAGTTCGCGCTGGAAATCCGGATTCATAGGCACCTCACGTGTGCTGCTCCTGCGCGGGTTCGATGGCCACGTGCACGGTGCGGTGCTCTGCAGCTGCGGGCCGGCGAGCGGTCGGGCGAGGGATGCAGAATCCTCGTTCCGGGTCTCCGAGTCCTACGGGTATCGACAAGCCTGTGCGGGCTACGGCTCATCGAAGTCGAGGTCGTCGAGGGTGCCCTGCCGGTAGTGGAAGACGTGCTCTTCGAGCTGGGCGAGACGGCCGTAGGCGGGGTTGTCGCGGAAGGCGTCGGTCCGGTCGAGGGCATACTGCTGCTTTTCTGCCTCCGCGGTGAGGACACGGGCGGCATTTCGGGAGGAGACGCTCGCCCACTGGGCCATGTCGGTGGGGGTGGCGTCCTTCATCCACGCCCAGGTGCCCCGGCCGAGCCGCAGAATGCTCTCCGGGTGGTAGAGCCCGCCGGTCTTGCGATGGCGGCGAGGACTTCGCCGCTCGGCGAAGTCGCGCGCGACCGACTGAGTGGCTTTGTAGATGGCGGCGTCGTACAGCTCCGGGACCTGCCGGATCCGCCCGTCCAGAGCGGCGTGGAGGTCTGCCAAGTGGATGCGGCCGTTGTCGGCGGTGACCTCTTCGGCCGCTTCCAGCGCGAGCTTGCGCAGTCGCGCGTCGAAGTCGTTACTCACGGAAGGTCACGCTCCTTCCACACAGTCGCCATCTCGTCCAGTGCCGTCATGGCGTGGGCAATGACCTCGCGGGTCACAGCGCGTCCAGGGGCGGCGAACTGGGGGTCGTACAAAGCGAAGGTCTGGCTCCCCCGGACCTGGGCGAGCGAGGGCAGGACCTCGCACAGGAGCTGGGTGGCGACCCGGCGCTGCCGCTTGTCCTCCTCGCTGCGCTCGGTGCGCTCCGCCCACGCGCCGGCCAGCGTCAGAGAACCCTCGACGACTCGGTCGGCCAGTTCGGGATCCTCCTTGCGCAGGCGGGCGAGCTGGACCTCGGCGGAGTTGGCCTTGGCCTTGTTCTCCTGCGCGACCGCGTATGCCTCGTTGAGTCCGGTAGCGCCGCTGATCACCGGGTCGACGTGGTCGGGCGCGTGCTGCAGCACGACGTTGGCCTTGCTCACGATGCCTCGCGACATTCCCAACTGTCCACTCAGGAAACGGGAGGACTGTCCACTCGGTGGACGGTCGCTCTGTTCACTCAGGAGACAGGCTTTAGCCGTGATCATGGCCAGCTGGCCCTTGGTCAGGTTGCGCCGGTGAAGGTTCGCAGACAGGACGTAGCCGTCGGGGTCGTCGCCTTCGTACGTGGTGAACGAGGGCTCGGTCTCAGCGATCTCGCAAGCCTTCAGACGGTTGCGTCCGTCGAGGACCTGGCCGCCGCGATCGAGGACGACGGGGTGCAGCAGCCCGTGTTCCTTGATGTTGTCGGCGAGGGCGGTGAGATCTTCCTCGTCGAGCGCGGGGAAGAGCAGAATGGTGGGATGGAACTGTATGGGGATCTCCTGGTGCGAAAGGGGGTGTGATGCGGCTGGTGTGGCCGACGGGGCGGATGGGATCTCAGTGCATCCGGGCATCTGTATCGAATAGTGACAATTCGTGCGGGTGGAGCTGGTGTTGCACGATGAAAGATCGTCCGGCGACCTTCCAGAGCCCTCGGCCGCGGTTGAGGTGGGAGATGGCGTCCATCTCGACGGAGGTGAGGCCGAGCAGGGTTGCTGCGGCCTGTAGCTGGTCGGTTTCCTGGCGGTAGATGATGCGGGTGGAGCAGTCGGCGAGCAGGCCCTCGGCCAGGGCGCGTCCGCGGGATCCGGCGTCGCCTGCGGTGAGCAGGTCGGACAGCCGGTGGATGACCATGAGGTTGGCGATGCCCAGGCCGCGGCTGAGTTTCCACTGGGCTTGCATGCGTTGCAGGAGGCCGGCGTGGCGCATCAGGCGCCATGCCTCGTCGTAGACGATCCAGCGCCGGCCGCCGTTGGGGTCGGTGAGCGCGGACTCCATCCAGGCGGAGGCGCACGTCATGGCCAGCACGAGGGCGGTGTCGTCGCCGGATCCGCCCAGTTGCGACAGGTCGATGGTGAGCATCGGCGCGCTGGGGTCGAAGGTCACGGTGGAGGGGGCGTCGAACATCCCGGCCAGGTCGCCGTGGATCAGCCGGCGCATGGCGTGCGCCAGGTCACGGGCCGCGTCGCCGAGCCGCCCCGACATCATCCCGGCGGCCTCGTCGAGCGCGGCGGGGTCGTTGAGGGTGGCGGCAACATCACCGAGGAGCGGGGTGCGGCCGGTATCGGTGGCGTGGGTGACGACGGCGTCGAGGGCGATGTCCAGAGCGGTGTGCTCCATGGGCATCAGGTCCCGGCCCAGGACGGTACGGGCGAGGGAGCCCAGCAGGAGCAGGCGCCGCTTGCGGATCTCCCCGACCCAGTCGGCCGCCGCGATGCTCGCCGGCCGCGGCGCTGCGTCCAGGGGATTGAGGCGGCCGGGCAAGCCCGGGCCGAGGGCCACGGAGGTGCCGCCCAGGGCCTGCGCCACCGCCGTCCACTCGCCCTTGGGATCGCACGGAACGTAGACGCGGTAGCCGAAGGCGACCGAGCGCAGCGCGAAGCTCTTGGCCAGCGCGCTCTTGCCCTGCCCGATGACGCCGGCGAGCAGGATGTTCGGGTTGGTGAAGCCCTCGATCTTGCCGTACAGGGCGAACGGGTCGAACACGAAGCTGGCTTCGGCGTGGACGTCGCGTCCGATGTAGACGCCTTCGGCGCCCAGGCCGCCTTCGGCGAGGAACGGGTACGCGCCGGCCGCCACGGCAGTCGTCATGCGGTGGGCGGGCAGCTTCAGCCGGTTCTTTCGGGCCGAAGCCGGCCCCGGCCTGCCGCTCAGGGGATAGAGGGCAGCGGGGGTCGCGTGCGCGGCGGATGTGCTGTCGGCCGGTCGGGTGCTCGCTTCGGCGCGGGCCTTCGCGGTGGCTTCAGCCACTTGGCGGCGGGCTGCTTTGCGGCTGGCCCGGTTGGTTCCCTGCGGGGTGAACAGCGCGGACGCCGAGGCGCGGCGGGCGGGCCGGTGACTCATCGGGCCCCTCTCATCGGCGGTTCATCGGACGCAGGCGGTGGTGTGCGGGCGCAGGTCGGTGGGGGTGGTCTTGCGCCGGATGCTGTGCCCGGCGGCGAGGTGGCGCTGGCAGATGGTCAGCACGGGTGGTCCCTCGGGCAGCCGCTCCGGATGGCACGCGCTCGCCTCAGCGCCTTCTGCCGCAGAGCTGGGCAGCAGGTGAAAGGCCAAATGGATCTCGGCGGTCGCCTGCCAGAGGAGGGTGTGCGCGGTGCTGAGGTGGCGGCCGGCGGCGGGGTGCGGTGGCCGCGTGGTCTCGGAGAGGTGGTCGAGGAGGTGGTGCAGGGAGGTGAGGTGGGCGTGGAGTACGTCCAGGTGCACGCGGTCCGCTGGAGCTGCGGGGGTGGTGCGTGTCAGGGCGCGGGTGTGATGGCGGACTCCGGCGCTCGCGGCCCGGAGGTAGGGGTGCGCATCGTCCGCAGGGGTGCGAAAGGTCAAAGGTGGTGTTCCTTCCTGCCATGGGCAGGGACGTTTGCGGGGATCGGTCGGTGAGGTGGGTCAGTGGGAACGGCGCGGTGCTTTCGGCGGTGGGCCCGACACGGTGGCCGCGGGCTGGTTCGGGGCCAGGACGCGCGCCTGTTCGTGACGCAGGTCGTTATACGAGCCAGGGGCGCCGGTTCCGGGATGGCTCTCCTGGGGCAGCAGCGCCGGAGCCGCGAGTGAGGGCCCGGCGGCGTCCTTCAACCATGCTTGGAACGACGGTAGTTCGTAGAGGGTGCGCTGGGCGTCGTGGAGATCGGTGGCGTGGACGACGAACCGCCAGGGGTTTTCGCCGTCTTCCTGGCCCGGGCCGGTCAGGGTCAGGGTGAAAGCGCGTCGGGTGGGGACAGCGGTCAGGAGTTCGAGGCGCTTGATCACGACGTCGAGGGTGTCGCTGGCCTCCATGGCGGTTGCCTCGCGGACCTCTTCATACGCGGTGCGCTGCTCCTCGATCACCTCTCCGTCCGCGGTGCGATGGGCGTCCAGCTGCTCCTGGTGGCGGTGGCGCATGGCCTGCAAGGGGGTGAGCAGGGCCAGGATCTCGTCCGTCAGGTGGGGGGTGCGGTCGGCGGTGGGGCGCGACCCGCTCACAGCGCGGTCCGAGCCAGGGGCAGCGCGGCGAGGGTGAAGGCTTCGGGCTGCTGGTAGTTCAGGCGCCGCAGGTCGACTCCCGAGGTCACGGCGTGGGTTTCGATCTGCGCGCAGGCGGCGTCCAGGAGGGTGTCGGTCTCGGCGGTGACGGTGACCAGGCCGGTCAGGGCCACGTCCGCGTGCCCGGCGATCAGCTGGCGCTCCCGTGTCTTGACGTCTGCGTACTCGACGGAGTCTTCCTCGCTGTCGACCTGGCCCTTGCGGGATCTCTCGTTGGCGTCGGCGATGATCGCAGCCTTCTTCCGCTGGACATCGCGCAGCGCGGACTCCAGCCCCTGCGGCGCGTAGACCAGGGACAGGGTGCGCCGTACTCCGGCGGTGAACATGATGCCGTGGAGGAACCCGGCCCCCATCTCGGTGCGGGGCCAGTTCTCCACCCAATACGTGGCGTGGCGGGCGGAGTCGGTCGCGAGCCGGTCGTACTCCTCGACCTGGACGACGGGCCCGGCGGCTGCGGGGTCCGCCTCGGCGCGACCGGTGTCGGACCACTGCTGGAGCGCGGCGAGCGCCTTGGGATCGTAGGCGGTGCGGATGACGGCGGCGATCTCCCGCGAGCTCAGCCAGCCTGTGACCATCAGTCCGGCGTTGCGGGCGGCCTGGGCGATGGACGCGGTGGTCTGCTCCATGACGGTGAAGGAGCCCGGGAGTCCTCCGCCGGCCTGGGAGATCAGTCGCCGGGCGGATTTGAGGTCGAGGGAGATGGCGAGGTAGGTCTCGTGCGGTGCGGCGGCGGGCCCGGCGGAGGCGACCAGTGCGGAGTAGATCTGGCCGGCGACCGGCGTCTGGGGGTGACCATGGTGGGCCCAGTGCCGGGTCAGGGTGTCTCCGCTGTCAGGGACCGTGCGCTCCAGCACCTGCACGGTGGCGATGTGCCCGGTGCGGGCGATGCCGGCGAGCGCGCGGCCCCAGCTGGTGACGTTGTGGTTCTGGGTGGCCGGGTCGAGCAGCGCGAAAGCGCGGCTGCTGACGCGGGCGATGGCGGTCAGTGTCTGCTGGTGCGGGTCGTACACGGCGGCAGCGCCGTTGGCGGAGTCGCCGGGGGTGACGACTTTGAGGGAGGCGGCGGTGCCGGGCAGGTGCAGGACGCCTTCCTGGCGGGGCCGGGTGACGGGCCGGGCGAGCCACAAGGTCTGCCCGGTGCTACGGCGGTGCGCGTAGCGGGCGACGATCGGCGCCCAGTCGATCAGCGACCGCCCATGCCGGCGGATCATCACGAGCGCACCCGCCGCGGCCCACAGGGGCGTTAGGGCAATGGCGCCGAGCAGCCCGGTGGAGACCACCGTCATCAGCAGCAGCGCCAACGCCGCTGAAACGAGCACGAGTTGGGGTAGGGAGAGGCCGAGGAGGATGCCGCGGCGGGAGCGGTGCGGGAACTTCACCGTGACCGGGGCGACGGACAGATCAGTCAATGGGACGGGTCCTGGGGTCGGCGGTGGGGCCCGGGGGGCGGAGGTGCAGTTGCATCTCCGCCCCCCGGACAGGGCAAGGGGTCAGGGGCCGGCCGGGGGAGTCGGCGGCCCGGTCGGCGGGCTAACCGTGGTGGCCGGTGCACCGGTGGGCGGCGGGGCGCCCTGGGGCGGCGGGCTCGTGGTCGGCGGGGCGGACATCCGACCACCTCCCGGGCTGGGTGCGGCGTTCGCTCCGGGGCCGTTCGGTTCTGTGCCGCCGATCTGGCCGCTGGTGTCGTCGGTCACGCTCGTCGGCGGGGGCTGGAGGGCCTGCTCCAGGCCGGGCGGGGCGCTCCCGCCGTCTGCGCCGGTCGGGTTGGCGGCGATGTCGCCGGGGAATCCGCCGGCCGCGTCGGGGCCTTGCGGGGCGGCCTCGGCTCCGGCTCCGGCTGCCGCGCCGCCGGCCCCGGCGGTGGCTGCTGCGGCTGCTTTACGGGCGGCCTTCTCGGCGTGCTGGCGGGCGATCTGGGCTCCGGCGCCACCGGCGCGGTGGATGGTTTCTCCGTCGGTGCCGTCGGCGGCCCAGTGCACGAACTTGAAGACCGCGTAGGGGCACAGCAGCACCAGCACCATGATCACGATGCCGGACATGACGTCGGCCAGTGCGCCGATACCGTCCTTGGACTCGGTGTTGCCCATGGCGGCGATGCCGAGTACGAAGATCACGGTCATGAGGAGTTTGGAGACCACCAGGGTGGCGGTGGCCTCGATCCAGCCGCGGCGCCAGCGGCGGGTTGCTTCCCAGCCGCCGCCCGCGCTGGCGAAGATCGCCAGGGTGACCATGACGAGGATGCCGACCTTGCGGACCATCATCACGCACCAATAGAGCATGGCGCCCAGGGCGGCACCGAGGCCGGCGAATGTCGCGATGAGCCAGCCCATGGGGATGATGGCACCGATTTCGGAGACCTTGACGATGCGGCGCACGGCCGACTCGATCGTGAGGTGCGAGGCTCTGAACAGGCCGTCGGACAGGGCGTCGACTACTTCGATGGCGACGGTGGTCAGCGCGATGGCTGCGAACGCGAAGATCACGCCGGAGGCGGTGCCGGTGAATGCCTGGGTGAGGGCCTGGCCGTCACGTTTGATGGCGGCGCGGACGAGTTGGGCGCAGAAGGTGGCGACGAGCAGGACCAGGCCCAGCGGCAGCAGCATCTGGTAGTTGTCGCGGAACCAAGGTGCGTTCAAGTCGACCTTGGTGGTGGTGTTGACCGCGGTGGCGGCCAGGTCGGCGGAGGTGGCGGCGAGTTCACCGGCGGATTTGGCCATCCAGTTGCCGATCGCTTTGCCCGGGTCGGTCGCGAAGTCCACCGCGTCGCCGACCGCGCACACCTTGCCCACGACGGGAAGGTCGCAAAAGCCCATGGAGGGGTCCGTCCTTTCTTAGTCGGAGCGGGTCACGGCGCGACGCGCGGGGCGATGGCGACCAGGGAGCAGTCGTGGGAGGGCCGGCACTGAACGGCGAGGGACACGGCCCGGTCCTCAGCTCCGCCGCCGCCCTCTTTCCAGGCGATCTGCTGCTTACCGTTGACGGTGACGAGGTAGATGTATGCCTCGGTGATCGCGGTCGGGTCATCGGCGAGGGCTTGCTTGAACGCGCTGGGGTAGTGCCCTTCGGCGACGGTGGAGGTGGCGTGCTGGGCATTGTCGGCCATCCGCGACCACAGCACCGGATCGGGGACCTGCGCTGAGATCGACGGCCAGTCCGCGAACTGGGTCTCCTTGCTCATCCACGCGTTCATGCCGGCGAGCTGCTGGTCACGGCTGGTGTTGCGGGTGTCGTAGGACCACAGCATCGCGGCGGCGGCCTTGGCATAGGTGATCGGCTCCGAGACCGCTGGTGGCTGGGGGACCGCACCCGTCCCACCGGTCGGCCGCGGCACGGCCTGGGACGGTGCAGCGCTGCCGGTAGCCGAAGGCGTGGGTGTGGCGCGGCCGGGCTGGCTACCACCCCTGGAGAACCAGGCGAGGGAGGCGACACCCGCGAGCAGGGTGGTGAGGATGATCGCGGCGACGACGATGCGCCGGTTGGGCGACCAGCCGATGCCGCGAGCGGGCCGGGGCAGGGAGGGGAAGCGTTTCTGCATCAGTGGACCTGGGACCCCAGCACACTGAAGAACGCCACGATGCCGTTGGCGGCGCCGAGGCCCAGGGCCGCGCCGGCGGCGACGACGGCGCCCTTCTTGCCGTTGGCTTCGGCCTGGTGGCCGCCGCTGTGGTGGCCCCAGGCCCACACCGCGAGCGATACGGCCAGCGCTCCGACGACGGCGACGATGCCGAACAGGTTGATGCTGTTGACGACGTTCTTCAGCACGGACAGGCCCGGCAGCCCGCCTTCCGCCGGCGCGATGTCGGGATCGTAGGCGAGGTAGGTGATGCGTTCTGCGAGGGGGAAGGGCATAGGTGTGGCAAGGCTCCTTGCGTACGCGGGCCAGGCGAAGGGCCGGCGGAAAGGGGGGAAGAGGAGGGAGAGGCGCGCTCGGCCTGGCGGAAGCGGCCGTGACGGACGGCCGCCCGGGGAGGTGTCTGGCCGGGAGGGGTCAGGCGACGCGGCGGACGGCGAGGATCGCCCAGTCCTTGAGCGGGGTGATCCGTACGGGCTTGGTCGTGCGCGGCGCCTCGATGACCAGGCCCGCGCCCAGGAACATGCCGACGTGTTCGGGACGGGCCGCGGTGCCGCGGGCGAAGATCAGGTCACCGGGTCGCAGCTGGCTGGGGGCAACCGCCCTGCCTTCGTTGACTTGCGTGTACGTGGTGCGGGTGAGGGCGATTCCGGCATGGGCGTATGCCTGCTGCATCAGGGAGCTGCAGTCGCACCGTCCCATCGGGTCAGGACCGTGCGAGTCGGTGCAACTGCCGCCCCACTGATAGAGCGTGCCGAGCTGAACCATGGCCCATTCGATGGCCTTGCGTGCCTTCGGGTCGGTGTCCAGCGGGATCTTGTACCCCTTGGGCACGCTGCCTTCGGGGATGCGGCCGTATCCGGAGCCGTCAGCGGGAGGAGCGCAGCCGGTGGCGCCGGCCCCGGGCTCCGTGCCGTCCGTGTCCTTGCCGGCGTTCGGGAAGGTTGCGGCGATAGCGCTCTGCAGCGCGGTGGCCAGGCCCTCCCACTGCGCGTACGCGTCGGGGTAACCCGATGCCTGCACGGCCTGGGCGGCCTGCGTGACGGTCAGTTGCTGCCAGCCCTTGACCTTCAACAGGTGCTGATAGAACTGCTCGGAGGCGTAGACCGGGTCACGGATCTGCTGGGCGGTGCCCCAGCCCTGCGAGGGCCGCTGCTGGAACAGGCCGAGTGAGTCGCGGTCCCCGGAGTTCAGGTTGCGCAGCCTCGACTCCTGCATCGCGGTGGCGAGGGCGACGATCTGCCCGCGCACCGGCACATGCAGGCTGATCCCGGTGGCCACGATCGTCTGGGCGTTGGGGATCTGCTCCTTGGGCAGGGTGAGGCCCTCGATGTGGACGTCCTTGTCGGACGCGCCGTCGAGGATGGCGGTGACCTGCTTGCTGATGGCGTCGATGTCGACATCGCCGAGGCAGTCGCTGAGAGAATTGGTGCTTTGCACGGCTTCGCTGGAGGAAGCCAGCATCATGGCCGTTCCCGCCAGCAGCAGGGGGGACAGGACAGCGACGCCGATGCTGGCGGTGAGCCCCTTCAACCGGAGCGAACCACTGGGGCGTTAGCGAGGACGGGTGTCGGCGGGTAGCGCGATGTCATGGGCGTGTCCTTCTAGGTGCGGTGTCCGGCGTGCCGCGTACGCGCTGGCGTGGTGGAAGGGTGCGGCGGCCGGGGGCGGGCAATCGAGACGGGCCGGTGCGGGCGAGTTGCCGCTCGCTTCGCGCGGCCGGGGGTGCGCTAGGTGTGCCGGGGCAGGGGAAACCTCCGCAAGGTGTGGCGTGGGGATGACCGACGGCTGGTGTGCGCCGGCCGGTTCAAAAACAGTAGGGCCGAAATGGCCGTTGACCAAAAAGTTGGTTCGAGGGGTCGGAATTCGACCCCTCACCGGAGACTTCTTGGTCAGCGGCGGATTCGGCCCTATAGTTTTTGGACTCCCTCTCACCCTCCCCGCCTCTGGGCCCGGGCATTTCTATGCCCCTTTCGGGCCTGCGGGGACTCGTCTGCGAGATGGGCAGTTCCCTTTGCGCCTCCCTACCCGAATCGGGGCTCCTCTTTGCCATTTTCCCTACACCAGGGCGACGCTCTCAGTGTTCTGGCCGGTCTGCCAGACGATTGCGTCGACTCCGTCATCACTGATCCGCCGTACAACTCCGGCGGCCGGACCGCGAAGGAGCGCACGACGCGCTCGGCGACGCAGAAGTACACCTCCGCCGACGCCCAGCACGCTCTGCCGGACTTCACCGGCGAGAACATGGACCAACGGTCGTACGGGTTCTGGCTGACGCAGGTCATGACCGAAGCGCAGCGTCTGACGAAGACCGGCGGCACGGCCTTGCTGTTCACCGACTGGCGTCAGTTGCCTGTCACCACGGACGCGATCCAGGCGGCCGGCTGGCTGTGGCGCGGGGTGCTGGCCTGGCACAAGCCGCAGGCCAGGCCCCAGAAGGGCCGGTTCACCCAGAACTGCGAGTTCATCGTGTGGGCGTCCAACGGCGCGATGGACGGCTCCCACAACCCCGTCTACCTGCCCGGCATGTACTCCGCCTCGCAGCCGTCGGGGGCCAAGCGGCAGCACATCACTCAGAAGCCCGTCGAGGTGATGCGCGAGCTGGTCAAGATCAGCCCCGAACGCGGCACGGTCCTCGACTTCTGCGCCGGCTCCGGCTCCACCGGCGTCGCCGCCCTGTTGGAGGGCCGCGACTTCATCGGCGTGGAGAAGACCACGCAGTACGCGGCCATCGCGGCCGACCGGCTGACCGCGACGATCCGCGAAACCCTCACCCGGGACGACATGGTCCTCGCGGTCTGACGTCACACCCAACCCCGCCCGTGCCGGCAGGCACCCTTCCCAGTTCAGGTGGCGCCTTGCCGTAGCTCGCCGGCAGCGCGCCACCTGGGCTGCCCGCGCCCACTCCAACTCCCCCTCGCTCTCCGCGTCTCGTAGGAGGCCCCACTTTTGATGCCTGAACCCCTAGAACCCATCCCCGCCCAGGAGTTGGAGCCCCTCCGTATTCCGGACCCTCAGCTGGAGGGGATCGAGGCGAGCGTCCGGCGGCTCATGGAGCAGTCGACGCAGCAGGCCCAGCAGCTCGACCATCTCGCCTCCGCCCCGGTCGCTTCGCCGTTCGCGGCGTTCGGTATGTCGGGGCTCGGCGGACCACCTCCTGTCGCGCCGCCGGAACCGCGCCCGATCTTGGAACTGGACGGGGAGGAACGCGAGGACGAACTCGACGCGCTCACCGACTGGGTCGACGACTTCCTCCTCGCGGTCTACGGGGCGGAGGTCACCACGGCGGCGCCCTGGTGCCTGCGATGGCAGGAGCACGACGACGTCGTGGCCTGGTTGCACGCCCTGTGGCTGGCCTACCAGCAGCACAAGGACCCAGAAGCCGGTCTGAGCGGCCTGTTCGTGTGGCACCGGGACTTCCTCACCCACGCCATCGCCGCGATCCGTGCGCCCGGCGGCCCGCTGTCGGCCTGTATGACTTCCCCGGAGCGTCCCGCGCACCGGCTGTTGCCTGGCCCGGCGCCGTCGGCCCGCACGGAGAAGTCAACGGCGAAGGCGACGGGACCTGCCGAGCGGGCCGAGCCGACGTCATGAACGGCAGGCGGCCGGCCTTCGGCCTGAGCTTCGACCCTCGCGCTCTGACTGATCTTCTCCAAGCTCCGGGCGACATTCGCGATCTCACCCTGTCCTACCTGCAGGAGCTGGTGAACGCCGAGCGCTTCGGGCTCCGGCTCGACGGGGACTTGGAGGGCTACCGCAAACTGTTCGTGGACTCCCGCAAGGACTGGCGCGTCGTTTACGGCGTACGCCCGGCGCCGGAGGACTCCGTGCATCGGCGGGAGATCCACGTCGTGGCGGTCCGGCCGCGTGCCGGCAATGACGTCTACGACGAGGTCGGCCGCCGCCTGGGCATGAACCGCCGGCCGCTCAGTGCCCGCACCCACGCTGCACGCTCCCGTTCCCCGCAGCTCACGACCCGCGGCCCCGTACCGAAGCCGGGACCGCCGCCCTCCCCGATGCCCGGCCTGCCCCACCCCCCGCAAAGCCCCTCGCACCACCACACCCACTGAGTCCACGGAGCCTTCGCCTATGCCCCCTGATCCCGCGCCGGCAACAGCCCGGCGTGCGGTCTCCTCGCTCGACCACCGCATCGAGGCCGTCACCGGCCATGACGTCGACACCCTGTGGGCCTACCGCGACCGCGGCGTCCTCGAAGAGCCGCTCACCCACCTGATCGACCGGCACCGCGAGCTGGCCCACGCGGAAACCGGTGTGACCTTCTACCGCACCCTCCTGCACCGCCTGACCAGCGGAGAGTTCCCCGTCGACGGCCCCCTGTTCGCGCGCATCGACCGCACCGTGGACCAGCTGGAAGAAGCCGCCGGCACACGTGACACCGCAGAGCAGCGGGTGATCGCCGCTCTGGAACCGATCGAGGCCACGGCGCAGGACGGTCCGTCGGACGGAGGAGAACCGATTTCGGCTGGCGACCAGGCGGCGCTGCTGTCCCTCGCGGCCGGCGCCAAGGTGCACGCGCACCTGCTCACGGGGCGGATGTCGGTGCCCACCGCCTCCGGCAGCAGGATTCCGTACGCCCACCTGCAGCGGCTCGAAGCAGCCGGACTGGTCTCCCGCGATACCAGCCACACAGTCGAGGCCGGGCAGCCGGTCACCTTGACCGATACGGGCCGTGCCGCACTTGCCGGCAGCCGCAGTCACCGGCCGGCAGCCGCACCACCGGCGCCCAGGCCCGGAACATGGCCCGTCGCCCCCATCCGGCCCCGCCGCTGAATCCGGCCGCCAAGAAGGAGACCTTTGCCCACACCCGAACTCGATCTTCACCTCGACGGCTTCGAGGCCGCGGACCCACAGACCGAGCGCGCATTTTGGATCACGATCGGGGTGTGCCAGGACGAGTTGCTTCCCCTGGCCGAACATCACAGCCCCTCCGGAACGAACAGCTTCTACGTCCTGCACGACAGCGCGGCCACCTGGGGCCATCCCGGAGACCCGCAGATCGTTGCACTGCATCTGCAACGCGATGTGACGGCGAAGACGTTCAGGTTCGAAGCCAAAACCCTGCCCCTGGCGTCGATGGCGCAATCCTGGCTCATTCACCGCGGCTGCCCCGCCACGGCCATCGACCTCAACCCCGACCTGGGCCCTGCTCCGGCAGACGAGGCGACACGCGCCTTGGAGCTGCGACTCATGGGGGACGGAGACCACTTCGCGTACGGGTACTCCTACACCCGCGACGACCCGAACGACTGGGTCACCGTCGTGGCCCTGCGCGCGATGGACGAACGAGCCCCTTCACCGTTCCGCGTCGTAGTCGAAGAAGTCGACACCGAAACATGGACCCACACCCTGCGCGAGGGCGGCTTTGCCACCGTCGAGGAAGCCCTCCAATGGTGCGACGAGCGGATCGCCGGCACCGCCGGGCCTCTCCCACCCGTCCGCCCGGCCACTTCCTTCACCCGCCCCGCTGCGCGCCCGATGGCCCCCGCTGCGCGTCCGCCCGGGCGCTCGCGTTGAACATCAATACCGGTTGGCGCCGCGCAACATAGCCGACGATCGCCGGTTGGCCAAACCGGCGATTCTCCGGACTCTTATTCAGACGCCGGGCAGCAACGTCGGTGCGATTCAACGCAATCCCTATGCCTGCACGGAGGTTTCTTCCGCATGCGCTCAACCCGAACAGCTTTTTCCCCCGGCCAAGTGGTCACGACGTAGCGCGTTGCCCGCTCGTCCATCCTCGTCCACCAGTTCTCTACCTCTGCAATCCGGGCGCCTACGCCCCCAGGAAAGGAGTTTCCCTTGTCCGATGAACTATTCGACAGCACGCAGGATGTCGTGGGCGTACTCACCGACCAGATCGAAGCCCACTTCGACATGGACATCGCGCAGTTGAAGGCCGCGGTCGCCGTCCAGCCGACTGCCAGCCCTGATGCCACCGAGGTCGTCAGGTGGCACGGCCTTCTCGTCGGCGCCCAGAGTGTCCTCGACCGTGCGGAGGACGACCTCCTCGCCGCGCTGGAAACGCAGCCCAGCGAGGTCGACGACCCCACGATGGGCCTCGCCCACCGCGTCAACGCAGCCGTCACCGCACGCGACGGGCGCGCCCTGGTCGTGCGCTGGCTCTTGGACCCGGGCGCCCCCGGCAAGAAGGACCCCGCCGCCCAGCGTCCCGGCCAGCTCCAGCGCGCCGACCGCACCGGGCCGGCCGTGCAGACCAGCGTCGCGCCCCGGCCTGCGAGCGCACCGGCATCGGCGGCACGAACGGGGAAGGCAGCGCAGCGATGAGCGACAGGTTCACGCCGAGCAGCGCCGACAGTCACCTGTGCGATGTCTTCGGCGCCTCGCTCGCCGAACTGCACGCAACGGCCTTCCGGCCCGATGCGCCCCCTGCGCTGTTCAGGGCCCTGGAACTGCGGTCATTCCTCACCGTGGTCGAGGAGCAGGTCGCCCGGGTGCGTGACCGTGTGCACGAAGCGATGCGGCCCGACCGCGACATGGGCGAGTTGTCAGCCGATGACCTGCGCTTCGATGCGCAGTGGCTGCAGGCGGCCCTCGATGCGCGCGACGGCTATCGGACCGCGCTCGGCGAGCTGCTGGGCACCATGCCACCGCCCGGCCCGCAGTCCCGTCCCGCCCGCGTGACAGCGCCCACGGCCACCGTCACCCTGCCCCCGACCCTCGCCACCCCGGCACCGCAGCGTGCCGGGGCGGCGACGGCGGGCCGATTGTGAAAGCCACCGATTGCCCCACTCCACGTCCTGCGAGATAGCCGGACGGATCGAGGACCTGTACGGCGCTTCGCTGCCTGATCTCGAAGCCCGCGCCCAGGACCAGCCGCCCGGCATGCTCGCCGCCCTGCTCGCCATGCACCACGACCTCGCCCTCGCCGAGCGCAGCATCACCTTCCACCGCGACCGCCTCGCCCAGCTCGTCCACCCCGAGCGGCAGATCGGCGGACACGAGGTCTCCCACGTTCTGGACTGCGCGCGCCGGCTCGCCGAAGCGGTCGCCGTCCGCGACGTCCAGAGCAGAACAGTCGCCGCCGTTCTGCAGAGTCTCGCTCGCGTCACCACGCCCGCGCCGTCACCGGCCCCGGCGTCTGCCGCACCGGCCGCGTCCGCTCCGGCCGCACGTACCGCCCGCAGCCGCTGACCCTCGCGGCCCATCACCCCCTGCTACCGATCCAGGAGTTCCTCCCTTGGCCCTTACCGGTCTGCCCACCGACACCGACGCTGACATCGCCCGGGTCGCCGAGGCACTCGCCATGATCACTCCCCGCTGGAACGTGCGGATCCTGCTGGCCATCTCCGGCCGGGCGCTGCGCTACAGCGAGATCGCGGGCAAAGTGTCCTGGCTGCATGACAGCCAGCTCCATCCCAAACTGCGGGCCCTGTGCGACGCCGGCCTCCTCCAGCGCACCGAACACACCACGCGGCACGTCACCTACGGCCACACCGAGCGCGGCGCGGCGCTGCTGCCGGTCCTGCCGATGATCGTCACCTGGGCCGAGGAGTATCTGGAGACGGCAGAGCGCCCGTTGCCCGCGATCGAGCAGATCGAGGACAGCCTCACCCTGCTCACCCGCAAGCACGCCGCCACGATCTTGTGGGTGCTGAAGTCCAACGAGGGGGTCAGCGGTCAGGCGCTGGCCAAGATCATCATGCCCAGCAGCCACTGGACCAACATCTACCCGCCGCTACGGCAGCTCGTGACCGACGGGCTGGTCACCGCCGGCGGTACGGGGCAGCCCTACCGGTTGTCCGTAGCGGGTGACGGCCTGGGGCCCGTCTTCGGCGCCCTGTCCGCGTGGGCCGCCGGCCAGCCCCTCACGCACGCTGCCCGCCACCCGCTCTGGGGACGCCCGCAGGCCGAACCCACAGCGTTGCAGTGGGTCAGCAACCCCTCGCGGGTGCCCACCGCGCCGACATCACGGCCACCGACCCGGGGCAGTGAGACCGCGCAGCCGACGTGGCAGAACCGCGATCTGTTCTCCCACACCGCGGCGGCCCGCCCGAACGCGGTGCTCCCGGCGGGAGGCCCGCGCCGATGACTGCCTCCTCTACCTCGACCGGTCTCCGCAATGTCTTCGCCGCGCTGACGTCACCGGCTTTGATCCGGTTGATCACCGAGATCGACGATCACGGTCCGATCCCCCCGCGGCGGCTGGCCGGCACCCTGCCTGACCTCTCGCCGCACCAACTGCGCCGAGCCACCGAAATAGCTTGCGCCATGGGTTTTTGCAGGATCGGGCCCGGTGTCGGACTGGAACTGATCCCGGCGGGCACGGAACTGGCCGATCTCTACGACGCGACCGCCCGATGGGCACGGCACAACAACTACCCGCGTCCGGTCTGCGACTTCACCACGCGCGTGCGGCACACCCTGCGCCTCCTGGTGCAGAGCTTGGTGGCCGTCACCGCCGAAAGCTCCCACCGTCAAGCGGCCGACGAGGACCTGAACCGCGTACGAGCCCTGCTGTATCAGCGGCTGCACTTCGAGGCGCAGGCCGCCGCGCACGTCGAGTTCGAGCCTGCCGCGTGAGCGGGGGCGTCATCCCGCGGCACGCCCGCCCCACCGCGGGCCTGCTGCGCGGCATCTACCTGCCGCGCGCGGTAGAGGCCCTCGCCTCCGCCATGTCCACCTACGGCATCCCGCTCCTGGTCCTGACCACCACCGGCTCCGCAGCGCTGACCGGTCTGGCATTCGCCCTGGAGTGGGTGCCCAGGTTGGCGGCGTTCGGATGGGCGGGGGCGATCGTCGACCGGCGCGGAGCCTCCGTCGTCTTCTTCCTCGCTTCCCTCAGCCGCGCGCTGGCCCTCGCCGCCGGCGCGGTCCTTCTCCTCCTCCGTCCGGACGGCACGGTGGCGGCCGTGTCGGTGATGGCGCTCGCCGCCACCACCGGCGCGCTCACCGAGTTCAGTTACATCGCGGCCGAGACCGCAGGCGCTGCCGCCAGCCGCCGGGCCGCAGCACGCGCCCACCGCGTCCAAGCCGCCCTACTGGGAATCGACCAGACCGCAAACCTGGCCGGACCAGCACTCGCAGCACTACTCCTGCTCACCGGCCCCCCGCAGATGCTCACCGTGATCACCGTGCTCTCCCTGCTCGCAGCGCTGCTCGCGCTGCGCACACCTCCCTCACCGGTCGCACCTGCTCGCGCGCCGAAGGGCAACACCAGCGCGGGGCTGCGCACCGGATGGCGGACCATTCGCTCCCTGCCAGCGCTCGGATGGTTGGTGGCCGGTCTGACGCTGTCCAACCTGGCCACTGGTCTCCTGCAGGCCGCCAGCCCCGTGATCGTCGTCAACCACTTCGGGCAGTCCACCACCGCCGTCGGCCTGCTCTGGTCCGCCGCCGCCGCAGCCACGCTGCTGAGCGTCACACTCTGCCGCTTCGCGATCGACCGCGCGGGCCTGTGGCCAGTCGGCGCCACGTGCGCGGCCCTCGCCTCGCTCGCCTGCCTCGCCGCAGGCCAGGCCCCCGACTACTTCTCCTACCTGGTGCTGGTCGCCGTCCTCATGGCGGCCGAAGGCGGCCTGGCGGTGGTCCTGCGCACCCTGCGTTCCCGCCTGATCCCCCCGGACCGGTTCGGCAGCACCCTGTCGGCGACCATCCTCATCCTCCTGCTGCCCTTCCCCATCGCCGGCGTCCTGACCGCGCTCACCCCGCCCGACGCGCTCGGCCCCGTCATCACCGCCTGCGCCTTCCTGCAGGCCATCGGGCTGTTCCTCGCCTTCGCCCGACTGCGCACCGATCCCGCCCTGCGCACCTGACAGAGTTTCCCCAGCCTGTGGAGAACTCCCCATGCCCACTATCTGCCCTACTGCTTACCGTGCGCGCGGTCGCACCATCACCGAGCAGTTCCACAACTTCCATGCGCGGCACCCGCACGTGTACCGCGCGCTGGAGCGTATGACCGCCCGCCAGCTCGCCGCCGGCGCCGCCCGCGTCGGTCTCAAAGACCTCTTCGAGGACCTGCGCCGACAACTTCCCCACGGCGTGGCGGGGCTGAACAACAACTTCACCGCCCTCTACGCCCGCCAGCTGATCGCAGCGCACCCCCAGTGGGCCACCGCGTTCGAGCTGCGTCGCCGCCGCGCCGACTGACAACACCTCCCTCGTCCTGCCGTTCACCGATTCGGAGAACCCCCTTCTTGTCCGCTCGCCCTCTCGTGCTCGTCGTTTCTCCCGGCGATGAGACCTTTCGTTCCTATTGTCTGGAGCAGGTGGCCGCCGCCTACGACGTCGTCCTGCTGACCGGCACGGAGCCGTCGTGGGAGAAGCCGTACATCCTCGACCACGCCGTCATCAACCTCCAGGATTCCACCGCCCTGCACGCCGCCGGCCAGGAGCTGGCAGCACGCCATGAACTCGCCGGCGTCGTCACGTGGGATGAGTGGCACCTTGTCGCCACCGCCCGTCTCGCCCGTGCACTCGATCTGCCCGCGAACTCGGTCGAGGTGATGCGGGGCTGCCGCAACAAGGCCACAGCCCGGACCCTGTTCGCACGCCACGGAGTGCCGTCAGCCGCCTCGATGACGGCCCGGACTCTGCTGGAGGCGGGCATGGCCACGATGATCGTCGGATATCCCGCCGTCCTGAAGCCCACCGCGCTCGCCGGGAGCATCGGCGTAATCCGCATCGACCGGCCCGAAGAACTACCCAGGGCGTTCGACTTCGCCTCGGCCGGAGCGAGCCAGAGCCGGGAGGACACCGCTGTCCTGGTCGAGGAGTACCTCGACGGGCCGGAGGTCTCCGTCGAGTGCGTCACCCACCACGGGGCGACGACCGCCGTTGCGGTCACCCGCAAGCACCTTGGCCCCGCCCCGTATTTCGACGAGACCGGACACACCGTCGATGCCGGTGACCCGCTCCTCGCCCACGTCGGCCCCGTGGCCGCCGCGGCGGTCAAGGCCCTGGGCATCAGCGATGGCGTCCAGCACGTCGAGATGCGCCTGGTCGACGGCCAGCCCCGCCTGATCGAGGTCAACGCACGCATCGGCGGCGACATGATCGGCCACCTCGTCCACCTCGCCACCGGCATCGACCTGCCCAAAGCCGCAGCCGACCTCGCCTGCGGCCTTGCCCCGGACCTCACCCCGACACGGCGTGGGGCCGCGGGCATCCGCATGCTCTACCCGGACACCTCCGGCACCCTCACCAAGCGGCAGATCAACCAGCCCTTCGCCGCCCACACCCCGTGGCTGCGGCAGGTGCAGTGGATCCGCCAGGTCGGCGACCGGCTCCTTCTACCGCCCGAGGGTGACCTGTTCACCGCCAGGGCCGGCTTCTACATCGTCACCGGCCGCGACACCGCCCAGGTCGACGAGCGCCTCGATACGGCCGCCGGCGAGATCACCCTGACCACGAAGGCGGCCCGATGAGCCCCGAACCCGACCCGGGCTACGACATCGACGGGGACGTCTACGTCTCCCCGCGCTACCTCGCGGGCACCACCGGGATCGGTGACCCCGCCCTCCAGCCCCTGCTCGCCCTGGGCTGGGACCTCCAGCACGACGACCTCGGCAACGCGTACGTTCATGCCCCCGACCGGCGGGTCCGCCTCGGCTACCTGCCCGAAGGCGAAGACGACGGCCTGTGGCGCATCAACGCCTACAAAGACCCGTTCGCGGCGCCGGCCTGGGGCGTCTGCTTCAACGACAGCACCCCCACCGAGTTCGTCCAAGCCTTCACCACCGCGCTCGCCGCAGCGTACGAACAGGGACCGGACGCCTACCTCGCCCGTCCTGTCGCCGACAGCGCCGAGCATGACCCCTTCTTCGCCGTTGTTCCTCTCCTCAAGCGGGACTGGGAGATGGAACGTCCCCGCTGGGGCGCCTTCGTGATCCAGTCGCCCGATGGGCTTGCCGGCCTGGAGTTCACCACCGGTGACCTCGACCCGGAAGCGGAGCTGACCACGCGCGAGGCCCGCTGGCAGCTGTGGGCCGGCACCTCTATCGACCGCCCCGCCTGGTATGTGACCGCCAGCACCGACACCCCCGTCGCGCTGCTTACCGCCGTCACCCAGTGCGTATCCGACCCGGCCCCGCTGCCCCGATGGGGAGAGGACACCTACAGCTACGTCAGGGGCATGGCCCAGCTCACCCCCATCCTTCCACCCGGGCCGCCGGCCCCCACGCCTCTCGACGTCCGCCGGGCCGCCGCATCCCGGCGCCCGGCCGCGCTCCCCGCTCCCCGCTCCCAGCGTCCCGCGCTGGAGCACCACCAGCCGGCCAGCCCTACCCGGCCCGTGTCGATAGCGCCGGCCCGATCCCGATCGGAGAGCAATCTTTGTCCTTGCAGGCCCCCGCGTTCTTCGCCGAGCTGTGCCTCCCCTTTCACCACAGCACCGTCGTCGGCGCCACGTACTTCGCCATCCCGGTCCCGGACGCACCGCTGCGGCTGCGGATCACCTTCGCTGGAGCTATTCGCGCGGACACCTACGGCGGACTGCGTCTGGCGGTCATCCACCCGGACCGGGGTGAGATCGACGCGGTGGCCCTCAGCTTCCTGGACCACGGCACCTTCCACCGCCGCGACGAAGCCAACAACACTTCTCCGAACAGCAGTCGATACGGCGCATTCGACACCTACCACCGCCCGGGCCGTCCGCCATGGGAGGGCGCCGTTACCACCAGGCTGGCCGACGCCATCCAGCAGTACACCGAAATCTGGTTCCCAGGCGCCTGGCGAGCTGCCGCGGCACAGCGTGTCGCCGGCCGTGCTGCGGGCCGAACCGCCCGCGAGGTTCCCGCCCCGCAGGCCACTCACGGCGGTGGCCGTGCCCGCTGAGCCGCGCCAGCGTTCCGCGGCGCATCCTCTTCCCGGCCCGCCGCTGGTCGCACGCCGCTGCTTCTCCTGTGGCCCCGCGTGGGCGGGACCCGATGTGCCTCTCACCCTTCACCTCTGATCAAGGAGTCTTCCTTCTCGTGCATGCTCGTATCGTCCGCGGTGCCGTCCGATCCGCTGCCCTCGCCGCCGCGGCGGTCGGCACCCTCACCTGGGCCCCGGCTGCAACCGCCCAGCCATCCGAACCGACACCCTCTTCCACCACTCTGCCGCTCCAGACACCGGCAGCCGGTGACGGCAGCGTTGCGATCACCACGAACGACGTGGCCGGGGAAGCGCTCGCTGGCGCGGGGTACCTCCTCCTCGATGCCACCGGCCAGGAGGTCGGCCGCGGGAAGGCCGACGCCCAGGGCAAGGTGCTCTTCGACGAACTTGCTCCCGGCGTGTACCGGCTGAAGGAGACGTCGTCGGGAAGCCCGCTCCACGACGTCGTCGCCGACCAGGACGTCATCGTCACCCCCGGCGCGACCACGCGGCTGACGATCACGGATCCGTTCAAGGCCGCCACGCTCCTCCTCCAGGTCAAGGATGAGAAGACCGGCAAACTCCTGCCCGGCGCCACGGTGAACGTCGGCAACGGCGACAAGACCCTGCTCGTCCTCACCACCGGGCCGACCGGTACCGCTGGCGGGGAACTGCCCATGACGAGCCGCTCGACCACCTTCTGGATCAGGCAGATCAAGGCTCCCGCCGGCTACGACACCTACAAGTCCCCGAAAGCGTTCACCGCCGGCCCCGGCGCCCTGGTCACCGTGACCGTCACCACCGCCAAAACCGCGACCGTCCCGAAACCCGACCCGTCAGGAAAGCCGACGGACGAGCCCACAGCCGCCCCTTCCACGACAAGCGATGGGGCCCCCGGAGGGTCGACGACCAGCCCCGCGCACAGCAGTACGCCGGCCGTCGACTCCTCGCCGGCCCCGGCAGCCGGCGCGAGCAACAGCGCGGCCCCGTCCGTTGCCCCGGCCGGGTCCCTCGCCCACACCGGAGCGGGCGGCACCGCGTGGGTCCTCAGCACCGGCGGGCTCCTCGTCGCCGCAGGCGGTGGCGCCTTCCTCGGCGCCCGTCGCCGCAGGACAGCTGAGCCCGAGCAGGACAACGACGGCGAGAGCAGCTAGCCCACGATCACTCCTCGACGAGCAGGCCCCCGGGATCTTTCCTTCTCCCGGGGGCCTGCGTCGTATACCGGCGTCCGTCGCCTGCGCTCACCCCGTCCGTCACCTCCGCCCAGGATCCCGGACGGGACTCGTTGGTCGTTGCAGTCGGATGGTCCGCCCCGAGGATCTTCGTAGACCAGGGACAGCAGTTCGCTGGGGGCAGACAGGAATGATCCACGAAAGACTGGCCAAGGCGGGCAGAGGCATGTCAACGTAGAGGACTGGAGGAAATGCCAGGTCAGAGAGGTGATTGCCCTCCTGCGGCTTCTGGTAGTCCCGGATTCTCTGCCACCGACGAGACCCGTGGGCTGCGTCAGTGGCAACCCGGCTCGGGGCAGCGTCGAGGGTTGCCGCCTGATCTTGGATGGCAGGGATGGGCGTATATGTCAGCTGCAAGGACGGTCTCTTGAACTGGGCTGGCTCCCGCTCGACCGTCTGCCACCGACGGCGAGGGATGGAACGACATGGTCCCTGGCACGGCCGAATTGCGCGGAACCACCTGTCCTTCCACACCCAGGCGCTGGCCGCCACCGTCGTCGCCGCTGCGACGCGCTGCCGGCGACTTGCGGCGCTAAGAACACCGGATGCGCTCCGCCTATCCGCGACACGACAGTCCCACTACTCAGCGTTCTCCCTCACCCCTGGAGGCTGCCAGTGACGCACCCGGAGTTGACCGTCGGCGATCTCTTGGACTGTTTGTCTGCCTGTGACCGGGACGTTCCGGTCCGGCTGGCGATGAACCCGTTCTTCCCCATGGCGCACCGTCTCGCGCAGGTCGTGCCGTCCGTGGACGAGACCGGTCGTCCCGTCGTCTACCTCGCGGAAGGGCGTGATGCGGACACTCAGCTCGGTCATCTGCCACCTGAGGTTGCCGTCGCTCTGACCTGGCAGGGCCCTGTCCAGGCGCCCCCGCGCCGTCCGCGCCGCACCGCAAACGGCCAGTAGATACCGCACCGAGCCTTTGGAGGCGCTCCTGCACCCCGAGTATCCGATCGACCCGCCCGCCCCGTCCGGTGTCCAGCCCGCGTACTGGGTCGGCCCCCGGCACCTGGCCGGTGACGACGGTCGTTTCTACGACGCTGTCGCCGACGCGCTCGCTGGCCTGGGCTGGACGAGCCTGACGATCGTGCGCGGGCGGCGTGAGCTGGACGAGGCGGACGGGGACCGGCAGGTCCTGCGCAGCACCGTGCTGCACATCAGTCCGGACACGCTGCGCTGGGCCCAGTGGGTTCTGGCGGATGAGCCGTTCTACCTGGGGGACCTGCCGATCGCCTGGCAGGTCTCCGCCCGCGCGGATACCAGTAGCCCGCTCGCCGCATGGTCGGCGTACTTCACCCCCGATGTCCCGGGGGAGGTCCTCGTCGACTTCCTCGTCGCGCTCGACGCCCGCGAACAGCCCGACGTGCCGCTGACCGGCCCCGAGATGGTCCTCGATGCCGTCACCGCGCACGGGTGGCTCCGGGACATCGACCAGCCCCACGCGGGAGCGATGGACCCGTCGTTCACCTCATACCTCAGCCTCGGCGAGGTGCCGCCCCTCATCCAGGACGCCGACCCCCGCGCCCTGACGGTCGCGGCCGATGAGGTGGGCCGGGCCGGGTGGCAGGCGTGGGCCGAGCCCGCGCTCGGCGCACCGTGCCTGTGGGCGGCATCATTCGGCGCCAGCGTGCCCCACGATCTCGTCGCCGCCTTCGCCGCCTCCCTCAGCTCGACCGCACCGGTCCTGCGCCGAGTGTTGCCCGAGGCCACCCGCGAGCGACTGCTCCGGGCCCCGGCCTAGCGTCCGAGGACGCTCTCGATCTGACGTGCGGAGCCCGGTCTTCCCGAAGGGGAAGGCCGGGCTCCTTTGCTCCTCTGGCGCTCGGATGAGCCGTGCAGTCAGGGGGGCCGGCTCATCCCGCCATCGTGACAACGTGCTGCTGCCCCCGACCGCGATGGTCGGGGGCAGCAGCACGTTGGGGACCGGTCAGTTGGCTGCCGTCGCCTTATTGAGGCCCTTGTCGAGATGGCGGTCGACGAGGGCCGGGGAGCCGGAGACGATCAGCAGGACGTTGCCGTCACGAATCGCGGTCTGCTTCATGACGGAGTCCCGCCCGCCGGCGGAGAACGTCAGGAGCTGGCTCCACTGCTCGTCGCCGAGCCCGCCCGGTACGGCCAGCTTCTGCGAGGCCATATGGATCGTGGTGCCGCCCACGATGACCTGATAGGTGGGGCATCCCGTCATGGCGCGGAAAATGCGGTCGATGCCGACGGACAGCTTGGTCGGACTGTCGCTGTACAACTCCTCGGAAATCTCCGAGTCCCTGCCACCGGCGTAGCTGAAGGTGGCTTCCGCCTTACGGGGGAAATCGAGCGAGCCGCCCGTCGCCGCGTCGCCACCCAGCGCGCTCAGGGCAGGGCAGCCGACGACGGCCACGTCGTCGTTACGGTCCGGCTGGTCGGGCTTGCGCGGATAGCCGCTGCCGAGGTCACTCGCGTCGAGGAGTCGAGATTCCAGTGCAGCCGACGACAGCGGGGCGGCGGCTGGGGCGGCACTGGCCGGCTTTTCCGTCTGGGTGGAGGAGAGGGGGCCGGCCTTGGCCCCGGTGCTGTCGGTGGCGCTGTTGGTGCTGCAGGCAGGCACGGTGAGGAGCGTGATGGCGGTGAGGCCAGCGGCGGATATGGCGATGCGGACGCGCATGATCGAACGACCCCTTGGTGTGAGGTGGCGGGTGGTCAGTGCGGGCTCGGTGGCCCGGCGGGGTCGTAGGAGTGGGGGTCAGCGGCCGAGGTGACGCAGGCAGTCCTCGAACGTGGCGTGCGCCGCGTCCGCGGGGCCGGCGTGCCGGTTGTACCAGGCGGTGTCGAGACGCGGCTCAGGCTGCTGGTGGCCGGCCTGGCAGCGCAGCCAGATCTGGTTACGGGTGGAGAGGATGAGCCAGTCCCGGTACGTCCCGCACTCGCTGCAGGCGACCATCTCGCCGTCCAGGACGAGCGGCAGCTTCCAGGACATCATCCGGCCAGCGACCTGATCGGGGCTCAAAACCCGCAGCTCCGATGGAAGGAAATCGTCCACCACGGCAGCCGGCTTGGCGTACTCCAGGTCGACCCGCACCCGCTCGACCTCGGACGGCACCCGCCCCTGCAACTGCGCCGACAACTCGAGGAACCGCTGCTGCGCCTGGCTGGGCTCCTTCGCACGGCGGCGTATCCGGTGAAACACCCTGGCGTCCTCCCTCGTCTCGTCCTGCACGCGTCATGATCGTGCCCCAGACCCCGGGCGGCCTTCAACTCACAAAAGTCAACAGTCGCGCCGCATTAGCCGGGATGCCCGTCATGCGCAGTCCAGCCGGGGGGTTACGAGTTCGCCACGGCACGTTTCCGTAGAACGCGTGAGGGCGTTGACCGGGTATGCCCAGCCCCACCCCGCCCCCTCCCTTCGCCCAACTGCTCGGCGCCTACTGGCTCGATTCGCCGTTGGTGGCCCATACGTCGTCGTGCGCGTGCGTTAACGCCCCGCGGCCCGGGCCACGGCCCAGCCGGTTGCCGGGTATGGCGCCTGGTCACGTTGTGGATCGTCAGCCGGGGCGGCGGTGGTCGTCCTGCAGGGTGGTGTGCTGAGTCCGCGGCCGACGAAACGGCAGGGCTCAGCGAGTGTTGCCCGCCGGCCTCTCGCCCCGAGGCCGGCCCGGTGTGGTGAGGCGGGACGCTGCCGGACGCTCCTCGGCAGACGCGCCTTGCACTGTGCCGGGGTCCGGGAGTCCAGAGGTGCCGGCCGGTAGATCTGCCAGGCGCCGCAGGCGCCACGTCAGCACGCCGCTTACCGAGTCCGCGGTGCCCAGTTCGCGTCGCTGTGCTGCGCTGGTCAGAAGGGCGGCCGGGTCCTGGCCGGCGGCTTCGGCCTCGGCGATGGTCGCTGCCAGTGCGTACCAGCCGGGTTCGGCGAGGATCTGTTCGGCCAGCTCCGGCACTGCTACACGCAGCAGTGCCGTCTGCCGTTGGATCAGCGGCCGGTGCAGGCGCTGCCCGCGCTGGTACAGGACTGCGAGCGGTCGGGCGGCTGCGGCCTGGTAGGCGGACCGCAGGTGCTCGGCGGCTTGGAAGGCGGCGGCGGCCTGCTGCGCGTGCCCCTTCTTCGCGTGCCAGTGCGCGGTGGTCGTGATGAGGAAGAACAGCATGTCGATCGCCATCGCGGTCGTTGCACCGTCTTCGTCGCGGCCCAGGGCGGGCCCGCCCTGGACGAGGTCGCGGGCGGCCTGCCGCAGGGCACGATCGTGCCCGCGTTCTGCCCGAACGTGGGAACGCGAAGCCCGCTCGAACGCGGATGCGGCGGCGCGCAGTTCGCGCCGGGTGTGGGCCGCGGACGTCTTCGCGAGCGCGTCCAGGACCTCACCGGCCGCCGCGATGTAGGCGGCGGCGACCGCATCGTCGCCGTGCTCGATGACCGTGATCGCCGTCCAAGCGGCCGACGCGGTCCGTCGGCGCGCGGCAGAAGGGCTGCCGGGCGAAACATGGCCGGCAGTACCGGTCGACGAAGTCTGCTCGGTACCGGCGGACCAGCGCTCCCGAATCCGGGGAAGGGACAGATCCGGGGCGAGGCGCGCCCCGGAGTAGAACACAGGCTCGCCGTCCTTGTTGCGGTCATCCGGCAGGGCAACCTTGTACCCGAGGAGGTCGCCGGAGGGAGCTGCACGCTTGCGGATCAGGAGGCCGGCGGCGGCCAGCCGGTCGAAGAACTCGCTCTCGCCGGCCACGCCCGCCACGGCGCGCCGTATGGTCTCGCGCAGTTCTTCCCGTGCGGTGCGTTCGCGGCCCCGTCGTTTGGCCTTGTGGAGTTCGGCACTGGTGGGACGCTTCGCGGCGGTGCCGTCGCCGGGCGCGACCCGGTGGAGTCCAAGTTCCTTTTCGATGAGGCGTGCTTCGGCTTGGGCCCGTTTGCCGGAGCGGTGGTGGTCGGGGCGTCGGCCGTCTTCGCGGACGAGGGTGGCGACGATGTGGATGTGGTCGTCAGCGTGACGAACCGCAGCCCAGCGGCAGCCTGCGCCGTCGTGTGGGTCGATGCCGGTGGCGGCGACGATGCGGCGGGCGATGTCCGCCCATTGCTCGTCGGTCAGGATCGGGTCGTCGGGTGCGGCACGTACCGAGCAGTGCCAGACGTGCTTGTCGGGTCGCTGGTCTGCGGGCAGGAGGTGGAGGGGCTGGTCGAGCAGTTCTTGAAGGTCCTTCTTCGTGACTGTGGCATCCCGGCCGGGGTCGGGGGACATGCCGTCGAAGGAGGCGACGAGGTGCGGGTCGATGTGTTCCTCGTGGGTGCCCTTGCCGTAGAGGTAGTGCAGCAGTCCCAGCGTGTTGGTCCCCTGCTTGTGGATCTGGGGTATCAAAGTGCCTCGTCCGCTTGCCGGTTGGCTACCCGGCTGGCTGCGGCTCTCACCGCGTCGGCCGCCCGGTGAATGTCGGCGATCACTTGCGTGAGGTGGGGTACGTCGCCACCGGAGTTGAGTGCTTTGGCTGCCTGGTTGAGGTTGCTGCCGGCCCAGCCGAGTTGGCGGCGCATCGCGAACAGTTCGGTGAGTACGTCGTGTTCGGTGGCGGTGGCGACGGCGGTGCGGGATTGGTCACGGGCCAAGGCCAGGCCGCAGTAGGCGAGGAAGCCGGCGACACTCATGCCGACGGTGTCTGCTCCGGCCTGGATGAGGGCGTGCTCGGTGGGGTTGAGACGGACGCTGTGGGCGCGGCGCTGCTTCTTGTCGCGCGGGCGTGCTCTTCCCTTGGGCCGCCTCTTGAGGGCGGTTCCTGGCTGCGATCCGCCCTCGGTCGCAGCCTTCCTGTCCGGCGCCCCCTGGTGCCGGTCGGGCCCCGCCACCCCAGGGGCGGGGACAGGTTCGGACACTCCCCCCTGGGGGGAGTGTCCGAACCTCCATCTTGCTCGCTCTGTAACCGAGTTGAGGTCAAGAGCGGGCTCCGGGGTGTTGGCGTTTCGGGTCGGGTTCGTCATCGGGATGCGGGCCTCGTGGAGTGGATGCGGTGCTGGATGGTGGCGATCAGTTCGACGACCTCGGCTGCTCCCGCGAGGACGCGGATGGGTCCGTCGGGCTGGTACTGGACGAGCCACTGGCCGGTCGGGCAGAGGATGACGGCGTGCAAGAGCCGTCGGCGGACCAGGACGTCCGCCCAGGCGCCGGCCTCGGCGGTCGTGGGCTCGGATGAACGAGACTTGCTCGGTATCACGGCGTACCTCCTTAAGCGGGGTGGCCCGGCGCTGAGCCGGGCCACCCATGGCGGATAGGGGCGATGAGCTGCTGTTTTGACCGTTCAGCCGCACTCGGGGCAGCGCCCGACGTGGCTGTTGAGCGCCCGGGCCATGCGTGCCTTGGTCGATGCGGCTTGCTTCGCGCTGGACTTCGCCGCCGGCTTGCCCTCATGCCGTACGGAGTGGGCGAGCATGAAGCCGATCTCCCGCTCGTACTCCGCGCGGACGGTCTTGAACTGGTGGCACGTCTTCATCGGGTAGTGCTCCTGGTCTGGTTGGTGTTGTCGCTCCGCAGTTGCTGGAGGACAAGGCTCAGTCGGTCGTTCCGGCCGCCTGTCAGGCCCTCGCGCCGCAAGATCTCCCGCAGCTGGACCCGGGTGACCGCTTCGTTGCCATCGCGAGCGAGCAGAGCGGGGACATGGGGGCGGACCTGCTGGGCGAGCTGGTCCACCGACTGCTCCGACCCGCGCGGCGGACGCTGCGCCTGCGGGCTGCGGGACCGGCCACCGCGCTTGCCCTTGGCCTTCGTGGTCGGATTCCGCCGCAGGGGAACCTTGTGCCCCACCCTCGGTCCCCGGTCCCCGGACGGCTCGGTCCCCGCGTCGGTCCCGCCCGGTCCCCGGTCCCCGGTGGGGTCGGTCCCCGCGTTGGTATGGCCCGGTCCCCGGTCCCCGATAGGTTCGGTCCCCGGCTCGGTCGCGCCCGGTCCCCGGTCCCCGGTGGGGTCGGTCCCCGCGTCGGTCCCCGCGTCGGTCTCGCTCGGTTCCCGGTCCCCAGCAAGGCCGGTCCCCGACTCGGCGTCCCCCGGTCCCCAAGTCGATTCAGGGGCCTGAGCTGGGGCTTCAACCCCAGGTTGGCCGGTTTCCGCACTGCCGTTGTGCCACTGGTCCAGCTCCGGCCGGCCAGCTTCGGTCCCCGAGTCACGATCCGCGGTTCCGGGGACCGGTCCCCTTTCCCCGTGCGGTCCCCGGTCCCCGATCAGCGCGGCGGGACCGTGGGGACCGCCGATGGGGACCGCCCTACGTGAAGGGTTCGGGGTGGGGACCGCGGTGGCCGTTCCCTTGCCGTGGTGCGGGGACCAGGGGGAGGGGAGCGGGACCGTGGCGAGGGTGAGGGCGTGCCGGCGGACGGCGAGTTGGTCGAGCAGCTGCGCGCGCTGGAGGGGGTCAGTGCCGACCGAGGCCCTGCCCAGAGCCTTCGACAACCGTCGGGTCAGTCGTCGGCCGCGCACTCCCTGCTGCTGCTCGGGCGTGCGTTCGGCGAGGCGGGCGGCCAGGGCGACCGCGCGGGTGGTGGCTCGGTCGCGGGTGATCTGTGCGGCGTCGCGGTCGCGTGCGGCGATGCCCAGGCGGGACAGCAGCCGCTCGCGTGCCTCCCGTCCCAGGGTGGCGAGCAGCCCGTGGGAGGCGGCGCCCGGGGTGCGCAGGCGCAGTTCGATGCCCATGGCCAGGTGCCAGAGCACCGCCGCCATGATCGGGCCGACGAAGGCCCGGACCGTGCCGCCGACCGGTCCGCTCTCGGCGTAGGCGGGGATCACCTGCACTGCGGTGATCACCCAGACCAGCGTGCCCGGCAGGCCCGGCGCCCCCTCGCTGGCCAAGTGCTCCCGGGCCATCAGGGCGGTTGCGAACAGCGCGAGTTCGGCGGCGGCGAACATCCCGACGCGCTCGGCGGTGCCGGCGATGTCGAGGAAGTCCGCGGCGAACCGCCAGCTCGTGTCCGCGCTGTAGGCGGTGCAGCCGAGCGCGGCGAGGGCTGCGACCTTGACCGCCGGGCTGCCGAGACGTTCCTGCGGGCGGGTGACCCGACGGCGGATCGCCCACCCGGTCAGCACCAGGGCGAGGGCCGCGAGGGGAGCGCCGATCACGAGGAGGAGTGGCAGATCCGGAGCGGCACCAAGGGACAGGACTGGGTGGGTCATGCGACCTTTCCGAGGGGGACGTGCGCCGAGGCCGGCGCCGCCGGCTGCTGGGTGGCCGGCGGGACAGCCGGCTTGCGTTTCCGCTTCTTCTTGGGCTTGGGCACGCCGTAGGTGCGGTCGCGGTCGAAGACCTTGAGGGCGGCCTGGCGCAGCAGGTCGCGGGCGTGCTTGGGGCTGATCTGCAGGGCGCCGGCGAGCCGGGCGGTCCGCCAGCCGCGGACGTAGGCGTGGTCGATGACGAGCTGGCGCTCGTCCTCGGTCAGGTGCACATCACGCCCGTTGAAGAACGCGATCACGCGGGCGTAGTCGGTGCGCTTGTGCAGCCCGTCGTGCCAGGGACGCCGTTCGGCTTCGGTGAGCCCGCCCCAGATGCCCTCCTTCAGGACGTTCTCCAGGGCGAAGTTGAGGCAGTCACGGCGCACCGGGCACCAGCCGCACAGCTCCTTCGCCTCGGCGATGTCTTCGTGGTCCCGAGGCCCGGGAAAGAACACGGCGTCGGCGTCCTCGACGTCCATGCCGTGGCACGCACCGCGGGTATGCCAGCTGGTGTCGCCGATGCCGCGCAGGCCGGAAGGTGGCGTGTGGTGGGCGGTGATGTGGCGCATGGTGGTCTCCGATGTGCTGCCGCGTCGGCCGGTCGGGTCGGCGGGAGAAGGACGCGGGCGTCGGGCGGGTGCCCGCTGCGGCGCGGGGCAGGCGCCGCAGCCGGGGTGGGACGGCGGCGTGCTGGCGGGGCGATCAGGCCATCGAGGGCTGCTGGTCCTGCTGGATCTGCTGGTTGTGCTGGGCCGTGGCGAGGTCGAGGCGGCTGGGGTGCGCTGTGGCACACGGGGCGGTTCCGCGTGCTTTACCGTCGGGGCCGGTCCGCCGGCGGCGGCACGGCTCGTCGATCGGGGCCAGGCACCAGTCGCAGCGCACCGCCAGGGCGTCGGGACGGCCCTGGGCGACGGCGGCCTCGCGAGCTGCGCGGGCGGGCCGGTAGCGTGCGAGGGCTGCCCGGGGGGCGGGCGGTATGCAGGAGCCGACCTCGCGCAGCCGTGCTTCCAGTTCCGGATCGCGCTGCCCGCTGGTGATGGCCCGGTACTGCGCGGGCTGCGCGCAGCCGGTGGCCACCGCGTGCCGGGCGCGGAGGAGGGCGGCGGTCCAGGCGGCCTGGTCGTCCGGGTCGACGGCCGGGGTGGGGTCGGTGTGGCGTCCCAGGCGGTCGCGCCGGTAGCTCTCCCACGGGCGGCCGATGTCGGCGGCCACGATCGGGTAGGGCGAGATGCGGATGTGGTTGCGGGCGGCGGTCCGGGCGTCCCAGCCGTGCGGTGTGGCCATCGGCACGTCGCCGAGCAGCTCGTGCCACTGGGCGAGCTGGTCGCGGGCCTCGCCGGGGTCGGGGCGGCTGGTGCGGGGGTCGAGTCGGCCGATGTAGGCCAGCAGGGCGGCGAGTTCGCGGCGGTCCATGGTCAGCCCTCCGTTCCGGTCGGCTCGTCGGCGAGGGCGGCCAGCAGCGCTGCGGTGTGGGCCTCAGCGCGGGTCATCCCGCCCGGCTGTGCGGGGCCCTTGCCGGGCAGGGCGTGGAGGTTCGGGCGGCCTGGGGGGTGTTCGCGGGCGACCCAGGAGCGCCAGTCGGCAGCCCACACTCCCGCCGACTTCACGCCTCGGTCGGCGCGGTGGGCCCGCCACTTCGCGTCGGCTGCCTGCAGGCCCTGTTCGCCGAGGCGGTCGAGGTGCCCTTGCTGGCGGGCCCAGGTGTGGGTTTCTGGGTCGACCTTCCACTCCCTGGCCGAGGTGACGGTGCCAGCCCTACTGCTGTACCTACGGTTCACCTTCGGTTCACTACGGTTCTGGGGTACGGAATCCGTACCCTCGGGGGTGCGGATTCCGTACCGTCGAGGGGTCGGATTCCGTCGCGAGGGGTCGGATTTCGCACCGGTCGGATTCCGTTGCGAGGGGTCGGATTCCGTACCCTTGACGGGCCAGATCCCGTACCGCTGGAGCTTCTCCGGCACCAGCTTGGGCACCGGGTCCGTGGCGCAGGACTCGACCTGGTCGACGCGCACGTTCGGCTCTTCCTTCCTGAGCACGGCGAGCTTGGCCAGGAAGGCGGCGGCGCGTGGCAGGCGGTAGACCGTGGCCCGCTGCGGGCCCTGGTAGTCGGCGAGCAGCTTCAGCTCGTCGCCGTCCGTGAGGGCTTTCAGCGCCGCACGCACTGCGGTCCGCGAGGCGTTCGTGCGCTCGACCAGGCTGCCCAGGGAGGCCCAGGCCACGCCCTGCTCGTCGGGGACCCGGTCGGCGATCGACAGCAGGACCAGGCGTGCGACCCCCCGGCTGGAGCTGTGCTCCCATACCCATTCGCGGGCGTCGGCGCTCATCGGCCACTCCCGTTGCCGGAGCGGAGCGGACGGCCTGGACGGGGCGCGGTGTTGTTCTCCGGACCGGGGCGGTACAGGGCCGAGGTCGGGCTGGTTGCCGTGCAGGCCCGTCGGGTGGGCCTTTTACGCAGGGCGGGAGGCATGCAAGAATCCCCTTTGCAGTGATGCCACGCTGAGACGCCCCTGGAAGGGATCAGCGTGGTGATGGTGGGCAATCTCCGCCCTTGCCGGGGCGGGTCTATGCCGTGAAGCGCTCGGCGTCCGGGAGTTGTCGCTCTCGGGCGCCGCCGCTGTTTCTCGACCTATGCGGTCCGGTCCGTGTGCCGCTCACTCCTCGCAGTCGCAGCCGGGCAGGTTGCCCGGGGGACGACGAACATACGCACGGAGCTGTGTCAAGGTCTAGAGTTGGTTCTCAAACTCTGTACTAGTTGCAGAAAGTGACGGAGCGACCCTCTGGGCTGCTGCCCAGAGGCGCTGGCTCTCACGGACTGTGATCTGTCCCCATGGCTGTGCGGGCAGTCGCCGGGCACGCTTGGGGGCAGCGGCCGGCGATTGCTGCGGGACTGGGCCGGCCCTTGGACGAGGTCTTTCCGCGTACGGGTGATCCGGATCTGTTGGATCTGCGCTGCGATGCGGGGCTCACCCAGGTGGAGGCCGCTGCCCTGCTCGAGACCAGCCATGTTCCGGTGAGCAACGCGGAACGGGGCCGCCGGCGGCTCGATCCCCGCTACGTGCCGCTCCTCGCGGAGGCGTACCTCGTCACCGAGAAGGATCTTCTGGTGGCGCAGGACCGTAGCTTCGGCATCACGCCCACCGCCGCGTCGGCCGGGCCCGCGATGCCCGAGAACCTGGCCGGCAGGGTTACCTTCCTTCTCGGCAGCCGCTTCGCGGCCGGCGCGTTTCCCGGCGATGCCGAGAGCATCGGCCGTATGAACGCCGGCGCCGGGCGACAGCTTCTGAGCGCCGCCGAGTTCGGCGCCCCGCGCTCGGGGGGAGCGAGCTTGCCGACCTCCTGGGCGGCGCGGCCGACAGGGTGGTGTTCCTGGACGGGCTGGCGGAGGTCCTGGGTGTCTCGCCCATGGTCTTCCAACCCGACGACGTGGTGGCGCGCCAGGTCGTGGAAGGCATCCAGCGCCTGGCGGCCAGCGGTCAGGGCTTCACGATGGCGGCCCGCGGCGCTGAGGAGATGGGCGTCTCGCCGCAGATGCTGGCCGCTCTTGCGGCGGTGTTGGAGCAGGCGGAACGCGATCGGCCCGGCGCGCAGTCCACCTGACACCTCACAGCCACAGGCTGGCTGTTGCCATGCCCAACCCCGCGCCTGCCAGAGCCTGGGCCACCGTGTGGTACGACAACGCGACTGGCGTCCAGCAGACAGCCATCACCACGCCGTAGGCGAGAATCCACCAGGGCGTGCGCACCACGGCGAGCATGGTCACCACGGCGCTGGCGACGGCAGCGTCCACGCCGATCTTCCACAATGATCTTCAAAGCGCCTTCTCTCGTGTCACATGCTGCAACGGCCCGTGAACCGACTGGCCGCGACGCACACCAAACCCGGTCGGGCGGCACCGCGCTGACCCTGCGAGGCCAATATGCACGGCCATCTCCCCTTCCTGTCACCCCGGTTCCTTGCGGCCCCGTTGTGTGGACGGATAGATCTTGGGCTTGGTTTAGATCTCTCGTCAATGCACCCGAAAGATCACGGCAAAGTGACGAAGGCTTGTGCGCGCGCAAGTCGGAAAGGCTCCGCTGAGCCCAACTCTCCAACGTAAAAACGGACTTCGCGAACCCGGCGCAATGCGGCTACGCGGGGCTCTCAGCGTTCAGAAAGGACAAGTCGGTGCAAAAATTGGTGACCGGCAATCTTCTGCCGGTCACCTGGCACCCACGCTCGGGAACCGGAAATTTTCTGCCGGTCGCGCAGTCCGTCCATCGATCTGGAACGTGATGCAGCCAACAGCAACTATCCGGCATTGACGGAGAGGCCACATGATTTGGTCCGGATATAATCTCGCCGGATCAGCAAAAATGCAGACGAAGGTTTCGATGAAAGGTGTGTACAGGGTCATGAAGGATTCCGGCGATGAAGGAAGAACTGCCGGGCTCGGCGCCCTGCTGCGCGCCTTCCGGGCCGCCGCCACCGCCGCGCTCGGCCGCCCGGTCCTTCAGCGAGACGTTGCCGGCGCCCTGGGCAGGAGCGAGCGCTGGTACCGGGACCTGGAGGGCGGAGCGATCACCCGGACCCTCACCCGCCGAGAAGTCGACACCATCGGCACGTTGCTCGGCCTCGACCGCGTCCAGCGGCGTGCGCTGTTCCTCGTCAGCAATGGAGGTGGCCACTCCGACCCAGAGGCCCTGGAACCACCGCGTGTCAGCGACGAACGGCGCCTCCTGCTGGACCAGCAGCTCTTCCCCGCCTACATCGTCGATGCTGCGTGGAACGTACTCGGTGTCAATGCGCCGATGGCCGCGCTGTTCCCGTGGTCAACCGTGCCCGGCGCCAACCTCATGCGGTGGCTGCTCCTCAGCGCTGAGTCGCGGGACCAGCACCTGAACTGGGAGGCCGACGCGGAGGTGTGTGTCCGCATGCTTCGCGACGCGGCCATCGACCGTCCCCTCGACCCAGACCTCCAGCAGCTCATCAGCGACACCCGTGAAAACCCCGACGTACGCGACCTGTGGAACCGCGGCGCATCCGAATTCGCCGACCATTATGACGGCCACGTACTCCAGATGGCGCTCCCGTTTTTCGACGGTCAGGTGACTGAATTGGTCACCCACGTGCTGCATCCCGCCGGCCTTCCGGGTTGCCGCATGACGATCTTGGCTCCGCGGGCAAGCCGTGAGCCAGAGTGCGAGCAGCCCGTTCGCGAGCGCAGTTGCAGATCGTGATCTTGTCCGAGGGCTGCCCGGGCCGCCCTCGCCGCCACGATGCTGCGGCCCGCGTCGCGGGCCTCTATCCCGTTGACCCACCTGCCGGATCTTGCGGCTGAACGCACACCGCTCATCCAGTCCTCCCAGGCAGCGGGATCCTTCGTCCGGCCGTCTGACTGAATGCTGAAGTCTCCCATGAGCATGAGAAGGTCGTCACCGGCGCGCTTCGCGAGCTGCCACACGAATCGTGACATGGCCATAAAGGCTTCGCGTTCGTTCAGCTCGTAGGGCCACGACGCTCTCCGTCCCTGTGCTGGGCCTCGCCCGCCAGGGTCGCGAGCGGCGGCTTGCACGTCGGCCTGGGAAGGTACGGCCAGGGAAGATCACTCGTGGTTCGTAAAGACGGCGCAGACGCTGGACGAGAGCAGCTTGCGGGCCGCCCCGCGGGCACGCGTAGTGGGTCAGTTCCCCTAGGTCGGAACCCGGCTGTCGGGCCTGTCCACTGGGAGTGGGGCCTGCGTCCAACCTGCCGCGCAAGAACCGCTGGACCATTCGCCGGATAGGCCGAGGACGCTCCTGTCTACGGGACGAAGCCTTCTGGCGCGTGCCTAACCTTCAGGGTTGCTGCAGGCGCCGCCCCGCCCCCAGCACGTGGGCAGCATCACTCTCCGGAAGGGAGAAGAAGATAATAGAATGTACCAATGATCATGTATGACACACATAGTGGACCGGTCGTTCGCGCAGGTGACCCCGGACAAGGGGTCCACTTGCTGTTCTCCGCGCCGACTCGGCCGTACGGCAGCGACCCTGCGCTGGACATACCCATACAGGTTAAGGGTGCGTGGGTGGACGTCAGTGAGACGGTTCGGACACTCGACGGGGACCAGCTGACCGAGTTCTTCTCGTCGCTGGCCGACGAATCGAGCCCTTGGAACGAACCTCGGACGTGGCAGTCCAGTGAAGAAGGACTGAAAATCTCGGCGCAGCGTTCAGACGGGCGCATCATCCTGACGTGGGGAATACGGGCGAAGGTCGCCGAGACCGAAAGTACCTGGTACTTCGAGACTGTCACCTCCCACCGGGGCGAGGGGGTAATGCGGGAATTTTCCGAGGCATTTCAGGAACTTCTTTCTCGGAAATCCCAGGCAGTCGCCTGAACGAGCGTCGGCGGCCCCGCCGACTGTCCAACCCGACGAGGCTTCCGTCCGGTTGATCGCCGCCCGTGCGGTGCGCGTCGGCCGGCCAGGGTTGGGGCACATCCGCGGCGTGGCGGAAGCCTGCTGTCTGGTCATCGTGTGCAGATTCAGGCGGCGCTCGGCGCTACCTGATGCGGTTGCGGATGACCCGAGTGACCAGGAGAACGCCCAGGCTGCCGAGGCCGAAACTTACCGGGGCGATCACCAGCACCCTCGGCGTGACCCCGGCGAGATAAGCCACTAGAAGACAGAACACCACGCCACACAGGCCGAGCACGGACCCGAACCCCACCCGGTGCGTGAACTGCCACCTGTTCTCCGCCATGCCGTTCAGTATCACAGGCTGCTGGTTCGCCAGTCCCGTGATCGTTGTGATCTCCTTCGCCATCACCTAATACCGGGCAGACGGCTGTGGTCACCTGCGCCACCTCCACCAAATACACCGTCGCGTCCGCCGAATCGGCCCAGCCACGCGCCTGTGCACGGCAGCGGAGCTGGTGGATCGCGTCATGCGCTCATTGTGCATCGGGTGCCAATGAACGGCTTCATGGCGTGACCCGCCGCGTCTCGGCCCTGAACACGCGTCGTCGGTCTGCGGGTTGGGTACGGTCCGACCGGCGGTCCGGGCTCGGCGGCGGAGGCGAATCATGAAGAGTGCGCAGGTGGGGCTCGCGGCGTTCGAGACCAGAGCGGGCGAGGCCGCCAGGACCTTGCTGCACAACCAGGGGTACGACGGTGGGTGGGGCCTCACCCTGACCTCGGTGTCCTCGATCGTCAACACCAGCGAGGTCCTGCCGATCCTGCGGGCCGCCGGCATCGCCGGACAGCCGGTCCGCCAGGGTCTCGACTTCCTGACCGGCGCCATCCCGGAGCACTCGCGGCCCCGGCCCAAAGGCGGTCGCGGTGAGCACACCCGGTTCATCGCCTTCGGCCTGGCCGGACTGCTGTCCCACCCTCATTTCTTCCACCACAACGGCGTCGCGGAGACCGCGGCCTGGTGCGTGCGCTGGCTGGAGGACCACCATGTCGACCACGGCTGGCCCGAAGTCCTCGGACTCGACGACACCTCGCTGCACCAGACCGCCCTGGTGGTGCACCGGCTCGCCGAGCTCAGAGATGCCCTCCACGACTTCGGCCCCGGACTCCTCTTACCCGGCGGGGTGGAGACCAACAGCCTGCTGGAGCGCGTCGAACCGCTGATCGACCACGGAGTGCATGGCCTGCTCTATCACCGGCGCCCCAGCGGGGCATGGGGGTGGCGTACATACATCGACACCGACCCGAGCCCGAGCAAGACCGCGCTGTGCCTGCTCGCGCTCTCAGCCGTCTGTGCCGGAACCGGGCCCGGCGGCGAGCCCGCGTACCGGGACGGCCCGCGGGAGACGGGTGGGGTGCACGGCCCGGTGCAGCGGAAGCAGCTGTCCGAGGTGGTCGTCGAGGCCGGCCAGTGGCTGCTGCGCAACCACCACCGGTGGGAGACGTTCGTCGAGGACGACAAGGACGTGCAGGGCACGGCCTGGGAACACATGGCGTACGCGCTGTGCGCCCAGGCCGCCATCCGGGCCGGCGCCAGCCCGCGCGATTCCCGGCTCGCCAAGGCGTGGAAGTTGATGAACGACCTGTGGGACCCGAAGGCCGGACTGTGGAACGAGCCGGGCGCCTCGGGCAAACGCGCCACCATCCGGGCCGCGTACTACACGGTGTCGGCCTACGAGGAAGCGATGTGGCGTCTGGCCCGGATGAACCTTGCCGACACCACCTCCGAGGACGCGAGCCAGGCGTCGGCCGAGATGGTCATCGCTCATGTCGCACTCGGTCCGGGCAGGACCGTCCTGGTCACAGCACGCGACAGCGAAGGAAGCGTGGCGTGTGAGCTGTCGGAGCGCCTGTTCGACGTGCTCAAGGTCGTGTACGACGCTCCCGAGACCGGGCTGTCGACCGAGCGGATCGCTGCGATGCTCTACGTCGCCCCGTCCTCGGTGCCCAAGTACGTTCAGCGCCTCAACCAGGCCGTCTGCACGGCCTTCGGCGGCGCCCCGGCCCGGCTCCTGCTGGCCGGCACGGTGGACGGGGCCAGCGGGTATCGCCTCGCGGGACGGTAGGCCGCCGCCTATAAGTCCCGGCGTCTGCTGTGGGAGCGCGGCATCAAGCCAGTCATCGCCCGCCGCGGAGTAGCTGCCGGATCCGGCCTCGGCGTCTACCGGTGGGCGGTGGAACGAACGCGTGGATCCATGGCTTCTGCCGCCTGTGTATCCGTCGGGAGGGCCGTGATGACGTCCACGAAGCGTTCCTCAAGTTCGCCTGCTGCACTAGCGTCTTCCGACGAGTCCGAGCTTTGTGCTAGCTCCTTTAAAGAGAGCGGGGGCACGTCGAGACGGAGTAGCTTGGTCCCGTGATCTCCCGCTACCACCTCAAGTGCCACGGATGTGGCGAAGCATTCGTCGCCCGGCTGGGCTTGGAGCCGACCCGCAGAACGCGCTTCTATCTGCCGTGCCCGCATTGCGGACTGTCGATCCGAGGCTCGATGTCGGGCACCGAGCTCCAGAACCACCGTGTCGACATCGAGTGCGAGGTGCTGCGCGGCTCCGCGTCAGAATCGCCTGATACACGCGTCGTGACTATCAACCCGTTTGTGCCGTCGCGCTACGACGCTGACACGTTCACCCCGAACGGGGCCTTCCCAACGATGACGCTCGTCCAGGCCCTCGGCGACGACGCATTTATGGAGTTTCAGTCCGAACGGCATGCGGCGCTTGAAGCGGGCCAAGTCCTGTGGCCCAAGGTCCGCATGCTGTTTCAGTACTACCTCCAGGGCAACACCGATATGTTCGCTCGCATCGCACAGCAGCAGCTTGGGCTCGAACGGCAACCGAGCACGAGCCACGAGCGAACGACTATCGCCTACCAGGCCATGGGAACAGCGACGACGGTGATCACGGGGACCATGGGGACCACCAGCGCGAACGTGATCGGCCGATTCTCGCGAAAGCACTCGGCGGCGATCGAACGACACAGGGATCACCTCCTGACCTTTCGGCGTCGAGGACAGTTCGCAGCGAGTCTGGAGCGAGATGTCTTCACCGAGCTGAACCGTTTCGTAGAGCATCACGAGTCCTGGGAGATGGGGCTCCTGGGCAGGTTCTTCGGGCCGGGCGCCAAGGGCTCCTTTGACGAACTAGTGCTGTACCGCGACGAGTTCTCGCTGGTGAGGGACCTCTACCAGCACGGATTCGAGCTTGCCTGCAAGTGTCTGTGGCCGCTCGTCGCAGCCCAGAACTCGGTGAAGCGCGGCAACCCTGACGACTTCGGCAACGTCCACCCCGACCGTGTACCCGAGAAGCAGCGCCCCAAGAACCTCGACAAGTTCGACAAATTGTCCAATGCCTACAAGATCGCGTATGTGGCACAAGTGCCGGGATGGGAGTCATTCGAGAGCTTGCTCAATAATCGCCGTCGAAACACGATTGGCCACGCGACAGCACATCACGATCTCCAGACTGGCCGCATCGTCAGCGATGAGAGCCCCTCCGGGATGACGTATCTTGAGTTCCTCAGCGAGGTCCTTGGGGTCTTCGAAGCGCTTTCGGCCGTTGCCCAGGTGCTCAGGGCCAGCCGTGTTGCTTCCTCGCCGGACTTCGATTTTTGACGCATTCCGTTAGGGGTTCTTCGCCACCGGATGGTTCAACAGAGCGAACCGCGCCAGGGAACGGACCTGGTCGAAGGTCTTGAGGGTGTCGAGGTCCTCCAGGGCGAACCAAGCGGCCCCGTGCACCTCTTCGAGTTGCGCCTCGACGGCTTGTTCCCGGGTGCCCGGCTGCCGCTGGACGTAGAAGAACTGGACCAGCGCCGGGGTGGCGAACCCCTCCCGCTCGATGTCGACGTAGAACGGCACCGGCTCTGGTGTGGCATTGGCGTCGGCCGGGTGGATTTCCGGCTGGCTGGAGATGGCCTGCACCAGCAACCCGGTCTCCTCCTTGAACTCACGCACCGCCGTCCCGGCGAAGGACTCGCCGGGCTCGATGTGGCCGCCTGGGGGCACCCATTTGTCGAAGCGGTTGTGGTGCACCAGCAGCACTCGGCCCTGCTCGACGAGGTAGCCGGAGCAGATGTAGACGAAGCCGGTATCCCGGGACGTTTGGTCGTCTTGGATCAGAATCGAGCGAGGCACATCCTTCACGATATCGCACGTCTCGACGCCCGAACTGCTGTGCAGAGCAGGTGACTTCGGCACTGTCATCGCGTGGCCGATGACATGTCATCGGCAATGACAACGCGATGTCATCGCGTACGCCTCACGGCGGGGCGGATCGTGGTCGTATCGCGGCCCGCGGCTCCTGCTCGTGGTCGGCGATGTCCCTGTCCGTCGAGGAGAGGACCCCGATGCGCTCTCGCCCGTCCCCGTGGCGTGACCGGTACCAGCAGCGGTTCGCCGCCCCGCAGACCCTGGTGGTCCAGCCCACGACTTGGTGCAATCTGGACTGCCGGTACTGCTATCTGCCCTTTCGCAAGCTCAAGCACCAGATGTCGCCGGAGGTGGCCGAGGCCCTGGCGCAGGCGGTGGCCAAGTTCGACGACAGCGGCCATCCGGTCGGCATCGTCTGGCACGGCGGGGAGCCGCTCGCCGTCGGCCAGCAAAAGTTCGAGTCCCTGCTCGCGCCGTTCGAAGGCTTGCGCCGTGCGGGCCGGGTTCACCACTACGTGCAGACCAACGCGACGCTTCTCACCCAGACGTGGTGCGCACTTCTGGCTGCGTACGACGTCCGCGTCGGGGTGAGTATCGACGGGCCGGCCGCCTTGAATGCCGAGCGCGTCGACCTTCGAGGCAAGGCCGCCTTCGACCGGATCCTGCGCGGCATCACGCAGCTGCGTGAGCACGGCATCCCGTTCTCCGTCATCTCGGTGGTCGGCGCCCTGGGCATCGCGATGCCAGAGGAGCTGCTGGAGTTCCTGGCGTCCTTGGGAGGCCACTCGGTGGGCTTCAACATCGAGGAGATCGAAGGGGTCAACACCGACCGGCAGCCACCCACACCGGTTCAGGCCGAGGAATTCTGGCGCCGCATCCTCAGCTGGTCCCGCGAGCACCCTGGCGCCCCGGCGGTCCGGGAAGTCGAACGCCTCGCCGAGTACCTCCAGCTCATCCGCTCCGGCCAGCGCGCCGAGTGGGCACGGCGCCGCCTCGATCCGATCCCCACCGTCTCCTGGAAGGGCGACGTGGTCCTGCTCTCCCCGGAACTCGCGGACACGGCGGCGCCCGAGTACGGCGACTTTGTGGCCGGCAACATCCTCGACCAGCCCCTGGCCGAGATCCTGCGCGGCGCCCACCGGCTGCGCTACGTACGCGACTTTCTCACCGGCCTGGACCGCTGCCAGGGCGAATGCGAGTTCTTCGACTTCTGCCGCGGCGCTCAGGCCGCCAACCGCTACTTCGAGAACGGCGACCTGACGACCACCGAAACCAACTACTGCCAGGTCTCCCGGCAGGCCCTGGTCACGGCCCTGTCCACGCTCGCAACCAAGGAGGCAGCAGCATGACGGTCCTGGACCGACTCGCCACATCCGACACCCCCGTCGTGATGGAGTTAATAGCCACGCACGACGCACCGCCCCCGGCGATCGTTGAAGCGACGTGGGACAACAACCCCACGTGGGACAACTGGGCGAAGACCCCAGCTCCCTTCGACAACCGCCCGACCTGGGACAACTGGAACAAGAAGAAGTAGCCGCGCCGCTGCTGGCACTCTCCGGGGGTGCCAGCAGCGCCGGCGATCGAATCACCGTGCTGAGAGGCTGTTGATGGACACCCGCACGATCCGCCGCACGAGCGTCACCCTCCCCGCCCTGAACGAGCCGGGCCTCTACCTCTCCAACGTCACCTCGCTGGAGGGCGGCCGAGGACGGTTGGCGGGGTTCCACTACGCCGACGCCGATCTGCGCGAGCTCGACCTCGCCGACACCCACCTGCTCGACGGGCGGATCACCGGCCTCAAAGCCCAGCGCACCCGGCTGGAGAAGCTGCGTGTCGACTCCGTGGAAGTCACCGGCTGCGACCTGGCCTCCCTGCAGTGGACCGACAGCAAGGTCTCCCGGTCCGTCTTCCGTGACTGCAAGCTCATGGGCGCCACGCTCGAAGACGTCACGCTCGACCACGTGCTCTTCGAGAACTGCAAGATCGACTACAGCACCTTCACCCGGCTCCGGGCCACCGGCCCTGTGATTTTCTCCAAGTGCAGCCTGCGCGAGACCACCTTCACCGCCGCCGACCTGGGCGCCGCCCTGATCGACGACTGCGACCTGCGGCTGACCGAGTTCGACGGCGGGAAGTACCGCGGCCTCGACCTTCGGGACAACGACCTCTCCCAGCTCCGCGGCCTGGGCTGCCTCAAGCAGATCGTCATCGACCGGGCCCAGAAGCTCCAGCTGGCCGAAGCTCTCACGGCCGAGCTGGACGTCACCTTCGGCGAAGATCTCGACGACAACTAGCCCCGCACCCGCCCTCGGGAGGCACGGTCATGGGACCACAGTTCTTATCCGGCACGTTCGACGACTTACGCGGCCGGTGCGACATCGCACCGGCCCGGCAGACCACCAGCGAGCCCGGTTACGACGACGGCGCCATCGTCCCCGACGAGAACTGGAAATCGCTCACCGCCGACGACGCCGAGCAGCATCGTGCCGATGACTCGGCGCCGGACAGGGCCCGCATCGAACTCGTACGCCGCCCGCTGCCGGACCTCGATCCCGACGACCTGGCCGCCCGCCTCGAAACCGCCGCCCGCCTCGATCCCCTCAACGGTCGCTGGCTCACACAACTCCTGGGCTGCGCGGTCAGCCCCGGCAACTGGGCCACCACCACCGAAGACTCCACCACCGGTCGCCGGATCGGCCTGCACGTCGACAACTTCGACCGGCTGCCGTACGCCCGACGCCACCAAGGCCGCAGACGACTCTGCCTCAACCTCGGCCCCGGCCCGCGATATCTACTCATCGGCGACCACGACATCCAGCAGATCTGCCGCACGCTATACGCCGACCCTGGCCGGCACCAACCCCACACCGAGGACATCCGCCGGTACGTTGCCGCAGGACACCCGCTGCGCTGCCTGCGCATCCGCCTCGATCCGGGCGACGGCTACATCGCTCCGACCGAGTTCCTTGCCCACGACGGCTCGACCGCCGGAATCGACCAACCCTCCGTCGCCGCCTTCTGGCTCGGCCGACCGCCGAACGCGTCATGACCGATCAGCCACGAAACCGAGCACAAGGCCCAGGAGACCCACGCATGGACGCGACGGCGCCCCACCCCGCTCTCGACCCTGCCATCGCCTGGCCCACGCTCGCCATGTGGGCTCGATGGGAAGGCGAGCGTCCCGACCTTGTGTCGCTGGCGCCCGCACGCGATGCCACAGCGGATCAAGTCCTGCTGCCGTGCTCCCCAGAACTACTGATACAGCTCGGGAAGATCTCGCTCGGCGGCAGCCGTGCCGGCCTGTACGCCGCGCGCCTGGCGGAGGCGAGCGCAGACCGTCGTCTGGTGCTTTGCCGACGGGGTTTGGAAGGTGCGGTCCGGATCAGCGGGGCCGTGTCCTCGATAGCGGAGCCGCTGTTCGGGAAGACCCGGGCGGCCATGCTCGCGGCGGGCCGGGAGCGGCGAGCGGTGGGAAACCAAGACGAGGCAGCGCAGTGGAGCGCGATGGCCCGTCAACTGCTGATAGCCAAGCGGGCGAGTCGGCGTGGCGGCAGTGTCCGCACGGTCTCGGGCGGACTGCCGACACTCGGCAAGCACGGATGACTGGAAGGACGAACTCTGGCAATACGCCGGACATACCGTACGTCCCGCCGACGCGCCCGACTTCGTTCGGGTGACCTGTCACTGCCCGGCCGCCGGAAGCTCCCTCCAAGCCGTGGTCAGCGCGTCGAATTCCTTCCGGAGCTCGCTGAGGGCGTTGTCCGCCGCCACCGTTCCGGTGTCGATCACGTAGACGCCCTCCTTGAACTCCTTGAAGCCCACACGTTGCCACCCAGCCGCGATCTTGGCTGTCACCCGCTCCCACTCCGCGTCGTCCGACGCCGCCATGTCCTCCCGGTCGGAGATTCCAGGGGAACAGGCGACCACCTGCGCTCCCGGGGCCAGCCGGTTGATGGCCTCGCCGGCCAGGACCTGGCCGAGCCCGAACCCACGCCAGGATTTGTCCAAGACCACTTGGTCCATGACCAACAGATCGGAGCCGAAGCCGGCCAGGTCCTCGTCCAGCTCGTCGACGAAGTGACCGGTGTCGGAGTCGATCAGTACCTCGGCAATCTCGTACAGTTCCTGCGACTCCTCCTCCATCGCCCAGAACGAGTTCATGCCCTGGACCATGCGGATCCGGTAGAAGACCATGCTTCCGACCCGCACGCCGTCCTCAAAGAAGGCCGGACACTCGCCCACGCAGTTGTCCGCGCCCTCTGGCCCGGTCAGCGTCGGGCACCGCTCATCGTCGTGGACCTCGAACCCATGCCGGACCGCGATCTCCCACCGCTCGACGGTCCGCTCATGGGCATCGTCGTGCAGACCGTGACCGAAGGCGTACGCCAGGTGCAGCTGGGCTGGATCGGCAGGCAACTGATCCGCAGTCTTGGTCATGGGACGATCGTAGAGGCACGCCGAAGGCGCCGGCGCACGACTGCTCGGGCAGGGATCTCCGAACACCCCAGCGGGTATCCGGCATTCGCAGGCAGCCGGTTCGCGTCGTTGATCAGCGCTGTCAGCCGTCGGCCCCAGTGGTCGGCGAGTGGTCGCGGTCGTCGTCATGCGCCTCCTTGACGGGCGGGTGGGACCGCGGTGCGCCCGGGCGGGGTAGGCATGTCTCGCAGCGCACGGACAGGGGAGACGAGCAGGAGGACCACGGGGAGCACCTGGAAGAGCGCACCGACGGAGAGCGTCCCGCGTACTCCGACGAGGAGGACCAGCGCGCCGGCGATTGCGGCGGCGAGGGGCCGGGCTCCGGCAGTCGCCGTGGTGCTCGTGGCTTGCATGCGGCCCTGGAAGCGGGGCTCGCACAGGATCTGCCTGAGGGATCTCTGGCTCGTCCCGGACGCGGTGGCCCAGAACAACTGAACTGCCAGTGTTCCGGCGAGAGTGATTTGCCAACGGAGACCGGGATCGGCGAGCAGGAGGGGTATCTGGGCCAGCGGGCTCACCGCGAACCCGATGATGATCGTCGGTCCGATGCCGATACGGGAGGCGATCCCCGGAGCGAACAGCGCCCCGGCCAGACTTCCAGCACCGCCGACACCCATGATCACGCCGAACGCCGTCGGAGCCACCTTTAAGTCGGCGAGCAGGTTTGTTTCGGCAGAGACCGTGTCCCCCGCAGGTCGTGTCGTTTTAGAGCGGAGCCGCCGTTTTGGTCTGTGTCGCATTCGCGCAGCTCATCGTGTCGCTTTCTTCGGGCCAGCGCGTGGCGAAGCCCACATTCTAGCGAGCGGGGCGGTGCTGGGGTCAGGACAACGACTCGAACTAGCCGCCTACTTCGCCATCGAGTCTCGGGACGACCCTGTTCCTAAGAGTGGAAGGAGACAGGAGTCCGTGCTTCGGGGAAGTGGAAGCGGTCGAGTTGCTCGATCGTGAAGCGCGCCCGTGGCCTCCGTGGTGTCCCGGCCGGTGTGACAGCCGCCAGCGAGGAGTTGCCAGACGGTGGGCGTCCAGCAGGCGCTGAACCCGGACGAGGCCGGAGGTATCGGCGCGGAGGAGTTCCAGGAATCGGAGTCGACTACCTGGTCTGAGTACGCGGAGGGCTGCGGAAAGGGCGCGTCGAGATCGGGGACCGTGTACAGCACGAACGAAAACACCGCGGCGTCGACTCGGGCACGGGAAGCCTTTCGGCGCTGCTGACGACGACCTGGATCGGAACGGGTACATGCTGCGCGGTGGCTTCGGGGAGTCGCCTCAGGTGTAGTTCGGGTTCGACGGCGAGTACGCGGGTCACGGTCGGCGGGTAGTGGGTGAAGTTCGCGCCGTCCCCGGCTCCTATCTCGATTACCTCGGCGATGAGTCCAGCGAGGAGGGTGTGGCGGTGTTCGGCCATACCTGCTTGTTCCATGGCCTTGCTCATGCGTGGGTAGAGCCGGGAGAAGACAGGACGGTTCACGGCGATCACCAGGCCACAGGGAGGTTAGCGAGCCCGCCCGTCAGTACTTCACCGCGGGCGGCCAGCTCCTCGACCGGTAGGCGAGCCGAGGCGATCATGACGGTGCCGATTGCGGCGCGCAGGGCGCGTCCGGCGGGGCCAGCGAGAAAAGCGCGAGGTTCATGAACGGGCTCTCGTGACCATGGTGCGTGATTCCCAGGGGAACGCCGGGGCCTGATTGCAGAAGGCGGCTGGGCGGGGGCCCTTCGGGCCTGCGTCGTCAATGGCGCGAGCGGCCGGTGTTATGCCTGCTGCTGGGTGAGGGTGGACAGGGCGGCCTCGAGGCGGCGGGTGGCGTCTTCGGCGACGGGCTTGAGGGCGTCCTGGCCGGTCAGGGTGACCATCGTGGCGGGGTCGAGGGCCTGGACGGCGATGCGCTCGCCGTCACTGCGGACGACGACGTTGCAGGGCAGCAGTAGACCGATGGAGCGGTCGGCCTCGATCGCCTGGTGGGCGAGCGGCGGGTTGCAGGCTCCGAGGATCAGGTAGTTCTCCATGTCGTGCCCGAGCTTCTCCTTCAGCGTGGCCTGCACGTCGATCTCGGTCAGGATCCCGAAGCCCTGCTCGGCCAGGGCCTGACGTACGGCGGTCACGGTCTCGTCGAAGTCCCCGTCCACATGCACGGTGCGGCTGTAGGCCATGGTCATCTCCTTCTTCGCGTCTGTTGGCCCGGAGGGCCCCGGGTACCCGCCCGGGCACCCACGGAATATACCCCCGGGGGTACGAGTGTTACGGTGGAAACAGATACCCCCCGGGGTAATTTCCATGCGAAAGGAGTACCCGCGTGTTCTTCGTTGACACCATCGAGCTGGAAGGTCTCGGCAAACCGCAGCTACCTGGCCGGCGGTGAGCGTACGGCGGTGGCGGTGGACCCGCTGCGCGACATCGACCAGGTCATGGCCGCGGCCGCCCGGCGGGGTGTGCGCATCTCGCATGTAGTGGAGACCCACCTGCACAACGACTACGTCACCGGCGGCCTGGAACTCGCCCGGATTACCGGCGCCCGCTATCTCGTGCCGGCCGACGCGAAGGTCTCGTTCGCGCGGGTGCCCGTCGAAGACGGCGACACCGTGGACATCGACGCCGGCAGCCTGGTGACGCTGGCCGCGATCGCGACCCCCGGCCACACCCCGCACCACACCTCCTACGCGCTGCGCGAGGCAGGACGGCCGGTGGCGGTCTTCACCGGCGGCTCGCTGCTGATCGGCACGGTGGGCCGCCCGGACCTGGTCGAGCCGCGGCTGACCGAACAGCTCGCCCGCGCCCAGCACGCCTCCGCCCACCGCCTGGCCACCGGCCTCCCGGACGAGACGGCCGTGCTGCCCACCCACGGGTTCGGCAGCTTCTGCTCCTCCGCCCAGTCCGATGGTGACCAGACCACCATCGGCAAGGAGAAGAGCGCCAACACGGCGCTCACCGTCGACGTGGACACCTTCGTCGCCGACCTGCTGGCCGGGCTGGAGGACGTGCCCGCCTACTACGCGCACATGGGCCCGGCCAACGCCGCGGGCCCCGCCCCGGTCGACCTGACCCCGCCCGCGCTCGCGGACCCCACCGCGATCGCCGCACGACTCGCGGCTGGCGAGTGGGTGGTCGACCTGCGCAACCGCATGGTCTTCGCCGAAGGGCACGTGGCCGGGTCGTTCAACTTCGAGGCTGACGGCAAGATCGCCACCTACCTCGCCTGGATGATCCCCTGGGGCAAGCCGGTCACCCTGCTCGCCGAATCGGCCGAGCAACTCGCCGAAGCCCAGCGCGAACTGGTACGGGTGGGCATTGACCGCCCGGCCGCCGCCGCCATCGGCGGCCCCGCCGCCTGGCTGCCCGACGGGCAGACACCCGCCGCCTTCCCGCGCTCGACGTTCGCCGGCCTCGCCGCCCACGGCACCGACGACGTGGTGGTCCTGGACGTACGCCGCGACTCCGAGCGGGCGAACGGCTGGATCGAAGGATCGGTGCACATCCCCATCCACGAACTCCACGGCCGCCTCAGCGAGGTGCCGGCGGGAGCGGTGTGGGTGCACTGCGCCGGCGGCATGCGCGCCGCGATCGCCGCGTCCCTGCTGGACGCGGCAGGCCGGGATGTCGTCGCCGTCGACGACGGCTTCGACGCCGCCACCGACGCCGGCCTGCCCCCGACCACCGGCTGATCCCGCCCCCAGCACGAGAAAGGGGGAGAACTTCATGTTCCTCTTCCGCCGCACCCAGCCCCGCGTCAGCGTGGGCCAGGCCCGCAACCGCACCGGCGGCCGGGCCCCGGACGCAATCCTGCTCGACGTCCGCGAGAAGCCGGAGTGGAACGCTGGCCACGCCCCCGGCGCCCTGCACGCCCCGCTGTCCAAGCTCGTCGCCGGCGGCGAACTGCCGCCCGGCGCGTCGGGCCGGCCGCTGGTGGTCATCTGCCGCAGCGGACACCGCTCCCAGCAGGCGGCCAAACTCCTCACCCAGCGCGGAGAACAGGCGGTGGACGTCAAGGGCGGCATGAACGCGTGGGCCGCCTCCGGATACCCGGTCAGCGACGAACGCGGGAACAGCGGCCAGATAGCGTGACGGCCCTCGTTCTCGCCCTCATCGCCGGGGCCGTCATCGGCCTCGCCCTCGGAGCCCTGGGAGGCGGCGGCAGCGTCCTGGCCGTGCCCGCCCTGATCTACCTGCTCGGCTTTACCCCGGCAGCGGCCACCACCGCCAGCCTGATCATCGTGGCCGCCACCTCCGCCACCGCCCTGTACGCCCACGCACGCGACGGGCACGTCGCCTGGAAAGCCGGATCACTGTTCGCAGCCGCGGGCATCATCCCCGCCTACCTCGCCGGAGCAGCCTCCGGGCACCTGCCCGAAGCGGTCCTGACCATCGCGTTCGCGGTGATCGCCGCACTGGCGGCCCTGCGCATGCTCCGCCCCTCCACCTCCGAGTCGGCAGGCCGGATACGGCCCGGCAAGGCAGCCGGGGCAGGTGCCGGACTCGGTGCGGTGACCGGATTCCTCGGCGTCGGAGGCGGGTTCCTCGCCGTCCCGGCCCTGGTCAGCGTGCTTGGGCTGACGATGCGCAGAGCGGTGGGCACCAGCCTGCTCGTCATCACCGTCAACTCACTCGCCGCCCTGACCGCCCGCACCGGAACCGGCGGCGGCATCCAGTGGGAAGTCATCGGACCCTTCGCCGGGGCCGCGATCCTCGGCGCCTGGGACGGCAAACGCCTCGCCGCCAAGATCTCCGGCCCCACACTTCAGCGAGTCTTCGCCGGCGTACTCCTGGCGGTGGCCGCGTTCATGCTCATCGACGTGATCGCATGAACACGGCGCCCACCACCGGCTCTCAGGCCAGGGACAGGAACAGCTTTTCCAGCCGGGCCCGCATCTCATCGCGGTCACCGGCCGCCTGGCCGCCCTCGGCCATGCAGTGCTGCAGCCCGGTCGCGATGATCGCGAACCCGGCCCGGTCCAACGCGCGGGAGACCGCCGCGAGCTGCGTGATCACGTCCTCGCAGTCCCGGCCCTCCTCGATCATCTTGATGATCCCCGCGATCTGCCCCTGAGCCCGTCGCAGCCGGTTCAGCACCGATTTCAGCTCATCGGCCGCCATCTCAAGCTCCACTGTCCACCTCCACGAAGAAAATACCCCTAGGGGTATCATACCGGTTACGAAGACCCGCCCCCGGACTGACTACGAAGGGACCACCCCGCACATGATCACCCCCACCACCCTCATCCCCGCCCAGGCCGCCGCCCGCCTGCACGAGTACACCGTCATCGACGTACGCACCCCCGGCGAGTACGCCGCCGGCCACCTCCCCGGCGCCCACAACATCCCCCTGGACCACCTCCACACCGCACTGCCGGCCCTCAAGGCCACAGCCGCCCGCGGCGACCTCCTCATGGTCTGCGCCTCCGGCAACCGCTCCACCACCGCCTGCACCGAACTCGCCGCAGCTGACATCCCCGCAACCACCCTCACCGGCGGCACCACCGCATGGGCCGGCGAGGGCCACACCCTTCACCGCCCCGAGAACGGCCGGGCCGTCTGGCCCATGGAACGCCAGGTGCGACTCGCCGCCGGATCCCTCGTCGTCCTCGGCCTCGCCGCCGGCACCCGCTGGCGCCCCGCCCGCTGGCTGTCCGCCGCCATCGGCACCGGCCTGGTCTTCTCCGCCGCCACCAACACCTGCGGCATGGCCGCCGCCCTCGCCAAACTCCCCCACAACCAGCCCCGCACCACCGACCTCGACGCCACCCTGCAAGCACTGCAGGGCTGATACGCCCACCGACAGGACCGGGATGATCACTGTCGAAGTCCAGCCGGCGAGAACGCATTCCGGGCCCGGGTCGGTGGCGCTGCTCGGAGACACGATCTACTGTTTCCCCTCCATGGGGCTCACCGTGGCCTGCGGATTCGAGTGCAGCTACAGCCGCCATACGCCCTATGGCTAGCTAGGTGCGATGCACGCGCAGATGCGGCGCGGGGCGTGTGGCAGCCCGTCCCAGGTCTGCGGGCACTTTCTCCGGGGGCGAGCAGGCTGGTGAGCTCGGCGGTTGCCTCCGGTGCGGGCCTGAAATAGCGGCGGACGTTCTCCGGTCAGTGGTCCGCTGCGGCCGGGTGCCACGGCGCGTCGGCGCGGGTGCGGCGGGCGTCGGCGGTCAGCCGCAGTGCATACACAGGCTGGTCGTCGGCCAGGACGGGGCCAAGGCAGGTGTGGCCGGTCGTGTGACACCAGGCGGGCAGGTCGAGCGGGGCCGCCGGATCGGTGGCGATGACGTGCACAACATGGACCGGCTGCGCATCCTGGATATGGTCACACAGCCGGAGCACCACGCACAGCAGGCCCGTGCCATCGACGGTGAGGTCCGTCGCCGGAACGGGAGCTGCCGCCTCGCGGCAGGCTCTGGGTGACACCCCAAGTCGGCGGGGCAGCTCGCCCTCCACGCTTCTCTCCGGCCAACTCTGCGGCCATCGGTTCCCTGCCCGCTCAATGGGTTCGACGTTCGCTCCATTCTCGGAAGCACAGGCAGATGTCAGCAGCTCGACGGTTCGGTCGATGTCGGTGGCGGTGGTCCAGCGGCCCAGCGAGATGCGGAGAGCGGTGACGCTGCGGGAGTCGGGCAAGGAGTTCGTGGCTGCAGATGCTGTCGATGCTGATGTTGAGGGTGTTGGGCAGGCGCGGTTCGGCGGGGCCGTTGAGGCGGATGCGGCCGGGGAGCCGGGCGGTGAGGCCGGCGTGGAGTCGGTCGAGCAGGGCGGCGATGCAGCGGCGACATTGTCGCCGGCCAGCCTCAGAGCGGGGCGGATGCTGGCGGGCTGCGGAACTCGAGGTCAGACGCAGCAATCGCATCCGGCGCGGCAGCCGCAGGCTTGCTTCTGGGGCGGAGCGGCTGCGGGCGGGGCCGCGCAGCAGCCCTTGCCCTGCCAGGCGTCGCGGCCTTCCTTGACCGCGATGACGGCGATGACGAGGGCGGCGATGGGGTCGGCCCATGTCCAGCCGAGGGTGGCGTTGAGGGCCAAGCCGACCAGCAGGACCGCGGACAGGTACGTACACAGCAGGGTCTGCTTGGAGTCTGCGACCGCCGAGGCGGAGCCGAGTTCGCGTCCGGCGCGGCGCTGGGCGGCGGACAGGAAGGGCATGATCGCCAGGGACAGCGCGGCGATAGCGATGCCGCGGATGGAGCGGTCAGCCTCGCCGGTGCTGGTCAGGGCCCGTACGGCGTCGATGGCGACGTAGGTGGCGAGCGCGAAGAAGGAGATGGCGATGATTCGCAGGGTGGTCTTTTCCCGGGCCTCGCGTACGGCGTGATCGCGGGCGGAGAACTGCCAGGCGACCGCGGCCGCGGAGGAGACCTCGATGACGGAGTCCAGGCCGAAGCCGACCAGCGCGGTCGAGGAGGCAATCGTTCCGGCGGTGATCGCAACAACCGCCTCGATCACGTTGTAGGTGATCGTGGCGGCGACGAGCAGCCGAATGCGCCTGGCCAGAACGTCGCGGCGGGCCGGGCTCGGCCCGAGGGATATCGCGGTCATCAGCAGCATCCCTCCGTGGTGGCGTCCGGGCAGGTTTTGTCCGACTCGACGGCGAGCACCGAGGCGAGGAGATGGTCCAGGGCGTGGCCGAGACGGGCGTCGGCGAGCTCGTAGCGGGTACGGCGGCCGTCGGGCACGGTGACGACGAGCCCGCAGTCGCGCAGGCAGGCCAGGTGGTTCGACAGTCGGGTCCGGGAGACGCCGAGGGTGTCGGCGAGGTCGGAGGGGTAGGCCGGCGCCTCGCGCAGCGCGAGGAGGATCCGGCAGCGGATCGGGTCGGCGAGCGCGCGGCCGAACCGGGCCAGCACCTCGATGTCGGGAGCAAGAGTCAGCACGACGACGAGAATACACAGAACCCTGAATTCAGAAGGTGGTGAACTCACGGTCGGCCTGGTCCGTACGGCGAACGCCCGCGCGATCCTGGAGGAGTGAACATCGAGCTCCTGGTCGTACCGGACTGCCCCCACGAGAAGCCCGCCGCCGAACAGCTGCGTCGCACGCTGGACGAGCTCGGCCTGCGCGGGGTCGGGTTCGCCACCCGAGTGATCAGCGATCAGGGCCAGGCTGAGGAGGTCGGCTTCGCCGGTTCCCCGACCGTCCTCATCGACGGCCGTGACCCGTTCGCCGAGTCTTCGAATTCCGTCGGGTTGTCGTGCCGGATGTACCGGACCGTGAAGGGCCTGTCCGGCCTGCCGGACCCCGGCCGGCTGCGGCAGGCGCTGGCCGCCGCCCGCACGGACCGGCCGGGCCGCTGACCCGCTTCTCGCCTCAGCGACAGGACACCCGCGAGACCGCGTGGGCCTGCCCGACGACCGAGGCGGGATGGGTACGGAGTCTGCCGGAGATGGCGCACAGAAGGACCCTGGGCGGCGGCCGGGGTCGATGTCAGTCGTGGGGCGGCAGCGCGCCGAGCTGGTGATCGGCGACGCTGAGAGCCTCCTCGACCAGATTGCGCAGATGGCCGTGGCGCAGGGCGTAGATCACTCGGCGCCCTTCCTTGCGGGTGGCCACCAGTCCGGCCAGGCGGAGCCGGGCCAGGTGCTGGCTGACCGAGGGTCGGGCCGCGCCGCATGCTTCGGCCAGCGTGGTCACATCTGCCTCGCCCTCGCCGAGTCGGCGCAGCAGGGCCAGGCGGGTGCGGTCGGCGAGCAGTCCGAGCACTTCCACCGCCACGTCGAGTCGTTCGCCTTCGTCTGGCTCTTGCGAGCGATGAGCACCTGATACATGCATGCGTGCATTCATACGCACATGATGCGAGACTGGATCGTGGGTGTCCAGCCGGCACGCCCCTTGTCCCCGATCCGGAAGGCGCTGAGCCAGTGAGCGACCACGACCCGACCCTGGAGCCGCACGCCTTCGCCGAGCACCACCACGATCACGAGCACGGCGGCCACGGGCATGACCACGTGGGTGGTGTTTCCCGCTGGTCGAGGCTGCGGCACCAGGTCGGCCACGCCTTTGCTCCGCATTCGCACGAGGCGGCGGACAAGGTCGACTCGGCGATGGAGTCCTCGGCGGAGGGCATGCGCACGCTGTGGATCTCGCTGGGGGTCCTTGGTGTCACCACCGTGCTCCAGGCTCTGGTGTTCGTTCTGTCCGGGTCGGTCGCGCTGCTGGGGGACACGATCCATAACGGCGCTGATGCGCTGACCGCTGTGCCGCTGGGCATCGCCTTCGTCATCGGGCGTCGGGCGGCGACCCGCCGCTTCACCTACGGTTTCGGCCGGGCCGAGGATCTGGCGGGCATCGCGATCCTGCTCACCATCACCGCGTCCTCCGCCCTGGCGGCGTACACCGCCGTCGACCGGCTGCTGAACCCGCAGGAGATCACCCACCTTCCGTGGGTTGCGGCCGCCGCGGTCATCGGCTTCATCGGCAACGAGTGGGTGGCCCGCTACCGGATCCGTACCGGACGCAAGATCGGCTCCGCTGCCCTGGTCGCCGACGGGCTGCATGCCCGCACCGACGGCTTCACCTCCTTGGCGGTCCTGCTCGGAGCGGGCGGGGCCGCGCTCGGCTGGCGGCTGGCGGACCCGATCGTCGGTCTCCTGATCACCGTCGCGATCCTGCTGGTGCTCAAGGACGCGGCGAAGGAGGTCTTCCGCCGTCTGATGGACGCGGTCGACCCCGCCCTCGTTGACAGCGCCGAGACCGCTCTGCGGTCGGTGCCCGGGGTGAGCCGGGTCGGCGAGGTGCGGATGCGGTGGATCGGCCACCAGCTGCGGGCCGAGGCCACCATCACCGTCGACGGTTCCTTGAGCCTGATCTTGGCTCACCAGGTCGCGGTGGAGGCCGAGCACGCCCTGCTGCACGCCGTCCCCCGGCTGACGGCCGCGCTGATCCATGCCGACCCCACCCGCACCGGAGATCAGGACCCGCACGCAGTCCTCGCCCACCACCACTCCTGACCAGCAGCGACAGCGCAGACCAGGGCGCGTTCGCGGTAACGACAACGGTCATCACTGCAGCCTTTGGATCTCCGCGCGATCTGCGCTTCACTTCCGGACGCGGGCCCGCTTCGGGCCCCGGGGGAGGACCACCGTCATGAGCAGCACCCACGACCATGATCAGGAGCACGGCGGCGGGCACGGGGGCCACGCCCACGGGGTGTCGGCGGACGCGGACCGCCGGTGGCTGACGGTCGCGCTGGTGATGATCGCGGTGTTCATGGCGGCCGAGGTGGTCGTCGGCGTGATGGCCAACTCGCTGGCGTTGATCTCGGATGCGGCGCACATGCTCACCGATGTCGCCTCGATCGTGCTGGCGTTGATCGCGATGCGGCTGGCCGCCCGCCCGGCCAAGGGCTCCTACACCTACGGTCTCAAGCGGGTGGAGATCCTGTCCGCGCAGGCCAACGGGCTGACCTTGCTGCTGTTGTCGGTGTGGCTGGCCTATGAGGCGATCCACCGGCTGATCTCCCCGCCGGAGGTCACCGGCGGCCTGGTCCTGGCCACGGCCCTGGTCGGAGTGGCGGTCAATGTGGTGGCGGCGTGGGCGATTTCCAAGGCCAACCGGACCTCGCTGAACGTCGAGGGCGCCTACCAGCACATCCTGACCGACCTGTTCGGGTTCATCGCCACCGCGATCGCCGGCGCGGTGGTGCTGTTCACCGGCTTCGCCCGCGCGGATGCGATCGCCTCCCTGCTGGTGGTCGCCCTGATGCTCAAGGCCGGCTACGGCCTGGTCCGCGACTCGGGCCGCATCTTCCTGGAGGCCGCCCCGGCCGGTATCGACCCCGACGCGCTGGGTGATCTGCTGGTCGATCAGAAGGGGGTGGTCGAGCTCCACGATCTGCACGTCTGGACGATCACGTCCAGGCAGAGCGCCCTGTCTGCCCATGTCCTGGTCGAGCCGGGCGGGGACTGCCACGCGGTACGCCGGGACCTGGAACAGCTCCTGGCCGCCGGCCCCGGCATCACCCACACCACGTTGCAGGTCGACCACGCCCCCGAGCAGCTGCTCACCCTGCATCCCACCGAACCGGACACCGACCGGGCGCACTGCGACGACGCCCACGGCCCCGTCCACCGTCCCGGCCCTCACGCGCATTGAACCGAAGGCCGCTCGCCCCGAAGGTCCGACCACTGCCTCCAGGGCGAGTGGGGAATCTCAGGCGGGAAGCGGCTGGGGAATCGGGGCGGCCAGGCGGCCGCTTCGGGACAGCGCACGAACGGCTGCCGCGCACAGCGCGCCGGTGGCGGCCAGCCCCGCCCAGACGAGCCATCCGGCGTGGTGGCGGTGGGCGAAGTCCCACAGTGCGCCGGTGGCGAGGTTGCCCAGGGTGATACCGAGGCCGGAGACGGTGTTGTAGAGGCCGTAGTGGGTGGCGACCAGTCGGCCCCCGGCCAGTGAGACCACGGTGTCCATCTCGAAGGGGTAGACCACCGCGCTTCCGGCCGCGAGCAGTACGACGGCCGCAAACAGCGCTCCCAGCACCGCCCTCGTACCCGCTTGCGCGGGCACGAGGGCCAGGGGCACAAAGGCCAAGCCCATCGCTGCCAGACCCCGTACCAGGGCCTGGTCGGCGCTCCAGCGGCGTTTCGCCCAGCCGGTCAAACGCAGTTGCCCCATCACGGCTACCGCCGCTGAGACCACGAACAGGGCGCTGGTGGCCTTGGTCCCGTTGCCGCCCAGGGCGTCATCGGCGGCCAAGGGCAGGGCGAGGTAGACCTGGAAGGTCAGTACGTAGGAGCCGATCATCGCGCACGCGAACAGCAGGAACGGCCGGTTGGCCACGACCGTGCGCCACTGGGCCAGCACCCCGCCCTCCTCTCGCCCCGAAGCGCCGTCCTGCCGGGCGGCCGCGGGCAGGGCCCGCCATTGCAGGATGGTCAGCGCGGCGAAGATCGCGGCGGCCACGGTGCACACCGCCCGGAAGTCGGCGGCCAGCAGGCCCAGTCCGACCAGCGGGCCGAGCAGCATGCCGGCCTGGTAGTAGACGTTGAAGGTGGCGAAGGCGTCCACCCGCCGTTCGCCGGCTTCGGCGGCGAGGTAGGCGCGTACCGCGGGGTTGAACAAGGCGCCGGCGAAACCCGTGGCAGCGGAGGCGATGATCAGCGCGGGGACGTTGTCGACCCAGCCCAGTAGGGCGAACCCTGCGGTACGCAGCAGGCATCCGGCGATGATGGGGGCTTTGTAGCCGTAGCGGTCGGCGATGGTGCCGCCGATGAGGAACATGCCCTGCTGGGAGAGGTTGCGTACGCCCAGGACCAGGCCGACCGTCCAGGCAGCGAGGCCGAGGTCGCCGGTGAGGTGGGCGGCGAGGTAGGGCATGAGCATGTAGAAGGCGAGGTTGATGGCGAACTGGTTGGCCATCAACAGCCGTACGACCGGGGGGAAGGAGGCGGTGGTGGCCCACAGGGTCTTCATCGGGCGGCCTCCGCCAGGTCGCAGCCGGTGGCGTCCGCGCCGAGGGGGGCCGTGCTCGCGAGGGGGTCGGTGACGGTGGTGCACCGCGTCCAGCGGGTGACGGTGCGCTCGCCGGGGAAGCCGATCTCCTCGGGGGCGTCTGCGGGCTGGTGGCCGAGCAGGTGGTGTTCGCGGCAGTAGGCGTCGTCGAAGACGGTGGTGGTGTACCGCTGGGGGCCGTCGGGGAAGACCGCCGCGATGCGTGCTTCGGCGGGCAGCTGTCCGGCGAGCCAGCGGGCGGCGAGGGCGACCGCCCCCACGCTCCAGCCGCCGGTGGCGTAGTGGTCCCTGGCCAGGGCGCGGGCCGCCCACACCGCCTCGGGGGCGGCGACCCAGTGGACTTCGTCGAACAGGGTGTAGTCGACGTTGCGGGGATAGATGCTGCTGCCCAGCCCCCGCATCAGGCGCGGGGCGGCGGGCTGCCCGAAGATCGTCGAGCCGGTCGTGTCGACCCCCGTCACCCGCAGGTCGGGGAAGTATCCGCGCAGCACGTGGGCGATCCCGGCCGAATGGCCGCCCGTTCCCACGCTGACGACCAGGGCGTCGATCCGGCCGAGTTGGGCGATGAGCTCGTGGGCCAGGGGACGGTAGGCGGCCACGTTGTCCGGGTTGTGGTACTGGTCGGGGCACCAGGCGTCCGGGCGGGCGGCAAGAAGTTCGCCGACCCTCTCGCGGCGGGCCTGCTGCCAGCCGCCGGTGGAGTGCGGCCGCGTCACGCTCTGGACGTCGGCGCCGTAGGCGGTGAGCAGACCCGTCATCATCGTCTCCATGCCCGGGTCGGTGACCACGGTGACCGGGTGGCCGAAGGTGACCCCGGCCAGGGCCAGGCCCAGGCCGAGCGTGCCGGAGGTCGACTCCACGATCGGCGCCCCGGGCAGCAGGTCCCCGCGCTCGCGGGCGCGGGCCACCATGTACAGGGCGGTGCGGTCCTTGATCCCGCCGGGGTTGTGGCCTTCGAGTTTTGCCCAGAAACCGCGGCCCGCCGGGGTGAACGGCTCGCCGACCCACAGCAGGGGCGTGTCACCGACCAGGCCGGCCGGGGTGTGGACGGGCAGGGACGTGGCGGCCAGCAGCCGGGCCGGGGCAGGGGGAAGCACGGGCAGGAGTGAAGAGTTCATGGCGCAGTTCTCCCGCGGCCGTGCCCCTTGTCAGGAGGTGCGGCCGCATCGGTTGAGCGGGCAGGCGGACGCTTCCGATCGCGCGGCACCGCGCCGGCTGCGGGAGCAGATCGGCTCCCCGCCGGCCGGCGCGGTGCACCGTCCGGTCTAGGTCCGCCACACCCCGAGGACCGCGCGTGTCCGGGCCTGCGTTGCGCCCTCGCCGGGCCCCGCCCGGGGCGGGGCGGATGTCGCGATCTGCCGTAGCGTCGCTTGCGCCGGCGAGAGCGCCGGCGTGGTGTCAACAGGCGCCGGAGCGGCCGGGGCAGTGATCCGCTGGGCCGCGACGGCGGGGGTGTCCTCCCCGGAGCACTCCACCGTCGGGTGTGACGGCGGCCGGGAGCCTTCCGCAGAGGCGTTCGCTGCCGATTGGGCGTGAGCCGAAGTGGTGATCGGCACGGTGTCGGTGTGGCTGCCCCCGGTGAGCTGCGGGCCGTGGGCGCAGCCGAGGAGGTGAACGAGCCCGAGCAGGACCACGGCGATCACCGATGCCAGGGGCCGTCCGCGCTGTGCGCTCCGAAGCATCACCCACATCGACATGTCACACAAGGTACGCGATCGGTCACGTAAAGTGTCGATAAGGGTGGGGTGGGCCGCCCGGCCGGGGCTCCCGGCTCCGCCTACGATGGGCACGTGAGCCTTGTCCGCTTCCCCTCGGCACCGGAGCCCGCCTGGCGGGTGAAGGTGCTGCTGGTGCTGGCCGTGCTCGTCGGTCTGCTGGGCATGCACGGTCTCACGTCCGCCAGTGCGGCACCCGCGGCTGCTGTGCCCATGCCCGCTCACGCACCAGCAGCCTTCCCGGCTGACGACTGTGCGTGCCACGATCAGGCCCATGGTCCGGCCGGAGGTCACAGCCATCACGCCGACGCGCTCTGCGTCGCCGCGGGTACCAGCCACGGCCCGGCCCTTCCTGCCCTGACGCTGGTGGCCGTGGAGCCGGCCGCGCAGGCCGGGATGCCGCAGCACCAGAGCGGACACGCCGTCGGCGGGGGCAGGGCCCCGCCCTCCTTGAGTGAACTGCAGCTCCTGCGTATTTAGGCGCGCCCGCACGGCATCGCCTCCTTTGGCGACCGCCGTGCTCCGGCATGCCCATCCGATGCTTCACCACAGGAGTTGCACAGCCATGACCGCACACCGCTCCACCCTCCGCCGGGCCGCCGCCGTGACGGCCGCTGCCACCGCCGCCCTCGTCCTGGCCGCCTGCGGCAGCAGCGACACCGGCACCTCCAACAGTGGCAAGACCAGCCCGCCTGCCTCCGCGCCGGCGTCGACCGGCGCGCACAACGCCGCCGACGTCTCCTTCGCCACCCAGATGATCCAGCACCACCGCCAGGCCATCGCGATGGCCGACCTGGCAGGCACCCGGGCCGCCGGCAGCGACGTCAAGACGCTGGCCGCGAAGATCAAGAACGCGCAGGACCCGGAGATCACCACCATGTCCGGCTGGCTCACAACCTGGGGCGAGAAGGTCCCCTCCGACATGGGCAGCATGGACCACGGCATGGACCACGGGAACGCCTCGTCCATGCCCGGCATGATGACCACCCAGCAGATGGACGAATTGAAGAACGCATCGGGCAAAGCCTTCGACACCGCGTTCCTGACCATGATGGTCGGACACCACCAGGGCGCGATCGAGATGGCGAAGAAGGAGCAGAGCAAGGGCGCCTACGGCCCGGCCAAGACCCTCGCCGACGACGTGATCACCGCTCAGAGCGCGGAGATCACCCAGATGAACAAGATGCTCGGCACGAGCTGACGCAACCGGCAGGCGGGGCAACACCTCCGGGATGCTGCCCCGCCTGCCGCCCAGCCCCTCTCGCCCGTCACTCTTCCTCCGGCCACCGGGACATCTTCGTGATCATCCGCTCTCGCCCGCTCTCCTTCACCACCGCTCGCGCGGGGGCCGTCTTCGCGCTGGCCGCCACCGCCGCCGTGCTGAGCGCCTGCTCCTCCAGCGACACCACGTCCGCCCCCGTGCCGGCTCCCGACCCCGGCACCGGCCACCTGCACGGCCTGGGCGTCGACCCGGCCGACAACAGCGTCTACGCCGCCGGGCACCTCGGCGTGTTCCGCCTGACCGGCGGCAAGGCCGTCCGGATAGCCGACCACTACCAGGACACGATGGGCTTCACCATCACGGGACCTCGCACCTTCCTGGCCAGCGGCCACCCCTCACCCACCGACCCGAAAGCCACCTCCCCCCACCTCGGCCTCATCCGCAGCACCGACGCCGGAAAGACCTGGACGACACTGTCCGCACAAGGCACGGCGGACTTCCACTCCCTCCAGTGCGCGGGCACCACCCTCTACGGCTACGACAGCCAGTCCGCCCAGTTGTGGGCCAGCACCGACGACGGCCGCACCTGGCAGCGCCGATCCAAAGCCGCCATCACCGACCTGGCCGCCACCGACAGCGACCCCGAGCGCCTGTGGGCCACCACCGACAGCGGACTGCAACGCAGCACCGACGGCGGACGCACCTTCCAGCCGGTCCCCGGAGCCCAGGACCTCGCCGCCATCGACCGCCCGACGTCGACCTTGCTGATCGCCCTCGCCACCGACGGACGCGTACTGACCAGCCCGGACGGCACCACCTTCACCGAACACGGACACCTTCCCCATGGCGCAAAGCCCACCGTCCTGACCGCTGTGAACACCACCCGTCTCCTCGCCGCCGACGACGCCGACACGGTGTACGAGTCAAAGGACGGCGGCCGCACCTGGAACGTGCTCCACCGCTCCCAGCCGGAATCCGAGGGTCACTGACGCCCGAACACCCCGTGCCGGCGTCCTCGCCACGCCGGCACGGAACGGCCGCGCTGCTGACGGCGAACTCCCTACGTCCGCCATGGGCGTTCTCCGACACACCGTGCCGTGCCTGGCTTGTCCCGCCACCGCCCGGCAGCCGGAGGCCGTTGAAGATTTACGCTTACCCGTGGCCTGTACGGGAGCGATGCCGCCGGCAGTGAGGGAGCACCACGTGGCGCAGGAGCGGGACGAGAGGCTGGCAGACGCCCAGCGCGAGCACTGGCAGAGCACGTACACCGCCCACCCGGGTATGTACGGAGAACAGCCCTCCGACCCAGCCATTCACGCCGCCGACGTCTTCCGGGCGGCCGGAGCACGCGACGTCCTGGAGCTCGGCGCCGGACACGGGCGCGATGCGCTCTACTTCGCCCGCGAAGGCTTCACGGTGCGGGCAACCGACTTCTCCGCCACCGGTCTGGAGCAGCTCGCCCACGCCGCCCAGGCGCAGGGTGTCGGGGACCGTGTGGCCACGGTGGTGCACGACGTGCGCGAGCCGCTGGCGGTGGCAAACGGCTCGGTCGACGCGGTCTTCGCCCACATGCTGCTGTGCATGGCCCTGTCGACCAAGGAAATCCACACCCTGGTGGGCGAGGTCCGCCGGGTGCTGCGGCCCGGCGGATCCTTCCTCTACACCGTCCGGCACACCGGCGACGCCCACTACAGCAGCGGCACGCCGCATGGCGACGACATCTTCGAGCACGGCGGCTTCGCGGTGCACTTCTTCGACCGCGACCTGGTCAACGCCCTCGCCGACGGCTGGACCCTCAACGAGGTCCACGCCTTCGAGGAGGGCGACCTGCCCCGCCGGCTGTGGCGCGTCACCCAGACCCTGCCCCGGTGAGCGCCGCCCCGATAGTCCGAAAAGTCGCGCCGCCATTCGCTTGGCTGAGAGCGTCCCTTCGCCTGCGCCGACAGCTGGCAGTCAGACGCAAGGTGCTGGGCGGGTCCGCGCTACGCCGTCGAGGCTGATGCTTCCGCGCCGGGCATGTCCCGCAGCCCGAGGCGGAGGTGCTCGACGTGGAAGAGGGCCTGGTCGAGGAGTTCCGCGACGTGGTGGTCGTACAGGGCGTAGACGATCGAGCGGCCGTTGCGTTCGCCGGTGACCAGTCCGAGGTTGCGCAGCAGCCGCAGCTGATGGGAGCAGGCGGAGGCTTCCATGCCGACGGCTTCGGCGAGGTCGCCGACCGCACACGGGCCTTCTTGGAGACGGGCGAGAATCCGCAGCCGAGAAGGGGTGGCCAGGGCCTGGAGGGTCGCGGCGACGTCAGCGGTCCCCACAGCGTCGAGGCGCTCTCGGGTGGTGGCGGTGCCCCTGTCGTCCATTCCATGACCCATAGCGCTCATCCTACCCGGCACACATGAAGACCTATTCAGATATTCCTGTACGGTGGGTGCGTTCCCGTCCTCCGCCCGTGAAGGGTTGCTTTGTCATGCCTTCTGTCCTGCTCCAGCGTCCACCGTGGGTGCGTGTGCGGCGTCAGGTGCTGGCGGTTGCCGCGGCCAGGTCTACGACTGTGCAGCCGCGCAGGGTCCTGGTCAGTTGGGCGGCCAGGACCCATCGGATTTCCGGAGAGTCGTAGAAAACGGTGTCCTGCCGCACTTGCACCGGGGAGTGCCGGCTGGAGCGGTAGAGCTGGCCGTAGACGCCCTCGACGGCGGACTCCCTCACGCGCACAGCCACGGAGCCCCGCTCGGCCAGGTGGGGGCAGAGCCGCAGGGACTGGTGGGCGCAGGGCACGCAGATCGGAGGGTGAACGGTGACCAGGTCCTCCGGCCAGTTCGCCTCTTCGGCCCGGCCTTCATCGTCCTCCACCAGCCAGAGCACACCCTGCTCGCTGCGGTCCGCGAGGCCACCACAGACCTGGCACAGCAGGGCCCGCATACACCGGCGCTGCCGCTGCGCATGGGTGCGGGCGAACTCCGGCCTACCGCGGCCTTGGCCCAGCGTGGTGCCGATCCACAGCGCCCCTCGGCTATCGCGGTCGTGGGGTTGCTCATCCGCATAGACGATGCCGCCCTTGCCACACAGCAGCGTCCGGACGATGCGCTGCTCCGCGCTCCACGCGGCCATGTACGGAACGACCTTCGGCTGAGGGTCGGTCATCGCGGATCCTCCTGCCCGCCCGCGGCGGGGCCGACCGCAGTCTCCGCGGGGGCCTCCTGTTGCTCCGGTGGTTCGGTGGGGGCTGCGCGCAGGGCGTTGGGAACGCAGTCGCACAGGTAGAAAACCTTGGTGAGGCCGGTGATGAGCATGATCCGGTGAACGGGCCCGGTGTCCTTGTGGGCCACCAGGTACAGGGTTCGCGGGTCAGGCCGCTGGGTGCGCAGGCGCTTGCAGGCGGCGACCAGGACGCCCAGGTTGGTCGAGTCCAGGACCCCGACGCCCGTCAGGTCCACGATCAGGTCCCCGTTGCCCTCGTCGATCAGGTTCGTCAGGTACTCCCGCAGCGTGGGGGCTTCGTAGACGCCCAGGATGCCTTCGACGGTGACAACGGTGTGCCGGCCGTCCAGAAGGTGCGTCACCTGCGCGTCTTCGAATCCCAGGACGAGCCGGCCGTCCTTTCCCGTCCAGGTGAGGGTTCCGGCCTCGATGTACGGGAGCGTGACCTCGACTATCCGATCGTCCATCACGGTGTCCTGCGGTCGTGGAAGCGCACGCGGGCGTTCTCCAGCATCTGCCGGCTCTCGTCGGGGCTGGCGGCGAGGGTTTCGGCGGTGTCGAGGCGGGTGCTGGCCTCCTGGCCGTGCTGTGGCCCGCTGCTGTAGGCGGCCCCGGCCGCTTCTTCGACGAACAGGCGTTGCTCTCCGCGGCGGAAGAGCAGTTCGGTGATCTGGCGGCGGGGGACGAAGCATCCGCTGCCCAGCGGGATCACGCGCACGTCGGCGATGCCGTCCTTGATCGCGTGGAGCAGGTGGGTGATCTGGGCTTCCATCACGGCCGGCCCGGCGACGGGCCGGGTCAGCACCGTCTCGTCCAGCAGCACCAGCACCGTTCGGTCGTCCCGGGGGCCCAGCGCGCGGGGCACCGGTGGCCGTCGGGAGTGGTGCAGGGCGGCTGTGTAGGCGGCGGTTTGCACGATGGGGGGTATGACGTGCTGGGCGTGTACGCACAGTGAGTCGGCGATGGCTTCGCACGCGGCCAGCCGCAGGCCGTAGCCGGCCTTGTCGTCGATGACGAAGTTCCGGCCGTCCGTCCGGAGCACCAGCTGCTGTACGGCGTCGATCTCGGCGGGGTTCTTGACCTGGTAGACGCGCAGCAGCGCGGTAACCAGGTGTTCGGAGGGCTTTCGCGCGGCCGTCTCGGTTCGGGCGAGCGTTTCGATGGTGCAGTGGACGCGGCGGCTGACGGCGTCCTGGGACAGGCCCTGGTTGCGGCGTAAGGCTCGCAGGTAGGCGCCGAGGATCACGCGGGCGGGCGGTGTCGCGGGGAAGGCAGTATCCGGTTCTCGGGGCGGGAGCCCAGCGGGCTGGGGAAGCGCACTGAGCGCGGAACGGATGAGCGGCATCATCCCGTCGGTCTCGCTCATCGCGGTCCCCGCCATTCCTGGGTGGGTGAGGGCTCGGCACGGCGTTGGAACGCGGCACGCGCGGTGTCCAGCAGGGTGCGGCTGTGCTCGACGCTGTGGGCGCCGTTGATCGCGGCGCGCAGATACGGGCCGTGCGCACTTTTGGCTGCCGGTCCGCTGAAGTAGGACGCGTCCACGCCTTCGCTGACGAAGAGCAGGCGCCTGCGGATGCGCAGTTCGCTGTGGAAGCCGGCCGGCAGCCGCAGGTTCTCCATCCGCGGCATGATTTGAATCTGCGCGTCTCCGCGCGCACTGGCCCGCAGAAGGTGGGCGAGTTGGGCGGCCATCACGCAGGGGCCGCCGACAGGCTGGCGTAACCCGCACTCATCCAGAGGCACCAGCACCCGTCTGCGGTCGCCCCGAGGCAGCGCGCGCGCCGGGCCCAGGCGCCGCTGCTGCTGGGTCAGCGCATCGGCGCAGAATGCTTCGCTGTAGGCGTCAATCCGTAAGATCGCGGGCACCAGCCCGGCGCTGTAGGTGACGATATCGGAGGCATGGCGCTCACAGGCCCGCAGCCGAGCCGTCCAGCCCGGAGCGCAGTCCAGCACCATGTCCGGATCCGCGCCGCGGCCCACGAATTGCGCGCTGGTGGGCGCCAGCAGGCCGCGCAGCATGCGCTGCTCGTGCGGACCGCAGGAGGGAAACCGATCAATCAGTTGCTCCAACTGCTCTTGGCTCAGGGGTCTGCGCCCCCCTTCGGTTCGCTCCAGGTGCTCGGCGGAGATACCCAACAGGTCGGCGGCCTCGATGAGCGTCAGGTTCTGGTCCTGGCGCAGCGTGCGCAGGTAAGCGCCTATCACGATGCGGGCAGTCGGTCTCGGCCCGGGTGTCTCGCGGTAGGGGGTGTGTGTGGGGGCCCGGCAACGCCTGCGGCTGGTGCGTTTTGGAGAGGGGTGGGCATGGCATTCCTCGGCGGAGATAGTCGAAAGGTGGAGATGGAACTGCGCCCCCCCGGTTCTCGTGCCGGACCATGGCGGTTCGGGCTACTCGTCGGGCCGCAGTCGCTACGCTGCGGAGTCCTTGAAGTGGTCGCTTCGGTGGGGAGGGTGAGCGGGGTGGTGGAGGATCGGGAGCCGTTCTCCCGGGAGGGTGAGCGGCCGGTGTGTGCGATCTGCCCTTCCCTGGTGCTGCCTGGTGGGGCCTTCGACGTGGTGGCCAAGCCCAGCCGGGATTGCCCCTTCGACCCCGAGAACGGCAACCGGTACACCAAGGCGGGGGTGGCGGTGTGTGTGCACCCCGACCGGGTGGGCCTGCCGGCCGCCCCGTACGCGACGGACCGCCTGGTGCTGCCGTGGGAGGTGCCGCCGCCGGCGGACGCGGGCGAGGTGCGGGAGTGGTTGCGGGCCGCGCTGACCGCAGCGCCGCCGGACGCTTTCGCCTCAGTGATCGCGCAGGCGTCGCAGATTCTGCGGGCGTCGGATCCGGATCTGGACGTGACGGCGGCGCTGGGTTAAGCCGCCGGGGCGAAGGCGATGGTGTGCTCGCGCCCGGACCGGCCTATGCCGATGCTCGCGTAGAGGCCGGCGAGGTGGGCGCGGTTGGCTTCCACCTGCTGGTGGTCCAGCCAGTAGCGGGCCGGCGGTTCACCCCACGCCGCGGTGTAGCACTGGTGGGTGTAGTCGCCGTGCCGGTAGTCGGTGTGTTCCTGATCGGTCTGGTGGATGATGCTGACGGCGTGGCAGTCCGCGATGCGGTGCAGGAGCTGGGACTGGGCGAGCATCGCGTGCGTCATCTCATCGACCGGAACCGCGATAGCGATCTCGGCCGCCTTCTCGTCCTCGGTCAGCGCGTAGACAGCGGCCTTGAGGGCCAGGGCGCGCATGGCCTCGACGAACAGCGGCGGGGCGTCATCCTCCAGCTTCCACTTCGAGATGACGGGGAAGCCGGTGAAGCACTGCCAGTCGTCGCTGTAGTTGAGGCTGGCCTTGTGGAAGGCGGGGAATTCGTGGTCGTCCTCCAAACGCTGGAGGATGTGCACAGCGGCCTCAGCCACCAGATGCGGGCTGGGAAGTGCGGTCTGGACGGGCATGGTCGTACCTCTCTCGGAGACAAACGAGACGGTGGAGTTGGAGCCGCGCCCCCGGTGCGGGCGGGGGGTGCACCGCAGGGGAGGCACGGCGGTTCAGGGGGCGTTCGGCAGGTGCCGCTGTCGGGCGTCATGCGGCCCGCTTGACCAGGACCATGTCGGGAAGTCCCGCTTGGGGCGACTCGCCGTCCCGGGTGGGGAGGTGGCGGCGGCGAACGGCCTCGGCCGCGGCGGCGTGGGGCGGCAGTCCCGCTCGGGCCCGGTGGGTATCGAGGTGCTGCAGCTCCCGCACCGGTACTACCTCCATGCCGCCGGGCCCGCGGCCAAATTGCGTGCCGTGGAGCTGGGCCTGACCCGTGTTGATGCACCACCGATCGTGCAGGTGCGCCCACTGCCCGGCCGGAGCCTGGCCATCCTTCACCGCGGCGGCCAGCAACCGCAGCATCGCGTTCTGGAAGTCGGGTTCGTGGTCCGCGTACAGGGCGATTTGGTACGCGGCCTGGGCGCCGTCGCCACCGACGAGCCGGCGACCGGGCCAGTCGTGCTCTGCTGCGATGCGGCGCAGCACGCCGGCGTTCGCGTGGTCTTGATGCCGGGCGGCGACGATTTCTGGGGGGCTCAGGTGCCCGCGGGCGACCTTGCTGTGGTGCAGCCGCGCGGCAGCGGCACGGTCGAGGAGGTCACGGGCGATATCGGGCCGCTGGAGCTTCGTCATCCGCGCGCCGCTGCCTGGAGAGCTCCCGCGAGGCGACGGCCTGCCCGCAGGTCGAGAGATCCAAGATCAATCTCCGCGTCACAGTGGCATTTGAAACATTCTGGGTCGAATGTGGGGTCCAGGAAGCCACCACGGGTGGCCCTCTTAACCGCCTTGCCGAGGCGTTCGACAACCTGCTGCGCTTGGGGCCACTCGGTGATGTCCCGGCCTTCGTCCTGGGGCGCGGCTCCCAGCAGGCACGCCAGGCGATCCGCGGTGGGCACGGAGACCTTGCCGAGCTGGAGCCGACCGGATGCGATGTGCGGCCCGGAGGTCTCCAAATCGCAGGCGAGAAACGCCCGGTGGAGAGCGTCGCCCGCACGAAAGAGCGGCTTCATGCTTTCTCGCACCCGCCGGGCCAGGTCGAACGCGGTCGCGGCATCGACGTTGCCCAGACTGATGGAAGGTGCTCCCTCCTCGCGGTCGTTCACCTGGAGGTAGAACACGCGAAGGCCGGCCGCGCGAAGGGTGTCGCCCAGTTCGCTGACTGCATCGAAGCTCTGGGCGCGTACATCCGGGTAGGGCTCGGCGGACTGCTGCGGGACAGGGTCAGTCGTGGGGTGTGTCATGAAGGCTCCGTAAAGGGGGTACTGGTGATGCGCTGCGTCATGAGTCGTCCCCCATGAGGTCGAGAACGGCCAGGATCGCGAGGGCGTACCGGCGCACGTACGACGGTGCTTCGTCAGGACTGGGCTGTTCGTCGCGCAGGACGATCAGGAGGTGCAGCTCGTGCGTGGGATACATGGCGGCGCGGTGCGGGGCGGTCTGCAGGAGCTGGCGGGTGGCTCGGCGGAAGCAGTCGGCGATCCGCGCCGTGTCCTCATCGCTCAGCGGCAGAGCTTTGGGAGGTGGTAGTCGAGGCAAGGGGAGACCGAGCCGTCCTAACCAGCGATCGAGGATGCGTCCGGGGACAGCGGGGCCGAACCGTACGCCCAGCCCTTCTTCGAGGGTGTCGATCAGGTCATCACTGATCCCCTCGGCCGCCAGCGAGCGGGAGAGACCATGGATGATCCTGCGCGCCGCCTCGACCCTGGGGGAGAGCGGTCGGCTCAGCAGCTCGGCCGCGGTGGCGACGTCTACGGCGACCATCACGACCTCCGTGCGGGGATGCGGAACGTGGCCCAGGTCCCCTTGCCGTCGTCGCTCACGCCCCAGGCGCCGGCGAGTAGCGTGACGAGGAGCAGGCCGCGGCCCGATTCGTCGTCTTCTGCGGGCTCGCGGGGCCTCGCAGGGACGGGGTTGCCGTCGAAGACTTCGATCCGCAGCTCACCACCCGCGAAGCGAACTGTCAGCACGACGTCGCCGGGTGCGTAGCGAAGCGCGTTGGTGACCAGCTCCGAGACGGTGACCACGATGTTGTCGACCACGTCGCCGTGCACACGCCAGTACCGAAGGTGCGTCGCCGTGATCCGGCGCATGTGGGCGACCCGGGCCTTGGCCGGGGTGAACGCCACCTCGAAGAGACGGGGAGAGAGTCCGGCCAGCTCCGCGAGGATGTCCTCGCCTGATGCGGTGATCGCCATAACAGGGCCCCTCACGTCATCTGCTGCCCGTTTGAACTCGGAGTGTTCAAGTCGGCACTTTCGGCAATGAATGCATTGAGCGTGGCGACCGGGAGTCGGCATCTCTACCGTCAACCGACCGCCAACTGACGCGGCAGAGATGGCGGTTGGACGCCATCGGACCGCCATCGGACCGCCAACTGCGGGCAGAGCGGCCCAGTGCGCCCCACAGGGGGCCCTGGCCGATTTACCGTCGGAAGTGTCGTGCTGGACCCACGGGAGAGGGGCGAGCCCATGCGCACGCTGCTGCGAGCGATCATCGACGAGCGGCACTGGGGTTCGTACGCCACGTTCAAGATCCAGTTCGAGAACGCGGCGAAGCAGCGCGCGGAGATCGAGCGGAACCCGCACCTGGCGGCGCTGACCATGTCGGAACGCACGTACGAGCGGTGGTACGCGGGGGCGGCGATGCCCTACCCCGATGCCCGGCGCGTACTGGAGCACCTGTTCGGGCATCCGATCGACCAGCTGCTGGCAGCGGCCCCCCAGGTCGCGCTGCCCGTCGCGGCCCCCGGGGCGCATCGGCTCACCGTGCCGTTCACCAGTCACGACCACCGTGCCGAATCCGGCGCGGACGTAACAGAGATGGGAAGGCTGGCGGCTATGGCGGCAAATCGAGCCCTGCGATTCGCAGTGGCGGCGGAGTCCAATTCGATCGGTCCCGAGACGATGGACCACATCAGCACCGAGGTCCGACGCATCGCCGCGGACTACCCCCGGGTACCACTGGGCGCCCTGTTCGGCGACCTCGTCGAAGTCCAGGATCTGATCTTCCGGCTCCTGGAGAGCAACCGGATGAAGCCGGGCCAGGCCCGGGACCTGAACCTGTACGCCTCGATGGCGTCCGGGATGCTGGCCAAGGCCAGCCACGACCTGCGCGATCCGCAGTCCGCGATGCAGCAAGCCCGCGCCGCGTACATCTGCGCCAACCAGGCCGAGCACCCTGCCATGCAGGCGTGGACCCGCGGCCTGCAGTCCCTCATCGCGTACTGGGCCGGCCGCCCCGACGATGCCGCGCACTACGCCATGAGCGGCGCCACCAGCGCCACCACCTCGACCGGCACCGTGGGTATCTGGCTGGCCGCCCTCGAAGCCCGCGCCCAAGCCCTGCTGGGCGACGCCGACTCCGTGCGCCGCGCCAACGAGCGGGCCTCCGATCTGCGGGACCGGACCACCGTCGATGACCTGGACGACATCGGCGGCATCCTCACCTTCCCCCGCCCCCGCCAGCTCTACTACGGCGCCGAAGCCGAAGTACTCCTCGGCGACCTCACCCCGGGCATCGAGGACCGCGCCGCCGAAGCGGTACGCGCCTACAGCGACGCCGCCCCGGAGGAGTGGGCGTTCGGCGACGAAGCCGGCGCGCAGACCAACCTGGCGCTCGCCCGGCTCGCCGGCAACAACCTCGACGGCGCGGCAGAAGCCGTCCGCCCCGTCCTGGACCTCCCGCCCGCCCAGCACAACGCCGGGATCCTCCTGAGCATCCAGCGCGTATCCGAGGCCCTGCGCCGCGGGCCGACCCGCACCGCCACCGGCGCCAAGGAACTGCGCAACGAGATCGGGGTCTTCGTCTCGACCCCGACGGCGCTGCCCCGCTGACAACGGCGAGTAAAGTCCGCGGACATGCAGCCGATCACCCACACCAGCGCACGTCTTGTCCTGCGGGAACTGGCCGTAGATGACGTGGACGCCGTCCACGCCATCTACGGCGACCCCGAGGCCACCGAGCACCTGTCCTTCGAGCCGCGCACCCTCGACCAGGTCGCCCAGATCATCGCCCGCTCCATCGCGTCGGCCGCCGACGACCCGCGCAGCGAGTACGCCCTCGCGGTCATGGAGCGTGCCACCGGCCGGCTGATCGGCTTCGCCCGTCTGGCCACCGACCCCCACCAGCCGCAGGCCGCCACCATGGGCTTCGCGCTGCGCCCGGACGCCTGGGGCGTCGGCTACGGAACCGAGACCGTCCAGGCCCTGCTGACCCTCGCGTTCGAGGAACTGGGCCTGCACCGGGTCTGGGCCGCCCGAGCCCCCGACAACGCTCCCTCCGCGAAGGCGCTGGTACGCGCCGGAATGATCGAGGAAGGCCGTATCCGCGGGCACGTCCACGTTCGGGGCGTATGGCGGGACTCCATCACGTACTCCGCCCTGCTCGGAGAGTGGAGCGCTGTGCCAGCAGCTGGGTAAGCCGCGCCCGGTCACGCGGCACAGTCCTTGAACGAGACGGTGCACCGCATGCCATACGTAGAGGGATGTGGAAGCCAGGCGAGACCCGGCGGCGGCGACCCGGTGAGCGGCCCATGCATCGCGTCTGCGCGAGGCTGCCGAACTCAGCGAGAGGGTCCGAAGGTGGGAGTGTGGCGTCCTGACGGGCGAGGGGCTGCGAGCACGGTGCCCCCAGGGGTGTTGGCGTCACACATCGTTGGCCCGCTGATGCCCTCTTGACGAGCGTGTCCGGATGGGTGACGGTCGTGCAAGTTGGTGTAACCCCCTCGACAGCGGAGGCACCCATGCCACTAACGTTCATCGCCAAGGACCCGGACACCGACGAGAAGAACTGCCCGACGGTGTGGGTCGACCTCGACGCGGAAGAAATGCTCTTTCAGGGCTGGAAGCCGGACGAGGCTGCTCTGATCGAGTGCTTGAGGACGGGTCCGATACCCGAGAGCGAAGCGGTTGTGCGGCTGCCTCTACGGATGGTGGCCGCGATCAGGAAGGCGTGCGATGAGGCGGAGCAAGCCGGTGTTCGACTTCGATGAAGTGCTGGCGAGCTGTACCCAATCCGCACTGCACCTGGAGATGCGGGATGCCTACGCGGTAGACAACGAGACCGGCCGCTATGCCCAGTGGAGGACGGGGCACAGGTTCGACCCTGCCGATAGGGCTTCATGGTGGCGCCCGTGGCACACCCAGATCGCGGAAACCGTGGCCCGCGGCGTTGAGGTGCGCCGAGCGCGCATCGTGTCGGAGCCCGTGACGGAGTACATCCGGTTCGAGTTCGACGGCAGCTTCATGAATGTTGCAGCGGGCGAACAGGTTCGGTGGCTGCCCAGGCGCCGGGCCTCGGACATCGCCTTGCCGGGAAACGACTTCTGGTTGTTTGACGAGCGAGTCGTCCGATTCGGACACTTCACCGGCGACGGCGAGTACACGGGCGAAGAGTGGACTGAGGAGCCGGCGGTCGCGCGTCTCTGCTCGACCGCGTTTGGTGCCGTCTGGGAGCGCGCCGTGCCTCACGAAGCCTTCAAGGTCTGATCGCGCGCACCACCGAGAAACCGGCCCATGCCCACGTCCCCCTCCTCCAGCGTCCAAGCCGCTCGGGAAGTCATAGCCGTACGCCTGCGGGATCTTCGTTTGGATGCTGGGCTGTCCGGACGCGATCTGGGCGCACGGGCGGGGTGGAGCGTTGCCAAGTCCTCGCGGATCGAAAACGCGCGAACGCCCCCTTCGGACGCAGATATCCGGGCGTGGTGCCGTGCCTGTGGAGCGGAGGACCAGGCGGCCGATCTGATCGCCGCGAACCGCACCGTCGAATCGATGTATGTGCAATGGCGGAGGAAACAGCGAACCGGGCTCCGCAGGCTCCAGGAATCGTCCGTCCCGCTCTTCGAGCGCACCCGACACTTCCGGGTGTACTGCTCCAACGTGATCCCTGGCCTCCTCCAGACCGATACCTACGCCACAGCCCTGCTCTCGGCCATCACCGAGTTCCGTCAGATCCCCAACGACGTGGCGGAGGCTGTCGAGGCCCGGATGGCGCGGTCTCACGTCATCCGGGAGGGCGACCACCGGTTTGCGATGATCGTCGAGGAGGACGTGTTGTACTACGGCTTCGGCGACGCCGAGGTGATGGCCGGCCAACTGGGCTACCTGCTTGCGGTCATGACCCTGCCGGCGGTGTCACTGGGGATCATCCCTCGCACCGCTCCGCGCCGTATCTGGCCGCTAGAGACTTTCATGGTGTTCGACGAGCACGAGGCGTCGGTGGAACTGCTGGCTGCGGCGGTGACGGTATCGGCGCCGAGCGATGTCCAGCTGTACATCAAGGCGTTCTCCGAGCTGGCCGAGACCGCCGTCTACGGCGCGAGGGCTCGGGCCCTGATCGCGGAAGCCATTCGCTCTCTGGGGTAGTTGGCGTGTAATTCCGTGTAACAGTGTGGCCCGCCGCCTTCCGGGTTTCCTAGTGTCCTTGTCATGACGGCAGTTGAGTTCAGCGACTCCGATCGGTCCTCGCCCCCTCGTCGCCCAGCGCACGAAGAGCACGAGCGACTTCTCCCAGCAGTCCTCTACGTCAACACCACAGCGAGCGGCGACGTGGAGTCCCCGCAGTTGGTGATCGAGGAGTACGCGCGGGAGCACAACCTGCTGATCGTCGCTCGCTACCTCGACCGCGAAGGGGCTGCTCCACCGGAGGAGAAGGCTGGGCTCCAGGGTGCGATCAACGCCGTGCGCAGTGGCCGGGCCAGGCATCTGCTGGTCGTCGATCACAGCGCGATCTCTCCTCTCATCAGCGAGCTCGACGCGGTCCGTGCGGACGTGCGCCGTGCGCGGGGGGTAGTGACCGCTGTCGGCTGGCCGGCGGTGGATCCGGCCGCCTGGGGTGCCGCAGTCCCGTACCAGGGCAGCGGCCGACCGATCGGCCTGTAGTGCCGCTGCTTGCCACCACCACACATTCCTCGCTCCATACCGCCAGGCAGTTCGGGTCCCTAGGACCCATGAAGAAGGACAGGTCACGGTATGGAGCGAGACCCAAAGGAGGAGGGTCGTATGAGCACGCCATCGAATCCTGGGCCCGACCCGGCGCCGATCCCGGTCGGCACCAGCACGCGCAAGTCCGCCAAGCACCGCTAACCGAGGAGGCATCCGGCATGGGCGACGACAACAAGCACAAGAAGGACACCCCGAAGACCGAGCCACGGAAGCCGCCCGGGAACAGCGACGGCAAGACCGACGCACTCAAGCCCGGCGACGGCAAGCACGGGAAGTAGACACTCTGTGGACTTCAAGCGCGTATGCCGGACAGCCCTGGAAACCAAGGGCGTTCTGGGCGAACCATGGTTGGCCGAAGCGTTCGATGCCGTCGACCGCAAAGAGTTCACGCCGGACCGGATCTGGACCCTCGACACCAACGACGACGGCCTGCATCCGCTGGTGGACCGGACCAAGGACCAAGAGAGTTGGGCGAGGGCGGTCTACGACTCTCGCCGCGCGGTCATCACGCAGATGGACGACGGTGCTGTGACACCTGATGGGCCGGCCGCCGGTTCCTTCACATCGACCATCTCGGCGCTGGACATCGTCTTCGAGAAGCTGGGCCACCTCGAACTCGACCAGCGGCACAAAGTCTGGGAGCTGGGAACGGGAAGCGGTTACAACACCGCCCTTCTCTGCGAGCGCGTCGGCAGCGCTCACGTCACCTCCGTTGAAGTCGACGCTGCTCTCACAACGACCGCGCAGGCCAACCTCAAAGCCGCGGGTTACAAACCCAACGTCACCTGCGGCAACGGAGAACTGGGCGACGCTCACAGCGCCCCGCACGATCGGATGATCTCCACCGCGTCCCTCCAACGCATTCCCGGCGCCTGGGTCCAGCAGTGTGCCCAAGACGCGATCATCCTCACCCCTTTCGGTACCGCCTACAACAACTCCGGGCTCCTGAAGCTGCGCGTCCGCGACGGCATCGCAGAAGGAAACTTCGTCGGCAACGCGTCCTACATGTGGATCCGGCAGCAACGGCCGTCGCGAACGATCGGCGAGCTGGGAGAGCCGCGCACTGCGGCGAGCGTCGTCGACCCATACGACGTGATGCAGGGCCCCTGGCAGCAGGATTTCGCCATCGGGCTGCGCACCCAAGACCTGGACTACGCCCACAGCGGCCAGGGCGAGGAGAAGGAGCTTCACGTGTGGGACGTGGCGGGAACATCCTGCGCCACGATTACGTACCGCAACTGGTGGGAGGACAGGGCCGTGACAGCGCGGGGACCCCGAGACCTCTGGGGCGAGATTGTCTCCGCCTTCACCTGGTACCGCGTCGCCGGATCACCCGACATTCGACACTTCGGCCTGACCGTCTCACCCGCAGGTCAGGCGGTATGGCTCCACACCCCGGACAACATCATCGCCTAACTGAACCCGCACCAGTCCTCGGCGCGCAGCGATTGCCGCCAGCGGATGATTTCGGTGGTGCTGCCCGAGCACCAGCTCCCCCGCGCGGGGTCCGGCGAGCCTGACTCTCTGTGCCTCCGGATCCCCCTGGCGCGGCCGGCGTCCATCGCATGACCGCACAGGATCAGTGGTATCTCCTAACCGCTGCTGCTTGTCGCCGCACTGGCGGTGTTGTCGCCCTGCTGAAAGGTTTGCTCGTGCCCCATAGCGCTATGAGGATCGTGATCCGCACTCCTGCTGCTTCGGCCCCCGCCGCCGGGTGGCGGTGCCGGTGAGGAAGTTACGGCGGCCGGCCGCGCCGCTTCCCGTCTCGGCCAGCGAACAACTGCTGTTCGGCGGGGCCCTGCGCTGGGAGAAGACCTACGTCGGGCACGGACAGCCACTGCTGCGCTTATCGTTCTGGTCGATGGCCCGGCAGCTCCCCCAACTGATTGGGACCGTAGCGCGCGCCAGCTGGCAGGAGGACCGCAGGGCGCTCTTGGCGCTGCTGGCGGCGGAACTGGGCCAAGGGCTGACCAGGGTGTTTCTGCTGGTGGCCACCAACCAGGCACTGGTCGCCCTGTTCGCGGCCGGCCCGACCCCCGATCGCATCCGCCACATGCTGCCCGCCCTCACCGCCATGGCCGCGGTCTCGATCCTCGCGGTCCTGCTGTCTGCGGTCTCGGTCGCCGCTTCGGGCCAGTTGGAGCCCAAGGTCGAGCGCGTGTGCACGGCCCGCTTCTACCGGGCCGCCGTCCGAGTCGAGCTGGCCACCTTGGAAGACAAGGTCTTCCACCGCAAGCTGGATGCCGGCCGGATGGGCACCGACTCGGTGCGCCAGATGCTCGGCTCCTCCGTCGCGGTCATCAACTCCCTGATCGGCCTGGCCGCAGCAGCAAGCGTCCTGTCCCTACTGCACCCCCTGCTGGTACTCATGCTTGTCCTGATCGCCGTGCCCAAGGGGTGGGGAGCCGTGGCCTCCGCCCGGCGCCAGTACGAATCCCGGCACGCATGGCTGGACCACCGGCGGGCCATCGCGGTCATCACCAGCACCCTCATCGGTCAGGACTCCGCCGCCGAAATCCGGGTGCACGGAGCCGGCCGCATGCTCAGCAACGCCTACGACGACATGTCCGCCACCGTCGCCGCGGAGCAACGCCGCCTTGCCCGCGCCCAAGCCGGTACCGAGACCACCGCGTCCGCCGCCTCGGGCATCGCCGCGCTGGCGGCCTACGGGGTGCTGTGGTGGCTGCTGGCGTCCGGCGGCATGCCGCTCGCCGTCGCCGGCACCGCGGTCATCGCCGTGCGGACCTCCAGCGCGAACCTGGCCTCCCTGGTCGCACAGATGAACCGCCTCTACGAGGAAGCGATGTACCTGGGCGACCTCGAAGACGCCTGCACCACGGCCCAACAGCACGCCATCCCCACCGGCGGCACGGAGGTACCCGGGCCCCTGACCGAGGTCCGGCTACGGGACGTCTCCTTCACCTACCCCAACGGCCAGACACCGGCCCTGCAGAACGTGAGCCTGACCATCCCGAAGGGCAAAGTGGTCGCCCTCGTAGGGGAGAACGGATCAGGCAAGACCACCTTGTCCAAACTCGTCGCCGGCCTGTACCTGCCCAGCTCCGGCGCCCTGACGTGGAACGGCATCGACATCTGGGACGCCGACCGCGACCAAGTCTTCGACCAGGTCGCCGTCCTGGCCCAAGACTTCCCCCGCTGGCCCATGACCGCCCGCACCAACATCCACATCGGACGCTCCGACCAGCCCCTGAACCAGGACCTCATCGACCAAGCATGCGGCGAAGCCGACGCCATGGAAATGATCAGCACCCTTCCGAACGGCTGGGACAGCCTGGTCGTCCAAGGCTTCGAACGTGGCACCCAAATCTCCGGCGGCCAATGGCAACGCCTGGGCAGCGCCCGAAGCCGTCTGGAAACAACACGTTGCTTCGCAGGTCCCATGATCGTTGATCTTGCGTGCTCATATCTCAGTCGATACGCCTCCAACTCGCCGCGCGATTGGGGGCGTTGCTTCCTCACCTCAACGAACGGCAGCGGCGCCTGCTGCTGGCCGCAGAGGCCCGTGAGCTTGGACATGGCGGAATACGCGCGGTGTCTCGCGTGGCCGGTGTCAGCGAAACGACGATTCGAAAAGGGATTGGCGAGCTCGCAGATGAGCCGACGCCCTTTCCGGGTGGTCGCATTCGGCGGCCTGGAGGTGGAAGAAAGAAGGCAGCCGCGAAAGACCCCGGACTGCTGCCTGCCCTTCTGGCGTTGGTCGAGCCGGATGAGCGGGGTGATCCCATGTCGCCATTGAGGTGGACGACCAAGTCGCTGCGACATCTCGCTGGCGAGCTGGGCAAGCGGGGGCATCCGGTCTCCGCGACCACAGTTGGAAAGCTTCTGCGTGCGAACGGGTTCAGCCTTCAGGGCAATGCCAAAAACCTGGAGGGAAAGCAACACCCCGACCGAGACGTCCAGTTCCACTACATCAACGACCAGGTCAAAGAACATCGGGCGGCCGGTGAGCCGGTCATCAGCGTGGATACGAAGAAGAAGGAAATGATCGGCCGGTACCACAACCCGGGCCGTGAGTGGCGGCCCAAGGGTGAGCCGATCGACGTCGAGGACCACTCGCTGTTCTTCCGCGGGGAAATTCAGCAAGCCATCCCATATGGGATCTACGACATCGCGGCCAACACGGGCTGGGTCAATGTCGGCGTGGATCATGACACGTCGGCCTTCGCTGTCGCCTCGATTCGCCGATGGTGGGACAACTGCGGCAAGGGTGACTATCCGAGCGCCAAGCGCCTGCTGATCACGGCAGACTCTGGCGGCTCTAATTCTCCGCGATACAGACTCTGGAAGTCCGAGCTCGCAGCTCTGGCAGAGGAATCCGGCCTGGCCATTACCGTCTGCCACTTTCCGCCCGGAACTCAATGCCGTTGCTTGAACTCGTTAAGCAGTTCGCAGTGACGCTGCAGGGGCGGGG
>NZ_JAAIKO010000238.1 GCF_016107395.1 Streptomyces fildesensis
CGTGCACCACGCACACCTTCCGGTCCTGGTCGTCCCCGGCGACGACCCCGACGCCCCGTAACTCCGATCGCAACGACACCGGGCCCCGGACCCGGGGACGGGTTCCGCATCATGACCGCCATCAGCTTGTTGCAGGCTCCGCACCCGGACCTGACCCACCCCCGAGGTCCGGATGCTGCTGAAACCGCAGTGTGCCGACCGGGGGATGGTCGACGGTGCCTGGTGGCCGCGCACGCGTGACCTGGCCCGTGAACTGCCGTCCCTGGTCGCGGTCCTGGACGAGCGCTGGGGCCGGATCACCCGGGTCGCGGTGAAT
>NZ_JAAIKO010000239.1 GCF_016107395.1 Streptomyces fildesensis
ATCACCAATTTCAAAAATTAGGAGCAACAAAAATAAAGAAAATAAAAACAAAAATGTTGTTGCAACTACTACGCAATTCTAATCTTCAAGCTCTATAATCTTGACAACAGATGCATCCCCAACCTTCTGGCAAACAACAACTCGGTCATGTGACTTTATAACTCCCGAGGCCTTCCCATGATCAAGTGCAACCTTCAGAACTGATTCATTTGTTGCATTTGTAGACTCAGCAGGATGCCGGGGATCAGCAAGCATGGGGAAAAGCCCTCTGACTACAAGCGACTGCCTCGAG
>NZ_JAAIKO010000240.1 GCF_016107395.1 Streptomyces fildesensis
TCCGCTCACCGCCCAGATCACCGGACTCCAGGCCCACCTACGGCACAAGCCCGATGACGCGACCGCCCTTGCCACTCTGGGGCTCGACTACGTCCAGCAAGCGAAGACCACCGCCGACCCCACGTACTACCCCAAGGCCGAAGCGGCTTTTCAGCGCTCGCTCACTCTGGAAAAGACGGACAACTTCACCGCGATGGGCGGCATGGCCGCCCTCGAAGCCGGACGCCACCACTTCAACCAAGCACTGGACTGGGCCCGACGAGCCATCGCCGTGAACCCGTACAACTCCTCGCTGTACGGCACACTCGCCGAC
>NZ_JAAIKO010000241.1 GCF_016107395.1 Streptomyces fildesensis
GAGTCCCGCCCGTGGTCGTAACCGTCTCCCTCGTCCTGCTGTTCGGCGCCCTGCTCGCCTTCCTGCTCAAGGTCGGCTCCATCAAAGCCGGGGTCTGCTTCGTCGCCGTGATGTTCGGGTTCCTCCTCGCCTCCACTGGCGCATCCGGACCCATCAACCACGCCCTCGACGGATCCGCCCACACCATCGCCCAGTGGCACCCCTGACCCGGAACGGAGAACCGATGCACCAGCACACCACCACAGGGCGTCGCCTCATGGCGGCCCTGCCGAAAGCCGCCCCGGCCATCGCCACGTCAACCGTGCTGATCCT
>NZ_JAAIKO010000242.1 GCF_016107395.1 Streptomyces fildesensis
CTCATTAAGTAAAATGTTCTAAAACAAATAAGTAGAAAAACAGTAGACATACTAATGGCAAGCATGAAGGAACATACAACCATATATGATCCTTCAATTTCACCAAGCAATACACTCATCTCCTACCATACAAACGCCAAAGAGCAGAACATCACATCTCAGCTGCAACAAATCAGAGATAAGATGTGTAGCCTGATAAGGAATTAACTGTTCCATGATCCTTGCTAATTCCAGCTTGCCCGAGATAAGCGCTAGGATAGAGATGATGCAAACTTTGCCGATAAGATCCAAATCCAGACTGACTGTCAAC
>NZ_JAAIKO010000243.1 GCF_016107395.1 Streptomyces fildesensis
CTCATCAACTTCCTCGTCAGTCAGTTTTTCCCCCAGGTTTGTCATAACATGACGCAGTTCAGCAGCGGAGATGAACCCATTCTGATCCTTGTCAAACACTCTGAATGCTTCTTTCAGTTCCTCCTCCGAGTCGGTATCTTTCATTTTCCTGGCCATGAGATTTAGAAACTCGGGAAAGTCAATAGTTCCATTACCATCAGCATCCACCTCGTTTATCATGTCCTGGAGCTCTGCCTCGGTTGGGTTTTGCCCCAGTGACCTCATCACTGTCCCAAGCTCCTTGGTAGTGATACAACCATCTCCATCCT
>NZ_JAAIKO010000244.1 GCF_016107395.1 Streptomyces fildesensis
CTTGTGATTAAAACTGGATTTGCTCCAGCTGCAACAACCTTTACGCCTTCAGCAATGAGGCCTTGTGCAAGAACAACAGATGTAGTAGTCCCATCACCAGCCACGTCGTTTGTCTTCAATGCTGCCTGCCTGACTAATTTTGCGCCAATATTCTCAACTGCATCCTCCAACTCAACCTCTTTTACAACAGTCACACCATCGTTGACGATTTTTGGGGACCCATATTTGCTCTCGAGAACAACATTTCTACCTCTGGGACCCAATGTGACCCCAACTAAATCTGCAACTTTGTTAACACCAGTCTGAAG
>NZ_JAAIKO010000245.1 GCF_016107395.1 Streptomyces fildesensis
GTCCTTCATCGGTTCCTGGTGCCAAGGCATCCACCGTGCGCCCTTAAAAACTTGCGCTAACTAGATGCTCGCGTCCACTGTTTAGTTCTCAAGCAACGACCAGTCACCCGTCTCCAACGCTTCCGCGTCGTTAACGGGGCCGGGGTGTAGAAGAAACAAAGGTCGTTCCCTCAGGACCCAACAGCGTGCCCGACCCACCAGCAATCCAGACGCTTTCCACGCCGAAGCAGTACTTGCTTCTGGATTCCCAGTGTGCCGAATAGTCAACGTTCCACCCATGAGCAACCACCGCCGAACAGATGCCGGC
>NZ_JAAIKO010000246.1 GCF_016107395.1 Streptomyces fildesensis
GAGAAGGGTAAACTGTGAAACCAAGCTTAGATTTCTTGCCGTAATCCACAGACAGACGCTCCAACAAAAGGGAGCCAAGGCCAGAACCGGTGCCCCCACCAACAGCATTGAAAACTAAAAATCCTTGAAGACCAGTACAATTGTCAGCAAGCTTGCGAATACGATCCAAGCAAAGATCAACGATTTCCTTGCCGATTGTATAATGCCCACGAGCGAAGTTGTTAGCCGCGTCTTCTTTGCCACTTATGAGTTGTTCTGGATGGAAAAGCTGACGATAAGTTCCCGTTCTTACTTCATCTATCACAG
>NZ_JAAIKO010000024.1 GCF_016107395.1 Streptomyces fildesensis
ACTTCGACTTGGTGACCGCGTCATTGACGTTGATGGCCGGGAAGAGCAGCGAGCCTTCCTGCATCATCTCGTACAGGCGGTGGACACCGGTGGTGGTCTCCTCCGTGACGCCGCGGATCTCCGACGCCAGCTGGGTCCACTTCTGGGGGCTCTCGGAGAGGGTGCGGTTCAGCACGCGGAGGATGTAGCCGTACTCCTCGCTGTCCGCGGTGGACGGGTCCGGAGCCGCGCCGGCCTTCTCGAACTCGACACCCTTGTGCACCAGGAGCGTGGCGTCGCCGCCGTCGTCCAGGATCATGTTCGGGCCGCCGGTGGGGGTGTTCGGCCAGGTCAGCGCCTGCTCCGTGCACCACCAGTACTCCTCCAGGCTCTCGCCCTTCCAGGCGAAGACCGGCACACCCTGCGGGTTCTCGGGGGTGCCGTTCGGGCCGACCGCGATGGCGGCGGCCGCGTGGTCCTGGGTGGAGAAGATGTTGCACGACGCCCAGCGGACCTCGGCACCCAGCGCGACCAGCGTCTCGATGAGGACGGCGGTCTGGATCGTCATGTGCAGCGAGCCGGTGATGCGGGCGCCGGCCAGCGGCTGCGCCTCGGCGTACTCGGCACGGATCGACATCAGGCCGGGCATCTCGTGCTCGGCCAGCGTGATCTCCTTGCGGCCGTAAGCGGCCTGGGAGATGTCGGCGACCTTGAAGTCAGTTGCGGTGGTGGTCATACGGGCTGCTCCTCGCTGAATGCTTCGAGGTGGACGGGGAATTGACGCAGCCGCAGGCTGACGAGACAGCGCCCTCGAGCGGACACACCCGTCCCCTTGCAGCAGCGCATTCCGTCGGAGGCCCTCTCTCCCTCGGACGGCAACCACTTCCGCGGTGCCGCCCGACCGCCATCAGCAGCGACGTCTGGCTACAGACGAACCTACACCGGACGGCCCCGCGCTCCCCACCTCGTACCGGTTTCGGCCAGTGGGCCGGGGCAAGAAGAGCGCGGGAAGGACAGGCCGACCGGCGGGGACATAAGGGACCAATGTCACGTCCGCCCCGGTTCCGGAATGTTGCACGATTCGATCAGGGCAGCAACACTCTTGCGGACTCGCGCCCGTTTGCGCCCGAATGGCTCAAGGAGACGATCACGTGACCAGTCCGGCCGACCCCCGCGATGCAGCGGGGACCACGACACGGCGGCTGAAGCTGCTCGCGGTGACCGCATGCCCCACCGGCATCGCTCACACGTACATGGCCGCGGAGAAGCTGGCCCAGGCCGCCGAGGCGCTCGGCATCGACATGAAAGTGGAGACGCAAGGGTCCATCGGCGCTGAGAACGTCTTGTCTGACAACGATGTCATGGCTGCCGACGGGATCATCATCGCGGCCGACAAGGACGTCGATCTCAGCCGGTTCGCCGGCAAGAGGGTGCTCTCCGTCGGGGTCTCCGAGGGCATCAGCCACCCGGAGCGGCTGATCGAGCAGGTCCGCAGCGCCCCGGTGCACGGCGGGGGCGGCCGCGGCGGCGACTCGCTCGGCGGCGCCAGTGGTGGAAGCGGGGGCGGCGGCGGGGGCAAGCAGCGCAGCGTCGGCTACAAGGCGCTGATGAACGGCGTCTCGTACATGATCCCGTTCGTGGTGGTCGGCGGGCTGCTGATCGCCATCTCGCTGGCGCTGGGCGGGCACACCAACCCCGAGGGCGGCCTGGTCATCCCGGACGGCACCTTCTGGAAGCACGTCAACGACATCGGCGTCATCGGCTTCACGTTGATGGTCCCGATCCTGTCCGGGTACATCGCCTACGCGATCGGTGACCGGCCCGCGCTCGTCCCGGGCATGATCGGCGGCTGGATCGCCAACACCGGAGCGCTGTACGACTCCAAGGCCGGTGCGGGCTTCATCGGTGCCATCGTCACCGGCTTCCTGGCCGGCTACCTGGTGCTGTGGATCAAGAAGGTCCAGGTCCCGAAGTTCGTCCAGCCCATCATGCCGATCATCGTGATCCCCATCGTCGCGACGACCTCGCTCGGGCTGTTCTTCATCTACGTCATCGGGAAGCCGATCTCGTGGGTCTTCGAGCACCTCACCAACTTCCTGAGCGGAATGACCGGATCGAGCGCCATCCTGCTCGGCGCGATCCTCGGCCTGATGATCGCCTTCGACATGGGCGGTCCGGTCAACAAGACCGCGTTCCTCTTCGGCGCCGGCCTGATCGGTTCGGGCAATCTGACGGTCATGGGCATGTGCGCGGCCGCGATTCCCGTCATGCCGCTGGGCCAGGGTCTGGCGACCCTGCTGCGTCGCAAGCTCTACTCCGAGCAGGAGCGCGAGACCGGGATGGCGGCCCTGTTCATGGGCTGCTTCGGTATCTCGGAGGGCGCGATCCCGTTCGCCGCGGCACGGCCCGCGCAGGTCATCCCCGCGAACATGCTCGGTGGCGCGGTGGCCGGTGCCATCGCGGGCATGGCGTCGGTGAAGGACTCGGTGCCGCACGGCGGTCCCATCGTGGCGGTCCTCGGAGCGATCGGCGGGGTGCCGGTGTTCTTCCTGGCCATCGCGATCGGCACCGTGGTCACGGCGTTCACGACCAACGCGCTGATCGACATCAAGGAGCGGCGGGCCGGCGGCGCGGCGAAGTCCCTGCTGCCGCAGCAGGCGCTCGAACCGGCGCCGGCCGGCATCGGCGCCGTCGGTGCCCCGGCAGTCGGTGCCCCGACAGTCGTTGCCGCGGCACCCGAGCGCCAGGCACCCACCCCCGAGGTCACGGAAGTCCTCTCCGGCTATCTCACCGGGCAGACCGTCAAGGAGCAGCTCGACGCCTCCGACAAGGAGTCCGCGATCCGGGAGATGGCGGAGATGCTGGCGACCACCGGGAAGGTCGCGGATGTCGACGCCCTGGTGGCCGTGGCGCTGGCGCGGGAGGCGCAGGGTACGACCGGCCTCGGCGAGGAGATCGCCATCCCGCACGCCAAGACGGATGCGGTGACGTCCCCGCTGGTGGGCTTCGCGCGGTCGGCCGACGGCATCGACTGGGGTTCGCTGGACGGGACGAAGGCCAAGCTGGTCTTCATGATCTCCGTGCCGGAGGCGGCGGCCGGTGACGAGCATCTGCGGATCCTGGCGCAGCTGTCGCGCAAGCTGATGGACAGCGGCTTCCGGGACCGGCTGCAGAAGGCCCAGGACCGGGACGCCATTCTCCAGGTGCTGGCCGAGATCGAGTAGTCCTGACAGCGGCACCGTCAGCACATAGGAGGGGCCCCGCACCGGTCGATGCGGGGCCCCTCCTCCGTTCTTCGCGCCCTCAGTGGGGGTGCGGGTCGCCGCCCGGTGTCTGGGTCGGGTCGGGACCGGCCGCCGCGGCGGCCTCGCTGTAGATGTCGGGTTCGAGGTAGATGACGCGGGCGATCGGCACGGCCTCGCGGATCCGGACCTCGGCGGCGTCGATCGCGCGGGCGACCTCGGCGGCGGTGTCGTCGTGCTGGACGGCGATCTTCGCGGCGACCAGCAGTTCCTCCGGGCCGAGGTGGAGGGTGCGCATGTGGATGACGCCGGTGACGGTGTTCCCGTCGACGATGGCCTCGCGGATCATGGCTACCGATTCGGCGCCCGCACCCTCGCCGAGGAGCAGCGACTTGGTCTCGGCGGCGAGTACGAGGGCGATCACGATGAGCAGGATGCCGATGCAGAGGGTGCCGATGCCGTCCCAGACGCCGTCACCGGTGGCCAGCGCGATGCCGACACCGCACAGGGCGAGGACGAGCCCGACGAGCGCGCCGAAGTCCTCCAGCAGGACGACGGGCAGTTCCGGGGCCTTGGCGCGGCGGATGAAGTCGGTCCAGGAGAGCGCGCCGCGGGTCTGGTTGGACTCGATGATCGCGGTGCGGAAGGAGAAGCTCTCCGCGATGATCGCGAAGACCAGGACGCCGATCGGCCAGTACCAGTGCTCGATCTCGTGCGGATGCTTGATCTTCTCGTAGCCCTCGTAGAGCGCGAACATGCCACCGACGCTGAACAGCACGATCGACACCAGGAAGGCGTAGATGTAGCGCTCGCGGCCGTAGCCGAACGGGTGCTCCTCGCTCGCCTCGCGCTTGGCCTTCTTGCCCCCGACGAGGAGCAGCGCCTGGTTGCCCGAGTCGGCGAGGGAGTGCACGCCTTCGGCGAGCATGGACGACGATCCGCTGAACGCGAATGCCACGAACTTCGCCACGGCGATGGCGAGGTTGGCGCTCAATGCGGCGACGATCGCCTTGGTTCCGCCTGACGCGCTCATAGGTGTTGGTTCGTCCCTTCGGTCCTTCGGTCCGGCCCCCGGCCACTGGCCGGTCATTCTTGCAGGCTGCCCTGCGGACGGCGCGTCAGGCCACCACTGTGGCGCGGAAGACGGTCCCTCCGGTGGTGCTTCCGGTCGTGCTCCCGGCCGTGCTTCCGGCGCCGCTTCCGCCGGTGCCCCCGATGCCGCCGGCGATGCTGCCCGGGCACGTCAGTTCCACCCGTTCGCCCGCCGGGACGAAGGCGGACTCGCCGCGCTCCAGCGTCAGCTCGCCGTGCGGGGAGCGCAGCAGCGCCGCCCCGTCGGTGCAGAGCAGGATCTGCGGGGTGCGGGCGTCGGGGGTGCGGGCCTCGCCGCCGGGGGCTAGGACGTAGCGCGAGAGCCGGAACTCGTCGATGGGCGTCTCGTAGACCTCTTCGCCGTTCGAGGAGACCTCGGGGCGCAGGACGCCCGGGTCGGTGGCCTCGAAGCGGACGACGCGGAGCAGCTCCGGCACGTCCACGTGCTTGGGGGTCAGACCGCAGCGCAGCACGTTGTCGGAGTTGGCCATGATCTCGACACCGAGGCCGTCGAGGTAGGCGTGCGGGACGCCGGCGCCGAGGTAGAGGGCTTCGCCGGGCTGCAGCGTCACGTGGTTGAGGAGCATGGCCGCGATGACGCCCGGGTCGCCGGGGAAGCTGTGGGCCGTGGTGGCGTAGGCGGCGAAGTCGGCCGCGTGCGGGCCGTCCTGTTCGGCGAGCCGGGCTGCGGCCTGGGCGGCCTCGTCCACCGTTTCGGCCATCGCGTCGCGGTCGGCGGTCAGTACGGCGGCGAGGACCTCGCGCAGCGCGTCGGTCTCGGGCCGGGCGCGCAGGATGTCCGCGTACGGCTTGAGCGAGTCCACGCCGAGGGCTTCGAGGAGTTCGGCGGCCTCGGCGGGGTGCCGGAAACCGCACAGCCCGTCGAAGGGGGTGAGCGCGACGATGGCCTCGGGCTTGTGGTTCGCGTCCTTGTAGTTGCGGTGCGGGGCGTCGACGGGGATGCCGCGCGCCTCCTCGTCCGCGAAGCCCGCCCGCGCCTGGGCCAGGTCGGGATGGACCTGGAGCGACAGGGGTGCGCCGGCCGCGAGGATCTTGAACAGGAACGGCAGCCGGGGGCCGAAGCGCAACACGGCCGGCTCGCCGAGCTCGGCGAGCGGATCGGCGTCGATCGCCTCGTTCAGCGGGACCGGTCCCGCGCCCCGGTCGATCCGGGAAGGTGCTCCCGGATGCGCGCCCATCCACAGTTCGGCCTGCGGCTCGCCGGTGGGGGCGGTGCCGAGCAGTTCGGGGATGGCGGTGGTGGAGCCCCAGGCGTAGGGACGCACGGTGTTGGTCAGACGGTCCATGGCGTCATGATCTCTCGGCAGAGGCGACGGCGAGGTAAACCGAGGCGAAATCTGTCAGGGCGAGCAGCTCGGCGGTGGTCTCCAGGACCCCGCCGTCGCCCGCGGCGATCTCGCTCAGCGGGGTGTCGTGGGCGTAGGCCAGCTCACGGGCGGCGGGCGCGGACGCGGCCTGCTGTCCGGCGGCCTCCCGCAGCAGGACGACGCGCAGCCGCAGGGCCTGGTGGTCCTCGACGCGGTCGCGGAAGAAGTCGTCGGGGTCCGCCCCGGGCGAGAGGGTTCCGGCGAGCAGCGCGCCGTGGGCCGCGAGCGCCTCGGGCAGTTCGGCGGCGAGCGCCGGGCGGCCGGTCCTGGTGGCGAGGACGGCGGCGAACCGGCGGGCGGCCGGGGCGGCGTTCGGTCCGGTGCTCCACAGCAGCGGCAGGGCGTCGGCCAGTTCGGTGGCCAGCGTCTTGGCGGGGTTGGCGTACGTCGCGATGGCCGGTCCGCAGCGGGCAGCGACCTCGTCGAGCCGGTCGGCCACGGCCTGCACGGCGGTCGGCGGGGCGGTGAACAGCCCGATGCGGTCGGCGAGCGTGAGCAGCGGGGTGAGCAGCGCCCACAGCGCGCCGGGGTCCTCTGCGGGGACACCGGACGGTCCGGTGGGAAGCGGCGACGCGGGCCCGGCGAACGGGATCGTCATGCCGCGCGCCTGCTCCAGCGCCTCGGCGAGGGGCGACCTTGCGGGCGCCACGGCGGCGACGGTGCAGCCGCGCCGGTAGGCCTGCTCGACGAGGCCGACGAGGCCGGCCTCCCGGCCGCTCGCGGTGGTGAGCAGCACCAGGTCGAGCGGGCCGGTCCAGCCGGGGAGCGTCCACTGCGGTTCGTACGGGGTCGGTCCGGCCGACCGCAGCGGTATGACGGGGCAGCTGCCGGCACCGAGCGCGCCGAGCACATCGGCCACGGCCGCGGCTTCCGGGCCGGAGCCGGCGACCAGCACGGTGCGCGGCCGGCCGTCGGGGCGCAGGTCCTGGACGCCCGCCTCCTGCGTGAGCCGCGCGGCGGTCCGCACGCGGGCGCCGGCGGCCGCGGCGCCGAGCAGCAGCCCGCGGGTGTCGGCGCGGGCGAGGGCGTCGGGGTCGTCAAGCAGCGACTCGTCGAGCATCGGGACCTCCGGGTCCTGGTCCGTCACCCCGGGCACGTCCTGCCCGGGAGGTCACGGGTCCCCGTCCCGGGGGCCCGGTCAGGCCGTGTCGGCCGTCAGGCCCTTCAGGCGGGGCGGCGGGCCTCGTCGATGAGCAGGACGGGGATCTCGTCGCGTACCGGGTAGGCGAGGCCGCAGCTGTCGGAGGTGCACACGAGCTCGTTCGCTTCGATGTCCTCCCGGAGCGGGGCGTGGCACGCCGGGCAGGCGAGGATCTCCAGGAGGCTGGCTTCGACGAGCGACATGGTGGCGAGTCCTTCGGACGGCGTGGTTCGGACGGTGGTTTCGACAGCGGCGTTCCGGTGCCGCGGTGGCGGCGTACCGCGTGATCAGCCTAACGCCGGGGCGGTGCCGTGTGGGGCCGCGTCAGGCCCGGATGACGGCGAGGGCTTCGTCGCGGACGCGGTCGACGGTGGCCGCGTCGCGCGCCTCGACGTTGAGGCGGAGCAGCGGCTCGGTGTTGGAGGCGCGGACGTTGAACCACCAGTCGGCCGTGGTGACCGTGAGGCCGTCGAGTTCGTCGAGGGTGACGCCCGGCCGGCTCTCGTACGTGGCGCGGATCGCGGCCACCCGGCCGGCCTGGTCGGCGACGGTGCTGTTGATCTCGCCGGAGGCGGGGTAGCGGTCGTACTCGGCGACCAGCTCGGAGAGCGTCCCGTCCTGGGCGCCGAGCGCGGCCAGCACGTGCAGGGCGGCGAGCATGCCGGTGTCGGCGTTCCAGAACTCGCGGAAGTAGTAGTGCGCGGAGTGCTCGCCGCCGAAGATCGCACCGGTGCGGGCCATCTCCTGCTTGATGAAGGAGTGGCCGACGCGGGTGCGCACCGCCTTGCCGCCGTGCTCCGCGACGACCTCGGGCACGGACCAGGACGTGATCAGGTTGTGGATGATCGTGCCGCCGGGGTGCTTGGCCAGCTCACGGGCCGCGACCAGGGCGGTGATCGCCGAGGGCGACACCGGCTCGCCGCGCTCGTCGACCGCGAAGCAGCGGTCGGCGTCACCGTCGAAGGCGAGCCCCAGGTCGGCGCCGGTCTCCAGGACCTTCGCCTGCAGGTCGACCAGGTTCTTCGGGTCGAGCGGGTTCGCCTCGTGGTTGGGGAACGTGCCGTCGAGCTCGAAGTAGAGCGGCACGAGTTCCAGCGGCAGCCCGGCGAAGACGGTGGGAACGGTGTGGCCGCCCATCCCGTTGCCCGCGTCGACAACGACCTTCAGCCGGCGGATCGCACCGAGGTCGACCAGGCCCCGCAGATAGCCGGCGTAGTCGGCGAGCACGTCCCGCTGGGTGATCACTCCCGTGGTGGCGGCGGGCTCCGGCGCTCCCTGCTCGCTCCACCGCTCGGCCAGCACGCGGATGTCGGCCAGGCCGGTGTTCTGGCCCACGGGGGCCGCGCCCTTGTGGCACATCTTGATGCCGTTGTACTGCGCGGGGTTGTGGCTGGCGGTGAACATCGCGCCGGGCAGGTCCAGTTGGCCGCTGGCGAAGTACAGCTCGTCCGTCGAGCACAGGCCGATCTCGGTGACGGACGCGCCACGGGCGGCGGCGCCGCGCGCGAAGGCGCGGGACAGTCCGGGCGAGGAGGGGCGCATGTCATGGCCGACGACGATCGCGTCGGCCGCGGTGACGGTGACGAAGGCGGCGCCGAAGAGCTCGGCGAGCGGTTCGTCCCACTGGTCCGGGACCACGCCGCGAATGTCGTAGGCCTTGATGATCTGCGACAAGTCGGACACAGCACACCCCTGTTGAACAGCGCCGGACGGCGACGCGCGGAAAACTCCCGCTCAACCTACCCCGGCGGGGTGATCGGTCCGGTCAGGGCTCCGGGGAGGGCAGTACCCTCAGATGACCTCTGCGGGCGACCTCCCTGGGGTCCGCCTCCCGGCCCCGGGAGCCGTTCGCGGGGCGCTCCGGCGGGCGGACCGCCTCGCGCACCGCGTTGGCGAGCGCTTCGAGATCGTCACCGCTGGGGAGGACGGGACCGCTGTCCACGGCGAGCCGGACGACCTCCCAGCCGCGCGGGGCGGTGAGGCGCTCGGAGTGCTCGTGGCAGAGGTCGTAGCAGTGCGGCTCGGCGTAGGTCGCGAGCGGGCCGAGTACGGCGGTCGAGTCCGCATAGACGTACGTCAGCGTCGCGACGGCGGGTCGGCCGCAAGCGGTCCGCGAACAGCGACGTACAGGGCTCACGACGTTGGACGCTACCGCACTCTTGAGCGGGCCGCGACGACTCTCCATGACCTCACCCTGTCGTGTCGTCCCGGTTCGCCGGGAACGCCTGATAACCGTGATCACGGGCTGACCTGCGGGGAGAGGCCTGCGGGAAGGTTTCCTCCCGGCGATCCGCCCCTGGCCCGGCCCTCGCTCGGCCCAGGCACGGCCCAGGCACGGCCCGGATGCAGCTCCGCCTCCACTCCTCGCCCGGCCCCGCCTCGCCACGGTGGACACTCCCGGACCGCGTGTCATGCGGCGCCCCGTGAGAGCCGCGGCGGATGGCGCGCCACCTGGCGTCCGCGGTGTACCGGGGCCCCGGGAGGACTAGGCTCAAAGGCGATGGACAGCCCCGTACCTCCCTCTCCAGACCCCCGTCCGCGTCGTCGCGACCGCCATGGCCGCGGCATGCGCGGACCCATCGCGCCCCCGCAGGTGCCGCTCGCGCTCACGCGCGCCGACGCCTTCGACGATCTCGTACGGGACGCCGCCGACCGGCTGGAGAGGCGCTGGCCGCAGCTGGCCGACGTCGAGTTCGCCGTGCAGGAGGTGCCGCTCGTCTCCGACGAGGGGAAGCCGGCGACGCCGGACGACTCCGCCGACGGCAGTGTGCCGCTCGGCCGGCTGATCAGCGGCCGCAAGGACGCACCGAACCGCATCGTGGTCTACCGCCGCCCGGTGGAGATCCGGGCCAAGAGCCACGACGAGCGGGCGATGCTCGTGCACGAGGTCGTCGTCGAGCAGGTGGCCGAGCTGCTGGGACTCTCCCCGGAGAACGTGGACCCCAAGTACGGGCAGGAATAGGCCCGGCCGGGCACGTGCCCGGCCGGACAGCCCCTGAGCGTCAGCGTTCGACGAGCATCCGGGGATCGTCAGTCGTCGAGGATCGTCAGGTCCGGCTGGACCTTCGGGACCACGACCGTGCCCCGGTCGTCCGGCATCGGCTGGATGGTGAACATCGGGATGCCGTTGAGCGGCAGCGACAGCATGCGCGAGGCGTAGACCGGTCCGCCGGAGACCGGCTCGACGGTCACCGCGAAGGCGCCCTTGCCCGACGAGGGCGCGGGCGGCTCGATCGCCAGGGTGGTGCCGGCCTTGATGGTGACGTTCTTGCTGACCGGTGCTCCGCCGTCGGTGGCCGCCGAGGTGGTGACCTTCACGACGGCCTCCTTGTCCGGTGCGACCAGGGACAGCGTCGACGCCTTGATCCGGTTGTCGGCGACGGTGGCCCGTTCGTCGATCTTCGGGGTGGCCGGCAGGAAGGCCGTCTCCTGCTTGGCACCGGTGCCGCGGGTGACGCGCAGGGCGGCGACGATCGGCGCGGCCGCGTGCGCGTCGCTCGCGGTCAGCAGCAGGGATCCGGCCTCGCCCTTGGTGACGTCCCCGAGCTCGATCGTGGTCGTCATACCGCTCTTGACGTGCAGCGTCTCGTGTCCGGCCGGGGTGATCGAGCCGGTCGGGGCGGCGAGCCGCACTTTCAGGTCCGCGTCGTCCTGGCCGGTGGCGTACGCGACGAGCTGCACGGACGTGGCGTCGGCGGGGATGCCGGGGAAGACCAGGCTCGGGGCCGGATCCGCGGCGGCGGGCAGCCAGTCCGCGCCGGCCTTGCCGTCCACGGCCTGGACGGCCGCGCCGACCCGGCCGCTGCGGACGGTGACATGCACGGTCAGGTCCGGGACCTTCTCCGTGATGAGGGTGGAGAGCAGGATCGACGTGCTGCCCGGCGACGGGACGGAGACCCCGTCGCCGGTCGTGGCCTTCAGCGCGCCGTCCTTGCCGAACAGTTCGACGTCGACGACGGCGTCCAGGGCGTCGGGGTTCACCAGGTGCAGGAAGTCCTGGCGGTCGGCGGCGGTGCTCGCCGCCGGGAACCAGAACTCGCTGTCCGGGGCCACGCAGGACGTGCCGAGCACGGCACGGCCGGGACCCGCGCCGACCACGGTGGTCTGCTGAACGCTCCAGCCGGGCGCCAGACCGCCTTCGGCGGTGCCGATCAGCGCCGGGCTGTCGGCCTTCTCCACCTTGGCCGTGACGGGCACACCCGGCTCCGTGAGCGGAGCGAGCGGCTTGGCCTTGGCGCTCGCGTCTCCGGTGGCGGGCAGCAGCCGGGCGGTGCCCTGCTTGCCCGTCTGGGCGCCCTTGGGCGTGAACGAGGTGTACGTGGTGGACGCCAGCTCGGAGGCCGACGGCGCCGGGCAGACGAGCGCCGACCGCTGCACGGGCTGCCGGGCGGCGGAGCCCACGGGCGCGGCGGCCGGGTCGCCGGCTCCGGTGAGCACGGCCGCGCCGGTGAGGGCGGCGAGTGCTGCGGTCGCTCCCGCCAGGGAGATGATGCTGCGGTTCACTGACTTTCACCTCGCGGTGTTGCCCGGGGCCGGCCGGTCGGCCTGGTCACGGCCGGCGTGACGTGCGTGACGTACCTGGTGTGGGGGACCCGGCGGACGGGTGCTTCGGTGCCGCCGGGTCACGGTGCTCAGGGCTGCCGGCTGCCCCCGTCGCGGTGCTGGTCGCCGTCGGTGTAGTACCCGTTGCCGTCGTCGTCCTGCCGGTACGGGTCGTAGGCCGGCGGCGGCTGCTGGCCGTAGGTGTACGGATCGGCGTAGCCGCCGTTGTTCTGGTCGTAGCCGCCGTTCTGGTTCTGCTGCTGGCCGTAGCCGTTGTTCTGCTGGTCGTAGCCGCTGTTCTGGTCGTAGCCGCCGGGGTCCGCGGGGGCGGCGTACTGGTAGCCGTCCCACTGCCGGCCGTACGGATCCTGTTGCGGGACGGCGGCGTACGGGTCGCCGCCCGGGTCGACCGGTTCGGGCGCCGCGTACGGGTCGTACTGGTCCGGGATCGCCGCGGCCGGGGATTCGGCCGGGGCCGTCCCGTCCGGGTCGCTCCCGTCGTCGGGGCCCGCCACGGCGGCGGCCTCGGCGTCCGCGGCGGCCTGGAGGCGGCGGGCGCGCCGGCCCTCGCCGGACGCCTGCGCCGGGATCCCGGAGGCGGACATGTCCGCGGCGACCGCTTCCTGCTCCGGCAGGTCGTCGTCGATCTGCCGGCGGCGGCCGGGCAGCGCCAGGACGACCACCACGAGCAGGAGGAAGCCCTGCGCCCACAGCCAGCCGGTGTGGGTGACCGGGTCCTGGTACGTGACGTCGAGCCGGCCGCCGTCCGTGGGCAGTTCGAAGCCCTGCGCCCACTCGTCGACCTTGGTGGCCTTGAGCGGCCGGCCGTCGAGGGTCGCCTGCCAGCCGGCGGAGGCCGCGTCGGCGAGGCGCAGGACGCGTCCCGCGCCGCCGGCCGGGATCTTGGCGTGCGCCTCGACCCGCCAGGCCGGGACGGGCACCGGCGGTGCGTCCTTGCTGACGATGGCCATCCGGGACACGGCGGTGTCGACGCGCCACAGGGCGCTGCCGTCGGCCTGGCTGACGCGCGTCAGGCCCGGGGTGCTGTCGAGCACTCGGCCCATCTCGCGCGGGGCGCCGGGCTGTACGAGGACGTAGCGGACGGCGTAGCCGGTGAGGCGGGTCGCCTGGTCGGCGCCGGAGCCTGCCACGAGGTTGGCGACAGTGTCGTCCAGGCGGCTGTCGTGGCCCGCCTCGGCGGCGAGCTCCGCGTCGCCCAGCCGCGCGCCGGCGCCACGGACCAGGACGTACGAGACGCCCGTCGGCTTGCCGTCGAGCACCAGGGTGCGGGCCTGGTCGCTGCTGCTGCTCTCCTCCGCGACGAACGCGGGGACCTGCACCGGGTCATGGCGCTTGAGCGGTCCGTTGGCGCCGTCCGAGACCCAGGTGAAGGCGGCCAGCAGCGGAGCCGCGGCGGCGGCCAGGGCGATCAGCGCTGCGACGGGCTGCCGCCAGCCGAAGCCCTTGGCGGCGATGCGGTCCTTGGCGCCCTCGGCGCCGATCGCGGCGGCCGACAGCAGCGCGAGGCCGTAGACGAGGGTGGCGGGGCCGGCCCACGCCTCGCCGTTCTCCAGGATGGCGAAGAGCAGTCCGGTCAGCGCGACCGCCCAGGCGGTGAGGACCGCCAGCCGGCGTTCGGAGCGCATCAGGGCGGCGAGCGCGGCCAGGACGAGGCCGATGAGCAGCAGTCCGCCGGAGCCGTTCGGCCCGCCGGGGCTGATCATCAGCAGGTCGACGGCGGAGGCGGCCTTGATGCCGTAGGGCAGGCCGGCCTCATGCAGGAAGCGTCCGGGGTGCGTGAGCAGCGACAGCGACCAGGGCGCGAGGAGGACGACCGGGGTGACGATCAGCGCCGCGAAGCGCAGCAGGTGCGGAACGAGCAGCCGCTGTTGGCCGCTCACCACGCGCAGCGCGAGCACTCCCGCGCACAGCACCAGGGCGACCGGCCAGACGAGCGGGGTGAACGCGGTCGTGAAGGTGAGCATCAGGGCGAGTGCCCAGGTGGCGCGCCAGCTGGGCCGGGCGCCGCGCTCGATGGCGCCGTGGGTCAGCTGCAGTCCGGCGGTGGCGATCGCGGTGCGGGCCATCAGCGGCAGCAGGATCGCGAGGACCGCGGTGCCGATCCGGCCGCCGGCCAGCGCTCCGGTGGCGGCGGGCAGGAACGCGTAGGCGACGCTGGCCCAGGCGCGCAGCAGGCGGGACTCGACCAGCGGCCGGGACGCGAAGTACGCGGTGACGCCGGCCAGCGGGACGGAGGCGACCAGCAGCACCGTCAGGGTGAGCCCGGTGCTGCCGAACAGGATGGTCGAGAAGAGCGCCAGGACCGCGAGGTAGGGCGGGGCGGGCTGGGTGCCGCCGGTGCCCAGGGCGTGCCAGGCACCGCTGTACGAGGCCCAGAGGTCGGAGGCGCCGGGGGCGGCGGGCAGCAGTGCGCCGCCGAGCAGCGAGCCGGAGCCGAGCAGCGAGCGGCAGGCGGCCAGCGAGACGAGCAGCAGTACGGCGAAGAGCATCGGTCCCGGTTTGCGGGCGATGCGCTTGAGCCGGGCGAACTGCTCGACCTCGATGTACTCGCCGTCCTCGTCGCCGGGCCCGGACTCGATGCCGCCGCCGTGCCGGCCGGCGGCCGCGGCCGCGGCCTCGGTGCGTCCGGAGAAGTTGCTGACGACCTGGTCGACGGTGGCCCGCACGGTCGCGCCCGGCGGTGGGAAGAGCGGCCGCAGTTCGGACGGCGGGACGGCGCCCTGGCCGCGGCGGCGGCGCGCGCCGAGCACCCGGCCGGGGCGCACCAGTACGCGCAGCAGCCCGACGATCTCGTCGACGGCCTGTACCGGCACCTTGCCGACGAGGTAGGCGAGCGTGCGCAGCAGGGTGCCGAGGACGATCCGCAGCATCACGTAGGGCAGCAGCGGACCGCGGGTGTTGGCCAGCAGCGTGTAGACGGCGCCGGCCTTGTCGACACGGTGCGGGTTGACGGCGGAGCGGCCGGCGCAGTCCACCGGGCGGCGTTCGCGGGAGGCTGCCTCGGCATGCCGCATCACGGCGTCCGGGGCGACCAGGACGGTGTGGCCGGCGGCCTGGGCGCGCCAGCAGAAGTCGACGTCGTCACGCATGAGCGGCACATGGCGGTCGAAGCCGCCGAGCTCGTCCCACACGTCCCGGCGGACCAGCATGCCGGCGCTGGACACGGACAGGACCTGACGGATCTGGTCGTGCTGTCCCTGGTCCTGCTCGCGGCGTTCCAGCCCGGTCCAGCGGCGGCCGCTGCGGGCGATGCTGACCCCGACCTCCAGCAGCTGCCGGGCGTCGTACCAGCTGAGCAGCTTGGGGCCGATGACCGCCGCGGAGGGCGAGGAGTCGGCGGTGCGCAGCAGGGCGGCCAGCGCGCCGGGTTCCGGCTCGCAGTCGTCGTGCAGCAGCCAGAGCCATTCGACCGGCTCGCCGTGCGGGTGGTCGGGCTCGTCGTACGCGTCGTCGTTCCAGCTGCGGCTGACGGGGTCCCATCCGCTGGCGCGCTGGAGATAGGGCAGCTGCTCGGCGGTGAGCCGGCCGGCGGCGCGGGCCGCCTCGTCCACGGCCGCGCCGAAGCTGGTGCGGCGGGCGAGGTGGAGCACCCGCTGGGCACCGAGGGAGCCGGCGAGGAGCTGGGCGGATTCGTCGGCGCTGCCGGTGTCGGCCGCGATGACGTCCTGGACCGGACGGTCCTGGGCAAGGAGGCCCGAGAGCGCGTTGGGCAGCCACCGGGCACCGTCGTGCGCGACGAGCACGGCGGTGACGACATGGCGCGGCAACTCTGGGGCGGCCGGGAAAAAGGCCGACGCTTGGCTGTTCACGGACATCCGGTTCGGGCCCCGGTTCGCTGGACTGCGGTGGACGCTGTGACCACTGGGGTCGACGGCGCGCCTCGGACGGGCCCCCACACTAACGGCTCACGCCCCCGGCCCTTCCCGGCGCCTGTGGATAACTGCCGGTACACCGCTGCGGGACACCGCAACCGGACACAACAACGGCCCGCCTCCCGGCGGATGAGACCGGGAGGCGGGCCGTGCGAACCCTGTGCGGTGGGCGGGTCTCAGACCACGCCCTTCTTGAGACGTCGTCGTTCGCGTTCCGACAGTCCGCCCCAGATTCCGAAGCGTTCGTCGTTGGCGAGTGCGTAGTCGAGGCAGTCGGAGCGGACTTCGCAGGCGAGACAGACCTTTTTCGCCTCGCGAGTGGATCCGCCCTTTTCGGGGAAGAACGATTCGGGATCGGTCTGCGCACACAGCGCGCGCTCCTGCCACCCGAGTTCCTCGTCAGCCTCCTCGGCCAGCAGAAGCTGGAACTGCTCGGTCATGCGCGCCCCTCGTCTGTCTTTGCTTCCCCGTGATGTTGCCGTTACCAGTAGCGGCTGAACGACACGAGTGAAATTACAAGTGTGCCGATACGGGCCAGTCAAGCCGAGATCTGCTATTGGGTCCGTTATTCACTCCGCTGAACCAAGGGTTGGCAGAAAGTGTGGAAATCATCCCAAACGCCAGCATCTGTCAACCCTGCTCCAGTTGATCCACCGTGATCCACTGGCCGCACCTCGTCAGACGTCGCAGCGCCTGGCCACGTTCCGCCTCGCGGAATGAAGCGTTGTGGATCACAATCCGGCCACGGGGTCGCGGCGGCGCCGAGAAGGACGACGCTCCCATGTGCGGTTGCTGCGCCACCTATCCGCACATCTCTCCGCACAAACCTTTCACCACCCCGCTCGACCGGTTCAGGTGAAAGATTTCCGACATAACGGACAAGAGGTTGACAAGCCGTCCCAGAGACCGGTCTCCTATACCCATGCCAGCAGTGACCCATGCGCCCTTCCGGACTCGCCGTCGCGAGTCCCACCGCGCTGTGCCGGTCCGCTGTCGCCGTTCCTGTTGTTGCCGCTGAGTCCTGATTCCTGGACCACTGAGCGCTCGCTTCTGATCGCTCGGTGTCGCGTCCGCCGCCCTCCGCAGCTTCCGGCAAGGAACCTCCGCACATGTACAGCGATGTCTCGATCGCCGGCGACCCGCTCGCCCTCCCCCACCTGCTTCCCCCGGTGCCCCAGCACCCCAGCACCGTCGCCGAGTTCGCCGGCCTGGCCCGTTCCATCGCGGCCGACCGCGCCCGGTGGGCGCCGCTGGTCCGCTACGACGCCACCACGCGCTGGTACGCCCGGCTGCAGACCGGCCCCGGCTACGAGGTGTGGCTGCTCAGCTGGGTACCCGGGCAGAGCAGCGGGCTGCACGACCACGGCCGCTCCTCCGGTGTGCTCACCGTCCTGCAGGGCGAGCTGACCGAGCGCGCGCTGTCCGCCGGCTCGGGCGAGGTCCGGCGCACCCTGGTGCCGGGCGGCCAGCGCACCTTCGCGCCCGGCTACCTCCACGAGGTCGTCAACGACTCCCTGGAACCGGCCGTCAGCCTGCACGTCTACTTCCCCGGCCTCACCGAGATGACCCCCTACGCCGCCTGCACCGCGCCCTCCGCGCAGGAGCCGGCGCAGGAGTCCGTGCGGGGCTGACGGACCGGGCTGACAGACTGTCCCCCATGCGAATCGTGGTATTGGCCGGCGGCATCGGGGGGGCCCGTTTCCTGCGCGGCCTCAAAGCAGCGGCACCGGATGCGGAGATCACCGTCATCGGCAACACCGGTGACGACATCCACCTGTTCGGACTCAAGGTCTGTCCCGACCTCGACACCGTGATGTACACCCTCGGCGGCGGCATCCACGAGGAACAGGGCTGGGGCCGGTCCGACGAGACCTTCACCGTCAAGGCCGAACTCGCGGCGTACGGCGTGGGACCGGAGTGGTTCGGGCTCGGCGACCGCGACTTCGCGACCCACATCGTGCGGACCCAGATGATCGGAGCGGGATACCCGCTCAGCGCCGTCACCGAGGCGCTGTGCGAGCGCTGGCAGCCGGGCGTCCGGCTCATCCCGATGTCGGACGACCGCGTCGAGACCCATGTCCTCGTGGATGTCGACGGCGAGCGCAAGGCCGTGCACTTCCAGGAGTACTGGGTGCGGCTGCACGCCTCCGTCGAGGCGCACGCCGTGGTGCCGGTCGGCGCGGAACAGGCGAAGCCGGCCCCCGGTGTCCTGGAGGCCATCGCGGAAGCGGACGTGATCGTCTTCCCACCGTCCAACCCCGTCGTCAGCGTCGGCACCATCCTGGCCGTGCCGGGCATCCGCGAGGCCATCGCCGAGGCGGGCGTCCCGGTCGTCGGGCTGTCGCCCATCGTCGGTGACGCCCCGGTGCGCGGTATGGCGGACAAGGTCCTGGAGGCCGTCGGGGTCGAGACGACCGCCGCCGCGGTCGCCGCCCACTACGGGTCCGGGCTGCTCGACGGCTGGCTCGTCGACACCGTGGACGCGGCGGCGGTCGAGGGGATCGAGTCGGCGGGCATCCGCTGCCGGGCCGTGCCGCTGATGATGACCGACCTCGAGGCCACCACCGCCATGGCGCGCGAAGCGCTGGCGCTGGCGGAGGAGGTCCGCACGTGACGGCTCAGTCCTTCCAGGTGCTGGCCGTCTCCGGGATTCCCGAGGTGCAGCCCGGCGACGACCTCGCCAAGCTGATAGCCGCCGCGGATCCGGCGCTCGCCGACGGCGACGTACTGCTGGTGACGTCGAAGATCGTCAGCAAGGCCGAGGGCCGGATCATCCGCGCCGACGACCGCGAGGCCGCGATCGACGCCGAGATGGTGCGGCTGGTCGCGCGGCGCGGGCCCACCCGGATCGTCGAGACCCGGCACGGCTTCGTCATGGCCGCGGCCGGCGTCGACGCCTCCAACACCGCGCCCGGGACCGTACTGCTGCTCCCCGAGGACCCGGACGCGTCCGCCCGCGGGATCCGGGAGGGGCTGCGCGCGGCGCTCGGCGTCGAGGTCGCGGTCGTGGTCACCGACACCTTCGGACGGCCGTGGCGCGAGGGGCTCACCGACGTCGCCATCGGCGCCGCCGGGCTGCGCGTCCTGGAGGACCTGCGCGGCGGCACCGACTCGCACGGCAACGCGCTGAGCATGACGGTGACCGCCACCGGGGACGAACTCGCCGCCGCCGGGGACCTCGTCAAGGGCAAGGCGGCCGGACTGCCGGTCGCTGTCGTCCGCGGCCTCGGCCACCTGGTGACGGCGGACGACGGCCCGGGCGCCCGCGCCCTCGTACGGGACGCCGGCGCGGACATGTTCCGGCTCGGCACGTCGGAGGCCATCCGCGAGGCCGTCGCGGCCCGCCGCACGGTCCGGGACTTCACCGCGGAGCCGGTGGACGGCTCCGCGGTCCGCCGCGCCGTCGCCCTGGCCGTCACCGCACCCGCCCCGCACCACACGACGCCCTGGCGGTTCGTCCTCCTGGAGTCCGAGGAGTCCAGGACACGACTGCTCGACGCCATGCGGGACGCCTGGGAGGCGGACCTCCGGGCCGACGGCTTCCCCGAGGAGAACATCACCCGCCGGCTGCGACGCGGTGACGTACTGCGGCGCGCGCCCTATCTGATCGTGCCGTGCCTCGTCGCCGACGGCGCCCACGCGTACCCGGACGCGCGGCGGGCGGGCGCGGAACGCGAGATGTTCGTCGTCGCGGTCGGCGCCGCCGTCCAGAACCTGCTGGTCGCCCTGGCGGGCGAGCAGCTCGGCTCCGCGTGGGTCTCCTCGACGATGTTCTGCCGCGATGTCGTCCGGGACGTCCTCGGACTGCCGGCCGACTGGGACCCGATGGGCGCGGTAGCCGTCGGCCACGCGTCGGCTGCGCCGAAGGCGCGGCCGGAGCGGACCGCGGAGGCGTTCATCTCGGTCCGCTGACCACACGGTGGCCGGACCCCAGCAAGAAGCCCACCCGCACGGGGTGGGTGGAGCGAAGGGGGCCGGGTCCGCAGGGGTGGGGTTTCGAAATGCTGCCGAGCTATTTGTGGGCCGCCAGGCCCTAAATAGTCGATTTCGAAGCCCCACCCCGGAGGACCCGGCCCCCGACCCACCGACGGCGCGGCCCGCTCAGATCCGGCTGATGTCCTTCGGGGCATAGCGCGGCGCACGCCGCGGTGGCACCCGGCCGCTGAGCAGGATCAGCCGCGCCGCCCTGTGCCGCTGGCCCTCGTACGGGGCCAGCAGGGCACACATCGCGGCGTCGTCGGTGCGGTGCGCTCCCGTCAGGGCGAAGCCGATGATGTTCGGCAGGTGCAGGTCGCCGACCGTCAGTGCGTCCGGGTCCCCGTTGCTGCGCTGCAGCGTCTCGGCGGCGGTCCAGGGGCCGATGCCCGGGATCACCGTCAGCCGGGCGGTGGCCGCCGCCAGGTCCATCGCGGCGGCCTCCTCCATCCGGGCGGCCACCCGGACCGCGCGCAGGATCGTCGAGGACCGCTTGTTGTCGACCCCGGCGCGGTGCCATTCCCAGGACGGGATGAGGGACCACTGGCGCGGGGCGGGCATGACGTACATGCCGCCGTCGGGGCCGCCGGTGGCCGGGCCGGGGGCCGGTTCGCCGTGCCGGCGCAGGAGCAGCCGCCAGGCGCGGTACGCCTCGTCGGACGTGACCTTCTGTTCCAGGATCGCGGGGATCAGCGATTCGAGGACGAGGCCGGTCCGGGTCAGCCGCAGGCCCGGGTTCCGCCGGTGCGCCTCGTGCACGACGCGGTGGCGCGGGGTGAACGGCGTCGGGTCGTCGCCTGCGCCGAGCAGCGCGGGCAGCGCCTCCAGGAGCCAGTCCGCGCCATCGCCCCAGGCCTGCGCCTTTACGGTGCCGTCGGCCGCGGTGATCCGCAGGGTGCCGGGGCCCTGCGGGGTGCGGGCCGCCCGCCAGACGGCGCCGTCGGGCGTCATCCGGAACGCCGGATCGCCCGGGCCGCGGCCCAGCGGGTCCAGCGTCAGGCGGAGGTCGGGCCGGCCCTCGGGGGTCCAGCTGCGGATACTCGTACGCACCCGACCGAGCGTAGCCGCCCCCTCGGACAGGCCCGTCCGCCGCTACTGGTCGGACGAGAAGCGGAGCGAGGCCGCCGGGATCCGGGCGGAGCACCAGACGCGGACGCCGTGCAGCAGTTCGTTGTCCGCGCCGACGGTGGCGCCGTCGCCGATGACCGCGCCGTCCAGCACGGTGCGGGCACCGATGGTGGCGCCGGTGCCGATGAGGGAGTCGCGGATGACCGCGCCGTCCTCGACGACCGCGCCGTCCAGGACGAGGCTGCCGTCGATGCGGGCGTCGCAACCGATCCGGGCTCCGGCGCCGATGGAGGTGCCGCCGGTGAGCTTGGTGCCCTCACCGACGACCGCGCCCTCCAGGACGAGCCGCTCGCCCCGGCGGCCGGGGACGGCCGGCGACGGTGCGCGGCCGAGGACGAGGTCGGCGGAGCCGCGGACGAACGCCTGCGGGGTGCCGAGGTCGAGCCAGTACGTGGAGTCGACCATGCCCTGCAGATGCGCGCCGGCCGCCAGCAGGCCGGGGAACGTCTCCCGTTCGACCGAGACCGGCCGGCCGGCCGGGATGCTGTCGATCACCGAGCGGTTGAACACGTACGCGCCCGCGTTGATCTGGTCCGTGACGATCTCCTCGGGGGTCTGCGGCTTCTCGAGGAAGGCCGTGACGCGCCCGGAGGGGTCGGTGGGGACGAGGCCGAAAGCGCGCGGGTCCGCGACCTTGGTCAGGTGCAGCGAGACGTCGGCGCCGGTGGTGCGGTGGTTCTCGACGAGGGCGCGGATGTCGAGCCCGGTGAGGATGTCGCCGTTGAAGATGAGGACCGGCTCGCCGGGGGCGGACCGGAGCCGGGACGCGACGTTGCGGATGGCACCGCCGGTGCCGAGCGGTTCGTCCTCGGTGACGTACTCCAGGTGCAGGCCGAGCGCGGAGCCGTCGCCGAAGTGCGGTTCGAAGACCTCGGCGAGGTAGGACGTGGCGAGCACGATGTGCTCGACGCCGGCCGCGCGGGCGCGGGCGAGCTGGTGGGTCAGGAACGGCACACCGGCCGCCGGGACCATGGGCTTGGGCGTGTGCACCGTCAGCGGGCGCAGTCTCGTGCCCTTGCCGCCGACCAAGAGGATCGCTTCAGTCACCTGGGTTCGTCTCTGCTTCCTGGTGGGCGGGCCGGTGGGCGGCAATCTTAGGCAGATGAAGGGATGAGCTGACCACTCGCACCGCCGGGCACGCGGAACCCCGCGCTCCACGACCCCGGGGCGCACGAGTTCCGCGGCCCCGGGACACAGTGGTCGCCGGGGCCGCGGAAGGGAGGGGCGGACGGGGGGTCAGCGGCCCTGCAGATCGGCTGCCGTCTTACGGGCGCTGCCGAGTTGGCCGTAGAGCTTGGTGCCCGGGCACTCGGTGGCGAAGCCGTCGCGGTGCCCGGAGATGACGTTGAGCTTGACGCTGGTGCCCTTCGCGTACAGGTTGGCGCCACCGGACGTGAGGTGCGTGGTGCCGGTCGGGTTGCCTCCGTGCAGACCGAGCTTCCAGGCGGCGAGCTGGGACACCGCCTTCACGGCCGCGGCGGGGGCCGAGCTGGAGGTGAACGTGCCGAGCACCGCGACGCCCGCGCTGTCGGTGTTGAAGCCCATGGTGTGAGCGCCCATGACCGGCTTGGCGACGCCGCCCGCGCGGCCCTCGTAGATGTTTCCGCACTTGTCGACGAGGAAGTTGTAGCCGATGTCCCGCCAGCCGCTGCTCTCCACGTGGTAGCGGTAGATGCTGCGGATGAGGGCGGGCGCCCCCGAGCAGGTGTAGTCGTTGCCGGTGGCGGTGTGGTGGACGAAGACCACCTTCACCGTGTTGGTGTAGACGAAGCCCGCTTCACGCAGCTTCTCGTCGGCGCCCCAGCCGGCCCGGGTGACGATCCGGGGACGTGCGCCGACGTAGGGCGCGCCGGCCGCCGTGGCCGCGGTCTCCTCCTTGGTGAGCGCGGGGAGCTCGGTGACCGGAGCGGCGCCGGGGGCCGACTCCACACCGCGGTCGTCCAGGACCGGGGTGGTGGCGGGAGTGGTGGCCGGAGTGGTGGCCGGAGTGGTGGCCGGTGCGCTCGGATCGGTGACGGGGGCGCTCGGCGCGGTGGCCGGGGTGGCCGGGACCGCCGGAGTGGCAGGGGTGACCGGGCCGTCGTCGCCCGGGTCGACCATCTCCAGGCGCAGTCCGCCGGGCAGTGGCACCACCTTGGCGGCGGAACCGGCGCCGCGGTCACCACCGGCGGCCGGCCGCACGCGGACCTGGACACCGTCCGAGGCGCCGACCCACAGCGGGGCGGTGGCGCCGCGGCCGGTCCGGCCGTCCTGATCGGGGGCGTCGTCGTTGTGCGCCTGGACGTCCCGCCAGCCCGACCAGGTGCCGGTGCCGGCCGCCCGGGTGCGGACCTGGACGGCGGCGTCGAGATCGGCCGCCGGGTTGTCCCACGTGACGCCGAGCAGGGAGAACGGGGCGACCTGACGGGCGGACAGACCCTGCTCGGCGGGGGCGCCGGGCGCACGGTCGGTTCCATGGGTGACGGTGGGGGCGGAGAGCGGCACCAGCGGAAGGTTGCGGGTGCTGCCCGGGAGTTGGGAGGCCGTCGGGTGGGCCGGCCGCGCGGAACGCCCACTGTGTGCGGCGGCGCCCGTGGGAACGGCGAACGGAAGCGCCAGCGCGGCCGTGCACGCGACGCCGATGGTGGTGGCTAGGAATGCACGCATAGGACAGATCGTTACATAAGCCTCATATATGTCCAGTCGAGATCTGACGGACAGTCCGCCGGAACGACCCTCCGCCCTCGCCCGTCCGGGCGAGGGCCGCCGGCCCGGCGGCGGGTAGCCTGAGCCGGGTGACCGCTACCGCCAACACCCCCGCCGGCCTGCTGGATTACGCCCTCCGGACGGAGCCCGCCCGCCCGCTGGTGACCTTCTACGACGACGCCACCGGCGAACGCGTCGAACTCTCCGTGGCCACGTTCGGCAATTGGGTGGCGAAGACCGCCAACCTGATCCAGGACGACCTCGGCGCGCAGCCCGGTGACCGGCTCGCGCTGCTGCTGCCCGCGCACTGGCAGACCGCGGTCTGGCTGCTCGCCTGTTTCTCCACCGGAGTGGTCGTCGTCCCCGGCGGCGATCCGGCCGCCGCCGACCTGGTGGTCAGCGGACCTGAGACGCTCGATGCCGCCCTGGCCTGCGACGGCGAGCGGGTCGCGCTCGCGCTGCGCCCGCTCGGCGGCCGCTTCCTGCAGCCGCCGGCCGGCTTCGCCGACTACGCGGTCGAGGTGCCCAGCCAGGGCGACCGCTTCGCGCCCTACGCCCCGGTCGGCCCGGACGCACCCGCGCTCCAGCTCCCGGACGGCTCGGTACTGACAGCCGCCGAGGTGGTCGGACGGGCCCGCGAGAGCGCCGCCGGGCTGGGCCTCGGCCAGGGCTCCCGGCTGCTCTCCGGCCGGTCCTTCGACGACTGGGACGGGCTGGCCGCCGGCCTGCTGGCACCGCTGGCCGCGGACGGCTCGGTCGTCCTGTGCCGGCACCTCGACCGGCTGCCCGCCGACCAGCTGGCACAACGGGAGAAGAGCGAGCGCGTCACCCACACGGCCCAATAGCGACCCCCTCCCCCGGGCCCGCCGCGCCGTCCTGGGGGATGCTGGGTTGATCACCGACCAAGGGAAGAGCGAAGTCACGCAACCATGAACGGGAATCGGCTGTCTGAACGGGTGCCGGTCGGGCCTTTCCGCCCGAGGGGTCCGGCACCGAGTGACTCACCGAGGGATGGGCGCAGACGTGACCACGCAAGGAGGCACGCCCGCCCCGCCGCCGGAACCGGAGGACGTGTCGCCTGCCGGGGACGGCGCCGAGGGCGCTGACACCCCGCCCGCCGCACCCGCGGCGCGCAAGGGGCGTCGCTGGCTGCGTGTGCTCGGCCTCTCCACCGTCCTCCTGCTGCTCGCGGGCACCGGGACCGCCTGGTACCTGTACCAGCAGCTCGACGGCAACATCAAGACCGACTTCAGGACCGCCAACGAGCTGGAGCGCATCCAGGCGGAACGGCCCACCCCCGGTCCGACCTCGGCCGAGAACATCCTGCTCATCGGGTCGGACAACCGCGGCAACGGCAACACCGAGTACGGCAAGGACAGCGGCACCCAGCGCTCGGACACCACGATCCTGCTGCACCTGTCCGCCGACCGCAGCAGCGCCACCGCGGTCAGCATCCCGCGCGATCTGATGGCCCATGTGCCCAGTTGCACACAGGCGAACGGAACCATGACCCAGGAGAAGTACGTCCAGTTCAACTGGGCGTTCCAATTCGGTGGGGCGGCCTGCACGATCCGTACCGTCGAGCGGATGACGGGTATCCGCATCGACCACCACCTGATCGTGGACTTCAGCGGCTTCAAGAAGATGGTCGACGCGGTGGACGGAGTGGAGGTGTGCGTGCCGAAGGCGATCCGCGACCCGGAGGCGCATTTGAACCTCCCGGCCGGGAAGCAGACGCTCTACGGCGAGCAGGCGCTGGGCTATGTGCGCGCCAGGTACAGCATCGGCGACGGCAGCGACACCCAGCGGATGAACCGCCAGCAGGACTTCCTGGCCTCGCTGGTGAACAAGATCCGCAGCGACGGTGTGCTGCTCAACCCGACCAAGCTGTACCCGCTGCTCTCGGCGGCGACGTCGTCGCTGACCGCGGACCCGGGCCTGGATTCGCTGGGCGAGCTGTACGACCTCGTCCGCAGCCTGGAGAACACCCCGACCAGTGCGGTGCGCTTCCTGACGGCGCCGCGCCAGCCGTACATCAACAACAACGACCGGGACGAACTCATCCAGCCCGAGGCGGATCAGCTCTTCGCCACGCTCCGCGCGGACAAGCCGGTCGGGGTCTCGGGGACGACGGACGGGACGCCGAAGCCGACGGCGCCGGCGACCACCGCACCCGCGACCGCCGGACCCACGGCGGTCGCCGAACCCACGGCCACCGGCAGCGGGGAGGACGGCAAGTCGCGGGGTACGAAACCGACTCCGGTGCCGAGTGGGGGCGAACCGACGTTTCCGGGCACGACGGCCGACCAAGACATCTGTGGTAAAGCGCAATAAAAGGTATGACCAACAGGCCGGTTGGATTGGATGGTTTGTCCAGTTGTAGGGGAGTGGAATTTGTCACGCACGTGACTAGACGCTGAAGTGTGGGGCTAGTGTGAGCGATCCGGCCGGACCCGGAGGATGGTCAACCGGCCCGCATTCACACGGAAGACCAGAAGATCGAGCGCCCAGGGGGCAGGCGCCGCGTGGCACCGACGGAGGACCCGAGCAACCGTGGACACGCAAGGCCACAGGAACATCGACCCGGCAGACCAGTGGGTCCTTGATCCGGAGACGGGCAGCTACGTGCTGCGGATAGACCCCGAACAGCCTCCGTCACCGAGCGTGTCCGCACAGGGCGGCAGGCGTGAGCGCCGCGAGCAGCAGGGCACCCGCAGCACCCCGTCGAACCCCTCGGACGCACCGAACCGGGCGAGCCGTCGCAAGGGCAAGCCCCGGAAGTCCCGCAAGAAGAAGGCCCTTGTCTGGACCGCGGCCACGGTCGGCTTCGTGCTGGTCGCCGGCTCCATCGGCGGCTATCTGGTCTACCAGCACTTCAACAACAACATCACCACCGTCGACGTCGGCGACGCGGGCAACAAGAACGTCACCGCCGACGGTCCGGTGAACATCCTCGTGATCGGCACCGACAGCCGTGAGGGGCTCGGCAAGGAGTACGGCGACGCGGGCAGCGTCGGCCATGCCGACACCACGATCCTGTTCCATGTCTCCAAGGACCGCACCAACGCGACCGCGTTGAGCATTCCGCGCGACCTGATCACGGACATTCCGGACTGCCCGACGAAGCAGAAGGACGGCTCGACGAAGGTCGTCGCCGGGGAGCAGAAGGTCCGGTTCAACACCAGTCTCGGCCAGGAGGGCCGCGACCCGGGGTGCACCATGCGCGCCGTGAAGGCGCTGACCGGGGTGAGCGTCGACCACTTCATGATGGCCAACTTCACCGCGGTCAAAGACCTGTCGACCGCGGTCGGCGGTGTCGACATCTGCCTGGCCAAGCCGATCAAGGACCCCAAGTCCCACCTCGACCTCGGCAAGGGCCACCACAAGGTGTCGGGCGACGACGCGCTCGCGTTCGTCCGGACCCGGCACGCGGTCGGCTTCGGCGGCGACCTGGACCGCATCAAGCTCCAGCAGCAGTTCCTGGGCTCGATGATCCGTCAGATGAAGTCCGGTGACACCCTCACCAGCCCCAGCAAGCTGTGGAAGCTGGCGAACGCGGCCACCAAGGCACTCACCGTCGACAGTGCCATCGGCAGCATCTCGAAACTGTCCGACCTCGCGAAGGACCTCAGCGCGGTCGACACCAAGAACATCACCTTCGCCACCGTCCCGGTCATCGACAACCCGGCGGACGGCAAGGTCCACAAGACGGTCATCCTCGACCCGACCAAGGCCCAGCAGGTCTTCTCGATGGTGAAGAGCGACATCTCGCTGACCGCGGTGGCCAAGAAGCCGGGCACCCCGGACGCCTCCAAGGCCCCGGACAAACTGTCCGGCTCCAAGGCCCCCGCGTCACAGGTTCGCGTCAAGGTGTTCAACGGCAGTGGCGTGACCGGGGCCGCACAGGACACCATCAACTGGCTGCAGAACAACAAGGCCGTCAACCGCTCCACCAACGGCGGCAACGCCCCGGCCGGAACGGCTGCGACGACCACGCTCGTCTACGCGCCGAACCAGGCCGACCAGGCGCGCGCCCTGGCCGCGATGATGGGGCTGCCGGCGTCCGCGCTGCAGCCGGGGACGGTCGACGCGGCGGCCAAGGCCAACATGACGCTCACCCTTGGCAAGGACTTCAAGGGCGCGGGAACACCGATAGCCGCGCCGACTTCGGCGCCGGAGGGAATTCAGAAGGTCGTGGCGGACGACAAGAGCGTCTGCGCGAAATGACGTATCCAGGGGGGGCCATGCGGGACAGCGGTGTACGGGGCGGTGGGGCGCGAGACGCCCAGGGACCGGGAGATCCCGGTTGGGACGAGAGCTTGTACCAGGACCAGGACCAGGACCAGGACCGGGACCAGGGCGGGGGCCAGGGCTGGGACGGATCCGGTGACGGCACCGCCTCGCGTACGGGCTCCCATCCGAGCCCCGGCGCGGGCACCGTCACGGGCGCCGTCACCGACCCGTCGCTGGTCGGCGCCGGCACGGCCTCGGTACCCGGGCAGCGGAACGGCGGTACCGGCGGGGGCGGCGGCCACCGCCGCGCCGGGGGCCGGCGGCAGCCGCGCAGCCGGAAGAGCCGGATATTCCGCTGGGTGGCGGGCACGCTCTCGCTGCTCATCCTCGCCGGCGCCGGCGCGGGATACGCGTACTACGAATACCTCGCCGGGAAGATCCGCACCGGTGACCTGAACAACGGCAAGAGCGATGTGGCGCCGTCCAAGGCGAACGCCGACGGCGACACACCGCTGAACGTCCTGGTGCTCGGCTCCGACGCCCGCGACTCCGAGGCCAACAAGGATCTGGGCGGCGCGCGCGACACGGCGGGCGAACCGCCCCGCGCCGACGTCATCATGCTGCTCCACATATCCGCCGACCGCAGCAACATGTCGGTGGTCAGCATTCCCCGCGACACCCGGATGCCCATCCCCGAGTGCACGGACACCGCCACCGGCAAGGTGTTCAAGGCGACCGAGAACGACATCATCAACGAGTCGCTGGGCCGCGGTGGCGCGGGCTGCACGCGCGCGGCGATCCAGAACCTGACCGGCGTCTACATCGACCACTGGATGACCGTCGACTTCGCCGGTGTGGTGAAGATGGCCGACGCCGTCGGCGATGTCGAGGTCTGCGTCAAGCAGAACATCTGGGACCATCCGACCCCGGCCCAGAAGGGCGGCTCCGGTCTGAAGATGAAGGCCGGCACCTGGCCGGTCAAGGGCCAGCAGGCGCTGCAGTGGCTGCGCACCCGGCACGCCTTCGGTGACGACGCGGGCCGCGCCAAGGCGCAGCACATGTACCTCAACTCGATGATGCGCAATCTGCAGAGCCAGAGCCTGTTCACCAACCCGGCGCGCCTCAACAACCTGGCGACGAAGGCGATGGAGGCGTTCCGGGTCTCGAAGGAGATCGGCACGCCGAAGAAGCTCTACGACCTCGGTATGGAGCTCAAGAGCGTGCCGGCGAACCGGATGACGATGCTGACGATGCCGCACCTCGCCGACCCGCTGAACCCCGACGCCCACTACATCCCGGCCAAGGCGGACGCGGCGAAGATCTGGACGCTGCTGCGCAACGACGTCGCCATGGACGCCAACGGCACCGCCGCGAACACCCCGAAGCCGGCTCCGACCAAGTCGGGCCCCGCCGCCGCGGCCCCGGCCACCATCGCGGTCAGCGTCGTGAACGGCACCGCGGGCGACAAGAACGGCTCGGCCGTCGAGAACCGCGCGTCCAACGTCTCCAAGGCGCTGGTCACGGGCGGCTTCACGAAGGCGAAGGCCAGTCAGTCCGCGAAGCCCAGCAAGGGTACGGTCGTCAACTACCCGACGAGCGCCGGTGAGCAGGGCAGGGCAGACGCCCTGGCCGTCGCCACCGCCCTGAAGATCCCGGCCGCCGCGGTGAAGGCCTCGGCCGATGTGACGGCCGTCACCGTGATCATCGGTGCGGACTGGACCTCGGGCACCGACTACGGCAAGACGGCTCCGGGCGCCGGCTCCGTCCCGACCAACGCGGACGCGCTGAACGGCACCGACAAGGGCTGCATGGACGTCTACAAGCCCTACCAGTGGAAGTAGAGGACGTGGAGCACCGGCGAACCAGAGGCACGGCGACGCGGAACGGCGTTCCCGCGCAGAACAGCCCCTCCGAACTGGGCTCGGACGACAGTCTGTACGGGTCCGACGCCGGCGGGGCCGGCGCGGATCCGTACGCGGACGCACCGTCGCGGACTCCTGGCTCGCCGTCCGCAGAAACGTCTCGGCAGGCAGCGGGCAGCGGCCACCGCCGGGGTGGCTCCCGGTCCCGCAAGGCGCCGCGGAGCCGCCGGCGCCGGGCCCTGCGCTGGATCGGGATCGGCACCGCCGTGGCGGTCCTCGGCACGGCCGGCGCGGGCTGGGCGTACTACGAGCACCTCAACGCGAACATCAAGAAGGACGAGCTCAACCTCAGCGACGCGAAGCTCTCCAAGCCGCAGGCCAACGCCGAGGGCCAGACGCCGCTCAACATCCTGCTGATGGGCTCCGACAGCCGGAACTCCGACGAGAACGTCAAGCTCGGCGGCGCCGCGGACACCCGGGGCGAGAAGCCCCGTGCCGACGTCCAGATGCTGCTGCACCTGTCGGCCGACCGCAGCAACATGACGGTCATCAGCATCCCGCGCGACACCCGGGTGGCCATCCCCAAGTGCACCGACCCGCACGACGGCACGGTCTACAAGAAGTCCGAGGACATCATCAACGCCAGCCTCACGCACGGCGGTCCGGGCTGCACGGTCGCCACGTGGGAGGAGATGACCGGCATCTCCATCGACCACTTCATGATGGTCGACTTCGCCGGAGTGGTGAAGATGGCCGACGCCATCGGCGGGGTCCCGGTCTGCGTCGACAAGAACATCTACGACAAGCAGTCCGGGCTGAAGCTCAAGGCCGGCACCACGACCATCAAGGACGAGCAGGCCCTGCAGTGGCTGCGCACCCGGCACGGCTTCGAGGACGGCACCGACCTCGGCCGTACGCACGCGCAGCACATGTACATGAACTCGATGATCCGCGAGCTCAAGAAGGGCGCGAAGCTCACCGACCCCGGTCAGCTCACCGGCCTCGCCGAGGCGGCGACCAAGTCGGTCACCGTCGACACCGGCCTCGGCACCGTCAAGAAGCTGTACGACCTGGGCAACGAGCTGAAGAAGGTGCCCGCCGACCGGATCACCATGACCACGATGCCGTGGGACTGGGACCCGAAGAACAAGGCGCACGTCATCCCGAAGCCGGGTGACGCCGACAAGCTCTTCGCACTGGTGCGCGCGGACAACCCGGTCGACGGCAAGGCCAAGGCGCCGACGCCCGGGGCGGCCGCCACCGTGACCGCGTCGCCCGCCGACCCGGCGGCGCCCAAGGGCGAGATCGACGTCACCGTGCGGAACGGCACCGCCACCGCGTCCCAGGCGGCGGTGAGCGGTCGCGCCAAGACCATCGTGGGCCGGCTCAGCACCCTCGGCTTCACCCGGGCCGCCTCCGACACCACTCCGCAGCCGCAGACCGACACCACGCTCAGCTACCCGAGCGCCGCCCTGAAGGGCGACGCCCAGGCGGTGGCCAAGGCACTGGGGCTGCCGGACAGCGCGGTACGGAGCTCCAAGAGCGTGACCAAGGTGACGGTGGTCGTCGGCTCCGACTGGCGTACGGGCACCACGTACCCGAAGACGGCGGGCGGTTCGGGCTCCGGAGCGCCGGACAAGGCGCCGTCCACCTCGTCCGCGCTCAACGGCGCCGACACCTCGGCGTGCATGAAGGTGAACACGTACCCGGGCGCCCACTACGTCTGGTAGCCGGCACCCGGACATGGCGCCGGCCCGGACCGACAGCGGTCCGGGCCGGCGCGGTGGGTTCAGACGCCGGCCGTCGTCACACTGGGACGCCGGCTGGCGATGACCTTGTTCGCCAGGGAACGCGGGCTGGTGAGGAAGCCCCAGCCCCAGCACATGTGCATGGTCGCGAGCGCGACCGGGATCCGCACCCGGGCCCCGAACGGCAGGCCCTTGCCCGCCGGGACCGAGCCGAGCCCGATGGCGGCGAGGTACCCGGCCGGGACCACGAAACCCCACGGGGTGACGGCCGCGCCCACCACGATGCCCGCCGCGATGCCGAGCACGGCCGCCGGGGGCGCGAGGTAGCGCACGTTGACCGAGCCGCGGTGGTAGCGGGCGACGACATGACGCCAGCGGCCGTAGTTCTTGTACTGCTTCGCCAGCTCGCGCACGTTCGGCCGGGGCCGGTAGGAGACGCGCAGCTCGGGCGAGAACCAGATGAGGTGGCCGGCCTCACGGATCCGGTAGTTCAGCTCCCAGTCCTGGGCGCGGATGAACTCCTCGTTGTAGCCGCCCTGCTGCTCCAGCACCTCACGGCGGAAGACACCGAGGTAGACGGTGTCGGCCGGGGCCGCGACACCACCGGTGTGGAAGGCCGCGTTGCCGACGCCGACCTTGGACGTCATGGCGGCGGCCACCGCGTCCTCCCAGGCGTTCTCGCCCTCGGCGTGCATGATGCCGCCGACGTTGGCCGCGCCGGTCTCGGCCAGCAGCCGCACGGCGGTGGCGATGTAGTCCGGCGAGAGCATCCCGTGCCCGTCGACACGGACCACGACCGGGTGCCGGGACGCCTTGATCGCGGCGTTCAGCGCGGCCGGGGTGCGGCCGGTGGGGTTGGGCACGGTGTGGACCCGCGGGTCCTCCGCGACCAGCTCGGCGGCGATCTCGTCCGTACGGTCCCCGGAGGGACCGAGCGCGATGACGACCTCGAGCTCACCTGGGTAGTCCTGCTCCAGGGTGTGCCGGACGGAGTCGCGCAGGTGACGTTCCTCGTTGAGCACCGGCATGATCACGGAGACAGCGGGGGCGGCGGGGTCGTTGGCAGCGTTCATCGCGGGAAACGTTACCGCGAATGGGGGACCCCAGCGTGTGGGGGGCTTTGAATACTGTCCGTTTTGTCTAGCCTGACCGGGTCCCCTGTCTCCCGCGGAGGTGCGCCCCGATGACGGTTCCACCCGCTCGCCCGCCCGCCACCCCGCCCCGCAGGCCCCGTCCACCGGTCAATTCCGCCCGGCGGCCGGGACCGCGGCAGGCCCCGCGGTCGGGCAGACAGCCCGGCGGACGGTCCGGCAGACGGCCGGTGCGCTGGAGCACCCGGATCGCCGGCGGGCTGGCTCTGGCGATCATCACGACCAGCGGCGTCGGCCACGCCGTGGTCAGCGGAGTGGGGGACAGCATCGACCGGGTGGACGCGTTCGGCGGGATGCGGGACCGCCCCGGCAGCACCAAGGGCATCAACTTCCTGCTGGTCGGCACCGACGGGCGGGACGGGCTGAAACCGGCCGACAAGGAGCGCTACCACCTCGGCGGAGCGCCCTGCCACTGCACCGACACGATCATGCTGGTGCATCTGTCGGAGGACCGCTCCCGGGTGAGCGTCGTCAGCATCCCGCGCGACAGCTACGTCATGCTGCCGCCGCACGACGACGCGGTGAGCGGCGCCAAACACGTCAGCCACGCCGCGAAGATCAACGCGGCCTACGCGGACGGCGGCCCCCGGCTCACCGTCGCCACCGTCGAGAAGATGACGGGGGTGCACATCGACCACTACCTGGAGATCGACTTCATCAGCTTCATGAAGACGGTGGACGTCCTCGGCGGTGTCCAGGTCTGCACGGTCCGCCCGCTGAAGGACTCGTACACCGGCCTCGACCTGCCGGTCGGCACCTCCCAGCTGAACGGCGGCGCGGCCCTGCAGTACGTCCGCTCCCGCCACCTCGACGGCGCCTCCGACCTGGGCCGGATGCAGCGCCAGCAGCGCTTCCTCGCCCAGATCATCCACCGGATCACCAGCGGCGGACTGCTCACCGACCCGGTCAAGCTCAGCCGGATCGCCTCGACGGTGCTCGGGTCGGTCCGCGCCGACCAGGACCTCAAGCCGAAGGACCTGATCTCGCTGGCCCAGGGCCTGCGCGGGTTCACCCCGGGCTCCTCGGAGTTCACCTCGGTGCCGATCGGCAACGTGGGCTACCAGGTCAAGGGCATCGGCTCGACGGTGAAGTGGGACGACGCCAAGGCCGGCAAGCTCTGGGCGGCGATCCGCGCGGACCAGCCGCTGGCCGTCCGCCTCCCGGCCGACGCCAAGCGCCGGCAATCGTCGAAGGTCCAGGTGGACGTCGATCCGCACTCGATCCGGGTCCACGTCGACAACGGGACGGCCGTCACCGGCCTCGGCGACCGGGCGGACAAGGCGCTGCGCGCCACCGGCTTCGCCACCACGGGCTCCCCCGGCAACGCGACCGTGCACAACGTGCCGCGCACCGTCATCCGCTTCGACCCCCGCTGGGACCGTTCGGCGAGGTCCCTGGCGGCCGCGCTGCCGGGCGCGGAGCTGGTGCCGGCCGTCGGGCAGGGACCGCTGATGAAGGTGACCATCGGCGCCGGGTACAAGGGCGTCACGGCGATCCGGGCGCAGGATCCGGCACCGGCCACGGGCGGCGCGGCGGGTGCGGTGACCGGCGACCAGGTGGTGTGCGCCTGAGCCGCCGGGCCATGGGAGGCCTTTAGGGCGTGTTGCGAAAGTCCCGCCTGGCCCACGACGCCTGGCACGCGCCCTAGTCGTCGAATCCTTCGGCGGCGCGCTTCTCGCGGAGCTCCTTGATGGCCTCGCGGCGGGCGAGCCGGTGCATCCGGCGGATCTGCGCCTCCTGGTACCGCCGCTTGTCCGTCTCGGTCTCCGGGATCACCGGCGGGACCGGCCGGGTCCTGCCGTTCTCGTCGACCGCGGCGAACACGAGGTAGGCGCTGCCGACCTGGGTCGCGGGGGTGGACTCGTTCCACCGCTCGGCCATGACGCGCACACCGATCTCCATGGAGGAGCGCCCGGTCCAGTTGCACTGGGCGCGCACATGGACGAGGTCACCCACCCGGACCGGCTCCAGGAAGACCATCTCGTCCATCGACGCGGTGACCGCCGGGCCGCCCGAGTGCCGGCCGGCGACGGCGCCCGCCGCGTCGTCGACGAGTTTCATGATCACGCCACCATGGACGGTGCCGAGCAGATTGGTGTCGTGCGCCGTCATGATGTGCGACAGCGTCGTGCGGGCTGCCGCGGTCGGCTTGCCCGGAAGCCCGGCTTCCGGGGTACTGCCGGCGAGATCGGTGGTCATGCGTCCACCATAAGCCGGGCCCCGGACGCGCTCCTCCCGGGCACACCCCTCCCCCGCGCTACCCCGGGAGCCGCACCGGGAGCTCGCGCAGACTGTTGACCAGGATCGACGGGTTGTTGGCGAGCTGGTCCTCGGGCACGGCCAGTGCGAGGCCGGGGAAACGGTCGAAGAGCGCGGGCAGCGCGACCAGGGCCTCCAGCCTGCCGAGGGGGGCGCCGGGGCAGACGTGCGGGCCGTAGCCGAACGAGAGGTGCCGGGCGGCGTCGCGGGTGATGTCGAACTCCTCGGCGGTCGGCCCGTGCTGCACCTCGTCCCGGCCGATCGCGCCGTAGGAGATCATCACCGCGTCGCCCTCCTTGATGACCACTCCGCCGACCGGGATGTCCTCGGTGGCGTAGCGGAACAGGAAGTTGGTGGTCGGCGGCGACCAGCGCAGCGTCTCCTCGACGACCGCCGTCCAGGGGACGGTTCCCGAGCGCACGAGCGCCAGCTGGTCGGGGTGGGTGAGCAGCCCGCGGACGGCGCTGACCATCAGGTTGATGGTGGTCTCGTGGCCTGCGGCGATCATGACCAGGAGGGTGCCGACCAGCTCCTCGTCGGACAGCCGGTCGCCGCCCTCGGTGGCGGCGAGCAGTGCGCTGGTGAGGTCGTCGCCCGGCCGCCGCTTCTTCTCCGCCACGACGCTCGCGAAGAACGCGAACAGCTCGGCCATCGCCGCCCGCACCTCGTCGGCGGGGGTGACGCTGCTGAAGAAGGTGTCGTACAGCTCGCGCAGCCGGGTGTGCTCGGTGGCCTCGACGCCCATCAGCTCGCTGATGACGCGCATCGGCAGCTTGAACGCGAACACGGCCTTGAAGTCGACGACGGCGCCGCCCGCGCCGGCCGCCTCGAACTCGTCGAGGATCGTGCGGGTGATCTCCTCGATCCGCGGTCGCAGCCGCTCCATCCGGCGCGGGGTGAGCGCCTGGGCGGTGAGCAGCCGCTGCCGCTTGTGGTCGTCGCCGTCGGCGGTGACCATGCTCGTGCCGGGGGCGACCAGACCGATCAGCGGCCACGTCGTGGGGATCTCCCCACGGGTCCAGGCACCCCAGCGGTTGATGTCCTTCACCAGGCGCGCGTCGGTGAGCAGTCGGCGGGCTTCGGCGTGGCGCGTGACGGCCCAGCACTCGACTCCGCCCGGCACCTCGATCGCGACCACGGGCCCGGCCTGCCGTAGCCGGGCACCCTCCCCGACAAGATCACGTACGAGCGGGTCGAGGGCGATGCGACTGTGGTCGACGGGGCAGGTCATGGTTGCCTCCAAGGGGATGGCAGAAGCTGACCGTTCCGGCGGCCCCATTGTCAATAACCGTTCAGCGAACGGCATTTGGTGCCATCGACCGCTGGCACTCCAGGCCCCCCGGAAGCCGGGCCTCCAGGCCCGGATCAGGGCCTCGCGGCGCGGTCGGAACGCCCGTGTAGCTTCGCTGTAGCCTCACCGCGCCAACGAACTTTCACAGCCGGTCATTTGACGGCGCTACAGTGCGGCATCCGAAAGCCGAGGACGGGGAGGGGGACCGCATGCCGGGGAACCGCGCGGTGACCGACGGGGAGCAGCCCTTGGGCCACCCGTTGAGCTGTATACGCGCGGAGCGCGGCTGGACGTACCAGGACGTGGTCGACATCGTGGCCCGCCGGGTCGGCAACATGTCCGCGCGCCGGGAGAAGGCGTGGCGCTGGGAGCACCGCGGCGTCGTCCCCGACCTGGAGACCCAGCAGGCCCTCGCCAGCGAACTCGGCGTTCCGCACACCCTGTTGTCCTCCTCCCCGTGGCCGGCCTGGCTGCCAGTGGGCGACCGTCCTGCGGCGCGCGTCGCCTGGACGCCGCAGGACTGCGTGGCCGCGCTCGACGCGACGGCCGGCACCGCGCTGCACGACCGGCGCGGGTTCGTGGTCGCGGGCGCGGGCAGCGCCGCGGCGGCGGCCCAGCGGTGGCTCGCGCTCGCGCCCCTGTCGTGGCCCCGGCCCGCAACCGTGCCGGCAGCGGCGACCGTGGCCGCGCCCGCGCCGTTGCTCGTCCCCGTATCAGGACCCGCCCCGGTTCTGGTCCCCGCTCCGGTGCCGGCCTCCGTCCCGGTGCCGGCCTCCGTGCCGTCGCAGCGCACGGGTCCGGCCGCCGTGCCCGACGCTCCCGCCGCCCCCGTTCCGCCCGCGCTGCTCGCCGCGCTCGCCGCGCTGGAGGAGCGGGTCCCGGCGCTGCGCCGGATGGAGGCCGCGCTCGGCGGCGGGCCGGTCCGCGCGGTGGCCGACGCCGAGCTGCGCCTCGTCACCGATCTGCTGGCCAAGGGGCCCGCCGCACGGCCGGGACCGGCCGCCGCGGAGCTCCCGGCGCGGCGGCTGTTCGCGCTCGCGGGCGAGCTGGCGTGCCTCGCCGGCCGCGCCTGTTTCGACACCGGTCACGAGGCCGCGGCCGAGCGGTACTTCAGCGCCGCGCTCTCGGCCGCGCACGCGGCAGCCGACCGGCCGCTCGGAGCACGGGTCCTCGCCGCCATGAGCCTGCAGTGCCTGAGCGCCGGGCGCCCGCAGGAGGCGCTGGCCGTGGCGCGGGCCGCCCGTGCGGGCCTCGCCAGGGAAGCGGCGGGCGACGGCCGCGCCGCCGCCCCGGCCGTGACCACCGCCACAGTCACCGAAGAGCCCGCCGGCTCCGTACGTCACTCCTCGGCGCTGCTCATGGCCCGGCAGGCCCGGGCCCACGCCGTACTGGGACAGGCCGACGTGTGCCAGCGGCTGCTCGCCGCGGCGGGCGCCATCCTGACCCCGGACGCCCGGAGCAGCGCCGACCACCGTGCCGACTACTGCGCGGAGGCCGCGGCCTGCGAGCTGGCGCTGGGCCGCCCCGCCGCCGCCGACCACTGGCTCCGGCGGACCCTCGCCGCGCTGCCCGAGGGCCGGGCCCGCGACCGGGCCGGCACCCTCGTCCTGCGGGCCGTGGCCGCGCTCGACCAGGGGGCCGCGGACCGGGCGCGGGGGCTGGCCGGCGACGCCGGACGGGCGGTCGAGGGCATCGACTCCCCCCGGGTGCACCGGGCCCTGGTGGCGCTGTGGGAGCGGCTGCACGGCCGTCCCGAGCGGCACGGCGGTGGCCGGGAGACCCCTGGCCGGGACTTCGCGATGACCGCCCTGTGACAACCCGGGGGAAATGCATCGGGTCTGCCACAGAACCGCCTGTGATTGCCGGAGTGCGGCCTCCAGCGGGCACACTTTGGCTATGAGCGGATGGACCAACGAAGCAGAGCAGCGCCGGCGCACCGAGCCGCCACTGCCCCCCGAGCTGTCGCCGCGCCGTGGCGCGGCCGCTTCCCGGGCGGGCGCGGGCGCCGTGGGCGGGGTTCCCCCGCAGCCTTCGTACGGCGGCGGATCCGGCGGCGACGGCTACGGGCCGCCCAGCACCGGCGGCGGACGCGGCCGGGGTTCCGGCCGCCGGCCCGGCAGCCGGGGCCGCATCGTGAAGTTCACGTTGCTGGGTCTGGTCGTGGCACTGCTGGTGGTGTCCGTGAGCACCTACTTCTGGGCCGACGGCAAGGTGCGCCGCGAGGTGGACCTCAGCAAGGTCGAGGACCGGCCGACCGGCGGCAAGGGCACGAACTACCTCATCGTCGGCTCCGACAGCCGCGAGGGGCTCTCCAAGGAGCAGGAGCAGGATCTGCACACCGGCGCCGCCGAGGGCAAGCGCACCGACTCGATGATGGTGCTGCACGTCGGTGACAACGGGAACACGATGCTCAGCCTGCCGCGTGACTCGTACGTCACCATCCCGGCCTTCACCGGCCAGCAGTCCCACAAGCGCTACCCCGCGGCCACCCACAAGCTGAACCGGGCCTACGCGGACGGCGGCCCCGAGCTGCTCACCCGGACCGTCGAGTTCAACACCGGTCTGCACATCGACCACTACGCCGAGATCGGCTTCTCCGGCTTCGTGAACCTGGTGGACGCGCTCGGCGGGGTCGACATGTGCCTCGACAAGCCGCTCAAGGACAAGGCGTCGGGCGCGGACTTCCCGGCCGGCTGCCAGACGCTGGACGGCAAGCAGGGTCTCGCCTTCGTCCGGCAGCGGCACCAGGAGGCCGACCAGGACCTGGGCCGGATGCGCAACCAGCAGAAGTTCCTGTCGTCGCTCGCCCACCAGGCGGCTTCGCCGGCCACCGTGCTGGACCCGTTCACGCTCTACCCGGTGATCAGCTCCGGCCTCGACACCCTCATCGTCGACAAGGACATGAGCCTGTGGAACATCACCTCGATGTTCTGGGCGATGAAGGGCGTGACCGGCGGCGACGGCAAGTCGATGACCGTTCCGATCTCCACCGCGAATCTGCCGACGCGCAACGACGGTGTCGCGGTGAAGTGGGACTCGGCGAAGTCGAAGCAGCTGTTCGCTCAGCTGAAGAACGACGAGACGGTCACGGTCTCCGGAAAGCAATAGCAGACATTCCGCCCGATTTGGTCGCTTCATCACCTAGGTGGCCCACAGAGCCCTCACAGCATTCCTATATGCTCAGCCGTTCGAACCGGCGGCTCTATAGGGGTGAGGCATGAAGACGGATGTTCCCGTCATAGTTCCCGTACTGGACAGACCGAGGTCCGGGAACGACGCCTCCGCGGCGCCGACGGGAAAACAGCCCGCCGACCGTACCGTCACTCCCATAAGAGTGGACTCGGTAACAGCGCTTCGCTGGTTCGCGGCCGCCGGTGTCTTCTCTTTCCACACCAAGGGCTATTTCAACGAAATACCCTCGCTGACCTCGCTCATGCAAATCGGATACGAAGGAGTGCCTTTCTTCTTCGTACTCTCCGGATTCGTCATGGCGTGGTCGGCGAAGCCCGGCGGGACCGCGCGCCAGTTCTACTGGCGGCGGTTCGCGCGCATCTGGCCGCTGCTGGCGGTGACCGCGGTCGTGGCGGGCCTCCTGGAGAAGCAGTGGTACGGCACGCCCTTCTCGTTCACCGGCCTGCTGTACACCCTGAGCTTCACCCAGGCGTGGACCACCGACCACTTCTTCACCGTCAACATCGTCACCTGGACGCTCTCGGTGGAAGCCTTCTTCTACCTGGCGTTCCCCCTGCTGTACAAGCTGCTCGACCGGTGTGCCTCCTGGTGCCTGGGCCTGATCGCGGTCCTCATGACGGCGGCCACGGCCGGCACCCGGCTGTGGCCCGTGTGGCACCACTACCCGGCCGCGACCGAGCGTCTGATCTTCGCCTCGCCGCTCGCGCTGACCCCGATGTTCGTCCTCGGGATCTGCGCCGCGGTGGCCGCCCGGCGCGGCTGGCGGCCGCCGGTAGGCGCCCGGGTCTCCATCGCCCTGCTGGCCGGAATGATCGCCCTCTGCTGGGCGTGGACCAGGCATCCGCACTGGGTTTCCCACGTCGTGCCGGCACCCGGAATGTTCGACGCGCTGTTCATGCCGATCTTCGCCCTGACCATAACGACGGTGGCATTGCGCGACGTACGGAGCGGTGCCTCCCTGCTGCGCCGCAAAGCCCTCGTGAAACTCGGGGAATGGTCGTTCGCCTTCTACATGTGTCATGCGATCGTGCTCCGGGCTTTCAGCCACTACGGCTCGGGAGCGAGTCCGGGAGTGCGGCACGACGCCCTCGTGGTCGCCATCATGCTTGTGAGTTCCGTCACCGCTGCGGCATTTCTCCATGAATGTGTGGAGAAGCCCGCCGAGCGCCGGCTGAAACGCCTGTGGACCCCCGGCAGAAAAGCCGCTGCCGTTCCCGCCTGAATGATCATCCCTGAATGATCGTTCAGGGATGATCACGCAAAAAGCCGGAGGCACTCAGCTGAGTGCCTCCGGCTTTTGTGTTCCGTACGGGGTTACTTCGGCAGGTTGCGCGCCATCACGATGCGCTGGACCTGGTTCGTGCCCTCGTAGATCTGGGTGATCTTGGCGTCGCGCATCATGCGCTCGACCGGGTAGTCGCGCGTGTAGCCGTAGCCGCCGAGCAGCTGGATGGCGTCGATGGTGACCTCCATCGCGACATCCGAGGCGTAGCACTTGGCGGCGGCACCGAAGAACGTCAGGTCCTCGTCCTTGGCACCACCGGAGGTGCGCTCGGACTTGGCGGCGGCCGCGTACGTCAGCTGGCGGGCGGCCTCCAGCTTCATGGCCATGTCGGCGAGCATGAACTGCACACCCTGGAACTCGGCGATGGCCTTGCCGAACTGCTTGCGCTCGTGGACGTACCCCTTGGCGTAGTCCAGGGCGCCCTGCGCGATACCGATCGCCTGGGCGGCGATGGTGACGCGGGTGTGGTCGAGGGTCTTCATCGCGGTGGCGAATCCGGTGCCCTCGGCGCCGATCATGCGGTCGGCGGGGATGCGCACGTTGTCGAGGTAGACCTCGCGGGTCGGCGAGCCCTTGATACCGAGCTTCTTCTCCGGGGCGCCGAAGGAGACGCCCTCGTCGGACTTCTCGACGACGAAGGCGCTGATGCCCTTGGAGCGCTTCTCGGGGTCGGTGACGGCCATCACCGTGTAGTACTCGCTGACGCCCGCGTTGGTGATCCAGCGCTTCACGCCGTTGAGGACGTAGAAGTCGCCGTCACGCACCGCGCGGGTCTTCATGCCGGCCGCGTCCGAGCCCGCCTCGGGCTCGGACAGGGCGTACGAGAACATCGCGTCGCCCTTGGCCAGCGGGCCGAGGTACTTCGCCTTGAGCTCCTCGGAGCCGGACAGGATCACCGGGAGCGAGCCGAGCTTGTTCACGGCCGGGATGAGGGAGGACGACGCGCAGACGCGGGCCACCTCCTCGATCACGATCACGGTGGCCAGGGCGTCCGCGCCCGCGCCGCCGTACTCCTCCGGGACGTGCACGGCGTGCAGGTCGGCCGCGATGAGCGCGTCGAGGGCCTCCTGCGGGAAGCGGCCCTCCTCGTCGACCTCGGTCGCGAAAGGTGCGATCTTCGCCTCGGCGAGCGAACGGACCGAGTCGCGGAGCATGTCGTGCTCCTCGGACGTCCGGTAGAGGTCGAAATCGGAAGAACCGGCCAAGGCTGTCTCACTCCCCGAGTGCTAACTACCGTTAAGTAACCCTACGATCGTAGGCCGGATCGAGCCGATCGGCCCGTCCGGCCCACGTGAGCTTCACGACACCTTGTTGCCCAGCCTGTCGAGGGTGTTCGACGCGACGTAGTCCGCCATCGTGTCGTTCCGCATCGCCTCCCACAGGGCCGACGTGCCGTTGCCGTCGAGCAGGACCACCGACTGGCCCTTGATCATGTCGAAGCCTGCGACGGGCGCGTTCATGAACGCCATGTCCGAGGACCTGACGTCCTTCATGCCCCAGATCAGGTCACGCAACTCGCCGTTCGAGAGCGAATCGTCGACGCTCACCGAGTTCGTCACCTCGTCCAGCATCCGCTTCGCCTTGAGCGGGTTGCTGAGGGTGTCCCCCGACAGCACCTTGTTCAGCACCGCGCGCAGGAAGTTCTGCTGCCGGTGGGTGCGGTCCAGGTCGCCGCGCGGCAGCCCGTACCGCTCCCGTACGTAGTCGAGTGCCTCGTCGCCGTCCATGTGGTGGGTGCCCGCGTCCCACATCCCGGCGCCGTTGCGCCGCGAGACGGTCTTGTCGACGGTGATGTCCACCCCGCCGACGGCGTCGGTCAGCTTCCGGAAGCCGCTCCAGTCGACGACCGCGAGATGGTCGATCTTCACCTTGGAGAGCCGCTGCACCGTGTCGATCAGCAGCGGCGGGCCGCCCCAGGAGAAGGCCGCGTTCAGCTTGGCGCTGCCGTGACCCGGGACCGCCACCCAGGAGTCACGGGGCAGCGAGACCACATACGCGTGCTTCCCGTCCTCCGGCAGGTGCACCAGCATCATCGTGTCGCTGCGCTGCGCACCCGGCTGCCACTCCGGCGCCTTCGCGCCCTTGCCGGTGGTCGGCAGGTCCGAGCGCGCGTCTATACCCACCAGGAGAAACGTTTGTCCTCCCTTGCTGGGCGCGGGTATCGCCGCGGCCGGCACATTCGTCGGGAACGCGTTCGGGATCCGGTCGACGCGGCCGGTGTAGTGCTCGTACGCGTACCAGCCCGTGCCGACGATCAGCAGCGCTCCGGTGCACAGCAGCACCACGGCGCTGAGCAGCACCCGACGGGTCCTGCGCCGCCGCCGGGCCCTGCGGACCGCTGTCTCCTGCGGGTCCTCCGCCACGCCGGGGACCAGGCCCCCGGTCTCCTCGGGTCCGTCCCCCTCGGGCTCGGCCGGACCGCCCGGCTCCGCCAGCCCATCCGCCTGATCGGCCCGCTCGGCCGCCCCCTCGTCCCGCTGACCCGCTTCGGGTCCCGCTGCCTTGGAGAGACCCACTCCGGGTCTCGGTACCGCATCCCCCTGGCCGGCTCGATCCACGGCCACCACCCCCTCGCACTGTCTACGCATTCTGTCCTTCCCGTGTGGACCTGGCCATGGCCTCACCCTGGATTTCGCACACCAGGACGCGACTATGCTCTTCGCATGCCTCTGAAGCTCACCGTCATCGGCACCGGTTACCTCGGCGCCACCCACGCTGCCGCCATGGCCGAGCTCGGCTTCGAGGTACTGGGCCTGGACATCGACCCCCGCAAGATCGAGCTGCTGTCGGCCGGCAAGGTCCCGATGTACGAGCCGGGCCTCGAGGACCTGCTCGCCCGGCACGTGGCCGGCATCGCGGGATCCACCGGCCGCTTGAGCTTCACCACTTCGTGGGAAGAGATCGCCGAGTTCGGCGATGTCCACTTCGTCTGCGTCAACACCCCGCAGAAGCACGGCGAGTACGCCAGCGACATGTCCTACGTGGACAGCGCCTTCGAGCTGCTCGCCCCGCATCTGCGGCGGCCCGCCCTCGTCGTCGGCAAGTCCACCGTGCCGGTGGGCAGCGCCGCCCGGCTCGCCGCCCGGCTCGCCGAACTGGCCCCGGCCGGCGCCGACGCCGAGGTGGCCTGGAACCCCGAGTTCCTGCGCGAGGGCTTCGCCGTCCAGGACACCCTGCACCCCGACCGCGTCGTCGTGGGCGTCGCGAGCGCGCACGCCGAGAAGCTCCTGCGCGAGGTCTACGCGACGCCCGTGGCGGAAGGCACCCCGTTCGTCGTCGCCGACTACCCCACCGCCGAACTGGTCAAGACGGCCGCCAACGCGTTCCTCGCAACGAAGATCTCCTTCATCAACGCCATGGCCGAGGTCTGCGAGGCGGGCGACGGCGACGTCGTGAAGCTCGCCGAGGCCATCGGCCACGACGACCGGATCGGCCACAAGTTCCTGCGGGCCGGCATCGGCTTCGGCGGCGGCTGCCTCCCCAAGGACATCCGCGCGTTCATGGCCCGCGCCGGTGAACTCGGCGCCGACCAGGCCCTGACGTTCCTGCGCGAGGTCGACTCGATCAACATGCGGCGGCGCGGCCACATGGTCGAGCTCGCCCGCGAGGCGGTCGGCGGCGACAGCTTCCTCGGGAAGCGGATCGCGGTACTGGGCGCGGCCTTCAAGCCGGACTCCGACGACGTACGGGACTCGCCTGCGCTCAACGTGGCGGGCCAGATCCACCTCCAGGGCGGCCAGGTCACCGTCTACGACCCCAAGGGCATGGACAACGCCCGGCTGCTCTTCCCCACCCTCGGCTACGCGGCGACGACGCTCGACGCGGTGCGCGGCGCGGACGTCGTTCTGCACCTCACCGAATGGCGCGAGTTCCAGGAACTCGACCCGGCGGCGCTGGGCGAGGTGGCGGCGACGCGGCACATCATCGACGGCCGCAACGCGCTGTCGCCTGCGGCGTGGCGTGCGGCGGGCTGGAAGTTCCGGGCGATGGGCCGGCCGTCCGCCTAGCCGTTGCCACTTGCCTGCCGGCGGCTTCCTGCCGCGCCTGGCCGCTTCGTGGTGGGTGCGGGGACCGGGCCCTCCGGGGCGGGGCTTCGAAATCGACTATTTACGGGCGTGGCCGCCCACAAATAGCTCGGCAGCATTTCGAAACCCCACCCCTGCGGACCCGTCCCCCTCACGTCCAAACCGTGAGCGGCTCGGGTTGGCGGACCCCCGACCGCAGGTTGCGGGTGGGTTCCCCGGGCGTCGCCTGCCACCTGCGAGTTGAGGACGCCCCCAGCGCAAGGCAGAGAGGCGATCTGCCGCTTGTGGGGGACTCGGACCCCGCAGCGTGGCGGTGTACGAGCGCGACCGCACCAGGACCAGCGGTCTGCACGGCTACCGGGTCGGCATCGACCCGGACGGCAGCCGGGCGCTCAAGCGGGGGCTAGGTAGTTGTACGACTCCGATAGGCGCGCATTTTGGCTCGGCTGCCGCAGATGGCCATCGTGCACCAGCGGCTGCGGCCTGCCGGACTCCGGTCGTAGTAGACCCAGCGGCAGCTGTGGGATGCGCATGCCTTGAGGCGTGGCCAGGTGCCGTCGGCGACGGCGGTGGCTATGCCCGCCGCGATGTGGGCGGTGAGGGCGGCGGCGCCGGTGAGACCGTCGGCGGGGCGTACGCCGGCCCCGCCCTCCGCGTCGATCGCGAGCAGCAGCGGCGCGGCGCGCAGTAGTCGTTCCAGTTCCGCTGCCGCGGGATCCGGTAGCCGTGTTCCCGTGTGGGCCTGGCAGGCATCACGCAGCGCTTCGCGGAGTGCGAGCACGTCATCGAGGTCGGCCGGGCCGAAGCTCAGGTCGGGCAGATCGTGGTGCCGCGCCCAGGCGTCGAGGTCGGCGGGAACGCGCAGTTGGTCCTCGGCCGACTCCAGGTCGACGGTGTTCGCCAGATCCTGGACCAGAAGGAGGAGTCCAGGAGCGGGGGCGCGTTCTCCGGGCTGCTCCACCCTTGCCACGTTACCTCCACTGGGCCATCATGAAGTAACGGTTACCGGTTGAACGCTCATAGCGGTAACGACATCGAGAGAGGTGTACTCCATGATCGGCAAGCTGGGTTCCGTGGTGCTGGACTGTCCCGACCCCAAGGCACTCGCCGCCTTCTACGCAGCCGTGCTGGGCGGTGATGTGGAGGAGGCCGACGACGACTGGGTGGTGCTGCGCGCCACCGACGGCGTCAAACTCTCGTTCCAGCGCGCCCCGCACCTGGTGGAGCCGCAGTGGCCCGACCCTCAGCGGCCGCAGCAGTTCCACATCGACGTGGCCGTGGAGAACATGGACGCGGCACAGGAAGCCGTACTCGCCCTCGGCGCAAAGCTCCTCGAGGACGACCACGACGGCAAGCGCAACTGGCGCGTCTTCTCCGACCCCGCCGGCCACCCCTTCTGCCTCTGCGTCTGCTGACGATCCCCACCACCTGCTCACGGAGGGAGCAGGAAGAGTGTGGGACCGGCTGATGTGAGGGGCGCCATCACCCGCTCCCCGCAGACGGCAGCGCACGTGAGGGGGCCGGGGCCGCAGGGATGGGTTTCGAAATGCTGCCGAGCTATTTGTGGGCCGCCAGGCCCGTAAATAGTCGATTTCGAAACCCACCCCGGAGGGCCCGGCCCCCGACCCACCGCACGCCGGTGCAAACCTGCAACCCGGCGCTAGCCGTCCAGCTCAGCAAGCGTCGCCAGCGACGGACCCCTCTTCGCCTGCGCCACGACGGCAACCGCTTCCGCGTCCCGCAACACCCGCACCGCGTTCCGCCACGTCAGCTTCGCCAGGTCCTCGTCCGACCAGCCCCTGCCCAGGAGTTCGGCGATGAGGTTCGGGTAGCCGGCGACGTCGTCCAGGCCCGACGGGGTGAAGGCCGTGCCGTCGAAGTCGCCGCCGAGGCCGAGGTGGTCGACGCCGGCCACCTCGCGCATGTGGTCGAGGTGGTCCGCGACCGTGGACGGTGTGGCGACGGGGCGCGGGTTCGCCGCCTCGTAGGCGCGCTGGACGGCCATGCCCGCGGGCGTGGTGTCGAGGTGGTGCAGACCGTTGGCCCGCATGTTCTCGTCGGCGGCCTGGGTCCAGGCGACCGCGTCCGTGAGGATGAACTTCGGGACGAAGGTGGCCATGGCGACGCCACCGTTGGCGGGCAGCAGGGCCAGGACGTCGTCCGGGATGTTGCGCACGTGGTCGCAGACGGCGCGCGCGGACGAGTGCGAGAAGATCACCGGCGCTTCGCTGACGCGCAGTGCGTCCCGCATGGTGTCGGCGGAGACGTGGGACAGGTCGACGAGCATGCCGCAGCGGTTCATCTCCCGGACGACCTCCTCACCGAAGGCGGTGAGGCCGCCCGCGCGACGCTCGTCGGTCGCCGAGTCCGCCCACGGGAGATTGTCGTTGTGGGTGAGCGTCATGTAGCGGACGCCGAGCTGGTGCAGGGCGCGCAGGGTGGCGAGCGAGCAGTTGATGCTGTGGCCGCCCTCGGCGCCCATGAGGGAGGCGATCCGGCCCTCGGCGCGCGCCGTCTCCATGTCGTCGGCGGTGAGCGCGAGCCGCAGGTCGTCGGTGTAGCGCTCGGTCATCCGGCGCACCACGTCGATCTGTTCGAGGGTCGCGGAGACCGCGTCGTCGCCGGCCAGGTCGCTGCGCACGTAGACCGACCAGAACTGCGCGCCGACGCCGCCGGCGCGCAGACGGGGGATGTCGGTGTGCAGCGAGGCGCTCTGGTCGGTGCCGATGTCGAGCCGGTCGAGGTCGTAGCGGACCTGCTCGCGCAGCGCCCACGGGAGGTCGTTGTGCCCGTCCACGACGGGGTGGGCGGCGAGCAGTTCCGTGGCGCGGGCGATCAGGTCCATCGGGTCTCCTTGGTTACTTGCCGAACCCGAAGCCTGCCGCACCCTGGACCTTGGCGCGCAGCCGCTTGCCCTTGTCGGTGGCCTGTTCGTTCAGCTCTTCCTGGAAGTGCCGCATCCTGCCGAGGAGTTCGGGGTCGTGGGCGGCGAGGATGCGGACGGCGAGGAGGCCCGCGTTACGCGCGCCCGCGACGGACACCGTGGCGACCGGGACGCCGGCCGGCATCTGGACGATGGACAGCAGCGAGTCCATGCCGTCGAGGTACTTCAGCGGTACGGGCACGCCGATGACCGGCAGCGGGGTGACGGAGGCGAGCATGCCCGGGAGGTGCGCGGCGCCGCCCGCGCCCGCGATGATCGCCTTGAGGCCGCGGCCGTCGGCCTGCTCGCCGTACGCGATCATCTCGCGCGGCATCCGGTGTGCCGAGACGACGTCGACCTCGTACGGGATCTCGAACTCGTCCAGCGCCTGGGCGGCGGCTTCCATGACGGGCCAGTCGGAGTCGGAGCCCATGACGATGCCGATGACAGGAGAGGTGCGCGCGTCAGCGCTCCCATAGGAGTGGGGGCCGGGCGACGGGTGGGCGGTCATTCGGTGATCGTTCCTCGCAGGTAGTCGGCCGCGTGCCGGGCGCGCTCGCGCACATCCGCCAGGTCGTCGCCGTAGGTGTTGACGTGGCCGACCTTGCGGCCCGGCTTCACGTCCTTGCCGTACATGTGGATCTTGAGCTGCGGGTCACGGGCCATGCAGTGCAGGTACGCGGAGTACATATCGGGGAAGTCGCCGCCGAGGACGTTGGCCATGACCGTCCACTTCGCGCGCGGGCGCGGGTCGCCGAGCGGCAGGTCCAGGACCGCGCGCACATGGTTGGCGAACTGGGAGGTCATCGCGCCGTCCTGGGTCCAGTGGCCGCTGTTGTGCGGGCGCATCGCCAGTTCGTTGACCAGGATCCGGCCGTCCCGGGTCTCGAACAGCTCGACCGCGAGGTGTCCGACGACGCCCAGCTCGGCGGCAATGGTCAGCGCGAGCTGCTGGGCCTGCGCGGACAGCTCGGCGCTGAGGTCGGGCGCCGGGGCGATGACGGTGTCGCACACCCCGTTGACCTGCACGGATTCCACGACCGGGTACGAGACGGCCTGGCCGTGCGGCGAGCGCACGACGTTGGCCGCCAGTTCCCGTACGAAGTCCACCTTCTCCTCCGCGAGCACCGGGACGCCGGCCAGGAACGGGTCCGCGGCCCCGTCCTCGTCACGCACGACCCACACGCCCTTGCCGTCGTACCCGCCGACCACGGTCTTGAGGACGACCGGGAAGCCGTCACCCTCCGCGGCGAACCGCGCGACGTCCGCCGGGTCCGTGACGATCCGGTGCCGCGGGCACGGCACCCCGATCTCGCTGAGCTTCGCCCGCATCACGCCCTTGTCGTGGGCGTGCTGCAGGGCGTCGGGTCCCGGGCGGACGGCGATGCCGTCCGCCTCCAGGACGCGCAGATGCTCGGTGGGGACGTGTTCGTGATCGAACGTGATCACGTCGCAGCCCTGCGCGAAGGCGCGGAGGGTCTCCAGATCGCGGTAGTCGCCGATGACGACATCGCTCACCACCTGCGCCGCCGAGTCCTGCGGGGTGTCGCTGAGGAGTTTGAACCTGATACCGAGCGGGATGCCCGCTTCGTGGGTCATACGGGCGAGCTGGCCGCCGCCGATCATGCCGACTACCGGGAATGTCACGTTCCCCAGGATATCGGGCGGGCGGACCCCCGAATGACGCCACCCACGGGCAGGCCCTCGGCCCGTGCGGTTAGCATGAAGAGCCAGTACGACTGGACCACGAGACCAGACCACGGGCCCCGGGCGGGTCACACCGACAGACAGGGCCGAGCGGATCATCATGAGCGGACGCCAGACCGTGCAGTCCCGTTTGGGGTCCCTGTACCGCGAGGTCGCCAAGTTCGGTGCGGTCGGTGGCGCGGGCGTCCTGGTGAACCTCGGGGTCTTCAACCTGGTCCGGCACACCACTGGTCTGCAGACGGTACGGGCGGGCATCATCGCCACCGCCGTATCGATTCTCTTCAACTACATCGGCTTCCGGTACTTCACCTACCGTGACCGCGACCGGAGCAGCCGCTCGAAGGAGCTGGGCCTCTTCCTGGGCTTCAGCGCCGTCGGCCTGGTCATCGAGAACGGCGTGCTCTACGTGGCGACGTACGGGTTCGGCTGGGACAGCTCGCTGCAGAGCAACATCTTCAAGTTCGCCGGCATCGGCGTGGCCACCCTCTTCCGCTTCTGGTCCTACCGGACCTGGGTCTTCAAGGCGCTGCCGGCCCGCGAGGTGGCGGAGCAGGCGGAGTCGATCCTCGCCTCGGCGGAGGCGGACACCGATTCCGCGCCGCACAGCCGCACCACGCAGTAGGTCCCCCGGCCTACGCGGGTGACGAGCCGGCGTCCCCTCGGGGCTTCCGCGGCTGCCCCGACGGATCCTCCTGGGCCAGGAAGAGCGCGAAGACCGGCGGCCGCTGCTGGAGCAGCTCCAGCCGCCCGCCGTCCGCCTCGGCCAGGTCACGGGCCACGGCCAGCCCCAGTCCGGTGGAGTTGCGGCCGCTGACCGTCCGCTCGAAGACCCGGGCGCCCAGGTCCGGCGGTACGCCCGGCCCGTCGTCCGTGACCTCCACGACGGCCTGGTTGCCGGTCACCCGGGTGTGCAGGCCGACCGTGCCGGCGCCGTGCATGAGCGAGTTCTCGATCAGGGTGGCCAGCACCTGGGAGACCGCCCCGGGGGTGCCGACGGCCCGCAGGCCCTGGGTGCCGGAGCGGATGATGGTGCGCCCCTCGCTCTGCGAGGCCGGGCGCCACTCCTCCATCTGCTGCTTGATCACGTCGTCGAGGTCGAAGTCGACCGCCGAGCCGGACCGCGGGTCGCGGGCGTTGGTCAGCAGCCGCTGCACCACATCGGTGAGCCGCTCGACCTGGCCCAGCGCGATCGTCGCCTCCTCCTTGACGGCGTCCTCGTCGTCCGCGGTGGCCACGATCTCCTCCAGCCGCATCGAGAGCGCCGTCAGGGGCGTCCGCAGCTGGTGCGAGGCGTCGGCGGCGAGCCGCCGCTCGGCGGTCAGCATCCGGCCGATCCGCTCCGCGCTCGCGTCCAGGACGTCGGCGATCCGGTCCAGCTCCGGCACCCCGTAGCGGCGGTGCCGCGGCCGCGGGTCGCCGGAGCCGAGCCGCTCGGCGGTCTCGGCGAGGTCGGTCAGCGGGCTGCCGAGCCGGCGGGCCTGCCGCACCGCGAGGATCACGGCCGCCAGCACCGCGAGCAGCGCCACGGCCAGGATGACCAGCAGGGTCCTGCCGATCTCCTGGCTGATCTTGGAACGGGACTCCTCGACGACCACGCTCGCGCCGTCGTCGCCGGTCTGGGTCGAGGTGATCACCCGGCCCGAGGGCCGGGTCCCGATCTCGATGGGCGCGCTGCCCGGGATCCGGACCACCGCGAACCGGTCGGCGGCCACCTGCTGCGCCAGCGAGCCGGTGTCGACCTTCTCCCCGCTGGCCCGGCGGCTGTCGACGCTGCCCGCCAGCCGGACCGCCTCGGAGTCGACGCTCTCCTGCGCGCTGCTCTCGATCGTGCGGGTCTCGACGATGACGAGCGAGAGCCCGAAGACCGCGATGACGACGAGGACGACAGCGAGCGTGGAGGAGATCAGTCGGCGGCGCATGGGTGAAGGGTGTCAGCCTTCGGCTAGTTCTTCTCGAACCGGAACCCCACACCGCGCACGGTGGAGATGTACCGGGGCGCGGTCGCGTCGTCGCCGAGCTTCTTGCGCAGCCAGGAGATGTGCATGTCGAGCGTCTTGGTCGACGACCACCATGTGGTGTCCCACACCTCGCGCATCAGCTGCTCGCGGGTGACGACCCGGCCCGCGTCGCGCACCAGGACCCGCAGGAGGTCGAACTCCTTCGCGGTGAGCTGCAGCTCGTCGTCGCCCATCCAGGCGCGGTGCGACTCGACGTCGATCCGCACTCCGTGGGTGGAGGGCTGCGGCGCGTCGGTGGTGCCGCGGCGCAGCAGCGCCCGGACCCGCGCCAGCAGTTCGGCGAGCCGGAACGGCTTGGTGACGTAGTCGTCGGCACCGGCGTCCAGGCCGACCACCGTGTCGACCTCGTCGGCACGGGCGGTGAGCACCAGCACCGGGAAGGTGTGTCCCTCGGTACGGATCCTGCGGCATACGTCGAGGCCGTCCATACCGGGCAGCCCCAGGTCGAGCACCACCAGATCGACGGCGCCCAACAGGGCGGCTTCGAGCGCGGTGGGCCCGTCCTCACGCACTTCGACCTCGTAGCCCTCGCGGCGCAGGGCGCGCGCGAGCGGTTCCGAGATGGATGCGTCGTCCTCGGCAAGAAGTACGCGGGTCATGGGCTTGATGGTAGTCCGCGTGGGCAGGGGCCGAGGTAGCGGTGCCAAGAGCCCTGTGAGGTAGGTCTCAAGACGCCCTATACCACGTGTTGGGCTGCCATAAAGTAATGAATCGCCCGTAGCAGCACCCAGGGTCCTTCCGCGCACAACCTGCGCCGAAGGCCTCTTCTGTGACGGGGCTGGTACAAACCAGCAGTGAGTGATTGACCTGACGGCCGGGTCCGCAGCGCGCACCGCGCGGCGGGCGTGGATCCCGGCGCGCCCCCATAGCGCGTCGGTGCCGGCCACCCCCACCGGGCGCGCGGTCTGTTCCGTCGCGCGTCCCGAGCGAACAAGGATCGACCATGGCGTCCAGCCTGACGAAGGACGCCGCCCCGCAGGGGACCCCTGCTCCGGGCGGCAAGACCTTCTTCGGCCACCCCCGCGGCCTGGCCACTCTCTTCATGACCGAGATGTGGGAGCGGTTCAGCTTCTACGGCATGAAGGCCCTCCTCCCGCTCTATCTGATCGCCGGCGGCCCCGGCGCCGAGAAGGGCTCCCAGGGCGGCGGCCTCGCGATGACGGCGGCCACGGCCGTGGCCATCTACTCCATCTACATGGCGATGGTGTACCTGCTCGCCATGCCCGGCGGCTGGTTCGGCGACCGGGTCTGGGGGCCGCGCAAGACGGTCGCCATCGCGGCGGGCATCATCATGGCCGGCCACCTGACGCTCGCCGTCCCCGGCCAGGCGATGTTCTTCGTCGGCCTGGCACTGGTCGCGCTCGGTTCCGGCCTGCTCAAGGCGAACATCTCGACGATGGTCGGCCACCTCTACGACGGGCCGAACGACCCGCGTCGTGACGGCGGCTTCACCGTCTTCTACATGGGCATCAACATCGGTGCCTTCGCCGCCCCGCTCATCATCGGCACCGTCGGCCAGAACTACAGCTGGCACCTGGGCTTCGCCCTCGCCGCCGTCGGTATGGCCCTCGGCCTGGTCCAGTTCCTGCTCGGCACCCGCCACCTGAGCGAGCGCAGCAGCGTCGTCCCGAAGCCGCTGTCGGTCGAGGAGCGCAACACCACCCTGCGCAAGGGCCTGCTGTGGCTGATCGCCGCCTCGGTCTTCTACGGTGTGGTCGTTCTCACCGGGCACTACACGCTCAACTGGGCGCTGGTGCCGATCACGGTGATCGGCCTGGTCATCCCGGTCGGCGTCCTGGTCCGGATAAAGAAGGACAAGGAGCTGTCGGCCGCCGAGCAGTCCAAGATGAGCGGCTACATCTGGTTCTTCGTCGCCGCCGCCGTGTTCTGGATGATCTACGACCAGGGCGGATCGACGATGTCGATCTTCGGCGAGACGAAGACGCAGGGCTCGATGTTCGGGATCGACTTCCCGTCCTCGTGGTTCCAGTCCGTGAACCCGCTGTTCGTGATGGCGCTGGCCCCGGTCATCGCCTGGGGCTGGATCTGGCTGTCGAAGAAGAACCGCGAACCGAGCACCACGGTGAAGTTCGCCATGGGCCTGTTCCTGATCGGGGCCTCGTTCGTCGTCTTCGTCGTCCCGATGGGCCTGGCCTCGGACGGTACGAAGGTCAGCCCGATGTGGCTCGTCACGATCTACATGATCCAGACCATCGGTGAGCTCTGTCTCTCGCCGGTCGGCCTCTCGGTCACCACGAAGATGGCCCCCGCCAAGTACGGCAGCCAGATGATGGGTGTCTGGTTCCTCGCGGTCACCGCGGGCGACTGCACCACCAGCCTGCTGTCCATCGCGGGTGTGGATCTGAACGGCTCCGGCATGGTGGGCCTCGAAGCGGCCCTCGCCATCCTCGCCGGCTTCGCCGTGTGGATGTACCGCAAGAAGGTCGTCGCGTTGATGGGTGACGTCCGCTGACGTCCCTTCCCGTGCACGCGTGACGAAGCCCCGGTGACCGTACGGTCGCCGGGGCTTCGTCATGGGGTCAGGTGGTGCGGTCAGTGGCGCAGCCTGCGCCACGGGGTGAACGTGAAGACGGCGCCGCCGAGGAGCAGGACGGTGCCCGCGACGAGTCCGAGGGCGCGCAGCGAGCCGTTGTTGTCGGCGCCGGTCTGGGCGAGACCGCCGCTGGTGGTGGTCGCGCTGTTGGCGGCGCTGCCGTTGGTACCGCCGGTGCCGCTGCCCTTCTCCTTGATGTCGAGGGTCAGCGAGGCGTCGACGGCCTTCGTCGGCGTGCAGGTCGCGACGGGAGTGCCGCCCTGCGCGAGCTGGACGGCCAGGGCGCCCGGGTGCAGCGTGACCTGCCCGGTCCTGCCCGGCGAGTAGACGCCGGTGAGGGGATCGAGGGTGACCGGGTCGTTCTGGGCGAACGCCTTGGTGTTGGGCGGCGCCTTGACCTGGACCGTGCCGCTGTCCGCGCCCGCCACCTTGACGGCCATGGTCGCGGTGATGAAGCCCTTGGGGAGCGGCGCGGGGGTCTTCATGACCGAACCGATGAACCGCACGGAGAGGTTGTAACCCGCGCTGCTCTTGGTGGCGTCGATGGCCACCTGGCCGGTCGGCTTGCCGAACGACCCGCAGTCGAAGGTCACGGAGACCGGTGTGCCCTTGTGCACGGTGCCGTTGGGCTCACCACCGCCTTCCGGCGGACCACCGGACGTCGTACCGCCGGCGGTCGTACCACCGGTGGTGGTGCCTCCAGTGGTGCCGCCCGAGGTGGTGCCTCCAGTGGTGCCGCCGGACGTGGTCGTGCTACCCGTGGTGCCCGAAGTGGTCGTGCCACCGGATGTCGTGCCGCCCGACGTCGTACCGCCGGACGTCGTCGTGCCGCCGCCCGTCACCTTGATCGTGACCGCGACCGGAACGGTGCCGGTCGGCGCGCAGGCGGTGTCGGTCGACATGATGTAGTTCGCGTTGATGTTGTACGCGCCGGGCGAGAGCGTGACGTCACCGGCGGCGGTCAGCTTCAGCTTGCCCTTCATGTCGGACAGCACCATGGGGCTGTTCTTCGGGATCGCCGGATTGGTCCGGGTCCCTGCGACGTCCAGCGACCCGGTCTGCGCGCCGCCGATCGTGACCTTGCCGGTGGGCAGCACCGAGTTGGCGGGCAGATCCGCGACACCCGGGTTCTGCGACGCGGCCTGCACCGTCTTCCACGTCACGTCGATCGTGTCGCCGACCTTGGCGGTCGCCGGCGCGGTGATGTCCGCCTTGGTCGTCCCGTTGATGTCGGGCAGGTTGGCGATCTTCGGCGGTATGCACTTGGTCGCGAAAGAGGACTCGGCGGCCTGCGCGGGTGCCGCGATCAGCAGCACCGAGCCGCCGCCGAGCATGAGCGCGACACCGACCGCGGTGGCGGCCCTGCTCCTCCGCGGTCGCGATAGTCGATTCGTCACGTGCTTCCCTTCGAAGATGGACGTTCGGTACTCGGTGCGGAAGTCGGTGGGGGCTGCCGCCCGTCGGCCGGGGGCGGCGCCGGCAGGGTGCCCTGGCTGAACCAGGGCAGCGTGCCCGTGTCGTCCGGGGCCTGGGAGCCCGGCGGGCGCACGCCGTTGGGCGCCGGCTTGGCCGGCTGGGACGGCGCGGAACGGCGGGGCGGCGGCAGGTGGAGCAGCGCGGCGGGCCGCCAAGGGGCCTTACGGCGGCGGCCGGAGGCGTAGATCGTGCCGGGCAGCCGCGGCCGTGCCTTGTCCACGACGGCCATCCCGATCCGGAAGACCGCGGCCGGCACGACGACGCAGAGCAGGATCCAGAAGAGCGTGACGCCCCAGGGCCGGCCGACGTCCCACGGCTCGGTGACGAGCACCTTGTCGCCGTACTTGAGCTGTACCCGGTAGTCGCCGTGCGCCCCCGAGGTCAGCTCGACGGGCAGCTTGATCTGCTGTTTCATCCCCGGCGCCACGCTGCCGCTCCACTGCTGCTCCTCCCACTGCGGGGCGAAGACACCGTGCGAGACCCCGACCTGGAACACCGGGTTCTTCACCGGTCCCGAGCCGAGATTGCCGACGGTGAAGACCAGTTGGCGCTGCGGCGGGGAGCCGAACCAGGTGAGCAGTCCGCCGCCGCCCTGCAGCCTGGCGGTGAGCACCGCGAGCCGCCCGGCACCGGACGTCTGCGGCAGCTCGGCGACCGGATGCCCGGTGACGACGAACGGCGCGTCGACGGTGACGGAGTCGCCCATCACCGTCGCGACGTGCACGACGCAGGGGCAGGGCTTGGGCGGTGCGGCGGCTGGCAGCTTCTGGGTGAAGCCGCCCTTGGCGTCGGTGGTGACCGCGCGGCCGGACTCGTTGGAGCAGGAGTTGGTGCCGCCGATCGCGTTCTGCCCGCAGACCAGGAGGGTGAGCAGCGTGGTCGGCTTCCAGCCCCGGCCGGTGACGGTGATCTCCGTACCGGGCTTGGCCTGCTGCGGCGAGAGCGCCACCGCGGGTTTCTCGTCGGCGGCGGGCGCCTGGACCGCCGCCGGGTTGCGGACCGCCAATGGGGCCGCCGCGTCCGACGGCTGCGCGGTGAGTGCGGACAGCACGAGCAGCGCCGCGGCGAGCACGGCGGCCGCCGTCGCCCGGAGTAGTTCCCTGTGCATCGTGCTCACGCCTGTCCGCCCCTGCTTCCCACGCTCGTCACGCCGACCGCTGTCCCTGCCGTCCCCGCATCGGGATCGGGGTCCTCCTCCACCGGCCGCGGCGGACGGTTCCTGCGGCGCCTGACGACGAACCAGGCGGCCAGCAGCGCCAGTCCGGCGAGCAGTACCCCGGCGGCGAGCCAGGGGACGGCGAAGAACGAGACGCCGGCCGTCTCGTTGAGTTCGCCCCGGTCGGTGGTGACGGTGAGTTTCACGCTCACCCGGTCGAACTGCGGCGACCCGGCCCACTTCTCGGCCAGTTCGACCTGCTGTCCCGGCAGGAGTTCCAGCGGCAGCCCCTTGGCCCGCCGGTCCAGCAGGGTGTTGCCGAACAGCCCGGTGGCCTTGACCCGCAGGCGCGGCAGCAGCGAGACGTTGCCCCGGTTGACCAGGGTGTAGTGGATGGTGGCGTTGCTCCTGCCGGTGCCGGGCAGCCAGGGCTGGCCGTGGTCGACCCGGACGTTCTCCACGGAGAGCGCGGGGAGGCTGGGGCCGCTCACCCGGAGGTAGATCCGGGCGCCGACGGCCCGCCGGACGCCGACCGCGACGCTCCCCTTGCTCTTGTCGGTCTCGGTGTTGAGGGCGACGATCGCGCCGGGGTGGTCGCCGGGGGTGGCGGTGTCGGGGATGGTGAGGGTGAACGGGATGTCGGCGCGGGTCCTGGGCGGGACGGTGAGGCTGCCCTGGGCGAGCTTCACCCAGGTGCCGATGTCCTTGTTGGTCTCCTCGGGGCCGCGCACGGCGAAGCCGCCGTCGCGCGGGGTGTTGTACGCGTCGGCGCCGTAGATCCTGAACTGCATCGGCGCGTCGGAGAGGTTGGAGACCGAGACCTTGTCCTTGACGGTGGTCCCCGGTCCCGCCTCCAGGGTGAAGAACTGTCGTTCCTGGCTGGTACTCGTCTTGTCCTTGGCCCCGCCCGCCGGGGCGGGGAAGACCGACCAGCGCCCGTTGTCCGCGGCGCCGGCCGGTCCTGCCGCGGGACCGAGACCGATGCCGAGCAACGCGGCGACCGTCAGCAGCACTGCGCACGCCTTGGCCCTCGACATGTCTGGCATCTCCCTCGGTCCGAGTTAACTGACTGTGCGTCAGGTCAGGGTCAGGGTCAAGACTCCGGAATAGGTTCCTGGGCCGGAGTAGGCCGGGACGTTCAGCGACAGGCCCGCGTCGGCGGTGAACTCACCACCGGTCACGGTGCCGTTGGACGTGGTGGCCAGCGTGGCGCCGGCCGTGCCCACGGCGCCGGGCGAACCCGCCGCGCAGACACTGAGGCTGCCCGCCTTCGCGGTGCAGGACGGGGTCCAGCTGAGCTTGTCGGCACCGATGACGGCGCCTCCCGGGCCCTTGAAGTCGGTGACCGCACCGGTCAGGGACCAGCCCGCGGCGCCGCCGCGGAAGTCCTTGACGGTGACCGTCTGCAGTGCGCCGGTCGAAGCGCCGCCGTCGCCGAAGTTCACCGGGGTCATCTCCACGGTGTCGCCGGCCTGGGTCATGGAGAGCGTCCCGGCGGTGACCGAGGCGTTCAGCTTCTGGCTCCCCGGCGGGATCGGCGTGTTGTCGTTGACCTTGTACGCGACCGGGCCCGCGGCGGTCGCCGGGTCGTAGCTCGCGCCCTCGAAGGCCACGATGCCGGTGGTCGCGAGGTCGTTGACGACGAGCGAGGCGGTGAAGCCGCCCTGCGCGTCGGCGGTCGCGGAGGCCATGTCCGCGGTCGGGTTGGACCCGGCGATGGCCAGGACCGTGACGGTCGCGCCCGCGGTGAAGTGGCCGCCGGTGACGGCGACCGCGGTGCCCGGGTCGCCCTGGGACGAGCCCAGCGCCAGGGTGCGCGGGTTGGGGGTGGTCGCCGGGCTCGCGGTGACGGTCTCGGAGACCGGCGCGGGGCCGTTGGTGACCGTGCAGACGGTGTCCAGCTCCAGGATGTAGCTGGTGTGGATGGTGTAGTCACCGGGCGACAGGGTGATGGCGCCGGGAGCGGTGACCACGAAGGTGCCGGTCATGACCAGCGGCGGGAAGGAGCCCTTGCCCGGGATCGGCGGGTTGCTCTTGGGGCCGGTCACGGCGACGGCGCCGGTCTGGACACCGCCGAGCACGACGCTGGCGCGGGGCGTGACGACATCGGCGGGCAGCGCGATGTCGGTCGGGTTGCTCGCGGCCGCCTTGGTGAGGGTGTAGGTGACGGTGACCGTGTCACCGACCTTCGGGTTCGCGGGCGCGACCGACACGGTCGCGTTGGACACGCCGTCGATGGGCGGCAGCCCGGCCACGGCGGGCGGAATGCAGTGCGTCTGGAAGTCCACGGCCGTCGCCGCCTGGGCGGGCGCCGCGAGCACCGCGCCGCCCCCCACCATGAGTGCGGCGGCCCCGAGCACGGCGGCCAGTCTCCGTCCGCGCATGACGGATCTTCGCGCGTGAGCGATCATCTTGTCCCCTTGATCACGGTCCGGGCGCAGCGTCCCTTTTCCTCTGCGCCGACGCTGGACATTGAGACGGGACGGCCGAAAGAAGTCAATGGAGCCGGACGACCAGATTTGACTGCCCGTCAGATACAACGTCCTTACTGGTCAGGGCAGTTGCGACAGCGGACATGCCGGGCCGCGGCACCGACGCCCGAGTCGGTGCCACGGGCCCGGATCAGCGGGTGCCGGCAGCCCGGCGGGTGAGCCAGAGCACGCCGGCGACCCCGGCGAGCAGTACCGTGCCGCCGAAGGTGCCCAGTGCCACGGCGCTGTCGGCAGGACCGGTCTGCGGCAGCGTGGTGTCCGGCGGGGCCGTGGCACCGCTGTCGCCGCCACCACCCGCCGCCTTGACGTCCAGCGACAGCGAGGGCTTGGGGCTGTTGGTGGCGTTGCAGGTCGTGACCGTGCCGAGGGCCTTGATGGTGAGCACGCCGGCCGTGAAGGTGACCTTGCCCGACTTCTTGGGCGTGTAGGTGCCCGTCAGGTCATTGATCTTGATGGGGGTGTTGGCGGGGATCGCCGCGTCGTTCGCGGCGCCGACCACCGACACCGAACCGGGGTCCGCACCGCCGACCTTGATCGTCGCGCTCGGGTTCATCGCCCCCTTGCCGAGTTCGATCGGGCTGGAGGAGACACCCTTCTTGAAGCTCATCGTGAGTTTGTAGCCGGAGCCGGACGGGACGCTCGTGATGTCGATGGGCGACACCGCGTCCTTCTTCCCGATCGGCGACTGACAGCTGTAGGCGACGTCCACGGTTTCGGCGTGTGCGGCCGGGGCGACCAACAGCGCCGCACCCGCCGCGGTCGCCGTCGCGAGGGCCAGCACTCCACCGCGGGCGGCCGCTCTGCTGAGGACGCTGTTCATGACGTGTTTCATCGGCTCTTCTCCCTTCCGCCACAAGTTACTGACGGCACATCAGATTCGGCGGCCGACAGTACGCCCGTGATCTTGGAGAGGGAAGGGAGGTGCAGAGGGGGAAATCAGGCGGGAGCTGCGAGTTCGGCCCAGACCGTTTTGCCCGGCTGCCCGGCATGCCGGGCGACGCCCCAGTCCGTGCAGAGCCGCTGCACGATGAACATGCCGTGCCCGCCGGGCCGGCCCGCCCGGTGCGGAACGCGCGGCACCGGCTCACCGGCCCCGCTGTCGGCGACCTCGAGTCGCAGCACCTTGGGACTGTGGATCAGCCGCAGCTCATCGGGGCCGTCCGCGTGCAGACACGCGTTGGTGACCAGTTCCGAGACGACGAGGAGCACATCCTCGGCCGCGGCCCGGCGCTCCGGGGAGGAGGCGGGCAGCCAGCCCCAGGCCTGCAGCGCCTCGCGAGTGAAGTCGCGGGCGCGCGGGACGATGGCACTCTCACCCAGGAGCCGCAGAACCCGCGCGGATCCGGCCTCGGGCACGACAATGTCGCCCGGGTCCGAACCGCGGTCGTCCGCCGCGTGGGGCCGAGTGGTGCTCATCAGCGCCTCACCTCACCGATGTCCGACAGTTTCAGGAGTCTCCTGCCCGACGAATTCCCGGGGACACCTCGGGAGCTCTACCAAACAGGGTGGAGTGGGAGATCGCCACCGGCGATGCTTCCGTCACTCCTGCAATGCCTCGTCCAGGGTTGCGTGGACGGTGAACACGGCTTCGGCACCCGTGATCTCGAACACACGAGCGACCACCGGCAGCATACCCGCCAGATGGACCTTCCCACCGGCCGCCTCCGCCTTCAGCCGGGCGCCCAGCAGGACGTTCAATCCGGTGGAATCACAGAAATCCAGCTGGGAGCAGTCCACCACGAGCTTGGTGCAGCCCGCGGCGACACACGCTTCGAGCGGCTCGCTGAGCAGCTCCGCCGTGTGGTGGTCGAGCTCGCCCGCAGGCGTGACAACGGCGTACGTGCCGTGCTGTCGCACGTCCACGTGCAACCGGTCCCGGCCGGCCGTACCGACCATCCCGCGGTCCATGTGCGCTCCTCTGGAATCTTGGGTCATGCGCACTCCGAACCCTACGCGCATCCCGAATCACGTGGAAGCTACCCCTCAGCTGCCGGTGGACGCCCCTCGGATGCCTCCCGCCTGCCCCCTCCGCGGCCCGCTAATCGCCCGTGAGGACAGTCGGCCGGAAGTTGCGCCACCAGCGTGAAACGGGGTAGGGCTTGAACAACACCTATCGAAACCCGGCCGCCTCGGAGGCGCAGCACACCGTATTAGCGGCATGGCACCGGCAGCCTGATGCCGTAACCGAGGGAGGAGAGCATGACACCCCGGCCTGACGCGATCACCGCGACGACGACCAGCCCGTCCGTTGGCTCTGAGCAGGAAGACCTGGAAGAGCCGGAGGGGCTGGAGGGCCTCCCCGAGATACCCCCGTTCGAGACGGTGGGTCCGGTCGACGCACGCGCCCTGTCCAAGACACTGTTCCTGCGCCTCGAGACGCTGGACGAGGGCACGTACGCATACTCCTACGTGCGCAACACGCTCGTGGAACTCAATCTCGCCCTGGTGAAGTTCGCGGCTTCCCGGTTCCGCACCCGCAGCGAGCCGATGGAGGACATCATCCAGGTCGGCATGATCGGCCTGATCAAGGCGATCGACCGCTTCGAGCTCAGCCGCGGTGTGGAGTTCCCCACCTTCGCGATGCCGACGATCATCGGCGAGATCAAGCGCTTCTTCCGTGACACCAGCTGGTCGGTACGGGTCCCCCGCCGGCTGCAGGAGCTACGGCTCGACCTGGCCAAGGCCGGCGACGAGCTGGCCCAGCAGCTGGACCGCTCGCCGAACGTGGCCGAGCTGGCCGCCCGGCTGCGGATCACCGCGGAAGAGGTCATCGAGGGCATGGCCGCGAGCAACGCGTACACCGCGAGCTCGCTCGACGCCCAGCCCGACGAGGACGACTCCGAGGGCGCGCTGACCGACCGCATCGGCTACGAGGACCACGACCTCGAAGGCATCGAGTACATCGAGTCCCTGAAGCCGCTGATCGCCGAGCTCCCGGCGCGTGACCGCAAGATCCTCTCGCTGCGCTTCACCGGCAACCTCACCCAGTCGGAGATCGGCGAGGAGCTCGGCATCTCACAGATGCACGTCTCGCGCCTGCTCTCCCGGACACTGGCGCGCCTGCGGCGCGGGCTGCTCGTCGAGGAGTGACGGTGAGCGCCGCCCGGCCACGGGTCAGGCGGCGCGGACCCCGCCCTGCCACACCCGGCTGACCAGCGGCACACCGGGCCGGTAGGCCAGATGTACATGGCTGGGGGCGTCGAGCAGCATCAGATCAGCTCGCGCCCCCGCCGTGATCCTTCCGACGTCGTCCCTGCGCAGCGCCCGCGCGCCACCGAGCGTCGCGGCCGCGACCGCCTCGTCGGGCGTCATCCGCATGTCCCGTACGGCGACGGCGATGCAGAACGGCATCGAGCTGGTGAAGCTCGACCCCGGATTGCAGTCCGTGGACAGCGCCACCACCGCGCCCGCGTCGATCAGCCGGCGGGCGTCGGGGTAGGTGGCGCGGGTGGAGAACTCGGCGCCGGGCAGCAGCGTCGCGACGGTCACACCACCGCTGGACGCGAGCGCGTCGACGTCCGCGTCCGTCAGATGCGTGCAGTGGTCGGCGGACGCCGCCCCCAGCTCGACCGCCAGCTGCACGCCGGGCCCGTAGGTCAGCTGGTTCGCGTGCACCCGCGGGATCAGTCCGGCCCGGGCGCCCGCGGTGAGGACCGCCCGCGCCTGGTCGCCGTCGAACGCCCCCTTCTCGCAGAACACGTCCACCCAGCGGGCGTGCGGCGCGCAGGCCTCCAGCATCGGCCCGGTGACCAGGTCGACGTAGCCGGCCGGGTCGTCCGCGTACTCCGGCGCGACGATGTGCGCGCCCAGGTAGGTGGTCTCCGGGGTGTGCGCGGCGGCGATGCGCAGACTGCGGGCCTCGTCCTCCGGGGTCAGCCCGTAGCCGGACTTCGTCTCGATGGTCGTGGTGCCCTGCCGCCGCGCCTCGGCCACATAGCGGGCCACGTTGGCGTCCAGCTCGGCGTCACTGGCGGCGCGGGTCGCGGCGACCGTGGTCCTGATGCCGCCGGCGGTGTACAGCGTGCCGGACATCCGGGCGTTGAACTCCTGGGTGCGGTCACCGCCGAACACCAGATGCGAGTGCGAGTCGACGAATCCGGGCAGCGCCGCCCGGCCCCCCGCGTCGTACACCTCGTCGGCGCCGGGCGCCCGCTCCGCCGGGCCGACCCAGGCGATCAGGCCGTCGGCCATGACCACCGCCGCGTCCGCGACCAGCCCGAGCGGCCCGGTGCCGAGGGACGGGTCGTTGGTGACCAGGCTGCCGATGTTGGTGATGAGGGTCGTGGGCATCGCGCGATCTCCGTGGGTCTGGGGGCACCTCCCAGCGGTAGCTGGGGGAGAAATCAGGAACGGCGCAGACGGGCGACGGCCGCGCCCATCGCGGCCGGCACGTCCGGCACCAGCTGGTGGACACCGTCCCGGACGATGTGCCGCCCGCCCACCACGGTGTGCCGTACGTCCGTGGCCGTCGCGGCGTAAACGGCCGTCTCCGCGGCGAGGCGCGGCAGCGTGCCGGCGGTGCGGACCGAGTCCAGGGCGACGGTGGTGAAGTCGGCGAGCGCGCCCGTCTCCAGCTGACCGGCGTCCGCCCAGCCGAGCGAGGCATGGCCGTCCGCGGTGGCGGCCCGCAGCAGTTGGGCCGCGGTCCAGTGCCCGCGGGTGCGGGTGCGCAGCCGCTCGTCGAGTTCCATGGCGCGGGCTTCTTCGAGCAGGTCGATGACGGCGTGACTGTCGCTGCCGAGCGACAGCGGGCTGCCGGCGAGCTGGACCTCGCGCGCCGGGCCGATGCCGTCGGCGAGGTCGCGTTCGGTGGTGGGGCACATGCAGACGACCGTGCCGCTGTCGCCGAGCAGCCGGATGTCCGCACCGGTGAGGTGCGTGGCGTGCACGGCGGAGGTCCGGGGGCCCAGCGCCCCGTGGTCCGCGAGCAGCCGTGTCGGTGTGCGGCCGTGGGCCTTCAGACAGGCCTCGTTCTCGGCCGGCTGCTCCGACAGATGGACGTGCAGCGGGGCCTGCCGCGCCGCCGCCCACTCCGCCGCCCTGGCGATCCCGGCCGGCGGCACGGCGCGCACCGAGTGGATCGCCGCGCCGATCCGGACGTGGTCGCGGTCCTTGAGGGCGTCGGCGCGCTCCGCCCAGGCGTCGGGGCCCGCGTCGGCGAACCGCACCTGGTGCCGGTCGGGGGGCGCGCCGAATCCGGACGAGAAGTAAGCGGTGTCCAGCAGCGTGATCCGGATGCCCGCCTCGCCCGCGGCGGCGATCAGGGCCTCGCCCATGGCGTTGGGGTCGTCGTACGGTGTGCCGCCGGGACCGTGGTGCAGATAGTGGAACTCACCGACGCAGGTGATGCCGGCCAGCGCCATCTCCGCGTACACCGCCCGCGCGAGCGCGTAGTAGGTGTCGGGGTCGAGCTCCGCCGCGATCGAGTACATGATCTCGCGCCAGGTCCAGAAGGTGCCGGACCCGACCTGGACGGTGCCGCGCAGCGCCCGGTGGAAGGCGTGCGAGTGCGCGTTGGCCAGTCCCGGCAGGGTGAATCCGCGCAGCGCGACGGCACCGGGAGGTGGCGTGTCGACCCCGGTCCTGACGCCGGTGATGCGGCCACCGGCCGTGTCGATCGCCACGCCCGGCTCGACGACCCCGTTGAGCCAGGCGTGTTCCGTCCAGTACGTCAGCTGCACGCGAGACCTTCCAGTACGTCGGCGAGCGCGGTCACCCCGGCGAGGCAGTCGTCCTCGGCGGCGGTCTCGGCGGGTGAGTGCGAGACGCCGGTGGGGTTGCGTACGAACAGCATGGCGGTCGGGGCACTCGCCGACAGGATCCCGGCGTCGTGTCCCGCGCCGGTCGGCAGCACCGGGACGACGCCGCCGAGCAGCTTCGCGACCTCGTCGCGCAGCGCGTGCTCGAACTCGACGACCGAGGTGAACGACTCACGGGTGACGCGGACGTCGATGCCGTCGCGGGCCCCCCGCTCGGCCGCGGCGGCCTCGATCCCGGCCACCACCCGGTCCAGCGTCTCCTGGTCGGCGGCCCGGGAGTCGAGCCAACCGCGCACCAGCGAGGCGATGGCGTTGACGCCGTTGGGCTCGACGCTCACCTTGCCGAAGGTGGCCAGCGCCCCGGCGGCCTGGGCCTCCCGGCGGGCGGCCAGCACCGTGTCGGCGTAGTTGAGCATCGGGTCGCGGCGGTCCTCCAGGCGGGTGGTGCCCGCGTGGTTGGCCTCGCCGTGGAAGTCGAACCGCCAGCGGCCGTGCGGCCAGATCGCGGACGCGATGCCGACGGCGTCACCGCTCAGGTCCAGCGCCCGGCCCTGCTCGACGTGGAGTTCCACGAACGCGCCGATGCGGGCGAGCCGCTCCGGGTCCGGGCCGATGCCGGCCGGGTCGTAACCGGCCTGCTCCATGGCCTGCGGCAGGCTGACGCCGTCCGCGTCGCGCAGTGCGTACGCCTTGTCCTTGGTGAGCTGCCCGGCGGCCAGCCGCGATCCGACGCAGGCGAGCCCGAACCGGGCGCCCTCCTCGTCACCGAAGTTGACGATGGCCAGCGGCTTGCCGAACGCCGCACCGCGCTCGCGCAGTTCGTCGAGCGCCGCGAAGGACGAGACGACGCCCAGCGGCCCGTCGAAGGCGCCGCCGTCCGGTACGGAGTCCAGGTGCGAGCCGGTGACGACGGCGTCACCGGCGGCCGGGTCGCCCAGCCAGGCCCACTGGTTGCCGTTGCGGTCGACCTCGTACGTCAGGCCGCGGCCTTCCGCCTGCGCCCGGAACCACGCCCGGCAGTCCAGGTCGGCGCCGCTCCAGGCGTAGCGGCGGTATCCCCCGGAGACGGAGCTGCGGCCGATCGGCAGCAGCTCCGTCCACATGCTGTGGAAACTCACTCGGAGTCGCCCTCGCGCATCGGGATCCGCACACCGCGCTCGTCGGCGATCTCGTCGGCGCGGTCGTAGCCCGCGTCGACGTGCCGGATGACGCCCATGCCCGGGTCGTTCGTCAGCACCCGGCGGATCTTCTCGCCCGCGAGCTCGGTGCCGTCCGCGACCGTGACCTGTCCCGCGTGCAGGGAACGGCCCATGCCGACGCCGCCACCGTGGTGGATGGAGACCCAGGAGGCGCCGGAGGCGACGTTGACCATGGCGTTGAGGAGCGGCCAGTCGGCGATGGCGTCGGAGCCGTCGAGCATCGCCTCGGTCTCGCGGTACGGCGAGGCCACCGAGCCGCAGTCCAGGTGGTCGCGGCCGATGACGACAGGCGCGGCCAGCTCACCGCTGGCGACCATGTCGTTGAAGCGCTCGCCCGCCTTGTCGCGCTCGCCGTAGCCGAGCCAGCAGATCCGGGCGGGCAGGCCCTGGAAGTGGACCTTGTCCTGCGCCAGCTTGATCCAGCGGTGCAGCGACTCGTTCTCGGGGAACAGCTCGAGGATCGCCTTGTCCGTCTTGTGGATGTCGGACGCCTCGCCGGACAGTGCCGCCCAGCGGAACGGGCCCTTGCCCTCGCAGAACAGCGGCCGGATGTAGGCGGGCACGAACCCGGGGAAGTCGAACGCCCGGTCGTACCCGGCGAGCTGTGCCTCACCGCGGATCGAGTTGCCGTAGTCGAAGACCTCGGCGCCGGCGTCCATGAAGCCGACCATCGCCTCGACGTGCCGGGCCATCGACTCACGGGCCCGCAGCGTGAAGTCGGCGGGCTTCTCGGCCGCGTACGTGGCCATCTCGTCGAACGCGATGCCGACCGGCAGATAGGCCAGCGGGTCGTGCGCGGAGGTCTGGTCGGTGACGATGTCGATGGGCGCGCCCTCGGCGAGCATCTGCGGCAGCAGCTCGGCGGCGTTGCCCAGCAGCCCGATCGACAGCGGCTCGCGCTTGTCGCGGGCCTCGGTGGCGAGCTGCATCGCGTGCGCCAGGGAGTCGGCCCTGACGTCCAGGTAGCGGTGCTCGATACGGCGCGAGATCGCGCGCGGGTCCACGTCGATACAGATCACGACGCCACCGTTCATGGTGACGGCCAGCGGCTGCGCGCCGCCCATGCCGCCGAGCCCGGCGGTCAGCGTGATGGTCCCGGCCAGCGTGCCGCCGAACTTCTTGGCGGCGACCGCGGCGAACGTCTCGTAGGTGCCCTGCAGGATGCCCTGGGTACCGATGTAGATCCACGAGCCGGCCGTCATCTGGCCGTACATGGTCAGGCCCAGCGCCTCCAGGCGGCGGAACTCCTCCCAGTTGGCCCAGTCGCCGACCAGGTTGGAGTTGGCGATGAGCACCCGCGGCGCCCACTCGTGCGTCTGCATCACGCCGACGGGACGGCCGGACTGGACGAGCATCGTCTCGTCCTGCTTCAGCGTCTGCAGGGTGCGGATCATGGCGTCGAACGACCGCCAGTCGCGCGCGGCCTTCCCGGTGCCTCCGTAGACGACCAGCTTCTCGGGGTGCTCGGCGACCTCCGGGTCGAGGTTGTTCTGGAGCATCCGCAGCGCGGCTTCCTGCTGCCAACCCTGAGTGCTCAGTTCCGTACCGCGCGGCGCCCGCACGATCCTCGGTCCCGACATCGGCCCGGCCTCCCTCTGTACATCGATGGATCTATCCATTCACATCCTGTCCTGCTGAATACATCTAGTCAACAGGGTGGGGTGGCATTGCCCCATACCGGGTGATGGGATGGCCGGCATGACGCCGAACGCGACAGCACGACGGGGCCACGCGCTGCGCGCGGCAGTGGATCAGAATCTACTCACTCCGGACAACCCGGTCATCGGGCTCCTCGACGTCACCGGTATCCACGAAGCCGCGGCCGCCCTCCAGGAGGCCTTCGCCACCCCGGGCGTGACCGTCACCCACACCTTCGCCGTCAAGGCCGCCGCGCTCGTCCCGGTCCTGCGGCTGCTCAACGGCCTCGGCCTCGGCGCCGAGGTCGCCAGCCCCGGCGAACTCGCCATCGCCCGCGCCGCGGGCCTCCCGGCCGACCGCATCGTCCTGGACTCCCCCGCCAAGACCGTCGCCGAACTCCGCGAAGCACTCGCCCTCGGCATCGCCGTCAACGCCGACAACCCGCAGGAACTCGGCCGCCTCGACACGCTGGTCACCGCGGCCCCCACCACGTCCCCCATCGGCCTGCGGGTCAATCCGCAGATCGGCGGCGGCAGCATCGGCGCCATGAGCACCGCGACCGCCACCTCGAAGTTCGGCGTCGCGCTGCGCGACACCGGCACCGAGGAGTGGATCCTGCGCGCCTACGCCGACCGCCCCTGGCTCAACCGGCTGCACACCCACACCGGCTCCCAGGGCGTACCGCTCGACCTCATGGCGGCGGGCGTCCGGGCCGCCCACGACCTGGCCGAGCGCATCAACACGGCCGCCGGCCGCCGGCAGATCACCACCCTCGACATCGGCGGCGGCCTCCCCGTCAACTTCACCTCCGACGAGGTCACGCCCACCTTCCACGACTACGCGCGGCTGCTGCGCACCACCGTCCCCGGCCTCTTCGACGGCCGCTACACGATCGTCACCGAGTTCGGGCGCTCACTGCTCGCCAAGGCCGGCACGGTGCTGGCCCGCGTCGAATACGCCAAGTCGGCCGGCGGCCGGCCCATCGCGATCACCCACGCGGGCGCACAGCTCGCCACCCGTACGGTCTTCGTCCCCGACGCGTGGCCGCTGCGCGTCGAGGCCCTCGACGCCAAGGGCCGCCCCAAGGGCGGCGACCCCGTCGTCCAGGACGTGGCCGGCCCCTGCTGCTTCGCCGGCGACCTCCTCGCCCAGGCCCGCCCCCTCCCCCTCCTCGAAGCAGGCGACCTCGTCGCCCTCCTCGACACCGGCGCCTACTACTTCTCCAACCACTTCGCCTACAACTCCCTCCCCCGCCCGGCCATCCACGGCTACCACGCGTCCGCGGACGGCTCAGTGACGTTCGCGCGGGTGCGCGCGGCCCAGACCGTGGAGAGCCTCCTCACGGAGAGCGGCTCGAACGAGAGCGAGGCCCTGACCGGCCTCAGCAGGCCCTGAGCCCACGGGGCACCCCCGGCGCTGTTCCGCCACGCGCCTCCGGCAGGGGTACGGGTACACCAGCGCCGGCGGCACTGTTGCGCCTGCGGCGGGCTTTTCCCCACCCGCCCTTCCCGCCCACCGGCGGGACCCGATCCCACGGGAAGGTGGGCGACGGGGCCCGCGGGGCGGGGACCGAGACGCTGCCGCGATCGGCCGTCAGGTGTTCGGGGGCCGCGGGGGCGGGGGCTCAGGCTGCCACTGCCCGGCGCACTACGGCGCGTAGAAGGGTGGGACGGGGTCCGCAGGGCAGGGGCCCGAGCTGGCGCCGAACCCGCACGGGGCCACGCTCGGAGGGTCGGGTGGGGTTGGGGGGGTCGGGGCCGGAGGGGTGGGGTTGCGAAATGCTGCCGAGCTATGTGTGAGCCTCTGGGGGCACCCCCGGCCGAAGGCTGGGGGACCGTAAACAGTCGATTCCGAAGCCCCGCACCGCAGGACCCGGCCCCCGACCCGGCCCGTGAACTACCGCCCCGCCAAGAACCCCGTCGTCTCGTACGCCGCCGCCGACGACTCCGGCCGCACCCAATACCGCACGTCCCGCGACCGCTCCAGCCGCTCGAACCACAGCGACTTCACCCAGAGTCCCGCCCCGGCCCCCGCCAGCAGCATTCCCCCCGCGGAAGAAGCGACCAGCGTGGACGCCGCGGCAAGAGCGAACGCCGCGAGCAGCCACCACCGGTGGCCGCGGACCCAGATCCGCGCCGTCACCCGGCGGTCCTGCAGGAAGACGGACTTGCCGGCGCGCGTGGCGTCCGCGCCCAGCGCGACGTAGCGCCCGCGCCGTACCGCGAAAGCGAGGACCGCCGCGACGATGAAGAGGGCGGCGCCGCCGAGTATCCCGATCCGGCGGCCGGTCAGGCCGGGGACGAACACGCCTCCCACGGCGGCCAGCGCACCCAGCCAAAACAGCCAGCGCGCAGCGGCCCGCACCAGCACCCCCACCCGAGCCAGCGTGTAAGCCCCGCGTGCCACGACCGTCCTCCTCCGATGCACCGTGTCCAGTTGCACGGGAGGGTAGTCAGCGATCCTCAGAATTTCATGAGGAATGCGGTCGGAGGAACAACGGGACGGTTCGGTCCCGGTTCAGTCGGTGAACAGCCCCCGCGCCGCCGCCCGCGCGTCGAACTCCTCCAGGCTCGCCTGGGCGTCCGGCAGGTGGTCGCACATCGACTCCAGCAGGACGCGTCCGAGCAGCATCGGGGCGCACGCCGTGTCGAAGGCGAGCCCGGTACCCACCGCGGCAGGCAGCAGCAGGTCGGAGCAGGCGGCGACCGGGGCGAAGGCGCTGTCGGCGACCGTGACGACCGTCAGACCGGCGTGGCGCGCGTACGTCAGGGCCTCGACGACCTCGCGGGGATGCCGTGGCAGCGCGAAGCAGAGCAGCGCGCTCGCGCCCGCCCGTACCGCGCCGTCGACGCGGTCGGCGAACATCGTGCCGCCCTCGTCGAGCAGCCGGACGTCGGGGTGGACCTTCGCGGCGAAGTACGCGAAGCCGCGCGCCTGCGCGCCCGCCGCGCGCAGGCCGAGGACGGGCAGCGGCCGGGACGCGGCGAGCACCGCGCCGGCGCGGGCGACGGGCGCGGGGTCGGCGAGGAGGGCGGCGAGGTGCCGGAGGTTCTCGATCTCGGCGTGCACGGCCTGCTGGTACTCGTTGTACGGGGCGGCCTCGGGGCCGGGCCGTACCGGCGCGACCTCGCGCAGGTGGCGGCGGAGCGCCGGGTAGCCGTCGAAGCCGAGCGCGACGGCGAAGCGGGTGACGGACGGCTGGCTGACGCCGGCGAGCTCGGCGACCTCGACGCTGGACAGGAACGGCGCGTCGGCCGACCGGCGCACCAGGCAGTGGGCGATCCGGCGCTGCGTCGGGGTCAGCCGGTGCGACTCGAACAGCTTCAGCAGCCGCGCCGAAGCGCCCTCGGCCGCACCCTCACCGGCACCTGCTCCCAGGCCCGCACCCGGAACCGCGCCCAGGCCCGCACCGACGCCGGCGCCCGCCTCCTCGGCGTCGCCCCCGTCCTCCGTCGTACCCATCAACGTCCTCCTGGCCTATTCAGTCGTCGTTGACTCTGCATGAATCCATGCAGCATTGGCAAGGAGTGTCCACCGGACGCACCGGAACCGGCCGCCTGCGCGGCCACGCATGGCGCCTACACCGGAGGCAGCCGCCCCTTCTGCGGCTTGCCCATCGCGTTCCGCGGCAGCTCGTCCAGGAACCGGACCTTGCGCGGCCGCTTGTGCACCGACAGATGCCCGGCGACGAAGTCCATCAGTTCGGCCTCGGTCACCCCGTCCGCGACGACGAAGGCGACGATCTCCTGGCCCAGGTCCTCGTGCGGTGCGCCCACCACCGCCGCCTCCCGGACCGCGGGGTGGTCGAGCAGCGCGTTCTCCACCTCGCCCGCGCCGATGCGGTAGCCGCCGGACTTGATGAGGTCGGTCGAGGCGCGGCCGACGATCCGGTGCATGCCGTCCGGCTCCGCCATCGCCATGTCACCGGTGCGGAACCAGCCGTCGGCGGTGTACGAGGCGGCGGTGGCCTCCGTACGGCCGAGGTAGCCGTCGAAGAGCGTGCCGGAACGGATCTGCAGCTCGCCGACCGTGGACCCGTCGTACGGGACGGGCCCGCCGTCCTCGTCCACCAGCCGGGTCTCCACTCCCGGCAGCGGCAGCCCGACCGAGCCGGGGCGGCGTTCACCGGCCGCCCGCGTGCTGATCGTGATCAGCGTCTCCGTCATCCCGTACCGCTCCACGGGACGCTGCCCGGTGAGCGTCTCCAGGTCCCGGAAGACGGGCGCGGGGAGCGGGGCGCTGCCCGAGACGAGCAGCCGGGCGCCGGTCAGCGCCCGCGCGGCGGCGGGGTCGCGCACCACCCGCGACCAGACCGTCGGCACGCCGAAGTAGAGGCTGCCGCCGGCCGCCGCGTAGGCCTGCGGTGTCGGCCGTCCGGTGTGCACCAGCCGGCTGCCGGTGCGCAGCGCGCCGAGCACGCCCAGCACCAGGCCGTGCACATGGAACAGCGGCAGGCCGTGCACCAGGGTGTCCCCGGCGGTCCACTCCCAGGCCCCGGCGAGCGCGTCGAGGTCGGTGGCGATCGCGCCGCGCGAGACCACGACGCCCTTCGGCGAGCCCGTCGTTCCCGAGGTGTAGAGGATGAGCGCGGCTTCCTTCGGCCCCGGCTCCGGGCCGCTCCAGCCAGCGCGCTCGTCGAAGTCGACGGGGAGCAGCGCCGCGCCCGAATCCCCCAGGATGTGGTTCTGTTCGGACGGCCCGGAGTCCGGCGGCACCGGGACCACGGGCACTCCGGCCAGCAGCCCGCCCACCACGGCGGCCACCGTCTCCAGCGACGCCGTCGCCCGCACCGCGAACGCCGGCGCCCCCGTCACCCGCGCCGCGACCGCGCCCGCCGCGCCGAGCAGCTCCTCGTACGAGCAGGACCGCCCCGCGACGGTCACGGCATCGGGCCGGTCCGCGCCGTCGGACGCGGTGAGGGCCGTCAGCAAGGAGGGGACGGGTGACAGCGGCACGGGTGTGCTCCTCTGAATGTCTCTATCCGAGAGCCGAGAGCCGAGCCCGGCGGGCTCGACCGGGCTCGTCCGGGCTGGACCGGGCTCGACGGCGCTCGCAGCGCAGTAGCACCGCGACTCTACGCATCGCCCGCTGGGAGGGGGCACCCCCGAAAAGAATCGGGGGTTTCCCCCAGTGCCTGACGCCGCCGGGCTCCGTACGGTGGCGTCATGGACGCCCGCGACCCGGAACTCAAAAAAGAACTCGCCGCCACCCTTCAGGCCCGCAAGGACCTCGGTGCGGAGTACGAGTCGGAACTGGTCGACTCGTTCATGGAGAAAGTGGACCAGCGCCTCGACAGCCATGTCGAGCAGCGGGTCCGCCGCCAACTGGCCGAGCAGCAGACCTCCTTCGCCCGGGCCGGCCGCAGCCCCGGCACGCCGGAGCCCAACGCGCGCTTCGCCCGTTACGGCTTCGCCGGCTTCACGATGATCGCCGCGATCCCGCTCTCCGCGATCGGTGTGGTCAACGCGGGGACCGCCGGACTGTTCATCACCTGGGCCGGCATCGTGGGCGTGAACGTCGCCCAGTCCCTCGGCCACATCTTCACGGGCGAACGCGGCGAGCGCCGCCGGAAGTCCGACGGCGACTGGGAGTAATCGCCGGCCCGCGCCGGAAAGCCGGGCGGCAGGGCAGACGCGCAAACGGGAAGCCGGGCGGACGGCGCAGGGAACCCGGGAACCCGCGGAAGAAATGGGAGCGGGGACCGCCGCACCCCCGGTCACCCGGGGGGCGGGACGACGGCGGTCCCCGCATCGGACGTGGGCCGGGTCAGGACCAGACATCACGTCCAGGGAGGGTCACCTCAGAGGTCCGGGAGCCGCTCCGGAGTTCCTGGGTGCCACATCCTGTGTCGCCGGGCTTCTCTTCCCGGCGAACACCAATGTGCCCGACCCGTGTTAAGCGCGTGCTGCGGCCGCGTGACGCCGGTGTAGCACTTTCGAATCCCTGGATGAACAGCCGGAACGGCCCCCCTGCCCGGTCCGGGCAGGGGGGCCGCATCATGCCGGGCCGGACGGGCGCCGGGGCTCCGTCGGTTACTTGGCCAGGAAGGCGAGCAGGTCCTGGCGGCTCACGACGCCGGTCGGCTTACCCTCGACGAGGACGATCGCCGCGTCGGACTTGGTGCCCAGGACCTTCATCAGGTCGGAGACCGGCTCGCCGGAGCCGACCTGCGGCAGCGGGCCGCTCATGTGCTTCTCCAGCGGGTCGCCCAGCGTGGCGCGCTTGGCGAACAGCGCGTCCAGGAGGTCGCGTTCCATGACGGAGCCGATGACCTCGGCCGCCATCACGTCCGGGTGACCGGCGCCCGGCTTCACGATCGGCATCTGGGAGACGCCGTACTCGCGGAGCACGTCGATCGCCTCGCCGACGGTCTCCTCCGGGTGCATGTGCAGGAGCTGCGGGATGCCGCCGCCCTTGTGCTCCAGCACGTCGGCGACGCTGGCCTGGCCGGTGCCCTCGTCGAGGAAGCCGTGCGAGGCCATCCACTCGTCGCTGAAGATCTTCGACATGTAGCCGCGGCCGGAGTCCGGCAGCAGGACGACGACGACGTCGTCCGGGCCGAGCTTCTCCGCGACGCGCAGCGCCGCGACGACCGCCATGCCGCAGGAGCCGCCGACGAGCAGCCCCTCCTCCTTGGCGAGGCGGCGGGTCATCTGGAAGGAGTCCTTGTCGGACACGGCGACGATGCCGTCCGCGACCTCACGGTCGTAGGCGGTCGGCCAGAAGTCCTCACCGACGCCCTCGACCAGGTACGGACGCCCGGAGCCGCCGGAGTACACCGAACCCTCGGGGTCGGCGCCGATGACCTGGACGCGGCCCTCGCTGGCGTCCTTGAGGTAGCGGCCGGTGCCGGAGATGGTGCCGCCGGTGCCGACGCCCGCGACGAAGTGCGTGATCCGCCCCTCCGTCTGCTCCCACAGCTCGGGGCCGGTGGAGTGGTAGTGCGACAGCGGGTTGTTCGGGTTGCTGTACTGGTCCGGCTTCCACGCGTTGGGGGTCTCGCGCACCAGCCGGTCGGAGACGTTGTAGTACGACTCCGGGTGGTCGGGGTCGACGGCGGTCGGACAGACCACGACCTCCGCGCCGTACGCCCGCAGTACGTTGATCTTGTCGAGCGACACCTTGTCCGGGCAGACGAAGATGCAGTGGTAGCCCTTCTGCTGGGCGACGATCGCGAGGCCGACACCGGTGTTGCCGGAGGTCGGCTCGACGATCGTGCCGCCGGGCTTCAGCTCACCGCTCTGCTCCGCGGCCTCGATCATCCGGACCGCGATGCGGTCCTTGACCGAGCCTCCGGGGTTGAAGTACTCGACCTTGGCCAGGACGGTCGCCTGGATGCCCTCGGTCACGTTGTTGAGCCGCACCAGCGGGGTGTTGCCGACGAGGCTGATCATCGAGTCGTGGAACTGCACCATTGTCTCCGGGTTCTCCGTGAATGTGCGGCAAGCCTATGGCCTAACGCGCCGACTCTCAGCTCGTCCGTGCCTCGATCGCTTCTCCCCTCCTCCCCCCTAATGTCGATCGATCACCACTACGGCACGTTGCAGTGGGCGTGTCACGGGGCAACAAGGTGTTGTACGCACAAAAGCACGGGAGGTGAGCGGGCTCGATGTCGAGGGCGAGGGTGGCACGGCGGATCGCGACCGCGGCCGCATACGGCGGCGGCGGGATCAGTCTGCTCGGCGGGGCGGCCGTGGGGGTACTGCTGGCCGAGGTGAGCCTGGCCAAACGGACGGTCGGCGGCTCCGACGACGTACCGCCGCGCGCCGACGGAAGATACGGGTCGGCTTTTTCGCACCGTACGGGTGAAGTTCCGCTCCGGCTCGGCTTCCTCGGCGACTCGACGGCGGCGGGGCAGGGCGTGCACCGGGCGCGCGAGACCCCGGGCGCGCTGCTCGCCTCCGGGCTCGCGGCGGTCGCGGAGCGGCCCGTCACCCTGGTCAACGTGGCGAATCCCGGGGCGCAGTCCAGCGACCTGGCGCGCCAGGTCGCGCTGCTGCTCGACGTGGGCGCACCGCCCCCGGACGTCTGCGTGATCATGATCGGCGCGAACGACGTGACGCACCGGATGCCGCCCGCCAAGTCCGTCCGGCTGCTGTCGGACGCGGTCCGCCGGCTGCGCGAGGCGGGCAGCGAGGTGATCGTCGGTACCTGTCCCGACCTGGGCTCCGTGGAGCCGGTGTACCAGCCGCTGCGCTGGCTGGCGCGCCGGATGAGCCGCCAGCTGGCCGCCGCGCAGACCATAGGGGTGGTCGGGCTCGGCGGCCGTTCGGTCTCGCTGGGCGATCTGCTCGGACCGGAGTTCGAGGCCCATCCCCGGGAGATGTTCGGCCCGGACAACTACCACCCCTCCGCGGAGGGGTACGCGACGGCGGCCATGGCGATGCTCCCGACGCTGTGTGCCTCCCTGGGCGTGTGGCCCGAGGCGGACGAGCATCCGGACGCGCAGCGCGGCGAGAGCTTCCTGCCGGTGGCGCAGGCCGCCGTGGAGGCCGCGTCCGAGGGCGGCACCGAGGTCGTCGCGGCGATGCACACCGTGGCCGGGCCCCGCGGCCGCTGGGCGCTGCTCAAGCACCGCCGCCGCCAGCGGCTGCCGCACACGGCCGAACCGGCGTCCAGCCAGCCGTCGTCGGCCTGACGGAGCTGACGGAGCCGCTCCGGCCGGCGCCCACGCACCGGCCGGAGCGAGTACGGAGGGGGCTGGGCTAAGCGCGCGCTCAGAAAGAGTCCCGTGTCACAGCCCACAGCCCGTGACTCCTCGCGATACGTGCAGGTAACTTCCCAGAGAGTCCTGCCGCCTCGACGAGGAGTGTGTGTCGCGATGCCCGAAGCCGTGATCGTCTCAGCCGCCCGATCCCCCATCGGACGCGCCTTCAAGGGATCCCTCAAGGATCTGCGCCCGGACGACCTGACCGCCACGATCATCCAGGCCGCGCTCGCGAAGGTCCCGGAGCTGGACCCGCGGCAGATCGACGACCTGATGCTCGGCTGCGGTCTGCCCGGCGGCGAGCAGGGCTACAACCTCGGCCGCATCGTGGCCGTGCAGATGGGCATGGACCACCTGCCGGGCTGCACGGTCACCCGTTACTGTTCGTCGTCGCTCCAGACGACCCGGATGGCGATGCACGCCATCAAGGCCGGCGAGGGCGACATCTTCGTCTCGGCCGGTGTCGAGATGGTCTCGCGCAGCATCAAAGGCAGCTCCGACGGCCTGCCGGACACCAAGAACCCGCTCTTCGCCGACGCCGAGCTGCGCACGCTGGGCCGCGCCGAGAAGGGCGGCGGCGAGTGGCACGACCCGCGCGAGGACGGGCTGATCCCGGACGCGTACATCTCGATGGGCCAGACCGCCGAGAACCTCGCCGCGATCAAGGGTGTCACCCGCGCCGACCAGGACGAGTTCGGCGTACGGTCCCAGAACCTCGCCGAGGCCGCCATCAAGAACGGCTTCTGGGAGCGCGAGATCACCCCGGTCACGCTGCCGGACGGCACGGTCGTCTCCCAGGACGACGGCCCGCGCGCGGGCGTCACGCTGGAGGGCGTCCAGGGCCTCAAGCCGGTCTTCCGCCCCGACGGCACGGTCACCGCGGGCAACTGCTGCCCGCTCAACGACGGCGCCGCGGCCCTCGTGGTCATGTCCGACGTGAAGGCCCGCGAGCTGGGCATCACCCCGCTCGCCCGCGTCGTCTCCACCGGTGTCTCCGGCCTCTCCCCCGAGATCATGGGCTACGGCCCGGTCGAGGCGTCGAAGCAGGCGCTCAAGCGGGCCGGCCTGGGCATCGGCGACATCGACCTGGTCGAGATCAACGAGGCGTTCGCCGCGCAGGTCATCCCGTCCTACCGCGACCTCGGCGTGGACCTTGACCGGCTGAACATCAACGGCGGCGCGATCGCCGTGGGCCACCCGTTCGGCATGACCGGCGCCCGCATCACCGGCACGCTGATCAACTCGCTGCAGTTCCACGACAAGCAGTTCGGCCTGGAGACGATGTGCGTCGGCGGCGGCCAGGGCATGGCGATGGTCATCGAGCGCCTGAGCTGATCCACTCGTAACTCTTTCGCCGTCACGGCGTGTGATCTAAGTCGCAATCGAACCGCCCCCGGGTTGTTATACGAGCCCGGGGGCGGCTCGTTTTCGCAGGTCAGGGCGGCATCACCCGGATGGCCCAGGACCTCAGACCCGTCCATTTCGTGACGTTCCGCACTGCGAAGGGGAGAGGTTTACAGGCACAGTGATGTGTGGGGGATGTTTCGTCCACTCTCCAGTGGGCATCGCTCGGGATCACGTCAGTCGGGAGTACGTCTGTGAGCGCCCTGTTCTCCATCCTGCTGGTGGTCGCGGTCATCGCCGTGGCCCTAGGTTCCGCCGCCCTGCTGTCCGCCCGCGGCCTGCGCCGTGAGCTCGCCGCCCTGCGCGGGGATCTCGCGCTCGCCGGCACCGCCGCCGTACCGGCTGCCCGGCCGGTTCCCGCCGACGAGATACGCGCCGCCGTCGCGGACGCGCTCGCCGACGAGCGGGAGCGTGAGCTCGCCGAGGCGCGGGCCTTCTGGGCCGAGCAGGAAGCCCGCGAGTCCGCGGACACCTCGTTCTTCCGTGGCGGCATGCCCGCCGCGGGCACCGACTACGCCGAGTACGAGATCCCGACGGTGCTGCCGTTCCTGCCCCGGCAGTCCGATCTGGCCGGGCTGGAGTCCGAGCTCGCCCTCCCGGCGCCGGGCTTCTTCCCGCACCCCTCGGCGGCGCAGGACCACGCCGACTACCCGGACTTCCCGGATCTGCACAGCGCCCCCAGCCCCTCCGTCGTCGCCAACCCGGACCAGACCGCCGAGCGCCTCACCGACCTCGCCGAGGGCCGCATACCGCTCTCCGACGTCCGCCCGGGCCCGCTCGGCACGCTGGACGTGTACGTCTTCGCGGACGGCACCACGCTCTGCATGACCCCGGGCCACCGTGAGACCGCCCTCCAGCTCTCCGAGGCCCTGGAGCGCGGTGAGGTCCCCGTCCTCCTCGGCGGCTCCGCCGTGGGCGGCGCGTACGCCCTGACGTTCACCTACGGCGACGAGAGCATCTTCATCCTGGCCGACCGGGTCGTCGCCTCCCTCTGAGCGCACCCGCCCCGTCCGACCCCTCCGACCCGTCAGACCTGTCGGATCCGTCAGACCCCCGAACGCCGAGCGGCCCCGTCGATACGGACGAGGGCCGCTTCGAGCACCTCGCCGCGCTCCGGGCGCTGTTCGAGCGCCAGTGCCAGGTCGTTCCCGGCCACCGCGATCTGGTCGCCCACGGTGAAGGCACCGTCGTCCGGGATCAAGGCCGGTTCCCGGCCGGGGAATTCAAGCCGCTGTGCTTCCGCGGCCAGCCATCGTGCCAGCTCAAGGCCGGTTTCGGCGGCCCCGCCGCGCAGCCGGCTCTGGGGCAGGGCGCGAAATCGGCTCGCCAATCGGTCAACGGCGGAGCGCAAAGGAGTGCAGTCGAGCATGTCGGCGAGCGTACCGGGGGCGTGTGTTCCGGCCACGCACTCACATCCGCCTGCCATGGATGGTTGCCAACGCCCCAACAGTCAGGCACGGTGAGATGACCGGACACCGTATACCGGAGGCGCCGATGTCCCAGATCTTCTCCGAGGAAACCCACCGGAACCTGCTCTCCCGCATCCCCCATTGCACCGGCCGAGAGGTACGCGACTGGCTCCGCGCAGTCGATGACGGCCCAGCCTTCCTCCGCTTCGACGAGAAAGTCAGCTGGCTCCGCAGCGAACACGACCTGTCCTACGGACATGCCAAGGCGATCGTCCACGAATACGACTTGAGGCGGGCAGCCCGCAATCTCCGGTAGCCCCGGGCGTACGACGACGGGCCCCCAGGAGGCACTGCCTCCTGGGGGCCCGTCAGGTACGAGGTGCTCGTACGGAGTCCTACCGCCGGATCAATCCCTGAGGATCGAGATCAGCCGCAGCATCTCCAGGTAGATCCACACCAGCGAGAGCGTCAGGCCGAACGCGGCCAGCCACGACTCGTTCTGCGGTGCGCCGTAGCGGACGCCGTCCTCGATCTGCTTGAAGTCGAGCGACAGGAAGAACGCGCCCAGGCCGATGCCGATGATGCCGACGATGATGCCCAGCGGGCCGCTGCTGCGCAGACCGCCCTCGGGAGCGGCGCCGAACGCGACGAACAGCAGGTTCACCAGCATCAGCAGCACGAAGCCGATGGCGACCGCCATGCCGATGCGCTGGTACCGCGCGGTGACGCGGATCAGCCGGGTCTTGTAGGCGATGAGCATGCCGACGAAGACCGCCATGGTGCCCAGCACCGCCTGGACCGGAGCCCCGGACCAGTACTGGTTGTACATCTTGCTGATCACGCCGAGGAAGACGCCCTCGAAGATCGCGTAGCCGATGATCAGCGCGGGGACCGGCGTCCGCTTGAACGCCTGGACCATGGCGAGCACGAACGCCACGATCGCCGCGCCGAACGCCAGGCCGTAGCTGGTGGTACTCACCGGCAGCACGGACCAGGCGACGATCGCACCGACGATCACGGTGCCCAGCGTCATACCCGTGCGCATGACGACGTCGTCCATCGTCATGCGCCCGGTCTGCGCGGGTCCGGCCGGCGGGGCCTGGTACATCTGCTGGAGCTGCTCGGGGGTGAGTTGCTGCTGGTCCGCCGTGGCGTAAGGATTGCCGCCCTGCGCGTACGGGTTACCACCCTGCGGCGCGTTCGGGTTTCCCTGCTGCGCGTACGGATTTCCCGACCCCTGCGGGGCCGCGCCCTGCTGCTGCGTGCCGAAGCCCGCGTATCCGTCCCCGCGGCTGAAGCCTCGCCGCGAGAAGACCGGGTTGCTGCTCCTCATCTCACTCCTCCATGGCCGCGCGTTACGGCGTTGCCTCAAGGGTAATGGGTTAGCAAAAGAGACGGAGTACCGCCGGAGGAGGATCTTCTGACGGGCGCCCCACGGGAGTTTTTGAGGTGCCCGGAGCCGGACTCGAACCGGCACGGCCATGAGGCCAGCGAGGTTTAAGCTCGCCGTGTCTGCGTTCCACCATCCGGGCGGGGGCGGGGTCTCGACGCAGGACGAGCGTATCGGGGTTACTGGGCCGAACAGGGCACGATCCGCGTCATGTTGTCTGATTTTAGGGGTACCTGACGCAGCCTCAAGTGGGCCTTGAGGGGGTGGATCGCGAGCCCCCGGGCCTTCACATGGCGCACACACGTCATTCGCATATGACGCGAAATCGATCACGCCCGACAGCCTCCCGGACACCACCCGGAGTCCCGCCGCGCCGTCACCGGGACCACGCTGACGGCGGATGACACCGGGCCTCAGGGCCCGGTGTCATCCGCAAGTAGTACAGCGGACCCCCCGGGTCCCTCCCAGGACTGCCCTCGGAACAGCAGTCTGGGCTGATCCCCGGAGCGGATCCGGCCGTCACGATGGAGTAGTCGTCGTTCACCCCACTTCAGGAGCCGCCCCGTGACCCCCACCGGAACCACTTCCCGCACCTCGATGGTGGCGGCCCGTGCCACGGACCTCAGCAAGGTCTACGGCGAGGGAGAGACCCGGGTCGTCGCTCTGGACGGTGTCTCGGTCGAGTTCCGGCGCGCGGAGTACACGGCGATCATGGGTCCGTCGGGCTCCGGCAAGTCCACGCTGATGCACTGCATGGCGGGGCTCGACTCGGTCTCCGCCGGGTCGGCGCGGATCGGTGAGACGGAACTGGCGTCGCTCAAGGACAAGCAGCTCACCCAGTTGCGCCGGGACAAGATCGGCTTCATCTTCCAGGCGTTCAACCTGCTGCCGACGCTCACCGCCGCCGAGAACATCACCCTTCCGATGGACATCGCCGGTCGCAAGGCCGACCAGCAGTGGCTCGCCCAGGTGATCGCCACGGTGGGGCTGGCCGACCGGCTGTCGCACCGGCCGAACCAGCTGTCCGGCGGCCAGCAGCAGCGTGTGGCGGTCGCCCGCGCCCTGGCGAGCAAGCCGGAGATCATCTTCGCCGACGAGCCGACCGGCAACCTGGACTCGCGCTCCGGCGCCGAGATCCTCGGCTTCCTGCGGAACTCGGTGCGTGAGCTGGGCCAGACGATCGTGATGGTCACGCACGACCCGGTCGCCGCGTCCTACGCGGACCGGGTGATCTTCCTCGCCGACGGCCGCGTCGTCGACGAACTGCACGACCCGACCTCGGACGGCGTCCTGGAGCGCATGAAGCGTTTCGACGCCAAGGGCCGCACCAGCTGAGCCGGGCGCACCCCGCCGCCCCCTCCGCACCCCAACACGCCCCCGACTCCGGCCTCCGGTTCCCCCAGCCCCTCAGTGGCCGCCCGCGCCGCAGCCCTGCCGTGGTGCCGCTCCGCCGTGCCTCCGCGCTGCCGTCGTGCCCCTCACGCACGCCCGCCGCACCGCCGCCCGACCGAACGAACCAGGACTGATCCCCATGTTCCGCACCGCCTTGCGCAACGTCCTCGCGCACAAGGCCAGGCTGCTGATGACCGTGCTCGCCGTCATGCTCGGCGTCGCCTTCGTCTCCGGCACCCTGGTCTTCACCGACACCATCGGCGACGCCTTCAAGAAGAGCTCCGCCAAGAGCTACGAGAACGTCTCCATCGCCGTGAAGCCCGGCTTCGCGGCCCGGTCCACGGGCACGGCCGGCCAGGACGAGCGGCCGCAGCTGACCCAGCGTCAGCTGGACACCGTGCGGGCACTGCCCGGCGCGGCCTCGGCCACCGGCAGCGTCTCCGGGTTCACCGCCGTCGCCGACAAGGACGGCAAGCTGATCGGCAACGGCTGGTCCACGCGGGGCGGGAACTACTCGGCCGGCAAGGACGGCACCGACTCCCGTTACGCGCTGACGGACGGCCGCGCCCCGCAGAAGCCGGAAGAGGTCGCGGTCGACAGCAAGACCGCCGACCGCGCGGACCTCCAGGTCGGCGACACCGTACGGATGTCCGTCAACGGGCCGGTCATGCACCAGACCGTCACCGGCGTCTTCGACACCGACGACGGCAACGTCGCGGCGGGCGGCAGCCTCGTCCTCTTCGACACCGCCACCGCGCAGAAGCTCTTCGCCAAGCCCGGCCAGTACGACGAGATCGACGTCCGGGCGGCGCCCGGCACCAGCCAGGCCGTGCTCAAGGCCGAGGCCGAGAAGGCACTGCCCGAGGGCACCGAGATCGTCACCGGACAGAAGCTGGCGGACGAGGAGGCCGCGCAGATCTCCCAGGCGATGAGCGGTCTGAACACCGGGCTGCTGGTCTTCGCCGGTATCGCGCTGTTCGTCGGCATCTTCATCATCGCCAACACCTTCACCATGCTGGTCGCCCAGCGCACCAAGGAGCTGGCGCTGATGCGGGCGGTCGGCGCGAGCCGCCGCCAGGTGACGCGCTCGGTGCTGATCGAGGCGTTCGTGGTCGGCCTGACCGCCGCCGTCGTCGGCCTCGTGACGGGCATAGGGATCGCGGTCGGCATGCGGTCACTGCTCGGCACGACCGGCGCGACGATGCCGGACGGACCGCTGGTCGTCGCTCCCGGCACGATCATGGCGTCGCTGGTCGTCGGTGTCGCCGTCACCATGCTCGCCGCCTGGCTGCCCGCCCGCCGGGCGTCCAGGATCGCGCCGGTCGCCGCGATGAGCAGCGTGCACGCCCCGGCCACCACCAGGAGCCTGGTGCTGCGCAACACCCTCGGCGCACTGCTGACCGGTGCGGGCATCGCCCTGGTGCTGGCCGGCGTGGGCATGGGCATGGACAGCGGCAAGCTGCCGCTGGGCGCCGGCGGCGGGCTGCTGCTGATCGGGGTGTTCGTGCTGACGCCGCTGCTGTCGCGTCCGGTCATCGCCGCGGCGGGACCGCTGCTGCGCCCGTTCGGCGTCACCGGCAAGCTCGCCCGGCAGAACTCGGTGCGCAACCCGCGGCGTACCGCCGCCACCGCGTCGGCGCTGATGATCGGCCTGACGCTGATCACCGGTCTCACGGTGATCGCGACCTCGGTCCAGAAGGGCATCGACAGGATCGCCGCGGACTCCATCAAGGCCGACTACACGATCAGCATGGTCAACCGCGTCAACGGCCTCTCCCCCGAGGTGGCGAAGACGCTGAGCGGGCTCGGCGACGTGACCGCGTCCAGCCCGATGCGGGAGGCCTGGATCGAGCTCGGCGGCGGCGACCACCCGGTGACCGGCGTCAACACCCGCTCCATCGCACAGCTCGTCAACCTCGACTTCACCAGCGGCTCGATCGGCGGGCTCGGCGGCACGACCGTCGTCGTGGACGACAAGACCGCGAAGGACGGCGGCTGGAAGGTCGGCGACGCCCTGCCGACCGTCTATGACGACAAGGCCAGGGGCACGCTGACGGTCGGCGGCATCTACCAGGGCAACAACATCCTCAACGGCGTCCTCGTCGACACCGCGACCCTCGACCCGCACCTGTCGAAGATCTCCGACACGCAGGTCATGGTGAAGACCGCCGACGGCGCGAGCGCCGCCACCAAGGACGCCATCGAGAAGGCGCTGGGCGACAACCCGGCGATCAAGGTGCAGGACAAGGCCGATATCTCCAACGAGGCCGGCGGCATGATCAGCATGATGCTGAACATGCTCTACGGGCTGCTCGCGATGGCCGTGATCGTCGCGGTCCTCGGTGTCATCAACACCCTGGCCATGTCGGTCTTCGAACGCTCCCACGAGATCGGCATGCTGCGGGCGATCGGCCTCGACCGCCGGGACGTCAAGCGGATGGTCCGGTTCGAGTCGCTGCTGATCTCGCTGTTCGGCGCGGTGCTCGGGATCGGGCTCGGGGTCTTCCTCGGCTGGGCCGCGGGCCGGCTGATCGCCGGCGGCATGGACACCTACACGATGGTCCTGCCGTGGGACCGGATCGCGATCTTCCTCGGCGGCGCCGCCGTGGTCGGGGTGCTGGCCGCGCTGTGGCCGGCCCGGCGCGCGGCCCGGCTCAACATGCTCAGCGCCATCAAGGCGGAGTAGCGGGCTCCGTGCATCGCCGCCGTGGGCTCTCCCGGATCCGTCCGGGAGAGCCCACGGCGCTGTTCAGGCCTTCGGCTGGCTGCTGGGAATGTCGTCCAATGAGCGTCGTCCGCCCGGAGGGCGGGGCCGGCGGGGCTTGGTGCGTGCGATCGCAAGGCGGAGGAGGGAGTCCATGCGGTGGGGGCACCTCCCAGCGGTAGCTGGGGGGAGGGAATTTGACGACACGACCTAGGGCCACGGCCGGGCCGGCGGCATGCCCGCCGCCCCGGAGGGCCTGGTCCTGACGGCCAGGACCTGGTTGACGCCGATACGGTTCTGCTCGAAGGACAGCGCGCTGGCGGCCATGTACAGCCGCCACACCCGCGCCCGTCCGGCACCGGTGAGCCGCACCGCCTCCTGCCAGTGGTCCTCCAGATTGCGCACCCAGGCCCGCAGCGTCAGCGCGTAGTGCTCCCGCAGCGCCTCGACGTCCCGCACCTCGAATCCGGCCTCCTCCAGCCGGGAGACGGTCGAGCCGACCGGCGCGAGCTCGCCGTCCGGGAAGACGTACCGGTCGATGAACTCGTCGACGTGGTACGCCTCCTCGTCCGCCCAGGGGCGGCGGGCGATCTGGTGGTTGAGCAGCCGGCCGCCCGGCCGCAGCAGGCCGTAGAGGTGGGCGGCGTACTCGCGGTACAGGTCGCGGCCGACGTGCTCCGCCATGCCGATCGACGAGATCGCGTCGTACGGGCCGTCCGCGACCGCCCGGTAGTCCTGGACACGGATGTCGATGCGATCGGTGAGCCCGGCCTCCGCGACGCGCTTGCGGGCGTACGCGGCCTGCTCGGTGGAGAGCGTGATGCCGACGGCGCGCACCCCGTAGTGCTCGGCGGCATGCAGCACCATCGAGCCCCAGCCGCAGCCGACGTCCAGCAGCGTCTGGTCGGGCCGGAGCGCCAACTTGCGGCAGACCAGGTCGAGTTTGGCGTACTGGGCCTCTTCGAGGGTGGTCTCGGGGTGCTCCCAGTAGGCGCAGGAGTAGACCATCGACGGGCCGAGGACACGCTCGTAGAAGTCGTTGCCGACGTCGTAGTGGTGACTGATGGCCTGCTTGTCGCGGCCCGGGCTGTGCAGCGGGCCGAACCGGCGGCGGGCCTCCTCGGGCGGCGGCGACGGTGGCAGCCCCGGCCCGGCGAGCACGAGGGCCTCGCGGGCCAACCGATAGGTGTGCGGGTTGCGCAACAGGTCCACCGCGCGGCGGAAACCGCCGGGGTGCGGTGCGCCGTCCTCGTCGGTGTCCCAGACGATGCCGGCGATCAGGTCCAGCGCCTCGTACAGATCGCCTTCGATGTCCAGGTCGCCGGCGACCCAGGCGCGGGCCAGTCCCAGCTCACCGGGCTTCCACAGCAGCCGGCGCAGCGCCCGGCGCCGCCGCATGACGAGCATGGGGGCGTCCGGGGGTCCGGCCTCGCTTCCGTCCCAGGCGCGGATGCGCAGCGGGAACGGTTCTCGTAGGGCTTTTTCAGCAAGGTCGCGCATGCGACGGGCCGCATCTGCCATGCGTACGAGCGTACGACGGACGGCCGTCGACGCGAGTGATTTTCCGGCCCAACCACCCGGGCGTCCCCGGGGGGTACGCCGAAGGGGCGCCCGCACCACGGATGGCGGACGCCCCTTCGGCCTTACGTTCGTGCGACCGGACCTGCCGGACCGGTGTGACTCGTCGTCAGGAAGCCTTGGCCTTCTCGGCTGCCTCGGCGGTGGCCGCGTTCGCCGGGACGGCCGCCTTCGCGGGGGCCGGGGCCGGACGGGCCGCCTCGTAGAACTCCTCGCGGGGGTTCTCCATGGCGCCGAGCGAGACGACCTCGCGCTTGAGGAACATCGCGAGCGTCCAGTCGGCGAAGACCCGGATCTTGCGGTTCCAGGTCGGGACGGCCATGCCGTGGTAGCCACGGTGCATGTACCAGGCCAGCCGGCCCTTGAGCTTGATCTTGGTCTTGCCGACCACGATCATCGCCACGCCCTTGTGCAGACCGAGACCGGCGACCGCGCCCTTGTTGGCGTGGGCGTAGGTCTGCTGCGGGAAGCCGCGCATCCCCGAGACCACGTTGTCGCCGAGGACCTTGGCCTGGCGCAGCGCGTGCTGGGCGTTCGGCGGGCACCAGGCGTTCTCGACGCCGGCCTTGCGGGCGGCGATGTCCGGGACCTGGGCGTTGTCGCCCGCGGCCCAGATGTAGTCGGTGCCCTGCACCTGGAGCTTCTCCGAGGTGTCCACGTGGCCGCGCGGGCCGAGCGGGAGACCGAAGCGGGCGAGCGCCGGGTTCGGCTTGACGCCCGCGGTCCACACGATCGTGGAGGCGTCGACCTCCAGACCGTTGGCGAGCACCACGTGCTTGTCGACACAGGACTTCATCGACGTGCTGAGGTAGACCTCGATACCGCGCTCGCGCAGGTGCTCAAGGCCCCACTCGCCGAGCTGCGGGCCGACCTCGGGGAGGATCTTGTCGGCGGCGTCGACGAGGATGAAGCGCATGTCCTCGCGCTTGACGTTCGGGTAGTACTTGGCGGCGTCGCGGGCCATGTCCTCGACCTCGCCTATGGTCTCCGCGCCGGCGAAGCCACCGCCGACGAAGACGAAGGTCAGCGCCTTGCGGCGGACGTCCTCGTCCGTCGTGGAGTCGGCCTTGTCGAGCTGCTCGAGGACGTGGTTGCGCAGGCCGATGGCCTCCTCGACGCCCTTCATACCGATGCCGTTCTCGGCCAGGCCGGGGATCGGGAAGGTACGGGAGACCGCGCCGAGCGCGATGATCAGGTAGTCGAAGGGCAGCTCGTAGGTCTCACCCACGAGCGGCTGGATCGACGCGACCTTGCGGTCCTGATCGATGTTCATCACGCGGCCGGTGAGCACCTCCGCACCGGGCAGCACGCGTCGGAGCGGGACGACGACATGGCGCGGGGAGATGCTGCCGGCGGCAGCTTCGGGAAGGAAGGGCTGGTACGTCATGTACGAGCGCGGGTCAACGACAGTGACCGTCGCCTCGCCGTACCGCATCTTCTTCATGATGCGGCGCGCCGCGTACAGGCCGACGTATCCGCCGCCTACTACGAGGATCCGTGGACGCTCCGAAGTGCTCATGGTTCGAGTATCCAGCACCTGATGGGGGGGTGCTCGTGAGCCCCTTCACAAGGTCCTGGACACCCTCTGCTACACTGCCCGGCCGCGTGACCAGGCCCACAGCCCCTAGAGGGAACCTGAGACCCGGACGGGCCGTTGAGCGCACCATCTGATCAGCGAAGATCGGCGCCCTTTGGGCATGTGTCCAAGGGGCTGTAACACCGCGGAAACACCGCGCCACAAGGGTTCCGAGGGGTCCCGGGCCCCCCGGCCTTGGAAAACTGGGCCGTAGGACCGGAACTTCATGTGAAGAGTTTCACAAACTTCGTGCTACGCGATGCTCCAGGCGATGCCGTCGAGGATGTCGTGCTCGCTCACGACGACCTCCTGGGCCCCGATCCGCTCCATGATCTGGAGCAGCACGAGCGCTCCCGCGCCGATCACGTCGACCCGTCCCGGGTGCATCACGGGGATGGCCGCGCGCTCCGCGTGGGTGGCCGCGAGGAGCTGTCCGGTGATCTCCCTGACCTGCTCCAGGGAGATCCGTGAATGGTGGATCGCGGACGAGTCGTACTCCGTCAGACCCAGCGCGACGGCCGCGACCGTGGTGACGGAGCCGGCCAGTCCGACGAGGGTGCGGGCCTGCTCCAGCGGGACGGAGGCGGCCGCCTCGTCGAGCGCGGCGTTGATGTCGGCCTTGATGGCGGTGATCCGGCCGAGCGTCGGCGGGTCGATGATCGTGCCGTCGTCGGCGGTCAGGTGCCGTTCGGTCATCCGCACACAGCCGATGTCGACCGAGCGGGCCGCGAGCACGCTGTCGTCGCCGACCACGAACTCGGTCGAGCCGCCGCCGATGTCGACCACGAGGTAGGGCTTCGCGTGGCCGTCGTGACCCGTCAGCTCCTTGGTGGCGCCGGTGAAGGAGAACTCGGCCTCCTGGTCACCGCTGATCACCTCGGGCTCGACGCCCAGGATGTCCACCACACCGCGGACGAAGTCCGCGCGGTTCTCGGCGTCGCGCGAGGCGGACGTCGCCACGAAGCGCAGCCGCTCCGCCCCGAGTTCCTTGATGACGGCGGCGTACTCACGGCAGGCCGCGAAGGTCCGCTCCAGCGCCTCGGGCGCCAGCCGTCCGGTGCGGTCCACGCCCTGCCCGAGCCGGACGATCGTCATCCGCCGGTCGAGGTCCTCGATCTCACCCGTGACCGGGTCGGCGTCGGCGACGAGCAGCCGGATGGAGTTGGTACCGCAGTCGATGGCCGCAACGCGTGTCACTTCTGCACCTCGTCGGTGGTCGCGGTGGCGCAGCCGCCGCTGACACAGGGGCCCTTGCGCCACCAGTCGGGCAGCATCGCGATGGCCTCGTCGCCCAGCGGGTTGACCCCGGGGCCGGCGGCGAGCGAGTGACCGACCAGGACGTGCAGGCACTTCACCCGGTCGGGCATGCCGCCCGCGCTCGGGAAGCCCTCCAGCACCTCGATGGCGTCCCGGCGGGTGATGTAGTCGTCGTGCGCGGCCCGGTACGCGGCGGCCAGCTCCGGGTCCTCGGCGAGCCGGGCCGTCATCTCCTTCATGACGCCGTCGGCCTCCAGGGTCCCGATGGCGGACGCGGCGCGCGGGCACGTCAGGTAGTACAGCGTCGGGAACGGCGTACCGTCCTCCAGCCGCGGCTGGGTCTCGACCACGTCCGGCTGTCCGCACGGGCAGCGGTGGGCGATGGCCCGCAGGCCGCGCGGCGGGCGGCCCAGCTGCTCCTTGAACGCGGCGATGTCGGCCTCGGTCGGCGTGGTGCGGGGGGTGGGCGCGGGGTGATCTGTCATGAGCCGTTCTCGATCGTGGAAGGTCAGCGGCGGGCGGTGCCCGGCTACCGCCGGGGGGTCCCGGCGGCGTCGGCGTGGTCGACGCTGTCCCAGAAATTGTCGTACCAGGGGCGGTGCGCGGCGGCCTCGTCCGAGGACCGGCGGCCGGCGGGGTCGCTGTCGGGGGCGCCGCTCGGGGTCGGGCTCACCACCGTATAGCCGGTCTCACCGGGCAGCATGAAGTGCAGCCGCTTGCGGGCCTGGGTCTTCACGTACTCGTTGTCCTGCCAGCGGGCCTTCTCCTCGCGCAGCTGCTCGACGCGCTGCTTGGCCTGCTGGGCCTCCTTGCGCTGGTCGGCGATGTCCGAGCGCTGGGCGATGTACTGCCGCATCGGATAGGCGAGAGCGACGATCAGCGCACAGAGCACGAGCGCCAGCAGCGCGGCCCGCCCGGTGAGCTTGCTGCGCCGGGGGGCGGGGCGCCTGGTCGCCGCGCGGTAGACGCGGGCCTGCGCCTCCTGGCCGATCGCCTTCAGCCGCGCCGCGGTGGAGAACCGATCCGCCCCCACGCCGTCTCCCCTCGTCCGCACGTACCTACGTCCCCGGCCACGGTACGGGACCGGGCGCGGGGACGTAGGTCAGACGTGCGGGCGGTGCCGCCGATCAGCCGTCGGACCGGCCGGGTCAGCCCTTGAAGCGGGGGAACGCGGAACGGCCGGCGTAGACCGCCGCGTCGTCCAGGATCTCCTCGATGCGCAGGAGCTGGTTGTACTTGGCGACGCGCTCGGAGCGGGCCGGGGCGCCGGTCTTGATCTGACCGCAGTTGGTGGCGACGGCGAGGTCGGCGATGGTGACGTCCTCGGTCTCACCGGAGCGGTGCGACATCATGCACTTGAAGCCGTTGCGCTGGGCCAGCTCGACCGCGTCGAGGGTCTCGGTGAGCGACCCGATCTGGTTGACCTTGACGAGCAGCGCGTTGGCCGAGCCCTCGTCGATACCGCGCTGCAGGCGCTCCGGGTTGGTGACGAAGAGGTCGTCGCCGACGATCTGGACCTTGTCGCCGAGCTTGGCGGTGAGAGCCTTCCAGCCCTCCCAGTCCTCCTCGTTCAGCGGGTCCTCGATGGAGACCAGCGGGTACGCGGCGACCAGCTCGGCGTAGTAGTCCGAGAGCTCGCCGGCGGAGATCTTCTTGCCCTCGAAGTCGTACGAACCGTCCTCGTTGTGGAACTCGGAGGCGGCGACGTCGAGCGCGAGCGCGATGTCCTGGCCCGGCTGGTAGCCGGCCTTCTTGATGGCCTCGACGATGAGGTCGAGCGCCTCGCGGTTGGAGTCGAGGTTCGGCGCGAAGCCGCCCTCGTCGCCCAGGCCGGTGGACAGCCCGCGCTCCTTCAGCACGCCCTTCAGCGTGTGGTAGACCTCGGCGCCCCAGCGCAGGGCCTCGGAGAAGGACTCGGCACCGATCGGCGCGATCATGAACTCCTGGATGTCCACGTTCGAGTCGGCGTGCGACCCGCCGTTCAGGATGTTCATCATCGGGACCGGCAGCACGTGCGCGTTCGGGCCGCCGAGGTAGCGGAAGAGCGGCAGGTCGGACGCCTCGGAGGCGGCGTGCGCGACGGCGAGCGAGACGCCGAGGATGGCGTTGGCGCCGAGCGAGGACTTGTCCGGGGTGGCGTCCAGGTCGAACATCGCCTGGTCGATCAGCCGCTGCTCGGTGGCGTCGTAGCCGACCAGCTCCGGGCCGATCTGCTCGATGACGGCGAGAACGGCCTTCTCGACGCCCTTGCCCATGTAGCGGCTCTTGTCACCGTCGCGAAGCTCCAGGGCCTCGAAGGCTCCGGTCGAGGCACCGGACGGCACGGCCGCACGGCCGGTGCTGCCGTCGTCGAGGCCGACCTCGACCTCGACGGTGGGGTTGCCTCGTGAGTCGAGGATTTCCCGGGCTACGACGACGTCGATGGACGGCACGAGTGTCTCCTTCAGGCTGTGTACAGCTGATGCGTGTCTCTCTGCTCTTGCGGCACGAGCCTAACCGCCCGGGGAGGGTAGACCAGTCGATCGGCCGACTCATGAGACGAAAAAGGGCCCAAAGGCTGACAACAGGTGACCAACGGCGCCTTACGCCGTGGTGGCCGACGCCAAAACCCCGGCCCGGCACGCTCGGGGGGAGTGCGTGCCTGGCCGGGGAGTCTTGGGGTAGGGCTATCGGTCTCAGCTGAGGTGCAGCTGCTGGCCCGGGTAGATCAGGTCGGCGTCGCTGACGATGCTCTTGTTCAGCTCGAACAGCTTCTCCCAGCCGCCGGCGACGTGGTGCGCCTGGGCGATCCCGGAAAGGCTGTCGCCGGTGACGACCTTGTACTCGCCGTTGCCCTGCTGGACCGGGGCGGCCTTCTTGGTCTCGGCCGGCTTGGCGGCGGGCTTGGTCTTCTTGACCGGGGCGCGGTTCTCGGACTTGCCGCGGCTGGCGGTGTCCGAGGTGTCGCGCGAGGTGGTGCTCTTCGACGGGGTGCTCTTCGTCGAGGAACCGGTGTTCACGTCGGCGGCCGGGCCACCGGCGGTCAGGTTGCCGGCGCCGGCGCAGGCCCAGGCACCCGGGCCCTGCAGGGCGAGCAGCTTCTCGGCTACCGCGATCTGCTGGTCCTTGGTGGCGAGGTCGGCACGGGCGGCGTACGCGGTGCCGCCGGCGGCTTCCCAGCTGGACTGCGAGAACTGCAGGCCGCCGTAGTAGCCGTTACCGGTGTTGATCGACCAGTTGCCGCCGGACTCGCACTGGGCGACAGCGTCCCAGGTGGCGACCGAAGCGGCGGAGGCGCCGGTGGCACCCAGCAGCGGAACGGCGATCGCGGCGGTGGTGACACCGGCAATCGCGGCAATTCGGGTGAACTTGGACGGGCGACGGTGCTTAGCCATGGTTGTTCATCCTCACCGACGCCTACGAGGTCAGCTGTCGGGTTCGGGCGTGAGTTGCCCGGCTGCGCGGCTCTCGCCGTGCTGCTTCACCCCAAGCCGGTCCGTCCCCCACGAGTTCGGGGCCGGGCCGGCGGAAGACCTTGGGTCCCCCGCTCCTGCCTACGGCGCTTTCGCGTCGACTGTTCCCGTCGGTCGGCGGCAGGACTCGGCGATCCTGACCGGCGGGGCCCGCTGTGGCGAGCAGTACGACGTTAAACACACGATCCCGGCGAGGACAAACATCCCGGGGTCGTACAGCAACTCCCCCATCCGGCTGAGCGGACCCACAGAACCGCAGGTCGGAAGGGAGAAAAGCGGCGCAGTGCGAGCGAGCCGTCACAGCCGCCACGGAGACCCTTGTCACAAGGTCCGGGGTGCCGGGATCGTGTTGAGCGGTCTCAGAAGCTCAAGTCCAGGTGCTGCCCAGGGAGAATCAGGTCGGGATTGTCCCCAACAATCTGGTCATTTGCCCCATAAAGCGCCTTCCATCCACCCTGCAGATGATGGTCGGCGGCGATGTCGCAGAGGTTGTCGCCCGGCACGACGACGTAGTCGCCGTTGGCCGCCACGTCGCCCTGACCGGTGTTCTGATCACCGTTCAGACCGTCGGCGGTACCCGCGGACCGGTCGGCGTCGCGCGAGGCGCGGTCGGTGCTCTGCCCGTCGGAGGAGTCCGGCGATCCGGGCTTCGCGTGCTTGCCCGGGCTCTTGCCCGCGGCTCCCGGCGTGGTGTCCGCCAGGTCCGAGGAGGGGCTCGGGGCGGTCGGCGTGGTGGCCGGCGTGGTGCCGTCCGAAGGATCGGCCGTCGGGTCGGTCGTCGGAGTGCCGGTCGGCGTCGACGGAGTCGTCGGCGTGGTGGACGCCGGAGGAGTCGTCGGCGTCGTGGGCGCCGCGGGTGTCGTCGGCGTCGTGGTGGGCGCCGTCGGCTTCGTGGTGACCAGCGGGGGCAGGATCGAGCCCGGGTCGATCTTCGGCGGCGCTCCGCCGGTCACGAGTCCCGCGGGTCCCGAGCAACCGGGCCAGGCGTCCGGCCCGAGTTCCTTGAGCAGCGTCTCGGCCACGGCTATCTGCTGCGAGCGGCTCGCCAGGTCGGGGCGCTCGGCGTAGACCGTGCCGCCGTACTGCTCCCAGGTGTCCTCGGTGATGGACAGACCACCGTAGAAGCCGTTGCCGGGGTTGGCACTCCACATGCCGCCGCTCTCACATACCGCCACCTTGTCCCAGACCGTGGCATCGGCCGCCTGCGCGGCGCCTGCACCGAGCAACGGGAGTGCGATCCCCGCTCCGGTCGCCGCGACCACCACGATGGCGGTCGGGGCCTGGCGCGGTCGGCGGTGTCTGCCGTTCCCGGACTTCAGCATGCGGTCACCCTTCTCCAAAAAACATCGACTACGGTCCTGCGTCATCTTCGAGAAGCCTGCGATGACCGCAGAACGTAGCGGTGTTGACCATCGCATCACAAGTCGGTGTAGCGGGCATCACGTTGAGGTCACGGTCGATTTCAGCCCTTACCTCTTGTACGGGACATTTTTGACGTCCCGTCAGGGATTAACGGTGTGAAAGGCTGGACTCAGGACGTCGATTCGAGGATTCCGGTTTCGGGGGTGAAACCCACCGGCAGCGTCCGCAGCCCGCGCATGATGAGGCCGCCGCGCCACCGCAGATCGTCCGGCTCGGCCGCCAGCCGCAGGTCCGGGAGCCGGGTCAGCAGCGTCGCGAGCGCGGACTGCGCCTCCAGGCGGGCCAGCGGGGCGCCCAGGCAGTAGTGGATGCCGTGCCCGTAGCCGACGTGCTGGTTGTCGCGGCGCGCCAGGTCCAACGTGTCGGGTCCGTCGAACCGGTCGGGGTCGCGGTCGGCCGCCGCCAGCACCACCAGCACCGGCTCGCCCTCCCCGATCCGCTGCCCGCCGATCGTCAGCGACTGCGTCGCGAACCGCCACGTCGCCAGCTCGACCGGCCCGTCGTACCGCAGCAGTTCCTCCACCGCGGTCTCCAGGAGGTCCGTCTCACCACGGGCGATGGACGCCTGGAGCTGGGCGCGTTGCTCGGGATGGCGCAGCAGCGTGTAGACGCCGTTGCCGATGAGGTTGACGGTGGTCTCGAAACCGGCGAAGAGCAGGATGAAGGCCATCGCGGCGGCCTCGTTCTCCGACAGGTGCTCACCGTGGTCGCTCGCCTTGATGAGCCCGGAGATCAGATCGTCGCCGGGGTCCGCGCGCTTGCGGTGGATCAGCTCCAGCAGATACGCCCGCATCTTCTTCACCGACCGGGCGACGCCGCCGCGCGGGCCGCCGCCGTGGCGGATCATCATGCCCGCCCAGTCCCGGAAGTCGTCCTGGTCCTCGGGCGGGACGCCCAGCAGATCGCAGATCGTGTAGATGGGGAGCGGGAACGCGAACTCGTGGATGAGGTCCGCCTCCGACTTCACCGCGCCCGCCTCGTCCACCTGCAGACCGTCGATGAGCCGGTCGGTCAGCTCCTGCACCCGCGGTGCGAACTCCGCGATCCGGCGCGGGGTGAACGCCTTGGAGACGAGCCGCCGCAGCCGGGTGTGGTCCGGCGGATCGATGTTCAGCAGGTGCGTCATCAGATCCGCGCCGCGCTCGCCGGGGATGCCCACCTTGTTCTTGGCGTTGGCGCCCTCGCTGTGATGACCCCGGTTCTTGCTGAGCCGCGCGTCCGCCAGCGCCTGCCGCGCGTCCGCGTACCGCGTCACCAGCCAGGCGTCCACGCCGCTGGGGAGCGTGGTCCTGTGCACCGGCGAGTGCTCGCGCAGCCAGGCGTACGCCGGGTACGGATCGGCGGCGAACTCCCAGGTGAAGAGGGTGGGGGCGGGAGGGGCGGCGGGGGTGGGCGCGGGGGTTGCGGCAGTCTCGTCAGGCACCCCCTGACGCTAGCGCGTCCCGGCAGAGCCGATCGGCGAGCCGGGTCGTCTGCGGCAGCCGGTACTCCGGCGCCAGCGCGAGGACGTGCCGGCACGCGGTGTCCAGGTCGATGCGGTGCCCTGTCGACACATAGACCGGTTTGACGCCCCGCTGGGTGCGCAGCACGCGGCCCACGGTCTCCCCGTCGTCGACGAGCGGTACGAACGCCCCGCGTTCCGGGCCCAGCGCGGCCGGGTCGTGGCGTCCGGTGAACGGTGTCTTCGCGACCCCGGCGGTCGGAATGCCGGTGATCACCCCGAGGTGGCAGGCGAGGCCGAACCGCCGGGGGTGCGCCAGCCCGTGACCGTCGCAGACCAGCAGATCCGGGACGGTGCTCAGCTTGCGCAGCGCCTCGACCAGGGCGGGCAGCTCGCGGAACGCGAACAGCCCCGGGACATAAGGGAACGAGGTCTCGGCGACGGCTGTCGCCTGCTCCACCGGCGCGAGCGTCCGCGCGTCCAGTACGACGACGGCCGCGGCCACCCGGTCGCCCGTGCCGTTCCCGTCGCCCGCGTACGCGACGTCCAGCCCGGCGACGAAGCGCGGCTCGCGCGGGCCTGGCCCGCGATGGTCCGCCCGCGCCCGCAGCCGGTCCTGGATCTCCAGCGCCTGCGCCTCACCGGCGGGCCACTCGTGCGGCACATCAATCTGCATGGCAGAACGCTACGTTGCGGCCCGGAGCCCGGTCGCCCCGGATTCCGCGCCGGACATCCCCTGCCTGCTCCGTCGGTCTATTCGGCTGCGCGCAGGGTGTCGCGGTAGCGGCGGGCGGCGGCCCGCAGCGCGGATTCCGGGTCGAGCCCGGCGGCGGTGGCCGCGGAGGCCAGTGCCAGCAGCAGGTCGCCGAGCGCCGTCTGGTCCGACGGCACCTCGACGCCGGCGGCGTCCGGCACCGGCAGCCCGGCCCTGCGCGCCCGGCCGCTGAGCTGCGCGGCCAGCGCGAGCGCCGGCTGCCCGACGGGCACCCCGTCCGTCACCGAGTCGCGCTGCTTCTCCACGGCCTTGAGCCGGACCCAGTTCGCCTGGACGGCCTCGGGGGTCTCGGCGACCTCGTCCCCGAAGATGTGCGGGTGCCGGTGGATCAGCTTGTCGACGATCGTGCCGGCGACGTCGTCGACCGAGAACGGCTCCTCCGCGTCCTCCTCGGCGATCCGGGAGTGGAAGACGACCTGCAGCAGTACGTCCCCGAGCTCCTCGCGCAGCGACTCCCGGTCGCCCTCCTCGATCGCCTCGACCAGTTCGTACATCTCCTCGATGCCGTACTTGGCGAGGTCCGTGTGGGTCTGCTCACGGGTCCACGGGCACTCCGCGCGGATCCGGTCCATGACCTGCACGAGATCGAGCAGCCGCGCGCCCGGCAGGTCGTACGAGCCGGGCAGCAGTTCCAGGTCCGGCATCGCGACCCGCCCCGACCCGCCGAGGCGGGCCAGTTCGTCGGTGACCGCGGGGTCGTTGTCAGCGGCCGGCAGATAGACGACGGTCCGCTCACCGGCGGTGGCGTCCACCAGTTCCCGCCCGGTCGGCGCCGCGTGCACGACGCGTACGCCCGCCTCCCGCAGATACGGAAGCTGCGGATGCCCGGGGTCGGCGCAGATGACCTGGTCGGCACCGCGCAGCAGTTCCCACGCGGGCCACGACAGCAGACCGGGTGCCACACGGTGGCTGGTGGTGAGCAGTACGAGGCGGCCTGGCGCGGGGGTCATCAAGTCATCCACCGCTCGAACCTACCCCGCCCCGCGCCCCTGCTCCGCCCCGTCCCGGGAGCGGACCCCCGGGGTCCGGCCCCGGGCGGCCGGGGTGGGCCGGCCGCCCGGTCGGGGTCAGGCGCCCTGGACGGGGGCGGTCGCCACGGGGACGAGCCACGGTTCGTGGGTGGCGCCCAGGCGGGCGTTCTGGACGTCCCAGGTGCCGTAGCGGGGGTTCACGTCGATCTTCATGTCCTTGCCGGTCTTGGCGAGCAGCTGGTTCAGGGCCGCGCTTCCGCCGTCGCTGCCGGGCTCGACGCCGAGACTGGAGATGATCTTGCCCGCCTCGACCTGCAGCCGGCAGAAGGCGTCGATGTCGGAGGGCGCGACGTTGTACTTCTCCAGCAGCGCGGGCGCCAGCGCGTCCGGCCCGCCGGACTGGGCCTCCAGTGCCGTCCGCATCTGCCCGACGTCGGAGCGGGTGACCGTGACCCCCGCGTCCTTGGCGACGCGGTCCAGCAGCCGGGTCACCACCATCGTGCCGAGCGTCTGGCTGGTCAGGTCGCTGCTGCCCTCGATGAGGGCCGCCGCCTGGGGCGACTTCTCCTGCGCGGTGCGGACCGCGTTGACCTTCGACTGGAGGTCCGAGACGGAGATCGTCTCGTTCTCCACCACTGCGGCGGCCCCCGCGTGCGGGGTGCCGCACGCGCTGATCACAGGGGTCATCGCCACGAGTGCGGCGGCGGCGAGCGAGACGGCGGTGCGTCGGCGGACCATGGTGCCTCCCGGCATGGGATCGAGCGGCGGTGCTTCGACCTTGCGAAGATCGAGGATATGGAGCGGACCGCTTCGATATCCAGCACTCCGCCGAACTGGGCCGTGTCCGGCCGAACCCGAACGGCTCAGCTGGTGGGCAGCTTCTCGTTCGGGCAGGTGTTCAGCTGCTTGCGCATCGCGTCCTTCTCGGCGGCGGTGACCCACACCCCGTACTTCTTCTTCACCGCGACCTGCCGCGCCACGTACGCGCACCGGTAGCCCTTGTTCGGCGGCAGCCATGTCGCGGTGTCGCCGTCGCCCTTGGAGCGGTTGGCGGACGCGTCGGCGGCGATGAGGTTCATCGGGTCGTTGGCGAACTGCACCCGCTTGTCGGTCGTCCACTGCCCGGCGCCCTTCTGCCAGGCGTCGGAGAGCGCGACCGCGTGGTCGATGTCGATCGTGCTCTTGCCCCGGGTGTAGGTGAGCTGCTGCCCGGTGTACGGGTCGTCCAGCTTCCCCGAGGTGACGACGCAGTCGCCGCCCTTCTCCGCGCGGAACGTTTCCGCGGTGAGGTCGCGCTTCAGTATGTCGTCGCGCGTCCCGCAGCCGTTGTGGTCGGTGTCGACCCAGGACTTGCCGAACTTCTCCCGCGTGTAACCGGTCTTCGGCGCCCGCCCCTTGACGGTCAGGGAGTCGACGGCGGCCAGCGCGCTGCCGCCGGGAGCCGACTTCCCCGGTCCGTTGCCGTTGCCGTTCCCGGCACCGCCCGCGGTGTCGGCCTTGCAGCCCGCCGCGCCGAGCAGTCCGGCGACCGCCAGCCCGCAGAGGAGTATGTGTGGTGCCCGTGCCCCGCGTTTGACCATGCTCGCACCTTATGGCGTTGACAGCCCGGCGTCCGGAGCGGCCCGGTCGGACCACCCATCTGCTCGCCTCATGCCCGAACTTGGCCCAGCCATGCCAGGGTGCGGCGCAACTCGACGCAGAACGGATGGTGCGGTCCGTGCACGCGGTCGGCGTCGTAGAGGAGCCGTGCGAGCACCTCCCGGGCGGTGGCGCGGTCGCCGACGGAGAGCAGGAGGTTGCCGATCCGGCGGCGGATCTCCAGCGGGACGACCGGGTCGGTGGCCGCGTACCGCTCGAAGTACGGCAGCAGGGTGCGGTATTCGCCGAGGGCGGCGCCGGCCTCGCCGAGCTGTTCGAGGCACTGCGCCGCCTCGTAGCGGAACTGCAGGACCTGCCGGTCGGCCGGACCGCTCTGGGTGGCGAACTCGTCCGCCAGCCGCCGCAGTTCGGGGAACGCGCGGCGGAACTGGCCGTCCTCCATGAGCGTGGCGGCGTACTGCTTGCGCAGCATGCGCACGATCGGTGAGTGCTCGCCGTGCTTCGCGGCGGCGGCGGGCAGCACGCCCCCGAGGATGTCGACGGCCTGCGTGATGCGGCCCGCGTCGAGCAGCCGTCTGACCTCGTCGACCGCGGCGGCGATGTCCGGCCCCGCCGGCGGCGTCGGCGTGGTGGAAGGCGGCGTCGACGGCATGGCCGGCACCTGGACACCTTCCTGGCCGGTACCGGGCCGGTCCGGCCAGGGGGCGTGCGGGCGCAGGAACGGGCGGGTGGGGTCCATCGGCCCGGGCGGGCGCTGCGCGTGCGCGGTCCCGGCGGACGGGAGCATTGACGCGAGTTCACCGTAGACGCGCTGGGCGTCGGCGGGCCGGTGCTGCGGGTCCTTGGCGAGCAGCCGCAGGACGAGGGACTCCAGCGGCGCGGGCACCTCGGGCCGCAGCTGGCGCAGCGCGACCGGGGCCTCGTAGAGATGGCGGTGCAGGACGCCGAGCGCGGTGGAGCCGTGGAACGGGACGTTGCCGCTGAGTAGTTCGTGCAGGACCACCCCGAGCGCGTACAGGTCGGTGCGCGGTCCGACGGCGCCGCCCATCGCCTGTTCCGGCGCCATGTACGCGGGGCTGCCGATCGGGGTGCCGGTGTGGGTGAGGCGGGTGGTGTCGGTGTCCATGACGGACGCGACGCCGAGGTCGAGCACGACGACGGTGCCGTCGGGGCGCACCATCACATTGCTCGGCTTCAGGTCGCGGTGCACGATCGGCACCGCGTGGACGGCGGAGAGCGCCGCGCACAACTGGGCGGCGACCGCCACCGCCCAGGGCCACGGGTAGGGGTCGTGCTCGGCGAGGTGGTCCGCCAGGTCCTGGCCCTCGACGTGCTGCATGACGAGGTACAGCTCGTCGCCGTCGGTGCCCGCGTCATGGACGGTGACCAGGCCGGGGTGGTCGACCTGGGCGGTGACCCGGCACTCGCGGTCGAACCGCTGGCGCAGCTCGGCGACGTTCTCGCCGCCAGCGACCTTGTCGGGGCGCAGCAGCTTCACCGCGACCCGGCGGTCCAGTCGGCGGTCGTACGCCGTCCAGACCTGGCCCATGCCGCCCTGGCCGAGAACGGTGGCCAGCTCGTACCGCCCCGCGACGAGCCGGCCGTTCACCGGCCTTCTTCCTTGCGGAGGTAGTCACTCAGCTCGTCCAGCTCGGCGCGGACCTGGTCGATGCGCGGCGCGGGCGTGCCGGCCGGTCCCGGGGTCGGCGTCGCGGCCGGGTCCGGGGCCACCGGAGCGGTGGGAGCCGGGGTGGAGGTGGGGGTGTCCCGGTACGGGTTGTAGTCGGCGCGCGGGGTCGGCAGCTGCGTCTGGTGCACCTGCTGGCGCGGCGGCTGCGGGGCGGCGTAGGGGAACTGCTGCTGCCCGTACGCCCTGGACGCGTTCTGCGCGTCCACCTCCCGGAAGTGCCGGATGTCGGAGACCAGGTAGTACACCGCCACCGCGATGGCCTGGATCACCAGGATGGAGACCACCGCGTTGTCCCGCGGGCTGTTCCTGTTGCCGCTCTCGCCGCTGTCGCCGCCGTTGCCGAGGAGCGCCACCAGTACGACGGTCAGGACGAAGCTGGCGCCGCAGAGCACCCAGTCCACGGCGTTGCGCCGGCGCAGCAGGGCGACGCGCAGCAGCGGTGTCCAGGCGAGCATTCCGCACGACAGCACCGCGAGCAGCACGAACAGGACTCGCAGCCCGGAACGTGTGCCGTCACTCGGCTGGGGCGGCACGATGCCTGGGCCGTTCATGGCTGCTCCTGAACAAAAGTCTCGGCTGGAAGAGCGAGCGTATCGGCAGGGGCGGACGAGCGGTCTGGCGATGCCACAACAATTCGGACCGGACCACACCCCGCACGAACACCGTGCACCCCCGCCACCGTCCGGCCGACGGTCCGGCCGCTGTCACCAAGAGCGACGCAGACTGCGATACGGGTGGTTGCGGTGACCGGAGAACGGCCGGCCGAACCACATACCCGCGCCACTCACGTATCTTTTCGTGGCGGGCGTGCACCGGCCGAGGGTGCCGCGCGTCTTCCCGTGCGAAAGGAACGCAGCATGGACATGGCTACCGCGGCCATCCCCGCCCAGCACGGGAACAGCTCCTCTCCCGGCAGCCGCTTGCAGCGGCTCTTCCGCCCCCGGCTCGACCCGTACTGGCTGGCCGGCGCGCTCTTCGTCGCGTACGCCACCCTGTCGGTGTGCCGGTTCCGGCGGATGGCGACGATGTCCTGGGACCTCGGGATCTTCGAGCAGGCGATCAAGTCCTATGCGCACTTCCAGGCGCCGGTCGCCGATCTCAAGGGCCCCGGGACCAATATCCTCGGCGATCACTTCAGCCCCATCACGGCCCTCGTCGCCCCCTTCTACCGGGTCTTTCCCACCCCGGTCACCCTCCTCGTGGTGCAGGCCGTCCTCTTCGCGCTCTCCGTCGTCCCGGTCACCCGGGTCGCTGCGCACTTCCTCGGCCGCGGCCGGGGGCTGGCCGTCGGTGTCGCCTACGGCCTGTCGTGGGGGGTGCAGCGGGCGATCGAGTTCGACTTCCACGAGATCGCCTTCGCCATGCCGATGCTCGCCTTCTCCCTGGAGGCCGTGCTGCGCAAGCGGTGGAAGACCGCCATGTGGTGGGCGCTGCCGCTGATCCTCGTCAAGGAGGACATGGGCGCGACCGTCGCCGCCATCGGTGTCGTCGTGCTGCTGCGGACCCGGCGCGAGGATCCGCGGACCGCGTCGTACGCGATCTGGCTCATCGGTTTCGGTATCGCCTTCGCCGCCATCGCCTTCGGCGTCCTCATCCCCGCCTTCAACAACAGCGGCGGCTACGACTACTGGAACAAGCTCGGCGGCAGCGGCGCGCCCGTCGCCGGCACCATTCCGCCGGACACCGCGCTGCGCACCCTGTTGTGGATCCTGCTGCCGACCAGCGGGCTGCTCGCGCTGCGCTCCCCGCTGCTGATCGCCGCGCTGCCCACCATCGGCTGGCGCTTCATCTCCCACGACGACCACTACTGGGGCCTGGACTGGCACTACAGCGCCGTGCTGATGCCCGTCGTCCTCCTCGCCCTCGTCGACGCCGTCAACGAGTCGCGCAACAGCCCGCGGGGCTGGCTGCGCTCCTACGCCTCGCAGGTGCCGGCCGCCGTGGCGGCCGCGGCCCTGGCGCTGAGCACCACCCTCCCGCTGGCGGATCTCACGCACACCGCCACGTACCAGCCCGGGGAACACGTCAAGGCCGTCGAGAAGCTGCTGCGGCAGATCCCGGACGGTGCGAGCGTCGAGGCCAACGTCGGGCCGATCAGCAGGCTCGTCAACCGCTGCACCGTCTACTGGGTCGGCGGGGCCAAGAACGTCGTCCCCGACTACATCGCGATCGACAACGGGGACGGCTGGGTCCCCGACCCGGTCGAGTACGCCCACCAGCTCCATCCGTCGGCGGCCTACACCCAGATCGCCAACAGCGAGGGCTACGTCATCCTGCGTCGCGCGTAGCCGGGGTGAGGGCGGGCTCCTGGGCGGGGGCCGGCTGCTCGCGGGTCAGCAGGATCCGCCGGGAGAGCAGGAACGTCACGGGGATCGCGGCGGCCGCCGCGATCAGCGGGGCGGGCTTCTCCCCCACCCCGCACCACTCCACCAGGACGTACATGCCGACCGAGGTGACGGTGAAGTTCGTCAGGTTGGTCAGCGGGAAGAACAGGAACTTCCGCCAGGTCGGCCGGGTCCGGTAGGTGAAGTACGTGTTGAGGAAGAACGAGCCGATCATGCTCAGCACGAACGCCACGACATACGCCGGGTAGTAGGGCATCCAGCGGTGCAGGAGCAGGTAGCAGCCGTAGAAGGTGCCGGTGTTCACCACACCCACCAGGCCGAAGCGCACCACCTGGAGGAGACGTACGGGCATCAGCGCCGGCCCTCCGACGCGGGCGCCGGGCGCTCCGCCAGCAGCGCCGCACCGCTGGCGGGGGCGCTGTCCGGGCCGCCGAAGGTGGCGGGCGGCACGTTGGTCTCCTTCACGAGGAAGTGCGGCCGCCGCTTGGACTCGTAGTAGATACGGCCGATGTACTCGCCCATCAGCCCCAGCATCATCATCTGCAGCCCGCCGAGTCCGACGATGGCGACGATCAGTGTCACATAACCGGGCGCGGTCACCCCGCCGACCACCGCGGCGACCGTGACCCAGGCGGCGTACAGCCCGGCGAGGCCCGCCAGCGCGAGGCCGAGGTGGATCCCCATCCGCAGCGGGCGGTTGTTGAAGGAGATCAGCCCGTCGATCCCGTAGTTGAGCAGCGCCCCGAACCGCCACTTGGTCTCCCCCGCGGCGCGGGCGGCGTTGCGGTAGTCGAAGGTGACGGTGTCGAAGCCGATCCAGGAGAACAGCCCCTTGGAGAAGCGGTTGTACTCCGGCATCGACAGCAGCGCGTCGACCGCGCGGCGGGAGAGCAGCCGGAAGTCACCGACCCCGTCGGCCAGTTCGACGTCGACCCACTTGTTGACCATCCGGTAGTACAGCCGGCTCACGGTGCTGCGGACGAACTTGTCGCCCTCCCTGGTGCGGCGGGCTATCACCTGGTCGTGGCCGCGGCTGAACAGCTCCAGCATCCGCACGATCAGCTCCGGCGGGTGCTGCAGATCGGCGTCCATCAGCACGACGGCGTCGCCGGTGGCCTCGCGGAGCCCCGCGAGCATGCCGGCCTCCTTGCCGAAGTTCCGGCTGAACGAGACGTACCGGGTGCTGCCCACATGCTGCTCGGCCAGGCCACGCAGGCGTTCCAGCGTCGCGTCCGAGCTGCCGTCGTCCACATAGCAGAGCTCGTACTCGACGGGGAGGAGGTCCAGGGTCTCCCGGATCTTCGCGTCGAAAAGCTCTACACCGGATTCCTCGTTGTAACAGGGAACGACAACGGACAGGCGCATGGATTCACTTTCCGTGGGATACACGGAAATGCTGCCCGCGGTACACGACCCCCGCGCGGCCGCCGCGCAAGGGCCACATGACGGCGATCTGAACGCCACGTGACTCACGGCGCGGCGGCGCCGGTTGTGTATCGGTTACCCCTCGGAAACCCGTCGGTCGGGTCTCAGTTGTCGAGAATCGTGGTCAGGAACTCCGACGTCCAGAGCAGGAGTTCCCGTCCGATGACCGGTGTGCCGCCGATCTTGGCGGTGGTCGGGCGCGGTACGAGGACCTGACGGGCCGCGTTCTTCATGACCGTGCGCGGGTAGAGCCGGTTGAGCCGCAGTTCCTGCGACTCGCGCAGCTCGACCGGGCCGAACCGGACGTTGCTGCCCGCCAGGGTGATGTCGCTGACCCCGACCTTGCGGGCGAGCAGCCGCAGCCCGGCCACCAGCAGCAGGTTCTCCACCGGCTCCGGCAGCTTGCCGTACCGGTCGGTCAGCTCCTCGCGGACCGCGGTGATGTCCTCGTGACTGTTGGCGGCGGCGATGGCGCGGTACGCCTGCAGGCGCAGCCGCTCCCCCGGTGCGTAGTCGTGCGGGACATGCGCGTCCACCGGCAGTTCGATCTTGACGTCGAGCAGTGTCTCGTCGGGCTCGCCGCCGTCCTCCAGGGCCGAGCGGTAGTCCGCGACCGCCTCGCCGACCATCCGGATGTAGAGGTCGAAGCCGACGCCCGCGATGTGCCCGGACTGCTCGCCGCCGAGCAGGTTGCCCGCCCCGCGGATCTCCAGGTCCTTCATCGCCACGTACATGCCCGCGCCCATCTCGGTGTGCTGCGCGATGGTCGCCAGCCGCTCGTGCGCGGTCTCGGTGAGCGGCTTCTCCGGCGGGTACAGGAAGTAGGCGTAGCCGCGCTCGCGTGACCGGCCGACGCGGCCGCGCAGCTGGTGCAGCTGCGAGAGACCGAAGTTGTCGCCGCGCTCCACGATGAGGGTGTTCGCGTTGGAGATGTCGATGCCGGACTCGACGATCGTCGTGGAGACCAGCACGTCGAAGCGTTTCTCCCAGAAGTCGACGACGACCTGCTCCAGCGCGCTCTCGCCCATCTGCCCGTGCGCGGTGGCGATCCGCGCCTCCGGCACGATCTCGCGCAGCCGCGCCGCCGCCCGGTCGATCGACTCGACCCGGTTGTGGATGTAGAAGACCTGGCCCTCGCGCAGCAGTTCACGCCGGACCGCGGCGCCGATCTGCTTCTCCTCGTACGGTCCGACGAAGGTCAGCACCGGGTGCCGCTCCTCCGGCGGGGTGGTGATCGTCGACATCTCGCGGATGCCGGTGACCGCCATCTCCAGCGTGCGGGGAATGGGGGTGGCGGACATCGTCAGCACGTCCACGTTGGCCCGCAGCTTCTTCAGCTGCTCCTTGTGCTCGACGCCGAACCGCTGCTCCTCGTCGACGATGACCAGGCCCAGGTCCTTGAACTTCGTCTCGGACGAGAACAGCCGGTGGGTGCCGATGACGACGTCGACCGTGCCGTCGCGCAGCCCCTCCAGGACGGCCTTGGCCTCGCTGTCGGACTGGAAGCGCGACAGCGCCTTCACCGTCACGGGGAACTGGGCGTAGCGCTCGGAGAAGGTCGTGAAGTGCTGCTGCACCAGCAGCGTGGTCGGGACCAGCACCGCGACCTGCTTGCTGTCCTGGACCGCCTTGAAGGCGGCGCGGACCGCGATCTCGGTCTTGCCGTAGCCGACGTCGCCGCAGATCAGCCGGTCCATCGGGACCGACTTCTCCATGTCCTCCTTGACCTCGGCGATGGTGGTCAGCTGGTCGGGCGTCTCCACGTACGGGAAGGCGTCCTCCAGCTCGCGCTGCCACGGGGTGTCGGGCCCGAAGGTGTAGCCGGGGGCCGCCATCCGCGCCGAGTAGAGCTTGATGAGGTCGGCGGCGATCTCCTTGACCGCCTTCTTGGCGCGCGCCTTGGTCTTCGTCCAGTCGGCGCCGCCGAGCCGGTGCAGCGTCGGGGCCTCGCCGCCGACGTACTTGGTGATCTGCTCCAGCTGGTCGGTCGGCACGAAGAGCCGGTCGCCGGGCTGTCCCTTCTTCGCCGGCGCGTACTCGACGAGCAGGTACTCGCGGGTGGCGCCCTGGACGGTGCGCTGCACCATCTCGACGTAGCGGCCCACGCCGTGCTGCTCGTGCACGATGTAGTCGCCGGGCTGCAGGGTCAGCGGGTCGATGGTCTTGCGGCGCCGCGACGGCATCCGCCCCATGTCCTTGGTGGAGGACTTCTGCCCGGTGAGGTCGGACTCCGTCAGCACGGCCAGCTTGAGCCCCGCGTCGATGAAGCCGTGCTCGATCGAACCGGTCGAGACATGGACGACGGACGGCTCCAGATCGGCCAGGTCCATGTCCAGACGGGCCGCGATGCCCTCGCCGCCCAGCACCTCCACGATGCGGGCGGCCGGGCCGTGGCCCTCGGTGACATAGACCGTGCGCCAGCCGTCGGCCAGCCAGCCCTTGGTGTCGGCGAGCGCGCGGGCGGTGTCCCCCCGGTACAGCTCGGGCGCGCGCATGCCCAGCTGCAGGGTGTCCTCGTCCAGCTCGGCATCCGCGGCGAACTGGCTGATCGACCACCAGGGCGTGCCCAGCTGCCGGGCGTGGTCACGCACATCGGCGATCGACCACAGCGAGGCCGCGCCCAGGTCCACCGGCGCCACCCCGCCACCGGCGGAGGCCGCCCAGGACGCCTCAAGGAACTCCTGCGACGTGGCGACCAGGTCGGAGGCGCGTGTCCTGACCCGCTCCGGGTCGCAAACGACCGTCATGCTCCCGGACGGCAGCACGTCCAGCAGCAGCTCCATATCGTCCACCAGGACCGGAGCCAGCGATTCCATGCCCTCGACGGCGATTCCCTCGGCGATCTTGTCGAGCAGTTCGTTCAGCTCGGGGTGCCGGATCGCCAGCTCGGCCGCGCGCGCCCGCACCTCGTCGGTGAGCAGCAGCTCCCGGCACGGCGGTGCCCACAGGCCGTGCTCGGCGATCTCCAGCGAGCGCTGGTCGGCGACCTTGAAGTACCGGATCTCCTCGACGTCGTCGCCCCAGAACTCCACCCGCAGCGGGTGTTCCTCGGTCGGCGGGAAGACATCGAGGATCCCGCCGCGCACCGCGAACTCGCCACGCTTCTCGACCAGCTCCACCCGGGCGTACGCGGCGGCCGCCAGGCCGTCCACGACCTCGCCGAGATCCGCGCTCTGCCCGCTGCGCAGGGACACCGGCTCCAGCTCGCCCAGCCCCTTGACCTGCGGCTGCAACACGGAACGGATCGGCGCGACGACGATCTTCACGGGCCCGGCCGTCGGGTCGTCCGCCCGCGGGTGTGCGAGCCTGCGCAGCACGGCGAGCCGGCGGCCGACCGTGTCGGAGCGCGGCGACAGCCGCTCGTGCGGCAGCGTCTCCCACGCCGGGTACTCCACGACGGAGTCCGGCGGCAGCAGCGAGCGCAGCGCCGCGACCAGGTCCTCGCTCTCCCGGCCGGTGGCCGTCACGGCCAGGACCGTACGGCCGGTGCGGGCGGCGAGGGCCGCCAGCACGAGCGGCCGGGCGGCGGCCGGCCCCACCAGGTCGACGTACGGGCGATTGCCGTCGGTACCGGCCTTGACCGCTTCGGCGAGGGCCGGATCGTTCACGACGACGTCGAGCAGACCGTTCAGACTCATGAAGGGGTTTCCGTCCCAGGGCTGGACAACGCGAACGCCCGACACGTCAAACGGGCCGGGGTTCTTCCAGCGTACGACGCCCCACCGACAGTCGCTGCCGCTCGATCACATGTGACGCACCGAGCGGCGACAAACGGCGGCCCCGGAACGCGGGGGGTTGCGTTCCGGGGCCGCCTGGTAGGCAGTGGGGAGACTGCCTAGTCGGAGGCGATGGCGTTGAGCACGTTCATCCGGCCCGCCCGGAAGGCGGGGACCAGCGCGGCCACCAGGCCGACGAGGGCCGATCCGAAGAAGACGATGATGATCGTCCCCCACGGGATCTCCAGGACTCCGAAGCCCACGGTGGCCATCAGCCGCTGCGCCGAGATGCCCCAGCCCATGCCCAGGCCGAGGCCGACCAGGGCGCCGAAGAGGGCGATGACCACGGACTCCAGCCGGACCATCCGCCGCAGCTGGCGTCGCGACATTCCGATCGCCCGCATCAGGCCGATCTCACGGGTCCGCTCGACGACCGACAGGGCCAGCGTGTTCACGACGCCGAGGATGGCGACGACGATCGCGAGGCCGAGCAGCCCGTAGATCATGTAGAGCAGCTGGTTGACCTGGCTCTTGATGAGGTCCTTGTAGTCGGTCTGGTCCCGGACGGTGAGCTGCGGGTAGTCCTTGACCGCTTCCTTGAGGGACGCGGCCGCCTCCTTCGCCTGGCCGTCGACGGCCTTGGCGAACATGATCTGGTTGGGCGGGAACTTGTCGGCCGGCAGGAACCGCTTCGCCGTGGCGATGTTCGTGTACATCGCGCCCTTGTCGAACGTGGTGTCGTCCGACGTGATCGCGGCGACCTTCAGCTTCGCGGTCTCGCCGCCGACGAAGGCGACGGTCAGCTCGCTGCCGATCTTGATGCCGTGATCCGTGGCGAAGCCTTCGTTGACCGACATCGAGTTGTCGCCGTAGGCGTCGGACAGCTTGCCCTGGACTGCCTCGACGCGCAGGTCCCGCGCGTAGGTGGGGCTGGCGGCCGTCAGCTGCTTGGTGGAGACCTTGCCGTCCGGGGTGGTCAGCTTGGCGTTGGTGCCCGTGTAGTCGGTGACGTGCTCCAGGTGACCGGCCGAGTGGATGGCCTTGGCCAGCGAGGGGCTCAGCGGCTGCTGGTTGTCGGTCTGCAGGATGAAGTCCGCGCCGACCGACTTGTCGAGCTGGTCGGTGGCCGAGGCCACCATCGAGGTGCCGACCACGGACAGTCCGGCGACCAGCGCGAGGCCGATCATCAGCGCCGAGGCGGTGGCGCCGGTACGCCGCGGGTTGCGCAGCGCGTTGCGCTCCGCGAGGCGGCCGACCGGTCCGAAGAACCGCAGCGAGACGGTGCTGAGGGCGCGGACGAGCACTCCGGCCAGCAGCGGGCCGACGATCACGAAGCCGATCAGCGTGAGGAGCACGCCGAAGCCGAGGAACGAGGAGCCCTGGGACGCCTTGTCCGCCTTGCCCGCCGCGACCAGGGCGGCGCCGCCGGCCAGGGCCACCAGCACACCGATGGTGGCGCGGACCTTGCCGGCCTTGCCGTCCGCCGGAGTTCCGGCGTCCCGCATGGCGGCCATCGGCGAGATCTTGCCTGCCCGCCGGGCGGGCAGCATGGCGGCCACCACCGTGACGATGACACCGATCGCGAGGCCGATCACCGGGGTGGTGGCCTTGATGGTCAGCTCGGAGGTGTCCAGGTGCATGCCGAGCTTGCCCATGAGCTTCATCAGCAGGATGGCGAGTCCGATGCCGCCGCCGATGCCGAGCACCGAGCCGAGGACGCCGAGCATCAGCGCCTCGAAGAGCACGGACCGGTTGATCTGCTTGCGGCTGGAGCCGATGGCCCGCATCAGGCCGATCTCGCGGGTCCGCTGGGCGACCAGCATCGAGAAGGTGTTGATGATGAGGAAGATGCCGACGATCACCGAGATGAAGGCGAAGCCGAGCATGACGTACTTCATCGGGTTCAGGAACGAACCGATGTCGTCCTTGGCCTCGGCGTTGGCCTCGGCGGCCGTCTGGATCTTGTAGTCGGTGCCGACCGCGGCCGTGACGTCCTTCTTCAGCTGCGCGTCGCTGACGCCGCTCTTGGCGGTCAGGCCGAAGTTCGTGTACGCGTCCGTGGTGCCGAGCAGCTTGCTCTGCGCGGTCGGGGTGTCGAGGTAGATGAGCGCGGCACCGGGGTTGGTGGTCTTGAAGGTCGCGATGCCGACGATCCGGGTGCTGAAGTCACCGGGGGTGGCGATGACCCGGAGCGAGTCGCCGATCTTCAGGTCCTTCTTGGCGGCGGTGTCGGCGTCGATCAGCGATTCGGTCGGACCGCGCGGCGCGTGGCCGGAGGTGAGCTCCACCGACTTCTTGCTGTCGCGCTCGTCCCAGTTGATGGCGATGGTGGGCGCACCGGTCTTGGAGCCGACGTTCTCGTTCTTGCTGTTGACGACGGTGATCTTGTCGCTGACCACCTGCGTCTCGACCTGCTGCACCCCGGCGGTCTGCTGCAGCTTCGCCAGCAGCGAGGCCGGAACGGTCTCCGGCTTGCCGGTCTCCTGGGCGTCGTCGACCTTCTTGGCGCTGACCGAGACGTCCGACGCCGTGGAGGCGAAGAGCTTGTCGAAGGTCGCGGTCATGGTGTCGGTGAAGACGAGGGTGCCGCAGACGAACGCCACCGAAAGGAGCACGGCGACGGCGCTGAGCACCATCCGGCCCTTGTGCGCGACAAAGTTGCGCATCGATGTCTTGAAGACGGTCACGACACCCTCCCACGGGCGTCGAAGGACTTCATGCGCTCGAGAACGGAGTCGGCCGTCGGGTTCGCCATGTCGTCGACGATGCGGCCGTCGGCCAGGTAGATGACGCGGTCCGCGTAGGAGGCGGCGACCGGGTCGTGGGTCACGATGACGATGGTCTGGCCGAGCTCGTCGACCGAGCGGCGCAGGAAGCCCAACACCTCGGCGCCGGCGCGCGAGTCCAGGTTTCCGGTCGGCTCGTCACCGAAGATGATCTCGGGGCGGGCGGCGAGGGCGCGGGCGACCGCGACACGCTGCTGCTGGCCACCGGAGAGCTGGTTCGGGCGGTGCTTGAGACGCCCGGCCAGGCCGACGGTCTCGATGACGCGGTCCAGCCACTCGCGGTCGGGCTTGCGGCCCGCGATGTCCATCGGCAGCGTGATGTTCTCCAGCGCGTTGAGCGTCGGGAGCAGGTTGAACGCCTGGAAGATGAAGCCGATCTGGTCCCGGCGGAGCTGGGTGAGCTTCTTGTCCTTCAGCTTGGTGATCTCCGTGTCACCGACCCAGATCTGTCCGCTGGTGACCGAGTCCAGGCCCGCCAGGCAGTGCATCAGGGTCGACTTGCCGGAACCGGACGGGCCCATGATGGCGGTGAAACCGCTACGGGCGATGTCCACGTCCACCGCGTCCAGCGCGACCACGCGCGTGTCCTCGGTGGTGCCGTACGACTTGGTGACCTGACGTGCACGGGCGGCAACAGCCGAACGCTCTCCGCTGCCCCCGGACTTGGGAATCGTTACAGCCGTTGTCACTGCTATCTCCTGAAATCTCGTGTGTTTCGTCGGGCTCCTGCGGAACCTGGTGGACCCTGTCGCGCGTTATCAGAGTGCTGGTAAGCCTGGGGTCGCGGCGATGGGGCAGGTCTCCGTCTTGCTGGTGGGGTTAGCCCCACCACGTCCCACTGATGACCCTAAGGAGCACCAGGCCTCCCGAACGTCCTCCGCCAGTACGAACATCGAGTAGGCGGAAGTGAGTACTTTCCCCTAAGGGTCGCCGACATCCAACCGTCCGCGACCTCGGGGTCGATGATCTGCCCTCACGCCACGTGAGGTGCAAGAACCTTGTTCCACCTGCGACGATGCCGCCGATACCGGCTGTCGCGACCCCGGTCCCGCATGGAATGGTGCGGTGTACACACACTGCTGTGCACGCCAGGGGAGGGAGCCGCCGTGAGCGGTCCTGTGGAACGTACGGCCCGGTCATCGGCCGCGGCGGAGCCCGCGCGCCCACCCCGGCGCGGCCGGATCGTGGCCGCGCTGATGCTCGCCATGGCGCTCGCCGCGATGGACTCCACGATCATCTCGACGGCCGTCCCGCAGATCGTCGGCGACCTCGGCGGCCTCTCGGTGTTCTCCTGGCTCTTCTCCGGCTATCTGCTGGCCGTGACGGTGACGCTGCCGGTGTACGGCAAGCTCGCCGACACCTTCGGCCGCAAACCGGTGCTGCTGGCCGGCATCGCGCTCTTCCTGCTCGGCTCGCTGCTGTGCGCGGGCGCCTGGAACATGGCGAGCCTGATCGCCTTCCGGATCGTCCAGGGGCTGGGCGGCGGCGCGATCCAGGGCACTGTGCAGACCGTGGCCGCCGATCTGTACGGGCTGAAGGAACGCGGCCGCATACAGGCGGCGCTCTCCACCGTGTGGGCGGTCTCCGCCATCGCGGGACCGCTGGCCGGCGGCTTCCTCGCCGGATACGGCGACTGGCGCTGGATCTTCCTGATCAACCTGCCGGTCGGCGCGGCCGCCCTCGTCCTCATCCTCCGCCACCTGCACGAGAACATCACCCGCACCCGCCACCGCATCGACTGGCCCGGCGCGGTCGCACTCTTCCTCGCCGGCGGGCTGCTGCTCCTCGCCCTCGTCCAGGGCGGCATCGCGTGGTCCTGGCTGTCCTGGCAGTCCCTCACCCTGTTCGCCGCCAGCGCCGTCTGCACCGCCGGCACGGTGGTGATCGAACGGCGCGCCGCCGAGCCGATCATCCCGGGCTGGGTGTGGCGGCGGCGGGTCATCGTCTCCGTGAACCTGGCGCTCGGCGCGCTCGGGCTGCTCATGATCGCGCCGACGGTCTTCCTGCCGACCTACGCCCAGACGGTCCTGGGGCTCGGGCCGGTCGCCGCCGGGTTCGTGCTGTCCGTCATGACGCTGAGCTGGCCGCTGTCGGCGGCCCTGAGCAGCCGCGTCTATCTGCGGATCGGCTTCCGCAACAGCGCCGTCATCGGCATGAGCTGCGCCACCGCGATCCTCGCCGCGTTCCCGCTGCTGCCCTACGGCGGGCCGGCCTGGCAGCCCGCGTTGCTGATGCTGCTGCTCGGCGGCGCGCTGGGGCTCTTCCAACTGCCGCTGATCGTCGGTGTGCAGTCCACTGTCGGGTGGGCGGAGCGGGCGACGACGACCTCGTCGGTGCTCTTCTGCCGCCAGGTCGGGCAGAGCGTGGGCGCGGCGGTCTTCGGCGCCGTCGCCAACCACACGCTGGTGGCCCGGCTGGGCGCGGCGCCGGCTTCGCTGACGCCGCCGGGCGGGGCGGCCGAGCCGGTGCGCCGGGCGGTGGCGGCCGCGGTCGACCACGTCTACGTGGGCGCCGCGGCGGCGGCCGGGGCGGCCGTGCTGGTGCTGCTGTTCGTCGCCCCGCGCCGCTTCCCCGTCCTGACGGACGGGGACTGACGGACGGGGACCGACGGACGGGGACCGACGGCCGCCCGTTCCGCTACTCCGGGGCCGGGCCAGGTTCCGGGACCGAGGGATCGTCGTCGGGCAGCGGGCGGCCGGTGAGGGCCGCGAGGCTGCTGCGGACGTGGGCGAGGTGGGCGCGGATCTCCTCGCGGCGCTCCTCGTGCTCGCGCAGTTCCCGCTCGCTCTCGCGCCGGATGCGCTCCTCCCGCATGCGGGCCTCCGCGAGCAGGGCGGCCGCCCGGGCTTCGGCGTCCTCCTGCCCGTGCCGCGCGAACTCCTCGGCCTCGGCGCGCGCCGTCCTGGCGTCCTCGAAGCGGCGCTCCGCGTAGCCGGTCAGCTCGCCGATCCGGCTGTCGACGCCGGCCTCGCGCTCGGCCATCTCGTGCTCGAAGGCGTCCAGCCGCTCGCGCTGTTCCTTGTCGAGATCGGTGAGGGTGCGCGTGGTGTCCTGCCGGGTGGCCTCCAGGGCCTGCTCGGCCTCGCCGCGTACCAGGCCGGCCTCGGTCTGCGCTTCCGTGAGGATCTCGCCGGCGCGGCCGCGTGCCACGTCGAGCACCCGTCCTGCCTGGTCCTCCGCGACCGCGCGCCGCTCGGCGGCGGCGGCCCTGGCCTCGTCCTGGAGGGCGCGGCGGGCGGTCTCCGCGGCGTCGTGGGAGTACTGGATCTCGTTCTCGGCGCGCTCCCTGACCGCCGCGGCCTCTTCCTGCACGAGGCGCAGCAGTTCCTGCGCGCTCGCGCTCAGCGTCTCGTAACTCGCCGGGCCGAGCGCGTCGACGGATTCCCGCAGCGCCTTGGCCTCGGTGTCCATCTCGTTCGCGAGAACAGTGAGCCGGGCGGCCCGCTCCCAGGCCGCGTCGCGGTCCTCGGACAGTTCCTCGAGGAAGCGTTCGACCTGTTCCACCCGGTAGCCGCGCCCGCGAACGGTGTCGAAGCCGTGAGGTGTTGCCGTGCTGCTCATGCGCTGCCCCTCGCCGTCCTTCCGAACCGTACTCTGTAATCCATTTTTGCCGATATGTCTGAATTGTGTATACCGCGACACTCCGACCTACCCCTACCCAACCCATCGCCCGTACATAGCGCGGCGGCCCGGGTCCGGATAATCCGGACCCGGGCCGCCCGGGGATCAGGACACAGCGGGGAGCGTCAGAGCAGGCCGTCCCACATCTGCTCGATCAGTACGGCCCACCAGTTGTCCGGCGAGGCGATCGCGGCCGGGTCCTGCGCCGCGAGCTGCGCCTGGAAGTCGACCGTCCAGCGGCCGGCCTGGTCGGGCGTGAGCCCGATCCGCAGCCGCCACATCCGCCCGAGCAGGGCGAGGCAGCGGGCGAACTCCGGCAGGCTGGAGTTCACGAACTGCGGCGGCACCGGCTGCCCGCCGGGGCCCGCTTCGAGCGGCACCGCGACGATGTGCGCGGTGCCGTACTGCACACACAGCTGGCGCCCGAAGTCATTGCCCATGACCAGGTACGAGCCCGCGTCCGAGGCCGGCTGCACCCCGCGCTCCTGCGCCAGTTCGGCGAGCGTCGGCACCGGGCGGCCCGGCTGGGCCTGCGCCCAGAAGAACGGCCCGAAGTCCACCGGCAGCCCGGCCCACATCAGGGTCTGCGCGACGATGTCCGGCACCCCCTGGCGGGAGACCGCACGCTGGTCGAACCGGAACAGGCCCTGCGGCCCGAACGCCTGCGCCAGCTCGTGGCCGATCCCCTCGAGCGGGATCGGCGGTACCCGCTGGACCTGGTTCGGGTCCGGCATCGGCACCCGCTGCGGCTGCGGCCGCGCCGGCGCCGACGCGACCTGGTGCAACTCGCCCTGGTGCGTCAGCAGATGCTGGACACCCTGCTGGCGCGAGGCGTGCTCGCGGCCGTACGGGGCCGTGTGGCTGATCCGCACCTGGGGCCAGGTCTCGCGGATCATCCGGGCGCAGTAGCCGCCCGGCAGATCGCACGCCTCCAGCTCCGTGTGCAGCTCCAGCACCTGCTGCGGCGGCACGTTGAGCGCGCGCAGCTCGTGCAGGATCTGCCACTCGGGGTGCGGAGTGCCCGGCGCCGAGCGGCGGATCAGCTGCTGCTGCGAACCGTCGTGCGCGCGGTAGCTCAGGACGGCCATGTAGCCGGGGCCGACCGTCGGCACACCGGCCGGCGGCTGCGGGTATCCGTAACCGCCGGGGGGCGGCGGGGCCGCGGCTCCGGACGGCGGTGGTGGCGGCATGCCGGGACCGCCTGGACCACCAGGGCCACCGGGGTTCGGGCCGGCCAGCATCGTCGCTGCGTACGGGGCACCGGCACCGGGGCCGCCGGGGCCCGGCGGGGTCGGCGGAGCGCCGCGGCCACCGCCGGGGACACCGGGCGGGGGCGGCGGACCACCCGGGCCCGAACCACCGATCACACCGGGAGGAGGCGGCGGACCACCAGGACCACCGGGAGCACCCGGACCACCGACACCGGGACCCGCGAGCATCGTCGCCGCGTAGTTCACACCGCCGGAGGAGCCCTGGGCGGGCGGAGCGCCACGGCCACCACCGATGACACCGGGCGGGGGCGGCGGACCACCCGGGCCCGAACCACCGATCACACCGGGA
>NZ_JAAIKO010000247.1 GCF_016107395.1 Streptomyces fildesensis
TTTTTTTTTTTGCCTCTCCGATCTCATTTTCGTTTCGAGTTCTCGCCTTCCGAAAATGGCAGGAAACGGAAACGAAGAATTCAGCTTCGCCAACGGCGTCATAGCACGCAACGGACTGGCGAAGATCCAGACGCAGAAGCAGAACGGACAGAACGGGATCTGTCACGACGACAGTGCTCCGACGGTGAATGTTCAGACGATCGACGAGCTTCATTCGCTTCAGAGGAAGAAATCCGCGCCAACAACTCCCGTTAAAGGGACTGAGGGCGCTTTTGCCACGGTGTCGGAAGAAGAACGCCAGCAG
>NZ_JAAIKO010000248.1 GCF_016107395.1 Streptomyces fildesensis
GTCCTTCATCGGTTCCTGGTGCCAAGGCATCCACCGTGCGCCCTTAAAAACTTGCCTTACAGATGCTCGCGTCCACTATGTAGTTCTCAAGCAACGAACCCTCCCCCACTCCGCTTCGATCAACTCGAAGGTTCATGAGGCCGGCGTCGAGAGGGGACTTTCGTTCCCTCAGGACCCAACAGCGTGCCCGGTACGGTCAACTCGTTCTGATTTCCACGCCGAAGCAGTACTGACAGAACAAACAAACCGTGCCGAATAGTCAACGTTCCACCCATGAGCAACCACCGCCGAACAGATGCCGGC
>NZ_JAAIKO010000249.1 GCF_016107395.1 Streptomyces fildesensis
CCTCAACCGACTCTCAGTTAGTTTCACTTTAGAAGAGGCTCCATGAGATCCACATTGACCTATTGTAAAACAGCTGAACATCTTCTCTAAGGCAGAGGACAGCTCTTGATATGAACAGCAAGTTGTCAGATCTACCTTCCTCAAATAAGGAGCACCATCCATGCTGACCTTCACAAAAAGACTACCATACCCTGGCTTGTTGTCCAGATCATTTGGATTTGGACTCTTTGATGTGGAAACCAATGAGTTCTTCCTGAATGATCTTATTGGTGGCCAACCAACAACCTGTGCCTTGGATGCCGG
>NZ_JAAIKO010000250.1 GCF_016107395.1 Streptomyces fildesensis
GAACGGCTCGGCGAGGGCCGGCCGCTGGCGACGGTGGCGGACGAAGAGATCGGCGAGGTCTTGGAACTGCTGTGGGGCACCGCAGCGGTCAACACCTGGAACTCGCGCCGCGCGGCGGTGATGTCCTGGCTCGGCTGGTGCCGTGAGCGCGGCTACGAGGGTCCGGCGGTCCCGGCCTGGGCGAAGCGGGTGGCGGTGCCGGACTCCGAGACCTCGGCCCGCTCGAAGATGGCGGTCGACCGCCTCGTCGCCCGCCGGGAGGTGCACCTGCGGGAGAAAACGCTGTGGCGGATGCTGTACGAG
>NZ_JAAIKO010000251.1 GCF_016107395.1 Streptomyces fildesensis
GAACAGGCCGTACGGAGCAATCGCGGGGTGCTGATTGCCGGTGGCTGATGGTTCCTTTCCCGCGATGGTCCAGCTTGTTCCTTGGAAGCTGTGGAGGCCCACCACTGCGGAGAGCAGTGAGGTGCGCACTACCTGGCCGCGTTGGGTGGTGTGGCGTTCCAGGAGGGCGGCGAGCACCGCGGTCACGCCGAAGATTCCGGCTAGCAGGTCAGCGACTGGGGTGCCCACCTTGGCGGGGGCTCCGGGCTCGCCGGTCAGGCTCATGAGACCGGCTTCGCCTTGGGCGATCTGGTCGTAGCCCG
>NZ_JAAIKO010000252.1 GCF_016107395.1 Streptomyces fildesensis
CTGATCTTAGGGCTGTTCTGCTCGCCGCAAAGAAGTAATTTACCGAATCCATGGCTCCAAAAGCGGAGAAGAAGCCGGCGGAGAAGAAAGTAGCAGAGGAGAAGAAGGTCGTAGAGGAGAAATCCGTTGCGGAGAAGAAGATGAAGGCTGGAAAGTCTATTCCGAAGGAAGGAGGAATCGCTGCAGGAGAGAAGAAGAAGAAGAGAAGAAGAAGAAGCGCATGAAGAAGAGCTTGGAGACCTACAAGATTTACATCTTCAAGGTCTTGAAGCAGGTCCATCCCGACATCGGAATTTCGAGC
>NZ_JAAIKO010000253.1 GCF_016107395.1 Streptomyces fildesensis
TCAACGCCCTCAACGTCATCCACTACATGCACGACAAGTACGCCTACGAGCGGCTCGAGATGGCGCTGCACGACTACCCGGTGCAGCGCACCATGGCCTGCGGAATCGCCGGCCTGTCGGTGGCCGCCGACAGCCTGTCGGCCGTCAAGTACGCCCGGGTGAAGGTGATCCGGGACGACTCGGGACTGGCCACGGACTACGAGGTCGAGGGCGAGTACCCCGCCTACGGGAACCACGACGACCGGGCCGACAGCATCGCCGTCGACCTGGTGCACACCTTCATGGCCAAGCTGCGCCGGC
>NZ_JAAIKO010000254.1 GCF_016107395.1 Streptomyces fildesensis
ACGAGGACTGAGGTGCATACGGTGCGGACTCCCACACCGTCCACCGTGGCAGGTGCGGTGCCCTGTGCGGACTGCGACATGGCGGTGTCCTCAATCCGTAAGGGCTGATCAAGGGCAGGGATCCGATCGCTGGTCTCCAACCGGCTGGAGCGCATGGCTCACCTTCGGGCCAGTTCTGTGAAGTGGCGGCCGTCCACGGACCACTCCTCGATCGTCGTCCAGCCCGTGCCGTCCGCGGCGGATCGCAGCGCGGCCGCGCCCAGCCGGGCCCAGGGGAAGTCCCGGCCGTACCGGCCCC
>NZ_JAAIKO010000255.1 GCF_016107395.1 Streptomyces fildesensis
GCCAGTACCGGGCTGCCAGCGCGTAGGCCAGCACCGTGGCGACAGCCCACAGCAGCAGCGGCAGCGGTAATCCGTCGGCGTACGCGGCGACGCCGGCGAATGCGAGCGTCCCGGATGCGGTGAATGCGGTTCCGGCGAGCGTGCTGTCTCCGTTGCGGCCGGACGCGGCGGACCCGCCCGCTACGGCGGCCGCGGTGGCGAGGATGCCCATGAGCCACGCGTCACCGGTGCTGTGCTGCGCGCCGTTGGCGTTCCAGATGCGGGCCAGGATCAGCACGGTTGACGTGGCGATGGCCG
>NZ_JAAIKO010000256.1 GCF_016107395.1 Streptomyces fildesensis
TGAAAAAGGGAGAGAAGGTCGTGCTCACAGTGAAACCTCTATATGGGTTTGGTGAGAAAGGAAGGCTTGCATCTGAAGATGGAGTTGCAGTTCCTCCAAATGCCAACATTCAAATTTCTCTCGATCTACTTTCATGGAAGACTGTGTCGGAGGTCACCGATGATAAGAAAGTCATCAAGAAAACCCTAGTGGAGGGCGAAGGATACGAGCGACCCAATGATGGATCCATTGTCAAACTGAGGTTGATCGGGAGATTGCAAAATGGGACTGTGTTCTTGAAGAAGGGGCATGATGAGG
>NZ_JAAIKO010000025.1 GCF_016107395.1 Streptomyces fildesensis
CTGCCTGGTAGGCGCTGGCGAGGTTGTTCCGGCTGGCCAGAGTGTCGGGGTGGGTATCGCCCAATACTTGCTCGGATTGGGCGAGCACTTCTTCGTACAGCGGGGTGGCTCGCGCCCGGTTCCCCGCTGCCTGGTAGGCGCTGGCGAGGTTGTTCCGGCTGGCCAGAGTGTCGGGGTGGGTATCGCCCAATACTTGCTCGGATTGGGCGAGCGCTTCTTTGTACAGCGGGATCGCGCGCCCCAGGTCTCCTGCGGCGTAGTAGGCGCTGGCGAGATTGTTCCGGCTGGCGAGAGCAGTCTCAACGTCAACGCTCGTGCCGACCGGTACCGGAAGTCCCCTCTTGCCTGACGCATCCATCGATGTCAGCAGCAGTGCCGCCAACTCCGGCATCAATTTTGCGTGCTCGCGCAACGCACGCTTGATCTGCTGGCGCAACGCCGCAGCCGCGTCTTCATCATGTGGGTCATCGGCGACATCACGCACTGCGGTGTCCAGCTCTGCGCGCCCCTGCGGGTCCCGGAACTTGAGCACTATGCGAAGCAACCGCTGCCCAAGGTTCGCTCTCGCGCCCATCGCCGGGTCCTCAGCCTGGCTGAGTACCGCCTCCCCGTATGCGCCGACCGCCGCCTTCAGATACGGCCGGGCTTGCTCCACTAACTGGTTGATCTCCCCACCCACGAAAGACCCCCTGACTGCCTGTCACCAGCCAACCTCATGGCGGCCAAGCATAGGAACACGCGGCTCGCTGCGAGTGCGAAACGCCGAAACCAGCCCGCAAGGTACCGCGCCAAGAGCTCGTGAGCGGAGCGGGTTCCTCGTCGGTCGGGCAGCTTTGCCGGACCAGGGTTCTCCAGGGGCCGCCAAGGCTCACATCGTGACGCTTGCGCTTCGGCCTTGGCGGCCCCTGGAGAACCCTGGTAGGCCTCCGGGGCAAGGCCGGCGAGGAACCCACCCCGCGACCCACCACCCCCAACCACGACGAACCCGCACTCGGAGTCGAGACGGATCCTCGGAGGGAGGGCCGGGGTGTGGGGCAGGGCCCCACGTCTGTTCCCCTTATGGGGATACTCGCGCTGCTGGCCTTGCGGCGCCGGTCGGGGTGCGCGCTGGAGCGGGGCGGAGACAGGAGCGGCGGCGTGCGCCACGGGCGAGCGCCGCGCGCCGCGCTTGCGCGGCGCCTTGATCCAGTAGAGAAAGTTGTAACCGCTCCGGGAGATGCACAGCGGTTTTCAAGACCGCCCAGCTTGGCCCCACCGTGTGCCACGTGACCTGCGGCAATGCCATTCAAGGTCCGGATTATGCTGACCTCTTGGCCACAGGATGGCCAACAGGGCTCGTTAGTTGCCACCAGCCGCTCTGCCGTACGCCATGGAACGTAGCCGTACCGAGGCGGAAGAGACGGAGGGAGGAGACCGTCAGTTCTCCTGCGGAAGGGCAGCGAGGGCGGCCCGAGCGAGGACAGCGAACCGATATTCGGCCTCAACGATCTGCGGCTTGTGTTCGTTGAGCTGTTGGACGAGGTTCTCGCCGTCCTCGGTACTCAGCGGCGCCGTGGTTTCACCGCGGCGCCGGATCGAAGCTGCGACGGCGACGGCGGTGCGACGGCTGAGAATCCGGTCAGTGAAAGTCATGGCCGCCTCAGCCACAGGATCCGGCCCTGCGAGCTGAACGGCGTGAAGGGACCGTACGAGTGAGCCTGCTCCTGCCCGCTCATCCGCGATGGCCTGAGCCAACTCCTCACGCTCAGTCGCGGTCGCTCGAACCTTGTGCAGCAAAGTTCGGGTTGCTTCTCGGGCTTCATCAGCAGCCACAAGTAGGGCAAGGTAGGAGGTTTGACGGTGTTCGCGCAACCACTTCTGGTGCTCTGTGCCTAGCTCGCGTCGTTGAGTTCTCTCTTGCGTCTCCTCCTGGCGAACCAGTTGACGATCGAGGGCTGCCTCCTTGCGTCGGTCGCTGCGGGCATTGATCGCGGCAACGCCTATGCCGCCGGCTAGCACGCCAAGTAGGCCGACTGCCGACCCGATTAGATCGGTCATATCCAATCCGTACCGCCTAGATCTACCTGCATCCGCGCGCCCTTCCTGGCGATCACGAGCGGCTCACGGCCCTCATCGCACCCCGATCACTCAGATTCAGAGCGGCGAAATTTCTCGCCCGTAGGCGAAATTTCTCGAACATAATGCACCTCCTAGTGCGGTCAGAAACTTACACTAGGAACGTTTGACTCGCCCGCGAACGGCGAGCGCTGCCAGACCCAGCAAAATCGGCTCGCCAAATCGGGATGCCATTTCAATATATGTTCCTGCGACAGTAAGGTCTTGCTCGCTCGACCGAAAGACTACGGAGTTAACCACCACGCGAAATGATTTCTCGAATCTACCTTTAGTGAACCGTGCTCCCGCAGTGCCACTGAGATATGGATCAGGTTTATCCACCACTAGCGCCACCCGCCCTCCACCAGTCGGCACGATTCCGGTCGCCTCGGATTTTGATGAGTTGCTAGGGATGCCAAAACCCATCATCAGGAGAACAGTAATAGTCATAGCTAGAAGTAGCCATCCCAGCGCTCTTGCGGCTCGGAGGCCGTAGCCAGAAAGAAGCCAGTACATACCTAAAAGTAGGCGCTCCTCCTTGGGCGTCCCTTCGCGGTCGTGACGACGTGATTCCATCTCTCCATAGTAGAAGTCTGCCGCCCCTGGTTCATTCTTGCCGTCCTCTAAAGCTTTGCGGAGTTCTCGATATAATCCAGCCAGATCTGCCGGCTTTATCTGATGCTCTGTGCTCGGCTGGTCAGGCCCTGGTGTCCATCCACTTATAGCGACCGCAGGTCGATGCGGTAGAGGCAGTGCGCGCCATCTAGATTCCTCTGCCAGAATATTCCTACGAGTCCACAGCCGAAATGGAATACGCCCTGAGCCGAATTGTATGCCGGATGGAGGAGTGGCGAAGGCGCAACGGCCGTTAATCCTTATCTGGTCCAAGTGGAGTGCGCCGGAAAATATGCAACCGGTCAAATCCATGTCAACGAGAGTTAGTTGGGCAGCATCCACGCCAAGAAGGGTTGGAATTGTTGCTGGTGATGTTTCCTCCCCAAAGGGATCAGATGGAATAGTGGCACCAAATGAATCAAAGGGCGATGTTCTACTTGCTATCGTTAGCGGCTGATCGTTCTTTACATCGGTAATATCCACTTCCCCATTCCGTATGCGTATCACGGCCGGGCTACGAAACTGTGCGCTTGTAACGTCCACGCTCTCAGCGGCTATGTCGATGCGGACAGGCTCGAAAAAACTCGCTGCCCCGAGGATGATGTTGCCACAACAAATAATGGGACCAGTCAGCTGCGACATGAATTCGGCGTTCGCAAAGTTGACAGACTCGTCAAAAAGCGAAGAGTCGAACTTGGCAACTCCTGCAAATTGGCAACTGCTGAATCTGGCTTTATACGCAAACTGACATGCGGAAAAGTTTGCTTCGTTGGAGAACTTTACACCGTGAAATAACGCATCCAAGCGAAAATAGGAACCGCTAAATCGCGCCTCGGCCTCAAAGGTGCTCTCGTAAAATGTGGCCCGGCCGAAGAAGTCCGCAAGTGAGAAGTTCGCACCTTCCGTAAATATTGCTCTATCGAATGAAGTCCAGTCCGAAAATCTCGCGAATCGAAAATTAGGGGTATGGCGAAATTGTGCTTTGGAGAAGTCTGCGGTCAACCAAAATTCTGTGCCCATGAAGCCTACATGCCCGTCAAATGTAGCTCCTTCAAATATCGCATCTCCTTGAAATTTCGCCCTAGAGAAATCTGCTCTATCGGTAAAGTGCGCAGCCTCAAAATTGGCCGTACCAAAGATGGGAACCCAATCCTGCGACATGGTGCGGCATATTCGCCAAAGTGTATCGTCGTCAAAATGAACTCCCCTGAAATCTACCTCGTCACCAGGGTTCAGCCGCGATATCCAATCCATTCGGGTTTGATCGCTAAGGTGGGTCACGCAGAGATCATGACTCGCGATCTTGATTCCAGTACAGTTGAACGCGTCGCAGGTTGGCCAGTCTGGGGAGATCGCACTCATGCTTAGAGGTTCTACACGCTCCATCGCGTCAAGGTGTTAACTTAGGGCGATTGTGGTTCGCGGGGCTCCTGTGCGCAGCCGGATCTCGATCTTGTTCAGTTCTGGTTCGATCACTGCATCTACCCCTACTCGGTAGATCCGCCTCCTGTGCCGCCAGACAGCGCCTGGACCCGCTGAAATGAAGCCACGCAGGTGAATCACTCGCCCCTTTGCTCGTCTGACTCGGCAGGGGCCTCAATCACGTAGATGCCCATGCCGTTTACGGTCTGGACCAAGCCCTCCTCCTTGAGTACCTGGACAGCCTTGCGCAGGGTGTCACGGGCCACGCCGTACTGCTGCTCCATCTCGACCAGGCTCGGGATCCGCCGACCCACGGGGATGGAACCGTCAACGATCCGTTCGCGCAGTTGGGCAGCGATTTGCCGATAGGGCGGCACGGGTCCTTCGCGGTCGATGGTCATACTTCGCAAGCTAGGCAGGAGGCCCTGCCCCGCCATAGCTACCCACGGGGCTAGCAGAGGGTAGTACGGTCTAATGGACCACAGAGGGAGCCTCCGACCGCAGCCGGTCCGAGGGATGGCATTGGCAGGGTGGCAACATGGCCGAGCACAGTAGTAGGCAGCGGTTGGAAGCGAGCCGAGGCCCGCAACCCTTCTCGACGCTGTCCGGGAACGCGATCGAGAGTGCCGCGCACCGCGCCTATAGGGACTACCTCGATCATGCGACGGACTGCGAGATCTGCGCACACACATCGATCCACTGCGAGGCCGCAGACGCTCTGTGGCGGGTGTACCGGGGCCTCCGCCGGTAGACCACCGGGACAGAACACCTAGTGAGCTGGTTTTGAGATCTGGGCTCGCCTCATGAGTCGTGTTCTGTTTCAGATCAAGGGCTTTGCCTGACAGGGCCGGGTCCGCTCCGGTGTCCTGACGGTATGGGCGATATCAGGCTGCCGCCGGTGGTGCTGTCGGAAGCTGAGCGGCTGACGTTGGAGAGCTGGGTCAGGCGGCGTTCGACTGCGCAGGGCCTGGCCCAGCGCGCGCAGATCGTGCTGGCGTGCGCGCGAGGGTGGAACAACACCGCGGTGGCTGCGCAGCTGAACACCGAGCGCAAGACGGTCGCCAGATGGCGGACACGGTTCCTGCGGGACCGGCTGGACGGCCTGTCGGACGAGCCACGGCCCGGGGTGCCACGGACCATCACCGATGCCCAAGTGGAAGAGGTGGTAGTCCGCACCCTCGAAGAGACCCCCGCAGGTGGGACGCACTGGTCGAAGAGGGAACTGAGCAAGGTCGTGGGAATCTCCCCTGCGAGTGTGCTGCGGATCTGGCACGCCTTCGGCCTGCAGCCCTGGCGGACCGAGACCTTCAAGATCTCACCGGACCCGCTGCTGATCGACAAGATCCGCGATGTCGTCGGCCTCTATCTCGCCCCGCCGGCCAACGCTGCCGTCTTCGCGGTCGACGAGAAACCGCAGATCCAGGCGTTGGAGCGGACAGCCCCCGTCCTGCCGATGCTGCCGGGGGTGCCCGAGCGGCGGAGTTTCGACTACGTCCGGCACGGCACCGTCGATCTGTTCGCCGCGCTGAACACCGTCACGGGCAGGGTCATCACGAAGCTGACCGCGCAGCACCGGGCCGTGGACTTCCGGGACTTCCTCGACGAGATCGACCGCCAGACCGATCCCGGCCTGGCGGTCCACGTGATCTGCGACAACCTCTCCGCCCACAAGGCACCGGTGGTGCACCGGTGGCTGCTGGCGCATCCCCGCTTCCAGCTGCACTTCACACCCACATACTCGTCGTGGATCAACCAGGTCGAGCGGTGGTTCGCCGAACTGGAACGCCGCTGCCTCGAACGCGGTGTGTTCTGCTCACTCGGCGACCTGAAGACCGCCATAGAAGAGTGGATCAAGGTCTGGAACGACGAAGCCAGGTCCTTCAAGTGGACCAAGACCGCCGACCAAATCCTCGAACGCATCTGCCGCTACTGCGACAGGATCTCAAAACCAGCTCACTAGGGCCAGGCCGCCAGCGATTCAGGGGCTGGCGTGGCGTCAATCATTCGGAAGCTTGCGGCGCCGGTGGCCCGTTGTGCGAGCCAGCCGGAGACGCGTGGCCCCCCGTTGACGGCGCCACCTTCCCGCACCGTGCGTACGTACTCGAAACCTTGCCGGAGGTAGTAGTGCTGCAAGGCGTCGTTAGTCGTCCACGCGTCGAGCCGTAGCCACTTCGCTCCCGCTCGGTACGCGCGGTCGCCCGCCCAGTCCATCAGTTGGCCGCCGATGTTTTGGCCGGCGTGGGTCCGGGCCACGGTGAGTTTGTTGATGAACACCGACGGCTCATCCAGCTCGTCATCAGTCCACAACCCCTCTTCCGCCACCGTGGTCAGAGTGATGGTTGCAGCCGTCGCGTCGGCGTCGCGGACCATGAACACGGTCCCGGCCTGGATGGTGGCCAACAGCCGGTCTGCCGGGTAGGGGCGGCTCCACTGGTCACTACCGAGTTCGCTGAGCCATCCCGCCGCCTCCTCGCGGAAGGCAAGCAGGGTTGGGAGGTCATCGGGCCGCGCGGGTGTGATGATCACAGAGTTTCGTCCCGCCCGGACAGATCGCCGATTTCGTAGTTCATGCGGTTGAGATCGCCGCGGAACGTCGTGATGGTGCAGCGTATGGGCCGTGTGTCGGAGTAGCCCGTCCGGGTCCACAGCATCACCGGGACACCCGCGCTGATCTCCAGCAGGCGAGACTCCTCCGGCGTTGGCATCCGGGCCGAGATCTCATCGAAATATCCGACCTGCTCGATCTCGCGGTCGGCAAGGTAGCGCGTCGTCCCCTCAGCGATGTCGCCCGGTTCTGCCAGCCGGGGCGCCGCTTCGGCAAGCCAGCCCGGGTAGTAGGTGGCCTGCGTTGACCACGGCACGTCATCAACGAAGCGATGGCAAAACCGCAGCACGGTGGTAGAGCCAGCGTCCACCTTGAGGCGGGCCGCCGTGTACGCCGTCGCGGGGAGCATCTCCACTCGGAACGTCTGGTGCGGTCTCCGACCGGCGGCGGTGACATCGGTGCTGTAGGCGTCGCCGTTCTGCGGGAAGCTCAGGTTTTCGAACCGCGAGGCGTTCAGCTCGAAGACCTCGTGTGATCGAACCTCGTAACCGAGACCCTGGCTGGACGAGATCAGACCCTCTGTGACCAGCAGGTTCAAGCCCGCACGGACGGTGTTGCGCGACGCGTCGAACCGGGCGCTCAGCTCGCTCTCCGAGGGCAGGCGTGGGCTCGATTCGTACTTGCCGTCGGTGATCTCGCGACGCAGTGCGTCAGCTACGACTCGGTACTTCGGCTGCGGGCTCATGCCTCCATCATGACGCACTCGCGCAACTTGTTCCTACATGTATGTCCAAAGTGCTTGACGTCTTAGTCCCGATGGGTGCAGCATCATCACACAGCTTGTACCAACAAGTTGAGCAAGAGGATTAAGTGCGTCTGAGCGTCCTGGACACAGGGCGGGAGGGCGGAGCGCTCGTTGGTTGAGAACTGAACAGTGTGCCGCCCCAGCCACCTGCTCTTGGGTGGTCGATGGGGTCGCCCTCCAGCCCAGCAACACGGGCTCGGGAGGTGGCCGGAGTGATCCAGCCACACGTTGCCGCGTCGTGAGTCACGCGGTCCGGGGTCACCTACCTCCCCGGTGAGACGAAAAGGGGCACTGTCCGCCGACCCTCCGGGGGCGGGCAAGGGTCGTCGCAGCGTTACGCCGGCCTTCCGGTCGGACGGGTCAGCGACGGTCACCGATCACCCGAGAACCACACACCACAGTCCAGCCCCGGGGCGGCGGCTCCCAGCCAAGGACAGTCCGCCGCCCCGGGTCCTCCCTCATTCGTCAGGAGAGATCGCATGCACGCTGCCGTTTTCGCCGCGGTGTTCGCTGCTCTGTTCGTCGGTCACAGCGTCGGTGACCACTGGGTTCAGTCCTCCGCGCAGTCCGCGGCCAAGGGCCGCCCGGGATGGCCCGGCCGTCTGGCCGACGCCCGGCACGTCGTGACCCTGACCCTCACCAAGCTCGCTGTCTTACTGCCCGCCGCCGCGCTGCTGGGTCTGCACCTGTCGGTGTGGGGCCTGCTGGTGGGGCTGGGTGTGGACGCGGTGACGCACTGGTGGGCGGACCGCCGGAGCACGTTGGCCCGGTTGGCGGCGCTGACTGGCAAGAACGAGTTCTACCGGCTGGGCTCCCTGCGGGCCGGCCGCGACGACAACCCCACCTTGGGTACCGGCGCCTACGCCCTGGACCAGTCCTTCCACCACCTGTGGCTACTGGTCGCGGCCCTGTTGATCGCCGTCGTCTGACCATGCCCCGCACCTGGGGCGGCGGGCCTCCCAGCCAAGGACAGTCCCGCCGCCCCGGCTCCTCCCCTTCACCTCTTCTGGAGACTTCCCATGCGGAACTACGTGGGGCAGCACCGTGCCCTGACCTCGACCGACTTCCTCGAACTCGCGCTGGGCACCCCGCTGGAACTGTGGCTGGGCCAGGACGGCGAGAGCGAGCAGGAACGTGCCGCACGTGAGACGGCGGCCCGCGACATCCTCGCCGACGACCCCGCCTTGTACGACCGCACTACCGCCCTGGCAGCCCAGACGCTCGGCCAGTCCCTGCCGGACCTGCTGCGCCTCGCACCCGCCGTCCCGTCCGCCGCGGTCCGCCGTCGGCACCGGAAGGGGTTGGCGGCGTGATGTGGAACGCGCAGATGAAGAAGGCGTTGACCGTGGCGCCGGCCGTTGCGATGACGGTTGTGTCGATGGTCCTGACGCTGGCTGTGGTGGTGATGTGGCTGGGGCAGGCGATGCCGTGGCCGGTCGCCCTGGTCGTTGGTCTGGGGCTGGACGGCGGATGGCTGGCAACACTGGCCTATGAACGGCGCCTTGCCGCACAGGGCGACCACTCCCGGGCGGTGACCGCGGTCGGCTGGTGCTTCGGCTTACTCGCCACCGGAGTCCTAGTCACGCACGCCGTCACCGCCAACGCGTCGGTCGGCGCGTGGCTCGCGGTGTCCTGGCTGCCCATCGCCGCGAAGGCGCTGTGGCTAGTGCACGGGTTGTGGGAGCGCACCGCGCTGACCCCCGACGCGCTCACCGCGATTGCCGGGATCCAGCAGGAAGCCCGCGACGACGCAGCCGTTGCCCGCGCCCGGCTGCGGGCCGAAGCCACCACGGAAGAGACCCGGCTTACGGCCGTGACGCAGGCCGGTGCGCGCGTCGCACGCGTCCAGGCACGCACCGCCACAACCCTCTCCCAGGCGTGGTCGACGCTGGAGAAGGTCCGTGCGGGGGAGGACACCGCACACGCTTTGACCTGCGTGACGGCTCCCGTCACACCCGCGTCACGCCCCCGGTGGGAGCTTCCCGTCTGGGGCCCGGTCGAGCCGGTCGCCGCACTGGACGCACCCCAGCTCAGTGACACCGACCTTGATCACGTCGTCGCTCAGATCCTCAGCGCGCAGATGCCCCCGCCGTCCTACCGGGAGCTTGCCGCGCGCTTCCGCTCCGCCGGCCACACCGCAGCGGAAGTACGGCTGCGGGCCTCGTGGAAGCGCCTGACCGCAGCAACCACCACCGGCTGAGGGGGCCGCGATGCGCGCTGCTCCGGCCGCCATCCTCATGCGAAAGGCACGGTCCATGCCCGACATCAGCAAAGCGTCTGCCGAGGCGGTCGAAGCCGCCCGGCAGGGCGAGCAGTTCGCGGTGATGCTCGCCGCAATCCAAGCCGCGCAGATCGTCCAGGCCCAACAGCAGCCCCCGCCCGCGCCGGTCGTGCTCCCGCAGCAGTCCGGGACGGGCACGGCGGGCAAGTGGCTGGCCATTGGGGTCGGCGGCTCCATGCTCATGATCACCGTGTCGTTCGCCGCGGTCGCCCTCGCCATCGCCGCCGCCTGCACCGCCCTGGTGGCGCTAGTCGTCTACGGCATCTACCGCGACATCCGAAAGCGGTGACCCCATGATCCGTACCCACCCCAACGACCCGCCCCTGACTGCGTCCGAAGCCGCCCGCGTGGCCTGGCTCATTGCCCGCATGGCCAAGCGTGCCGTGGCTGGTGAGGACGTTGACCAACGCGATTTGCAGCGCAAGTTGGACCGCATCTTGGACGGCGCCCGCAAGCGCGCCGACCAGGCCACCACCCACGAGTGAGTTCGCCCCGGAACGGCCGTCATCCGCCAAGACACCGGCCGTTCCGGGCCCCGCATCCCCGATGGAGAAAGCAGGACCCTCAGCATGTCCGAGATCATCCGTCTGGACGACCACCGGCCCCACCCGAAACCCGATCTGACCAAGACCGATCCCCCCGACAGCACCCCGCCCTCCGGGCCCCGTGAGGTGCTGGAAGGCACGGTCATTCCGTCCGGTACCGCCGCGGCCGTACCGTCGGTGCCGTTGTGGCGGCGGACCGCCCGCACCGTGCGGACGGTCGCCACCGACGACCGCACCCGCACCGCCGCCCGCACCGCCGTCCGCCACTCCGCCTACGTGGCCGGCGGCGGGCGCATCCTCGCCAAGCGGGCGTGGGACGGGCGGACCGTGGCGCGGCACGAGCGCATGATGCGCGCCGCGGAAGCCGCCGGTCAGCACGAGGTGGCGATGGAGTGGGAGCAGCGCGCAGCGCTGTTCCGGCAGCAGCGTCACCAGCGGCGCATGGACCTGCTCACCGCCCCGCAACGTATCGCTAAGGGTGCCGCCGTCGGTGCCGGCGCGAGTGTCGGGGGCCTGCTGGCGCTCGGTGTGGTGCTGGCGATCGCCGAGCACGACATCACGCAGGTGATCGCGCCGACGATGTTCACCATCGACTTCATCCGCCTGGTGGTGCTCATCGTGTCCGTCATCTGGGGCCCGGCCGTGTGGCTGGCCCCCTGGCTGACCGTGCTGGGGTTGTGGAATACCGGCCGCCGCGGACAGGCCGCGCCTCAGTGGGCGCTGCCCGCAAGCGAGCAGAGCAAGCGGGATGTGGTGCCGGATGAGGGCGCGATCCTGGACGCGCTGCGGCACTTGAACATCGGCCCGCTCAACCAAGCGTTCAAGGCCGGATGGCAAGCCCGCTGGATGCAGCCGACCACGCGTCTGGGCAACGGGTGGCACACCCGCCTACAGCTCCCCATGGGCGTCACGGTGGAGATGATCAACGGGAAGAAGGACGTTCTCGCGCACAACCTGCTGCGGCTGCCGGTCGAGACGTGGCCGACCGAACCGCACGACATGCCCGGCACCCTCGACCTGTGGGTTGCTGACCAGGGCTCGCTGTCCGGGACGGTCCCGCCGTGGCCGCTGCTGACCGAGGGGACCGCGGACTACTTCAAGGGCGTGCCCGTCGGTGTCTCGCAGCGCGGGGAGCCGGTGATGGGCAAGCTCATGGCCGCCAACTACATGGTTGGCGGGATCATGGGATCCGGGAAGTCCTCGCTGGTCGTGGGCCTGCTGCTGGGGGCGATGCTCGATCCGCTGGTGGAGATCGATGTGTACGTCATGGCGTACAACGTCGACTACGACCCGATGCAGGACCGGTTGCGGACCCTGGTCAAGGGCGACGACGACGAGCAGGTCGAAACCGCCCTGGAAGCGCTGCGGGACCTGCGTGAGGAGGTCACCCGGCGCGGCAAGCTGCTGGAGGAGATGGGTGGGGACACCGTCAAGCTCACCCGCAAGCTCGCTGAGCAGGACACGAGGATGCGTCCGCGGGTGGTCGTCTTTGACGAGTGCCATGAGCTGTTCGAGCACAAGAAGTACGGGCCGGAAGCCGCTGAACTGGCCGTCAAGGTCCTCAAGAAGGCCCGCAAGGTCGGCATCACCTTGCTGTTCGTGACGGTGTCGCCGACCGCGGCGAGCATCCCGAAGGACGTCACCCGCAACACCTCCCACCGCGTGGCGTTCGCCGTCGGCGACCACGTCGCCAATGACGGGCTGCTGGGGACGGGCAAGCACCGCGCCGGCATCACCGCCACCACCCTCAACCCGGCCGAGAACGTCGGCACCGCCCTGACGGTGGGGTTCACGGGAAACGCGTTCGAGTTGATCCGCGCCTACTACGTCCGCAAGGACGCCGAAACCGACCAGATCACACCCGTCGTGCTCCGGGCGCTGGCGCTGCGCGACGGGATCACCCCGGCCGCCGCCGCTCCGGCGGCTGGTGAGCAGGTGGACCCACTCGCCGACATCCTCGCCGTCCTGGGCGATGCCGACCGGATGCGGACCGACGAGGTCCGCCAGCAGCTCGCCGAGCGCAACCCGCGCCACTACCGATCCTGGACCGCATCCGACCTTACCCGCGTCCTCGACGCGGTCGACGCCGCCCCGTACAAGTCCGGCGGCGTCATGGTCGTCAACCGAACCAAGGTCCGCGACGCGCTTCACGACCGCGACCGCGACACCGCCGAAGGTCACGGTGAGTGAAGGGAGGCGGGGAGGGAGGCGGGGAGTTCTCCCTCACTGCCTCCCTCACCCCGCCTCCCCAATCTGATCTGCACCAACACCCACACAGGGAGTCAGGGAGGCACCCTCCCGCGACCTGCGGAAATCCCCGAAAACCAGGGTCCGTGGGGAAGCTCTGCCTCCCTCCCTTCACACAAAGTGACCGACTCCGAGAGGAGAACGTCCCGTGTCTGCACTGCCCGTCTACCGCTACCGGCTCGCCCCGCACGGCCTGATGACCCGCCGCCAACTGCGTTGCGCAGGGCTCAGCGCCGCCCGCGCGGACGTGGTCGGCGAGATCCGCTGGCGCCGCGGACGACGCGTCGCCTACCTCTACGACCCCGCCACCGCCTACCCGGTCCGCCCGATGACCCCGGGCCGCTGGCGCTCGCACGCCGCGATGATGCGCGCCCGCCGCACCTGCCCCACCTGCCGAACCGACCGCGGATACGTCATCTCCCGCTCACTCGGCACCTGCGTGCCCTGCCACGACCGCCACCCCGCCCCTTGACCTCAACGGAGACACCGTGAACGCCTTACCCCCGCGCTGCAACGCAGCGCACCCCGACGACCCTGCCCTCTGCGAGGGACCGCACGATGCGGTAGAGGTCCGCGACCGGTTCATGAGCCGCGCCCGCGACGCCATGACGGTGGGTGCCCTCGGATGCGTCCTGCACGCCGCTCGCCTGCTCGCCAGTCTCGACGGCGGGCGCGTCTACCCGGGCCCGTCGCGCGTCGGTGCGGGCGCCGCGATCGACGCCTACCAGCGCGCGCAGACCCTCCCGCCCTTCCCCTGGACCCGCGGCAAGTAACGCCCGTGGACGGCGTCCTCCCACCCGAGACTTCCGCCACACAGCCCGACTGCGGGACTAGCGCATCCGGTTGCGCCACCGGGCCGCCAGTACCGCCACCACCGGCATGAACGCAAGCACCGCCGCCATGCGCGCGGCCTCGCCCCAACCCTGATCCAACACGGCGTGATCCGCCACGGTGCCCACCACCACCGTCAGCAGATACACGCCGATCGACCCGAACCAGACCCGTCGATTGCCCATGCCAGACCCCATCCCCCTACACCCGGGCACACCCGTGGGCGGCGTCCTCCCAGCCAAGACAGTCCGCCGCCCACGGTCCTCCCCATCCACACAGGACGGAGAACCACCAGCATGACCCACCCCACCCCCATCCGGCGATCGCGCCGGCCCCGCCTCCTGGACGCGTTCTGCTGCCAGGGCGGCGCCGCCAAGGGCTACGCCGATGCCAGATTCGACGTCACCGGCATCGACCTCAACCCCCAGCCCCGCTACCCCTTCACCTTCATCCAGGGCGACGCGGTCGCGTTCATCCGCGCGCACGGTGCGGACTTCGACTTCATCCACGCGTCGCCTCCGTGCCAGCACGACAGCGACTGCCAGCGCATCCAGAACCGCACCCACCCCGACCTGATCACCCCCACCCGCGCCGCCCTGGAGTCCACCGGGCGACCGTGGGTGATGGAGAACGTCAAAGGCGCCCGGCACAAGCTCCATGAGCCGGTGATGCTGTGCGGGACCATGTTCGGGCTGCAGACCTACCGGCACCGGTACTTCGAGACCGGCGGCGGCTTCCCCCTCACCCCACCGCAGCACCCGGTGCACACCGCACCCCAAGCCAAGATGGGCCGACCCGTCCCGGACGGGTGGTACGGGCAGTTCGTCGGGAACTTCTCCGGCGTCGACCTGGCCCGCCGCGTCATGGGCGTGCCGTGGATGAACCGCGACGGCATCCGCGAATGCATCCCACCCGCCTACAGCGAATGGATCGGTGCCCAGCTCCCGGCCAGCCTCACGCCGACCCTGGGGGTGGCGGCATGAACGCCCTGCTGACTACCGCCCTCGACCTGGCCGCCGCCGGGGTACCGGTGCTGCCGCTGCGGGCGGGGAAGGTGCCGTTCGGGAACTGCCGGACCTGCGCCGGCAACGCCTGTAGTGGGCGGCCGAACATGAAAGCCGCAGGCACCTGCCAGTGCCCGGCGCCCTGCCACGGCTGGGCCGCCGCCACCACCAACCCCAGCGCCATCACCTCGCCGGCATGGTCGCGAGCCTGGCATGGTGCGGCAGCGGTGGCCTACCACCCTGGCGGCGCCGGCCTGACCGTCGTGGATCTCGACAACGCCCAGGCCATCACATGGGCCCGTGCGAGCCTGCCCGCCACGCGGACCGTGCCGACGACCCGAGGTGAGCACTGGCTCTACCGGGGCGCCATGCAATCCGCGAACGGTGTGCGGCCGGGAGTCGACGTCAAGTCCACGATGTCCTACGCCCGCTGGCTTGGACCGGGAGCGGGCACCATGACGGCCCTACCGGACGTCGTACGCGCCCTGATCACGAAGCGGCCGGCCCCGGGCCGCCCGGCGGCCGTCACGGTGCCCATGCCGGTCGGAGGCGGGCACTGCCCGCACCGCACGCCCGCCTACCTCGTTCGTGGCCTGGCCATGGCAGAACAGCGCATCACCGAGGCCCGGGAGGCGGTGCACGCGACCGTCTACCGGACGTTCCTCGCCGTGCTGTCCGTGCACGGCCTGTGCGGCTGCCTCACCGAGGCGCATATCGCGCGGCTGTTCGCTGCCGCGCAGGCCAAGGGCGAATTGCCCCGGCACTGCACCGACGCGTGGACCAACGCCCTCACCCACTTGGGGATGTGACATGCCCGAGGACGAGAAGACCCCCGCCCGCGAGATCATCACCGACTACGCCCAATCCCACTTCCGGTATTTCCGCACCGCCGACGGCACCGTATACGCGCAGCGCAACGGCCACCCGGTGGCCCGGCCGATGCGCTCACAGGGCACGACCGGCAGCCACCGCCAGGAACTGATCGTCGGCATGTACCGCGACGGGGTCGGCGTGTTCAACGGCACCGCGCTCAAAGAGGCGCTGGACTTGATCGAGGCGCTCGCGCTGTACGAGGACACACACGCCGTGAACATCCGCGTCGCCCCCGGGTTCGACGGGGCCACGTGGCTGGACCTCGGGCGGGATGACGGGCAGTCCGTCCGAATCCACCCCAGCGGCTGGGACATCCTCACCCCGGACCCCCGGGAGGTGTGCTGGCGCCGGACCCAGCTCACCGGGGAACTGCCCCTGCCGGCCAAGGACACCAGCGGCAAGGGCGTCGACCTGCTGATGCGGCTGTGCAACTTCGCCACGGCGGAGACCGAGTGTCTTGCTATCGCGTGGCTGATCGGCTGCCTGGGACCGTCGGTGCCCGTGCCGGCCCCGTTCCTCACCGGTCCGCAAGGCGCGGGTAAGTCCACTGCCGGGCGGATGCTCCTGAGGATCATTGAGGGCATGAGCGGGGATCTGCGCCGGGCCCCGAAGGATGAAGGGGACCTGATCACAGCGGTGGCGGCCGGATGGATCACCGCCCTGGACAACCTCTCCCACATGACCCCGGACCTGTCCGACGCCATGTGCTGCATCGTCACCGGGGCCGAGAGCGTCAAGCGTGCCCTGTTCAGCGACGGGGACGTGTTCCGTCTCGGCTACCGGCGCCCCCTGCTCCTGACCGGCATCGACGTCGGTGTCATCCGCCCGGACCTCGCGGAGCGGCTGCTGCCGCTGCGCCTGGTGCGGCCCCGGATCCGGCGCACCGAAGCGAAGCTGTGGGCGGAGTATGAGGAGGTGTTGCCCGTCATCCTCGGCTCGCTCCTGGACCTCACCGTCAGGGTCCGCGCCCTGGAGGTGGAAACCCCCACCGACCTGCGGATGGCGGACTTCGCGCACCTGTGCGCGCAGCTCGACACAGCAGCCGGCCTCGGAGCGCTCACCGCGTACCGGGCCAGCCTGGACGACCTGAACGACGACGTGATCGAGGGCGATCTCCTCGCGCAGACCGTCCTCACGCACGCCGAAACCCTCGACCCGGGCGCACAGCAGCGGATGACGTCCACGCAGTGGCTGCACTGCCTCAGCCGCCTCCACAGCGGCGAGGAACTGCGGCCCCTACCCAAAGGGTGGCCAACCACCGGCAAAGTCCTCTCCGACCGCCTCAAACGCCTCCAACCCACCCTGGCCGCACGCGGTGTCCTCATCGACACCGGCCGCACCAGCGAAGGCCGCTACCTCGAAATGACCCGGCCCGCCGCACCGCCCCCGCCGGAGCAGCAGCAGGTGTTCTGACCCGCACGCACACCCGGACAAGCAAGAAGAGCACCAGCCCCCGGGCCGGGGTGCTCCTCTTGCTGTTCGGCGGAACCGCCGCTCGAAGGTCGCGCCGCGCAGCGGCTCCTTCTTCGCTCCCTGGGGCACCGGACCACCACAGACAGCCCCTTCTTTTTTCCTAAGAAGGAAGATCCTGCGTCATCTGCGTCATGCGAGCCGAAAAACCGGGGCCTGACCTGCGGTAACGGCCATGACGCAGACGGCAGCGCCTGCGTCATCCTGCGTCATCTGCGTCACGCGATGACGCAGCCCATGACGCACCCATGACGCAGGCCCAAGTCACTACGTCACATAAAACCGCAGGTCAGAAGCGCAAATGACGCTGATGACGCAATGACGCAGAAATCCCCACCTCGGACAGGTGCAACGCCCCCCGCTCCATAAACGGCCCGAGGAGACACCGAACATGGCAACGCCCGCCACGACTGACCCGCGTACCGCCCTGCGCTCCGGTCTCCCGGACCGCTACCTCACCCCCGAAGACATCAAGGAACTCTTCGACCTTCCGAGCATCGAGACCGTCTACGCCTGGCGAAAGAAACGCGTCGGACCGCCCGGATTCCGAGTCGGCAAACACCTGCGCTTCGACCCCGCCACCGTTCGTGCCTGGGTCAACGACCGCATGGAAATTGACGCCGTTTAGCGCACCCATCCACAGCAGGGGCACGACCGCACCGGTCGTGCCCCTGCCCCGTCACGCCCCAAGGAGCCCCACGTGGCTGGCCACATTCAAGACCGCTGGTACAAGACCGAGAAGACCGCCGACGAGAAGACCGCCCGGGTCAAGAGCGACCGGTACGGCATCGGGCTGCGCTATCGCGCCCGGTACGTCGGTCCCGACGGAACGGAAAAGAGCCGTTCCTTTCCCGACCGGCAGAAGCGCCTTGCTGAACAGTGGCTCACCGCGGTTGAGGCCGACATGTCGCGCGGGCAGTACATCGACCCCGCGGCCGGCCGAACCACCTTCCGGCAGTACGCCACGAAGTGGCTCAAGGATCACGCCACGGACATCAACGGGCGGGACGCGATCGAGCGGAGGTTCCGGCTGCACGCCTTCCCGCACATCGGCACGCGTCCGATCTCCTCGTTCCAGCCTGGCCACATCCGGGAATGGCTCGCACAACTGGAGAGCGCGGGACTGGAGGCGTCGTCGCGGCGGGTCATCTTTGGGACCATCTCCGCTGTATTCAATGCGGCCGTGGATGACAGCCTGATCGCGAAGAATCCATGCCTCGCCAGGTCGGTCCGCTCACCGCAACCGCCCCCTTCCCGGGTGGTTCCTTGGACTCCGGAGCAGGTGTTCGCCGTGCGGGCCGCCCTGCCCGAGCGGTTCCGGGCGATGGTGGACGCGGGTGGGGGCGCCGGACTGCGGCAAGGGGAAATCTTCGGGCTGTCCGTCGATGAGCTGGACTTCGAAGGCGGGTGGGTCGCGGTGCGGCACCAGCTCAAGCGGGTGCGAGGGAAGTTCGTGTTCGCACCGCCGAAGCGCGGGAAGCTGCGCGACGTGCCGTTGCCCGGGTCGATGGCTACGGCCCTGAAAGCGCACATGAAGAGCTTTCCCCCGGTCCGGATCACGCTTCCGTGGATCGCGCCGGACGGGCCGCCGGTCACCAAGGCCCTGCTGTTCACTGGGAGCAGCGCCGGCAGTGTGCGAGCGAGCTACTTCGACGACTTCATGTGGAAGCCCGCTCTCGTCGCCGCGGGCTTCATCCCCGAGCCTGAACCGGGCGGGCGGCACCAGGCGGCCCGGCAGCACGGCATGCACGCGCTGCGGCACTTCTACGCCTCCGTGCTGCTGGACGCAGGTGAGAACATCCGGGCGCTGAGCACGTATCTCGGTCACAGCGATCCGGGGTTCACGCTGCGGGTCTACACGCACCTGATGCCCAGCAGCGAGGGGCGCACGCGGAAGGCCGTCGATCGGGTCTTCACGGCGCCCGCTGAACCGCTAGACGGCCCAGGGACGGCCCAAGCCGCGTAGAGCCACCCTGGTCAGGGGTATCCTCCCTGGCCAGGGGCTCGCGGGCCGCCCGATACGCAATTTCATCTACTTCTTCCCCATCTACACGGGGATGCCGATCTCGATGGACGCCTGGCGTGCCCGGATGTGGTTCGACTCCTGGATCTGACGCCGGAGGCCCCCTCGGGGCGGGTTGATCGGAGTGGCTGGTCCTGGGCGCTCGGTCCGCACCTGATATCGACGCCTGCCCGGAATGAGACCCCCTGCGTCACTGCGGTCACGTAAAGTGCGGTGAAGAGCGCTTTCTTTGAACGCGTTCAGTTCACGAGGGGGGACGGGAAATGCAGCGGGGTGCCAAGCTCGGCATAGTCGGTGGAGTGGTCGCCGGGATGCTCGGGGTCGCCGGGTACGGGGTCTACAACGTGCTGGACGCGCTCAACAGCGACAGCACGTCGTCGACGGGCAACGCCGGTTCGGCGAAGAGCACGCAGCCGCCGGACGCCAAGGAGATCACCGGGACCGCGGCCGACTTCCTGGCTGCCTGGGCCTCCGGGGACACCGCGAAGGCCGCGGGCCTCACGGACTCCGTGCAGACCGCCACCACCGCGCTGAGCGGGTACAAGGACAAGGCGCACGTCTCGGCCGTCAAGCTCACCCCGGGTACTCCCGTCGGCGCCAAGGTGCCGTTCAACGTGGCCGCCACCCTGTCGTTCCAGGGCAAGACCTCGCCGTGGGCGTACGACTCCGCCCTCACCGTCATCCGTGGCACGAGCGGCAAGCCCGTCGTGCAGTGGAAGGCCGCCGTCGTGCACCCGAAGCTCGCGGAGGGCGCGAGCCTGGAGACCGGTACCGCCAAGCAGCCGACGCTGGACTTCACCGACCGGCACGACAAGGTCCTCGATCCGGCCAAGTACCCGTCCCTGGGACGGTTCTTCACCCAGCTGCGGACCACCTACGCGTCCAAGGCGACCGGCGGCACCCCCGGTGTCGAGACCTGGATCGACGGCGCGGACGGCGCCGTGACCGAGACGCTGCACGTCATCACCAAGGGCACCGGCAGCAAGTTCCCGACCACGCTGGACGCGGACATCCAGGCGGCCGCCGAGAAGGCCGTCCTGAAGCGGTCGGGGTCGGCCGTGACCGCGCTGGACGTGAACACCGGCGGGATCCTCGCCGTCGCCAACAACCCGGCGACCGGCACCAACCTGGCCTTCGGCCCGAATGCCGCACCCGGATCGACCTTCAAGGTCGTGACGGCGACGGCGCTGCTGAAGGCCGGGCTCACACCCAGCTCCAAGGTGCCGTGCAAGGCGCACGACAACATCGACAACGGCAAGATGTACAAGAACGTGGAGAAGGAGGGCAATGAGCAGGCCGACTTCGCCTGGGACTTCGCCAACTCCTGCAACACCGCCTTCATCTCGCAGGCCCACCGGGTCCCCGGCACCACCCTCCAGAGCACCGCACACGACGTCTTCGGTCTCAACCAGAACTGGGAGATCGGCGTCAAGTCCGTCAACAGCAGCGTCCCCGGCGGCACGGGCGACGAGCTGACGTCGGAGATGATCGGCCAGGGCAAGATCACCGCGAGCCCGCTGGACATGGCGTCCGTCGCGGCCACCGCCAAGAACGGCAGCTTCCACCAGCCGCGGATCGTGGCCGCCGACCTCATCGCCGGCCGGCCCTCGATCAGCACCACTCCGCTCTCCCCGGGCGTCAAGCGCTCGCTGCAGCGGATGATGCAGCAGACCGCGCAGAGCGGCACCGCCGCCACCGCGATGAGCGGCGTCGGCGGCAACGTGGGCGCGAAGACCGGTTCCGCCGAGGACGGGGAGGGGCAGCCCAACGGCTGGTTCCTCGCCTATCGCGACGATGTCGCCGCGAGCGCCATCGTGCAGAACGGCGGCCACGGCGGCGACTCCGCCGGACCCATCGTCGCGGCCGTCCTCAAGGCCTCGTAAACCACGTGCGACCGGCGGCCCCACTAGGGCGTGTTGCGAAAGTCCCGCCTGGCACGCGCCCTAGCGCAGCGCCGCCAGGCACTCCCGTACCGCCCGCAGCAGGGCCTGGGCGCGGGGGTCGGACGTGACGTTCTTCTGCATGCCGTTGGTGATGTAGCCGAACCCGATACCGGCGTCCGGGTCCGCGAAGGCCAGCGGGCCGCCGCGGCCGGGGTGGCCGAACGAGGCGGGGCCGAGGAACGGGGAGGACGGGCCGTGCAGCATGTAGCCGAGGCCGAACCGGGTGTTGACGACGAGCACCTGGTCCGGTCCGTCGGACTCGACGGTGCGGGCGCCGGTGACGGTGGCCGGGGCGAAGAGCATCCTGCTCTCGGCGTCGCTCTCCCGGTACCCGTCCACGTTGCCTATCAGGGCCGCGTAGAAGCGGGCCAGTGAGCGGGCGGTGGCGATGCCGTTGGAGGCCGCCAGTTCGCCGGCCCGGTAGGCCGGGTCGTTCTCGTCCGGGAGCGGGGTGATCGCGGCGAAGGCCCGGCGGGTGAGCGAGTCCGGGTTCGCGTAGGCGTCGTGGACCGACTGCTTGGGGCGGGCGCGCAGCCCGCTCGCGGCGGGCGCGGGCGGCGGCGGGACGTCGGCGATCCGCCCGACGCGGTGGGTCTCGCCGGGCGGCAGGCCCACCCACAGGTCCAGGCCGAGCGGCCGGGTGATCTCCTCGGCGATGTACCGGCCGAGGCTGCGCCCGGACGCCCGCTGGACGATCTCGCCGAGCAGCCAGCTGTAGGTCTGGGCGTGGTAGCCGTGGGTGGTGCCCGGCGCGAAGAGCGGGGCCTGCGCGGCGACGGCGCGGGGGCCGGACACCCCGTCGAGGGCCTGTTCCGGGGTGAGGGGCACATCGAGTGCGGGAACGCCTGCCCGGTGCGCGAGGACGTCCCGTACGGTCACCCGGTCCTTGCCCGCGGCCTTGAAGGCCGGCCAGTACGTACCGACGGGCGCGTCCAGGTCGAGTTGGCCGCGCTGGTGGAGGAGGAGCAGGCAGGCCGCCGCCGGGCCCTTGGTGGCGGACCGGACGATCTGCGCGGTGTCCTCCTGCCAGGGCTCGTCACCGTCGGGGCCTGCCGTGCCCGCCCACAGGTCGACGACCTTGCGGCCGTCGCGGTACAGGGCGAAGGCCGCGCCGCGGTCACCGCGCAGCTCGAAGTTGCGTGCGAACGCCTCGCGGACCGGCTCGAAGCCGTCCGTCACCGTCCCATGGACGTCCACCACCGTTGTCGCTCCCGCTCCGCGCCCGACATGAATCCGCACCCCCATGGTGCACGGCGCACCCCCACATCCCAACCCCGGCCTTCCCCGATACCTTCCGGGACCTTCCAGGACCTTCCGGGAACTTGTGGGAGCGGGCATGAGCCGCGCCCCGCTCGCGGAATCCGAGCGGGGCGCGGCCGGGACCGAACGCAGGACCCGATGGCGGGGACCGGGAGCAGGCCCGGTCCTGGAGCGGTTACAGCGCCGGGTAGGCGTTCTTCATGAGCTCCTGGAACTGGGCGGAGAACCACTTGCCCGCCAGCGGCGAGTCCGGCAGCGCACCGCTCATGCTGTTGCCGTTGCGACCGTTGCCGGTGTAGGTCGGGTCACACATCCGGTCGAATCCCTTGCCCTCGTCGTTCGGGATCGCCGAGCTGGCACCGTCGGACTCACCCGGCGGCTTCACCCACACATAGGCGTCGATCCCGGCTGCGGGAGCCGCGGTCGGCCGTGCGCCGATACCGGCACCGGACTGGTTGCACCAGTTGCCGAGGTGGATACGGCGGTCGAGTCGGCCGCCGTTGACGTATGTGTCCACGGAGGTCGTCGCACCCGGTCCGGTGGGCCGGGCCGCGCCGCCCCAGCCGTTGCGGGAGGTGTCGATCAGCATGCCGAGACCGGAGTTGAAGCCGGTCGTCACCAGGAGGCTGCGCAGCGCCTGGGCGTAGCTCTGCTCGTCGACGTACTGGTTCCAGTCCACCCACTTCGACTGGCGCACGGAGGTGCCGTTCACGCTGTCGGTGATCTTGAAGAACGGCTCGGTCGTCGCGCCGTAGTTGGCGGTGTTGACGATGAAGCCCGCCACGTCGTTGACGGTGGCGCCGCCCGTTGTCGCGGCCTTCAGGAACTCCTGGGCGGCCGGGCCCAGGTTGGTGTCCCAGCCCAGCCAGCCGTGGTGCCCGGCGTCGATGTAGTTGTAGACGTTCGAGTACGCGCCGAGCCTGTGCAGCGCGTAGCCGACGCCGGCCTCGTAGTTGCCGTTGGCCTTCATCGTCGCGCACGCCTCGGTCGAGCCGGCGGTGCCACCCGCGTTGGTGACCAGGTTGGGCAGCGAGTCCGGCTCGACGATCGTGACGATGCGCAGCGCGGCGTAGGCCGGGTCGGCGATGATCGCGGCGATCGGGTCGATGTACTCGGCCTTGTAGCGGGCGAGCTCGGTCGCGCCGAGTTCGCCGTTGGAGGCGAGCGCCGCGCAGTCACGGCCCGGCAGGTCGTAGATGACCAGCTCGATGGTGAGCGGCTGTCCCGCGGCCTGGGTGACCGCCTTGTTCAGGTGGGCGCGCAGGCCCATGCCGCCGTTCACGCCGTTGATCGCGGCGATCCGGTCGAGCCATACGGCGGTCGACGTGTTGGCGATACGGCTGCCGCCGGCCTCGGCCGCGGCCTTCGCGGACCACTCGGGGTTGACGTAGCCCTTGGCGCCGGCGTACGGGTTGTCGACCCGGGTGCCGGGCGGCGGGGTCGTCGGAGGCGTGGTCGGAGGCGTGGTGGGCGGAGTGGTCGGTGGCGTCGTGGGGGGCGTGGTCGGCGTGCCGCCGTTGCAGGCGACGCCGTTGAGCGTGAAGGCGGTGGGGCTCGCGTTCGTGCCGCTGTAGGAGCCGTTGAAGCCGAAGTTCGTGGAGCCGCCGGTCGCCAGGGTCCCGTTGTACGAGAGGTTCTTGGCGGTGACGGCGGCGGCGCTCTGCGCGATGTCCGCGTTCCAGCCCTGGGTGACCTTCTGGTTGCCGGCGAACGACCAGCCCAGCGTCCAAGAAGTGACCGCGGGACCGGTGTTGGTGAGGGTCACCTGGGTGGTGAAGCCGGTGTCCCACTGGTTCTGCACCGTATACGCGACCGTGCATCCGGCCGCCGCGTCCGTGGCGGCCGAGGCGTTGGTGGCGGTGAACGCGGCCGCGGTCCCGCCCGCGGTGGCGATGAGGAGACCTGCGGCCAGCACGGCCGTACGGCGGTGTCGTGGCGGTGGTAGCTGGCGTGGCTGTTGCGCTGCGGCTCTCATGTGCGGACTACCTCCGGAGTGGGGGTGAGCTTTCAAGTCGTCGAGGGAGGTGGTGCGTTGATGCCTGTTGCGGTTACACGCTCTTAACGTGGGAGCGCTCCCATAGTTGAGCGTTGACCAAGTCCTGTCAACGCTTCGAACAGAACCGCCGTCAGCCGGAACCCCGGCCCGCCGCTACGCGGTCGCCGCTGCCGCCGCCCGGCCCGCCGTGCGCCCGGAGAAGATGCAGCCCCCGAGGAACGTCCCCTCCAGCGAGCGGTAGCCGTGCATGCCCCCGCCGCCGAATCCGGCCGCCTCGCCCGCCGCGTACAGCCCGCCGAACGGTTCCCCGCCCGCCCGCAGCACCCGTCCGTCGAGGTCGGTCTCCAGTCCGCCGAGCGACTTGCGCGTCAGGATGTTCAGCCGGACGGCGATCAGCGGGCCCGCCTTCGGGTCCAGGATCCGGTGCGGCGACGCCGTGCGGATCAGCTTGTCGCCGAGGTAGTTGCGCGCTCCGCGCATCGCCATGACCTGAAGGTCCTTGGTGAACGTGTTGGCGATCTCCCGGTCCCGCGCCTCGATCTCGCGGCGCAGCGCGGTCTCGTCGATCAGCGCGTCCTTGGTGATCGCGTTCATCCCGCGGACCAGCGCCGGCAGATCGTTCTCGACCACGAAGTCGGGACCGTGCTTCTTGAAGGCCTCGACGGGTCCGGTCGCGCCCGGCAGCGCGCGCTTGAGGACCTCGCGCACGCTCTTGCCCGTCAGGTCCGGGTTCTGCTCGGATCCCGAGAGCGCGAACTCCTTCTCGATGATCTTCTGGGTGAGGACGAACCACGTGTAGTCGTAGCCCGTCGTCATGATGTGCTCCAGCGTCCCCAAAGTGTCGAACCCGGGGAACAGCGGCACCGGCAGCCGCTCGCCGCGCGCGTTCAGCCACAGCGACGACGGGCCCGGCAGGATCCGGATGCCGTGCCGCGCCCAGATCGGGTCCCAGTTCTCGATGCCCTCGGTGTAGTGCCACATCCGGTCGCCGTTGATCAGGTTCGCGCCTGCGGCACCGGCCGTGCCGAGCATCAGGCCGTCCACGTGCGCCGGGACGCCGGACAGCAGCTTCTCGGGGGGCGTGCCGAGCCGGGCGGGCCAGCTCTTCCGGACGAGGTCGTGGTTGCCGCCGATGCCTCCGGAGGTGACGATGACGGCCTGCGCCGTCAGGGTGAACGCCTCGAGCACCTCGCGCGAACTGGCCTCACCGCGCTGGGCGCCGTCGGCGACCAGGATCTCGCCGGTCACACCGTCCACCGTGCCGTCGGTCGTGTTCAGCCCGGTCACCCGGTGCCGGAACCGCAGTTCGACGCGGCCCCGCGCGACCGCTTCGCGCACCTGGCGGACGAACGGCTCGATGATGCCGGGGCCGGTGCCCCAGGTGATGTGGAAGCGCGGCACCGAGTTGCCGGGGCCGGTCGCCAGGAAGCCGCCGCGTTCGGCCCAGCCCACCACCGGGAAGAACCGCACGCCGCGCTCGTGCAGCCAGGCGCGCTTCTCACCCGCGGCGAAGTCCACGTACGCCTCGGCCCACTTGCGCGGCCAGTGGTCCTCCGGGCGGTCGAAGCCCGCCGTGCCCATCCAGTCCTGGAGGGCCAGCTCCGGGCTGTCCTTGATGCGCATCCGGCGCTGCTCCGGCGAGTCGACCAGGAACAGCCCGCCGAACGACCAGAACGCCTGGCCGCCGAGCGACGCCTCGGGTTCCTGGTCCACCAGGATCACCTTGCGGCCGGCGGCGGCCAGCTCCGCTGTCGCCACCAGCCCGGAGAGCCCTGCTCCTACGACGATGACGTCCGCGTCCATTGCCATGGCGGTGCCCTCCGGGTTCGACGGTTGGGGGCACGTTACCTCGCGGTAGGGGCCGTCACCGAGCGGGGGTTGAAGCCGAAGGGGAGTTCGAGCCGGTGCGCCCGCATCAGGTCCTCGTCGCAGAGGAGTTCCTGGGTACGGCCGTCGGCGGTGATGACGCCGTCGCTGAGGACGACCGCGCGGGGGCAGAGCTCCAGGGCGTACGGAAGGTCGTGGGTGACCATCAGGACGGTGACGTCCAGCGAGCGGAGGATGTCGGCCAGCTCGCGGCGGGACGCGGGGTCGAGATTGGACGAGGGCTCGTCCAGGACCAGGATCTCCGGCCGCATCGCGAGCACCGTGGCCACGGCGACCCGGCGGCGCTGTCCGAAGGACAGGTGGTGCGGCGGGCGGGCCGCGAAGTCGGCCATCCCGACCTGGTCGAGGGCGGTCATGACGCGCGCTTCCAGCTCCGGGCCGCGCAGCCCCCCGGCGGCGGGCCCGAAGGCGACGTCCTCGCGGACGGTCGGCATGAAGAGCTGGTCGTCGGGGTCCTGGAAGACGATGCCGACCCGGCGGCGGATCTCGGCGAGGTGCTTCTTGCCGACGGGCAGCCCGCCGACGGTGACCGTGCCGGCGCCGCCGGTGAGGATCCCGTTGAGGTGTAGGACCAGGGTGGTCTTGCCCGCGCCGTTGGGCCCGAGCAGCGCCACCCGCTCACCGCGGGCGACGCTCAGGTCGACGCCGAAGAGGGCCTGGTGACCGTCGGGATAGGCGAAGGCGAGGCCGCGGACGTCCAGCGAGGGCGGCATCGGGCCCGCGGCCGGGTCACGGGTCGGTTCGGTGGTCATCTCAGCGTCCATCCTGTCAGGCAGACGGCCAGGGCCAGTACGGGGAGTACGGCGGCGTGCGACCACTGGGCGCGGGTGGCGGTGACGTCGTCGATGACGGGCATCGTGCCGGTGTAGCCGCGGCTGACCATCGCCAGGTGGACGCGTTCACCGCGTTCGTAGGAGCGGATGAACAGCGCGCCCGCGGACTTCGCGAGGACCGGCCAGTGCCGGACGCCGCGGGCCTGGAAGCCGCGCGACTCCCGGGCGATCCGCATCCGCCGCATCTCGTCGGTGATGACATCGCCGTAGCGGATCATGAAGGAAGCGATCTGGACGAGGAGCGGCGGCATCCGCAGCCGCTGGAGGCCGAGCAGCAGCTCGCGCAGCTCGGTGGTGGCGGCGAGCAGCACGGACGCGGCGACGCCGAGGGTGCCCTTGGCCAGTACGTTCCAGGCGCCCCACAGGCCGTTCTCGCTCAGCGACATCCCGAGGACGTGGACCTGCGGGCCGGTCGCGACGAACGGCAGCAGGACGGCGAAGGCCACGAACGGCACCTCGATGACGAGCCTGCGGAGCAGGAACGCGATCGGGACGCGGGCACGGAACGCGACGGCCACGAGCAGGACCGCGTACAGGCCGAAGGCCCACATCGCCTCGCGCGGGGTGGAGACCACGACGAGGACGAAGCCGAAGACGGCCGCGATCTTGCAGTGCGGGGGCATCCCGTGCACGGGCGAGTGCCCGTGCCGGTAGAGCCGGTGCGCGTGTCCCGCGCCCATCGTCAGGCCCCCTGGCCCTGGATCGGGTGGACGGTGTGCCTGCGGCGGCGCCGTACGACGATGAAGACGCCGGAGCCGACGGTCAGGGTCGCGCCGACGCCGATGACCCCGGCGAGGCCGCCCGACAGCCGGGCGTCGCCGACGTCCTTGACGCTGTAGCCCGCGAGCGGGGAGTCGTCGTTCGCGTGCGGCTTGGCCTTCTCGTCGATGCCCTTGTCGTGGGCGACCTTCTCCAGGCCGTCGGGGCTGGCGGAGGCGTAGTAGCTGACGCCGCCCGCGAGGGCGAGTGCCGCGATCAGGCCCGCGATCCAGACCGGCCGGTTGGAGCGGCCGGCGGGGGCCGGGGAGGTCACGACGGCCGCGGGCGCCGGGGTGGCCACGGTCACGGCCGCCGGACGGGCCTCGCCCGGCACCAGCGGGGCGCCAGTCGGCGTGGTGCGCAGCTCCAGCGGCTTGCTCAGCCCCCGGGCCCCGTAGACCAGGTCGGGGCGGACGGCGACGACCGCGCCGACGGTGGCGGCGGTGATCGCGGCCTCGCCGATGCCGATCAGCACATGGACGCCGACCATCGCGGTGGCGACCTTGCCGATCGGCACGTCGGTGGTGCCGCCGAGCCAGTAGATCGTGGTGAACGCGACGGCGGCGGCCGGCACCGAGACGACCGCGGCGGCGAACGAGGCGACGGTGATGGAGGCCCGGCTGCGCGGCAGCACCTTCACCAGTCCGCGGAAGATCGCGTAGGCGACGACGGTCGTCACGATCGCCATGTCGGTGATGTTGGTGCCGAGCGCGGTGAGCCCGCCGTCCGCGAACAGGACGCCCTGCATCAGCAGGACCACGGACACGCACAGGACCCCCGTGAAGGGGCCGACGAGTATCGCCGCGAGCGCGCCGCCCAGCAGATGGCCGCTGGTGCCGGCGGCCACCGGGAAGTTCAGCATCTGCACGGCGAAGATGAAGGCGGCCACCAGGCCGGCGAGCGGCGCGGTGCGCTCGTCCAGCTCGCGGCGGGCGCCCCGCAGGCTGATCGCGACGGCCGCGACGGCCACGACACCGGTCGCCGCCGACACCGGGGTGTCGATGAATCCGTCGGGTACGTGCATGGGGGTCCCCTCGAGTACTGCCTGGTCAACCGTTCGATGATAGTGGCTACCTGCAATCGATGTGCAAGAGCGCTTCTGGTGCATCGGGAGCGCGTACGAGTTGCCCGCGCCCCCCATGCCCAGAACCATGGGGTAGGTGAGCGATGGCGCGTATCTCCGGTATCCGCATATTCATGGCGAACTGCTGTGCTTCGTCGCCGAGGACGATGTCTGGGTCGCACCGCTGGGGCGGCCGGGTGGCGTTCCCGGCCGGGCCTGGCGGGTCACGGCCGACCGCACGAGGGTCGGCTCGCCACGCTTCTCGCCGGACGGCTCCGCCATCGCCTTCACCTCGTGGCGCAGTCTGGACCCGGAGATCCACCTCGCCCCGGTGGACGGCGGCCCGGCCCGCCGGCTGACGTACTGGGGCAGCTTCGACACCCGGGTGTGCTCCTGGACGCCCGACGGGCAGGTCCTCGCGGTCTCCTCGCACGGCCAGCCGTTCTCGTACTTCTCCTGGGCCCACAGCGTGCCGACCGACGGCGGTCCCGGCGGCCGGCTGCCGTGGGGCCCGGTCTCGGACATCGCGGTGAGCGACGTCGCCGGGGAGCGCCACACGCTGCTGCTGAGCGGCACCCCGCCGCACGAGCCGCACGCCTGGAAGCGGTACCGGGGCGGGGCGACGGGGCGGCTGTGGCTGCACGGCGAGCGGCTGGTGCCGACGATCGACGGGCATCTGAACTCGCCGATGTTCGTGGGCGACCGTATTTGCTTCCTCTCCGACCACGAAGGCGTCGGCAATCTCTACTCGTGCGCTCCGGACGGTACGGACCTGCGCCGCCATACCGACCACGCGGACTTCTACGCCCGCAGCGCCTCGACCGACGGGGAGCGGGTCGTCTACCAGTGCGCGGGCGAGCTGTGGATCGTCGACGACCTCTCCCCCGGCGCCCGGCCCCGCAAACTGGACGTCCGGCTGGGCGGCCCGCGCGCCGGCCGGCGGCCCTACCAGGTGCCGGCCGCGTCCAACCTGGACGGCCTGGCCTGCGACCGGACCGGTCGCGCCAGCGCGGTCTGCGTCCGCGGCAGCCTGTACTGGCTGACCCACCGCGACGGCCCGGCCCGCACCATCGCCGACGAGCCGGGCGCGCGCGTCCGGCTGCCCGAGATGCTCGGGGACACCGGCCGGATCGCCTTCGTCACGGACGCGGAGGGCGAGGACAGCATCGAGATCGCCCATCTGCCGGGCCGGGCCAGCCGTCCGGCGGTCCGCGCGGCGCTGGAGGGCCTCGACGAGGACGACGACGGCAACGCCCTGGACCAGGACGACGAGGCCGGGGAGACCGCCACTCCCCTGGACACCCCCGCGGTCTCCACCGGCACCGCCGGCCGCGCCGCCGTGACCGGCACCGGGCCCCGGCTCGGCGTCGGCGAGCTGGGCCGCGTACTGGAGCTGGTCTCGTCCCCGGACGGCCGCACCCTCGCCGTCGCCGCGAACGACGGGCGGCTGCTGCTCGTCGCCACCGGCGAGGGGGGCGATGCGGGCGGAAACGGCGACGAGGACGACGGAGACGGAGACGGCTTCGCGACCGACCCCGACCACGCGAGCAGCTCGTCCGGGACCGTGGCCGAGCTGATCAGGTCCACGAACGGCCCCGTGCGCGACCTCGCGTTCTCCCCCGACTCGGCCTGGCTGACCTGGTCGCACCCCGGGATCGGCCGGTCGCTGCGCTCGGTGAAGATCGCCAGACTCGCGGACCGCACGATCATCGACGTGACGAACGGCCGCTTCGAGGACGAGCAGCCGGTCTTCACCCTCGACGGCCGCTATCTGGCGTTCCTGTCGTGGCGCGGCTTCGACCCGGTCTACGACGTGCACACCGGCGATCTGTCGTTCCCGCTCGGCTGCCGCCCCTACCTCGTACCGCTGAACTCCGCGACGCCGTCACCGTTCGCGCTGCCCGTCGACGGCCGGCCGATCGGCGGCGGCCTGGACCCGGCGGAGAGCGGCGGGGACGGTCCGGTGGTGGTCGAGACGGAGGGGCTGGCGAGCCGTGTCACGCCGTTCCCGGTCCCGGCGTCCAAGTACTCGGCGCTGGAGCCGGTGCACGACGGCCTGGTGTGGCTGCGCTGGCCGATCTCCGGCGCGCTCGGCGAGACGTTCACCAACCCGACGGACCCGTCCGCGCGTCCGACCCTGGAGTACTTCAACCTGGGCAAGTCCAAGCGGACCGAGCTGGTCCACCACATGGACTGGTACGCGGTCAGCGGGGACGGCAAGCGGCTGGCGGTCTTCGACGAGGGCGATCTGGCCGTCCTGCCGGCCACCGAGCGCGGCGACGACGACTCGACGGTCTACGTCGACATGCGGCGGATCCTGCACGAGGTCGACCCGCCCTCGGAATGGCAGCAGTCCTACGCCGAGGCCGGCCGGCTCATCCGGGACTACTTCTGGGCCCCCGACATGTGCGGCATCGACTGGCCCGCGATCCTGGACCAGTACCGTCCGCTGGTCGAACGGGTCGCCACCCCCGACGAGTTCGCCGATCTGCTGCGCGAGGTCCTCGGCGAACTGGGCACCTCGCACGCGTACGTCAGCCCCGCCCGCCGCAACGAGGGCCCGGCGCACTACCAGCGGCCGATCGGGCTGCTCGGCGCCAACTTCCAGCACAACAAGGACGGTACGTGGACGGTGGTGCGGATCCTGCCCGGTGAGTCCTCGGACTCCAAGGCCCGCTCCCCGCTGGCCGGCACCGGAATCCGCGAGGGCGCGGTGCTCACCCATATCGACGGGCGCCCCGTCGACCCGTGCGCGGGACCGTATCCGCTGCTCGCGGGCGCGGGCGGCACGACCGTGGAGCTGACGTTCACCCCGCCCGGCGAGGGGCATCCGCGCCGGGTCGCCGTCGTCCCGCTGATCGACGAACGGCCGCTGCGCTACCAGGACTGGGTCGCCAAACGGCGGGCCGTCGTACGGAATCTGAGCGGCGGCCGGTGCGGCTATCTGCACATCCCCGACATGGGCGGCTCCGGCTGGGCGCAGTTCAACCGCGATCTGCGGATGGAGGTCGCCTACGAGGCGCTCATCGTGGACGTACGGGGCAACGCGGGCGGGCACATCAGCGAACTCGTCGTCGAGAAGCTCACGCGCACCATCCTCGGCTGGGACCTGACCCGCAACGCGCAGCCCGTCTCGTACGCGAGCCAAGCGCCGCGCGGTCCGGTCGTCGCGCTCGCCGACGAAGCGACCTCATCCGACGGCGACATGATCACCGCCGCGTTCAAACTGCTGGGCCTCGGCCCGGTGGTGGGGCTGCGGACGTGGGGCGGCGTGGTCGGGATGACCGGCCGGCACAAGCTGGGGGACGGCACGGTGATCACGGTGCCGATGAACGCGGGCTGGTTCGACGCGTACGGGTGGGGCGTCGAGAACTACGGCGTCGACCCCGATGTCGAGTCCCTGCGCACCCCGTTGGACTGGGCGGAGGGGCGGCACGCCCAACTGGACGTGGCCGTCGACACGGCCCTCGCGCTGCTGGCCGAACACCCCGCCGTCACCCCGCCGGACCTCTCCGAGCGCCCGGACCGCCGCCGCCCGCCGCTGCCACCGCGCTGATCCGGACGCCGCTGCGGCAGCGGTCAGAAGGAGTCGGCACAGCATGAAGGGGCGCACCCTCGACGGGTGCGCCCCTTCACCGTTCGCGCCGCGCAGGCGGACTAACTCCAGTTGTCCTGGGCGTCCTCGGCCGCGTCCCGGGCCTTGTCCTGGCCCATTTCGCGCATGTCGGCAGCCTTGTCGCGGGTCTCGTCCTCCATCTCGGCGGACTTGTCCTGCTGCTCGCCCATGGCCTCCTTGGCCTTGTTCGAGAGGTTGCCGGCCTTGTCCTTGAACTGGTCGAAAGCGCCCATGATCACTCCTCCTGGAGTTTGTGGGGATGGGGCCTCGACCAGACTGACACGGGTGGACATGCCTCGCATGTCGGGAGGAAATACCCAGGTCAGCTACCCTTTTGTCACCCTACGGAGCGTGATGACTGCGCTGCCTCGTCCGCCTCTCCGCCCCGTCCGACGAGCCCCCGCCGGGTGCCCGCCGTGGCGGCGAACCGCGGCTCGGCCCTGCGCATCTCCCGCTGCCCGAGCGCACCGCCGATGACCGACGGCAGATAGCCGCGCACCGACTGCATGCCACGCAGCCACCACTGCGCGTACACATGCGGCGAGCGCCGCTCGATCCCGGCCACGATCCGCTCGACGGCCGGCTCCAGCGGATACGTACGGTTCGCCGGCCAGGGCAGCTTGGCGCGCATGTGGCGCATGAGCTCGTCCTCGTCGGCGCCGCGCACCATGTCGGTGTCGGTCCAGCTCAGATACCCGACGCCGACCTTGACGCCCTTGTGGCCGACCTCGGCGCGCAGGCTGTGCGCGAACGACTCGACGCCCGCCTTGCTCGCGCAGTACGCGGTCATCATCGGGGCCGGGGTGATCGCCGCCAGCGACGCGATCTGCAGCAGATAGCCGCGCGAGGTGAGGAGCGCGGGCAGGAAGGCGCGGGCGGTGGTGACACTGCCCAGCAGGTTGACGTTGATGACCCGTTCGAACGCGACGGGGTCGGAGTCCAGGAACGGACCACCGGTCGCCACACCCGCGTTGGCGACCACGACGTCGATCCGCCCGAAGTGCTCCAGGATCTCGGCGGCGGCCCGCCGCATCGCCTCGAGGTCGGTGACATCGGCGACCCAGTGCGCCGCGCCGCCGCCGAGGCCCTCCGCCACCAGCTTGAGCTGGTCCGGCTCCAGGCCGACCAGCGCCAGCTTGGCACCGCGGCGGGCGAGCTTGCGCGCGAGCATCTCGCCCACCCCGCGGGCGGCGCCCGTGACCACCACGACCTGTCCGTTCAACGACTGGCTCATACCGTCTGCTCCTTCACGGAAAGGTTCTCCTGGACCGGCAGGTGGTCCCTGACCAGACCGCGGACGACGCCCGCGACCGCGGCCGTGCCTTCGATGGGTGTCATGTGGCCGAGGCCTTCGAGTTCGGTCAGCCCGACGCAGTGGGGCAGCGCGGCGGCCATGCCGCGCGCGTGCACCGGCGGGGTCAGCTTGTCAGCCGTGCCGACCAGGACAGCGGTCGGCGCGGTGATCCCGCGGAGCGCCGCGTCCAGGTCGAGTCCCGCCAGCACCCGTCCCCACGCGGAGCGCGGCCGGGTCCCGCAGGCATGCACGATACGGGCGGTCGCGGCGACCTGTTCCGGGGTCGAACCCGCCGCCATCACGCCGTACTTGAGCGCAGCGCGCGACATCCCGCTGACCGGCCCGAGCGGGGCGCGCGAGCCGAGCAGCAGCCGGTGGAAGCGGTCCCGGACCTTCTGGGAGCGGATCCGCTGCGGCAGCACCTGGGTCTCGGCGAGCAGCCGTCCGCTGCCGGTGCTGGCCAGCAGGGTGGCGGCCGTGCGGGAGCGGACGGCGGCGCGGCCGGAGGCGGCCATCAGCGTCATCCCGCCCATGGAGTGGCCGACCAGCACCGCCCGTTCCCCCTCGGGAACGACGGCCTGCAGCACCGCCGACAGATCGTCGGCCAGTACCCGTGTGCTGTAGCCGGTGCGGTGCGGTGTGCCGCTGCGGCCGTGTCCGCGCTGGTCGTAGGCGACCACCCGGAAGTCGGCCGCGAGGTCCCGGATCAGCGGCGCCCAGAAGATCGTGGAACAGGTCCAGCCGTGGATCAGGACGACGGTCGGCCGGTCGGCGGGCCCGTACTCCTCGACGTGGATCCGGGTGCCGTCCGCCGAGTTCACGGCGACCTCCCGGCGGGGAGCGGGGAGGGTGAACGGGCTGTCCGCCGCCGCTGCGCTCTTTGCGGTGATCCTGCTCATGACGCGGGCACCTCCACGGGCTCCACCGGCTCCGCCGTGCGCACGGGCGCCGGCACCAGGTCGTACTCTGCAAGCTTCAGTTCGCGGGTGGCCCGCCGGAATTCGGCCGTCGTGCCGGGCCAGGCCGTCGTGTTGCGGCCCTCGGCGTCCAGGTACCAGCTCTTGCAGCCGCCGGTGTTCCACACCGTCCGCGCGGTGCGCCGCTGCATCTCGGCGTTCCACGCCCTGACCGCCGTCGGCTTGGCGTCCAGCGCGGCCGCCCCGGTCCGTTCCAGGGTGCGCAGGTAATCGGCGACGTAGTTGATGGACGACTCGATCATCAGGATCATCGAGCTGTTCCCGAGGCCGGTGTTGGGGCCGATGATCAGCAGCAGGTTCGGGAAGCCGTCGATCGTGGTGCCGCGCAGCGCCGCCATCCCGTCCTTCCAGTGCTCGGCCAGCGATCGGCCGCCGACGCCGGTGATCCGGTCGCCGATCGGCATGTCCGTCACATGGAAGCCGGTGCCGAAGACGATCGCGTCGACCTCGCGCTCGGTGCCGTCCGACGTGACGATCGTCGAGCCGCGCACCTCCTTGAGCGCCGAGGTGACCACCTCGGTGTTGGGCTGGGCGAGCGCCGGATAGTAGTCGTTGGAGAGCAGGATCCGCTTGCAGCCGATGGTGTAGTCCGGCGTCAGCTTCGCCCGCATCACCGGGTCCTTGATCGCGCGGCGCATGTGGTTCTTCGCGATCTGCTCGGTCGCCTTCATCAGCTGCGGGCGCTTGACGAACGCGCCGACCTGGAACTCCCTGATCAGCCAGAGCAGTCCGCGCCGCGCCTTCGCGGTGCCCGGCACCGTACCGTGCAGCCACCGCTCGGCCTTGTTGATGCCGCGGTCCATCCGCGGCATCACCCACGGCGGGGTGCGCTGCAGCACGGTCAGCGACTTCACCTGCGGCTGGATGGACGGCACGATCTGGATCGCGGAGGCGCCGGTGCCGACCATCGCGATGCGCTTGTCCTTGATGTCGAAGTCGTGGTCCCAGCGCGAGGAGTGGAAGACCGCGCCGGGGAACGTGTCGAGGCCCGGGATGTCCGGCAGCTTGGGGTCGGACAGCGGGCCGGTGGCGGAGACGACGACATCGGCCGTCAGGTCGCCCTGCGTGGTCCGTATGTGCCAGTGCTTGGCCTCGTCGTCCCAGCTCGCCTGGAGCACCTCGGAGTCGAACCGCAGATGCGGCCGCAGGCCGAAGGTGTCGGTGACCCGCTCCAGATAGGCGCGGATGTGCGGCTGTCCGGAGAACGTACGGGGCCAGTCCGCGTTCGGCGCGAAGGAGAACGAGTACAGGTGGGAGGGAACGTCGCAGGCGCATCCCGGGTAGCTGTTGTCCCGCCAGGTCCCGCCGACCGAGCCGGCGCGTTCGAGGATCACGAAGTCCGTGATGCCCTCCCGCCGCAGCCGGACGGCCGCGCCGAGCCCGCCGAACCCTGATCCGATCACCGCCACCCGCACGTGCTCAGCCATGGCGCCGCCTCCCTGCCTCAATCACGCCAGCAATCACTGGCACGATCCGTACGGTAGACCACTGCGGTTACCGGCGGTAGGGGTCAGGCCCACCCAAGACGAAACGGACCACGGGCGGGGTGTGCGCACCCGCCCGGCACCCGCGCACCGGCCCCGGCGCGCTCCGGGGAGCGCATAGGCTGACGAGGTGGCCGAGGACGTGCAGGAGACCAGGGAGCAGCCCGAGGAGCGGAAGCCGGGGCAGGAATACCGGATGGAGGCACTGGCCGAGGCGGCCGGTATCCCCGTGCGCACCGTTCGCTTCTACCGCGAGCGCAAGCTCATCCCGCCACCGCGCCGCGAGGGCCGTATCGCCTGGTACAACGAAGCCCATCTCGCCCGGCTGCACACGATCGCCGCCCTCCTGGAGCGGGGCCACACCCTCGGCGGCATCGCCGAGCTGATCGGCGCGTGGGAGAACGGCCGGACCCTCGACGGCGTCGCCGAACTCCTGGGCCTGGAAGGCGCGTTGATCACGCCCTGGTCGGAGGAGACCCCGGTCAGGCTCACCCCCGAGGCCCTCGCCGACTACTTCGGCGAGGACGTCACCCCGGAGAACCTGACGACGGCCCTCGACATCGGCTACATCGCCGTCGACGGCGAGAACGTCGTCCACACCAGCCGCCGGCTGCTCGACGCGTCGGCCGCCCTGGTCCGCGAGGGCGTCCCGCTGGCCGCCGTGCTGGAGACGGGCCGCGCCGTACGCGTCCATGTGGACGCGCTCGCCGATCTGTTCACGGTGCTCATCCGCAAGCACGTGGTGGACGCCGCCGCCGTCGACCACCTGCCGCCGGGCGAGGTGACCCGGCTCGCCGAGGCGCTGGAACGGCTGCATCCGCTGGCCAAGAACGTGGTCGACGCGGAGCTGTCGCTGGCCATGGACCGGCGCGTCAGGACCGAGCTGGAGAGCTGGCTGCAGGACCACGCGGCGCCCGGGGCCGCACCCGGCCCGACCCCGCCGGAGGACCCGCCGGCCACCCCCGCTCCATAAGTCGCGCTTTCGGCCGCCCCGCTCCGACCGAAGAGCGGACCCGGCGGCCGTACCAGCGGTGGCGGAACCCGGCACCGCGTCCAATCCTGAGGGGGACCCGCCCCCTGCGCAGGAGGTACCGGCCCGATGACCACGCTCGCCGAGGCCGGACCCGCGACGGGACCGCCCACGGGCCCGTCCTCGCTCAGCCGCCGCCAGACCAACGTCGTCTTCGTGACGATCGTCCTCGGCATGCTGCTGGCGGCACTCGACCAGACCATCGTCTCCACCGCCCTGCCGACCATCGTCGCGGACCTCGGCGGCGCCGGTCACATGGCCTGGGTGGTGACCGCGTACCTCCTGGCCGAAACCGTCTCCACCGTCCTCGTCGGCAAGTTCGGTGACCTGTTCGGCCGAAAGATCGTCTTCCAGCTCAGCGCGGTCGTCTTCGTCGGCGGATCCGTCCTCGCGGGCGCCGCCAACGGCATGGGCATGCTGATCCTCGCCCGCGCGATCCAGGGCATCGGCGGCGGCGGTCTGATGGTGACCGCGATGGCCCTGATCGCCGACGTCATCCCGCTGCGCGAACGCGGCAAGTACCAGGGCGCGCTCGGTGCGGTCTTCGGCGTCACCACCGTGGTCGGCCCGACGCTCGGCGGGCTCTTCACCGACCACGCCTCCTGGCGCTGGTGCTTCTACGTCAACGTGCCCGTCGCCGTCGTCATGCTCGTGATGGCCGCGCGGACGATCCCCTCGGTCAAGGCCGCCACCCGCCCCACCATCGACTACCTGGGCATCGTGCTGGTGGCGCTCGGCGCCTCCGGTCTCGTGCTGGCCCTGGAGTGGGGCGGCAACGAGTACGCGTGGGGCTCGGCGACCATCATCGGCCTCTTCGTCGGCTCCGTCGCGGCGCTCACCGCGTTCGTCTTCGTGGAACTGCACGCCAAGGAACCGATGCTCCCCATGCATCTGTTCCGCAGCCCCGTCTTCACGATCTGCTCGGTGCTGAGCTTCATCGTCGGCTTCGCGATGCTGGGCGCTCTGACCTACCTGCCGACGTATCTGCAGTACGTGGACGGGGTGTCCGCGACGATGTCGGGCGTCCGCACGCTCCCCATGGTCGTCGGGCTGCTCGGCACCTCGATGCTCTCCGGCATCGTCGTCAGCCGCACCGGCCGGTACCGGATCTTCCCGATCGTCGGCACCGGCGTCATGGCCATCGGCCTGTACCTGATGTCCACCATGGGCCCGTCCACCGGCGTCTGGCTGGAATCCCTCTACATGCTCGTGCTCGGCCTCGGTATCGGGCTGGCCATGCAGGTGCTCACCATCGCCGTGCAGAACACCGTGCCCTACCACGAGCTGGGCTCCGCGACCTCGGGCGTCACGTTCTTCCGGACCCTGGGCAGCGCCTTCGGCACCGCCATCTTCGGCACGCTCTACAGCAACCAGCTCGGGCCCAACCTCGAAAAGGCCTTCGCCCAGTCGCCCGGCATCAGCCCCGCCGCCGTACAGAGCCCGGCCGCCCTGCACGCGCTGCCCGCCGACCGCATCACCCATATCGTCGACGCCTACGCCGACACCGTGAACTACGTCTTCCAGTGGGTCGTACCGGTCGCCCTCGTCGGCTTCGTCGTCGCCTGGTTCCTCAAGGAGGTGCCGCTGCGCGACAGCGCCAGGGCCGGCGCCTCCGACATGGGTGACGCCTTCGCCGCCCCCAACTCCGCGGACGCCGACCGGCAGCTGGAGCGCTCCATCGCCCGCGTGATGCGCCGGGCCAAGGCCGAGGAGCCGGTCTCGCTGCGGATCCTCGCCGACTCGGGCAGCCACCTCACCCCCGGTCAGGCCTGGGCCCTCGGGCAGATCCACTGGCGCGGCAAACTCCAGGGCGGAGCCCGGCTCAGCACCGTCGCCAAGGCCCACCGGATGCCCGGAGAGGTCCTCGAACCGGCCTTCTCCAGGATCGCCCAGGCCGGCTACGCCGATTTCGACGGCGAGCAGCTCGCCATCACCGACTCCGGCCGGGCGCAGATCGACCTCCTCGCCGGAGCGTGGCGCCGCTGGCTCGACGAGCGCCTGGACGACTGGGACGTCGCGGATCCGGCCGACCGGGCGCGCCTCGACCGGGCCGTCGACGGCATCGCACGCCGCCTCCTGGACGAGGAGGAGGCGCATCTCGAGCGCACCGCGCTGTGAACTGCGAAGGTGGAGAAAGAGCCGCAGGCACGGCAGCACCGCACCGCCTGATGACCACACCGCCCGATCACCGCATCGCCGCATTGAGGAGGCACCCCATGGACCAGCCCGACGACACCAAGGCAGAACAGGCGATCCTCTCCAGGATCAAGGCCATGGTCGCGGACGAGAAGGCCCTGCGTGAGCAGCTGACCGACGGCAGTATCGACGTGGCCACCGAACAGGCCAGGCTCGGCGCCCTGGAACGCGAGCTCGACCAGTGCTGGGACCTGCTGCGCCAGCGCCGCGCCAAGGGCGAGGCCGGCGAGGACCCGGGCCAGGCCACCGTCCGGTCGGAAATCACCGTGGAGGGCTACACCTCATGACGGGAAGCGCCGAAGTGCCGATTCCCGAGGGGGCGAAGGCCTATCCGGGGAACGGCATCACGGTCACCTTCGAGGCCGGCCGCTGTCTGCACTCCGGTGAGTGCGTGCGCGGCCTCCCCGAGGTCTTCGACACCGCCAAGCGCCCGTGGATCCGGCCCGACCGCGCTCCCGCCGATCTCGTCGCGCAGGTCATCCGGCGCTGCCCCTCGGGCGCGCTGCAGTACCGGCTCGACGGCGGGCACCCCGAGGAGCCGACCCACCCGACCGAGATCAGCCGCTCCTCCTCCGGCGGCATCACCATCCGCGGCGACCTCGTCATCCATACGGACGGCGAGGCCAGGACCGAGACCCGCGCCGTCCTGTGCGGCTGCGGCGCCACGGGCCACGCGCCGTACTGCGACCGCACCGGCCCCTGCGGAACGGCCACCGGCTGACGGTCCGTTCCGCACGGGCCCGTTCCGCACGGGCCGTTCCACACGGGCCGTTCCACACGGGCCGTTCCACACGGGCCGTTCCGCACGGGCCCGAGGGCCTGTCCGGCCAGGATTCAGGACGTGAACAACGCCTGCATCTCGCCGTATCCGGGCCCCTCCACCACCGGGGTGCAGGTGCCGTCCGTCAGGAACTCACGTGCCTCCTGCCGCACCACGCCGTACGCGGCCTCGGCCATCCGGCCGCCGATGCTGACGCGCGCCGCTCCGGCGCCGCCGAGTTCAGCGACGGACGGGCCGCCCGGTCCTGTGAGGATGTTGAGCGGGGCGGCGATGCCCTTCGCCAGTTCGGCGACGACCGCGAGATCGGTCACCCCGGGGACGAAGATCCCGTCCGCGCCCGCCTCGATGAAGGCGGCGGCACGGTCGAGCGCCACCCCGAGCCGCGACTCCGGCGCGCCGACGGCACCGAGGTAGACATCGGTGCGCGCGTTGATGAAGAGCGGGACGCCCGCCTCGTCCGCGGCCTTGCGGGCGGCGGCGATCCGTTCCACCTGCTCCGCGAGGGTGCGCAGCGGCTCGGGCCCGTTCACGAGCGCGTCCTCGATGTTGATGCCGCCCGCCCCGGCGGCGAGCACCCCGCGCACGGTCTCAGCGACACCGGCCGCGTCGTCCGCGAAACCGCTCTCGATATCGGCGGACACCGGCACGCCGACCCCTGCCGCGACCCGGCCGATGAGCGCGAGCGCCAGCTCGCGGGGCAGCCGGTCACCGTCGGCGTAGCCGAGGCTCCAGGCGACGCCGCAGCTGGTGGTGGCGACGGCGGCCGCCCCCGCCTCCTCGATGATCCGCGCGCTGGCGACGTCCCAGGCGTTGGCGAGGGCGAGCGGCCGGTCGGCGGTGTGCAGGGAGTGGAGGAGCTGGGCCTTGTCACGGAGGTTCGACGTAGTCATGGGGACAGTCCATCACCGCCCTGTGACATCGTCCGGCAGTTCTGCGACATCGACGTCGACATCCACGTCGCGGTGCGGAGGCCGGGCTACCCGCGAGCTACATGTCGGATTCTCGCTAGACCGGTGCCGTGACCCGGGGCGATGCTTGAGCCATGCACACCGACTTCGAGCGCTGCGTACGAGCCGTGCAGTCGAAGGACGCCCGGTTCGACGGATGGTTCTTCACCGCGGTGCTGACGACCAGGATCTACTGCCGGCCCAGCTGCCCCGTGGTGCCGCCCAAGGTCAGGAACATGAGCTTCTACCCGAGCGCGGCGGCCGCGCAACAGGCCGGCTTCCGGGCCTGCAAGCGCTGCCGGCCGGACGCGAGCCCGGGTTCGCCGCAGTGGAACGAGCGGGCGGACCTCGTGGCCCGGGCCATGCGGCTGATCGCGGACGGCGTCGTCGACCGGGACGGCGTCCCGGGGCTCGCCGCCCGGCTCGGCTACAGCACGCGGCAGGTGGAGCGGCAGCTGCTCGCCGAACTCGGCGCGGGGCCACTGGCGTTGGCGCGGGCACAGCGCGCGCAGACCGCCCGGCTGCTGATAGAGACGACGACGCTGCCGATGGGGGAATCCGCCTTCGCGGCGGGCTTCTCCAGCATCCGCACCTTCAACGACACCGTTCGCGAGGTCTTCGCCCTCTCCCCCACCGAACTGCGCGCCCGCGTCGCCAAGGGCCGCCCGGCCGCCACACCCGGCGAACTGTCGCTGCGGCTGCCCTTCCGGGCCCCGCTGTGCCCGGACAACCTCTTCGGACATCTGGCGGCGACGGCGGTGCCTGGCGTCGAGGAGTGGCGCGACGGCGCGTACCGCCGCACCCTGCGGCTGCCGCACGGCCCCGGCATCGTCAGCCTGCGCCCGCAGCCCGATCACATCGCGTGCCGGCTGCGCCTGACGGACCTGCGCGATCTGGCGCACGCCATCAGCCGCTGCCGGTGGACGCTGGACCTCGACGCGGACCCGGTCGCGGTCGACGCGCAGCTGGGCAAGGACCCGGTGCTGGCACCGCTGGTCGCCAAGGCACCGGGCCGCCGGGTGCCGAGGGTCGCGGACGGGCCGGAGTTCGCGGTGCGCGCGGTGCTCGGCCAGCAGATCTCGACGGCCGCCGCGCGGACGCACGCCGGACGGCTGGTGACGGCGTACGGCGAGCCCGTCGAGGATCCGGCGGGGGGGCTGACCCATCTGTTCCCCGACCCGGCGGCACTGGCCGCCCTCGACCCGGCGGCGCTCGCCATGCCGCGGACCCGCCGCACCACCCTCACCACACTGGTCACCGCCCTGGCCGGTGGCGAACTCGACCTCGACGTCGGCAGCGACTGGCAGCGCGCCCGCGCGCAGCTCTCCGCGCTGCCGGGGTTCGGCCCGTGGACCGTCGAGTCGATCGCGATGCGCGCGCTCGGCGACCCGGACGCGTTCCTGGCGAGCGACCTCGGAATCCGCTTCGCCGCGAAGGAGTTGGGACTGCCCACCACCCCCGCCGCCCTCACCCGCCATGCCGCCGCCTGGGCGCCGTGGCGCGCCTACGCCGTCCAGTACCTGTGGGCGACCGGCGACCACGCCATCAACACCTTCCCCGTGAACGGAGCCGCGTGATGTCCACCCGCACCCACACCGTGACCGATTCCCCCTGCGGCCCGCTGACCCTCGTCGCCCTCGACGGAACCCTCTGCGGCCTGTACATGACGCAGCAGCGGCACCTCCCCGCCGAGGAGACCTTCGGCGACCGCGACGACTCCGCCTTCGGCGCCGTCGAGGAGCAGCTCACCGCCTACTTCGCCGGGGAGCTGACCGACTTCGACGTCCCCTTGACGCTGCTGGGCACCCCGTTCCAGCAGCGCGTCTGGTCCGCCCTGCGGGACATCCCGTACGGCGAGACCGGCTCCTACGGGCAGCTCGCCGACCTCCTCGGCAACGCCGGCGCCTCCCGCGCGGTCGGGCTCGCCAACGGCAAGAACCCGATCGGCATCATCGTCCCCTGCCACCGCGTCGTCGGCGCCGACGGCTCCCTGACCGGCTACGGGGGCGGCCTCGACCGCAAGCGCTACCTCCTCGCCTTCGAGAACGGCACCCACGAGCCGACGGCGCTGTTCTGACCCCGGACGCCCGCCGACTCGGGCGGCGGGGCCGGTCAGGCCATCCAGTGCGGGCGGCTCACCGCCGACGCCAGCGGCCGGCCCGCCGCGTCGTCCATCGCCAGCGCGACCCGCTGGACGGCCTCGTCCAGCGTGCCGCCCGGCAGCGTGAACGGCAGCCGCAGCCGGTGCTCGAACGTCCCCGGCTCCGCGCCGAAGCGTGATCCGCCCTCGATCCGCACCCCGTACCCGGCGGCCCGTTCCGCCAGCGCCGTGGCGACCGGCTCGCCGAGGTCCACCCACAGGGACAGGCCGCCCGGCGGGAGCCGCCAGCTCCACTCGGGGATGTCGCGGACGAGTGCGGCGACCAGCGCGGCACGCCGGTCGCGCGCCTCGGCGACGCGGGCCGCGACGAGTTCGTCCATGCGGCGCAGCAGCGGCAGCGCGACGAGCTGGTCGATCACCGAACCCGCCATGTCCATCGACACCCGGAGGCCGGCGAGTTCCGTCACGAGACGCGGCGTGGCACGCAGCCAGCCGATCCGCAGCCCGCCCCAGTGGCTCTTGCTCATCGAGCCGATGGTGATGACGTGATCGGCGCCGCCGCGTGCCGCGTGGGAGGCGAACGGCGCGGGCGGCGGCACGTCGATCGCGAGGTCGGTGATGGTCTCGTCGGCGACGAGCCACGTCGACGACCGCTGGGTGGCGCGGATCAGTTCGGCCCGCTGTGCGGGCGGCATGAGATTGCCGGTCGGGTTGTGGAAGTCCGGGATCATGTAGGCGAGGCGCGGCACCGCCTGGCGCAGGGTCGCCTCGATGATCTCCATGTCCCAGCCGTCGTCCGAGACGGCGACGGGCACGGTACGCAGCCGCGCGCGGCGGATGGAGTCGAGGGCGTTGGTGTAGGTGGGGTTCTCCACCAGCACCCGGTCGCCGGGACCGCAGAGCATCCCGACGGCCAGCCCCAGCGCCTGGAGGGCGCCGGAGGTGATGAGGATCTGGTCCGGCCGCGTCCTCAGTCCGCGGCGGGTGTACCGGTCGGCGACGGCGGCGCGCAGCTCCGGCAGGCCGTAGGGGTGGTATCCGGGGGTGTTCGCGTGCTGCGCCAGGAGCGGCGCGATCTCGGCGAGCGCGTCGGTCAGCACGTCCGAGGGCAGTCCGCCGACGGCGTTGGAGAGGTCGATCGCGCTCTCCGGCCGGGAGAGCCGGTCGAGTCCGGTGTGCCGGTGGCCTTCCGGAAGCACCGTCCAGGTCCCGGACCCGCGCCGGCTCTGGGCGTAGCCGCTCTCGCGCAGCAGGTCGTAGGCGGCGGTCACGGTGGCGCGGCTCAGCCCGAGGGTCGTCGCGAGCTCGCGTTCCGCGGGCAGTTTGACGCGCAGCGAGATGCGTCCGTCCAGGACGAGGGCGCGGATCGCCTGCGCCAGGCCCCGGTACACGGGCCGGTCCCCGGCCGCGGGACCCGTCAGATCGGGGAGCAGCGCGGCCAACTGCCTGCTGCCCAGCGGTATGCCGGAAGGCGCGTTCGTGGGCGAGCCCGGCGCCGACGCCTGCGGTGTGCCCGCACTCTGGACGGTCCCCATGTCTGCCATGCCAATCTCCCGCGAATGGCCCTGCCCCGCAGGCCAATTCCCCCCAAGAATCGTTCAAGTGGCCCGCCGTGGCAAGGGCGGTACAGGCCCGGAACACGATGACGAGGGGGAATGTCCGGATGTCGAGGATCCTCACCGACAGCTATGAGCGGGAGCTCCAGCACCGGCACGAGCAGCGCAACACCACCGGTACGGGCGGGTCGTTCCCCGGGTCGTTCCGCCGCTGGATCGGCCAGGTCGGCCTCCTGGTGCGGGCCAGGAGACAGCCGCGCGGCACGTAGCCGGCGGCACAGTGCCCGGGGGACACGGGGCTCCGCGGGTACGACACAGGGCCCGGCGATTCGCCGGGCCCTGTCCTGCGCGCCATCCCCCCGTCCCCACGGGGCGGGCGCGTCATGGGGCCGCCGTCGAGCTCTCCGCCAACCGGCGGCCCCAGCTGGTGTGCCGCGTCAGACGCGGCTCGGCTCCGGTGCCCGCTCGGGCGCGGAACCGGCGGCCTGCGCCGCCAGGTTCTTCTGGAGCTGCTCGCCCTCGACATCGACGTTGGGCAGGGCCCGGTCGAGCCAGCGCGGCAGCCACCAGGCGGCCTTGCCGAGCAGGGCGAGGACCGCCGGGACGACGGCCATACGCACCACGAACGCGTCGAACGCGACGGCGATGGCGAGACCGAAGCCCATCATCTTGATCATCGATTCCGACGAGCCGATGAAGCCCGCGAAGACGCTGATCATGATGACCGCGGCCGCGGCGACCACCCGGGCGCCGTGCGTGAAGCCGGTGACGATCGCCTGTCCCGGCTTCTCGCCGTGCACGTACGCCTCACGCATCCGGGTGACGAGGAAGACCTCGTAGTCCATCGCGAGACCGAACACCACACCGATCATGAAGATCGGCATCATGCTCATGATCGGCCCGGTCTGCTCGACCCCGAGCAGGCTCGCGAGCCAGCCCCACTGGAAGACCGCGACGACGGCGCCGAGGGCCGCGACCACCGAGAGCAGGAAGCCGAGGGCCGCCTTCAGCGGTACCAGCACCGAGCGGAAGACCACCATCAGCAGCAGGAACGCCAGGCCGACGACGAGCGCCAGGTACGGCAGCAGCGCGTCGTTGAGCTTCTGCGACACATCGATGTTCATGGCCGTCGTGCCGGTGACCAGCGTCACGGCGCCCGTCTCGGACTTCAGCCCGGCCGCCTGGCCGCGGATGGTGTGGACCAGGTCCTCGGTCTCCAGGCCACTGGGCTTGGACTTCGGGACGACCGTCAGCATCGCGGTGTCGCCGGCCTTGTTGAACGCGGGCTCGGTGACCTTCTCGACGTCTCCCATCCCGGAGATGGTCCGGGAGATCTTGTCGAGAGCGGCCTTCGGGTCGTCGCTGTGCGCGGCGTCCACGGCGATCATCAGCGGGCCGTTGAAGCCGGGGCCGAAGCCGTCCGACAGCAGGTCGTACGCCTTGCGCTGCGTGGTGCTGACGGGCTGCGACCCGTCGTCCGGCAGGCCGAGCTCCAGGCTGGCCGCCGGGATGGCGATCGCGCCCAGGCCGAGCACACCCACCACCAGCACCCAGATCGGGCGGCGCAGGACGAACCTGGCCCAGCGGGTGCCCATGTTGGGCTTCTTCGCGGCGGAACCGGCCCCACCCGTGACGCCGTCGGAGGCGTCGTCCTTGATCCCCTTGAGGCCCTTGCGCACCTTGCGGCCGAGCACCCGGTGCTTGGCGAAGCCGAGCAGCGCCGGGATCAGGGTGAGAGCGATGAGGACCGCGATGGCGACCGTGCCGGCCGCCGCGAGGCCCATCTTGGTGAGCATCGGGATGTTGACGACGGCGAGGCCCGCGAGGGCGATCAGCACCGTGAGGCCCGCGAAGACCACCGCGGATCCGGCGGTGCCCACGGCCCGACCGGCAGCGTCCTCCGGTTCCCGGCCCTCGGTGAGTTCGTGCCGGAAGCGCGAGACGATGAAGAGCGCGTAGTCGATACCGACCGCGAGGCCGATCATCATCGCGAGGGTGGACGTGGAGCTGCCCAGGTCCAGGACGTTGGCGAGCGCGGTGATCGACGAGACACCGATGCCCACGCCGATGAGCGCGGTCAGCAGCGGCAGTCCCGCGGCGACCAGCGACCCGAAGGTGACCAGCAGAACGACCGCGGAGATACCGATACCGATGATCTCGGTGGCGCCGGTCTCGGGCATCGCCTGCAGCGCGTCACCGCCGATCTCGACGGTGAGCCCGGCGTCACGGCCGTGCTGCGCGGCGTCCTTGAGCGCCTCGCGGTCCGCGTCGGTCAGCTCCATCGAGGTGAGCTTGTACTTCACGGACGCGTAGGCGGTGCTGCCGTCCTTGCTGACGGCCTTCGACTCGAAGGGGTCGGCGACGGAGCTGACCTGCTTGCCGGTCTTCAGCTCCTTGACGACGTTCTCGACGGCGGCCTTCGGCGCGCCGACGTCCACCTTCTGCCCACCGGGGGCCGTGAACACCACCCGCGCGGAGGCACCGTTGGCGCTGGCGTCCGGGAAGCGCTGCTCCATCAGGTCGAAAGCCTTCTGGGCCTCCGTGCCGGGTATCGAGAAACTGCTCGACGTGGAAGTGGAGGCCGAGGCGGCGCCGACTCCGGCGAGTACCAGCAGAGCCACCCATGTGAGGGCCACATACCAGCGTCGCCTGAAGGCGAACCGGCCGAGTTTGTAAAGGAAAGTAGCCACGAGTCGCGGCGCTCCCGTCAGGTCGAGGAAAAAAGGGCGTACGGTGCCTGCCCGACGACGAGAGCGGCGTGTCAGGTGGGGCCTTGTTCCGGTGTGATCTTGTGCCGGTGGGGTCTTGTTCCGGTGGATCGGGCGGTGGGATCAGGCGATTGATCCCACCGGTCGGATCAGGTCAGACGCAGGGCGGGGAGTACCACCGCGTCGATGTATCGGAAGGCGAATTCGGGGTCGGGTTCGACTCCCTCGATCAGCGGCCGCCCCATCGCGGCGCCGATCAGCATGTGCGGTACGAAATGCCTGGCGGGTACGTCGGCCGCCAGTTCGCCACGTTCCACGGCACGTTGCAACATGCCGTCGAAGGCGGCCATTTCCGGTTCGATGAGCAGTTGCCGCAACGCCTGGAAGAGGTCCGGATTCTGATGTGCGGCCTGTCCGAGCGCCCGCATCAGTTCGTTGTCCCGCTTCGAGTCGCCCGTCGCGTCATGGCACCGCACCAGTTCGCGCAGGTCGCCCCGCACCGATCCGGTGTCGATGTCCTCGATCCGCACCGGCTTGGTGTGCCGCAGCGCGGTCGCCACCAGTTCGGGCTTGCCCTTCCACTGGCGGTAGAGCGTGGCCTTGCTGGAGCGGGTGCGCGAGGCGATCGCGTCCATGGTGAGCGCCTCGTAGCCCACCTCCCGCAGCATCTCGACCACCGCGGCGTAGAGCTCCTGCTCGCGTTCGGGCGTGAGCCTGGTGCGGCGTGCCGGGGCATCCGTCGACATCCTCGGCCTCCATCCAAACGAAACGGTTTCGTACAGCTGACTCCTAGAGAGTAGAACACCACCCATCGAAACGGAAACGTTTCGATGGGTGGTGTGGGTCACGTTGTCCGGCTTTACGGCCGGCGGACCGCCCTTTACGCCCGGTTTGCCGCCCGCCGCGCCAAGACCGGAGGGACTTCGGACGGCTCAGATCCAGCCGTCCAGCGAACGGAAGAACCCGTCGAAGTCGTCGCGGTGGATGGTGTGGCCGGCGCCCACGACCGTACGGATCCCGAAGCCGCGCTCGCTGAGCAGCCCCGCGTCGTCCGGGCCGATCAGGAAGCTGTTCTCGGCGAGCTGCACGAGCGACGGGACGGCGGGCTTCTGCGGCAGATAGCCGGTCAGCGGCCGGCCGCCCAGGAAGGCGGCGGAGTCGGTGTCCCACAGCGCCAGGGTGGCGAGTTCCACCTCGATGTCCGCCTCCTCCCAGCGCGGGTTCAGGCCGGCGATCTGCTCCCGTGTGGCCCGGGCGAAGTGGACGAAGATCGCCGGGTCGACCTGCTGAGCGGGGTCCGCCGAGGCCCAGGCCGGGTCGGAGTAGACGGCCCGCGCCGGGGCGAGGCGCTCGGCGGCGAGCGACAGCGCCAGCCCGCCCAGCGAGTGCCCGACCGCCAGCTCCGCGCCGCCCGGCAGCGTCTCGACGAGGTCCTCGGCGAACAGCTCGGGGCTGTACTCGCCGCGCGGGCTCTCACCGTGACCGCGCAGGTCCACGGCGATGACGCGGTAGCCCCGGTCCGCGAGCGCGGGACCGACCCGGCGCCAGGTGCGGTGGTCGGACATGATGCCGTGGACCAGGAGCGCGATCCGGTCGCCGGTGCCCCACTCGCGGGTGTTGAGCTTCATGGTGTTGATGCCTCTCCTGCTGTTGGGGTGCTGCCGGACTGCCGGGGGCTCCGACGGAGGGTTCGGTCCCATCTTCGGGCGCGGGGCGGTGACACCCGTCGCATGACACGTGTAACTATATGTGTAGCATCCACCCCGAACTCTCGGCCAGACCGGATCTCTGAAAAGATGCCGAGCGGAATGACACAGTCACCCGAGCCCACGAGCCCCCCGGCCACGCCGACCAGCACCGATGTCGCGCGCCTCGCCGGTGTGTCCCGCGCCACCGTCTCGTACGTCCTGAACGCCCAGGCCGCGGGCCGCGTCAGCACGCGGACCCAGGACCGGGTGCGCGCCGCCGCGGAAGAGCTCGGCTATGTGCCGCACGCCGCAGCCCGCACCCTGCGGGCCGGGCACTCCGGCCTCGTCCTGCTGACCACCCCGGCCACCCCGATCCCCAGGATCGGCGCGCTCTTCGGCGACTTCCTGATGGAACTGCAGGGCGCTCTGCACCAGCTCGGCTACACCAGCGTCTGGCACGGCCCCGTCGCGGGCGCCGGCGAGCAGGCCGCGCGCGCCTGGGCGGAACTGCGCCCGGCCGCCGTCCTCGCCCTGCCGGGCACCGGCCTGACCCCGTCCGCCGTCGAGCTGCTCAAGCGCTCGGGCACCCGCGCCGTGCTCACCCTCGGCATGCAGCCGGTGGCGGGCGCGCACGCCCTGCTCCTCGACCAGGAGATGCTCGGCGCCCGCGCCGGCACCCATCTGCTGGAGCGCGGCCGCCGCCGGATCGGCGTCATCATGCCGACCGAGTCGGGCCTCGACCTCTTCAGCGTTCCCCGCCTCGCCGGCGTCCGGGCGGCCGCCACCCTCGAGACCGGCACCCACGTCGAGCCGCTCACGCTGGACTGCACCGAGGAATCGGCGGCCGAACTCGCCGCCCGCTGGCCCCGGCTCGGCCTCGACTCCCTCTTCGCGTACAACGACGAGTACGCGATGCTCGTGATGCGCGCCTTCCAGGACGCCGGCCTGGCCATCCCCGGCGACCTCGCGATCGTCGGCGCCGACGACCTCCTCCTGGCCCGCCTGCTGCGCCCGCGCCTCACCAGCGTGCACTTCGACACCATCCCCACCGCCCGCATCGTGGGCCTGGTCGACCGCGCCATCCGCGAGCCGGAAACGGCCCCGGAGACCCACCAGTTGACCCGTGTCGTCGTAGCGGCCCGCGACTCCGGCTGACCCCCACCCGCCCCACGAACGCGCCCCACGGACCCGCCCAGCCGCCCCGCAGGACCCCGGAATCACCCCGAACACCAAAAAGCCCCTGGCGGGTTTCCCCGCCAGGGGCTTTGAGCTGCGGTGGACCTGTGGGGATTTGAACCCCAGACCCCCTCGATGCGAACGAGGTGCGCTACCAGACTGCGCCACAGGCCCTTGCAACGAGGAAAACGATAGCACCCTCTCGGGGGTGGTTGTTAACGAGATCCTCGCTGGTCACCGATCGCTCACTCGTTGGCGGCGCGCGGCCGGTCCGGGTCGGCGTACTGGTCGAACAAGGGGGTGCGGGAACGGTCGCGGGAGCGGCGGCCGGTGGTGGGGCGCGGGAGCTCGCGCTGCGGCTCCGGCTCGGGGGCCGCGGCCGGGGCCGGCGTGGCCTGCGGGTGGCCCGGCGTGGTGCCGGAGCGTGCCGAGCTCCAGTTGCCCGGCGCGGTGAAGTCGATGCCGCCCGGGGTGCGGGGCGCGACCGGCGCCGTGACGTACGTGGGCAGCGGCACCGGTACGGGGTCCCAGCCGTCGTCGGGGGCCGCGTGCTGCTCGCGCTGCTGCTGGTCCACCCACTCCGCGTGATCGGTCTGCTCGACCAGGGCCCGCCGGTCCGCGGTGCGCGGCGAGGTGGCGGGCTCGGGCTCGTCGTCGAGGTCCGGCTCGTCGGCCGCCTGGGGGCGCGGGCGGTCGCGCAGCCGCACGGCGGCGTCGGCGGCCCGGCGCTGGTCGATCTTGACCTCGAAGCGGCGGCGCTCCTGGCGGCGCAGATGGCCGATGTAGAGGGTCAGCAGCGCGGCGGGCGCCGCCGGCGCCCACAGGAACGCGAGGCCGCCCACGGCGGCGACGATCGCGCCGACGGTGAAGGCCAGGAAGAGGAGCGTGGTGGTGCGGCGACGGCGCGCGAGGACCTTGGCCCGGGGGTTGTGCACCGGGCCGGGACGCTGCGCCTTCTGATGCGCGGGGACGGGGTGGTGCGCCGGGGCGGACTGCTGGGCCGGAACGGCCGCCGGGGCGGGTTTGATCTCGGTCGCGGGCACGGCGAGGCCCCGGACGTCCACCACGTCGTCGACGGAGTCCGGTGCATCGGCGGGCTGATCGCTCTCATCGCGCGCTTTCGCGACGCGACGCTCCATCCCCGCCCTTCCGGACAGCAGCCGGATGGCGGTGCTGAAGCGTTCCGTCGGACGCGCTTCGTTGAGCTCATCCTGCCTACGGAGCCACATCGGCACCAAGTAGGCAGCCCAGGCCCCGACGATGACTGCGTAGATGAGGCCACTACTGCTCACGGATTACACGGTAGGTGCCACGGAGACACGCCATACGCAATTCCGCACGGTGTGTCGCACGATCTGGCTGATATGCCGAGATTTTTTTGTGATTGGGTTCATTTTCGAACATTTATTTTATTTCTGCGGCGTTCCCGGCCTGGCCTGCCGCCATCGGTTGAGCAGCCCCTCCGGCACTTCCTCCGCCGTCAACGCGAACACCAAGTGGTCACGCCACGCACCGTCGATGTGGAGATAGCGCGGGCGCGGACCCTCTTCGCGAAATCCGAGTTTTTCCACCACCCGTCGGCTGGGGGTGTTCTCCGGCCGGATGCACACCTCGACCCGGTGCAGCCCGACATGGCGGAAACAGTGGTCGACGGCGAGCGCGACAGAGGTCGGCATGACGCCGCGTCCGGCGACCGACCGGTCGACCCAGTAGCCGACATGGGCGGAGCACATCGAGCCCCAGGTGACGCCGGCGACGGTCAACTGACCGGCCAGCCGCCCCTGGTACTCGATGACGAAGGGCAGCATGCGGCCCGCGTTCGCCTCCGACCGCAGATGGCGCACCATCTGACGGTACGTGGGGCGCTGGATGACATGGCCGGGCGGCGCGGGCGGCACGGTGGCCTCCCACGGCCGCAGCCAGTCGCGGTTGCGGCGGTTGACCTCGCGCCAGGAGCGCTGGTCGCGCATCCGGATCGGGCGGAGGGTGATGTCACCGTCCACCAGCTCGGCCGGCCAGGACGCGTTCAGCTCGCCCCTCTTTTCTGGCCGGTGGGCCCGGATTGCGGGTGGTCGCCGCCGCGGATCTGGTCGACGGCGTGGACGAGGAGCGGGGCGAGCACGTCCAGGCCGTCCTTGACGCCACCGGTCGAGCCCGGAAGGTTCACCACCAGGGTGCCGCCGGCGACGCCCGCGACGCCACGGGACAGCACCGCGGTGGGCACCTTCTCCCGCCCGGCGGCACGGATCGCCTCGGCGATGCCGGGGATCTCGTAGTCCAGCACCTCGCGGGTGACCTCCGGAGTGCGGTCGGTGGGCGAGATCCCGGTCCCACCGGTGGTCACGACGACGTCGTAGGAGGCCGCCACTGCGTCGCGCAGGGCCTGCCCGACGGGCTCCCCGTCCGGGACCACCCGCGGGCCGTCGGTCTCGAAGCCGAGAGCCCGCAGCGCAGCGACGATCAGCGGTCCGCCGCGGTCCTCGTAGACACCCGCGGCGGCGCGGTTCGACGCGGTGACCGCCAGCGCCCTCATGGCCGCTGCCAGTCGCCGGACTTGCCGCCGGTCTTCGTCTCGACCCGCACGTCGGTGATGACGGCGGCCTTGTCCACGGCCTTGACCATGTCGATGACGGTCAGGGCCGCGACGGTGACGGCGGTGAGCGCCTCCATCTCGACCCCGGTGCGGTCGGTGGTCCGCACGGTCGCGGCGATCTCCACGGCCTCGTCGGTGACGGCGAGGTCGAGCGTCACCCCGGACAGCGCGAGCGGATGGCAGAGCGGGATCAGGTCCGGCGTCCGCTTGGCGCCCATGATACCCGCGATGCGCGCGGTGGCGAGGGCGTCGCCCTTGGGAACGCCCTCACCGCGCAGCAGCTCGATCACGCGCGGGGCGACGAGTACCCGGCCGGTGGCGCGGGCCGTGCGGGCGGTGACGTCCTTGCCGGAGACGTCCACCATCCGGGCCGCACCGGCCTCGTCGATGTGGGTGAGGTGCTCTTGCGCGCTGCTCATCGTTCTCCCGGTCCGGTCCTCTGGGCAGCCACCGTACCGGGAGGGCGGATCAAAAGGGCCGCAGGGCCTTCAACGGGAGGGCCCGGTCGATACCGCACGGGACCTTTTTCACCACGCCCTAGTCCAGCCGGATCACGTCGACCTCCGCGCCCTTCTCCACGGAGGTGGTGTCCTCCGGGACGACGATCAGCGCGTTGGCGTGCGCGAGCGATCTGACCAGGTGGGACGCGGAGCCGCCGACGGGGGTCACCGTGCCGTTCGCGTACTTGCCGCGGAGGAACTGGCGCTTGCCCTCGGGCGACGACTCGATCGCCGTGTCGCAGAGCGCGCGCACGACCTCGCGGTGCACGGCGCCGGCGCCCATCAGCGTGCGGATCGCGGGGCGTACGAAGAGCTCGAAGGAGACATACGCGCTGACCGGGTTGCCGGGCAGGGCCAGCAGCGGGATGCGGTCGGGGCCGATCCGGCCGAAGCCCTGGGGCTTGCCGGGCTGCATGGCGAGCTTGCGGAAGTCGACACGGCTCTCGTCGTCCTCGATCGAGGCGAGCGCCTCCTTGACAACGTCGTACGCGCCGACGCTCACCCCACCGCTGGTGACGATGATGTCGGCCCGGATGAGCTGGTCCTCGATGGTGGCACGCAGTGTCTCGACGTCATCGGCGACGGCGCCGACCCGGTACGCGATGGCGCCCGCGTCCCGCGCGGCGGCGGTCAGCGCGAAGCTGTTGGAGTCATGGATCCGGCCGGGGCTGAGCTCCTCGCCGGGCTGTACGAGCTCGCTGCCGGTCGACATCACCACGACCCGGGGGCGCGGGCGCACCCGGACGCTGCCGCGGCCGATGGCGGCGAGCAGCCCGATCTGCGGCGGGCCGAGGATCGTGCCGGCGGCCAGCGCCAGCTCCCCCGCGGCGACGTCGCTGCCGCGGGCCCTGACGTACTGGCGCGCCTCGACAGGACGGTGGACCCGGACCTCGCCGCTGGCGCCGGCCGGGTCGGAGCTGTGCGACCGCATGGTGGTGGCCGGTCCGCCGCCGGTGCCGGCGTCGGTCCACTCCACGGGGACGACGGCCTCCGCGCCGGGCGGCAGCGGGGCGCCGGTCATGATGCGGGCGGCCTGGCCGGGGCCGACGGTGGGCAGATGGTCGCTGCCCGCCGCGACATCCCCGATGACGGTCAGGACCGCCGGGTGCGCGTCGGTGGCCCCGTCCGTGTCCGCGGTGCGGACCGCGTAGCCGTCCATCGCGCTGTTGTCGAAGGGCGGCAGCGCGACGGGGACGGTGACGTCCTCGACGAGGACGCAGCCCTGGGCGTCGAGGAGTTGCAGCTCGATCGATTCCAGCGGGGACAACTGCCCGAGGATGTTGTCGAGGTGCTCGGAGACAGACCAGATTCGGTCAGCCACGGTGCTCAATCTTGCATCTCCTCAGTCACGTACGAGCGGAGCCAGGTCCGGAAGTCCGGGCCCAGGTCTTCACGTTCGCACGCGAGTCTGACAATGGCACGCAGATAGTCGGCGCGGTCGCCGGTGTCGTAGCGGCGCCCGGTGAAGACCACGCCGTGGACCGGGCCGCCGTCGTCGTCGCGGTGGGACATCTCCCGCAGCGCGTCGGTGAGCTGGATCTCCCCGCCGCGGCCGGGCGGCGTCTTCTTGATCGCGTCGAACACCGCCGGGTCCAGCACGTACCGGCCGATGATCGCGTACGAGGACGGTGCCTCGTTCGTCGCGGGCTTCTCGACCAGGTCCGTCACCCGCACCACGTCGTGCTCGGCGGTGGGCACGATCGCCGCGCAGCCGTACAGGTGGATCTGCGCCGGGTCGACCTCCATCAGCGCGATGACGCTGCCGCCGAACCGCTCCTGGATGTCGATCATGCGTGACAGCAGCGGGTCCCGCGGGTCGATCAGGTCGTCACCCAGCAGCACCGCGAAGGGCTGGTCCCCCACATGCGGCTCCGCGCACAGCACCGCGTGCCCCAGACCCTTCGGGTCCCCCTGTCGCACGTAGTGCATCGTGGCCAGGTCGCTGGACTCCCGCACCCGCGCCAGCCGCGACTCGTCGCCCTTGCGGGTCAGCGCCTCTTCCAGCTCGTAGTTCCGGTCGAAGTGGTCCTCGAGCGCGCGCTTGTTCCGCCCGGTGATCATCAGCACGTCACTGAGGTTCGCCGCCCGCGCCTCCTCCACCACGTACTGGATCGCCGGCTTGTCGACGACCGGCAGCATCTCCTTGGGCGTGGCCTTGGTGGCCGGCAGGAACCGGGTACCGAGACCCGCCGCCGGGATGACGGCCTTGGTGATCCGAGTACGTGCTTGAGTCATGCCGTGCACCATAACCGCTGCGCGTGAGGTGAAGATGAAGTTCCGGTTGATAACGGCTGATAGGCGGCGGTAGTGCGGGGTATGAGCGACAACCACGGCACCAAGGGGGCGCTGCGCGCCGAGTTGCTGGGCGTCCGGCGCGGACGGACGCCGCAGGAGCGCGCGGCGGCGGCCCGCTCGCTGGCCGACCGGGTGGCTGACCTGCCCGAGGTCCGGGCGGCGGGCACCGTCGCCGCCTATGTGTCGATGGGCACGGAACCCGGCACCCGCGACCTGATCGACGCGCTGCGTGCCGCCGGCACCCGTGTGCTGCTTCCCGTACTGATGGCCGATAACGACCTGGACTGGGCGGAGTACGAGGGACCGCAGGCGCTGGAGCGCACGGACCGGGGGCTGTTCGAGCCGACCGGCGCGCGCCTGGGACCCGACGCGGTGACGCGGGCCCGGGTGGTGCTGCTGCCGGGGCTCGCGGTGGACGGGCGCGGGCTGCGGCTGGGCCGCGGCGGGGGCTCGTACGACCGCGTGCTGGCCCGGCTGGAGCGGGCGGGCGGGCGGCCGGCCCTCATGGTGCTGCTCTACGCGAACGAGGTGGTCGCCCGGGTCCCGAGGGAACCGCACGACCACCCCGTGCACTTCGCGGTCACCCCCGAGGGGATCCACCGCTTCACCCCCTGAAAGGGGGTTACGGCGTGAGCGCCATCTTGTCGTCCGTCGCGCCGTCCACCGTGGGTCTGGAGAAGACCCACGGCAGGAGCTCGCCCTTGGCCCACAGCGCCGTCTGGTCGGAGTAGTGCGCGTTGTACGCGTGCCCCGAGGCGCCGGTGAGGTTGATCCAGCGGGACTTGTCGAAGTCGTCGAGGTTGACGATCATGCGCATCGACGGCACCCAGACGACGTCGTAGCCACCGGCCGCGTTCCAGCCCGTCGCGTTGACGGCCGCCTCGCCGCCGCCGAGCTGCCACGGGCCGCGGTTGAGCAGCCACTTCACCACGGCGGGGCCGCCGGTGCCCAGCGTCTGGTTCTTGAGTTCCAGCTTGTGCAGCCGGCCCCAGCTCCAGGTGTCGATGTCCTTGCCGAGCTTGGCGGTCAGCTCGTACCGCGCGTCCTGCATCGCCTGCCGGAGCAGCTGGTCCCGCGTGGTGTGCGCGGACGGCGCCGAGGTCTTGTCGAAGAACGCGGTCGGCGACATCGTCCACCAGGCGTTCTTCTCGTCCGGAAGGATCTTGCGGACCACCTCGAACCAGCGGTCGCCGCCGTCCGGCTGCGCCTGGTCGGCTTCGCGCTCACCGCACTCGTTGACGGTCTCGCTCTTGCCGTTGAGGTCGTCGACCGGGCCCGACCGGTCGACGGCCGGGACGCGCAGGCACTGGTCCTCGGGGCGCAGCTCCTTGGGCAGCTTGTTGCCGAAGGCGAGCTTGAGGGTGTTGCGCCAGACCGCGTTGAAGTAGGCGGCGGCCGCGGAGTCGGCGTCCTGGTTGAAGTCCCAGCCCTCCAGCAGCTGCTGGGCGTCGCGGACGTAGGAGTCCTTGACGTCGACCTTGAGCAGATAGGGCACCAGCAGCTTCGCGATCTCGCTGCTGCTGTCGGACTGCATGGACTGCATGTCGTCCATGGAGACCTTGCCGCCGTCCTTGATCTTGGACGCGATGAGGTCGTTGATGCGCTGGCTGCGGGCGCCGTAGCCCCAGTCCTTGGTCAGCATCGGGCCGTACTTGTCCTCGTCGATCACGGCCTGGTTGGCGGTGACGATGTAGCCGCGCGCCGGGTCCTCCTCCCAGGGCATGGACTTGAACGGGATGTACGTGTCCCAGCGGTAGCGCGAGTCCCAGCCGGGCGCGGGGTAGCGGCCGTCGCCGTTGGCGCGCACCGGGATCCTGCCCGGGGCCTGGTAGCCGATGTGGCCCTGCTTGTCGGCGTAGATCAGGTTCTGTGACGGGACCTCGAAGTCGGCCGCCGCGGCCCGGAACTGGGTGAAGTCCTGCGCCTTGTCGATCTCGAAGACCGCGTCCATGCTCTTGCCGGGGTCGAGTGCGGTCCACCGCAGGGCGACCGCGTAACCGCCGCTGCGGTCCGGGGCGGCGTCCTGGACGGGCGCGCTCTCGCCGACCTTGAGCAGTTCGTCGGAGCGGTCGGAGATGATCGGGCCGTTGTTGGTGGTGCGCACGACGATGTCGCGGTCGGCGCCGCCGGCGACCTTGATGGTCTCCTTGCGGGTCGTGAACGGCTTCTGCTTGCCGTCGTAGAGGTAGCTGTCCGCGGTGACCTTCTCCAGGTACAGGTCGGTCACGTCGGCGCCGAGGTTGGTCATCCCCCAGGCGATGTTCTGGTTGTGGCCGATGACGACACCGGGCATTCCGGAGAACGTGTAGCCGGCCACGTCGAACGGACAGGCCGTGCCGACGCTGCGGCAGTGCAGCCCCATCTGGTACCAGAGGGACGGCATCTGCGGTGCCAGGTGCGGGTCGTTGGCCAGCATCGGCTTGCCGGTGGTCGTGTACTTGCCGGAGACGACCCAGGAGTTGGAGCCGATGCCGTTGCCGGACGGGCCGAGCAGATTGGGCATCTGGTCGATGATCTCGGAGAGCCCGGAGAGCTGGCTGTTCAGGGCGCCGGCGGCGATCGGGGTGCCCCCGGCGCCGGCCGGTGTGTACTTCTTGGTGATCGGGTCGAGCTTGCCGCCGTCGACGATCGGCTGGTGCCGCTGGTACGGGTAGCCGGGGTAGAGCGACTCGATCTGGCTGCTGTCGAGCCGGCTCGTCATGAGCGCCCGGTCGATCTCCTCCTGCATGTTGCCGCGCAGGTCCCAGGCCATGGCCTTGAGCCAGGCGACGGAGTCGACCGGGGTCCACTGCTCGGGCTTGTAGTCGTTGGAGAACGACAGGGCCGCGTACTCGACGGACAGGCTCGCACCGCTGTGATCCTTCAGATACGCGTTGACGCCGTCCGAATAGGCCTGCAGGTACTTCTTGGTCGTCGCGTCGAGCTTGGTGTCGTACTCCTTCTGCGCGATGCCGCGCCAGCCGAGCGTGCGGAGGAACGCGTCGGTCTCCACCTGTCCGGAGCCGAACATCTCCGACAGCCGGCCCGCGGTGAGGTGGCGTCGGACGTCCATCTCGTAGAACCGGTCCTGCGCCTGGACGAAGCCCTGGGCCCGGAACAGGTCCTCGGAGGTGTCCGCGTAGATCTGCGGGATGCCGTTGCCGTCACGCTCCACGTCGACCGGCGCGGTCAGGCCCTTGAGTTTCAGCGAACCGGTGGTCTCGGGGAACGAGGCCCGCACGGTGCTGACGCTCCAGTACGACCCGTATCCGATGCCCCCCACCAGCAGGACCACGAACGCGATCACAAAGAGGCGAAGGCGGCGGGACTTCTTCTTGGCGGGCATCTCTGTCCTTCGAGGGGCAGGGTGGACCGGGTGCTCTTGGTGCTGGATTGGTGCTGGAGCAACCATAGGCGCAGCGATCGGGGCACCCCTACGCGGAGTCATCGTTGACCGCGGAAGTTCAAGTACCGGTAAAATGTTAGGCAAGGCAATGAACTTCTCCCTGGCCTTCGAGGAAGGACCGCGCCCTGACTGTCCACCGTCTCAATGAACTCCTGTTGATCGGCGCCCTCGTGCTGCTCATCGCGGTGGTCGCCGTGCGACTGGCGTCCCGCAGCGGCCTGCCCACTCTGCTCATCTACCTCGGCATCGGCGTCGCGATCGGCCAGGACGGCCCGTTCGGCTTCACCTTCGACGACGTCCAGCTGACCCAGGTCCTGGGATATGCGGCACTTGTGGTGATTCTTGCCGAAGGTGGACTCGGCACGAAGTGGCAGGAGATCAAACCGGTGGTGCCCGCCGCCGCCGTGCTCTCGACGTTCGGCCTCATGCTGAGCGTCTTCATCACGGCGGGTGCGGCCCACTATCTGGTGGGGCTGGACTGGCGGCAGGCGCTCATCATCGGAGCGGTGGTGTCGTCCACGGACGCGGCGGCGGTGTTCTCGGTCCTGCGCAACGTGCCGCTGCCGAAACGAATCACCGGAGTTCTGGAAGCGGAATCCGGCTTCAACGACGCCCCGGTCGTCATCCTCGTGGTCGCCTTCTCCACCGCGGGACCCGTCGACCACTGGTACGTGCTCGTCGCGGAGATCGCCATGGAGCTGGCGATCGGCGCCGCGATCGGACTGACGGTCGGCTGGCTCGGCGCCTACGCGTTGCGGCACATCGCCCTGCCCGCCTCCGGCCTCTACCCGATCGCGGTGATGGCCATCGCGGTCTTCGCCTACGCCGCCGGCGCGACGGCGCACGGCTCCGGATTCCTCGCCGTCTACATCGCCTCCCTGATACTGGGCAACGCGAAACTGCCGCACCGGCCGGCCACCCGGGGCTTCGCCGAAGGGCTCGGCTGGATCGCGCAGATCGGCCTCTTCGTCCTGCTCGGACTGCTCGTCACCCCGCACGAACTCGGCGACGACATCCTGCCCGCACTGGTCATCGGCCTGATCCTGACCGCGGTGGCCAGACCGCTGTCGGTGACCGCGAGCCTGGCGCCGTTCAGCATCCCCTGGCGCGAGCAGGCGCTGATGTCCTGGGCCGGGCTGCGCGGCGCCGTGCCCATCGTGCTGGCCACCATCCCGATGGTCGCGGGCGTGCCCAACAGCCGCCGGATATTCAACATCGTCTTCATTCTGGTGATCGTCTACACGCTGGTGCAGGGCCCGACGCTGCCGTGGCTCGCCCGGCGGCTGCGCCTCGGCGTCCGCGACGGGGCGGCCGACCTGGGCATCGAGTCGGCGCCGCTGGAACGGCTGCGCGGCCACCTCCTCTCGGTGTCCATCCCGGAGGAGTCCCGGATGCACGGCGTGGAGGTCAACGAGCTGCGGCTGCCTGCCGGGGCGGCCGTCACGCTCGTCGTACGGGACGGGGCCAGCTTCGTACCGCTGCCGAACACGGTGCTGCGGCGCGGCGACGAGCTGCTGGTCGTCGCCACCGATCCGGTGCGGGACGCGGCGGAGCGGCGGCTGCGCGCGATCGGGAAGGGCGGCAAGCTCGCGAACTGGCTGGGCGAGGGGTGAGCGAGCTGGGGTGAGCGAGGTCTCAGGGGGAAATGGGTGGCACTCGGGGCGAATGGCACTGAGTGCCGCTAAGCTGGGCCGGTACGTCTTGACCACGTACGTGTTGAGTACACAGACCTCTGTCTGACGCAGAGCTGGCGCGACGGGACGACCACAGTCGTCCCGTGTCTTGCGCGAGCGGACAGCTCTCGGCGCCATCCGTGACGGATGCCGCTACCAGACAGCACAAAGGACCAAGCCGTGGCATCCACGGTGAACCAGCCGGACAGCCCCGCCACCAAGCGGCCCGGTTACGGACAACTTCTGCGCACACCCCGCGCCTGGACGTTCCTGCTGCCCGGGTTCGCGGCCCGGCAGCCCTTCGCGATGCTCACCATCGGCATCGTGCTGCTCGTCCAGAACACCACCGGCTCCTACGGCACGGCGGGCGCCGTCGCCGCGGTGACCGGTGTCTCCATGGCGATCTTCGCCCCGCAGAACGGCAAGCTCGCCGACCGTTTCGGACAGAGCGCCGTCCTGTTGCCGGGCGTCCTCGTGCACACGGCCTCCGTCATCCTGCTGACCGTGCTGGCCCTGTCGCACGCCCCCCTGTGGGCGCTGTTCGCGGCCGCCGTGCCGGCCGGCGCCTCGGTGCCGCAGATCGGACCGATGGTCCGGGCCCGCTGGGCGGCCAAGCTGGACGGTTCGCCCCTGATGTCGACCGCCGCGGCCTTCGAGTCCGTGACGGACGAGTTCACCTTCGTCATCGGCCCGGTGCTGGCCACCGCGCTGTGCACGGGAGTGCACCCGGCGGCCGGCCTGATCGCCGAGGCCACCCTCACCCTGGTCGGCGGCCTGTTCTTCGCCGCCCAGCGCAGCACCGCACCGGCGCCCAACAGGACCGTCGACGGCGTCCGCGCGAAGCACACCTCGGCGCTGACCATCCCGGGCGTCAGGGCGCTGGCCGTGGCCTTCCTCGGCATCGGCGCGGTCTTCGGCGGCATGCAGGTCGGCCTGACGTCCTTCACCGAGGAGATCGGCCGCCAGGGCATCGCGGGGCTGCTGTACGGCACCTTCGCGGCGGGCAACATGCTGGCCGGAGTCGTCTGCGGGGCCATCGCCTGGCGCCGCAGCCCGCAGGGCCGGCTGCTGATCGCGTACGCGGCGCTCGCACTGGCCTGCTCCGCGCTGTGGGCCGTGCACTCGGTGCCGCTGCTCGGCGCGCTCGGCCTGCTCATCGGGCTGTGCATCGCCCCCGCCCTGATCACCGGCTACACCCTGGTCGAATCCCTGGTGCCGGCCACCTCCCGCACCGAGGCCTTCACCTGGCTGACCGGCTCGGTCGCGCTCGGCCAGGCCATCGCGGTCACGGCCGCCGGCCAGCTGGCCGACCGGGTCAGCGCGAGCGCCGCCTTCGTGGTGCCGCTGGCCGGTACGGCGCTGGCTCTGGCCACCCTCGTGGCGCTGCGCAAGCGGCTCAAACCACGCTCCGAGGGACGGATCGTCCAGGGTTCGACACGTGGGATGAGTCACCGCGTGCCGGTCACGGTGGACTGACGCGGCGGAATGCTGCACTATTGAATGTCGTTAGCACTCATCGAGTGAGAGTGCCAGGAGGATCAAGTGCCGACGTACCAGTACCAGTGCACCGAGTGCGGCGAGGGCCTCGAGGCGGTGCAGAAGTTCAGCGATGACGCTCTGACCGTTTGCCCGACCTGCAGCGGACGCCTGCGCAAGATCTTCTCGGCGGTCGGGGTCGTGTTCAAGGGTTCCGGTTTCTACCGGACCGACAGCCGTGGCTCGTCCTCGGCGAGCACCCCCGCGGCCAAGAGCAGCTCGGATGCGAAGCCTTCGACGACGTCCGCGCCGTCCTCGGCATCGTCCGGCAGCTCCTCATCCGGTTCGAGCAGCTCTTCCAGCGGGTCTTCCGCAGCCTGATCGCTGTGCACGTGTGAGCCCGCGAGCGAGTCGCAAGGCTTACGCGTCGATGACGGACCCCGCCGATCCAGTCGGCGGGGTCCTCGTCGTATCCGGCCGCCGTTAGGGTGATCCGCATGGTGGAGATGAGCGGTGCGCGAGCCGATATCGGCGTCATTGGCGGGTCCGGTTTCTACTCGTTCCTCGAGGATGTGACCGAGATCACGGTCGAGACCCCCTACGGTCCGCCGAGCGACTCGCTCTTCCTCGGCGAAGTGGCCGGCCGGCGGGTGGCATTCCTGCCGCGGCACGGCCGCAAGCACCACTTGCCGCCGCACAAGATCAACTACCGGGCCAACCTGTGGGCGCTGCGCTCGGTCGGCGCGCGCCAGGTGCTCGGCCCGTGCGCGGTGGGCGGACTGCGCGCGGAGTTCGGCCCCGGCACCCTGCTGGTGCCCGACCAGCTCGTGGACCGCACGAAGTCCCGCGTCCAGACGTACTTCGACGGTGAGGTGCTGCCGGACGGCAGGCAGCCGAACGTCGTGCATGTCTCGCTGGCCGACCCGTACTGCCCGGTGGGCCGCCAGGTCGCGGTGGACACCGCGCGGGCGGGCGGCTGGGACGCGGTCGACGGCGGGACGCTGGTCGTCGTCGAGGGGCCCCGGTTCTCGACCCGGGCGGAGTCCCGGTGGCATGCGGCGCAGGGCTGGTCGGTGGTCGGCATGACCGGGCACCCCGAGGCGATCCTCGCGCGGGAACTCGGGCTCTGCTACACGTCCCTGACGCTGGTGACGGACCTGGACGCGGGCGCCGAGACGGGCGAGGGGGTCTCCCACGAGGAGGTCCTGGAGGTCTTCGCGGCGAACGTCGGCCGGATGCGGACCGTGCTGTTCGACGTGGTCGGCGGGCTGCCGCCGATCGCGGAGCGGAACTGCCTGTGCGTGGACCCGTGGGGCGGCCAGGACCCGGGGATCACGCTGCCGTAGGGCTGTGGAGCTGTGGGTGCGCGGGTTCGCGGATCTGCGGGTTCGGGATTTTCACCCGCGCGGGTGACGGAGTTTTCCACAACTGGTGAGTAATCCACAGGCCCGAGAGGGCCGTCAGCCGGGTGCGGGATCGTAGGGATCCCAGTCGCAGAGATCCCTAAGAGGCGGTGGTCGCCGTGCCCGCATTTCCCAATCCCTCTCCCTCTCCCGCCGCATCCCCTTCTCCTGCTCCCACTCCCCCGGATTCCTACGCGCTCCCGCGCTGCGTCGTGCCGTCCTTCCAGCCGATCCGGGCCGGTGGCGGGCGCGGGCGGATCCGGCTGTGGAGGCCGGTGCACCGCAGGCGCCGGGCCGTGGCCGCGGGGCTGGCGATGGCCGCCGCCGCGCTGGCGGCCTCCGCCCCGCGCGCGGACTCCCAGGCACCACGCGGTGAACCACACGTACCCCCGGCGGCGACTGCCGCACAGGACGCCCGGGGCGCGCGGGCCATAGCATCCGGTCGCGATGCGACAGCAGCTCAGGACGTGCGCGACGCCCCGGACACGGTGCGGGCGCCGGTGCGGATCGCGGACGCGGCGGCGGTGCGGCTGTTACGGCCCGGCGACCGGGTGGACGTGCTGGCCGCCGACCGGGTGGTGGCCGTTGCGGCGCCGGTGGTGTCCGTGCCGGCGGACGGCGGCGAGGCGGCCGGACGCATCGGTGAGGGCGCGCTGATCGTGCTGGCGGTGCCGCGCCGGACGGCTGCTGCGATCATCGGCGCGGCAGCGTCAACTCCCCTGGCGGTGACGCTGTGTTGACTCACTCTTTCGTGTGTACGGATTGGACACCTCACTCCCGGAATGCCATAGGTTGCGGGCCTTGCTGTGCCGTCACCTGTGTGCGGGGAAAGAGAGAATTCAATGAGCGACGAGAAGACCGGGGTCCTGGGCGGCTTCAAGGAATTCCTGATGCGCGGGAACGTGATCGACCTGGCCGTCGCCGTCGTCATCGGTGCCGCGTTCACCAGCGTCGTGAGCTCCGTGGTCAAGGGCGTCATCAATCCCCTGGTCGGTGCGTTCGGCACCAAGGATCTGGAGCACTACCGGTCGTGCCTCAAGGGCCCGTGCGTGGTGAACGACGCGGGCGACGCGGTGAGCGGTATTCCGATCCTGTGGGGCTCGGTGCTCAGCGCGGTCCTCACGTTCGTGATCACTGCCGCGGTGGTCTATTTCCTGATGGTGCTGCCGATGTCCCGCTACCTGGCGAAGAAGGCGGCGCGGGCCCGGCAGGAGGCCGTGGTGCACGCGGAGGCGGAGGCCGCCGAGGTGGCGCTGCTGCGCGAGATCCGCGACGTCATGGTGTCCCAGCGCAGCTGAGCCACCTGGATCAGATGTGGTGCGGGGGCTTCTCGTCGAGGAAGCGGGCGAGGTCGTCGTTCCCGCCGCCCGACGGGCGCTCGCCCCAGCCCCCGTCCGTGTCGTCGGACGACTGCCGGCTGAGCGGGTCGTCGAAGACCAGCGCGGCGGCGGGGTCGCGCCGCGGCTTCCCGGGCCGTGCTTCGGGCCGGGGGTCGGACTCGGGTGCGGGAGCGGTGCTCATGCCTCCAGGGTACGGCCGCGGGCCTGCCGGGCGGCTCCGCGTCCTCGCGCGCACCGGGCCGCCCCGCGCGGTCCTACGTCATCGGTCCTTCGGGCCGAGCAGCCAGATACCGGGCACCACCAGGAAGGACACCCCGAGGAAGCCGGCGCACCACCAGGCGATGGACGTGTCGCCCCGCATCCACTCATTGACGGCGATGGACAGCGCTCACAGCTGGCCGATGACGACCGTGATCGCCGGCGCCGGCCGGGCGGAGAGCTTGGCGGAGCGCTCCGGGTCCTGGTCGGTGCCGGCGCCGGGACCGGGGCCGGTGTGGCGCACCCGGGGGTCGCCGTAGCCGCTGGTCGGGCGGATCCGGGGGGAGCGCTCGCGCACCGGCCGGTTCAGCCGTGGCCGGTCGCTGCCGGGGTGGTAGGGCGCGTTGGCCACCTGATCGTTCCGCGAAGGTCACCGGCCGCGGCGGCCCAACGGCCCCCAAGCGTCAGCGGGGAGAAACCCCAAGCGCCGGTTTGGGACACCCCGCCAGCTATACCTGGGGCCATGGAACTCGACATCGACCGGCGTGACCCGGTGTACCGGAACTGGCTCAAGGACGCCGTCGGCAAGGTGCAGGCCGACGCCAACCGGTCCGCCGACACCCATCTGCTGTCGGTGCCGCTGCCGGCCGAGTGGGGCATCGACCTGTATCTGAAGGACGAGTCGACGCACCCGACCGGCTCGCTCAAGCACCGGCTGGCCCGCTCGCTGTTCCTGTACGGGCTGTGCAACGGCTGGATCCGCCCCGGGAAGCCGGTCATCGAGGCGTCCAGCGGCTCGACGGCGGTCTCCGAGGCGTACTTCGCGAAGCTGATCGGGGTGCCGTTCATCGCCGTGATGGCGAAGAGCACCGTGCGCTCCAAGATCGACCTGATCGAGTTCCACGGCGGCCGATGTCATCTCGTCGACGACCCCTGCGAGGTCTATGAGGTGGCGGTGCGGCTCGCGGCCGAATCGGGCGGCCACTACATGGACCAGTTCACGTACGCCGAGCGCGCCACCGACTGGCGCGGCAACAACAACATCGCCGACTCGATCTTCCGGCAGCTGGCGCTGGAGCGGCACCCCGTACCGGCCTGGATCGTCGCGACCGCCGGCACCGGCGGAACGTCCGCCACCATCGCCCGCTTCGTCCACTACACCCAGCAGGACACCGGGGTCTGTGTCGCCGACCCGGAGAACTCCGCGTTCTTCCCCAGCTGGCAGTCGGACGACCCGGACGTCGTCACCGACCGCGGCTCCCGCATCGAGGGCATCGGCCGCCAGCGGGTGGAGCCGAGCTTCGTCCCCGGGGCGATCGACCGCATGATGCGGGTGCCGGACGCCGCGTCCGTCGCCTGTATCCGCGTGCTGGAACGGCTGCTGGGACGCAAGGCCGGCGCCTCCACCGGCACCGGCCTGTGGGCCGCCTTCCGGATCATCTCCGACATGCGGGCGGCCGGCGAACAGGGCAGCGTGGTGGGGCTGTTGTGCGACCCCGGCGAGCGGTACCTGGAGAAGTACTACTCGGACGAGTGGCTGGCCGCGCAGGGCATCGACATCGCCCCGTTCACCGCGCGGATCGAGCACTTCCTCACGACGGGCGAACTCAGCACCGTCGCGCCCAGCACCGTCGCGCCCAGCACCGTCACGCCCGTCAGCGAGCACGCCGCGCAGGCCGTCTGACGCTCAGCGGGCCGGGGACCGGCGCCGTCAGGCCTCCGTGCGGAGCCGCACGGAGGCGAGCGGCACGAAGCCGGGGCCGGATCCCTCGGTGGAGGCGTCGGTCCCCGACAGCCGGCGCAGCATCGACAGGGCTATCCGTTCGCCCTGCGCCTTGGCGTGGTCCGCGTTGGGGCCCGCGTACAGCCCGTCGACGGAGGCGCGCCACAGCTGGACCCAGCGGCCGAAGTGCTCGGCGGTCATCGGCCGGGTGTCGTGCAGGGCGGCGTGCGGGGCGAAGGCGTTGCCGCTGTAGTCGGCCGTCCGGAGCAGGGCGCGTTCCCAGAAGTCGGTGATCCTGGGGAGGTGGTCCTCGAGGTCGAGGCCCGCGATCTCGGTGAAGTACGGGCCGATCAGCCGGTCGGCGAGCGCCGCCTCGTAGAAGCGGCGCAGCAGCGTGCCGAGGTCGGCGCGGTCGGCGATGTCGGGCTTGGCAGTGACCATGGTCCTTCCAGGGTCCGTGTGGGGCGGACCGGCCGCCAGGGCCGAAAGACCCGGATACGGCAGCGTGCCATGGTGTTCCTCGCGCGGGTTCTGCCGCAAGGTGGCCTCCATGAGCAACCCCGCCGGCGCCGCGTTCCGCCGTATGACCGCCCGCAGCCGTGACGAGGCGCACCGGGCCTCGACCCCGCTCGAGCTCTTTTTCGACCTCTGCTTCGTGGTCGCCGTCGCCCAGGCGGGCGCCCGGCTGGTGCACGCGCTGGCCGCGGGCCATCCCGGCAACGGGGTCGTCGGCTATCTGCTGGTGTTCTTCGGCATCTGGTGGGCCTGGATGAACTTCTCCTGGTTCGCTTCCGCCTACGACACGGACGACGTGCTGTACCGGATCACCACGCTGGTGCAGATCACCGGCGTCCTCATCTTCGCCGCCGGCGTGCCGCGCGCCTTCGACGACAACGACTGGACGATCTCGGTGATCGGCTACTCGGTGATGCGGCTGGCGCTGGCCTCGCAGTGGCTGCGGGCCGCGCGCGGTGAGACCGGTGACGCGCGCAGCTGCGCGCTGCGGTACGCGTTCGGCGTCACCGTCTGCCAGTTCGGGTGGATCGGGCTGCTCTTCCTGCCCGACGGTGCGAAGGTGTGGGCGTTCCTCGGCCTGATCGTCGTCGAGCTGTCGGTGCCGCTGTTCGCCGAGCGCCGCCACCAGACGCCCTGGCACCCGCAGCACATCGCCGAGCGGTACGGCCTGTTCACCATCATCGTGCTCGGCGAGTCGATCGCGGCGGCGACCGTCGCCGTGCAGTCCGCGCTCGACGAGCACGAGGCGGTGGCCGAGCTGCTGCCGATCGCGGGCGGCGGGCTGCTGATCGTCTTCGCGGCCTGGTGGATCTACTTCGCCGTGCCCATCGAGGAGCACCTGGTCTCCAACCGCGAGGCGATCCCCTGGGGTTACGGCCACTACATCGTGTTCGTCTCCGCCGCGGCGATCGGCGCCGGCCTCGAAGTGGCCGTGGAGCAGAGCGTCGGGAAGGCGGAGATCTCGGTACGGGCCGCCTCCGCCGCGGTGACCGTGCCGACCGCCGTCCTGTTCTTCACCGTCTGGCTGCTGCACTCCCGGCACTACAAGAGCGGCCTCGCCCAGCAACTCGTCCTGCCGGTCGCCTCGTTGCTGGTCCTGGCCTGCACGTTCGCCGGGGAATCGGCGGTGCTACTGGCCGGGGTGGTGTCGGCGCTGACCGTCGCGGTCGGGGTCACGCTGGCGCGTCGCAGTGTCTCCCCACAGGTCTGATCAAGGATGGGCAAAGTCCTTCCCACCGCATTCCCACGACCGTACGATCTGCCCCGACGACCAGCCTGACCAGGCAATACGGCGTTACGGCGGCGGGGCGCCACGGCGCCGCGGTGTCACGTCAAGGGGGAGCCGGAAATGATCAAGACGGATACGGCGGGCGGGCCGGGCCGCGGCAGAGCGATGCTGCTGAGCTGGGGCCCGACGGTGCTGTTCAGCATCATCCTGCCGTGGGTCACCTACGGGATGCTGACGGACCACGGTGTCGCGCAGGTTCCCGCACTGCTGATCATCTCCGGCTGGCCGGTGGTGGAGATGGTGGTGTACTTCGCGATCCACCGCCGCCTGGACGAGTTCAGCATCATGATCCTCGGAACGCTGCTGCTGAGCGCGGTCAGCGCGCTGGCCTACAACAGCACCAAGATGGTGTTCATCAAGGACTCGGCGCTGACCGGACTGCTCGGACTGGCCTTCCTGCTCAGCCTGTTCGCGAAGCGGCCGCTGATCTTCTACTTCGGCCGCAAGTTCGCGACCGACGGCACCGACGCGGGCGTCACGGCCTGGAACGGCCTGTGGGACAAGTACGCGGGCTTCCGCGCCACCCAGCGCATGCTGACGGTGGTGTGGGGCGTCACCTTCCTCGTGGAGTCCGGCATCCGCATCGCCCTGACGTACGTGCTCTCCACCGACACGATGGTGGGCGTCTCCGGCGTGCTGCCGTTCGTGTTCACCGCTGGGCTGGTCTTCTACACGATCCGCACCGGCAGGAAGGGCGAGGCCCGGCGGGTGGCCGCGGAAGCGGCGGAGGCCGCGGCGGCTCCGGCCGACGCCCCGGCGGCTCCGGCCGGCTCCGTCGGTCCGGCAGCTCCGGCAGCTCCGGCAGCTCCGGCCGAAGCCTGATGGCCCCGCCACGGGTCTCATCGCATGGGAGAATCGCGTCAGAGACCCGTGGCACCGAGCAGTGATCCGGCCGCGTACGTGACGGCCATCGCCGTCGCCCCGCCCGCCATGTTCCGCAGGACGGCGGGGCGGGCCGGCGCGCTGCCCAGCCGCGCGCTCTCCCACCCGCACAGCGCGAGCGCGATCAGCACCGCCACCACCGTGACGGACAGCCGCAGCGGCGGAGGCAGCAGCACGATCGCCAGCAGGGGCAGGAGCGCCCCCGCGGTGAACGCGGCGAAGCTCGCGGCCGCCGCGTGCCACGGGTTGGTCAGTTCGTCGGGGTTGATGCCGAGCTCGACCCGGGCGTGCGCGCCGAGGGCGTCGCGTTCGGTGAGCTGCTCCGCGACCTCGCGGGCGAGTTCCCGGGTCAGCCCGCGGTCCTCCAGCAGACCGGTGAGCTCGGCGAGTTCCGCCTTCGGCTCGGTGGCCAGCTCCTCGCGCTCCATGGCCAGGGCGGCCTGCTCGGAGTCGCGCTGGGTGCTGACCGAGACGTACTCCCCCGCCGCCATCGACAGGGATCCGGCCAGCAGTCCGGCCAGCCCGGCGGTCAGGATCGCCGAACGGGAGTCGGTGGCCCCGGCCACGCCGACGACCAGCCCGGCCGTCGACACGACTCCGTCGTTGGCGCCCAGCACCCCCGCCCGCAGCCAGTTCAGCCGGCTCGCGAGCCCGCCCGCGTGGTGCGGCTCACCGTGCTCCACCTCGCTGTGCTCCACCTCGCCCTGCTCCACGGGGCCGGCGCCGCCGTCCCGCTCACCGCTGTCCTCGCCGTTCTGCCCGCCGTCACTCATGCCGCGAGGGTCTCATTCCTGACCGCCCGCGGGCGGTCAGGCCGCGACCGGTGTCCTGGCGTCGTCCGGCACCGGCGGCGCCGCCTCGGGCGCGGCGGGCCTGCGCAGCCCCTTCAGCAGGACGACGAGGGCCGCGGTGACGACCGTGCCCGCCGCGACGGCGACCAGGTACAGCCACGGGTTGCCGATCAGCGGCACCACGAAGATGCCGCCGTGCGGGGCGCGCAGCGTGCAGCCGAAGGCCATCGACAGGGCGCCGGTGACCGCGCCGCCGACCATCGCCGACGGGATGACCCGTAGCGGGTCGGCCGCGGCGAACGGGATCGCGCCCTCGGTGATGAACGAAGCGCCGAGCACCCAGGCCGCCTTGCCGTTCTCGCGTTCCGTACGGGTGAAGAGCCGCCCCCGGACGGTCGTCGCCAGCGCCAGGCCCAGCGGCGGCACCATGCCCGCCGCCATCACGCACGCCATGACCTTGAGGCTGCCGTCGTTCGGGTCGGCCAGACCTCCCACGGCGAAGGCGTACGCGACCTTGTTCAGCGGACCACCCATGTCGAAGCACATCATCAGGCCGAGGACGACGCCGAGGATGATCGCGTTCGAGCCCGTCAGGCCGTTCAGCCAGTCGGTGAGCTGCTTCTGGAGCCAGGCGATCGGCTTGCCGACCACCAGGAACATCAGGAAGCCCACCACCGCCGAGGAGATCAGTGGGATCACCACGACCGGCATGATGCCGCGCAGCACCGGTGGGATCGCGATCCGCTGGATCGCCATGACGACGGTGCCCGCGAGCAGACCGGCCACCAGGCCGCCCAGGAAACCCGCGTTGATCGTCAGCGCGATGGCACCGCCGACGATGCCGGGGACCAGCCCCGGCCGGTCCACCATCCCGAACGCGATGTATCCGGCCAGGATCGGGACGAGGAACGTGAACGCGGTGTCGCCGATCTGGAAGAGCAGCGCCGCCCAGCTCGCGCCCTCGTTCCAGAGGAAGTGATCGGTGACGGAGGGCGCGGCGTTGATCTCGTAGCCGCCGATCGCGAAGGCGAGCGCGATCAGCAGCCCGCCGGCGGCGACGAACGGCACCATGTAACTGACGCCGGTCATCAGCCACTTGCGCAGCCGCGTGCCGAAGCCTTCGGCGGACTCGTCGGGTTCGCCGGCCGTTCCGAACGGCGCATCGCTGCCGTCGGCGCCCGCCGGGTGTGCCGCGGCCGTCACCTCGCCGCGTTCCGCCCTGCCGCGCGCCTCGGCGATGAGCTCCGGTGCGCGGCTGATACCCGCCTTCACCCCGACGTCCACCGTCGGCTTCCCCGCGAAGCGCTCCTTGTCGCGGACCTCCACGTCATGGGCGAGGATCACCGCGTCCGCGGCCTCGATCGCCGCCTTCGGCAACTTCTTGAAGCCGGCCGAGCCTTGGGTCTCCACGGTGATCTGCACACCGGCGTCCCGGGCGGCGTTCTCCAGGGACTCCGCCGCCATGTACGTGTGCGCGATGCCCGTCGGGCACGACGTCACCGCCACGACGCGGAACGGCCGCTCCTGCGGAACGCCTTCGGCTGCGGTTTCCGGTGCGGCTTCCGATGCGGTGACGGCCTGGGTGGCCGGGGTGGCCGGCGGTATGACCTCCGGCTCCGCGGTCGCGGGCTCCGCTACCGGCCCGCCCGCGATCAGGGCCGCGGCCGTCGCCGGGTCTTCGGCCGTGCGCAGGGCCGCGGTGAACTCCGGGTCCATGAGGCGGCGGGCGAGGGCCGACAGGATCGTCAGGTGGTCGGTGTCGGCACCGGCCGGTGCCGCGATGAGGAAGACGAGGTCGGCCGGGCCGTCCGGGGCGCCGAAGTCGATACGGGTGGCGCTGCGGCCGAACGCGAGGGTCGGCTCGGCGACATGCGCGCTGCGGCAGTGCGGGATCCCGATGCCGCCGTCGAGACCGGTCGGCATCTGGGCCTCGCGCGCGGCCACATCCGCGAGGAACCCCTCCAGATCGGTGACGCGTCCGGCGGCCACCATCCGCTCGGCGAGCGAACGTGCCGCCGCTTCCTTGCTGTCGGCGGCCAGGTCGAGATCGACCAGCTCCGCGGTGATCATGGCACTCATCGCGCGGCTCCATTGCTCGCGTCCCCGCCCGGCGGGCGGAACGGACTGTGGGTGGAACGGGGTGCTGCGGCCACCGGGCAGGTCGGCTGCCCGGCGCCCGTCATACGGACGCCCGTTATGAAGGCGTCCGTAATGCCGGCGCCCCTCATGCCGGTTCCCGCAGCAGCCGGGAGAGGGGAACGTCCGCGGTCACGGTGACCGCCGACGGGTCGAGATCCGCCGGCGCCGGCATGACGCTGCCCGGCAGCTGCACGGCGGCCGCCCCATGGGCGACGGCCGAGGCGAGGGCCGCCTCCCCGTCGCCGCCCGCGCCGAGGAACCCCGCCAACGAGGCGTCCCCGGCCCCGACGTTGCTGCGGACCACCGCGACCCGCGCCTGCCCGAAGTACGTACCGGAGTCGTCGACGAGCAGCTGGCCGTCCGCGCCGAGGCTGGCCAGCACCGCCCGCGCGCCCAGGGCGCGCAGTTCTCCCGCCGCCTTCACCACGTCGCCGACCGTCGTGAGCGGCCGGCCGACGGCCGCGGCCAGTTCCTCCGCGTTGGGCTTGACGACATCGGGGCGCATCGCGAGCGCGGCGAGCAGCGAGGGACCCGAGGTGTCGAGGGCGACGCGGGCGCCGGCCCGGTGCGCGCGGGCGACGAGTTCGGCGTACCACTCGGGCGGCAGCCCGCGCGGGAGGCTGCCGCAGCAGGCGATCCAGCGGGCGTCGGCGGACCGGGTGCCGACCGCGTCGAGCAGTGCCTCCGACTCGGCGGCGGTGAGCGTGGGTCCGGCCGCGTTGAGCTTGGTCAGGGTCCCGTCCGGCTCGGCGACCGAGACGTTGACCCGGGTCGAGCCGGCGATGCCGACTCCCGCGACCTCGATGCCCTGCTCCCCCAACAGCCGGCCGAGCAGCGCACCTTCGGGACCGCCGATCGGCAGCACGGCGACCGTGCGCCGCCCGGCGGCGGCCACCGCGCGCGAGACGTTGACGCCCTTGCCGCCGGGGTCGACCCGGTCGGCGGTGGCCCGCAGCACGGCCCCGCGCTCGAGCGCGGGGATCTCGTACGTACGGTCCAGGCTCGGATTCGGCGTGACGGTGACGATCATGCGCGTACTACTTCCGTGCCCGCGCTCTCGATCGCGCGGGCTGCTTCGGGGCTGAGTCCCTGGTCGGTGATGAGCAGGTCGACATGGGAGAGGTCTCCGAAGCGTGCGAAGTTCCGCTGTCCGTACTTCGAGGAGTCGGCGAGCAGCACGACGCGCCGCGCGGCGGCGATCATCGCCCGCTTCACGGCGGCTTCGGCGAGGTCGGGGGTGGTGAGCCCGCCCTCGGCGGAGAAGCCGTTCGCGGCGAGGAACAGCACGTCGGCGTGGATCTCGCTGTAGGCGCGCAGCGCCCACGCGTCCACCGCGGCGCGGGTGCGGTGCCGGAGCCGGCCGCCGACGAGGTGCAGGGTGAGGTCCGGGTACTCCGACAGGCGCGCGGCGATCGGCAGGGCGTGCGTCACGACGGTGAGCCGTGAGTCGAGCGGGAGGACGGCGGCGAGCCGGGCCGCGGTGCTGCCCGCGTCCATGACGACGCTGCCCTCGGCGGGCAGTTCGGCCAGCGCGGCGCGCGCGATCCGGTCCTTCTCGTCGGCCGCCGTCGCCTCGCGCTCGGCGAGGTCGGGCTCGAAGTCGAGGCGCCCGGCCGGTATGGCCCCGCCGTGCACGCGCTGGATCAGTCCGGCCCGGTCGAGTGCCTTGAGATCGCGGCGGATCGTCTCCGGCGTGACGTCGAACTCCTCGGCCAGCGAGGGGACGTCGACGCTTCCGAGATCGCGGGCCCGCCGCAGGATCTCTTGCTGCCGCTCCGGGGCGTACATGTGGTTTTGCCTCCGCCTCATGCCCGAGTGTGTTGCTATGCCGTCACCGTACGCACGGTTCGACCGAAAGTAAAAACAAACAGGCATGCGGCGGATTCATTCGGACATAGGCGGGACGTCATGGCCAGGAAGGGGGCGATGGATCCCGGACCGGGTCCGGACATGGCCGAACCCCGGCGCGGGGGGGGTTGCGCCGAGGTTCGGGTTCAGGGGCGGCGGGGACGGACCCCGCCGCGGGTCAGGCGGCCTCGTACTCCAGGCCCGTGTCGCGGGCCATGCGCTTGAGGTCTGCCAGGGCGTGCTTCTCGATCTGCCGGATGCGCTCACGCGTCAGGCCGTGCTGCTTGCCGACCTCGGTCAGCGTCCGCTCGCGGCCGTCCTCGATACCGTACCGGGACCGGATGATCGAAGCCGTGCGTTCGTCGAGTCGGCCGATGAGCTCTTCGAGCTCCTCTCGGCGCAGCATGACGAGGACGGACTGCTCGGGAGAGGCGGCGGCGCCGTCCTCCACGAGATCCCCGAACTCGGTCTCGCCGTCCGCGTCCACGGACATGTTCAGGCTGACCGGGTCACGGGCCCAGTCGAGCACGTCATGCACGCGGGACGGCGTCGAGTCCAGCTCGGCGGCGATCTCCTCGTGCTCCGGGTCGCGCCCGTGCTCACGGTTGAACTCCCGCTGCACACGCCGGATCCGGCCCAGCTCCTCCACCAGGTGGACGGGGAGCCGGATGGTGCGGGACTGGTCGGCGATGGAGCGCGTGATGGCCTGGCGGATCCACCAGGTCGCGTACGTGGAGAACTTGAAGCCCTTGGCGTAGTCGAACTTCTCGACGGCGCGCACCAGGCCCGCGTTCCCCTCCTGGATGAGGTCGAGCAGCGGAAGACCGCTGCGCGGGTAGCGGCGGGCGACCGCTACGACGAGGCGCAGATTGGAGCGGATGAAGACGTCCTTGGCGCGGTCGCCGATGGCGACCAGCGCCTCCAGCTCCTCGCGATCGGCACCAGCCCCGGCACCTTCGACGAGCTGGGAGTCACCGGAGAGTATGCGCTCGGCGTAGACGCCGGCCTCGATCTCCCGGGACAGTTCGACTTCCTGCGCAGCGTCGAGCAGCGGCGTACGAGCGATCTCGTCGAGGTACATACCGACGAGGTCGCGGTCTGCGGCTTCCCCGCCAACGGCGCGGACGCTGCTGCTCCCGCCTGCGGAACGACGGGCGACGGCACGGGTTGCCATGCGTGCTCCCTTGCGAAGGTTCGGTCGGGTGTCGGTTGGAGCGGGACTCTTGATGCTGCCCTTCGGCTGCCCGCTCTGATCTGGATAACGACTGGAATCCGGACACAATTCCCCTGTCGATCACTGATTTTCGCGATCTTGCAGTATCCTGTGCCGCCACACAGCGAGGCGCAGCGCTGTGGGTGGCCGGGAAGCCCAGGTCAGGGCCGGTCGCGGGGCGATCCGGGGCCTTGGCGGACTTCCACGGCCGCTGTGCCCGTGAGACGCCGCTCACATCCGTGGCCCGTGACCGGCATCCGGTGTCGGCATCCACTGGCACCGTCCGCCGTCACTGTCCGCTGTCGGGTCCCGCGCCCGGGCTTCGCCGCCCGTGGCTGCTCTCCTACCCACAAGACGGCCCGTACCGCATATTGGTTGCCCAAACAGGCGAAGAAGCCCTGAATGACCCTGGTCCCCGGGACCTAGGTCCCCAGCCCGTTACGCCCCAATGGCACCCCGGCCTACCGTCGGCCCCATGGAACCCAGGCGTACGACCGACACGACCGGCGTCCTCGACGAGGCCCTCCAGCGACTGCACTCCACCGGCCCGGAATTCAACGGCTGGCTGACGAACCACGGCCCGATGGCCGTCGAGGCCCTGGTCCGGGGCGGCCACGCCGCCGAGGTCCACCGCTGGCTGGACTACTACCGCACCAAACTGGAGGATCCGCCGCGCCCCACCGAGCCGATCACCGCCGGCGGCTGGCAGGAGGCGCTCGGCGATCCGCGCAGGACCGCCGACTGGACGGAGTACTTCGTCCGCGAGACGAGCGAACGCCCGTGGCGCGACGTGCTGGCGCAGTGGTGGCCGCGGCTGCTTCCCGGGATCGCCGCCGGCGCCACCCATCCGGTGATCCGCGTCGGTCACGCCGTCCGCACCCTGCTCGCCGATGAGGCGGACAGGTCAGGCGCGGCAGGCAGGCCAGGCGGGGCAGGCGGGTCAGGCGGGTCAGGCGGGTCAGGCGGGTCAGGCAGCAACGGGCAAGCGGTCGCGGCCGACGGCCCCCGGCTCGCCGAACTCGCCCACGGGCTCGGTTATTGGGCGGCCCGCAGCCTCCCGACACCCGGCCTCGCGCCGCTGTCCGGCACGGCCGCCCCGGCCGAGGCCCTGGACGGCGTCCCGCCGATAGCCGGCCAGGGGTCGGGGTACCGGGACGGCATCGCCCTGCTCGCCGACACCCCTGGCTGGACGGCGGCCAGCGCCTCGCTCCGCGCGCCCGCCACCCCGGACGAGGCCCGGGACCTGCTCGCCGAGCTGGTCAGGGCGGCCACGTACCGCTACGCCGCCTACGGCCACCAGAACCCGGTCATGCTGGTGCACGCCGCGACAGCGCCCAACGCCGTGCTGCGCACCCTCCCCGCGCTGCCGTCCGAACTGTGGGTGCCGAGCCTGGGCGCGGCCTGGGCGGCCGGCGCGGCCGTGACCGCGCTCTACTCGCCCACCGCGCCCACTCCCGCCGCCGGACTGCCCGAGCCCCCGGCCGGATCCGTGGCCGAGGCCTCCGAGGAACTCTTCGCGCGGGCGGTCCGGCACGGCGACGAGCACACGGTGAAGTTCGCCGACACCGCACTCGACGTGGCCGCCGCCACCGGCAGTACGGTCGCTCTCGTGGCAGCCGTCCGGGCGACCGAGCTGATCGAGCCCGCCCTGTAACGGACCCCACGACCCCAGGACCCCATGCGCGGGCATGGCGGGGGTTCTCCGGAGTCCACTCCGGGCGCCCCCGCCTTTCGTTTACGCTCGACGGCGCCCAGCTCTCGCGCCCGATCAGCTGAACGGAAGCCACCCACCATGCTCGTACGCCGCCTCCTGATCGGATCGGCCGTCCTGGCCGGCACCGTCACCCTCGCCGCCTGCGGTTCCGGGGACGGCGGCGGCACGAAGCCCACTTCTCCCGCCTCCACCCCGGCCTCCGCCACCGCCGCCGCTCCCGTTCCCGTCACCGGCGGCGCGCCCTGGCCCGCGCCCGCGGACGCCTCCGCCCGCGCCAAGGTGGCCGGACTGCCGATGCTGGGCGCCGAGGGCCAGGTGCTGCACATCCACAGCCACGTGGACGTACTGGTCAACGGCAGGTCCCTGGTGGTGCCCGCCGACATCGGCATCGACCTGGAGCAGCAGAAGATCAGCCCACTGCACACCCACGACACGACCGGCATCGTCCACATCGAGTCGCCGGTGCAGGCCGACTTCACCCTCGGCCAGTTCATGACCGAGTGGAACGTGCCGCTCACCAAGGACCGGCTCGGCCCTCTGAGGACCGGCGGCGGCAAGGAGCTGCACGTCTACGTCAACGGCAAGGAGCAGAGCGGCGATCCGGCCGCCGTCAAGCTCACCGCGCACGCGGAGATCGCCATCGTCTACGGCAAGCCCGGCACGGAGGTGCCGTCGGCCTACGCCTTCCCCGCGGGCGTCTGACCGTCGGAGAACCCTTGGCGGCGCCCCTTTGACGGCGACCGTTCGACAGCCGGCACAGGAAGGGCCCCGCCTCCGGTTGTCCGGAGACGGGGCCCTTCCTGGTTCCGCGTACTGACTTACTGCGTACTACTGACTACTGCTGACCACGGGTGTGGATCCTGATCAGTGAACGATGACCGGGATCGGCAGGCCCTCGGCCATCTCGTCCTCCAGGCTCTGGCCCGAGACCTCGCTGCCGGGGACGCCCGTGTTGATGAACGTCGCCGCGATGAGGGCCGCGAGCACCAGTGCGCCGAAGGCCCACCAGATCGCTGTGGAGAAGCCGTGCACGGCCGCCTCGTTCGCGAAGCCCACCTTGCCGAGCTTCCCGGCGGAGGCCAGGTTGGACGCGGCCCACGTGGTGGTGGCGCTGGCGGCGATGGTGTTCAGCAGCGCGGTGCCGATGGAGCCACCGACCTGCTGCGAGGTGTTGACCATCGCGGAAGCGATTCCGGAGTCGCGCGGCTGGACGCCGTGCGTCGCCAGGCTCATGGCCGGCATGAAGGCCGAACCCATGCCGAGACCCATCAGGACCAGGCCCGGCAGGACGATGCCCGCGTAGTTCGGGGTGGTCGAGATCTGGGTGAGGATCAGCATGCCGACGGAGGCGACCAGGAAGCCCGGTGCCATCAGCATGCGCGGCGGCACACGGAGCATGAGCCGGGTGCCGATCTGCGTGGAACCGACGATCATGCCCGCGACCATGGGCAGGAACGCGAACCCGGACTTCATCGCCGAGTAGCCCAGGATGTTCTGCAGGTAGAACGTCAGGAACAGGAACAGACCGAACATGCCGATGATCGCGATACCGAGCGACAGGTAGACGCCGCCACGGTTGCGGTCGGAGATGACGCGCAGCGGGAGCAGTGGCGCCTTCGCGCGGCTCTCGTAGAACACGAACGCCGCGAGCAGCACGACGGACGCGATCAGCAGGGCGATCGTCTTGGTGGAGCTCCAGCCGTCCTCGGCCGCGACGGTGAAGCCGTAGACCAGGGAGACCAGACCCAGGGTGGAAAGGATCACGCCGGGGATGTCGAGGCGGTTCGGGTTACGCGAACCGGCCGGCTCGTGCACCACCAGGTAGGCGCCGATGGCGGCGACGACCGCGAAGGCGATGTTGACGAAGAGCGTCCAGCGCCAGTTCAGGAACTCGGTGAGGACACCGCCGAGGATCAGACCCACAGCGGCACCGGCACCGGCGATGGCACCGTAGACACCGAACGCCTTGGCACGTTCCTTGGCATCGGTGAACAGCACCGCGAGCAGCGACAGGGCGGCCGGCGCGAGCAGTGCGCCGAACGCACCCTGCAGGGCGCGGGCGCCGAGCAACATGCCGGTGTTGACGGCCGCGCCACCGATCGCGGAGGCGGCGGCGAAGCCGAGCAGACCGACGATGAAGGCGTTCTTACGGCCGAACAGGTCGGAGATACGGCCACCGAAGAGCAGCAGTCCACCGAACGCGAGGCTGTAGGCCGTGATGACCCACTGCTTGTTGGCGTCGGAGATGCCGAGGTCCGTCTGGGCGGAGGGAAGGGCGATGTTCACGATGGTCGCGTCGAGCACGACCATCAGCTGAGCGATCGCGATGAATATGAGTGCTTTCCAGCGCCGGGGATCCGGCTGCAGTGTCTTGTCGGGCATAGCAGGCATAGCTGTACTCACTAAGGGTGCGGAGGGGCAGGAAATGGGGACGTTTGTGGGAATTCGTCAGCGCTGCTGCTGCAGGTCCTCCAACGTCACGGCGGCGCCCGGTAGCGCCGACCACGCCGGGGCGCGCAGCCCATCGAGGAAGATCTGCAGGTGACGGTGCACGAACCGGTCCATGTCCATGCACGCCTTACCGGGCAGCGGTCGCGTGAGCTGCGTGATCGCAACCATCAGGTCACCGACGGCGATGTCGGTGCGGAGTTGGCCAGAGGTTCGCGCTCTGTCCATTATGTCCTCGATCGAGCGATTCAGCCGGTCACGAGCCGCGAAGATCGCCGGATCGTTCCCGTCGAAGGCCTCGGAGAGCATCGGGCACAGCGCGCCGACCCGGTCCTCCGCCGATTCGAAGACGAAGCGCCGCAGGGCCTCGAAGGCGTCGGGCTCCTGTGCGACCGCGGCCTCGGTCCGCTCGGTGATCCGCGCCATCACCGACAGGACCACCTCCCGGACGAGTTCGGCCCGGTCCGCGAAGTGCCGGTAGAGCGTGGCGTTGCCGACTCCGGCGCGGCGCGCGACCTCGTCCAGCGGGACCTCGGCCCCGTGCTCGACGAAGGCTTCGCGCGCGGCGGCGACGATCCGCTCCCGGTTGCGCGAGGCATCTGCCCGCAACCGGGGGGATCGCGATTTCACGGCGCTGCCGACCACCGGACACTCCTTCTGGCGAAAGGGGAAGGTGAAGGTGAAGCGGGGAATCAGTCCCCGCTTCGCTCTGACACCAGACTAAACGGGGAGATGGTCCCCGGATATTTCGGGTCCCCTGTGTGACCTGCGACACATTCCGGATCAACGTCCGCGACCAGGCGGCGAACGGCCGGTCGCGAGCCGTCCGGAGCGCTTTCCCGCACTTTCATTGAATCTTCAAGAAGTGGACATAGGATGGACAGCATGAAATGGCTGACGGAAGAAGAGCAGGCCTCCTGGCGCGCGTATGTGCACGCCACGACGCTCCTGGAGGACCACCTCGACCGGCAGCTGCAGCGCGACGCCGGCATGCCGCACATGTACTACGCGCTGCTGACCACGCTCTCCGACGCCCCCACCCGCCGGATGCGGATGACCGAACTGGCGCAGCAGACGAAGATCACCCGCTCCCGGCTCTCGCACGCCGTCACCCGGCTGGAGAAGAACGGCTGGATCGCCCGCGAGGACTGCCCCTCCGACCGTCGAGGTCAGATGGCCGTGCTCACCGACGAAGGGTACGCGGTGCTGGTGCGGACCGCGCCAGGACACGTCACGGCCGTCCGCTCGGCGATCTTCGACCGGCTCACCCCCGAGCAGGTCCAGCAGCTGGGCGAGATCTCCCGCATCATCGCCGAGGGCCTGCAACCGGAAGGCGCCGACCTGCCCTGGCTGCGGTGAGCCAAGGCGGATCGGCGCCTGTCGGAAAGCCAGGAGCGGGTCCGTGGGAACCGCTCGGTCATGCAACCGGCTGACTACGCCACCTACTCCACGACGATCTCGACGGTGATGTTCCCGCGGGTCGCCTTCGAGTACGGGCACACACCGTGCGCCTGCTCGACCAGCTTGCGGCCGATCTCGCCCTCCAGCTCCGCGGGCAGCTCCACGCGCAGCGTGACGGCGAGCTCGAAGCCGCCGTTCGCGGCATCGGCGCCTATGCCTACCTCGGCGGTCACCGAAACGTCCTTGGTGTCGACCTTCGCCTCACGCCCCACGAGCCCGAGCGCGCTGGAGAAGCACGCCGCGTAGCCGGCCGCGAAGAGCTGCTCGGGGTTGGTGCCCTTGCCGTTCCCGCCCAGGGCCGGCGGCATGGCCAGCTGCAGGTCCAGCTGACCGTCCGAGCTCACGGCCCGGCCGTCGCGTCCATTGGCCGTGGCCACAGCGGTGTACAGCGCACTCATCGGAACCATCCCTCTCCACACTTCACGGCCCGGTTGCCCCGGGCCGCGCTCAGCACTACTAGAGCACACAACTCAATTGTGCACAACTAAAGGGTACGCTGGTTACATGAGGACGACCGAAACGGCACCCGCCGAATACCTGCGACTGGACAACCAGATCTGCTTCGCGCTGCACGCGGCGTCCAGAGCGTTCGGCAGCCTCTACCGGACGGCGCTGCGCGACCTCGCCCTGACCTACCCCCAGTACCTGGTGATGCTGGTCCTGTGGGAACACGGCGAGCTGCCCGTCAAGAAGATCGGCGAGCATCTGCGCCTCGACTCCGGCACCCTCTCCCCGCTCCTGAAGCGCCTGGAGGCCGCAGGCCTGGTCCAGCGCGAGCGCAGCGCCCTCGACGAGCGCTCGGTCACCGTCCGCCTCACCACCGCGGGCGACGCCCTGCGCGAGCGCGCCCAGCGGGTCCCGGAACAGATCGCGACGGCCACCGGCCTCACCCTCACCGACCTGACCGACCTGCGCACGCGCCTCCACCACCTGACCACCACCCTGGACGCGGCCACCCCGGACCCGGCGGCCGACCCCACCCCCGAGTAACCCGGCCGCCCGACACCGCGGCCGCCCGACATCGCGGCCGTCCGACACCGCGGCCGCCGGGACCCGCCAGCGCCGGGCGCCCCGAATCCGCTAACCTGTCCTCACCCCGCCCCAGTAGCTCAGGGGATAGAGCACAGCTCTCCTAAAGCTGGTGTCGCAGGTTCGAATCCTGCCTGGGGCACACCCGCGTCAGCGGCACATGACGCACTGAGGGCCAGGTCACCGGGTTAGTCCCGGGAACCTGGCCCTCAGTCGTTGTTCGATTGCGGAAGCCGGTCAGTCCGGCCGTGCCACGTCCGTGCCAGATGCGGCCGGTGGATCTTGCTTGTCCAGTGCCTTCCGGACCGCCGCGCCCATGTGGTCGGCGATCACCCGGTCCCGCTCGCTGGCCATGTGCTGGTAGATCAGCGCCGCCCGGGTGGTGCTGTGTCCCATGCGGGTCATCAGCTCCCGGGTACTGGCCCCGCTCTGCGAGGCAAGGGTGTTCCCCGTGTGCCGCAGATCGTGGAAGTGCACGTCCTCAGTGATCCCGGCACGGGCGCGGGCCTCCAGCCAGTCATCCCGGAAGTTGCTGCGCCGCAGCTTGCCGCCGCGAGGCCCGATGAAGACATGCGCGTTCGGCTTCTTGCCGACGAAGCACTCCAGGTGATCCACCAGGTCGGGCATGATCTCCACTGGGAACGCCACTGGCCGGAATCCCGCACGGCTCTTGGGCGCCTTGTCGAACAGCCGGCCACTGTTCAACTCGGCCTGCTGCCGCTTGACCCGGACCACGCGCGCTTCCAGGTCGATATCCCGGCGCCGGAGCGCGGCCAGCTCCCCGAAGCGCAGGGTCGTGAACGCGGTGAGCAGCACCAGGGCCCGCCAGCGCAAGCTGATCGCGGCAGCGACCGCGTAGACCTCCGGCACGGTGAGCACCGGGCGCTCCGGCACCTCGTAGGCGTCCGCACCCTTGATCCGGCACGGATTCCGGCGGATCAGTTCGTCATCCACGGCCGTATTCAGAATGGCCCGCAGCATTTGGTACGCCTTGACCACGGTCGGCTCGCCCGTCACCGCCAGCAGACCCGTACGCCAGGCGCGCACCCGAGGAGGCGTGATCTCCTCCACGGTCGCCGTGCCCAGGGCCGGCAGGATGTGCAGCCGCAGCACGGTCTCATAGCGCTCGCGGGTGCTCTCCTCCAGCTTCCGGTCCTTGAGCCAGCCAGTGGCGAAGTCCTCGAAGCTCACCTTGCCCGCGTCAGGATCAGTCCACTGATTGCGGCTGATGTCCGCCTCAATCTGCACCAGAGCCAGGTCAGCGTCAGTCTTGGTCGGAAACGTCTCCTCCCCCGTCCGAGTCTCCCCGGTCTCGGGATCTGGATAGCGCACCTGCCAGCGGCCGGACGGGAGCTGTCGAACCGAGCCGAACCGCCGCCGTTTGCCCTTCCCGTTGGCCATCAGGCGGCCCTCCCGTAGGTGATCCGGCGCACCCGGATCGGCTGCACGGTGTTCGCCAGAACGAACGAGTCAACGGCGCTCTCGGGGATGCGGACGTGACGCCCGACCTTGACGAACGTGATCCGCCGTTCCTCGATCAGCCGCCGGGGGAAGCGCACGGTGGTGCCGAGCCGTTCCGCCACCTGCTCAACGCTCAGGAGTCGATCCATGGTCACCACTCCCCTTCCGTCTGGATCTCGCGTAGGGCTTCGCGGGCGGTTTCGCGGTTGATGCGCAGGTCCCGGGCGACGCTGGCCGCGAGCAGCGATTCACCGGGGGTGTGGCCCTGGCCCGCGTACTGCCAGTCAGCCATGACGAGCACGGTCGGATCGTGGGTGTAGTCGGGCAGACCGAGGGCTTCGCGTTGCTCCGCGGCGCGGTAGTCCGCCCGAACCTGTCGGAGGGCGCCGAGAGTGGTCGAGTAGCGGCGGGACTTGGACGAGAAGTGCCCCCGGAAGCCGAGCATGTGCGCCCAGGCCAGAAGCTTCCGGTCGGGGAAGACGCGGTCCAGGTCGAAGCAGGCTTCGATCAGCCGGCGCGGGTGCGGCGGGACGCCGAGGAGGTCGAGCGCTTCGAGGTTCCCGACACGTCGATCAACAGTGCCGGTGGACTCGGCGGCTTTGGTGGCGTACTTCGCCACGTACGAGGCGACCGCCTGTTCACTCACGTCCTCCCCCGCACCGAACGCCCGGATGGGTCGGATGTCGAGCTGGGTGCCCCAGCGCAGAACCCACGGGTCCGGGTATCCGGCGTCCGGTGCGGCCGGCACGGTGATGGTCGTGTAGGTGTGGATGGCTGCGGCCCGGATGCAGTCGGTCAGGAGATCGGTGGTGGCCCAGGCCGGGGGCGCGTCCTGGCCTTCGGGCCCGTCGAGGCGGATCACGGCGTGGAAGTGAACAGCCCCGCGCTTCTGGAACTCGGCGACCTTCCCGTACGAGACTCGTGCGACTTCCGACAGTTCCCGTTGGGTCAGGCCCGCCCTGGCGGCGATCTCTCGGCGGAGTCGGTTGGTGAATCTCATCCACAGGTCGCCCGCGTGGTTGTTGAAGAGCACGGCGCCCGCGTAGTCGTACCGCTCCGGATGCAGCGGCGTTCCCAACAGATCGTCCCCGTCCGGGTGGGCGGTACCGCACTGGCAGCGCCGGGAACTGGGCTGGTTGTGGACCGGGCCGAACGACGGAGCGGTGAAGGTGGCGAAGACCCGGGGGTGGTCGCGCACCGTGCCGGGAACGTCCTTGCTGTCGTCTCCTGCCAGCCCGGCGCGGATCAGGTGGTAGGTGTCGGCGGCGTAGACGGCGGCGCACGGTTCGCAGCGCGAGGCCCGTCGGTTGCCGCAGGCCAGCCGTAACCGCCCACCCGGCTCGTCAGCGGTCGAGTAGGTGTGGAGGGTCTGACCGGTGGTCCGGTCGCTGGTGCGGGTGAAGCCGCGCAGGTGGATGGGGTTGGAGCAGCCGCCGGTGCGGGTGACTTGGTGGTGCCAGCGGTGGAAACCCGGATCCCCGGCCACCGAGAGCAGATCGCCCCAGGTGGCCGGGTCCAGGCCCGCGAGGGTCGCGGTGTCGGTCACACGCACCCCCGATCCAGATCCGTTCCCGTGACGGCCTCGACGAGCGCCGACAGGAGGACCTCCGCGACGGGTGGGGTGACGGCGTTGCCGTACTGGCGGACCTTCTCCCGCTTGGTGCCCAGCACCATGTACGAATCGCGGAAGGCCATCGCCCGGCCGATCTCGGCGGGTTCGAGCATCCGGAACAACACGCTGTCCAGATCCACCGCAGTCCGCACCAGGGCGAAGCGATCCCGGGTGGACAGAGTCCCGATCGGCTCAGCGACGGTCTTGGCCATGCCGGTCCGGTAGTACGGAACGAGCAGGTGGTCGGCCGGGTCGGCGGGGGTGACGAGGCCGTGGTGGTTGCCGGATGCTGTGACGGTTGCGAGGGCGTCGGTGATGGGTCGGGCATCGGAGGAGCCGCCGCGCAGTTCGGCGATGAACGGCAGCCAGGCCAGCCCGGTCTCGTTGCGGGCGGTCTGCGTGCGCAGCGGGTCGGCGGCCGGCGAGGCGTACTTGCCGTCTCGCCCTTCCACCGGCACGAGGAGCGGAGGTACTGCGAGGGCGTCGTTCTCGGTGGTCGTGCTGGTGGGCATGGGGTCGGTGACCGGTGCGGCCGAGTCCCGCCAGGTGCCGCCAGCCGGGACGGTCACGGGCAGCGCGTAGCGATCCAGTCCGGCTTGGATGCGGGCGAGGGTCTTGGGCGACAGCCCCTTGGGTCGGTCCCCGATCGGGGTACCGGCAAGCGCCCAGTCGATCGCGGTCGCGGCCGAGCGGACGACGGGTTCCACGATGGTGTTGCGGCAGGCCGTGTTCGGGCACCGGTAGGCGTACTGCGAGCGGTAACGGCCCATGTCACGCCGCAGGTTCTTGAACGCCTGCACCGCCCGAACCGTCCTCTCACAAGTCGGGCACCAGGCCGACGGGCGCAGCCACTTGTCCCAGTCCGGAGTCCGGCCCAGGGAGCGGCGCCAGTAGGCGAGGTAGAGCCGATCGCGGGACTGCGGGGCGAAGGCGGTCCGAACCGGGGTGGCGTGCATGGAGTTCAGCGCGATCAACTTCGTGTCATAGCCCAGGAGACGGATGCGGTCGCGCCAGGGCTGCCAGAGGTCCCAGGCGCGGACGTCGATGACGTTCTCGACCACACCGGCCAGGACGGGGCGGCCGCGTGCGGCGCAGGATTCGAGGTACCGCGGTACGTCCCACATCAGGGCGCGGGAGCGGTCGGCGGCCGGGTCGGGCAATGTCTCGCCGAACAGGTCGGGTTGCTTGTCGAAGTCCCGTTGCTTACCGCGTGCGTTGGACCACTTCGGGCATTCGGGTGAAGCCCAGAACAAGTCGGCGGCGGGGAAGCCGGCCACGTCGGCGGCGTGCAGGTCACCCTGGAAGTGATCGACGGCGGGAAAGTTGACCGAGTGCGAGGCAATCGCCCGGTCCCAGTGGTTCGCGGCCAGCACCGGTTGGATGCCGGGGACGAGGGAGGCGCCGAAGGACGAGCCGCCGAGGCCGGCGAAGAAGTCGACGTAGGTCAGCACGAGGCACCTGCCGACACCGACAGGCGGACCGGGCGACGGGCGGGCGTGGTGCCGGTGCCGTGGCATCCGTTGCAGGTGACGCGCAGGGTGGCGCGGGAGCCGTTGCGCAGCCGGGTGCCGGTGGTGATCGCGACGACGGGGAAGCCGTCGCAGTCCTGGCACACGCGCGGGGAGGGCACAGTCAGGCTGGACATAATGGGTTTTCTCCTTGTCGGTCTTTCGGGACGGGCGGGAGGTGCGGGCTCTCGGGGTGGCCGTTGCTTGGCGGCTGTGTGCCACCCCGGGAGCCGGTTAGCGGCGGTGGTGCTCGGTCTTGAGCAGGGAGCGCAGGACGACGGCGCAGACCGCGATCGAGGCGGCGGTGATGGCGACGGCCAGGAGCAGGGAGACCAGGACGGCGCCGACGACCAGGACGGCAGCGACACCGCCACCGACGACGGCGACCAGGCCGGCCGGGGTGAGTCGAACCGGCGGGCGGGACGGGAGGGGGGCCGGCGCGGTGGTCGGGTGCTGGCAGGCGCAGGCCGAGTGCTGAGCGACGACCGGGGCCGTGTGCTGCGGGGTGGTGAACGTGGCGGTGGGCATGGTCGGGATCTGCGGTCGGAACATGGCGGGACTTCCTTCCGGATCAGGGTTGGGTGGTCGGGGTGACGACGGAGACGCCGGTCGTGGTGCCGGACTCGATGACCGGGGCGAGGAAGCTGTTCGCGAGCAGGAACCCGGCAATGAGAAGGACGATCACGAGCCACATGGGCGGGCGGGCGAGCTTGTAGCCGAGGTAGCCGACGACAGCGATGGCGAACCAGAACGGCACGGACTCGGGCATGAGGAGTGGTCCTTTCCGGGGTCAGCGGACGCGGCAGCGGTGAGTGCGGGCGGCGAGGGAGGCGGCGGCGCGGCTGGAGTAGTCCGAGGACCAGCCGCAGCCGTCGTTGGTGCAGGCGGCGGCGTGCCGGGTGCGGCCGAGGTGATCGCGGTAGGTGCCGATCTGGACCGGGCCGACGTGGGAGACGGAGTGGAAGTTCTCGTTACGGGCCATGGGCGGTTGTCCTTTCAGGTGAGTTGGGCGGCGATGGACTGGGCGAGTTGAGCGGGGACACCGAGACGGGCGGTGAGGGTGTCGAGGTCGATCGGGGTTCCGGTGGCTGTGAGGTGGTCGGCGGCGACCTTGCGGGCATGAGCGACCAGCCCAGGAGCGGGAACAGGAGCCGGAGGCAGAGCCGGGGCATGCTCAGGAGCGGCCACCTCTTCCCGGACCGGTTCGAGGCCGATGGACGGTTCGGGGTCACAGTCGGCCGGCGCGAGCACCTGGGGTTCGGCCTGGGGTACGGGGTTGTGGGCGAGGAAGGTTCCGCCGAGGAAGGCCAGCGCGGGCCATCCGGCGACGAGGATCCGCAGCCAGGCGGGGACCTGGTGCAGGTCGAGGAGTCCGGCGGTGGCGACGTTGGCGCCGAGTGAGGCGACCAGGGCGACGGCGAACCAGATCCACGCGGACCGTGCCGGGCTGTCAGCGGCTCGCAGGGTCCGCAGGCGGTGCCAGGCTGCGACCAGGAGCAGATCGACGCTGATCGGGTAGGCCCATGCCTTCCAGCCGTGTTGTCCGGCGGCGTTGGCGATGTCGTGCAGGTGGGCGAAGGACAGGGCGCCGGCGATGACCGCTTGCACGAGAACCGCATCGGGACGGATCAAAAGACGCATGGTCGTTCACCTCCTTCAAGGTGTGGGGGCTGATGCCGGGCGGGGAACGGGTCCGGCCGCCCGGCACCAGGGATCGAGGGATCAGGCTTCGCCGGAGCCGAAACAGGTCAGGCACATCCCGACCTGCTGGTCGTCGGTGATCCGTTGCTTGCGGCCGACCTTGACCGGGACGGCGACCTCTCCGGTGCCCTTGCAGACCTGGCACTTCGGCGGGGCTTTGGCGGTGGTGCGGCGGGTGGTGGCCTTCCGTGCGGTCATGGCGACCTCTCCGATCGAGGCATGGGCGGGGTAGGGACCTGGCGCGGGGTGGTCGCGCCGACCGGTGGGGCGAAGGGGTGTTACTCGGTGACCGGGCGGGGCCGGAGCTTGATCAGCGACGGCGGTCCAGCGGTGACGAGCGGGGGCAGCACGGGCCGGAAGGCTGCCAGCTCGGGCAGGTCCGGGGTCAGGTGCGCGGTCTCGTTGCAGGCGGTGACGGCCTGGCGGAGGGTGGTGTGCGGGGTGCGGGTGCGGTACCAGCCGCCGGAGTAGTCGCCCACGATCGCGGTCCCGGGACGTTCGGCAGAGATCGCTTGGACGGACAGGACAGCGTCCGGGGAGATGTCGCCAAAGGCCATCTTCGCCGAGGCTTCATCGTTGACCCGGTGCGAGGTGCGGCCGGTCAACTGGGCTCGGAGCATGGTGATTCCGTCACCGAGTTCGGACCCGAAGCGCTGCCCGCACACCTCCAGGTAGATCCCGGCGGCACGGCCGAGCTGAGCGAGCCGAACCAGAGCGGTGATGATCCGATCCCGGCGCTTCTTCTCTGCCGTGTTCGCCCACAACGCCAGCTCAGCCACCTCATCAATCACGACGACCACCGGCACCGGCCGCATCTTCTCGGGCAGGCCCCAGATGTCGGCGGTGATCTCCGCATCCGGGATGTCCGCACTGATGCGCTGCTCACGCCGGATGATCCGGTACGTGCCGGCCATCCGGTCCACGAGGGCTTCCAGCAGGAGTACCGCACTGTCGGGGTTGTCAGCGAGGGCGGAGAAGCGGCGGGCCAGCGGGGCGAGTTCGACGGCCTGTTTGCAGTCGATCCCGACCAGCGCTACACGCTGCGCAGCGAGCTCTTTGACGAGGTTGCGTTGGTAGACGGACTTGCCGGACTGAGTGGCGCCGAGGTTCAGGGCGTGCGGGATCTGGCGGTAGTCGCGGTACTGGACCGAGCCGTCATCACGCAGCGCCACCGGAACCCGCATGGTGCCGCGGTCGGTCTTAGCCGGCATCTGCACCCGCTTGAGCACGTCGTACCCGGTCATCCGCAGCTCGACCACACCCGCCCGGAGCTCCCGGGAGGTGACGCCGTAGGCGCGGAAGGAGTGCCGTAGGCGATCGGTCGAGGCGGCGACGTCGAAGGCGTCCTGTCCCGGGCGCAGTCCCAGGCGCAGGACCAATCCGGTACGGGTGACCCGGGTCCGCAGGAGTCGCGGTGGGCGGTCCGGCGGGACTTCCCGGCGGGCCATCCGAGCCAGCACCAGACGCAACCGAGACGGCGGAACGGTCAGCCCGCACGCCTCCATCACCGAGTTGTAGGTGAAGGCGATCCGGACCAGCGCCACCAGAGCGCCGAAGGTCATCCAGTACCAAGCCGGACGCTTCGACCGAAGCAGCACCACCCCGGCAACCACGAGCGCCAGCAGGACCAGGACTAATGTCCCCCGCACGCCGATCAGCCCTTGCCGTTCGAGGTAGCCGCAGAGATCGCGGTAACCGCAGCGGCTCGGAAGGCGATCCCGTGCCGCTTGGTGCCGTTGAACTCGTTCTCCCACGGCCGGGCCACCAGACCCGTCAGCGCCACCAGCGTGCCCATGACCAGCTCACCGGTAATGCCCGACTCGACCACCGTCACGGTCATGACCTCGGCCTCACCGTTGGCCACGAACATCACGTCCACCGTCTTGAGCGGCTGGCCAGTGTCGCTGTCGACGGCCATCACGCCGTTCTTCTTGTCCTTCATCTTCGTCTGCGGAGGCTGCGCCACCATCACGGTCGCAGCGTTCACGTCTACGGGGATCTGACGCACGATCGCACTCCTCTAGAAGTGACACCCTCCTGCACTCATGTACAGGAGTAGTGATTAGAAGAGTGCCCGACTCCTGTACATGAGTCAACCCGCCACTAGAAAGAATCTTGTGGCGGGTTGTCAGATCTGATGGGCGATCAATCGCCCGCAGGGAAGCGGTAGTCCAGAACGAACTGGTCAGCGGCCATGATCGTGTCGCAGACCTCGACTACGCGGCCCTCGTGTGTCATCGCATCCCGTACGAGATGGATCACCGGGGAGCCTGGGCTGAGAGCCAAGGCAGACGTCTCAGGCTTGGTCGCCAGCCGCGCCCGCACGGTCTCCGTGAACTCCGCAAGGGTGTGGCCGTGCTCTTCAAGGCGCGCGTAGATCCCGCCACCACCGGGGTTCTCGGCGAACATCTCCGGGATGTCCTTCACCACGTCCCACGGCAGGTAGGAGGTCGCTTCCTCCGTCGGAGTGCCATCGCGGAAGTACCGGCGCTTGCGTGCCAGCACCTTCGTTCCGGCCGGCACGTCCAACCTCACTGCGATCTCAGGCGGAGCGTCAACCGGTCCGATGAAGAGGACGTTCACGCCAGGTTTGCCACCGGACTGCTCAGCTTCTGCCAGGTAGGCGGCCTTCCCTGCCTTGCGGTGGGCCCGACGGAAGCGGTCGGAGGACTTCCGCTGCACAGGCGGACGGGAGCGGACGAACGATCCCCGCCCATGGTGGGTCTCGATCAGTTGAGCCGTACGCAGCTCCGCGACTGCCTTGCGTACGGTGCCGGAAGCGGCGGTATAGCGGGCCATCAGGTCCGCTTCACTCGGCACGGCATCGCCGGGCGCCAACGTGCCTGCCCGGATCTGTGCGGCGAGGTCACCTGCGATCAGCAGGTACTTCGCCTGGGCCGTAGAAGCCACCTCAGCACTCGCCATAGTCCTTCCCTGTCTCCTATTCTCCTGTACATGAGTAACAGCCGCCACGAAGCCACGTCAACGCCTCTCCACTCCGTGTCTGTGGCCGGAGTCGTCGTACGGCAAGACGGGCGTGTCCTGGCAATCAAGCGCGCCGACAACGGAACGTGGGAGCCGCCCGGCGGTGTACTGGAACTCACCGAGACCCTTGAGGACGGCGTTCGTCGGGAGGTCTACGAGGAGACCGGCATCAAGATCCAGGTCGAGCGGCTGACCGGGGTGTACAAGAACACGGCGCGCGGGATCGTCGCCATCGTGTTCCGCTGCCGTCCCGAGGGCGGCCAGGAGCAGCTCTCCGACGAGTCCATCGCGGTCGAGTGGCTGACCCCGGACGAGGTGATCGCCAGCATGGGCGAGGTATACGCCGTGCGCATCACCGACGCACTCCGCGATGACGCTCCTCATGTCCGCGCACACGATGGGCGCAAGCTGACCAGCTCCATGGACCTCTAACGACGCCGAGAGCAAGACGGCCGCATCCTGCGCGGTAGGAGTTTCTCTACTAGATCAAGGCGACTCGCTGCGCTCGCCGCTGGCCCGTAGCTCCGGGCCTCCAGGGTCTGCAAGGCAGTCTTCTCTCAGGGAGATCAGGGCCGCGCACAGCGCGGCGGCGCCGGCCGTCGCCCGGCGCGGCCTCGCCTCCATGTCTGCGCCACCGGCGGACCGCGCCGGCCGCCGTCCGCGCCCACAAGGTGGGGAAAGCACAGGTCCGGGGATTCGGGGTAGGCGGTGGCGCGCAGTACCAGCCGACAGGTACAGGCAGTGCCTCCGGCGGGGGCGCTCCGACTCTGGGATGGCGGAAACCCGGACGGCGACCGCAGGTCGTACGTGGTGAAGGTGGGAGCTGCCATCCCGTCCACCGTCGTCCCAGGCAGAGCCGAGCAGTCGCGGCCCAGGGCGTCAAGGTCGTTCGTACAGTGGCGCGCTCCACCTTGACGCCCTGAACCACGCCCGCTCCACGAAGTGTGGGACGACGGCAGACGGGATGGCAGGCAGGAGCATCGTGGCGAGCGTGCCGGACAAAGCCGCTTCACCACCCTGACGGACCGCCAGCCCTTGACGTCACGGATCCGATCGTGAGGTGATCACCAGCGACATCAGCCATACAGGGGTGGGACATGATCCGCGACTACGCCGCAGCACAGCAGGATTCACCTTCGCCGAGCCATCTGTTCCTCATAGCGGCAGGGTTCCTGCTGGGAGGGTTCTACCTCATCTACAGGCAGCGCCAGTGGAAGCAGGAGCCGCCGCGCCTCGGCCAATCAGTGCACGTGCCCTTCGCGCAGAAGGCATACCTCGTGTGCGGATGGGTGTGCGCGGTCTTTGGAACCATCGCTCTGATCACGGCGGTAGGGGTGGCCGCAACCAACTGATGAGACGCCCGACGGTGGGGGGTGCGCAGCTGGGATCTGACATCGCCGAGTGACAACAACGGCGCCCGACAGACCGCAGCGACCGTCGCGCCCGTAGTTCGTATCGAGGAGCCGTGCCACAGCCGTGCCAGATCGGGCGGGGACTCACGGGGAATCGCGGTAGCGGGCAGTTCCGGAACGGGATCGTGCCCAGCACCCGCCTAGCGCAGGTCAGCGCGGATCCTCGACACCCGTCCTCCTAAAGCTGGTGTCGCAGGTTCGAATCCTGCCTGGGGCACACCATCCGCGAGGCCCTCCCGTCAGCACTGACGGGAGGGCCTTTCGCGTGGGCGGCGAAGTGGTCGGGATACCAATGGTGCCTGTGTGAATCGTGTGAAATGATCCGGCTCGGCTGACTGCCGAGGGTGGGGACTCCCGCCGAGTCGGCCGACGGGACATCCCGTTCACGCCCTTGGGGGGGCACTATCAAGACTCGTATCGGCGCCGTGACCGGCGCCGCACTCCTCGCCGCGCTCGCGATCCCTGCCGTAGGGCAGGTCAGCGCGAACGCGGCGACCACCGATCTCTATGTCAACAACGCCGCCGGCGCCCACTGCACGAACGGCGGCACCGGCACGCAGGCCGCACCCTTCTGCACCGTCCAGGCCGCGGCGGACGTCTCGCTGCCGGGCCAGACGGTGCACATCTCGCGGGGTGACTATCCGCAGAAGCTGAAGCTCACCAGGTCCGGCACCGCGGACGCGCCGATCACCTTCGTGCACACGACGGTCGACCGGGACGACTCCGACGACCGGGTGTCCATCGGCAACCCTGACGCTCCGACACCCGAGAACGGGCTGCTGGTCGCGGGGGCTCAGCACATCCGGGTCCAGAACCTGTCCATCACCGGCACCCTCGAGCCGATCCTCTTCGACCACGCGACCGACGTCTCGGTGACCCGGGCGAACACGTGGGGCGGCTATGAGGGCACCGCCGCGGTGCGCGTCAGCACCGGCTCCAGCAAGGTGACCATCGCGGGATCCCAGCTCGGTGGCAGCGACGGCCCCGGCGTCCTGGTCGACGAGGGCGCGACCGGCACGGTCGTCAGCACCAATCAGGTCGACACCCGGATCGTGGCGCTGGGCTCGCCCGGCACCGTCGTCGTCGGCAACACGGTGCAGTCGCACTGCAACGACGGGATCACCCTCGCCGGCGCCTCGACCGACGCGGTTGTCGAGAACAACGTGATCGACACGGGCGACACCGCCGACTACCCGACCAAGCCCTGCAAGGCAGGTGACTCGGACACCGGGCTGACCATCTCGGCGGCGGCAGCGCCGACCGCGAAGGTCGACTACAACGTCATCAGCCCGACCAGCGGCGGCCCGGCCTACGACTGGGCCGGCACGACGTACAAGGACCGGGCCGCCTTCACGACCGCGACCGGCCAGGGCACCCACGACTTCGTCGCCGATCCCACCATGCCGTACGACGGCAAGTCCCCGCAGATCGCCCCCTGGGTGGACTCGGCGGACGAGAACGCGCCCGGCGTCATCGACCTGGACGCCTGGGGCTGGCCGACGCTGGACGACCCGGTCGTGCCGAACACCGGTACCGGAAGCGGATTCCACGACCGCGGCGCGATGGAGTTCCAGAACTTCGGCGGCGTCTACACCCCGGCCGGCCCGACCCGCGTGCTCGACACCCGCGAGGGCGTCGGCACCGGCGGCGTCAAGGCGCCGGTCCACACCGGTTCCTCGGTCGACCTGCAGCTCGCCGGTGTCGCGGGCCTTCCGGCCACCGGCGTCCAGGCGGTGACGCTCAACGTCACCGTGGCCAAGCCCTCCAGCGGCGGATTCCTGACGGTGTTCCCGCACGGCGCGCAGCGCCCGACCGCGTCCAACCTCAACTGGACGCCGGGGACGACCATCGCCAACCTCGTCACGGTCCCCGTGGTCGACGGCAAGGTCTCCTTCTACGCCGGCGGCACCGCGGGCGCCGTCGATGTGATCGCCGACCTGGCCGGCTACTACAGCGCCAAGGGCAGCGTCTTCACCTCGGCAGGCCCGTCCCGGGTGCTCGACACCCGTGACGGCACCGGCACCGGCGGCGTCAAGGCCCCGGTCGCGCAGGGCGGCGCCGTCGACCTCCAGGTGGCCGGCGTCAAGGGCGTACCCGCGCAGGGCGTCACCGCGGTCACCCTGAACGTCACCGTGACGAACCCGGTCGGCGGCGGTTTCCTGACCGTCTACCCGCACGGCCAGGAGCGTCCGACCGCGTCGAACGTCAACTGGACCCCGGGCACGACCATCGCCAACCTCGTCACGGTCCCGGTGATCGACGGCAAGGTCTCGTTCTACGCCGGCGGTCCCACCGGAAGCGTCGACGTGATCGCCGATGTGGCCGGCTACTACAGCGCCAAGGGGTACAACACCTACCGGCCCGTCGGCCCCTGGCGGATCATGGACACCCGCTCCGACCAGTACGAGGAAGGCGAGCTGATCCGCAAGGCGGGGACCGTCGCCCCCGGCGCCACCCTGACCCTGTCGGCGCTGCCCGTTCCCGCCACCTCCGTCGTACTGAACGTCACCGTCACGCAGCCCGCGGCCGGCGGCTTCCTGACGGCCTACCCGGCCGGCGCGCAGCGTCCGCTTGCGTCGAACATCAACTGGACCCCGGGCCAGACGATTCCGAACCAGGTCGTCGTCCCGGTCGGGGCCAACGGCAAGGTCTCGTTCTACAACGGCAGCAAGGGTGCGGTGCACCTGGTGATCGACGTCTTCGGCTACCAGGCCCTCTAGGTCCTGCCGCGCTGATGCGGCCCCACCGCCTCCGGGCGGTGGGGCCGCTTTCGGCACTTCATCTCTTCGCCCATGGGGGGCATCATCAAGACGCGAACAGGCATGCTCAGCGCTGCCGTACTTCTCGGAGCCATCGCACTGCCGGCCGCCGGAGCACCGGGCGCCGCAGCCGTCCCGGCCAACATCTACGTGGACAACGCGGCCGCGGCCCACTGCTCGAACGCCGGCACCGGACTGCAGGACCAGCCGTTCTGCACCGTCCAGGCCGCGGCCGACGCCTCGCTGCCGGGCCAGACGGTGCACATCGCGACGGGGACGTACCCCGAGCAGGTCAGCATCACGAAGTCCGGTACGGCCGCGGCCCCGATCACCTTCACCGGCGATGTCTCCGAGTGGGGATCGATACAGGACGCCGCGATCATCGGCAGCTACGAAGCGACCGGGGGGACGGCGCGGGCGCTGTCCGTCACCAACGCCGAGCACATCAGGATCAAGGACCTCAACTTCGACGCCGTCGACGAAGGCGTGCACGTCGAGGGCTCCAAGGACGTCTCCGTCATCAACGGCACGGTGGCCGGGGCCCAGTCGGTCGCGCTGCGCGTGACCGGAGCGTCCGAGGACGTCACGCTCGGGAAGTTCAACCTCTGGGCCAACTCCGGCGCCGGCGTCGCTGTCGAGGCCGGTGCCCGGCGCACCGTGGTGACCGGGAACAGCCTCAACGCGAACGTCAGGGGCATTTCGGTCACGGACGCGCCGAACACGGTCATCGTGGGCAACTCGGTCTACAGCCACTGCCAGGACGGCATCGTGCTGGCCGGTACGTCGCCGAACGCGACGATCGAGAACAACGTCGTCACGACGGACAACTATTCGGGAACCTCGGACGGCTGCTCCGCGACCACCCGGGTCATGGTCGAGGCCGCATCCGTGCCCGGTACCAAGACCGACTACAACGTCATCAACACGTCCAACGGCGAGCAGGCCTACAACTGGTCGGGTACCAAGTACGCCAACCGTGCGGCGTTCACCACCGCCACCGGACAGGGCGCACGGGACGTCTTCGCCGACCCGACCGTCCCCAACGAGGGCGACCGGCACGCCAAGCCGCTCCCGACGGTCGACTCGGCCGACGAGAACGCCCCGGGGATGCTCACCACCGACGTCTACAGGACAGCCGCGCTCGACGACCCGATCACGCCCAACACGGGTACGGGGTCGGGCTACCGGGACCGCGGTGCGGAGGAGATGGGGAACCTCGGCAGCGTGTACACGCCTGCCGGGCCGACCCGTGTCCTGGACACCCGTGACGGCACCGGCGCTCCCAAGGGGCTGCTGAACTCGTGGATGGACGTTCAGCTGGGCGGCAAGGCCGGCGTCCCGGCGGCCGGGGTCACCGCGGTGACCCTGAACGTCACCGTGACCGGTTCGACCGGCGCGGGCTATCTGAAAGTGTTCGCGGCCGGGACGGGGTCCTTGTCGTCGGTCCTCAACTGGACCGCGGGCGAGACCATCGCGAACCTGGTCACCGTGCCGGTCAGCGAGGACGGCAAGGTCACGTTCGAGTACTTCGGCGCCGGCATGGGCGCCCACGTGATCGCCGACGTGGAGGGCTACTACAGCGCCAAGGGCAGCGTCTTCCATGAGACCAGCCCGGCACGCGCCCTGGACACCCGCGACGGCACCGGCGCCCCCAAGGGCGCCGTCAAGGCCGGCGGCACGGTGAACCTGCAGGTGACGGGCGCCAAGGGCGTACCGGCCAGTGGCGTGACGGCCGTGACCCTGAACGTCACGGTGACCGGCTCCACCGGTCAGGGGTTCCTCACGGTGTATCCGCACGGCCAGGCCCGCCCGACGGCGTCGAACATCAACTGGCCGGCCGGGAAGACCATCGCCAACCTGGTGACGGTCCCGGTCGTGGACGGCAAGGTCGCGCTCTACGTCGCGGGCGGCGGCAACACCACCCAGGTCATCGCCGACGTGGCCGGCTACTTCGACGCCACCGGGCACAACACCTACCGGAGCTACTTCACCGAGCGGCTCATGGACACCCGGGAGCCGACCACCGACGGCTGCACGGACAAGACGCGCCCGGCGTCCGCCATCCCCGCCGGCGGCACCCTCGAAATTACCAACTGCCTGCCCTGGGTCACGGGCCTGACGCTCAACGTCACCGTCACCCAGCCCGGCGCCGGCGGCTTCCTGACGGTGTACCCGTCGGGCCAGGCCCGTCCGCTCGCGTCCAACCTGAACTGGAACGCCGGGGAGACCATCCCCAACGCGGTCGTGGTGAAGGTGGGCAAGGGCGGCAAGGTCGCCTTCTACAACGGCAGCACGAAGCCGATCCACCTCGTGGTCGACCAATTCGGCTACCAGGCGGTCTGAGCCATGCCATACCTTTCAGCTCCTGGAGACCCCATCAAGACACGCGTAGGCGCCCTGACCGGCGCTCTCCTGCTCGGCGCGGTCGCGCTGCCCGCCCTCGGTACCGGGGGCGCGGCGGCGGCCGTCGTGAATCTGTACGTCAACAACGCAGCCGGTGCGCACTGCTCCAACGCCGGTCAGGGCACGCCGGCGCAGCCGTACTGCACCATCTCGGCCGCCGCCGCGAAGGTGCTGCCCGGCGAGACGGTGCATGTCGCCGAGGGCGACTACCCGGAGCAGGTCACCGTCACCCGCTCGGGCACGGCCGAGGCCCCGATCACCTTCACAGGAATGGGCGGGCCCGGCCAGTACCGCGACAACCCCACCACCGTGGGCGGCGGCCTGGGCAGCTCGAAGGCCCATGCGTTCCTGCTCTCCGGTGCGGAGCACATCCGGATTCTTGAGATGACGTTGTCCGCCAAGCAGGAGGCGGTACTGGTCAATGGCGGCTCCGACATCACGATCTCCCGCAACCAGCTCGCGGGCGGCCTGGCGGCGGGTGACGTAGCCAGCTGGCCCACTGTCCGGATCGCGGGGGCCGCATCATCGGTGCGGATCCTCCGGAACAACGAAATAACCAGGGACGGATTCGCCAAGATGGACCCCGGGGTCCAGGGCACGGTCATCGCCGGCAATCTGATCTTCAGCACCCACCTCACCGGCATTGTGGCCGACGCCGCACCCGGCACCGTGATCGTCGCCAACACCATCTCCGCCGGGTGCCAGGACGCGATCGGGCTGGCCGGTGCATCCACCGGCGCGGTCGTCGAGAACAACGTGATCACGCATTCCGACACGGGCGAACAGCCCTGTGCGGGGGGCGGCACGGTCGCCGGTCTGCGCGTGGACACCGCGGCGACGAGCGGTACGAAGGTCGCCTACAACGCCTTCGACTCGAAGGACGACGGTCCCGCCTACAGTTGGGCCGACACGACGTACGACAACGTGTCCGCTTTCACCGCCGCCACGGGCCAGGGCGACCACGACCTCATCGGCGACGTCACGCTGGAGACCTGGGTGGGTGACTCCGGCGGAACGCCTTCCCCGCTCATCGACTCGGCGGACGAGAACGCGCCGGGTATGCCCACCACGGACCGTGTCGGGACCCGCGCCGTCGACGACCCGTGGGTCGCCGACACCGGCACCGGCTCCGGCCACCGGGATCGCGGGGCGATGGAACAGGACAACTTCGGTACGCGCTACACACCGATCGGCCCGGTCCGGGTCCTCGACACCCGTGACGGCACCGGCACCACCGGGGGTACCGTCCCGGCGGGCGGCACCGTCGAACTGCCGGTCGCCGGCCAGCACGGTGTGCCGGCGGACGGCGTCACGGCGGTGACCATGAACGTGACGGTCACCGAGCCGGTCGCGGGCGGCTTCCTCACCGTGTACCCGCACGGTGATGACCGGCCGACGGCGTCGAACCTGAACTGGACCCCGGGCCAGACGATTCCGAACCTGGTGACCGTGCAGGTGAAGGACGGCAAGGTGTCGTTCTACAACGGCAGCGCGGGAACCGTGCACGTGCTCGCCGACCTGCTCGGCTACTTCAGCACCACCGGAAGCGGCTTCACGCCGACCACGCCGTCCCGACTCCTCGACACCCGGTCCGCGGTGGGCGCCCCCAAGGGCCCGCTGGGATCCGGTGCCACGGTTGACCTGCAGGTGGCCGGCGTCAAGGGCATCCCGGCCAGTGGCCTGACCGCAGTGACCTTGAACGTCACCGCGACCGAGCCCAAGAGCGGTGGCTTCCTGACGGTGTACCCGCACGGCACCGACCGTCCGACCGCTTCGAGCCTCAACTGGTCGAAGGGGCAGACGATCCCGAACCTGGTGACCGTTCCGGTCAAGGACGGCAAGGTGTCGTTCTACAACCACAGCGACGGTGTACAGGTGCTCGCGGACGTGACCGGCTACTTCACCGCGTCCGGCGGCGACAAGTTCCACGCCGTAGCACCGCACCGGGTGATCGACACCCGGGCACCGTGGTTCGCGGACGGTGTCGGTGAATGGATACCGGCCGCGCCGGTCGGCGGCCATCAGACCCAGGGCGTCCGGGACGTCGCTTACTCGAACGCTGAGGCAGTGTCCTTGAACGTCACGGTGACACAGGGCACCCAGATCGGCTTCATGACGGTCTACCCGCGGGACTCCGCCCGTCCGACCGTCTCCAACCTGAACTGGACGGCCGGGCAGACCATCGCGAATCAGGTGGTCGTCGCGAACAACGAAGCGGGCATGAACAGCTTCTACAACGCGAGTGCGGGCAGCGTCGAGCTCATCGCCGACCTCAACGGCTACTACGCCCCCTGATCCCCGGGAGCACACCACCGCGGCCCGGTCCCCGCTTCGGCGGGGGCCGGGCCGCGGTGCGTCGCGGGCGGGGTGCGTCGCGGGCGGGGTGCGTCGCGGGCGGGGTGGTCAGGGTTCGCGGAGGATCAGGGCGTAGGGGCCGAGGCCCAGGACGCGTTTGCCGGGGTGGTCGCCGGTCGTGGTGCGGATGGTGAGGAGCGCGCCGGTGTCGGCGTCGAAGTCGACGTCGGAGACGGTGCCGAGGGCCTCGCCGCGTTCGTCGAGGACGCGTTTGCCCGGCAGGGAACGGTGCTTGTCGGCGAGAGGGGCCAGTTCGCCCGAGGGGGTGCCGAGGGTGGCGCCGGAGCGGACGATGACGGCGTCGGGTCCGATGGCGTGGATGTGCTCCCAGACGAGGGTGTCGCCGGAGCCGTCGGTCTTCTTGAGCCGCAGGGCCACGACGGAGGCCGTCGCCGGGTCGACGACGAAACCGTCGACGATGCCGACCGTGCGGGCCTCGGTGGCGCTGACCACCTGGCGGCCGGCCGTTTCCGAGAAGAGCATCAGACCTCCGTCCTGCGGCGGGCGCGGTACGCCTGGACCGCCGCCGCGAACCCGGGAAGGTCGTCGGCGACGAACTCGGCCGCGGCCGCCGGGATGACCAGTGCCTCACCGGAGACCGCGGTGGTCTCGGAGAGCGGGATGAACACCTTGCGCCCCTGCCGGTCGAGGGCGTCCGAGGAGGCGATCTCGTAGCCCACGACGTGGGCCGTGGTGCCCTCGACGACCTCGACGACGACGTCGGAGATCCTGCCCAGGTCGGTGCCACCGTCGGTCAGCACCCGCGAGCCGAGTACGTCGCCGCGGCCGGCGGAGCCGCGTTCCAGGACGTCGGCCCTGCTCTCGAAGACGCTCTCGTCCTTGATCATCACGGCGTCGTGGCCGAGCCCGTGCACCCCCGACCACGGCAGGCTGTGCCGCAGCGGTCCGGAGAGCAGGCCGCGGCCGCTCAGGGTGAAGCCGGCGATCCGGCCGGCCGTGCCGTCGAAGACGAGGTCCTTGACCTGCGCGACAGCCGCACCGGCCAGTGTCACGACCGGCCGCTTGGTGATCTCCGAGGCGAGCATCATCGCGGAAGAGGAAGCGGGCCCGGGCTCGTGCGTCGGCGCGGTCATTTCACGCGTCCCTTCCCGGCCCGCCGGCCGATGGCGCCGCGGCGTACCGCGATCACCCCACCGCTGCGGCGCCGTGCCTGCACGCCCGCCGCCGATCCGGCCAGTACCAGCAGGACCGCCACCACGACGACGATCCAGATCCACCAGTCCATCGCGCACCACTCCCCGCAGAATCGGCAGAATCCGTAGCCCTCTCCTCCCCTTCCCCGATCCCCCTCTCCCACTCGCGGGGAGCGGAGAAGAGGAGGGGAGATGAGGGACCTGGGTGGCGACGACCCGCGGTCAGCTGCCGAGCGCGTGCGGCGCGCGGTGCTTGCGCGGCTGCTGCAGCGGCATCTCCGGGGCGGAGGTCCGCGCCGGGTGGGCGTTGTCGGTGCGCTGCTGCTCGACCCGGGCGGCGAGGGCGTCGCGCTCGGCGGCCGCCACGGCCGCGTCGTTGCGCGCCTCCTTGAGCTTTACCGCCTTGCGGCGGCGCAGCGCGGCGCCTTCGCCCGCCATCAGCAGGCTCAGGCAGCCGACCAGGGCCAGGGCGAGGCCGGCGCAGAAGATGGAGAGCGAGTTCATCGTGATGAGGTCATGGCCCAGCAGGGCGACCGTGTAGTCGGGCCCGCCGCCCAGGTTGCCCGCGATCAATAGTCCCGTGAGTGTTCCGGTCGCGGCGAGCAGCACCAATCCCAGGAACAGCATCCGAGTCACCTCCGGTTGTCGAACGGTGGCCGAACGTGGCCGAATCCGTCGCTGCGGCGCCTACCCGGTGAGCGGCGGGCCTAACGACGCGCGGGGGCCACAGCGGGTCCGGCTTCGCTTAATACCCTGGGGGGGTATATGGTGGTCACCAGTGGACGGCGACAGCCGTCACCGCACGAGACGCATGAGGAGAACGCCATGTCCTGCTGCTCCCCCGAGGGAACCTGCCACACCGACGGCGCGACCGACGAGTCGCAGGCCGCGGGCACCGTCGTGTACTCCGTCTCGGGCATGACCTGCGGCCACTGCGAGTCCGCGGTGACCAAGGAGCTCGCGACCGTCTCCGGCGTGACCGTCGTCAAGGTCGACGTCGCCACCGGGCTGGTCACCCTCGCGTCCGAGCAGCCGCTGGACGACGAGACGATCCGTGCCGCCGTCGACGAGGCGGGCTACGAACTGGTCGGCCGGGCGTGACCGCACCGGTCAGGCTGGGCGGCTATCTGCTGATCCTGCTGGTCGTCCTCGGCGCCGCGTTCGGCCTCGGCCGCGCGGTGCGGGGGGACGGCGGCGGACCGGCCGCCCCGGAACCGCGCCCGGCCTCGCACCAGGGCATGTAGGGCATGTCGGCCCTGTTCGAAGGACCGGCCCTGATCGAAGGAGTGGAGTGAAGTGGCGATGACCACGGCGGCTGCCGGCCGACAGGTGGAGCTGGAGATCGGTGGCATGACCTGCGCCTCCTGCGCGGCACGCATCGAGAAGAAGCTCAACCGGATGGACGGCGTCACCGCGACCGTCAACTACGCGACCGAGAAGGCCAAGGTCAGCTTTGACGGCGGCGTCGCCGTGGACGACCTCATCGCCACCGTCGAGGCGACCGGCTACAGCGCCGTGCTGCCCGCCCCTCCCGCTTCCGCCGGATCCGGTCCCGAGCAGTCCGCGCCCGACGAGCTCACGTCTTTGCGGCAGCGGCTGCTCACCGCGGTCGTGCTGGCCGTGCCGGTGATCGCGATGGCGATGGTGCCGGCGCTGCAGTTCGACAACTGGCAGTGGCTCTCGCTCACGCTCACCGCGCCCGTCGTCGTGTACGCGGCCTGGCCGTTCCACCGGGCCGCCTGGACGAATCTGCGGCACGGTGCCGCGACCATGGACACGCTGATCTCGGTGGGCACGCTCGCCGCGTTCGGCTGGTCGCTGTGGGCGCTCTTCTTCGGCACGGCCGGCATGACCGGGATGAAGCACCCCTTCGAGTTCACGATCTCCCGCGGTGACGGCAGCGGCAACATCTACCTGGAGGCCGCCGCCGGGGTGACCGCGTTCATCCTGGCCGGCCGGTACTTCGAGGCCCGCTCCAAGCGGAAGGCCGGAGCGGCGCTCACGGCGCTGCTGCAGCTGGGGGCCAAGGACGTCGCCGTACTGCGGGACGGACGCGAAGTGCGCGTCCCCACCGGCGAGCTGACGGTCGGTGATCGGTTCGTCGTCCGCCCCGGCGAGAAGATCGCCACCGACGGCACCGTCCGCGAGGGCAACTCCGCCGTCGACGCCTCCATGCTGACGGGCGAGTCCGTACCGGTGGAGGTCGCCCCCGGCGACGGTGTCACCGGCGCCACGGTGAACGCGGGCGGCCGGATCGTGGTCGAAGCCACCCGGGTCGGCGCCGACACCCAACTCGCCCGGATGGCACGGCTCGTCGAGGACGCGCAGAACGGCAAGGCCGCCGTGCAGCGGCTGGCCGACCGGATCTCGGCGGTCTTCGTGCCCGTCGTGATCGCGCTCGCCGTCGCGACCCTCGGCTACTGGCTCGGCGTGGGCGAGGGCGCCTCCGCGGCCTTCACCGCCGCCGTCGCCGTACTGATCATCGCCTGCCCGTGCGCGCTGGGACTGGCGACGCCCACCGCCCTCATGGTCGGTACCGGACGCGGCGCCCAGCTCGGCATCCTCATCAAGGGCCCGGAGGTCCTGGAGTCCACCCGCGCGGTGGACACCATCGTCCTCGACAAGACCGGCACGGTGACCACCGGCGTCATGACGCTCACCGAGGTGCACGTCGCCGAGGGCGAGGACGAGAAGACCGTGCTGCGGCTGGCCGGCGCCCTGGAGCACGCCTCCGAGCACCCCATCGCCCGGGCCGTCGCGACGGCCGCCGAGGAGCGCACGGGCGGCCCGCTGCCGGTGCCCGAGGACTTCGCCAACGTCCCGGGGCTCGGGGTGCAGGGCGTCGTCGAAGGACACGCGGTGCTGGTCGGCCGCGAGAAGCTGCTGACCGAGTGGACCGCGTTCCTGCCCGCGGACCTGGTGGCCGCGAAGGCCGCGGCCGAGGCCAAGGGCCGTACGGCGGTGGCCGTCGGCTGGGACGGGGCGGCCCGCGGGATCCTCGTCGTCGCCGACGCCGTCAAGCCGACGAGCGCGGAGGCCGTGACGCGGCTGCGCGCCCTCGGCCTCACCCCGATGCTGCTGACCGGCGACAACGAGGCGGTGGCGCGGGCGGTGGCCGAGGAGGTCGGGATCGCCGCCGACGATGTCATCGCCGAGGTCATGCCCGAGGACAAACTGGCCGTCATCAAGCGGCTGCAGGCCGAAGGCCGTTCCGTCGCGATGGTCGGCGACGGCGTGAACGACGCCGCCGCGCTCGCCCAGGCCGATCTGGGCCTGGCGATGGGCACCGGGACCGACGCCGCCATCGAGGCGGGCGATCTGACCCTCGTACGGGGCGACCTGCGGGTCGCGGCCGACGCCATCCGGCTGTCGCGCCGGACCCTCGGCACGATCAAGGTGAATCTCTTCTGGGCCTTCGGCTACAACGTGGCCGCCCTGCCGCTCGCCGCGGCCGGGCTGCTCAACCCGATGATCGCGGGCGCCGCCATGGCCTTCTCGTCCGTCTTCGTCGTCGGCAACAGCCTGCGCCTGCGCAGCTTCAAGGCCTGACCTCAAGGCCTGACCTCAAGGCCTGATCCAGCGCGCCTACTCGTCCGCGAGGAGCGCCGCCAGGTCGGCTTCCAGGTCGATGTGGCGGAGCTCGTCGCCGGGCGGGACGGCCGTGTACGAGCGGGTGAGGAAGTCCTGGACGTCCTCGGTGTCGAGCTGGAGCAGGGCGATGCCCTCCGGCGAGGAGAGTTCGATCATCGTCCGCCGCTTCCCGCAGGGCCAGACGTGCACGTCGCCCTCGCCCGACGGCATCCGGAGCCCGGCCGCCAGCAGATCGCGGGCGAACGTCCAGGTGACGTCCAGGCCGTCGAGCGTCGCCGATGCCGGGAACGACATCCGCGCGGCCAGCGGGTCGTCGCACTGGTAGATCAGAGTCGCGGCGATGACGCGGTCCCCGGCCGGGGACGCGCAGAGCCGGGCCCGGAGGGTCTGGTCGATGACGGTCAGCATGAGGTGTCCCTCTCCCGCTGGGTAGTGTCCACTCCTCTCCAAGACAGGGAAATCGGGCCGGGGATTACGTGACTTCGGTCCCGATCGCTGTGATGTGCGCCACGTGCCGCTCGGGGCCGCTGTCAGAGGTGCGTGTGAGCATGGGGACATGACGGGCGACGGGGCGGTGCGGCGGATCGGCGGGGACGAGCGGCGGGCGCGGCTGGGGGTGCGGCATCGCCTGGCGCCGGGGCTGCGCGCGAAGTCCGCGGAGCAGGTCACCCGGTCGCTGGTGGCGCTGCACGCGACGGACGCGGCGACGGTCTATCTCTCCACGGCGGCCCGGCTCACCGAGCCCGGCTTCACGGATGTGGAACGGGCGCTGTACGAGGACGGTTCGCTGGTGCGGCTGCTGGCGATGCGGCGGACGATGTTCGTCGTCACTCTGGACTCCGCACCGGTGGTGTACGCGGCGGCGTCCCGCGCGATCGCCGTGAAGGAACGGGCCGGGTTGCTCAAGCACCTCGCGGAGGGCGGCGGCTGGGACGGCGCCTGGCTGTCGGAGGTCGAGGAGGCCGTGGTCGCCGCGCTGGCGGTGCACGGCGAGTCGACCGCCGCGCAGCTGGGCGGGTACGAACCGCGGCTGCGCGAGCAGGTGGTCATCGCGGCCGGAAAACCGTACGAGACCCGGCAGAACGTGGCGAGCCGCATCATCCGGGTGCTCGCGGCGGAGGGCAGGATCACCCGGCGCAGACCGGTGGGGTCGTGGACGAGCAGTCAGTTCCGGTGGACGGTGGCCGAGCCGCTCTCCGAACCGCCCGCCGCCGAGGCGAAGGCCGCGCTGGCCCGTGACTGGCTGGCGGCGTACGGCCCCGGCACCGAGGCCGACCTCAAGTGGTGGACGGGCTGGACGCTGACGGACGTGCGCAAGGCACTGGCCGCGGTCGGCGCCCAGCAGGTCGCGCTGGACGAGGGCACCGGCTACGTACTCCCCGGCGATGTGGAACCCGCGCCGGCCGCCGCGCCGTGGGCCGCCCTGCTGCCGGGTCTCGACCCGACGCCGATGGGCTGGCAGCAGCGGGGCTGGTTCCTGCCGGACGAACACCGGCCCGCACTCTTCGACAAGACCGGGAACGTCGGACCGACGGTGTGGTGGGACGGGCAGGTCGTCGGCGGATGGGCGCAGCGCCCGGACGGGGAGATCGTGTGGCGGCTGCTGCCCGGCCCCGGAAAGGGGTCGGGAAAGGGCGCGGGGAAGAGCTCGGGCAAGGGGCCCGGCAAGGAGGCGGTGGCGGCGATCGAGGCCGAGGCGGCGCGGCTCGGCGACTGGCTGGGGGACGTCCGGGTCACCCCGCGGTTCCGTACGCCGCTGGAGCGGGAACTGTCGGCCTGAGCGGACCGCGGGGGCCATGCGTGGCCCGGTGCCTTGCTGCCGTCCGGGGCGCGCCGGGAGTCATCAGAAGCCACTTATCGGACACATTCCGAGCACAATCCGAGCGTGGACACTTCCTGGCGGTCGCGCCTCACGTCGCTCCTGCGCGCCGTACGGTCCTACATCCGGAGCGCCCCCGGCACCTACATCTGGCTGGCCATCCTGTTCGTGACGACCGTCGTCATGCGCCATGTCTCGCCCTCCCAGCTGGACGAGCTGCTCGGCGAGCGGTCGACGAACCTGCACAACCTGTCGGAGGAACCGGTCAGGGCGCTGATCCGGAGCGCGCTGTGGATCAGCGGCGGCGGCTGGCTGTTCTACGCGTTCCTCTACACCGTCTTCCACGCCACCGCCGAGCGCTGGCTCGGCACCCTGCGCTGGCTGACCGTCGTCCTCATCGGCCATGTCGTGGCGACGTACATCAGCGAGGGCGTGCTGCTCTGGGCGATCCACCACGGCCGGGCGCCCCAGACCTCGGTCGACACCCTGGACGTGGGCGTGAGCTACGGCCTGGCGGTCGTCGAGGCCGTCCTGACGTACTTCCTCGTCCTCCGCTGGCGGTTCTTCTACGGCTTCTGCGTCCTGGGCTTCTACGGTCTCGCCCTGGTCCACGGCCGCACGTTCACCGACGTCGGCCACTTCACCGCCGTGCTGCTCGGCTTCGCCTGCTACCCGCTGACACGAGGGCGGCCGGGTCGCCTGGACCCGGCCGCCGTCTTCTCCCGTGCCGTCCGGCTGATCAGCCGAGACGGATGAGCTTGTCCCCGAAGGACGGCTCCTTGAGGTCCGACTGCAGTGCCACCGGCACCTTGGTCTCGCCCGTACCGCTGCCGAGGCTCAGCGTGCCGACCTCGGTCCCGGCCTTCGCCGAGTGCGGAACGCCGGACGTGCCGGCCGCCAGCTTCAGATCGGACTTCAGGCCCGACCAGCCGATCGCCGTCAGATCCTTGGTGGCGACCACCGGGGTCTTCCCGCCGAGACCGTCGTCCACATAGCCGACGACGTCGCCCTTCTTCACCACCACGGCCGAGGCGAGCGCGGCGCGCGCGCCCCTGACCAGCGTGTCGCTGGTGGACAGGGCGTACTTCAGCATGTCGTTGGGCGTCGAGCCCTTGCGCTGCTGCAGCACCACACCGAGGATCAGCCGCGGCTTGCCGTCGATGGTCTTCTGCGCCGCCCACATCAGGGCGCCGGCCGCCGGGGTGCTGGAGCCGGTCTTGATGCCGATGACGCCCGGGGTGTCCGTCAGCAGCCCGTTGTTGTTGTAGATCCTGGACACGCCGGGGATGTCGGCGTTCTCCATGGCCACCACGGAGCGGAAGACCTCGTTCTTCATGACCGTCCGCGCCAGCATCAGCTGGTCGACCGCCGTGCTCTTCGTCGTCTCCTCGAACCCGCTCGCCCCGGTGTACGTGGTGTTCTTCATGCCCAGGTCGGCGGCGGCCTTCTGCATCTTGACGACGAAAGCTTCCTGCGTGCCGGAGTCCCAGCGGGCCAGCGCGCGGGCGATGTTGTTGCCGGACGGAATCAGCAGCAGCTCCAGCATCTGCCGCTCGGTGAACTCCTGGCCGAGCTTGACCAGCACCCTGGACTCGTCGACCGACGCCGCCTCGTCCGCGGCGGTCTGGTCGATCTTGATCTTCGGGCCGGTCTCCTTCCCCTTGAGCGGGTGGTCGCGGAGGATCAGGTACGCGGTCATCACCTTCGTGACGCTCGCGATCGGCACCGGGGTCTGCGCGCCGCGCACACCCATGTTCCCGACGCCTTCGACCTCGACGACCGACTGGCCCATCACGGGCCACGGCAGCGACAGCGGACCGCCCTGGAAGGTGTACGAGGACGCCGAGGTCAGCGTCAGCGCCGGGGCCGGCAGCGGACGGAGCGACTGCGCGACCGCGACGGCGATCAGCAGCAGCACCACCAGCGGCGTCCAGATCTTGAACCGCCTGACCACCGTCCGCAGCTTCGTCTGGGGCGGCGGCGGAGTGTTCGTCAGCTCCGCCAGCAGCTTCAGCGGCTGCGCGGGCGCCGGCGGCAACGGCATCTGCCGGGTGCCCTGCGGGCCGGCGTCGGGCTGCGCGTCGGGCTGCGCGTCGGGAGCCTGGCCGAACGCGGACGGCTTCGGCGCCGGCGCCGGGGCCGAAGGGGTCGATGGGGCAGCGGGGGCGGACGGGGCTGCCGGGACGGCGGCTGCAGGGGCGGCCGGGCGCACCGGACGCTCCACCTCCGGCCATGCGAGGGCGTACGGCGACGCTGACTGCTCCTGTGAGACCCGCGGGGGCTCCGCGGGGGATTCCGTGCGCGGGGCGGCCGGCACGTCCGCCGGGGCGCTCCTGGCGGCTTTCCACTCCGGCCTGCGGTCGGCAGGCTCGGCGGCGGGCGCGTGGACCGGCTCGGCCACCGGCTCCTGCGCCGGTTCTTCCACCGGTTCTTCCGCCGGCGCCTCCGCGGAAGCATCCCGGGGCTCGTCCTCGGGCTCGGCCGCCGGCTCGTCCGGGGTCTCGTCCTCGGGCTCGGCCGCCGGCTCGTCCGGGGTCTCGTCCTCGGGCGTGGCAGGCGCTCGGGGTGCGTCGGACGCTTCGGACGCGTCCTCAGCACCCACCGGCCTTGCGTCCTCGGGCTCGTCGGCCGCCTCGCCGACGGGCTCCTCGACGGACTCGTCAACAGGCTCGTCGGCCGCCGGCTCCGGTTCCGCAAGCGAATTCTCGGGAGCGTCCACGGCCGGAGAGACGGGCGCATCGGCAGGCGCTGCGTCATCCGTCCCGTCGTGCGCGTCCTCGGGGACCGTAGGTTCCGCGATGGCGTCGTCCGGACCGGGTACGTCGTCCGGCGTATCCGGACCAGTGCCGGATGCAGACGCGCCCGACTGGCGCGGCAGGCTCCCGCGGCCGCTGTCCGCGTCCTCGCCACCGGCCCCGCCGGGGGTTCCGGAGGACACCGGGCGATCTTCAGGACGGGGGTCCGTGCCGGAGCCCGGGTCGTCGGACAGGCCGCCGTGCTCCTCGCGCACGGCTTCAGGCACCACATTCGGCCCACGGAACACCGTCAGCCTCGGATCAAGCGCCTTCTTGTCGGCCGCCACCCCCGACGACTCCTGCTGCTGCTCCCTGCCGGGGGACTCGCCCGCCACGCAGACCTCCTCCACACATCGCGAGGGGCGGTCCCGTGCACGACGCACGACGCCCCATCTCACTCCACCAGTTTCCAGTTCCCGGCCTGGAAGCCCCTAACAGACCCGCCGGAACCATTCGCGGCCCGTCTGCGACACCACCGCTCACCCCCTAGACGAGAACGACATACCAGTCGGTTCCATCCCGAACACTCCAGGCGCTCTCGACAGATGAATGTGAGAGGCGTCACCCTGTCATTCATCCACGCGGGGAGGCATGGATGGGCAAGAGCCGCAGAACGATTCCGGAAGAGCTGTTGCTGCTCGCTCTGGACCCGACGACCGGGACCACAGCGCAGCCGCAGTCGCTCGACCTCGGCCTCGCCGGGGCACAGCTCGTCGAGCTGGCCCTGGCTGGACGGATAGCCCCTGATGGGGATCGTATCGCCGTGGTACACCCACGGCCGACAGGAGATCCGACACTGGACTCCGCGCTCGAGCTGCTGCGCCGTCGTGGCAGTCCGGTTCGCGCTGTCCACTGGATCGGCGGGCCCCGCCTGGGGCTGCGCCAGACGTATCTCGCGCATCTGGAGCGGTGCGGCATGGTGCATGCCGTAGCGGGACAGATGTGCGGGGTGCTGCCGACGACTCGCTACCAGGCGAGCGACAGCGAGGTCAGCCGGGACATCAGAGCCCGGCTCGACAACGCGATCCGCACCGGCGTCCCGCCGGACCCGCGGACCGCGGCTCTCGCTGCCCTCGCCCACGCGGTGGGCCTCGGCAAGCACCTGTATCCGGGGAACGAGGGCCGGTCATCGCGATCGCGCCTGCGGGACCTGATCAGATACGACCCGATGGGCGGTCTCGTCGCGCACGCCGTCATGGACGTGCAGAACGGCGCCGCGGCACAGCCGAAGCGGGCTCCCGTGCAGGGACGGCCCGCAGCGGTGGGGCCGGCCGGGCACAACAGCATGGCCCGGGCCGGAGCGCGATAGCGGCGCCCCGGAGCAGTGCGCGGGGCGAAGTTCGCAGTTCGCGGTACCCGGCAGATGAGCAGCACGCAGACAGCAGGGACGGCAGGCAAGGGCACGGTGTCCGGCGGCAGGGACCGGACACCGAAGGCCCGCCGTCCTCAGCGACCCTCCCCCGGCCCTCGGGCCCGGGGAAATCCAGGGAACCGCTACGACGCGCGGGGTGGGGCACCGGTCAACGCCGGTCCCCCACCCCGCGCGTTGCGTTTGCGCAGTTCGTACGACCAATCGCCAGCGCGGTGATGACCGGTAGTGGCAGGCTGCTGACCAGCAGTAGACGGCCAGAAGCGAGGCGGCCGTACAAAGAGCAGTACGGAACCGGAGGTGCACTCCCTGTGGTCGCCAATGCCAAT
>NZ_JAAIKO010000257.1 GCF_016107395.1 Streptomyces fildesensis
ACCGCCTCGCACGTGCGTGAGGAAGCTCAGTGAATTTGAACATCGATCACCTTGCGCTCCACTTTGGACTTGGGCACAGAGACCAGCAGAACTCCGTCCTTCAGCTCCGCCTTTACTTTTTCATTCTCGGAGGCGTCTGGAAGCCTCAAGCGCATGTCGTAAGCACTCACCCGCCTGGACCAGGAGCTATTGTCTTCCTCCTTGTCCTTCTTCTGCTCTCCCTTTATCACGAGCACGTCGTCTTCTACCGAAACCTTCACGTCTTCCCTGGAGAGCCCCGGCATGTCGAACCTCATC
>NZ_JAAIKO010000258.1 GCF_016107395.1 Streptomyces fildesensis
TCTGGCCCTGGCTCGCGGTACGAAGCTGGCCGGCTATGTTCCTCCGTCTCAGCGCCCTCTTGCTCACCCAGGCATTCCTCCTCTCCACGCTCGGGCTGCTGGCCAACGACTATTTCGCCTTCTACAGCAGTTGGTCCGACCTCCTGGGTCGCAACCAGGACACCGGCGTCATCCAGGGCGCCGTCGACCCTGGCGCGCACCGTGGCCATGTCCAGGTGCTCGGCAGCGACAACATTCCCGGCCACGGCGCTCTCCACAGCAACCCGGCGCAGGTGGGCAGGCTCGACCGGGTGCG
>NZ_JAAIKO010000259.1 GCF_016107395.1 Streptomyces fildesensis
GTGACTGAGAGTGAGCATGGAAAGCAGGAAGTTTTCTACTATCGCAAGTCTGTTTGGAAGATGCTGAAAAATAGAGCCTTTGATTGCCTTGTTGATCAGCATTTGAGGCCGTTGGATGAGACCGATGTGAGGAGAGTTATAAGAAATAGATCATTTGGGTTCTCAAAGGCTAGGTTTTTACCAAAAGAAAATGGATTGAGATTGTTGGCCAACCTTAAGGCCTCATCAAGAATCTCTTCTGAAGCATGTGAAAAACAGATTAATTCTACAAAGGCAGTAAAATTTCTATATTTC
>NZ_JAAIKO010000260.1 GCF_016107395.1 Streptomyces fildesensis
CTCTGCTTCCTGATACCATTCTTTGCAGCCAACAGGCTCTGGTACACATAACTCAACCTTGCAAGAGCAGCTTTCTTCAGATCAGGTCGATACTTATTGTCAGAGACTTGACTTTCTACAATCTTTGACATCCGACGAAAATTCTTCTTCATAACATACTTGTGAAGCATGTCAGAAGGTTTGTTCAGCTTCTTGGACTTAGTTGTGGCAAGAAGAACAGATAATTCTTTTTCACCACCACCAGGCTGAATAGTGACGGTTTTCTTGTTTGCCAACCCAGAGTGTTTGAACG
>NZ_JAAIKO010000261.1 GCF_016107395.1 Streptomyces fildesensis
CCTCAACGCGTTACTTTTCCAGAGTTCAGACCCTTGTGGTAGTCAGCCTTTGTAAATTGCATCTCCACCCCCCAAGTCATTCCACATTATAAATCCGGCGCTTCTTCATCTATTTTCCGATAACCAGGCACTAAAGAACAAAGATGTCTCTGGCTAGCAACGATGTTATCACCATCAATGAATCCTTCGCACACAGTTATAGGAAGGCCAAAGGCTCATCATCTTCCCTCGCAAACAGCCGGCGATCCATCAACATTCCTACTGCCAATGCTTTTGCGGCCTCAAACCCTGT
>NZ_JAAIKO010000262.1 GCF_016107395.1 Streptomyces fildesensis
GCCGGCGCAGCTTGGCCATGAAGGTGTGCACCAGGTCGACGGCGATGCTGTCGGCACGGTCGTCGTGGTTCCCGTACGCGGGGTACTCGCCCTCGACCTCGTAGTCCGTGGCCAGTCCGGTGTCGTCCCGGATCACCTTCACCCGGGCGTACTTGACGGCCGACAGGCTGTCGGCTGCCACCGAGAGGCCGGCGATTCCACAGGCCATGGTGCGCTGCACGGGATGGCCGTGCAGCGCCATCTCCAGCCGCTCGTAGGCGTACTTGTCGTGCATGTAGTGGATGACGTTGA
>NZ_JAAIKO010000263.1 GCF_016107395.1 Streptomyces fildesensis
GTCGTATTATTGATTGATCCAATGCCGACTTAATTTGGAGAGGCTTTCATGGTGGAAGCATTTCGCAACACGGGCTTCATTCGATTGATAAAATCAGAAAAGCCATCTCCTTTTTTTGATCCGTCGACATTAGGAACGTCAATGCTAGGTATAGCTATGTTCTGAACCTTCTCGCGGTCCATATAGTTCTGGAATCGATCTCTCTCCGGCGGTTCGATCTCCACCTTGCTGTTTTCCTGAAGAGGACAATTGCTAGTTCGTCTTCTAGATTCACGCTTTGTTCGACGCCAC
>NZ_JAAIKO010000264.1 GCF_016107395.1 Streptomyces fildesensis
GGAGGGAAGCCGATCTGCGAGTCATTAATTACTGTGCAGTATATTGATGAGATGTGCCCTGGCAAGTGTCCTTTGCTTCCCGCCGATCCTTACCGTCGTGCTCAATCTCGTTTCTGGGCTGATTATGTCGACAAGCAGGTGTATGATTTCGGGAAGAAACTGTGGTCGACTGCTGGCGATGATTTGGAGGCTGCGAAGAAAGGGTTTGTGGATTGTTTGAAGGTTCTTGAAATTGAACTTGGTGAGAAGCATTATTTTGGAGGCGAAACCTTGGGCTTGGTGGACGTGGC
>NZ_JAAIKO010000265.1 GCF_016107395.1 Streptomyces fildesensis
CCTGGCGCGGGACCTGGCACGCGGTCCGGGACATGAGCGCCGTGCTGCGGCAGCCGCCACCGGCCGGCCCGGCGAGCGACGACCGGCCCGCCACGGTCCCTATCCAGCCCGCTCAACCGGCTCGGCCCGCTCCCGCAGGTCAGCTCATCCGGCCCGCCCACACCGGCCGGGCCGCCCGATGACCGGCGCTTCCGGTATGACGACGCTGCTGGTGATCGCCAAGGAGCCGGTGGCGGGACGGGTCAAGACGCGGCTCACCCCGCCGTACTCGCCGCGGCAGGCGGCGG
>NZ_JAAIKO010000266.1 GCF_016107395.1 Streptomyces fildesensis
ATGCACACTGAAAAAGCATCCGACGGATGGAGAGAGACGATGTGCTCTAGCTGCCAGATGGCAATCGTATGGATACAAACCCAACTTAAGCAAAATAAAACTCATGAGCAGATAGTGAACTATGTGAATGATCTATGTGATAGGATACCAAGTCCGATGGGAGAATCAGCTGTTGACTGTGGCAAGTTGGGTGCTATGCCTGATGTTTCATTTGTGATTGGTGGAAGAGTTTTTAGTTTAACTCCAAAACAATATATTCTCAAAGTTGGGGAGGGAAAGGCAGCCC
>NZ_JAAIKO010000026.1 GCF_016107395.1 Streptomyces fildesensis
TCGGCGTAGGTCAGGGCGGTGTCGTCGCACGTCACGGCTACCGCGTCCGGTGCACGCTCGGCCTGCGCCTCGAACAACCCCGGCAGCGTGGTCTCTGCAACCGGCGGAGCATCCGCGGCCATACCCAGCAGGGCGGTGCGGTCCTCGTCGGTGAGCAGGTCGATCCGGCCTACGGGTTGGGTGGGATCGGCCGTGGTCACGGCCCGTAACACGGTGAGCAGGCGCTGATGATGAGCGGCCAGCTCGCCGTCCGAGCAGATCTCAGGGTGGGCATTGACATCGACCTTGAGGCCGGTCCCGTCGCGCCGGTCCCACACGGCGACCGTGAAGTCGCCCACCAGGCCCGAGGAAAGGTTGTGCGCGGTGGTCGGCAGACCGGCGAAGTCGAGCACGTAGTCGAACGACATCACGTTGACGACCGGTGCGTACCACGTTCCCAGACTGCCCGGCAGGTCCAGGTCCCGTTGCAGGTCCTCGGCCCGGTACCGCTGGTGCCTGCCCAGCTCGACCACTCGGTCCGCGATCTGCCCGAGGAGGTCACCGAGCGACAGATCCGGTCGGAACGAGAGCCGCAGCGGAAGGACGTTGGAGGCCATGCCGGGAGTACGGCGCTGGAGCTGGTCCAGACGCCCGGTCACCGGCAGGCCGAGCACGACGCACGATGAGCCGGTCATCCGATGGAGATAGACGGCTGTTGCCGCGATGACCAGGTGTGACCAAGGGGCCCGGGCGTGCCGCGCCGCTGCGCGTAAGTCGTTCAGCTCCACGGCCCCCAGGCCGGCTGTCCGCCGAAGGTAGTGCTCCGGGGTGGTCGACGGCCGGTCGACGAACCCGGTCGGTTCGGGGCGGTCGGCGAATTGCTCGGTCCAGTACTCCCGGTCGAGGGAGAATTGTTGGGAATCGCGGTACTTCTCATCGGCGGCCAGCAGCTCGTGCAACGGGCTGAAGGGGCTCGGTTTCACCGGGTGGTCCTGGACAAGGGCGGTGTAGACCTCGGCGACCCGGCGGGTGATCAGGAGTGCTCCGAAGGCGTCCATCACGGCGTGGTGGTAGCCCTGGTACCAGTAGAAGCGGTCGGGGCCCAGACGGAGCAGCGCGTACTCGAAGAGCCGGTCGCCGGCGAGGTCCATCGGCCGGGCCACCGCGGCCTCCAGCCAGGCGTGGGCGGCTCGTTCGGGGTCGGGTTCGGCGCTGAGGTCGATCATCGTGGGCGACCAGTCACCGAGTCCGTGGAGGACCTGTCGGCCGTCGCCGCGCTCTTCCACAAAACGGACGTGCAGTGCCTCCGTCTCGGAGACAACCCGCAGGAGGGCTTGCTCGAAGAGCACCGGATCCACTCGTCCGTGGATTTCCAGATAGTCGCCCACCCGGAAAACCCGGTTGGCTCCCGCCAACCGCTGTTCGGCCATCCATATCTCGCGTTGCGCGGCCGTGAGCGGCAGTGTGGCGCCAGCACTGATGGACAAGTCCCCACCTCCGGAATATCCCCCGCGCGGACATTGCCTGGGGGAGAAAAGTAAAAGAAATCCTGACAGCCGCGAAGACAATGAGAAAGCGCGACCGGACATCGGAGAATGCGCGACCGTCTGACCATCGGAACGGTGGGTCGCCTCGTACGCCGGAACCGGCGCAACTGCCCTGAACCAAAATCCCTAGAAACCTAACCCGAGGTCACTGGGTGGTCAAGGAGATCAATGTGGGAGGTCTCGTATGTGTCCCGCCGGCGGGACAACCGGCGTACGCCGCAGCCGACGGAATCCTGTGGGTGCGCAGCCTCGCGGGCGGTCCAACGACGATCCCCGCAGGTGTGCGCTGCCGAGGACTCGCTGGTGAGAGGAGTGCGAACGGCTTCGACTGCCACGCCGGTCACCTCACGCGCAGGGTCCTCCAGCGGCGCATCGCGTCGAATGCCGGCTCCTTCCGAGGCGGTCCGGGTGCGTTGGTGGCGTGCTTGCTCGGCGTTTCTCGGCGGTGCTAACTTCACCGTCATCAAATGCCGGAGCGAATATTGCACGGGCCGGTTTTCTCGTAAGGATGCGTTTATGGCGGATGCATGGTGGGGAGAACACCTGTTGGGTCGAGGGGCCGACGACGAGCTGTGGGCGGTTTCCCGTGCTCCCGTCACCCGTGGCGAACTCCGGGCAGCGGTCGGTGGCCTTGCAGGCGATTTCCGGGAGCACGGTATTGCCCACGGCAGCTCCGTTCTACTGCGCATGAAGCCGAGTTTCACGTATCTGCAGGTACTGCTGGCTCTGTGGAGCCGCGGGGCGCAAGTCATTCTGGTCGATTTTCGGCTGAGACCGGCCGAATACGAGCCGCTGGTGGAGCTGGTGCGTCCGCAGTACCTGGTTGCGGCGGCCGGGGCTGATGGGCCGGTGGCCGGATTCCGTCAGGAGTCCGCATTCTCGGTCCGGCGGCTGTCGAACGGGCGGCCGGCCGACGACGACATCCGCCTGGTGCAGTTCAGCTCGGGTTCGACGGGCAGGCCGAAGGTCATCGGCCGCCCGGCCGACTCCGTGCTGGCCGAGCTCGACCGGCACGCCGCACTCCCCGGGGTTCCTGGCAAGGGCGACCGGGTTCTGCTGCTGAACTCCGTCATGCACAACATGGGTCTGGTCAGTGGGGTGCTGCATGCGCTGGTGTCCGGGGCGACGCTGGTCGTCCCCCCGACGCTCCGCCCCACCGAGGTGGTGCGGCTGATGTCAGCCGCCGAGATCTCCGCCGTGTACGGGACACCCGCCCACTACGAACTCCTGGTGCGCACAAGGGATCCGCTGGACCTGCCCTCGCTGCGGCTGGCCGTCTCGGGCGGTGAGCGGGTTCCGCACGAGACCTACGAGCAGTTCGGTGAGCGCTTCGGCCTGCCGATCAGCCAGGTCTACGGCCTGACCGAGATCGGGCTGATCGCTGGTGACCTCTCCGGGACGTGCCTGCCCCCACAGCTGGGGCCACCGGTGCCGGGGGCCGAGGTGAAAGTCGTCGACGAGGAGCTCCACGTCCGGATGGACCGCTCGCCGTACCTCTACGGGGAGTATGCCGACCGCTTCACGGACGGCTGGCTGCGGACCTTCGACCGATTTCACCAGGACCCGACGACCGGGGTGCTGACCATGCTCGGCCGGACCGACTCGCTCGTCATCGTCGGCGGGTTGAAGGTCGACCTCACAGAAGTGGAGGCGGCCCTGCTGAGCCATCCCCGGGTGACCGATGCCGTGGTGACCCATGCGGAGGCCATCGAAGCGTTCGTCGGAGCCCATGAGGCGGTCACCGCGGACGAACTCACCGTCTGGTGCCGGGAACGGTTGAGCGCGGCCAAAATCCCCAGGCGGTTCTTCGTCACGCGGCAGCTGCCCCGGAACTCGATGGGCAAGTTGACCCGCAACCGCGCACTGATGCACGAGCACGTCACGTCGGAGGCGTCTTCCAAGCCATGGGACACAGCATGATCTCAAAGAGTGACATCAGAGTGATCCTGTCCGAGAATGCCGGGCTCGGGCCCCCGGACGAGTTTCCCGACGATGCCGAACTGGTGATCGACTCGCTCACCCTGCTCGTCCTCCAACATGTGCTGGAGGAGAAGCACGGTGTCGTCATAGACCCGCAGTTCGAGGACATGGAGCTGTTCACCTCGATCAACGGGATTCACAAGTACGTGATGAGGGTCGTCGAAGAGAGATGACGAACCCCACCGCCCGGCAATGCCGGCGCGGGCATGAAGCATGCGCAGCCACCCGAATCTGACCACTTTCTGTAGGGAGAAACGATGGCCAACCCCTTCGAGAACCCTGACGGCAGCTACCTCGTACTCGTCAACAACGAGGGCCAGCACTCGCTGTGGCCCGCCTTCGCCGAAGTGCCCGCGGGCTGGACGGTCGCCCTCGCCGAGACCGACCGCCAGTCCTGCCTCGACTACGTCGAGGAGCACTGGACCGACATACGCCCCCTCAGCCTCGTACGCCGATAGGAGAACGCGATGGACGACACCGCCTTCCAGACACTGCTCCTGAGAGAAGAGGACCTCGAAGAGTCGTTCTTCGGCGAGGAACCGAGCGCCGCCTACGACCCCAGCTTCGTTTCCGGTGACGAGTCGGGGCGCGCCATTGTCGACCTGACGAACATGCTGACGCACGGCACGCATCCGGAGGCGACACAGCATGCCTCCGCACTGTTCACGAACGTCGTGGGCTCGGTGATATTCCACAACGTCACGCGGTTCGGCAACCAGGCCTGCCGGCAGGTGTTCGAGGAGATCTCCGCCGCAGTACGCGACTGCACGCACTACCGGATGGAACTGAACGACGGCGTCCAGCTGGACATCACGAAAGTCGGCCAGGAACCGATCTCCGTCGGAGACGGCAGCTTCATGGTGCGATGGCTGTCCACCGTCGAGCACTTCCGTATCGAGACGTCCTGGGTCATCGTGATGAAGGACGACATCCTTTCGCTGGTGAACACCCGAGTCCCGGACGAGTCCGAGATCCGTCGTCTCGCGCGCATCGCGGTCGATCGCGTGTCGGATCTGACGGGAACACCATGAACTCCACGGGATCCGTCGTCGATATCGAGTCCGCGCTCGAATCGGTCGACTTATGGCTGACCGACTACATTGCGACGAACCATCCGGAGATCGGCCGAATGGGCCCCATCTGCCCTTTCGTGGCCCCCTCTCGCAAGAACAGAACCATGGAGATCCGTATCCGCCTGGTCGGGCACTCGCCGACCCCCGACCTGGTGGAGGAGATCGTACGGAGCAGCCTGCACGAGTACCTGCTGACCTCCTGGCAGGGACGGAATCCCATGCTGCGCGCCATGGTGGTCGTCCTTCCCGATCTCCACAGCGAGGACACCGAGCTTCTCGACAAGGCGCAGGAACGCGTCAAGGACGACTACGTGGCGCAGGGCCTCATGGTCGGTCAGTTCCACGAGAACTGCGATGTGAGGGCAGCAAGGAATCCGCGGTTCGCTGTGAGCAAGGCACCCGTACCCGTCCTCGCGATTCGCTCCATCGCCCTGCACGACATCTTCTTCCTGTCCGAGCGGGCGCAATGGTTCGAGAAGTACCGTGAGAAGTTCGGCAAGTTCTTCGGACCGCAGACCGCGCCGATGGACGCGATCCTGGTGGAGCGCTACCGGCAGTCCGAACGGGACTACGGGTACCGGGACTGACCTCGCCGTTGCGCCGACAACGCTCAGCTGATCCGCAGGACTCCGGGGAGCTCGATCGCGGCGCCTGATGATTCCGGGCCACGGCAGGTGCGGCGGTGCAGACGGGCCATCCGGTCCGTGCGGAGGTTGTCGCGGAAGGCCGGGTGGCCGTGCAGGCGTCGCACGTAGGCCCACAGGCGGTCGTGCCGGGCGATGGCGTGTACCGCGTCGGCGTCCAGGTGGAGACGGCCGACGAGGTCGAGGTGTACGAGGGTCACCCAGAGGTCCACGTCCGCGGCGGTCAGTTCGTCGCCCAGCGCATAGGGCCCGGTGGCCAGTTGGCGGTCGAGAAGGTCCAGTGCCGCGAGCAGGGTTTCCAGCGCCTCCCCTCGGCGGTGCGATGCCGGGGCCGCACCGGCCCGTTGGGCGGCTTCGGCGATGTCCTCGTCAAGGAGTTGCCGGATGGTCTCGATGTCCGCGACGAGGGCCGGCGGGCGCAGGCGGGGCAGGCCGTCCCGGCCGTGCTCGGTGAGGTGGTCGGCGAGGTCGACGAGGTCGCGGAGGATGTCGGGGGTCTGATCGCTGACGATGCGTCCGCTCCAGCGGTCGGACAGCGCGGGCACGGTGAGTGGACCGTCGTAGTGGTGCCGGGTGGCCTCGTAGGCGCTGCGCAGTGCCACGAGCGGGTCGGGGGTGCCGGCCGACCGGGGGACGGGGGTGATGGTGACCGAGTCCGTGAGGGCGAGCAGGTCCAGGGTGATCGACACCCGCAGGGACCGCGGACAGCCCGGCGCTAGGTACACGTTGTAGCGGAGGGGCGCCGGATAGAACCCGCCGGCGAGGTCGACGCCGATACGGCTGCCGAAGTGCGACGCGCGGGCGGCCAGGGTGACCTGGGGGTCGGACACGGCGGGTCGGAGATCGCGGACGGTGGCCGGGCGTGAGGTGAGCGGGCTGGGCAGAGCTGTCTCGGGCATGGCTCTCCAATGCGGGGAGGGAAGCAGCCTGGGCGTGCCGAAGCGGCATCGGTGGCAGGACGCCTGGAGAGCCCGGTGTCTGGGTGTGCGGACGACGCCTGGCCCGGTGATGTGCGCCTACGGGAGCCCCTCAGGAGCTGTCCCGGTCAGACCGCCGGGCTGCCGGTCGCGCTGCAGACCCGCAACAGGTCGATGTGGAGACGTCGGGTCAGGAGCGGCCGACGGGCGCTCGCCTTCCCCGTCCCACTGCCAGTGCGCGGCATCTCCACCGGTCCCATCATCGGGGCTCGTGAGACACGAGACCACGCTTGTCCCGCCACCCCGGCAGGACCCGGTCATCACCCAGGGCACCCCGTCGCGGAGAAGGGTTGCCTGTCAGCGGGCCGGGGCCGATGACCCACTGGGGCAGGAACCCCGAGGTGGGCGCTGAATATCGTTACCGTCCTCAACAGTGTGGTTGCGCCCTGTGACGGAGTCAAGAAGGCGGCGGCTCCGTCTCATGGACCGGTACTGGACGACGGACACCACGCTGGTGAGGATCACGTACCAGACGGTGGCGACCACCGGGTGCTGGACGGCGTGGACCTGACGGTGCGGCCAGGACAGGTCACGGTGATCCTCGGGCCGTCCGGCTCCGGCAAGTGCACCCTGCTGCGGGTGATCAACCACCTGGAGAAGCCGGAGGTCGGCTACGCCAGCCTCAACGGCGAACTGATCGGCGTCCGCAGACAGGGCGAACGGCTCAAGGAGCTGAGCGAGCGCGCGATCCTCGCTCAGCGCAGCCGGATCGGCTTCGTCTTCCAGAACTTCAACCGCTTCCCGCACCTGACCGTGCTGGACAACGTGGCAGCGGCGCCCGTGGCGACGGGCCTGCTGCGCAAGCCCGAGGCGCAGGCGCTGGCCCGTACCCTCCTCGACCGGGTGGGGCTGGCCGACAAGACCGGTGCGCATCCCCGGCAGTTGTCCGGCGGCCAGCAGCAGCGGGTGGCGATCGCCCGTGCCCCCGCACTGCGGCCGGGGGTGATTCCACCTCGTACGGACGCCTGAGCATGGGGCGGAATAGGTGGCGTGGCGGCTGCGTTGTGGGCGACGGGGGTACAGGCATGCCCCCCGGGTCGGCACTTTCTGGTGGACCGCGGACACGATGGGTGGAGGTGACGTCGATGCAGGCTGAATCCGGCCGGTTCGTCGTCGAACCCCTGGTCCCGCGTGGCTGCGTGCACCTGTACTCCCGGTCCCACATCGACCTGCTGCGGCTGGCCGGCGCGCTCTGTTGCGCCTGACGCGTTCCCCGCGCCGGGCCCTGCCGAGCAGACCCGGCGATCGTGTACGGCCGATCAGGAAGACATCGTTGTGCCCGCATTTCCTCCTTCACCTCTGCATCTTGCCGTGGCCCTGGACGGCGCGGGCTGGCACCCGGCCGCCTGGCGCGCACCACAGGCCAGGCCTCGCGACCTGCTCACCGCCGGCTACTGGGCCGACCTCGTCACCGAGGCGGAACGCGGCCTGCTCGACTTCGTCACCTTCGAGGACGCCCTCGGGCTGCAGTCGTCGCGCTTCACCGAGCCGGACGATCGCACCGATCAGGTACGCGGCCGGCTGGACGCGGTCCTCATCGCCGCCCGCGTCGCACCGCTGACGCGTCACATCGGGCTGGTGCCGACCGTCGTCACCACCCACACCGAGCCGTTCCACATCTCCAAGGCGATCGCCACCCTGGACTACGTCAGCACCGGCCGTGCGGGCCTGCGGGTCCAGGTGTCGGCACGGCAGAGCGAGGCGGCCCACTTCGGCCGTCGTACGTTCCCGCCTCTGCGCATCGAGGACCTGGACACCCCGGAGGTCCGGGAGTTGACCGCCGAGCTCTTCGAGGAGGCCGCCGACCACGTCGAGGCCGTCCGCCGTCTGTGGGACAGCTGGGAGGACGACGCGGAGATCCGCGACACCTCCACCGGGCGCTTCGTCGACCGCGACAAACTGCACTATGTCGACTTCGAGGGCCGGCACTTCAGCGTCAAGGGACCCTCGATCACCCCCCGGCCGCCCCAGGGACAGCCGGTCGTCACCGCCCTGGCGCACCAGAGCGTCCCCTTCCAACTGGTGGGCCGTTCCGCCGACATCGGCTACGTCACCCCGCACGACCCCGGCCACGCCCGCGCCATCTCCGACGAGATACGCGCGGCCCAGGCCGCGGCAGGGCGCTCCGACGAGCCCCTGCACATCTTCGGTGACCTGGTGGTCTTTCTCGACGACGACGCGGCAGCGGCGGCGGACCGCAAGGCACGCTTGGACGACCTGGCGGGTTACCCGTACACCAGCGACGCGAAGATCTTCACGGGAAGCCCCGCACAACTCGCCGACCTGCTCCTGCAGTGGCAGCAGGCCGGACTGTCCGGCTTCCGGTTGCGTCCCGGCGTCATCGGCCATGACCTTCCGGCGATCACCCGCGGCCTGGTGCCCGAACTCCAGCGCCGCGGCGCCTTCCGGCGGGTGTACGAGGCCGACACCCTGCGCGGGCTGCTCGGGCTGTCCCGTCCCGCCAACCGCTACGCCACCGTCTGAGCCGGGAGGACCGTCCGACCATGAGCAAGCCACTGAAGCAGATCCATCTCGCGGCCCACTTCCCCGGTGTCAACAACACCACCGTGTGGAGCGACCCGCGGGCCGGCAGCCACATCGAGTTCAGCTCGTTCGCGCACTTCGCGCGGACCGCCGAACGCGCCAAGTTCGACTTCCTGTTCCTCGCCGAAGGGCTGCGGCTGCGCGAACAGGCCGGGCAGATCTACGACCTGGACGTGGTCGGGCGGCCGGACACCTTCACGGTGCTGTCCGCTCTGGCCGCGGTGACCGAGCGCCTGGGCCTGACCGGCACCATCAACTCCACCTTCAACGAGCCCTACGAGGTGGCCCGCCAGTTCGCCAGCCTCGATCATCTGTCGGACGGGCGTGCCGCCTGGAACGTCGTCACCTCCTGGGACGCGTTCACCGGCGAGAACTTCCGCCGCGGCGGCTTCCTCCCGCAGGACCAGCGGTACTCCCGCGCCACGGAGTTCCTCGCGACCGCCATCGAGCTGTTCGACTCCTGGCACGGTGAGGAGATCGTCGCCGACCAGGAGTCCGGCATCTTTCTGAAGGACGCGCGCGCCGGGGCCTTCGTCCATGAGGGAGAGCATTTCGACATCGCCGGGCAGTTCAATGTCCCGCGCAGTCCGCAGGGCCGTCCGGTGATCTTCCAGGCCGGTGACTCGGAGGAGGGCCGGGAGTTCGCGGCCTCCACCGCGGACGCGATCTTCAGCCGGTACGGCACCCTGAAGGAGGGTCAGGAGTTCCACGCCGACGTCAAGCGCCGGCTCGCCCGCTACGGGCGCCGCCCCGAGCAGCTGCTGATCCTGCCGGCCGCGACCTTCGTGCTCGGCGACACCGACGCCGAGGCCCAGGAGCTGGCCCGCGAGGTGCGCCGGCAGCAGGTCAGCGGAGCGACCGCGCTCAAGCACCTGGAGTTCGTCTGGAACCGCGACCTGTCCGGCTACGACCCGGACGGCCCGCTGCCCGACATCGACCCGGACCTCGGTGAGCACACCATCGCCCGCGGCCGCGCGCAGGTGCGGATGTACCGTGACCCGCTGGCCACCGCCCGCCAGTGGCGTGAGCTCGCGGCGGTCAACAACTGGTCGATCCGCGACCTCGTCATCGAGACCGGCAGCCGGCAGATCTTCGTCGGCTCCCCGGCCACCGTCGCCGAGTCCATCAACACCCTCGTCCAGGCCGATGCCGCCGACGGCTTCATCCTGGTTCCGCACATCACCCCCACCGGTCTGGACGGCTTCGCCGACACCGTCGTACCGCTGCTGCAGGAGCGCGGTGTCTTCCGCACCGCGTACGAGGGCACCACGCTGCGCGACCACCTGGGACTGGCCCACCCCGACGCCGCCGCCGAGCCGGGCACCGGGCGGGTGGCGTCGTGAAGTTCCTGGCCATCACCCTCATCGTGCACGCCCCCGACCCGGTGACCGGGGTGCTGAAGCCGACCCACGACCGTTTCCGCGAGGTGATCGACAACGCGGTGTTCGCCGAGGAGACCGGGTTCGACGGCTTCGGCGTCGGCGAACGCCACGAGCGGCCGTTCATCTCCTCGTCGCCACCGGTCGTGCTCAGTCACATCGCCGCGCTCACCTCCAGGATCCGGCTGTTCACCGCCGTCACCACCCTCAGCCTGCTCGACCCGGTACGCGCCTACGAGGACTACGCGACCTTGGACCACTTGTCCGACCCGCCTGGACCTGATCATCGGGAAGGGCAACGGCACCGCCCAGCGCGAGCTGTTCCAGGTCACTCCCGATGACCAGTGGGAGCGCAACGCCGAGAGCTATGAGCTGTTCCGCCGGATCTGGCGGGAGGACAAGGTGACCGCAGAACCGCGCTTCCGCCCGGAGCTCACCGCCGCCGAGGTGTGGCCCAGGCCGTACCAGCAGCCGGTGCGGGTCTGGCACGGCAGCGCCACCAGCCGGGAGTCCGTCGACCTCGCCGCCCGCTACGGCGACCCGCTGTTCTCGGCCAATGTCACCAACCCCATCGAGCCCTACGCCGAACTCGTCCGCCACTACCGGGAGCGCCGGGCCCACTACGGCCACGACGCCGCCCACGCGGTGGTCGGCGCCGGTACCGCCGGGTACTACGCGGCACGCACCTCGCAGGAGGCGATCGCCGCCTACCGGCCGGTCTTCGAGGGGCAGCTGGCCTTCCAGAAGCGGCTGGGTCTGGAGCCGGTGTTCGCGACCCTGGAGGACTTCGTGGAGCGCAGCTCGGCGCTGATCGGCAGCCCCCAACAGGTGATCGACAAGGTGCACCGCTACCACGAGCAGTTCGGCCACAGCGTGCTCCATCTGCAGGCGGACGCGAGCGGGCTCGGCGACGCCCGGCACCGGGCCTCGCTGGAACTCTTCCAGTCCGACATCGCGCCCGTACTGCGGCGCGACATCCCCGACCCACCGTTCCCCTGGGCCCCGGTCCTCGCCGCGCCCCGACCCGCCGACTTCTGAGGAGCACCCCGATCATGTCCGGCATCCCTCTCGGGGTTCTCGACCTCGTCCCGGTTCCGTCCGGGTCCACCGCGGCCGACGCGCTGCACAACAGCATCGACCTCGCCCGCCAGACCGAGCGGTTCGGCTACACCCGCTACTGGGTCGCCGAGCACCATCTCAACCCGGGCGTCGCCGGGACCTCTCCCGCTGTCGTGCTGGCCCTGACCGCCTCCGCGACCTCCACGATCAGGATCGGTTCCGGGGCGGTCCTGCTGGGCCACCGCACCGCCCTGTCCACCGTCGAGGAGTTCGGCCTCATCGACGCCCTGCACCCCGGGCGGCTCGACCTGGGCCTCGGCCGCTCCGGGGGACGTCCCCCCAGTCCGAGCGCGGACTCCGTTCCGGCCGTGGGACCCGTCGTGACCGCGACCCCGGTCATCGACGGACACGCTCCCAACGGGCTGCGGATCCCACCCCGGTTCTCCTTCGAGCACCTGCTCGGCTCACCCCGGTTCGCCCTCCAGCAGCGCCTGCTGCGCCAACCGAACGCCGAGGCGCAGGATTACGGCGAGCAGATCGACGACATCCTCGCCCTGCTGCGCGGCACCTACCGTTCGGCCGACGGCGTCGAGGCGCACGCCGTGCCCGGCGAGGGCGCCGCCGTGCAGGTGTGGATCCTGGGCAGCAGCGGCGGGCAGAGCGCCGACGTCGCCGGCCGCAACGGTTTGCGTTTCGCCTCCAACTACCACGTCAGCCCGGCCACCGTCCTGGAGGCGACCGAGGGGTACCGCGCCGCGTTCCAGCCCTCCGACGATCTCGACAAGCCGTACGTCAGCGTCTCGGCCGACGTCGTCGTCGCCCAGGACGACGCGACGGCCCGTGAACTCGCCGCCGGCTACGGTCCGTGGGTCCGCAGCATCCGCACCGCAGAGGGCGCCATCGCCTTCCCCACCCCCGAGCAGGCCCGCGCCCATGTGTGGACCGACGAGGACCGGGCTTTGGTGGCCGACCGCGTCGACACCCAGTTCGTCGGCACCGCAGGACATGTGGCCGACCAGCTCGAACGACTTCAGGAGGCCACCGGCGCCGACGAGCTGGTCATCACGACCATCACGCACGACCACGCCGACCGGGTGGGTTCCTACCGGCTCCTGGCCGAGGAGTGGCAACGCCGCTGAGGTCCTTCCCATGACGGGCCGCTGGGGGCCTGACAGCCCGCGGTCAATGGGTCGTAACGCATCGGCGGACTGTCAGTCTGGGTTGACAACATGATGGCTGTCAGCCCAGACTGACAGTCATGGAAGCAGGAGATCTCGCAGAACGCCTCAGGTCGCACGACCCCGCCGTCGGGCTACGGGCGGTGGGCGCCCTGCACCGACTGGCCGAGCAGATCGAAACGGCAGCGGTGGTCCGCGCCAGGGAGCAGGGATGGTCCTGGGAACAGATCGGGGATGCCCTCGGCGTGTCACGGCAATCGGCGCACGCCAAACACGGGAAGTGAGACGACAGTGTTCGAACAGTTCGCAACAGGTGCCCGCGCGGCGGTCACGTCCGCTCTGGAAGAAGCCAGGCTGCGCGGCGATCGCCGCATCGGCACCGAGCACCTCCTCCTGGGAGTACTCCACGAGCCCGGCTCGCTCGCGGTCCGATCCCTCGGTACCGACCTGGAGGCCGCACGTACCGCCCTCGACGTCCTCGACCGGTCGGCACTGGCCGCGATCGGCATCGACGTCCAGGGCGTCGAGAGGCCGCCGGTCCCCGTCTCACGCAAGCGCACCCCCTTCACCTCCGGTGCCCGCTCGGTGCTCCCGCGCGCCCTCGTCGAGGTGAAGAAGGCCGGCAGCCGGCGCATCACGCCGGAGCACCTGCTGCTCGCGATCCTTGACTGTGAGCGGCCTGATCCCGCGGCAGAGCTGATGGAGCAGCTGGGCATCGACCGTGCGGCCGTCCGTGAACGCATCAGGCAGGCGGACGCCTGAGATCCCCGGTCCACCCAGAGATCGTCATGAGGTGGTGAGTTCGCGTACGAGCGCGGCGACCTGCTCGGTTTCGATGAGAAAGCCGTCGTGACCGTAGGGGGAGTGGACCATTCGCAGCCGGTCGGCCGAAGGAATACCGGCTGCCAACTCGGCCTGCTGGGCGGGTGGGTAGAGACGGTCGGAGTCGACTGCGGCGACCAGCGTCCTGGCGGTGACCCGGCGCTGCCCGCCTCGACGCCGTCACGCAGTTCGAAGGCCAGGACCGCGCCGGCACCACGCGGCAGATAGCGCTGCCCGGCCTCGTACCACTGGTTGGACGGCAGGCCCGGGTAGTGGACGGCGGCGACCTCGTCGCGCTGCTCCAGCCATTCGGCGAGCGCCTGGGCGTTGGCCGAGTGCCGTTCGATGCGCAGGCTGAGTGTCTCCACGCCCTGCAGCAGCAGGAAGGCGGAGAGCGCGCCGAAGGCGCGGAGACAAGGGGGATGATCAGCGGCCGGAGAGGGCGGCCGGACGCCGGGAGCGTGGCGTCAGCGCACGGCGCGACAACCGGTGCTGGTGACACGCCCGTAGTCCACGTGGCGACGGGTCACAAGCAGGGTCATGCCGCAAAAAACCCACAGTGATGAGATCCGCACCAGCACGTCGTGCAGACCGAGTTGGGTCCCGGCCGGCCCGGCCGCCGCGGGCAGCCGAAGCCGGCTCGCGATCGAGGTCTCATCCGCGCTCGCGGAGGTACGCCTCCAGCTCTGCCGCCCCGGTCAGCATCGACCGTCCGCGGGCGGAGAGTCGACCGTGCCAGTCGCACAGTGCGGCCTCCAGCGGTTCCAGGCCGCCGGCCGCCCGCACCTGGGTGATCAGCGGGGCGATCTGCTCCAGCAGATAGCCGCCCCGCCTGAGCTGATGGGCCAGCCGGGCATCCCGAACGTCGGCCTCGTCGTAGACGCGGTAACCGGTCCGTGGGTCGCGGCGCGGGCGCACCAGCTCGGCGCGCTCCCATTTGCGCAGCGTCGCGGGCCGGATTCCGAGCTGGTCCGCCAGCGGCCCGATGAACGTGGGCCCAATGAAGGTGCCGCCGGGCCCGGACACCGCGGCCGGCTCGGACTCCACGCCGGGCTCGGACCCGACACCGGGCTCGGACCCCAAACCGGGCTCCAGGTCGCGGAGGGCGCTCTCCACAGCCTGGAGCGTCCGCCGGTCGCCGAGCAGTTGGGCGTGGCTCTCGTCGATGAGGCGCAACGCCTCGTCGACCGCACCCTGGTTCACGGCCCGCAGGATCGCCGCCGCCGTCCGGTGGCCGTGGCCGGGCACCAGGGCGAGGAACGCGCGCAGGGCCCCGGCGTGCAGCGGGGTGTAGGTGCGGTAGCCGTGGGGTGTGCGAACGGCGGCCGGCAGGATGCCGGCCTCCTCGTAGTTCCTGACCGCCTGCGTGGACAGACCGTGCCCGCGCGCCAGATCGACCGGCCTGAGCCGATCACCACTTTGAAGGTTTCTCCGCATGAAGCTGACGATATCGCGGGAAAGTTTCAACCGAAGGTTCAACGATACCGTTGAAGGCATGGCTACTGACATCAAGGACACCGTCCATGCCGTCGAGGCTGCCGCCGTCATGAGGCTGCTCCAGGACCGGCCTCGGCTGCTCGCCCTGGGCGAGCCCACCCACGGCCAGGATGCTCTGCTCGACCTGCGCAACGAGCTCTTCCAGCAGCTGGTCGAGCAGGAGGGCTACCGGACGATCACGATCGAGAGCGACTGCATGATGGGACTGGTCGTGGACGACTACGTCACCTCGGGCACGGGCACTCTCGACGAGGTCATGGAGCAGGGAGTCAGCCACGGCTGGGGCACCTTCGCGGCCAACCGCGAGCTCGTGCGCTGGATGCGCTCCTACAACGTCCGCGCCGAGACCGACGGCCGGCCCGCGTTTGAGCGGCTCCGCTTCGCCGGGTTCGACGGCCCGCTGGAGATCACCCATGCCGCGAGCCCCCGGCAGGCCCTCACCGCACTCCACGGCTACCTCGCGGCCCGGGTGGAAGCGGACCTGCTCCCCTGTACCGCGGACACCCTCGACCGCCTGCTGGGTGCCGACGACCGGTGGACCGATCCCGCCGCGATGATGGACCCGTCCCGATCCACGGGGCAGTCGGCCGAGGCCGGTCAACTGCGGCTGCTCACCGACGATCTGGTGGCGCTGCTCGACGCGCGGACGCCGCACCTGATCACGGCGAACTCGCGGGACGACTGGGACCGGGCTCGCCTGTACGGGCGCACCGCGACCGGCCTGCTGCGCTACCACCACTCGATGGCCGACACTTCACCGGCCCGCATGACCCGGCTGTGCGCGCTGCGGGACTTGATGATGGCCCACAACCTCCTCGCCCTCGCCGAACGGGGCCCGGTACTCGTCCACGCCCACAACTCCCATCTCCAGCGGGAGAAGAGCACGATGCAGATGTGGCAGGGGCCGGTGGAGTGGTGGAGCGCCGGTGCGCTGGTGAGCGCCCAACTCGGCAAGGAGTACGCCTTCGTGGCCGCAGCCCTTGGCACGATCCGGCACCAGGGAGTGGACACACCGCCGCCGGACACCGTCGAAGGACTCCTGTACGCGCTCCCGGAAGACCGCTGCGTCATCGACGCCCCGCGGCTGGCCACCGCCCTCGGCACCACACGGCCCGAGACCCGCGTGTCCCCCTGGTTCGGCTACGCCCCGCTCGACCCGGCCCACCTGGCCGACAGCGACGGTCTCGTGTTCGTCAAGGACGTCCAGCAGAGCTGAATGGCGGAGACCGCCCTGGCGCCCGGGGGCCGGCACGCGAAAACCAGTGGAGCGGCGCCGTTGTGCGCCACTACCGTGCTGCCGGACCGAGTCGTCTGGGCAAGGACGTGCCGTTGTACACCGTGTGAGACCTCCCAAGTGCTGAATCGTCGCGCGTCGCGCATGTGCGCCGCGCTCCTTTTTGCTGCGGACTTCTCACCAGGACTGGTGTACCTCTGTGCTCAAGAACTGGGTGGTCACGCCCACCTGCCTTCCGCTCGTTCTCCGCCGTTGCCACGCGTGCGCGTCCGGGTGCTTCCGGGCAAGCGGTAAATTTCGCGTCAACGCACACCACAAGCTCATCGACGCCTGGCTCCTCGTGCTCTGTACCGCTTGCGGGGAAACGGCGAAGCTCACGGTCCTGGAGCGGGTGAATGTGCGCTCCGTCCGACCTGAGCTGCTGGACCGGCTGCATGACAACGACCCTGGCCTGGCAGCTGAGCTGCTCCAGGATCCGGTCGTGCGGCGCCGTAATCGCATCGCCCTCGGCTGGGACAATGCCTGGCGCCTCGACACCGGCGGATCGGATCACCTGGACCAAGAGGTGATCGACATCTCGGTCCGTTTCGCGGCGCGGATTCCGGTCCGGCCGGTGCGGCTGATCGCTGAAGGTTGCGGGCTTTCGCGGGCCGAGGTCGAGAGACTGATCATGGAAGGGAGTCTCGTTTCGGCGGTCCGGCTGAGCGGCAAGCTCTCCGGCGACTTCACCTTCACGCTGAAGCGCTGAGCCCTTCCCGGGACCAGGGCCTGTCCGGCACGATGCGCCGGACAGGCCCTGACGCCGGTCTCCTATGGCGCAGCCCGCCGCCGCTGCCCGTGGTGGGTGGTGGGGGTGGGCATGAGGCGCTCAGTCGGCCGGCAGATCAGGAGTCAGGGGATGAACTGGGCCTCGGCTCGCCGCCCGTGCCCCGGAGGGGGACCATGGAGCAGAGGGGCGATACGGGGGGACAAGCCGAGGAGGCGCCCGTGTCGCACACCCGGTCCATCGACGTACTGATCGCGGGCGCCGGCCCCGTGGGACTGAGCGCGGCTGCCGAGCTCCGCCGCCAAGGGGTGCGCTGCCGTCTCATCGACCGGCTGCCGGCCCGCCTCCCGTATGCCAAGGCTGTCGGCATCCAGACGCGCACCCTGGAGATCTGGGACCGGATGGGCCTGGTCCGCGCCGTCCTGGAAGCCGCCGTTCCGATGCACGGCCAGCTGATCTACGTCAACGGCCGGGAGCAGGCGCGGATCGAGCTCGCGCTGCCGCCCGAGGTGCCCTACGGATTCGCCGCGCTCCCGCAGTACGAGACCGAGCGCCTGCTGGAGGAATACGTCAGGGGCCTGGGCACGGCAATCGAGCGCTCCACCGAGTTGCTTTCGTTCACCCAGGACGCGGGCGGAGTCACCGCCCGCCTGATGACCGCGTCCGGCGGTGCCGAGGAGGTCCGTACGCGCTATCTGATCGGCTGCGACGGCGCGCACAGCACCGTTCGCAAAGGACTGGGGCTCGGCTTCGAGGGAGGCGCCTTCGCCGAGGAGTACATGCTGGCCGACGTCGAGGCGGACTGGGACCTTCCGCCCGGATACGGCGTGCGCTCCCTCCACCACACCGACGACGGCGCCACCGATGACCTGCTGGTCTGTATCCCGCTGCCCGGCGCCGGACGCTACCGCATGTCGATGCTGGTCCCGCCCGAACTCTCCGCCCAGGCGACAGACCCGGCGCCCGGGCGGACAGCCGGCGTAGCGCACGGCCTGGAGGGCGGCCGGGTCCCGGAGCTGTCCCATGTCCAGGCTGTCGTCGACCGCTTGGCCCCCAGGCCGGCCACCCTCTCCACCATGCGATGGTCCTCCGTCTTCCGCATCAGCCACCGGATCGTGGACCGCTACGCCGACGGCCGGGTCTTCATCGCGGGCGACGCCGCCCACATCCACCCACCGACCGGCGCCCAGGGCATGAACACCGGCATCCAGGACGCCTGCAATCTGGCCTGGAAGCTCGCGCTCGTCATCAGCGGGGAGGCCGGGCCGGCCCTGCTCACCAGCTACGACGCCGAACGTCGCCCGGTCGGCGAGGAGGTCGTCGGCCGGACGGTCCGGCACGCCACCCGCGGCATCGAGGCCGACCCGGACGACCCGAAGACCATCATGCTCCGCGAGGCCCAACTGCTCGTCGGCTACCGGGACGGCCCACTCGCCGACAGCCCGTACGGGCCGACCGACGCACCCCAGCCCGGCGACCGGGCCCCGGACTGCTCCGGCCTGACCACCCCCATCGCCACCTATCCGCTGCGCCTGCTCGACATCCTGCGCGACCGCACGGGCCACGTGCTGGTCCTGTACGCGGCCGAGGCGGCCGACCTGGCCGAAGCCGCCGATGCTGCCGGGGTGCTGCGGATGACCGGCAGCAGCCCTGACACCCCCGACGGCCCGGACGCCGGGGCCGGCCTGCAGACCATCGCCGTCCTCGCCCGGGAAGCCGCACCGACCGATCCCGGAGCCCTGGCCGTCCCCGGATACCGTGACACCGCCGGGGAGTTCGCCCGGTTGTACCGACCTGAGGGCCCGACCGGCTTCCTCGTCCGCCCGGACGGGCACCTTGGCGCCCGCTTCGCACTCGCCGACGCCAAGGCGGCTCTGTCCAGCTACGGTGCGGCCCTGTCCGCACCGGCCTGAACACCATGACCGACCGCATCACCGGTTCCGCACTCCGGCTCAGTCGACGAGTACGCCGGGGTTGAGGATGCCGTGGGGGTCGAGGGCGTGCTTGGCGGCGCGCAGAGCGAGTGCGAAGGGTTCCGGGCGCTGGCGGTCGTAACCAGGGCGGTGGTCGCGGCCGACGGCGTGGTGATGGGTGATGGTGGCGCGGTGGCGGTGGAGGACGTCACTTGCGACGGTCTTGAGGTGGTCCCAGATGGCGACTTCGTCGCCGGGGCGGCCGGCGGCGAGGACCGTGAAGTAGGGGGCGGCGCCGTCGGGGTAGACGTGTGTGAGGCGGCAGTTGATGGTTGCGGGGTGGCCGGTGATGTCGCGTGCGGCGGTCCCGACCTCGGTGCGGATGGCGTCGATGAGGGCGGGCAGCTGGTTCCAGGTGGTAGCCGTCTCGAAGGTCTCGACGACGGCTCCCATCCTGGCCAGACCGTCGCGCAGGTAGGGCATGCGCAGAAAGATGGAGCGCCAGGCACCGACGGCCGCGTCGGCCGGGGCGCCTGCCTCGGCGGCGGACTCACCGCCCCGTCCGCCGTGCGCGCGGGCGAGGTCGAGGGCCTGGGCAAGGCGAGCGTGGACGGGTGCGGTGGCGGACTCGAAGCCGAGGACGAGTACCGCGGAGCCGTCCCGGGAGGCGCCGGCGAGTGCTGCCTCGCCGGAGTCGAGCAGGCGGCAGTTGGCGGGGGCGAGATCGGACTGGGCGATGGCGCGTACCCCGTTCAGCGCGGCGTGGAAGTCGGTGAAGGCGAGGGAAGCGGAAGCACTGTGGCGGGGGCGTTCCTGCAGGCGCACCCATGCCTCGGTGATGACGCCGAGGGCGCCTTCGGAACCGAGGAAGAGGCGGTCGGGAGAGGGCCCGGCGCCTGAGGCGGGCAGTCGCCAGGACGTGCTGGTACCGGCGGGGGTCACCACGCGCAGGGACTGGGTGAAGTCGTCGATGTGGGTGCGGCCGGTGGCGTAGTGGCCGCCTGCCCGGGTGGCGAGCCAGCCGCCGAGGGTGGAGAACTCGAAGCTCTGCGGGAAGTGGCGCAGGGTCAGGCCATGGGGTCGCAGTTGGTCCTCCAGCGCGGGGCCGAAGGTGCCGGCCTGGATGCGAGCGGAGCGGCTGTCGGCGTCGATCTCCAGGACCCGGTCCATGGCGGTCAGGTCGAGGGACATGACGGCGTGGTGGGTGTCTCCGCGGTACTCCACACCTCCGGTGACGGAGGAGCCGCCGCCGAAGGGGACCACGGCGACGTGGTGTTGGCCGGCCCACTCCAGAAGGTCGGCCACGTCCTGGTCGCGGGTCGGATGGGCGACCAGGTCGGGGATCCGGCCGGGCTGCCCGCGCAGGGCACGGATGACGTCGCGATAGGCCTTGCCCATGGCGTGGGCGGCGCGCGGTCCGGGGTCGGCGGTGACCAGGTGGGCGAGGCTTTGCGGGGGCTCGGCGCCGGGGCGTCCGATGTTCAGGTCGGCTGTCCGCGGGGCCGGCAGCGGGTGGGGGAGAGTGCCGGGGAGCAGGGCGCCCAGGGCGGTGCACTCGGCGTCGTCGGGGTGAGCGTCGGCCCATCCCCATCCCCACCAGGAGCGGACGCGGGAGGTGCGGGGAGCGGTCGTGGGGTCGGGCATGGGTCCGATACTCCATGATGACTGAGGGTAATGTACCTGCCGGTAAATTAGGTTAGGGTAATATCGAGCCCATGACCACCCCCCAAGGCAGGGCCGGCACCAAGGGCGTCCCACGGCCTCGCCGTGAGCAGCAGATCCTGGCCGCCGCCACCGAAGAGTTCGGACGCCACGGCTACGCTTCCGCATCGCTGGCCGCCATCGCCGCACGCGTCGGCGTCACCAAGACGTTGCTGCACCAGTACTTCGGCGCCAAGCAGGACCTCTTCCTCGCCTGCCTGAACCCGGTCGGCGACCAATTGCTGGACGCCATGCGCGCCGCGATGGCGGAGGGCGACGCCACCGCAGCGCGCACACCACTGCTGGTGCTGCGCGCCATCTTCTCCGCACTGGACGGCCGACGTGAGGGGTGGTTCGTGCTCTACGACGCCTCGCTGCCCGCCGACAGCGAGCCCGCCCGCACCGCCGCGCGCTACCGGACCGCCATCGACCAGCTCGCCGCAACCGGCACCGCCGACCTGTTGCGCGCGACCGGGTCCCCCGACCCACTCGATGCGGACGCGCTCAAATACGCCTGGCGGGGCCTGGTCAGCGCCCTGGTCCGCTGGTGGATCAACCATCCGGACCAATCCCCGGACGCCATGGCGGACCGCTGCGCCCGCCTCTTCGCCGCCACCGGCAGAGCCTTCGACTGAAGTGCTGTCCTGGAGGTCGACGACCGTGTGTGGAGTCGACCGCGACGACTCCGTCTAGGAAGTCGAGCTGTCCGAGGTGCTCGACGGATCCATCCACATGATCTGCCAGCCGTGGCCGTCAAGGTCGAAGAAGCTGCGTGAGTACATGAAGCCGTGGTCCTCCGGGCCATCCGCCTCGGTGCCGCCCGCGGCAAACGCAGCCTCAGCGACCGTGTCGACCTCATCGCGGGTTGCCACGCTGAAGCAGTAGAGCGCCAGCGCGTGCGTGGTGGGATCGGCCATCGGCAGCTTCGAGAACTGCGCGAACTTCTCGTGGCTGAGCAGCATGACGGAGGCTTGCTCGCCGACCAGCATGCAGGCCGCGGTCTCGTCGCTGAACATCGGGTTGAAGCTGAACCCGAGCCGCGTGAAGAACGCCTTGCTGCGCTCGGCGTCCGCCACGGGCATGTTCACGAACAGCATGCGACCGGCGTGTGCGGGAGTGGTCATGGTGTGTCTCCAGTCCGAGGTTCGATGACGTACAACGGGGTAGACCCGCCGCGCCTGCAGAACTCATCGGTGGACTTCGGAATTCGCATCGGGCTCTTCATCCGCTGGGCAGGACGATCCGAAAGAAACGGCCTGGACATGTTGCCTCTTCCGCGGCACCCGCGCCGGGGCATCGCCTGCCCGGGTGGTACGAAGTCCAGTGTGAACGAACAGGCTCAGCCCGCGACCGTACGTGTGTTCATCGCGCTCGCCCCGCCCGACCACGCGAAAGAAGAGCTGTCCCGGGAGTTGCGCCCCGCCTATGACACGCACCCGGACATGCGGTGGAACCGTGTTGAGGACTGGCACATCACCCTGGCGTTCCTCGGGGAGCTCCCGGCCGAGACCGTTCCGCTGCTGCGCCCGCCTCTCGCCGACCTTGCGGCGGACCACCGGCCCCCGTGTCTGGCACTGCGCGGCAGCGGAAACTTCGACGACCGGGTGCTGTGGAGCGGAATCGACGGAGACCTCGAGGAACTGCACCTGCTCGCCGCCGCTGTGCGTACCGCCGTCAGGAACTGCGGTGTCGTCTTCGAGGAGCGGCCCCTGCGCCCCCATCTGACGTTGGCCCGGGCCCGCCGGGGCGACCGATCCTCCGTCGGAGAGATCGCCGCAGGCTTCGTCGGATTCACCGGCAGCCGATGGGCTGCCGAACGTCTGCACCTGGTCGGCAGCAACGTGGGCCGTAGCCGCGGGCCGATCCACTACCGGGACATCGAGGCGTGGACCCTCGGCAACGGCAACGGCAACGGCAACGGCAACGGCAACGGCAACGGCAACGGCAACGCGAACGGCCCCGGGCAACAGGGCGCATCCGGTCCGACCCGGCGCTAAGCGGGGTCGGGGCCGTCGGCGAATTGCGGCAGAACCATGTCGATCAGTGCGGTGACGTCGTTCCTCGGCATGCCGGGCGTGGAACCGCAGGCCGAGGCCGCTCGGGCGGAGATCCTCGAGTTCCTCCGGGTCTCCTTCACCACATGACCCGAACGCACGACGACTGATGACGAAGACACGTCAGCCGTGGAGACGACCGCGACGCGTGTTACACCGGATCCGGCGGCCCCGCCCCTGAGGGGCGGCCGGCAACCAACTCGACGGCACCACCTTCACGGCACTCATCCGTGCCACGGCCCCGTCCCGGAACACACGGGGGTTCCGGGGCAGGGCCGTGGCATCACGGTGCACCGATTGCCACCACGGCCGGGCAGTGCCTCGGGTTCGCGCGCCGGCCCGTCCTGGCCATCGCCGGCGGTCAGCCGCGCACGTGCAGCCCGAAACCCCGGTGGCCCGCGGGCTCCAGTCCCTCCTTCAGGTGCAGCGAGGGGATCTCGTAGTCACCGAAGTTCTGCCGCCGGAACGCGATCGGTTCGGTCGACTCCAGGGTGAGCAGGCGCTGTTCCCAGGCCTTGGCTACGTCGGTGTACTCCTCGTCGGTCATCCGGTCGGTGCCGTACCGCACGAACGGCGGCAGCACCTCGATGCCCGGGTAGTAGAGGATGCCGTGGTGGATCGGGAACAGCAGATCGTCGATGGGGCCGTTGATCCCACGAGCGGCGTAATGGGACTCCGGGCCGCCGGTGGTCACCGACAGCAGCGCCTTCCTGCCCGCGAGGGTGCCTTCGCCGAAGCGCTCGCCGTACTTGGTGTCGCTGTGCTCGCCGACGCCGTACGCGAAGTGGTAGGTGAACACCCGGTCCACCCAGCCTTTGAGGATCGCGGGCATCGAGTACCACCACAGCGGGAACTGGAAGATGATCGTGTCGGCCCACAGCAGCTTCTCCTGCTCGGCGCGTACGTCCGCGGTGAGCGTCCCGGCGTCGAAGGCCCGGCCCGAGTCCAGGGCGACCTTCAGCGGACTCGAGGCGTCGGGGCCGTAGTCCGCGGCGTCCACGACCGCCTTCCAGTTCATCGCGTACAGGTCGCTCACCCGTACCTCGTGCCCGGCGGTCTCCAGTGTGGACACCGCGAGGTCCTTCAGTGAGCTGTTGAGCGACTTCGGCTCCGGGTGGGCGTGGACGATCAGCGTCTTCATGGGAACTCCTTCGGATCGGATGCCTTCGATCCTGGGCGCCGCGGCGCCCGCTGTTCAGGGGCGCCTCTTCCATCGGACGGGACTTCCTGGTATCGGCAGGACCACCTTCACGGGCACGTCGCGGGAACCACGGAGGCCATACTGAGGGCATGGACGATCTTGCGAGCTTCCTGCGGACCCGGCGTTCCCGGGTCGACCCGGCGGCCGTCGGCATCCCCACCGACAGCCGGCGCCGCGTCGAAGGGTTGCGCCGCGAAGAGGTCGCGCACCTGTCCGGAGTCAGCGTCGACTACTACGTACGCCTGGAGCAGGGCCGCGCGACCCAGCCCTCCGAGCAGGTCCTCGACGCGCTCGCCGGTGTCCTCGGCCTGGACGAGACCGAGCGCGGGCACCTCTACCGGCTCGCCCGGCAGCGCCGCCGCCGCGCGAAGGCGCCGGGCGGGCGGGTCCGGCCGGAGCTGCTGCGCGTTCTCGACCTGGTCGCCGACGCACCTGCGCTGATCATGGACCATCGGCTGGACGTGCTCGCCGGGAACCGCCTCGCCGGGCTCCTCTTCGGCCGGCCGATGCCGGGCCTGAACACCGCCCGGCACATCTTCCTCGAGGAGGCCGAGCGCGGCCTTTACGCGGACTGGGAGAAGTGCACCCTCGACGTGGTCGGGCACCTGCGCCTGGCCGCCGGCAAGTACCCCGAGGACCCCCGCCTGGCCTCACTCATCGGCGAACTGGCGATGGGCAGCGAACGCTTCCGCCGTCTCTGGGCCCGCGCGGACGTGCGCGCCCGCACGCACGGACGCAAGGCGTACCGGCACCCGCTGGTCGGACTGCTGGAACTGCACCAGGAGAATTTCGCACTACCCGACGAGACAGGCATGGAGCTGCTGGTGCTGTCCGCGGCTCCCGGCAGTCCCGCCGAGGACGGGCTGCGCCTGCTCGCGGGGCTGGGCGCGGACAGCGGTGACGCGCAGCGCGCGGTGAACGCTCCGGTCCGCGAGTAGCTCGACGACGCCCGGTCCTTGACCGCCGTATCCGCTTCGCGGATGCTTTCGTTGCGATACGTGCGCTGCGTACCGCAATAAGAAACCAGCCGAGGAGTAGTCATGGCCCAGCAGGTTCGTGCTGTCGTCGCCCGGGGGAAGGGTTCCCCGGTCAGTCTGGAAACGATCATCGTGCCGGACCCCGGGCCGGGCGAAGCCCTTGTGAGGATCCAGGCCTGCGGGGTCTGTCACACCGACCTGCACTACCGCGAGGGAGGCATCAACGACGACTTCCCCTTCCTCCTCGGCCATGAGGCGGCGGGCGTGGTCGAGTCCGTCGGCGAGGGCGTGACCGATGTGGCTCCCGGCGACTTCGTGATCCTCAACTGGCGTGCGGTGTGCGGTCAGTGCCGCGCCTGTCGGCGTGGCCGCCCCTGGTACTGCTTCGACACCCACAATGCCGAGCAGAAGATGACCCTGCTCGACGGCACCGAGCTGTCCCCGGCGCTGGGCATCGGCGCCTTCGCCGAGAAGACCCTCGTCCACGCCGGACAGTGCACCAAGGTCGACCCCGCCGTCTCCCCGGCGGTCGCCGGTCTGCTGGGCTGCGGTGTCATGGCCGGCATCGGCGCGGCGATCAACACCGGCAACGTCGGCCGTGGCGACTCCGTCGCCGTGATCGGCTGTGGCGGCGTCGGCAACGCCGCCATCGTGGGGGCCCGGCTGGCCGGGGCGGCGACGATCATCGCGGTCGACATCGACGACCGCAAGCTCGAGACCGCGCAGCGGATGGGCGCCACCCACACCGTGAACTCCCAGGCCACCGACCCCGTCGAGGCCATCCGCGGGCTGACCGGCGGCAATGGCGCCGACGTCGTCATCGAGGCGGTCGGCAGGCCGGAGACCTACCGGCAGGCGTTCTACGCCCGCGACCTGGCCGGGACCGTCGTGCTGGTGGGCGTGCCCACGCCCGAGATGAAGCTGGAGTTGCCGCTGCTGGACGTCTTCGGGCGCGGTGGCTCGCTCAAGTCGTCCTGGTACGGCGACTGCCTGCCGTCCCGGGACTTCCCGATGCTGGTCGACCTCCATCTGCAGGGCCGCCTCGACCTGGGCGCCTTCGTCACCGAGACGATCGCCCTGGACGAAGTCGAGAAGGCCTTCGACCGGATGCGCAACGGTGACGTGCTGCGTTCGGTGGTGGTCTTCTGATGGCCGCCGCTTCCGCCGTCCGCATCGACCATGTCGTCACGAGTGGGACGTTCAGTCTCGACGGCGGTACCTGGGACGTCGACAACAACGTCTGGATCATCGGCGACGACAGCGAGGCGATCGTCATCGACGCCGCGCACGACGCCGCCGCCATCGCGTCCGCTGTCGGGGACCGTACGCTGCGCGCGATCGTGTGCACACACGCCCACAACGACCACATCGACGCGGCTCCCGCGCTGGCGGCACTGACCGGTGCGCCGATCCTGCTCCACCCGGATGACCTCTTCCTGTGGAAGCAGACCCACCCGGAGCGGTCTCCCGACGGCGAACTCGCCGACGGCCAGGAGCTGTCGGTGGCCGGGATCGAGCTGGCTGTTCTGCACACCCCGGGCCACGCGCCAGGTGCGGTGTGTCTGTACGCGCCCGAGCTGGGCACCGTCTTCACCGGCGACACGCTGTTCGCCGGCGGTCCGGGGGCCACGGGCCGCTCCTTCTCGGACTTTCCGACGATCATCGACTCCATCCGGGAGCGGTTGCTCACGCTGCCGCCCGGCACGGTCGTCCGTACCGGACACGGCGACGGGACGACCGTCGGAGCCGAGGCGCCGCAGCTCGACGAGTGGATCAAGCGAGGCCACTGACCGCCCCTGAGCTGCCCGTTCGTACGTCAACCGCCCCATGCTGTGGGGCGGTTTTCGTGTCTCTTGACAGCGGCTGGGGGCGCCTCCAAACTGTTGTTGCGCTTCCCGCAATCAGTTTCGTTATACGCACCGAGGTGTCATGAAGATTCCCGTGTGCCGGCTCGCGGATCTGCCGCGAGGCGAGGCCTACCGGCTCGAAATCGACCCGCCTGTCTCGGTGTTCCACACCGACGACGGAGAGGTCTTCGCCATCGACGACACATGCACCCACCAGGACGCCTCACTCGCTGACGGCTGGCTGGAAGGGTGCGAGGTCGAATGTCCGCTGCACGCGTCGAAGTTCGACCTGCGCACCGGCGCGGTCGACACATCGCCGGCCAAGCGTCCCGTCCGAACACACCAGGTCCTGGTCGAGGACGGCATGATCTACGTCGAGCTGTCCCCGGCCGCGCCCAACCTCCCGCCCTGCGTCGGGGCCCGGCTCGCGCAAGGCTCCGCGTGAGAAGCGTGGCCGTGGTGGGTGCCTCGCTCGCCGGTCTGTCGGCCGCCCGCTCCCTGCGCAGGCAGGGGTACGACGGGCGGCTGGTCATCATCGGCGACGAACCCCACCGGCCCTACGACCGGCCCCCGCTGTCCAAGGAGTTCCTCACCGGGGCCGTCGCCGAGGCCGACCTCGCCCTGGAAGCGGACGGCGAGGACCTGGCCGCCGAATGGCTGCTCGGCGCCCGTGCCACCGGCTTCGACCGTACCGAGCGCCGGATACGCCTCGCCGGTGACACAGCCGTCCGCGCCGACGGCATCGTCATCGCCACCGGCGCCGCTGCCCGCACACTGCCGGCCCGTGCGGGCGGGCGGAAGCTGGCCGGCGTCCACACGCTGCGCACCCTGGACGACGCCCGTGCGCTGCGGGACGACCTGGCCCGTGGCGGGCGCCTGGTCGTCATCGGCGGCGGCTTCATCGGTGCCGAGGTCGCCTCGACGGCGTACGCCCTCGGGCTGGACGTGACGGTCGTCGTGGTGGCGCCGACTCCGCTGGCCCGACCGCTCGGCGAGACGATGGGCGGTGTCGTGTCATCGCTCCACGCCGACCACGGTGTACGGCTGTTGTGCGGCGTCGGGGTCAAGGGGTTCAGCGGCGGCGAGCGAGGAGAGGCGGGAGTCCCGACGGCCGACGGCCGGGGGAGGGTGACAGCGGTCCTCCTGGAGGACGGCCGCCGGCTGCCCGCCGACATCGTCGTCGTCGGGGTGGGCGCCCGGCCGAATGTGGAATGGCTGGAGAGCTCCGGCATCGAGCTGGAGAACGGCGTCAAGTGCGGTGCGGACGGCCGCACCAACCTCACCGCCGTCGTCGCGGTCGGCGACTGCGCCAACTGGTACGACCCCGCCGCCGGAATCCACCGCCGCGTCGAGCACTGGACCGGCGCCAAGGAACGCCCCGCCGTCGCCGTCACCACCCTGCTGTCCGGTGGCGCCGGGGAGCCGGGACCCGTCAGGCCGCCGTACTTCTGGTCGGACCAGTACGGCGTACGGATCCAGTTCACGGGCCATGCGGCCGCGGCGGACAGTGTCACGGTCGAGGAAGGAGCGGCGGACGACCGCAGCTTCCTCGCGGTCTACCGCCGTGCCGGGGCTCCGGTCGCGGTGCTCGGGATGGACCAGCCTCGGCTGTTCACCCGCTGGCGCAAGCAACTGGCTGCCGCCGGGGCTTGACAGCGGGGGCCGCGCGCCACATTCTGCCCGCAAGAAGTTGCGCCATCCACGTCAGGTTGCACATCACACAACGTCCCCAGGGAGTGCCCACGTGACATCGACCAGCCTGCCGGACAGCCTGATCGCCACCCTCCCCGGCTCCTGCTACACCGATCCGGAGGTCTTCGCCCAGGAGCAGGAACGGATCTTCGAGACGATGTGGTTCTGCGTCGCGCGCGCCTCGGAACTCGCCAGGCCCGGCGCCTTCCGGACGGTCGAGGTGGGCCGCGAGAGCATCCTCGTCGCCCGCTCCCGCGACAACGCGATCCGCGCCTTCTTCAACGTGTGCCGGCACCGCGGTGCCAAGCTCCGCACCGAGGAGTCCGGCGAGGTCAGCCGGGCCTTCCAGTGTCCCTACCACGCCTGGACGTACGACCTCACCGGCAAGCTGATCGCCGCTCCCAACCTCACCAAGATGCCGGACGTCGGCCGTACCGAGTACGGCCTGGTGGGTGTGCACGTACGCGAATGGCTCGGCTATGTGTGGGTCTGCCTGGCCGAGGAGCCGCCCAGCTTCGAGGAGCAGGTCATCGGCGCGGTCGTGGAGCGGCTGGGCGATGTGGAGCCGATCGAGCACTACGACATCGACAACCTCGCGGTCGGCAAGCGGATCGTCTACGACGTCAAGGCGAACTGGAAGCTCATCATCGAGAACTTCATGGAGTGCTACCACTGCGCGACGATCCATCCCGAACTCACCGAGGTGCTACCGGAGTTCGCCGACGGCTACGCCGCCCAGTACTACGTCGGCCACGGCGCCGAGTTCGGTTCGGACATCCAGGGTTTCACGGTCGACGGCACCGAGGGCCTGGACCGGATACCCGGTGTGTCCCCCGACCAGGACCGCCGCTACTACGCGATCACCGTCCAGCCGCAGGTCTTCATCAACCTCGTGCCGGACCATGTCATCTTCCACCGGATGTACCCGGTCGCCGCCGACCGCACGATCGTCGAGTGCGACTGGCTCTACCTCAAGGACGTCGTGGACAGCGGCAGGGACGTCAGCCGCTCCGTCGAGCTCTTCGACCGCGTCAACCGGCAGGACTTCGACGCCTGCGAGCGCTGCCAGCCCGCCATGAGCTCCCGCCTGTACGCCAAGGGTGGCGTCCTGGTCCCCAGCGAGCACCACATCGGCGCCTTCCACGAGTGGGTCCAGGAGCGGCTGGGGACGGCTCCTCAGCCGAGGTAGCCCATCCGGTGGCTGATCTCCGCCGCTCCCCTGATCAGTGTCGGTGCCAGCTCGTGCATCCGCTCCTCGGTGAAGCGGTAGGACGGCCCGGACACGGTGACCGCCGCGATGACCTCGCCGTCGCGGGAGCGGACGGGCGCGGCCATGGCGTGCAGGCCGACCTCCAGCTCCTCCAGGGTCCAGGCGTAACCGCGCTCCCTGGCCTCGGCGAGGTTCTTCTCCAGCTTCGTCTTCGAGGTCAGGGTGTGCGGGGTGAGCTTCTCCAGGCCCGCGTCCATGATCAGCTCGGCGCGCTCCCTGGCGGGCAGGTGGGCCAGCAGGATCTTGCCGCTGGACGTGGCGTGCAGCGGGGTCAGCTGGCCGACCCAGTTGTGCGCGCTGACGGCGGCCGGGCCGCGCACCTGGAAGAGGTTGATCGCGAACTGCTTCTCCATGACCGCGATGTTGACGGTCTCCTCGAGCTCCTCGGCCAGCCGTTCGCAGACCGGGCGTCCCTGCTGGGTGATGTCGATCCGTCCGGTGACGGCGCCGGCCAGCCGGACGATCCCGAAGCCGAGCCGGTACTTGCCGCGCTCGGCGGCCTGCTCCACCAAACCGCGCGCTTCCAGGGCGCCCAGCAGCCGGAAAGCGGTCGACTTGTGCACGTCGATCTCCGTGGCCACTTCGCTCACCCCGGCCTCGCCGCGCTGAGCCAGGATCTCCAGGACGCTGATCGCGCGGTCGACGGACTGGACGCCGCCGGTCTGCGACCCGGCAGTTTCGTTATCTGCGCTGAAGTTGCTCATAGCGGAACTATACGCGCGGTAAACAACAGGCCGGGGGAAGTGAAAGGGAGGCGATGGCTCTCCAAGTTGCGTGGCACGCAACCTGGTGCGTATGGCGCTACTCGTACTAGCATGCCTCGCGTATCGACGGCGCGAGCGAGACGAGACAGCCATGGCTCCCTTGCAGTACGACTTCGTCATCGTCGGCGGCGGCTCGGCCGGCAGCGCGCTGGCCAACCGGCTCTCCGCCGAACCGGCCAACCGCGTGCTGGTGCTCGAAGCCGGCCGCTCCGACTACCCGTGGGACATCTTCATCCAGATGCCCGCCGCCCTCACGTTCCCCATCGGCAGCCGCTTCTACGACTGGAAGTACGAGTCCGAGCCCGAGCCCCACATGGGCGGCCGCCGCGTCTACCACGCACGCGGCAAGGTCCTCGGCGGCTCCAGCAGCATCAACGGCATGATCTTCCAGCGCGGCAATCCGCTGGACTACGAGCGCTGGGCCGCGGACCCGGGGATGGAGAAGTGGGACTACTCCCACTGCCTGCCCTACTTCCAGCGCATGGAGAACTGCCTTGCCGCCGACCAGGACGATGAGTTCCGTGGCCACGACGGCCCGCTCGTCCTCGAACGCGGACCCGCGTCCAGCCCGCTCTTTCCCGCGTTCCTCGCGTCCGTCCAGGAAGCCGGCTACCCGCTCACGGACGACGTCAACGGCTACCGCCAGGAGGGCTTCGCCGCCTTCGACCGCAACGTCCACCGCGGGCGTCGGCTGTCGGCCTCCAAGGCCTATCTGCACCCCGTCATGAAGCGGCCCAATCTCACCGTCAGGACCCGGGCGCTCGTCACCCGCGTCCTCTTCGAGGGCAAGCGCGCGGTCGGCGTGGAGTACCAGCGCGGTCGCGGCAAGCCGCAGCGGGTACGGGCCGGCGAGGTCATCCTCTGTGGCGGTGCCATCAACTCACCCCAGCTGCTGCAGCTCTCCGGTGTCGGCAAGGCGGAGGAGCTGCAGGATCTGGGCATCGAGGTCGTCCACGATCTGCCGGGCGTCGGCGAGAACATGCAGGACCACCTTGAGGTCTACGTGCAGTACGCCTGCAAGCAGCCGGTCTCCATGCAGCCGTACATGAAGAAGTGGCGCTATCCCTTCATCGGCCTGCAGTGGCTGTTCCGCAAGGGTCCGGCCGCCACCAACCACTTCGAGGCCGGAGGCTTCGCCCGCAGCAACGAGGACGTCGACTACCCCAACCTGATGTTCCACTTCCTGCCGATCGCGGTCCGGTACGACGGTTCCTCGCCTGCGGGCGGGCACGGCTACCAGGTGCACGTCGGGCCCATGTACTCCGACGCCATCGGCTCGGTGAAGATCAAGAGCAGGGATCCGCGCGAGCATCCGGCGCTCCGCTTCAACTACCTGTCGACCGAGCAGGACCGGCGGGAGTGGGTCGAGGCGATCCGGGTGGCCCGCAAGCTGCTCAACCAGCCCGCCATGGAGCCGTACAACGCCGGGGAGGTCTCGCCCGGGCCGTCGGTCGCGACGGACGAGGAGATCCTGGACTGGGTCGCCAAGGAGGGCGAGACGGCCCTGCATCCGTCCTGCACCTGCAAGATGGGGACCGATGCGATGGCGGTCGTGGACCCGGACAGCCTGCGGGTGCACGGCGTGCAGGGCCTGCGCGTCGTGGACGCGTCCGTCATGCCCTACGTCACCAACGGCAACATCTACGCCCCCACGATGATGATCGCCGAACGGGCCGCCGACCTCATCCTCGGCAAGGACCCCCTGCCGCCCTCCAAGTCGGCGTACTACCGCCACCGCGACCCGCGGTGAGGACGCTTCTGCAGCGGGTCCGCTACGAGGTCCTGCCGGCCGGCCCCACCGAGGACCAGGTCCTCGCCCATGTCCCGCGCGACGTGGTGATCACCGTCACCGCGTCGCCGGTCAAGGGCCTCGACCCCACCCTGGACCTCACCGTCCGGCTCGCGGGCCATGGCTACCGCGTCGTCCCGCATGTGCCCGCGCGCCTCCTGCGCGACGGTGCGCACGTCGCGGAGATCGCCGACCGGCTCCGGGCCTCCGGCGTCGAGGACGTCTTCGTGCCGGCCGGCGACGCGAACCCCTCGGCGGGTGCGTACGAAGGGGCCTTGCCCGTGCTGCGGCAGTTGAGCGAGCTGGGCAGCCCCTTCCGCCATGTCGGCATCACCGGCTATCCCGAGCGGCATCCCCTGATCGACGACGACATCACCATTCAGGCCATGTGGGAGAAGCGCGTCCACGCCACGTACATCGTCAGCAACCTGTGCTTCGACCCGCAGGTCCTGGGGGAGTGGGTCGGGCGCATCCGGCGCCGCGGCGTGGCCCTGCCCGTGCATGTGGGGGTGGCGGGGCCCGTGGAGCGGACGAAGCTGCTCGCCATGGCCACCAAGATCGGCGTCGGTGAGTCGACGCGCTTCCTGACCCGGCACGCCTCGTGGTTCGTCCGCCTCTCCGCGCCCGGCGGCTATTCGCCGGAGCGGTTCCTCACGCGCACCGCGCCCGCGCTGACGGCGCCCTCGGCGGTGGTGGCGGGGCTGCACGTCTTCACGTTCAACCAGATCGCCGAGACCGAGCGCTGGCGCCGCGCGATGCTCGAGCGCGCCGACAACTGATGCGTTCCGCACCACCTCTGCGAGGGTGCCGGCGCGCTCGCACGACGTGGCGTCAGCGGAAGACCACCGTGCGGTTTCCATCGATCATGACGCGGTTCTCGCTGTGCCATTTCACCGCGTGCGCGAGTACCTGCGCCTCGACATCGCGGCCCACGGTCACCAGCTCCTCCGGGTCGAGCGAGTGGTCGACCCGGACCACGTCCTGCTCGATGATCTGCCCTTCGTCCAGCTCCGGGGTGACGTAGTGCGCGGTCGCCCCGACCAGCTTGACCCCGCGGTCGTACGCCTGGTTGTAGGGACGTGCGCCCTTGAAGCTCGGCAGGAAGGAGTGGTGGATGTTGATCGCCCGCCCCTCCAGCTGCTTGCACAGATCATCGGAGAGGACCTGCATGTAGCGGGCCAGCACCACCAGCTCGATGTCCAGCTCACGCACCAGCTCCAGCAGCCGCGCCTCCGCCTCGGCCTTGGTCTCCCGCGTCACCGGCACGTGCAGGAACGGCACGTCGTAGGTGTCCGCGAGTGCTTCGAACTCCCGGTGATTGGAGACGATCGCCGGGATCTCGATGTTGAGCGCGCCGGTCCGCTGCCGGAAGAGCAGGTCGTTGAGGCAGTGCCCGAACTTGGACACCATGATCAGCGTGCGCGTCGGGGTGGCCGCGTCCCGCAGCGTCCACCTGATCCCGTACGCCTCGGCGACCGGGCCGAATCGGGAACGCAGAGTTTCCAGACCTGTGTCCGGATCGGAGATGTCGAAGTGGACCCTCATGAAGTACCGGCCCTTGAGCCGCTCGTCGAACTGCTGGCTCTGCAGGATGTTGCCGGAGTTGCGTACGAGGAAGCCGCTCACCGCGTGGACGATGCCGGCCCGGTCCGGGCACGCGAGGGTGAGGACGTACTCGTGGCCGGGTTGTGGGCGAGGGGACATATGCGACCTCCGCTGGTGCGTAATGAGCAACAGAGTGAGTGATGCGCAACATGGTCCAGTCCCGTAAGGCCTGCGGTCAAGAGGTGAAGCCCGCAGGTATCAACCCCTTGACGCGCGCCACCCGTTCGGCCAGGGTGTTCCACCACAAGCAATTCGATGCGCTATGCGCAACGGATTCGTCTGAAGGGCTCATCGCGTGGCGGACCTGTATCTGGACGGTGAGTGGCGCGACCCGGTTGCGGGCGGCCGCCGGGAGATTCGCTGCCCAGCCGACGGCACGCTCGTCGCGAGCGTGGGCGAGGGGATGCGGGCCGACACCGAGGCCGCGATCCTCGCAGCACGCCGTGCCTTCGACGCGGGACCGTGGCCGGGCACGCCGGAGCGCGAGCGCGGGGCGCTGCTCCTTCGCGTGGCGGACATCCTGGAACGGGACGCGAAGGAATTCGCCAGGGCCGAATCGCTCGACACGGGCAAGCGGCTCGTGGAGAGCGAGTACGACATCGCGGATGTCGTCTCCTGTTTCCGTTACTACGGCGGGGTCGCGGGCACCAGCGCGGGCCGGGTCATCGACACGGGCCGCGACGACGCCATCAGCCGGGTCGTCCACGAGCCGATCGGTGTCTGCGGCCTGATCACCCCCTGGAACTACCCTCTTCTTCAGGCCTCCTGGAAGGTTGCGCCGGCCCTCGCCGCGGGCAACACCTTTGTCCTGAAGCCCAGTGAGCTGACCCCGTCCACCTCGATCCTGCTCATGCGGGCGCTGGAGGAGGCCGGGCTCCCCGCGGGGGCCGCCAACCTCGTCCTGGGCACCGGGCCGGAGGTAGGGGCGCCGCTGTCCGAGCACCCGGATGTGGACATGGTGTCCTTCACCGGCGGGCTGGAGACCGGAAAGCGGATCATGGCCACGGCCGCCGCGACGGTGAAGAAGGTCGCGCTGGAGCTGGGCGGCAAGAACCCCAACGTCATCTTCGGCGATGCCGACTTCGAGACGGCCGTGGACTTCGCGCTCACGGCCGTCTTCCTGCATTCGGGCCAGGTCTGCTCGGCCGGCGCCCGGCTGATCGTCGAGGACTCGCTGCACGACGCCTTCGTCGACGAGGTCGTACGCCGCGCGCGGCAGATCCGCCTCGGCGGACCCTTCGACGCCGCGGCCGAGACCGGCGCGCTGATCTCCGCCGCCCACCGCGACAAGGTCGAGGCCTATGTCGCCGCCGGCATCGCCGAAGGCGCCGTCCTGCGCTGCGGCGGCGCCCGCCCGGACGACCCCGCGCTCGCGGACGGCTTCTACTACCCGCCGACCGTTCTCGACGAGTGCACCCAGGACATGCGCGTGGTGCACGAGGAGTCCTTCGGCCCGGTGCTGACCGTCGAACGCTTCAGCGGCGGCGAGAACGCCGAGGACGAAGCCGTACGCATCGCCAACGACACGGATTTCGGACTGGCCGGTGCCGTCTGGACACAGGACGCGGGCAAGGCGCAGCGAGTCGCCCGCCGGCTGCGCCACGGCACCGTATGGATCAACGATTACCACCCCTATGTGCCGCAGGCGGAGTGGGGTGGGTTCGGGCAGTCGGGCGTGGGCCGGGAGCTGGGACCTGCCGGCCTGGACGAGTACCGCGAGCCCAAGCACATCTGGCAGAACATCCAACCGCGGCCGCAGCGCTGGTTCCGCAGCTGAAGCGCACCGGGCCGGAGACCTGAAGCCCGGAAGGCCGAACACCTGAAGCATGGAGAGAGGTCGACAGTGATCCCAGCACAGACCGAGGTGTCGCGGCGGCGCGACAGGTCCCAGGACCCGGATCAGGACCGGACCCCGGTCATCTCCGTGCGCGGGCTGTGGAAGGTGTTCGGGCCGAAGGCCGAAAAGGTGCCGCAGTCCGAGGAGTTGTGCGGCCTGTCGCGCCGTGAGCTCATGGACCGTGCGGGATGCACGGCGGCGGTGCGGGACGTGAGCTTCGACGTGTCGCCCGGCGAGGTCTTCGTGGTCATGGGCCTGTCCGGCTCGGGCAAGTCCACCCTGGTGCGATGTCTGACCCGGCTGATCGAACCAACCGCCGGCCAGGTCGTCTTCGAGGGCGAGGACATCCGCGACGCCGACCCCAAGCGCCTGCGGGAGCTTCGCCGGCACAAGTTCTCCATGGTCTTCCAACACTTCGGGCTGCTGCCGCACCGGTGCGTGGTGGACAACGTCGCGTACGGCCTGGAGATCCGCGGCATGGGCAAGGCGCAGCGCACCAAGCGCGCGCTGGAGGTCGTCGAGCTGGTGGGCCTGTCCGGCTACGAGAACTCCTACCCCGACCAGCTCTCCGGCGGTATGCAGCAGCGTGTCGGCCTCGCGCGGGCGCTGGCCGGCGATCCGGATGTGCTGCTCTTCGACGAGCCGTTCTCGGCGCTGGACCCGATGATCCGGCGGGACATGCAGAACGAGGTCATCCGGCTGCACCACGAGGTCGGCAAGACCATGGTCTTCGTCACCCACGACCTGTCCGAGGCGCTCAAGCTGGGCGACCGCATCCTGATCATGCGCGACGGCAAGACGGTCCAGTGCGGTACGGGCGACGAACTGGTCGGCGCTCCCGCCGACGACTACGTCCGCGACTTCGTGAAGGACGTGCCGCGTGCCGATGTCCTGACGCTGCGCTGGATCATGCGCCCGGCGGGGCCGGACGACGATCTCGGCGGACCCGAGTTCGGCCCGGACGTGGTGGTGCGGGACGCCACCAGGGCGGTGTTCGACGCGGTGAAGCCGGTCAAGGTCGTCGAGAACGGCAAGCTGCTGGGTGTCGTCGGCGACGAGGAGATCCTCGCGGTGATCGCGGGCGTGGAAGGCGGCGCGTGATGGCCGTCGTCGCCCAGGTGCCCACGCGACTGGGGGCGATCCGCGCCATCCCGCGCCGGTTCGTCGTCGCCGGGATACTGGCCCTCTGGCTGCTGATCTTCGCCGTGTTCCGCGGCCACCAGACGCTCGCGCTGGCGGCGGCCGACCTGACCGGTCTGCACCGCTGGTTCAACGACGTCAACGACTCGATCGGCGCCGACCGCAACAGCAATCCGCTCTTCCTCTACTTCTTCAACGAGATCCGGCTGGTCATCGACAACCTGGTGACCTTCATCCAGTCGCTGATCTCCCAGCCCTCGAGCGGCCGCGGAGTCCCGCAGATCGGGTGGCTCGGTGTCGTCGGCATCGTCGGCTACCTCTCCTGGGCCCTGGGCAACGTGCGGGTCGCGCTGCTCGCCATGGCCGGCTTCACCTTCTTCGGGCTGCAAGGCCTGTGGCAGGAGAGCATGGACACCCTGGCCCTGACGCTCTCGGCGGTCTTCGTCTCGCTCCTCATCGGCATCCCGCTCGGCGTGTGGGCCGGGATGTCCGACCGGGCCAACCGGATCATGACGCCGTTCCTGGACTTCATGCAGACGATGCCGACCTTCGTCTATCTCGCCCCGCTCACGCTGTTCTTCCTCATCGGGCCGGCCTCCGCCACGATCGCCACGCTGATCTACGCGGCGCCTCCCGCGATCCGTATCACCGCGCACGCCATTCGGTCCGTGCCGGCGACGACGGTCGAGGCGGCCTATTCGCTGGGCTCGACGCGGCGCCAGACGCTCACCAAGGTGCTCCTGCCGATGTCCAAGCGGACCGTGGTGATGGGCATCAACCAGACCATCATGGCCGCCCTGGCCATGGTCACCATCGCCGCGCTGATCGACGCACCCGGGCTCGGCAAGACCGTGGTCAAGGCGTTGCAGTCGCTGGACGTCGGCACAGCGTTCAACGCTGGTCTCGCCATCGTCGTCATGGCCATCGTCCTCGACCGCGTTACGACGGCGGCGAGCGAGCGCAGCGCGACCGGGGTCCCCTCAGCAGAGGGGAGGGGCCGGGCTCCCGGTCGCCTGGGCGGCCCGTTCGTGAAGTGGCGCCGGCATCTGCTGGTGGCGGGCGGCGTGGTGGCCGCGGTCCTGGTGTATCTGTCGCACACCTACGTGTGGGCGGCGGAGTTCCCCGGCGAGGGCAGTACCGGCAGCACCATCGCCAGTGCGGCGGACACCGTGACCACCTGGGCGCAGGACCACCTCTCCGGCATGACGAACGCCCTGCGTGACGCCGTCACCAACGGTCTGCTCAACCCCTTTCAGTCGCTGCTGACCGACTCCCCGTGGTGGCTGGTCGGCGCCGTCCTGGTCGCCGTCGGAGCCGTGCTGGGCGGCCGGCGGGCCGGAGTGACGGCCGGGGTGTGCGTGGCCCTGCTCGTCGGCACCGGCATGTGGTCGGACAGCATGACGACGCTGGCGTCGACCGCCGTGGCGACGGTGCTGGTGATGGCCCTCGGGGTCGTGGTGGGCGTCTGGATGGGGCGCAGCCCTATGGCCGACCGGCTCATCCGGCCCACTCTGGATGCGGCGCAGGTCATGCCGCCGTTCGTCTATCTGGTGCCGTTCCTCGCGCTGTTCGGGGCGACCCGGTTCACCGCGATCGTCGCCGCGGTCGTCTATGCGGCGCCCGTCACGATGAAGATCATCGCGGACGGGGTGCGGGCCGTGCCGGAGACCACCGTCGAGGCGGCCGCGGCTGCCGGGTCCAATACCTGGCAGATCATCACCAAAGTCCAACTGCCGATGTCACGCAGCGCCCTGGCTCTCGCTGTCAACCAGGGCCTGATCTACGTGCTGTCGATGGTTGTAGTGGGCGGCCTGGTCGGTGCGGGCGCCCTCGGCTACGACGTCGTAGCCGGTTTCTCGCAAGGAGAGCTGTACGGCAAGGGGCTGGCGGCGGGACTCGCCATCGTGTTGCTCGGCGTCATGTTCGACGGGATCACACAGGCGGCGGCGCGCCGTACCACGGCGGTGAACGGCCGTCGGCACTAGGCAGTCAAAAGGAGCACGACACATGGCAATACACCTCGTCGCGGGTACCCGTCCCGCGAGATGGCGCGCCGGCGCGGCCGGACTGACCGTACTGGGTCTCGCCCTCACCGCCTGCGGCGGTGCCAAGGTCGGTGACACCCCCTCCGCCGCGGGCAGCAGCTCCGGCGGTAAGTGCGGCACCTTCAATCTCGCCGTCAACCCGTGGGTCGGCTACGAGGCGGACGCGGCGGTCGTCGCCTACGTCGCGGAGCACAAACTCGGCTGTACGGTCAAGAAGAAGGACCTCAAGGAGGAGGTCGCGTGGCAGGGCTTCGGGACCGGTGAGGTCGACGCGGTCCTGGAGAACTGGGGCCATGACGACCTGAAGAAGAAGTACATCACCGATCAGAAGACCGCCGTGGCGGCCGGCCCGACCGGCAACAACGGGGTCATCGGCTGGTACGTACCGCCGTGGCTGGCGAAGAAGTACCCGGACATCACCAGTTACAAGAACCTCAACAAGTACGCGTCGCAGTTCAAGACCTCGGAGTCGGGCAGCCAGGGCCAACTGCTGGACGGCGACCCGTCGTACGTCACCAACGACGCGGCGCTGGTGAAGAATCTGAACCTGAACTTCAAGGTGGTGTACGCGGGCAGCGAGACCGCGCTCATCCAGGCCTTCCGGCAGGCCGAGAAGAAGCAGGAGTGGATCCTCGGCTACTTCTACGAGCCGCAGTGGTTCCTCTCCGAGGTGCCGCTGGTCAAGGTCGACCTGCCCCCGTACAAGGAGGGCTGCGACGCCGTCGCGGCGGCGGTCGCCTGCGACTATCCCGTGTACGACCTGGACAAGATCGTCAGTACCAAGTTCGCCGCGTCGGGCAGTCCGGCCTACAGCCTGGTCAAGAGTTTCTCGTGGACCAATGACGATCAGAACCTCGTCGCGAAGTACATCGCCGTCGACAAGATGTCGGACGAGGCGGCTGCGAAGAAGTGGGTCGAGGCCAATGGCGACAAGGTGGCCGCCTGGCTGAAGTGACCTGTCGGGTGGCGGGAGAAACGTTCCGTCGGCGACCTCCCGGACGACGTCCGGGGGAGCCCCACCTGACCACCGGCGTGACGCACGTCGGCGAGAGCACACCGCAGTGCCCGGAGAGCTGTTCCGACAGCCCTCCGGGCACTGTCGTTTGCCCCCTTGACACCTCCCGGAGGGACCGGCACATTGAGTTGCGCAACCTGAAGCTTGTTGCGCTGAAAGCAACTCGGACTGCTGTAAGGCGGAGGTGCGGCGATGGCGGGACCCCGAGTGGTCATCATCGGAGCGGGCGTCGTGGGAGCGGCGCTGGCGGACGAACTGTCCGCCGCGGGCTGGACGGAGATCACGGTCGTCGACCAGGGCCCGCTCCCCGCCACCGGAGGCTCCTCGTCGCACGCCCCGGGTCTGGTCTTCCAGACCAACTCCTCCAAGACGATGACCGAACTCGCCCGCTACACCGTCGAGAAGTTCTGCTCCCTCGACGTCGACGGCCAGCCCTGCTTCCTCCAGGTCGGCGGCCTCGAAGTGGCCACCACGACCGACCGCCTCACCGAACTCCACCGCCGCCACGGCTGGATCACCGCCTGGGGCGTCGAAGCCCGGCTGCTGAGCTCCGAGGAGTGCGTGGAACTCCACCCGCTCGTGGACCCCTCGCGAGTCCTCGGCGGGCTGCTGGTGCCCACGGACGGCCTCGCCAAGTCCGTGCTCGCGGTCGAGGCGCAGATCCGGCAGGCGAAGGAGCGCGGTGTCCGTTTCCTCGCCCGCCACGAAGTCCTCGACGTGCTGCAGAGCGACGGAAGCGTCAGCGGCGTCCGCACCGACCAGGGCGAGATCCCCGCCGACATCGTCGTGTGCTGCGCCGGCATCTGGGGCCCGAAGATCGCCCGCATGGTCGGCATGAACCTCCCGCTCACCCCGCTCGCCCACCAGCTCGCGTGGACCGGCCCGGTGCCCGCCCTGGAAGGCCAGACGGAGGAGGCCGTCCGCCCGATCCTGCGCCACCAGGACGCCGACCTCTACTACCGCGACCGCTTTGACCGTATCGGCATCGGCTCCTACGGTCACCGCCCGATGCCGGTCTCCGTCGACGACATCCGCTCGGTGCAGGCAGCGGACGCGGCCGACGAGATGCCGTCGGTGCTGAAGTTCACCGAGGGCGACTTCGCGGACGCCTGGACCGAAACGCAGTCCCTCCTCCCCGCCACCCGCGAAGCCAAGATCGAGGAGGGCATCAACGGCCTGTTCTCCTTCACCACAGACGGGCTTCCCCTCCTGGGCGAGTCACCGGAGGTGAAGGGCTTCTGGGTCGCCGAGGCCGTCTGGGTCACCCACTCCGCCGGCGTGGCGCGGGCCGTCTCCGAATGGCTGGTCGACGGCTACTGTTCCTCCTTCGACCTGCACGAGTGCGACGTCAACCGGTTCGAGCCGCACCAGCTCTCCCCGGAGTACGTCCTCGCCCGCGACTGCCAGAACTTCGTCGAGGTGTACGACATCCTCCACCCGCTCCAGCCGCCGGGCGCCCCGCGCCCGATCCGCACCAGCCCCTTCTACGGACGGCAGCAGGAGCTCGGTGCTGTCTTCCTCGAGGCGAACGGCTGGGAGCGCCCCCAGTGGTACGAGGCCAACGCCGCACTGGTCGAGGGCCGTTCCATCCCCACCCCCAACGACTGGGCCGCCCGCTACTGGTCCCCGATCGTCGGCGCCGAGGCCCAGACCACCCGCGAGACCGTCGCGATGTACGACATGACGGCCCTCAAGCGCCTGGAGGTCAGCGGACGCGGCGCGGCGGCCTTCCTGGAGCGGCTGTCCACCGGCAAGATCGACAAGTCCGTCGGCTCGGTGACGTACACGCTCCTCCTGGACGAGGACGGTGGCATCCGCAGCGACGTCACGATCGCCCGCCTCGCCCGTGACCTCTTCCAGGTCGGCGCGAACGGCAATCTCGACCACGACTGGTTCACCCGCCACCTCCCGGACGACGGTTCGGTCGCCGTCCGCGACATCACCCCCGGCACCTGCTGCATCGGCCTGTGGGGCCCGCTCGCCCGCCAGGTCCTGCAGCCGCTGGCCGACTGCGACTTCTCCAACGACGGCCTGAAGTACTTCCGCGCCAAGCGCGCCCACATCGGCTCCGTGCCGGTCACAGCGATGCGGCTGTCGTACGTCGGCGAACTCGGCTGGGAGCTCTACACCACGGCCGACCACGGCCTGAAACTCTGGGACACGCTGTGGGCCGCCGCCCGGCCGCTCGGCGGCATCATCGCCGGCCGCGGAGCCTTCAACAGCCTGCGCCTGGAGAAGGGCTACCGCTCCTTCGGAACCGACATGACCTACGAGCACGACCCCTACGAAGCCGGCGTCGGCTTCGCCGTCAAGCTCAACAAGCCCGACTTCATCGGCAAGGCGGCCCTCGAGCGTCGCAAGGCGGAGGTGAAGCGCCGCCTGACGTGCCTGACGATCGACGACCCGTCCGCCGTCGTCATGGGCAAGGAACCCGTCTACGACGGCGACCGCCCCGTCGGCTACGTCACCAGTGCCTCCTACGGCTACACCATCGGCAAAGGCATCGCCTACGCCTGGCTCCCGGCCGAGCTCGCCACCCCCGGGCACGTGCTGCACGTCGGCTACTTCGATCAGCGGGTCGCCGCGCAGGTCGCCGACGAGCCGCTGTTCGACCCGTCCATGTCCCGCCTCCGCGGCTAGTCAGGAGACGCCCGATGAGCCCCCGCACCCCCGGCGCCGATCTCCCCGAGCACCCCGACTGGCTGTGGCGCACGCCCGAACCGAAGAAGTCGTACGACGTCATCATCGTCGGCGGCGGCGGACACGGCCTCGCCACCGCCCACTACCTGGCCAGGAACCACGGCATCACCAACGTCGCGATCCTGGAGAAGGGCTGGCTCGCGGGCGGCAACATGGCCCGCAACACCACCATCATCCGCTCCAACTACCTCTGGGACGAGAGCGCCGGGATCTACGAGCACGCGCTCAAGCTCTGGGAGGGCCTGGAGGAGGAGCTGGACTACCCGATCCTCTTCTCCCAGCGCGGCGTACTCAACCTCGCCCACAGCCTCCAGGACGTGCGCGACAGCGTCCGCCGCGTGGAGGCCAACCGCCTCAACGGCGTCGATGCCGAATGGCTCGACCCGCGGCAGGTCCAAGAGGTCTGCCCGATCGTCAACATCTCCCCGGACGTGCGCTACCCGGTGATGGGCGCCACGTACCAGCCCCGCGCGGGCATCGCCAAGCACGACCACGTCGCCTGGGGCCTCGCCCGCTCGGCGGACGCCGCCGGCATCGACATCATCCAGAACTGCGAAGTCACCGGCATCGACATCGCCGGCGGCCGGGTGATCGGGGTTCAGACCACCCTCGGCCCGATCGCGGCGGGAAAGGTCGCGCTCTGCTCGGCGGGCCATTCGTCGGTCCTCGCCGCCATGGCGGGCTTCGAGGTGCCGCTGCAGAGCCATCCGCTGCAGGCGCTGGTGAGTGAGCTGCTGGAGCCCGTCCACCCCACCGTGGTGATGTCCAACGCCGTGCACGTCTACGTCAGCCAGGCCCACAAGGGCGAGCTCGTCATGGGCGCGGGCATCGACTCGTACAACTCCTACACCCAGCGCGGCGCCTTCCACATCATCGAAGAGCAGATGTCCGCCGCGCTGGAGCTCTTCCCCGTCTTCGCCCGCGCGCACGTGCTGCGCACCTGGGGCGGCATCGTCGACGTCAGCCCCGACGCCTCACCGATCGTCGGCCTGACCCCGGTGGACAACCTGTACCTCAACTGCGGCTGGGGCACCGGTGGTTTCAAGGCCACCCCCGGCGTGGGATGGGTCTTCGCCCACACCATCGCCCACGACGCCCCGCACCACCTCAACGCCCCCTTCTCGCTCGACCGTTTCACCACCGGCGCGCTCGTCGACGAGCACGGCGCGGCCGCGGTAGCCCACTGAGGAGCCCGAAACCATGCTGCTCATCCCATGCCCCTGGTGCGGACCCCGCGACGAGGCCGAGTTCCACTACGGCGGTCAGGCGCACCTCGCCTACCCCGAGGACCCCTCGGCCCTGACGGACGAGCAGTGGGCCCGCTACCTCTTCTTCCGCGACAACCCCAAGGGGCCCTTCGCCGAGCGCTGGATGCACTCGGCGGGGTGCCGCCGGTGGTTCAACGCGGTACGTGACACGTCGACGAACGAGTTCATCGAACCTCGCTGCGGGCAGACCGCTCCGCGTGGCGAGCGCGGTGAGTTGGGGGAGGGTGGGCGCAACACGACCACCGGCCCGCAGCCGACCACGAAGCCTGGGGGTCCAGAGGTGGAGTCCCCGGTTTCGGAACGGGACCGGGCGGGGGAGACCCAGCCGTTCCGGCGCGCCACCGGTGGCCGCATCGCGCGCAGTGACCGGCTGGCGTTCACCTTCGACGGAGTCGCCTACGAAGGCCATCCCGGCGACACCCTCGCCTCCGCCCTCCTCGCCAACGGCGTCATCCGGACCAACACCAGCATCAAGCTCGGCCGCCCCCGCGGCATCTTCTCCGCCGGTGTCGAAGAACCCAACGCCGTCATCCAGATCGAGGAGCCCTTCCCCGAGCCGATGCTCCCCGCGACGACCGTCGAGCTGTACGACGGCCTCGTCGCGACCGGCCTCCCCGGCAGGGGACGGCTCGCCACCGAGCCCGACCCCGCCCGCTACGACGCCGTGCACGCCCACTGCGACGTGCTGATCGTCGGCGCGGGTCCGGCCGGACTGGCCGCGGCCGCGGCCGCCGCCCGCAGCGGTGCCCGCGTCATCCTCGCCGACGACCAGCCCGAGCTCGGCGGAAGCCTCCTCAGCACCGGCCGGCTCCCCTCCTGGCCGGCCGAGGTCGCGGCGCTGCTCGAAGCGAGCGCGGACGTACGCGTCCTGCGCCGCACCACCGTCTTCGGCTACTACGACGACAACCACCTCCTCGCCGTGGAGCGCCGCACCAACCACCTTGGCGCCCACGCCCCGGACAACGTCTCCCGCGAGCGCGTCTGGCGCATCCGCGCCCGCCGAGTCGTCCTCGCCACCGGTGCCCACGAGCGCTCCCTCGCCTTCGCCGACAACGACCGCCCGGGCGTCATGCTGGCCGCTTCAGCCCGTAGTTACGTCAACCGCTACGGAGTCGTCCCTGGGCGCAGGGCCGTCGTCTTCACCACCAACGACAGCGCCTACGCCGCCGCCCGTGACCTCGCCGCCGCGGGCGTGGACGTCGTGGCGATCGTCGACACCCGCCGCGAGCCGGGCGCGCAGGTCCCCGGTGTCGAAGTCCTGGCGGGCCACGCGGTCATCGGCACACAGGGCGGGGACCGCCTCACCTCGGTCACCGTCGCGCCGTACGGATCGGAAGGGCCGGACGGATCGCAGGGATCGGGCGGGTCCGACGCACCGCAGCGCGAGTTCACCGCCGACCTGCTCCTGGTCTCCGGCGGCTGGAACCCCGTGGCGCACCTGTTCAGCCAGGCCGGCGGCAAGCTCCGCTACGACGACGCCCTCGGCTCCTTCGTCCCCGACAGCTGCCGGCAGGCGGTCGAGGTGGCGGGCACCGCCAACGGCGTCTTCGACCTGGCAGCGGTCCTCGCCGAGGGCGCCGCGGCCGGCATCCGTGCCATCGAGGCCGCGGGCTACCCGGCTGCGACCTCCCAACTCCCGCCGGTGACAGCCGAGCCGGCCTCCCCGCCCGCGCACGTCCATGTGGTCCCGGGCGCCGCCGAGGCGTCGAGCTTCGTCGACCTTCAGCGCGATGTCACCGTCGCCGACCTCACGCGGGCCGCCGGCACCGGGATGCGGTCCGTCGAGCACACCAAGCGCTACACCACCGCCGGCACCGCCAACGACCAGGGCAAGACCTCCGGCGTACTGGCGTCGGGCACCGTCGCCCACCTCCTCGGTGTCGACATCTCCGTCCTCGGCACGACCACCTTCCGGCCCCCGTACACCCCGGTCTCCTTCGCCACCCTCGCGGGCCGCGACCGAGGTGTCCTCCACGACCCGGCCCGCCTCACCGCCCTCCACCCCTGGCACACCGCTCACGGTGCGCGCTTCGAGAACGTCGGCCAGTGGAAGCGCCCGTGGTACTACCCGCTGTCCGGGGAGGACATGGAGACCGCCGTCCTGCGCGAATGCCGTGCCGCCCGCGAGGGCGTGGCCTTCATGGACGCCTCCACCCTCGGCAAGATCGACGTCCAGGGCCCGGACGCCGGGGTCTTCCTCGACCGGATCTACACCAACATGATGAGCACCCTGAAGGTCGGCATGATCCGCTACGGCGTCATGGCCCGCCTGGACGGCATGATCTTCGACGACGGCACCGCCATCCGCCTCGCCGACGACCGCTACATCGTCACCACCACCACGGGCAACGCGGCCGCCGTCCTGGAGTGGATGGAGGAGTGGCTGCAGACGGAATGGCCCGACCTGCGGGTCCGCTGCACCTCCGTCACCGAGCAGTGGGCCACCGTCGCTCTCGTCGGTCCCCGTTCCCGTGAGGTCCTCGGCGGCCTGGCCCCCGGCCTGGACGTGCAGAACGACAGCTTCCCCTTCATGGCCTGGCGCGACACGACCGTCGCGGGCATTGCGGCCCGCGTCTGCCGGATCAGCTTCTCCGGCGAGCTGGCCTACGAGATCAACATCTCCCCGTGGGACGCCCTCGCCCTGTGGGAGGCGCTCGACGAAGCGGGGACCCCGTACGGGATCACCCCGTACGGCACCGAGACCATGCACGTCCTGCGCGCGGAGAAGGGCTACCCGATCATCGGCCAGGACAGCGACGGCACGGTCACCCCGCAGGACCTCGGCATGAGCTGGGTCGTGTCGAAGAAGAAGCCGGACTTCGTCGGCAAGCGGTCCTACAGCCGCGCCGACACCCTCCGCCCCGACCGCAAGCACCTCGTCGGGCTGCTCCCCGAGGATCCCAGCGCCTTCCTCCCGGAGGGCACCCACCTCGTCGCCGACAGCGTGCTCCCGGCACCTCCCGTTCCGATGCTCGGTCACGTCACCTCCAGCTACCGCAGCGCCGCCCTCGGCCGGACCTTCGCGCTCGCCCTCATCAAGGGCGGCCGGGACCGCATCGGCGAGCGGCTCTACGCCCCCGTCGGCGACCGGCTGATCCCGGTGACCGTCGCCAGCCCCGTCCTCTACGACCCCGAGGGAGCCCGCCGCGATGGCTGAGACCGCCACCCGGACCACCCGCCACAGCCCCCTGGCGCACGCCGCCGACCGCTTCGCCGCCGCCACCCGCACCTCCAGCGGCGATCTGCGCCTGGCCGAACTCCCCTTCCGCACTCAGCTCAACGTCCGCCTCGACCCCAAGGGCCCCGCCGGCGACGCCGTCGGGCTCGCGCTCGGCCTCCCGCTCCCTCTCGAACCCGACACCGCGGTACGGGCCTGTGACGCCGTCCGTGACCTGGCCGTCCTCTGGCTCGGACCCGATGAATGGCTCGTCGTCGGCCGGCCCGGCACCCAGCAGGACCTGGAGAGCCGGATCCGTGCGGCCATCGGCGAGGAGCCTGCCGCTGTCACCGACGTCTCCGCCCAGCGCACCACCCTGCTGGTCGCCGGCCCCCGCGCCCGCGACCTGCTCGCCCACGGTTGCTCCCTCGACCTGCACCCCCGCGCCTTCGGCCCCGGCCGCTGCGCACAGACGACGCTCGCCCGCGCGCAGGTCGTCGTCGTAGGCCGCAAGGGAGGCTTCTGGCTCCTCGTCCGTTCCTCCTTCGCCGACTATGTCGCGGACTGGCTCCTCGACGCCGCCACCGAATACCTCTGAGAACGGGCCCTGACCCCGGAGCCGGGACACTGGCGGGCGGCGCCCGCCAGTGTCCCGGCTGGCGACGCCGGCTCCATCACCGCAGTGCAGACGGACCTGGGATGAGGGGGGTGTCGTGGACCTCAGCTCGGCAGCGACCAGCGCTGGTTGACGTTGCCGGTGCACGTCCAGATGATCAGGGCGGTGCCGTTGGCGGAGCTGCCGCCGCCGGCATCGAGGCACAGGCCGGACTTGGTGTTCCGCAGCGTGCCGTCGCTCCTTGGTGTCCAGGCCTGGGCGGGAGTGCCGTTGCAGGTGTAGAGCTGCACCACGGTGCCGGGGGTCACGGCGCCGCCCCTGACGTCCATGCACTTGCCGTTGGCCCGCAGGGTGCCGTCCGCCGAGACGGTCCACCTCTGGGCAGTCGTCCCATTGCAGCCGTACAGCTGGAGCGGCGTGCCGTCGGCCGTGCTGCCGCCCGTGATGTCGACGCAGGCGCCGCCGATTCCGGTGATCGGGCCCGACGGTGCGATGGGCGGAAGGGCGTCCCTGACGTGCTGGGCCAGCGCGATCGGATCGCCGGAGGGCGAGGTGCTGTAGCTGTTGGTCTGTCTGGCCCAGCTGTCGTCCATCGCGAACCAGTCGATCGCCACCGGAGCAGTGCCGCCGGTGAGTGCGGTGTCGAGCGAGGCGAAGTACGCCGCCCACCGCTTGGCGTAGAGATCGGAGATCAGGCCGCCCCACTCACGGTTGGCGTAGTCGTGCACGCCCGCCTCGCTGGCCGCCCTGTCGCCCCAGGTGGTGAGGATGGACCGGGCGTCGTACTCCAGTTGGCTCTTCTCCGCGGCGGTGGCCCCCGACGCGCGGGCGCTCGTCAGCCACGTGCCCAGCAGGAACGCCGGGTCGCTGGAGACGAGCTGGTCGAGCAGGGCCTCATCGCCCTTCCATTCGGTGACGAGACCGCGGAACTGGGTCAGGTTCTTCGCCGTGTAGGCGGCGTTGATCTGCGGCAGCAGTACCCGGCTGCGGTTGGCCAGTGCCTGGCGGGCGACGTCGACCAGGTCGTACCGGTAGGCGGTCGAGGCCTGTTTGTCCGGGGCGACCTGTAGCAGTTCCGCCAGTGCGTTCTGCACGGTGGCCGCGTCGTAGCGCATGCCGTCCGGGCTCCACTCCGCAGCATGACTCGCGGTGCGCCCCGGGCGCGCGGTGAACAGGCTGTCCTGCGGCTCGCTCCAGGTACCCGACGCGGTGCTGTACGGGCCGCGGCGCAGCAGCTCCCAGGCCGCAGCTGCGTGAGCGTCGGCGCCTCCGTAGCGGCGTGCCGAGTAGTCGGCGAACCAGGCGGTCCGGTCGATGGGGCCCGGTTGCCAGGCCAGTTCGGTGAACAGGTCGAAGGAGGCGGGGTTGCCGCCGGTCCCCTCCGGCAGATAGGCGATGCCCTGCAGAGCACTGTTCTTCTTGCTGAGCCACTGCTGGAATCGGCTCACCCAGGTACTGGTGTTGGCGCCGATGCTGGTGTGGCCGCCGAAGTTGTCGATGGCGCCGAAGGCGTACGGGGTGCCGCCCCACGCGGTTTCGCGGTCGAGGTTGTCGTAGCGGTCGGAGAGACCGTCGACGATCAGCATGCGTGCCTTGTCAACACCCTTGAGCACAGCGGCAGATGGGTTGTTCTGCCAGCCGAGGATGACCCAGGTCGCGCCCGGGTGGGCGGTGTCCAGGGCGTGTTGGACCGCGGTGGCGGCGTCGGTCACGTTGACGCTTCCGGGCAGCCCGCCCTCGTGCAGCAGGTCCATCTTGTACAGGGTGCTGTCACCGAACCGGGTGCGCTGCGCGGCGTAGTAGGCGGCGGCGACCCGGGTGAAGACGGCGTTGGTGGGGTCGAGCCAGTCGGGCCGCTGGAAGCCGACCCAGTCGCCCTGCGCCACCACCTTGGCGCCGGGATTCCTGTCGGTGAAGCCCGGTGGCACGGTGCCGTAGTAGCCGGGCAGCACCGGAGTCATGCCCAGCGCGCGGAGCTGGTCCGTGATCTGCCGGCCCTCGGCCGCGCGGGCGTTGATCAGCTGCTCCGAGACGGGTCCGCCGAAACCGGACATGTTCTGCAGCAGCCACCAGCCCTGGTGCGCGGGGCCCGGGATCCACGATCGCAGCTCGGCGCCGCTGTAGCCGAAGCTCTGCAGCGCCTTGTAATAGGGGTACTCGGCGCCCATCTGGACGAAGACCTCGTTGACGCCGTGCAGAGCCAGCACGTCGATCTCGTGCTGGTACGAGGCGAAGTCGCGGTAGGCGCCGGAGTAGCCGTCGTCGGTGTCGTTGAGGGCGTACCGGTGGGGGACCGTCGCCGAGCGGGTGACCGGGTCCGGCACGGCAGGCAAGGCGGCCGGGAGCTTGCCGAGGCTGTCACCGGGCCAGCCGATGTCCACACCCGCGACGTGCTCCAGGTACCAGCCGACGCCGGTGAGCAGCGTGGCCGGCGAGGTGCCCGCGACCGTGATGGCGCCGACCGAACCGGAGAGCGTGAAGGCGTCGCCGGAGGCCGGCTTCGGCACCGGCACGAGGGAGAACTGCGCTGCTGCCCGGGCCGGCAGCAACCGGGACAGGGCTGCGCTCGCCGGTGCGGGGTCGAACGCGGCTGAGACGGAAGGGGGGTTGGGATTCGCGTGTGCGGTGGGATCTCCGTACATCGACGCCGTCAGCAGGACGATCGACGAGAGCGTTGCGCGGGCGCTGGATTTCCATCTCATGCGAGGCCGCCTAGTCCGGTCGGGTTCCGCGAGGTGTTAGTAACGAACCGTTCGATACTATGGAAGCCCTGAAGTCGTCCGTCAAGGGGTCGCGGGCCCGATCCCGGCTGCGACACTGTGTCCGGGAGGGTGATCTGATGCCGTCAGAGCTGGCAGCGACCGGACCGCACGTGCTGCGGCGGATCAACGGACAGGCGGTCCTGACGGCGCTTCGGCAGGCCGCGGGCGGTACGGCCCGGGTCTCCGAACTGGCCGCGGCGACCGGCCTTTCGCGCCCCGCCGTCACCAGGGCGCTGGCCGATCTGGGCAACGACGGGCTGGTGGGCCCGCTGGACGACGGCACCGGCACGGGAACCGGCAGCGGCGAGGAGGGCCGGCCCGGCAGACCTGCCCGGCGGGTCCGGTTCCGTTCCGAGATGGGGCATGTCGCGGGCGTCGACATCGGTCCGCACAAGGTGCTGGTCCTCATCGCTGACCTCTCCGGCGAGATCCTCACGACCCACCGCGCCACCGTCCCGCCCGGCGCGGACGCACCCCAACTCGTCGCCCTGGTCCGCGAAGGGCTGACGGAGGCGGCGCGGCGGGCGGGCCTGGAACCGACCGACCTGTGGGCGGTCTGCGCGGGAACGCCCGGCATCGTCGACCGCGAACGCGGGGTGGTGCTGAAGGCACCGAGCATCCCGGGCTGGGCCGGGCCGGCGATTGTGCCGGAGCTGCGCGAGTGGCTCGGCTGCCCGGTCCTGCTCGACAACGACGCGACCCTCGCCGTCCTGGCCGAGCTGCGTTACGGTCCGGCCCGGGAGACCCGCAGCATGGTCCTCGTCCACTGGGGCGAGCGGATCGGCACCGGCATCATCATCGACGGCGTACCGCTCCGCGGGGCCTCGGGGGCCGCGGGCGAACTCGGCTTCCTCGACCTGTTCGCCCGACTGGACTCGCCGACGGAACCGGTGACGCTAGTGGAGCCGTCCGACGGATCGCAGCTGCCCGCCGACGGCATGGGACCGTTCGAACGACTCGTCGGCGCGGCCGAGATCCGCCGCCTCGCGGCAGCGGCGTACACCGACGCCCGGCGCGCGGCACCACCCGGACTGACGGACGGCCGCAGCGGCCTGGCCCCGCTCTTCACCGCGGCCTCCGACGGCGACCCGGTCGCCCTGGCCGTCGTCGACCGGGTAGCCGCCCGCTTCGCCCGCGGCCTGGCCGTCCTGCTCCTTCTCCTCGACCCCGGCCACCTGGTGATCGGCGGTGGAATCTCCGAGGCCGGCGACATCCTCCTCGACCCGATCCGCCGCCACCTCAAGGGCCACACCCTGGTTCCCACCGTGATCGACGCCTCCCAACTGGGCGGCCAGGGCGTGGCCCTGGGAGCCGTCCGGCTGGCCCTGGAAGCCGCCGAATCCCGCCTGGGCCTCACGCTGCAGAGCGGACAGGGCTGAGCGGCCGCAGGGATGCAGCGGTCGAAGGCGGCGGGTCGCCGCGTGTAGGTGGTCGCTGTCTTTCGTCGTCCAGGCCGAGCGGCAACTCCCCGAGCCTGACGACGCCATGAAGCGCCGCGACGGCCTTGCTCGCTCCGTGACGGGATACTTCCCGACCACCCCCCCCGTTCGGCAGGCCGCACCTCCTGACCTAAAGTGCCATCAGCTCCCGGCGGGAGCGAGCGGAGGCCCGCTGGACGATGCCGGCCCCGGAACACCTTCGACCTGGGACGCAGCCTGTGCATGACGAGGACGAGCCGGTCTTCAAACGAAGCAACTGGGGAACCAGTCGTTACTACTACAACCCCCGAAACCCCCTCGGCCTGGCCCTTATCGTCGTCAGCGTGGTCTTCGCCGCGACGATGTTGATCCTCATGGCCAATCGGGCAGGACCGTTCAAACCACCGCCTGCCCACGCACCGTGGAGCCCGCCACCGTACGACTACTCCTGGCCGCCACCTTCAGCCGGCCCCACGCCCTGGCCGTCCCTGCCGCCGGTCACCGACACGCCCGGTGGCCACTGAGTCCACCCGCTGGGCGGGCAGGGCTTTGACTCCGACGACGGCCGGCGCTTCTCCGGTACGGGAACCTGTCGGCCCGGTGCGGGAGGTGGTGCACCGTCAGGTCCTACTCTTCCGGCTCCCAGGCGCGGAGCAGGTCGATCAGACCCGCGTCTCCCAGGTCTGTGCGTCACCCGGGGACGCATATGAACCCACGATCAGATGGGCCGGGGGCCGGCATCGTTGTGCCTGTTCCTGTGCCTGTGCCGGTGGCCCGGGCTAGGCTCAGGCATGCGATCTCGAACAGGCGGTATGTGGTGGGGCACCACGATCGAAGCGGCGGACCCCAGTCGCTTGGCGAGGTTCTACGCCGAACTTCTCGGCTGGCATATCGGGCACGAGGAGCCGGGAACGGCCATCGTCGCCGCCTCTCCGCAAGGGCCGTTCTTCGTGTTCCAGCAGGCGGAGGGCTATCGGGCTCCGGTGTGGCCACCGGTCGACGGCGCCCAGCGCCCGATGATGCACTTCGACTTCCAGGTCGGAGACCTGGACTCAGCGGTCGCCGAGGCGGTCGCCCTGGGCGCCACCGTGGCGGAGTTCCAACCGCAGGAGAGCGTCCGGGTGCTCTTCGACCCGGCCGGTCACCCCTTCTGCCTGTGCCGCGATGGTGATTAGGCCAGGCAACGTTGGCCCTTCTGGCGGCTTCGCGTAGGCGTTCGGCGGCGGATCATGCTGCAACACCAACGGTCTAGTCCCCGGCTGTCAGCAGTGCCTCTGCCACGCTCGTCCGCGCGTAGAGCACCAGGCGTCCCGTCCGGTGGGCCGTGACCAGGCCGGCTGCTCGCATGGCCGTCAGATGCTGTGATGCGCCACCGGCGGTCAGGCCGGTCCGGGCGGCGAGGTCGGTCGTGGTGGCGGGGGTCGTGAGATGGGCGAGGAGCAGGGTCCGGGAGCGGCCGAGGACGGCGGACAGGGCGGTCGGGGTCGGGACGGTGCGGGGGTTCCAGAGGGTGCCGACGCCGCGGGGCGGGTAGCGCAGGGTCGGCTGCCAGGGGTCGTAGCCGATCGTGGAGAAGATGCGCGGCCAGATGAAGGCCGAGGGGCACAGCAGCAGGCCGCGGCCGTCCAGGGTGCGCTCGCCGCTGACGAAACGGTGCGCCAGGTTCAAGGTGCCGGAGTCCCAGCCGAGTTGGGGGTCGAGGTCGTCGAAGAGACGCCGGGCGCCGCCCTCGGCCAGGAGTTGGGCGCGGTGCAGGATGTCGCCCTCGAGGAGGGTACGGATGCGCGGCCAGTGCGGGGCGATCGCCACGTCCCAGTAGGCGGCGATGGTGTCCGCGAGCCGGCCCAGGCCGCGCTCCGGGTCTGCGCGCAGGGCTTCCACTCCCGGCTGGGCCGCGTCGGAGGAGGTCCGCAGGAGGTCGAACGGGGTCGCGCGCAGCGTCGCCAGTTCCACGTCGAGGGAGGGCTGCGGGGTGGTCGGCGGCGGGACCAGAAAGCCGGGGATGCCGTACGTGGGGACCTGGACCAGGGCGGAGAGCGGAGCCAGGTCCAGCTTCGCGGCCGCGAGGCGGGGGCGGACCTGGTCGGTCCAGCGGCGGTGCAGGCCCTGTTCATCGGCGCCCTTGAGGACCCGCACACTGGCCACGACCTCCCACAGGGGAGAGACCGCGAAGCGGGTGCGGGCCACGTCCTCGGCCGTGAACTCGATCTGCAGCATTTTGTTCACGCTAAATCATTGGGGCGCGCAGCGAACCGTGGGGCACTTTGTGCGCCATGTTCAGATCACCGGCCCGGCCACCGAGCACCGCGAGCTCCCTGTGGCAGATACCCGACTTCCGCGCCCTGTTCACCGCGACCGCGATCAGCCAGTTGGGCACCAACATCGCGTACGTCGCCGTCCCGCTGCTCGCCGTCACCGCACTGGACGCGAGCGCCGGACAGGTGGGCCTGCTCGCAGCCCTCGGCACGGCCGCTTTCCTGTTCATCGGGCTGCCCGCTGGGGCCTGGGTGGACCGGATGCGGCAGCGGCGGGTGCTGATCGTCGCGGATCTGGTGCGATCGGTGCTCTTCGTTTCCGTTCCGGTGGCCTGGTGGCTGGATCGGCTCACTCTCGGACAGCTCTACGCCGTGGTGCTGCTCAACGGCTGCGCGACCGTGTTCTTCGATGTCGGCTCGCAGACCATGCTGCCGCAACTGGTGAGCCGGGACGGACTGGTGCGGGCCAATGCCGCGATGGTCGGCCTTCAGGCCGCGGGCAATGTCGCGGGCCGCGGCGCGGGCGGCGGTCTCGTTCAGCTGCTCACCGCGCCGTTCGCGGTGGCGTGCAGCGCCGCCGGGTATCTGGCCTCGGCGATCAGACTCATGGGCGTACGCACATCACAGCAGACCCCGGCCCGACAAGATCGCACCACATCCCTGCGTGCGGAGATGGCCCGGGGCCTGCGGCACGTACTGGGCAACCCGGAGCTGCGGGCCCTCGCCTTCACCGCAGCCGTGCTCAATCTCGGTGCGGTGATCGTGAACACCCTGCTTCCGATCCTGTTCGTGCGGGAACTCCACCTGCCCGAGGGAGTACTGGGCCTGTACTGGGCGATCGGCGGTGTCGGTATCTTCCTCGGCGCCCGCACCGCCCGCGCCATCGCCGCGCGCCTCGGCTACGGCCGCACCCTCGGACTCGTCGGCCTGTGTCTGGCCCCCGCAGCCCTCCTCGTGCCGCTGATCGACCGCGGCGGGTGGCTGTATGTGGCGGGCGCCGGCTGGCTTCTGGTCACCTTCAAGATGGGCGTCGACAACGTGCTCGGTGTGAGTCTGCGCCAGCAACTGACCCCGGACGCCCTCCTCGGCCGCATGAACGCCACTTTCCGCTTCCTGCTCACCGGCGCCATCGCAGTCGGCTCCGCGGTGGCCGGGATGCTCGGCGAGTTCGCCGGACTGCGCACCACGCTGTGGGTGGGCGGCGGGCTGATGGCCGTCGCGTTCCTGCCGGTCCTCCTGTCCCCGGTCCGCACCCGCACCGAACTGCCTCAGCCCCCTCAGCCCGACCGCCGGAGTGAGCCCCAGCTCGTCCAGGAGGGGAAGCCCGCCTGAGGCATTCACTCAAGCCAGACCATTCGGCTTCGCTCCAGCGCCGGCGGGGACACCGCACCCGTCATCGCCTTACGCAGTGGACGCGTTGTGCAGATCGACCATCGGGCGCACGGGCGGCGGCAGCCGGTCCCCGGCCGACGATCCCTTCACGGAGAGCTGCTCGACGACCTCGGTGGGGGTCGGCCGCCGGGTGGGGTCGTGGTCGAGGCAGCGGGTGACGAGTTCGGACAGGTGGGACGGCAGCATGGCGAGGGCGGACTCGAGGGATTCGCCGACGATGATGTTGCTGGATTTGAGGTCGCGGTGCACGATCCCGCAAGCATGGATGCCTTCGAGGCCGTCGGCGACACCGATGGCCAGGGTCTGGACGGTCTTGGCGGGGAGCGCGCCGTGCCGGCGCAGCACGTCATGCAGCGAGGGGCCCGGGATGTACTCGGTGACCAGCCAGGGCGGCTCGCCGTTGGGATCAGCGGCGACCACCGACGCCGTATGGAATCCGCCGACCCGGCGCGCGGCCTCGATCTCCCGGCCGAACCGCTTGCGGAACGTGCGATCGGCGGCCAGCTCCGTCCGGACGACACCGCACCCACGTAAGACTTTCGTCATCAGCGTGAGGGCGCACCAGGACCCCTTGTTCCGCTTAGCTGGATGGCACAAAGGGGCGCAGGGGATCCGGCCTCTTCGAAGAACGAGAGAGGGAATCAGCATCATGCGTGCGGTCACTGCACTGCTCACTTTTCTGAAGAAGCCGCTGGGCATCGCCCTGTCCAGCATCGCGGTGCTGCTGCTGGCCGTGGGCCTGTACTGGTTCCAGCCGTGGAAGCTGTGGGTGGACGAGACGGTCAACGACGCGGTGCCGACCGCCGCCCCCGCCAAGGCCGATGGCGGGCGGGCGATGCCGTCCGTCCTTGCGACCGGCGAGCTGATCAGCCACGAGCACGCGACGAAGGGTTCTGTACGCATCATCCAACTCGCGGACGGAAAGCGGACGTTGCGTTTGGAGGGTCTCGACACCAGCAATGGCCCCGACCTGCGGGTCCTGGTCACCGACGCTCCGGTGAAGAAGGGCACGGCGGGCTGGCGGGTCTTCGACGACGGGAAGCATGTCAGTCTCGGCAAGCTCAAAGGCAACAAGGGCGACCAGAACTACGACCTGCCCGCCGACATCGACCTGGCCACCTACACCAGCGTCAGCATCTGGTGCGACCGATTCGACGTCTCCTTCGGTGCGGCGGAGCTGAAGCGCGCGGCGTGAGTCACCCGTCGGCGGGGCGCTCCACGGCCCGCCCGCCGTCTCCGGACGGCCGGCGGGTGGTGGCTCGGGGCTGCCCGTCAGCCGACCGCGGCCGTCCTTGGCTGTTCCCGGTGCGCCCGGGCCGTGGCCATCAGTTGAACGAGCGAAACCGGCGCGGGCGGCGGCGCTCAGCTTCGTTCACGAGCACCCCGCCGGCTGCCCCGGCCTCCTGGTACGCGCGGGCGGGGAACGCATCGGGCAGCACCGGTAGTCGGGATGCCTCAGGCGCCGCCCGCGAGAGTGGGCTCGGCGGTCAGCGGCGCCGCAGTGCCGGGTCGAGGAGCGCGGGCGGGGTGTCGTTCTTCTCGTGTGCGGCCAGGTCGGTGCCGGGGGCGACGACGGCATCGATGGCGTCGAGTACGTCGGCGGCGAGCACGGTGTCGGCGGCGGCGAGCTGCGAGCGCAGGTGGTCCAGGGTGCGGGGGCCGATCAGTGCGGTGGTCACGGCCGGATGCGCGGTCACGAATCCGAGTGCGAGCTGGATCAAGGTCAGGCCGGCCTCGTCGGCGACCTTGGCCAGCTGCTCGACGGCATCGAGCTTGGCCCGGTTGGCGGGTATGGCGGTGTCGAAGCGTTGCGGCATGAACGTGGAGCGGCTGGTGGTGATGTCCTTGCCCTCGCGGATCGCGCCGGACAGCCAGCCCGAGGCCAACGGACTCCACGCCAGCACCCCGAGCCCGTACTGCTCGGTCACGGGCAGCACGTGGGTCTCGATGCCGCGCTGCAGTATCGAGTAGCTGGGCTGTTCGGTGACGTAACGGCGCAGGTGGTACTCGCGAGCGGCCCACTGGGCCTGCACGATGCGGTACGCGGGAAACGTCGAGGAGCCGAAGTAACGGATCTTTCCCGCGCGCTGCAGGTCGGTCAACGCCGACAGCGTTTTCTCGTCATCGGTGCTCGGGTCCCACCGGTGGATCTGGTAGAGATCGACGTGGTCGACACCGAGACGGCGCAGACTGTTGTCCAGCTCGGTGACCAGCCAGCGGCGCGAACTGCCCTGACGGTTGCGCTCGTCACCCATCGGCAGGCTCGCCTTCGTGGCCAGCACGATGTCGTCGCGACGGCCGGCAATGGCCTTGCCGACCAGCTCTTCCGACTCGCCGCCGCTGTACGCGTCGGCGGTGTCGATGACGTTGATCCCGCCCTCAAGGGCGGCGTCGACGATGGCGGTGACCTCGTCCTGGGTGGTGCGCCCGATCCTGCCGAAGTTCATCGCGCCGAGTGCGAGGGAGCTGACCTGCACACCGGTGCGGCCCAAAGTGCGGTACTGCATGACCGTGTTCCTCCATTGCGGGTGAAGCGTGGTGGCAATACAGGGCTTGGCCGTCGGGCCGCTGCGGCCCCTGTGGCCTCCGCGGCCCCTGCTCCGACATCGTGAGCAAACGGAACCGCGTTCCGATTAACGATACGGAACGACGTTCCGCTTTGGCAAGCCGGCGGCCGGCCGAGGATGTGGCGCGGGGTACGGCGGCGACCGTGATGGGCGGCCGCTGGGCGCCCCACCGCAGTCGGGTCGCGTTCCTGCCGCGCACCCACGGACATGTGTCCGAGTGGCTCAACCCCGAGTGGCCGCGACGTGTGTCCGTGAGGCCGGCGTCAGCGGTGGGTCCTAGCCTCGTCCTCTAAGGACCAACGTCATCACCCGGAGGGCAGCACCATGGCCTCGATGCCGCAGAAGATCACCACCTTCCTCATGTTCGAAGGCAGGGCAGAGGAGGCGCTGACCCTCTACACGTCGCTGTTCGAGGACTCAGGCGTCGTCGACATCACCCGCTACGGGGCTGACGGCCCCGGTGAGGCGGGCACGGTTCAGCACGCCACGTTCTCGCTCGCCGGACAGCGGTTCATGTGCATCGACAGTTACGTCAAGCACGAATTCGGGTTCACCCCGGCGGTGTCGCTGTTCGTCAACTGCGACACCGAGGCCGAGCTCGACCGCCTCTACGCTGCCCTCGCCGACCAGGGCACGGAGCTCATGCCGCTGGGCTCGTACGGCTTCAGTACCAAGTTCGGCTGGGTGAACGACCGCTTCGGCGTCTCCTGGCAGCTGAATCTGCCCGAGGGGCAGTGACCTGGCGCGTGCTGTCCTCGTCAGGGGCGGGGCGGGTTGTCCTCGCCGTACAGCGCGGCGAACTCATCGCGCGCCTCCGGCGGCGATGAGTTCGCCGTGCTGCAGCGGGACGGCCATCGACCTCTATGGCGTACTCACGCGCCCTCGTCGTCCGGGGAGTGGGGGATGTCGAGTCCGGCCACATCATGACCGAGCTGCTGCAACCCGCGGGTGACGAGGTCTGCCTCGTGCCAGAGCCGGGCGTACTCCTTCCGCAGGTCCTCGAGACCGGTCACGTACAGACCGCTGGGCTTGTCGCCGACCTGGTCCCAGGCCGCCTGGGCGGTCGCCTCGGCGATGTGTTCGTCGGTGGTCCCGGTGACCTGCCATCGGCTCAGCTGGTCCGCAGCGCCCGACGTGCCGACCGCCACCTGCCGATCCAGGTACCCGCTGACCGCCGTTCGGGCGGCGGCGAGCGCGTCCGGCGGTCCGTTCGCGGCGTTCTGCGACGGATGCGTCATGCCTCCAGAATATCGGTGATTGTCCAGTAGTGCCTGGGCGGCGGCGCCACCGCGGGCCGCTGAAGCAGGCCATCGAACGCGGTGTCCGCAAGGCCTGGCGGCCAGGACCGCGGGTGGTGGCGATCAGCGTGGGGACACCTGGTCATCGGCTGCACGCCGATCGCTGCGCGCGAGCACCGAAGCCCGGCGCCCGGCCAGCTCGTTCCCGGCGGCCGAGTGCCTGTTTCCGATGCCGTCATGCCAGGACAGTCATGGTGATCAAGAGTTCGTTGCGCGCGCCTGTCGGCCGTGGTTGGCTCGCCGGATGGAGCTTCTGTTGACGTCGAGCGGGCTGCGCAACGAGACACTGCAGGATGCGCTGCGGGACACACTGGGAAAGCCGTTCGGGTCGGCGAACGTCGCATACATTCCCACGGCGTCCCTCGCCGAGCCCGGGGACCACGGGTCGCTCGTTGCGGACATGAGCAGGCTGCACGGTCTCGGCTGGCGGGAGTTCGACGTCCTGGAGCTGAACGGCCTGCCCCGGCGGATGGTGCTCGACCGGCTGCTCCACGCCGACGTCATCTATGTCGAGGGCGGCAATCACTACCACCTCGCGCGCAGCATCACCAACAACGACCTGGCCGGCGGCTTCCTGGAGGTGCTGGAGAGTCGGGTGTATGTGGGAGTGAGTGCCGGATCGATGATCTTCAGCCGGAATCTCACCGAGCACTCCGCCGACGTGATCGGGGACGCTGCTGACCTCCATGTGCTCGGCGCGACGACCGTGGACCCGCCGTTCGGTCTCTTCGACTGGTACCTGAAGCCGCACCTGAACTCGCCGGATTTCCCGGAACGGGACGAGGCCTGGGCTGATCGCATCGCCGCGCGGGCGGACTTCCCGATCTACCTCATCGACGACGAGACGGCTGTTCGCGTCAGTGACGACAAGGTGGACGTCATCTCCGAAGGCCGGTGGCGGTTTCATCCGTGACCCAACGCTTGGTGCGGAGCCTGGGGCACGGGGTGGTACGGCGCTCAGCGCCTGATCCTGAATCCGGCATGCAAGGACCGCTCGCGGGCCTCACCACGTGGTCTGGATCAAGGAGAACTGAATCTGACGCGGCAACCGCCGGGCGGTGTTCGTGGGGCCGTGCATGGTCCGTCCGGGCACTGACCCGGCACTTCACCGAGCAGCTGGGCATCAGCCCCGGACGCTGGCTGCTGGACCGGCGGATCGCCGCCACCCGGGCCCTGCTGGAGGAGACCGACCTGCCGGTGGAGACCATCGCGCGCCGGGTCGGCCTTTCCTCGGCCGTCAACCTGCGCCGGCGCTTCCACGAGGCCCTGCGCACCACGCCTGCCGCCTACCGGCGCGCCTTCCGCGTGGACAATGCCGGGTAGGGGGCTTGTTCGGGGCGGCGGACCGTTCTGGCTCGCCGCCGGGCACGACTCGGGTTCGCCCGCAAGCCAGGCAGGCCGGTCCCCAACTACCGTTGCCCCTCATGACAGCCACCGAGATGGACATCAACGGGGAATTGATCCGGGATCTGCTGCGTGAGCAGCATCCGGACCTGGCGGATCGCCCCTTGAAGCTCGGAGCGCGAGGCTGGGACAACCAAGTGTGGCGCCTCGGCGACGACCTCGCCGTCCGATTGCCCTGGGCGACACAGTCCGCGGACGCGCTGCTGCGCAAGGAGCACGCTTGGCTGCCCATCCTCGCCCCGCACCTTCCCCTGCAGATTCCCGTCCCGCAGCGCCTCGGTGAGCCGTCCGAACGGTTTCCGCGGCCCTGGCTCGTCACGACCTGGGTGCCGGGCGAGCCTGCCGACCGCGCCCCCGCCCCGCGCGCCACGGAAGCGGCCGTCACCCTGGCCGCCTTCTTGACAGCCCTGCACCGACCGGCCCCCGACGGGGCGCCCGCGGGCCGAAACCGCGGGGGATGTCCTGATCGTCTTCGCCTTCGCCCAGCGGCACTTCGTGGAAGGGCTCGCGCAGACAGGACTGAAGGGATGAGAGGCGGGTGCGCGTCGCGCCGGCCCGTTACTCCAGGCGGCGTCTGATCGTGCGCATGAGGTCGACGGCTTGGTCCTCGGTGACGGTCTCTCCGGGAGTGGTGGATACGAAGCTGGTCAGGCGCAGGCAGTGGTCCTTGTACGGGCCGCCGACTCTCACGACCCCGTCGCTCGTGCCCTTGTAGGCATTGACATCCAGTTCGTCGGCTATGCGCGTGCCCGGTTCACCGCACTGGGCTCTGCTCTTGTTGACCTTGAGCCACACCACCCAGGTGCTGAGGGCTTGAGGCTGCCGCCAGTGGCATTCATAGCCGTAACTGCCCTCGATGACATCCGATTTTACCTTGGCGCCGATCGCCTGCTCGACCTCTGCGGTGGTCAGCAGGTCGCACGGGCTCGTCCAGGCCACCGACGCCGAGTCGGAGTCCCCGCCCCCGCAACCGGCCAGCACCACCATCATGGAAGCGGCCAGGACCGCCATCGCTCTTCGCATACTGGATTTTGGCATCGTCGCTGTTCCCATGCGGTGCTTTCGACAAGCCCCGTCCGGGACGGTGGTGCGTCGTGCTGGTCAGTGGCGGTGGGCTGTGATGATCCAGGCACGGGAGTCGAAGTACACGCCGTTGCCGGTGTCGTGGGCGGCGAGGGTGGCGCGTAGCCGCGTGCGTGCCTGCTCAGCGGTCGCGGCGTCGAGGTCGGCCAGCAGGTCCTGGAATTTCAGCAGGCGCAGCACATTGTCGAAGGCGGTGACGGTGTCCGGGCCGTAGTAGACAGGCTCGTGCACGTCGGTGAAGGTGACGTCCGTGAAGCCGGCCGCCGTCAGGATGTCTTCCGTGCTGCCCGGGTCGGCGAGGGAGAACGCGTCCCGACCGGGGGCGGGCGGGATGGGTGCGGCGGTTGCGGCAGTGAGACTTTGGCGGATCGCTGACGCCCATTCATTGCGGTCGCGGTCCTGCCAGACCAGCAGCACGAGGCGCGCTGCGGGACGCAGAGCGCGCCCGATATTGGTGAACGCGGCGACCGGGTCGGCGAAGAACATCGTTCCGAACCTGCTGATACAGAGGTCGAAATGCGTCAGTGGGAAGGGGTGAACCTGGGCGTCCGCCAGTTGGTAGCTGACGTTGGGCAGTGCCTGCTCGTCACTGAGCTGACGGGCCCGTTCGAGCATGGGTGCGGAGACATCGACGCCCAGCGCGCTTCCGGCGACGGCGGCGCGGGCCGCCTCGCGCGTGGTCTGGCCCGTGCCACAGCCGATGTCGAGCACTCGGTCGTGGGAGCCGACCCGGGCAGCGGCGCGGAAGCGCTCGTTGTACAGCCGCAACTCCGCGTCGTAGTCGAAGAGTTCGGTAGCTCCGGTCGCGTGCTCACCCGCGGCCGGCTCGGAGCTCGGCGGTGTCTGGGTTCCCTGCTGGTCGGACATCACGGTCACCGTATCCTCTCGATACCGATTTCGACATGTTGTCGGTCGTGCGGATGTCGATGTCTCAAGGCTCTACCGGGCCGTCGCGCAGTACGCCTCGCACCTGGTCCAGCGACACCGTTTCCGGTGGGAACTCCGTCAGCCACCAGGTGGCTCCCGCTGTGGCGTAGGGCGTCGGATCGGCGCCGGGTGGGAGGGCGACGGCGATGTCGTACGGGGTCGTCCGTCCCCGGCGGAGCTCGGTGACGGTGGCGACGATGTCGGCGAGCTGGTCCGGGTGTTCGAGATTGACCGGGAAGAAGCCGTCGTGCCCGGCTGCGCGGCGCAGCGGTTTGACGTTGCCGGGAAGCCCCGCCACCCACACCGGCACGCCGGGCCGCTGCACCGGCCGGGGGAGGAAGGAGATGCCGTCGACGGTGTAGTGCCGGCTGTGGTGGTGCACCGGCTTGCCGGACCATGCGGCGGTGAGGATCTCCAGGGACTCGTCGACCATCTGCCCCCGCCGGCGGTCGTCGAGTTCCTCGCCGGTCGCGCGGAGCTCGTCGGCGAAGCGGTCGCTGCCGAGACCGACGCCGAGGGTGAGGCGGCCGCCGCTGAGCCGGTCCAGCGTCGCGGTCTCCCTGGCGACCTTGGGGGGCCTGCGGCGGGCTAGAGGGGTGACCATGGGGCCGAGCCGAAGGTCCTGGGTGGCGGTGGCGATCGCGGCCAGCGTGATCCAGGGGTCGGCCACCTGCCGGATCGGCGCCCGCCAGCGCAGGTGGTCCCATACGAACACGCCGTGCCAGCCGGCCTCCTCCGCCTCGGCGGCGAGATGTGCGACCACCATCGGTTCGGCGAGATCGTCGAAGATCGGCAGCCAGAGGGCCGAACGCAACCGGGTCATGTCCGGCCGCCTGTGGTGTGCCGGATCAGAGCGGGTACGAACACGTCCCACAGCGGCATCGGGAGGTCGTGCCCCGCGCCTTCCAGGACCAGCAGCTGAGCGCCGGGAACCGTGTCGCGCAGCGCCTGCCCGTGGGGGAGTGGGAGGAACGGGTCATGGTCGCCGTGCACCACCAGAGTGGGCGCCTTGATGTCGGCGAAGCCGTGGGACGGCCCGTCGAAGGTCATCGCGTAGTGGTTGGTCAGGGTGGACGCGATGTTGCGTGTGCGGGTCACGTCCCGCTCGACCAGCGCACGCGTGGCGGTTTCGTCGAAATAGGGCGAGCCGCCCGAGTACGCCTTTGCCGAGGCGAAGACGAAGTCCACCACCGCGGCGTGATCGGCGGGGTCCGGGTCGGCGGGGGTGTTGTCGGTGAGCTCGGCCGACGGCGGTGGGAGGTGGTCGTCGCCCGTGGACGTGGAGACGAACGTCAGTGACGCGACCCGGTCGCAGTGGCCCACTCCGAGAATGAGCCCGATTCCGCCGGACATGGACCGGCACACGATGTGGGCGCGCTCGATGTTCAGGGCGTCCAGGATGCCGAGTGCGTCCCCGGCCAGGTCGGTGAACGTGTAGCCCGGGTGCCCGGGCGGGTAGCTGGTGGATCTGCCGGTGTCCCGGTTGTCGTAGCGGATCACGAACCGGTCGCCGTGTGCGAGCTGTTCGCACAGTTCGGCTTCCCACCAGAGCATGGAGGCGGCCGCACCATCGATGAGGAGGACCGCCGGGTTCGCGGGGTTTCCGAAGGTCTCGACGCACAGCTCGATATCGCTGATTTCGACGAGCTTCTCGCCGTGGGAAAGGTTGTGGGTCATGAACCCCACGCTAGGCCAGGCCATCCATCGCGAAAAGCGATAGAATCCGATCGAAGCAATCACGATCAGCGATGTCTATGAGCTCCGAGGGGCCCCGTGCCTGACGTCGAACTGCGGCATCTCACCACGCTGGCCGCCGTCGCTGACGAGGGCTCGTTCGGGCGGGCCGCCGCGCGGCTGGGGTACACCCAGTCGACGGTGAGTCAGCAGATCGCGGCGTTGGAGAAAGCCGTCGGCGGTGCCGTGTTCGACCGGCCCGGCGGGCCGAAACCGGTGCGGATCACCCCGCTCGGCGCCGTGGTGCTGGCACACGGACGCGAGTTGCTGGCGAAGGCCCAGTCGATGGCAGCGGCCGTGGACCGGTTCAAGGCCGGCGACGGCCGGGTCGACATCGGCACCTTCCAGAGCGTGTCCAACGTGATCCTGCCGCTGGTCGTCCGCCGGCTCCGGGACGAGCACCCCGGCTGCGACATCAGGCTGTTCGAGGAGGAGACCGACCGGCCACACGTCGGTGAACTCGACCTGATGTTCTTCGACGGCCGTGTCGACGGCGACGTCGAACACCTCAAATTGCTCGACGATCCCTACTTGCTGGTGGCACGCCGCGGCACTTTCCCCGACGGACCGGTGGATCCGGCCGGACTCGACGCCGCACCGATGGTGGCGCACCCACCGATCTGCGACCAGGCCCGGCTGGAGCAGGCGCTCGCACACCGCGGCGTACGGCCGCGGATCGTGTTCCGCACCGCCGGCAACGAAACCGTGCTGTCGATGGTGCGCGCCGGCATGGGTGTGGCGGTACTGCCGCAGCTCGCCGTCGGCGGTGCCGACGTCGGCTCCGATGAGTCGCTGTCCATCCACGAACTCCGGCCGGCGCTCCCGCCACGCGAGATCTTCCTGCTGTGGCAGGCGGATCGGACCCACTCCCCACTCGCGGCACGGGCGATCGAGATCGCCGTAGACGTCGTAGGCATGATCGCCGAGCGCGCGTGAGCAGGGAGGGGAGCCGGTCATGACTCGGTGTGTGACAGGGCCGCGGGTGGCGCAGTCGCCCCGCGATGCTTGATGTTGACGGGTGAGGCCTTGGCCAGTGCAACCGGGTTCAAGAAGCGCAGCGGACCGATCAGGCGGGATGCGAACAGATGCATGTGCCGGGGCGCCGATTCATCGCGCGCTGCCGCCGAGAACATCAGCCGCTCCATGGGATAGAACGGACGGGCCTTGGCGAAGTCGGCGGCCAGAAACTGGTGGCCGCGCAGCCGGCGCCGGTGCCTGCGCGCGTACATCGCGAGTGACCTGTCGAGGTGGTCCTGGCCGGCTGCGGCTGGGGCGACCGCCTCTGCCAGCCATAGCGCGGACTGCAGGGCCCACCCGCATCCCCACAGGGGATCGCCGGTCAGGACGGCGTCGCCGATGAACGCGACGCCCGGTGCGGTCGGCTTGCGGCTGTGCAGCGGGTAGTTGCCCGTCAGGTGCGTGGGCAGTTGTCAAGAGAGTCGTGGATCGGGTGATGTCGCCGCGGAGCGCACTCGCGCTCATTGCGCAACAAGAGGTTGCGGATGGCCGGTGCCGCCACTAGAGTCATGTGCAACCAATGGTTGCCTATCGGAGGGTCCGTGATGGAGTTCGGAAAGTTGGAGCGCGAGATCCGGATCGACGCGGCACCGGAGATCGTGTTCGATGTGGTGAGTCGTCCCGAGCACATCAAGATGTGGTGGTCCGATGACGCGTCGTTCGAGCCTGCGCCAGGAGCGGTCGGCGAACTGGTGTGGGGCGACCGTGCCGGGGTCGAAGCGATCACGGTGGTCGACGTGGATCCGCCCCGCAGGTTCGCGTTCCGCTGGGTCGCTCCTGAGGGTCAGTTGCCCGATGCGGACAACTCTCTCCTGGTCACCTTCGAGCTCGAGCCCTCCGGAGACGGCACGGTCGTGCGCCTGACCGAGAGCGGCTGGCGGGAGAAGGGCTGGGAAGCCGCCGTGCTCGAGGAGTCCTTCCACGACCACGAGCGCGGCTGGGACCTGTTCCTGCCCAGGCTGCAGAGCTACGCCCCTTCCGCGGTGACGCAGTGACCGTCGCCGTCGACGACGAACTCTGGTCGGCGATCGGCGACCCGAGCAGGCGCCGCCTGCTCGACCTGCTGCTCGCGGAAGGAGTCGGTACGCCGACCAGCCTGAGCGAGCGTCTCCCGATCTCGCGCCAAGCGGTCACCAAGCACCTGGGCGTCCTCGATCGCGCAGGCCTCGTGCACGCGACACCGATGGGCCGCGAGCGGCGCTACGAGGTCGACGAGGCGCAGCTGGCCCGTGCCGTCCGGCAGCTGAATGAGGTCGGCAAGACGTGGGATGCGCGACTGAACCGCATCAAGCGCATCGCGGAAGAGATCCAGCGTCAGAGACGCGACTGACCGACAGGCCGCCGGAAGAGATCACACCGCGCTGCCTGCGTCATCATCCGGAAGAACCAGTCACCTGTGGAGGACACCATGAGTGGATTGCTGCTCGGCGACAAGAACGCCGTGATCTATGGAGGCGGGGGCGCCATCGGCGGCGCCGTCGCGCGGGTGTTCGCCCGGGAAGGCGCGAGGGTCTTCATCGCCGGGCGGACGCAGGCGAAGCTCGACGCCGTGGCGCGTGATATCGCCGCCACAGGTGGAAGGGTCGAGACCGCGCAGGTCGACGTTCTCGATCAACAGGCGGTCGAGAAGCACGCCGATGCGGTCGCGGCGACGGCCGGCACCATCGACATCGCCCTGAACGCCGTGAGTGTCATGCACGACCAGGGGACCTTGCTGGCGGACCTCTCGCTGGAAGAGTTCATGCGGCCGATCGATGGCTTTCTGCGGACGTTGTTCATCACCAGCAAGGCTGTGGCACGGCACATGGGCCGCGAGCGTCCTGGCGTCATCCTGACCCTGTCCGAGCCGGGTTCGAAACTGGCGGTGCGCGGCATCCTGGGGCACAGCGTGAGCGCGGCCGGCAAGGAGGCCTTCTCGCGGGTTCTGGCCGCGGAGCTGGCACCCGACAACATCCGGGTGATCTGCATCCGTCCACACGCTGTCGTCGATGCGCCGGCAGCCGGTTCCTACACCAAGGACCTCTTCAAGCAGACCGCGGCAGCGGCCGGGCAGTCGGTCCAGGAAATGCTCGAAGGCGGGGGGATGGTGCAGGGGACGCTTCTCAAGAGGCTGCCCACGCTCTCCCAAATCGCGGAGACAGCCGCGTTCCTGGCTTCGGATCGGGCTGGAGCCATGACCGGAACCATCGCCAATCTGTCCGCCGGCGCGCTGGTCGACTGAGGCCGCCATGTCCGGTGGCGATCGCTTGCGGTCCTCGGTCGGGCGACGTGCTCCTATGGTCAAATCCCACCCCTGTTGAGTAAGGTGCACTACGAACTAGCACCTATTACCCATCAGGGGGCGGGCGGCGATGCCGGACACCAGGATCAGTGAGCTCGTGCGGATGTGGATCAGCGGCTGGGTCGTCTCCCGCGGCAGCTCGGACCCGATCGACGAGCCGTGGGGGTGGACGATCGACGTCGGGCAGCCCCAGCACGTCGCCCGGCACGTGCTGCCGGAGCCCTCCGAAGCCGATGTGCGCAAGATCGTCGCCGCGACGAGCGCGCCCGGGACGTGGCTGAAGCTGTTCGCCGAGGAGCAGGCGGTCCTGCCCTGGGCCGGGCCGGGCTGGCGGTGCGACAGTCCCGGGTTTCTGATGACCTGCCACCTGGGACCGGAGCACCCTGAGGTGCCGGCCGGGTACACGCTCACCAGTTGGACCCGGGGTGGTGTCGGCCGAGTGCTGGTCCGCATGCCTGCCGGGCACTTCGCCGCCCGTGGACAGATCGCTCAGGCAGGCGCCCATGTCGTGGTCGACCAGGTCGAGACCGCCGCCGAGCACCGGCGCCAGGGGCTCGGCGGCCTGGTGATGCGCACGCTGCAGAGCACCGCGTACGAAGCCGGTGCAAGGACCGGCGTCCTGGTCGGTACGCCCGAGGGCCGGGCGCTCTACTCCTCGCTGGGCTGGACCATGCACTCCCCGATGACGAGCCTCTGCTACGAGCCGTCGGCTGCCGCTCGGTGAGATCGCTCTCCGGCCAGGCCTCGCCTTCGGAGAAGGCCCATGCCCGATGTGCCTGGAGCGGCTCTCCCTGAGGCGGTCCACGGTCTCAGGGCCGCTCCTCGGCGTTGCCGGCGGTGTCGGCACTGCCGAGGAGCGGTCTCCAGGGCAGGGCGTCGCGCCAGCGGCCGTCGTCGCGGGCCCAGCTCTTGACCACGTCGGCCACCACGTCATGGCCGTACATGTCGAACGGGGCGGCGACGTCGGCCTGGAAGTGGGCCTGGGGCCCGCCCTCGCGGTACTCGATCAGGCAGCTCAGGTCGTCGTTGAGGTGGACCTGGATGAAGTGTTCTCCCGGCAGTGGCGGATCGACGCGTTCGACGATGACGAATCGATGAAGCAGGTTCATCTCGCTGAGCAGGTCGTACAGCTGGTCCTCGTGGGGGTCGTCCCACGTGTCCCCGCTCCAGGTCCGCGCCCGCACCCGCGTCACGATCCGCTGCCCGCACCCGTCACGTTCTGCTCGGAGTACTTCAGCAATTCATCGATGGTGATCTCGCGCTTCCCAGAGGCCCCGGAAAGGGTCAGCGCTGTGTCCCACTCGGCCCGGGAGACCTCGCCGGCCGCGTTCTCCCATTCGACGTGACTGCCGGGCGCGTCTTCCAGCAGCGGCAGTTCGCGCAGCAGCCGGGACAGGGGTGCCAGAACGCGGTCGGGGCCCTTGCTGCCGCCCTGGGTGCGGGTGTTGGTGTAGCTCAGCTTCAGGAAGGGCACCTGCTCGCGCTCCAGCTTGGTGGGCTGCAGCATCTTCCTGAACCTTTCCCACGCCTCGTCCTCGGTCTCGGTCCCGGAGAATTCGTTCCGGTATCCGGGAAAGACCGCAAGCGTCGCCTGGTGGAGCTCGGGAAGCGCCTGGGAATGGTAGTCGTGCACGGCGGGACCCACCGCGACAATGGTGTCGAACTCCCAGCCGGGATACGAGAACCCCCCGACGGCGACCAGCGGCCGGTCCCCGGCGGCGAACTCCGCGCTGTGCTCACGGGCGAACTCCAGAACGGCGCGGGCCAGCCCCGCGTCGTACCGGCCCATGACGTTCATCTGCAACGACCGGCTCTTGTCCGGGGTGAGGACAGCGTCGAAGTTGAACACCGCGCGCGACCAGTGCCAGGCGTCCGGCAGCCCCTCGACCGGTGTGGCGCCCGGGAGCGCGGACACCGTGGATGTGAGGTCCATCGTCTGTCTCCTTCTCGTTGTCCCGCCCCGTTAGGTGCAGGAGTAGTTCGGCCCCGTGTCCTGGCGGTAATTGTCCATTTGAGAGCCGCCGCGCGAGTTCTCGCTGCGGGTCATGGGCTCCAGGTTATCGACGTCGTTGTAGAAATCGGCGCGCGCGGCGCGGTCGGTGTTGAAGCCGGTCTCGTTGTAGTGGTCGACACACGGGTGCAGGTGTTCGTAGGTCAGGATCTTCGGGTCGCCGGGAATGGACTCACCGCGGGAGTTGAACCAGTCGAGTTCGCTGCGCGGGATCCGCTGGCCCTTGTTGGGCCCGTCCAGGTAGACCGGCGTGCCGCCCTGCGCGATGCCCTGCTCGGTCCATTTCGCGGTCATCGCGTCATGGGTGCTCTGGCGGTAGCTGCTCGGGAACTCGCTGTCGCGGTTGTGTCCGACCGACGGCGGGGAGTTCGGGTCGCGCATCCACAGCCCTCCAGGGCCGTTGATCGAGGCGAGTCCGAGCGGGTCGCAGAAGGTGAACGGGTTGGTGACGTAGGCGTAGTCGTTGGGGTCCGGGGACAGGCCGAGCGGGTCCGGGGAGAGGTAGCGGGCCGTATCCGGGTCGTAGTGCCGGAAGTAGTTGTAGTGCCAGCCGGTCTCCGGGTCGGCGTACTGCCCGGGGAAGCGCAGCGGGCAGTCCACCTCGGCGCCCTCGGAGGAGCCGGGGAGGGGCGTGCCCCAGGTGGTGGTGCGCAGCTGCCAGGCCAGCCGGCCGTCGGGTGAGACGAGTTCGGCCGGGGCACCGGACAGGTCGGTGACGATGGCGTGGAAGCGGACGTCGGTCACGGAAGGGTCGGAACGGCCGGGTTCCCGGTCGAGCTGGGTCAGCGGCCGGTGGGTGCCGGAGGCGTAGTCCCAGGTGGTCGCGGCGCCCGTGCTGGTGATCTGCTCGGCCAGCCGGGTGCCGTCCCAGCTGAAGCGGGTCTCCTGCGCGACCGTGCCGTCCTCGGCGAGGCGCTGCTTGGCCGTGCGGCGGCCCGCCGGGTCGTAGTGATAGGCCCACCGGGTGCCGTCGGAGGTGACGGTGCCGGTCAGCCGGTCGTCGCTGTTCCAGGTGAAGGTGCTGGTACGGGTCTGTCCGTTCAGCAGCCGTGTGTGGCGGCGGATCAGCCGGCCCTGGGCGTCGTACTCGTAGGTGGTACGGCCCGACCGGCGCAGACGGTTGCCGGTGAACTCGCGGGTGGGATCCGGTGCGCCGGTCTCCGGATCGGTACCGGCGTGGGCGGGGGTGTCGGCGTGTGTGAGGTTTCCGGCGCTGTCGTAGGCGTAGGTCTCGGTCCACCCGTGGGCGTGCACCGCGGTGACGCGGCCCTCCGCGTCGAGGTCGAAGCGCCGGCTGCCGCTCGTCAGTTCCTGAATCCCGCCGAGGAAGCCGTCGGCGCGGTAGGCGTACTCACGCTGCTGCAGGATGGAGCCGGCGGCGCTCCCGCCGTGCGACACGGTCTGGGCGCTCAGCCGGCCACTGACGTCCCAGCTCTGGGTGAGCGAGAGATCGGGTCCCAGGGCGCGGGAGGTCTCCCGGTTCACCTCGTCGAAGTCGAAGTCGATCCGGTTGCCGTCGGTGTCCAGGGTCACGGGCCGGCCTGCGGCGTCGTACGTCCAGGTGGAGAGGGTGCCGGCCGGGGTGCGCCGCTGCGTGCGCCGTCCGAGGACGTCGTAGGCGTAGGTCGTCGTGCGGCCGTTGATGGTCTCCGAGAGCGTCTGTCCGAAGACGTCGTACTCGTGGTCCACGGTGGTGGTGGCATTGGCGGCGCGGAGCACGCCCCCGGCCGGGTCGTACGTGAAGGTGCTGGTCCCGTGGACCGAGTGCTCCTTCACCGGTCGTCCCAGGACGTCCCTGACGAAGGTGGTCGTCTCGCCCGCGCCGTTGGTCCGGGCGGTCAGCTGCCCGGTCGGGTCGGGCGTGTAGCGCAGGGTCCGGCCGGCGAAGTCCGTCTCCTGGACCAGCCGGCCCGCCGCGTCGTACTCGTAGTCCCAGGTCAGGCCGCGGGGATCGGTGACGGTGGCGAGCCGCGCCTCGGTGTCGTAGCCGAAGGTGTACCGCGTGCCGTCCGCGGTGGTGCGGGTGGCCGGGTGGTGGAAGTGGGTGAAGGTGTAGCGGGCCGTGTTCCCGATCCGGTCGGTGTGCGCGACCAGATTGCCCTCACCGTCCCACTCCCAGGTCTCCAGGGCGCCGTCCGGGGTCTCGCGCCAGGCGGGTTTGCTCTCGGTGGTCCAGCCGTAGCGTTCGACGCGCCCGAGGGCGTCGGAGACGGTGTGGACGCGGCCGAACGCGTCGCGTCGGGCGGTGGTGGTGTGGCCGAGCGGGTCGGTGAGCACGAGGGGCAGCCCGGCCGGGTCGGCGGTCACCCGCCGGGTGTGGCCCTGGGCATCGGTGGTCGAGGACGGGCAGCCCCGCTCGTCGTACGTGTAGCGCGTCGTGGCGCCGCCCGGGTCGACGACCGACAGCCGGTTGCCCCGCTCGTCGTATGTGTACCGCCAGGTCGCGCCGTCCACTTCGACGACCTCTACGGGCTGCGCCCGGTCGTTGAAGACGGCCCGCATGGTGTGTCCGTCGGGCCGGGTGAGGGAAGCGACGTTGCCGGCTTCGTCGTAGCCGTAGCTGACGGTGCGACCGAGGGCGTCGGTCACGGAGTCCAGGCGGTTGTCGGCGTTCCACTCGCGGATGGTGGTGTTGCCCTCGGCGTCCGTCCGGGCGGTGAGCTGACGCAGTTCGTTGTACCGGTAGGTGGTGGTGTGGCCCAGGGAGTCCGTGTACCGGTTGACGCGGTTCTCGGTGTCGTAGTCGATGACGCAGTCGAGGAAGCCGTCCGAGCCCGTACCGCGGACACAGCGGTCCGCGCTGTCGTACTCCCACCGGTACCAGCTGCCGTTGCGGTCGACGCGCTCGATGATCCGGCCGTCCGCGTCGTACGCGAGAAGTGCCGCGTGGCCCACCGCGTCGACGACGCGGGAGAGGTCACCGTTGACGTCGTAGGCGTAGCGGCGCAGGACGGTGCCCTCGGGGCCGTCATCGGTGTCGAGCAGACGCAGGGCGGTGATACGGCGCTCATGCGTCTCGACCGCGATCCGGTAGCCGCCGCTGTGCCGGACCTCGACGGGCGTGCCGTCCTCCAGCCGCTCGATGTCGATGCGGTGGCCGTTGCGGTCGGATATGCCACGCAGCGGCAGCGCCACCAGCCCGTTGAAGGCCCCGGGAGGCGGCTCGGCCAGGGTGAAGTGGCGGGTGTGGCCGGTCGCCGGATCGGTGATGCGTATCTCTCCGCCGGGGGTGCCGTCCCAGTGCAGCGGCCAGCGCGGGCCGTGGTGCGGCAGGACCGCCATGTCGGGGCGGGGCACGGAGTAGGCCAGCAGCATCCCGTCCTCGGCGGCGAGGACGAGCCCCTCGGCGTCGGCCTCCAGCCGCTGGTCGAGGGTGGAGGTCCATGACGGGCCGAACCAGACTCCGGAGCGGTACGACGAGATGTGGGTGCGCTCGATGACGAGCTGGAGCAGGCCGGGCAGCTCCACGTCCGTCTCGGAGAGGAGCATTTCACCGGAGACCATGTCGATCGGGTCGCCGCCCTTGCAGCGGCCCTCCATCGGCTTGCCCGCGCCGATTTCATCCTTGGCGCCCTTGCGCAGGGAGTTGTAGGCGTCCCGCAGGCCCTGGCCGCCCTTGCGGAGGCTGTTGGCGACGTTCTCCAGGGCCTTGCCGCTCTTGAGGAGCGCGGGCAGGTTCTTGGCCATCTTGGCGAGGCCGCCGAGGGTGGTCAGGCCCTTGAAGCCGGGGATGCAGTCCATCGCAGCGAAGAGCACGTCCCAGAGGCCGGCTTTGCCCTGCGCGTATTTGATGAGGGTGTCGGCGAGCACCACGAGGGCTGCGGCCAGCACGATCCAGGCGAGCGGCCCGCCGATGATCATCACGATGATGCCGAGGACGGCGACGATCACCTTGCAGACGGCGACGATCTCGTCCCAGTGGTCGGCGACCCAGTCGACCGCCTTCTCCCACCAGTGCTTGTTCTTGATGCCGGCGTCCGAGGCCTCGTGCAGGGCGTGTTCAGCGGTGCTTGCGGCGGTGTCCCGCAGATGGGCTGCCTGCGCGGCGAGTTCTTTCGCCGCGTCCAGGCGCTGCTGGGCGTCGTGGACGGCGGTGTTCGCGGACTTCTGGGCGTTGGAGGCGTCCAGAGCGTTACGGGTGGCGGTGCGGACCTCTTCTGCGGACGGCGGTTCCACGCCCGGCTTGGGGTCGGCCTGGTACTCCTTGGACTTGTCGCCGGCCCGCTTCACCCAGTCATTGGCGTTGGTCTGGGTGGCTTTGGCGGCATCGAGGTCCTGGCGGGCAGCACGACCTTGCGAGAGGGCCCGGTCGGCGTCGGCCTGTGCGGTCTCCAGCTTCGGCCAGTACGTCTCCAACGCCCCGGACGCCAGCCGGTAGGACTTCTCCAGTTTGTCCAGTTCGCCGGGCAGGTCGCCGAACTGCTCGCGATACGCGTCGGCTGCCAGGCCGGCCCAGTCCTGCACCGCGTTGTTACCGCTCAGCCCGCGGACGGACCGTAGGGCCGAGGACACGTCGTCGGCGAAGTCGCCCAGTTTGCGGGCGAGTTCCTTCACCTCGTACGGGTCCCCGGGGACCGGATCCCGGTCCAGGTCCAGCACATGCCAATCCGTCGGACGATTCGCCACTTTGTGCCCCCGTGCATCCATCACCGCCGAACGTTCGACGTTTTGCTTGAGCTTGACCTTATCGACATTCGGGTGGCGGAGGCACATCCGGAAGCGAAGCCTCCACCCGACCCCCACGTCCGAGGGTCCGGAAGGTGCGGTTGACGGTCAGGAAGACTGCCGGGGGCAGCAGTTCGGTTCCCGGTCCGGCGCGCCGGTGGGCATCGAGGCGCACGTCGGCCGCAGGGAAGGCCGCGGACGGGAGAGGAACCGCGCGGGCTGCCGTCATTCCTGCGGAGCTTGGTCCGGCGCGATGTTCACGTCTTTCGTCGTGGTGATCTGATCGATCTCCGAGGTTCGTACCGTGACATTCATCGTCCAACTGCCCGCCATGGGGAGCTTGACGCTCTCCGTGCCTCAGTAACCCCCACGGTTGACGATCTTGGAATCCAGCGGGCCGATACTCTGTTTGCGCAGCGTGAAGGTGATGCGTAGTTCTGGGACGGTTGCGATGCCGCCGTCCCCGGCGAAAATGACCGCCTGCAGCGTGTTGTCACCTACGCGCGCGGGTTCAAGGGTCACTTGTACCTGTCCACGCCCGCCGTGGGTGCCCATGTCGAAGGGGACCAGCACGGTGGCAATGCCCGGGACGGTTGTCGAGGCGGCTTCGGCGGACTGCTCGATGGTTGCTCGACCGGGTTGCGTTCCGGTGAGGGCGGTGGAGATCGCCAATACCGCGATGCCTATGGCAACTTCCGTTCCGACCGTGCGGAGCAGTCGGCGACGTGGGCTGGGAGAGGCAGCCGGCTCAGTGGGATCCGGGCCGGAGCCGACGGCGGGAGGGTCGTCGTCCGGTGCCGGGAGCGAGCGGCTGCCGCCTGCCTCGTGTGACACACCGACCAGTGCGCTCACATGGGCGGACGCTCTGCCCGCCAGGACACGCGGTTCACTGGAATCGCGGATCAGCTCGCCTGTCCACTTGCGGGAATAGGTCGCGGCGGCCAGCAGCCCGAGAACGACAAGGGTCTTGAGGGTCAGCCATCGTCCGTAGGACGTGCCGGTGAGGGCATCCCATGAGCCGAGCTGACGCCAGGACTGGTAGATGCCGGTGCCGAGGAGAGCCACGACCGAGGCGAACGCGATGCGTGAGAACCGGGAAATGGCAGTGACTGGTAGTGAAGAGTCCTGGGACGAGCGTCGGAGGGCGATGAACAATGCGGCCAGACCCCCCGTCCACAGGGCCATGGCCAGGAGGTGGACCATCGCGACCGGGATCGCCAACGGCACTTGAATGCCCACAGAGGCGTGTTCCGCTGCCGCCCAGGTCAGCGCGAGGGCGAGCGCCAGAACGACGCCTGTCACGATCAGAGTCCGGTGTCCTGCCCGCTCCGGCCACCAACCGGCCGTGGCGTTCTCTTTCCCGGGTGGGTCCCGAACCGGCGTGTGGCTCAGCGTCCTTGTGGTCAGGAAGAGGAAGATGCCCGCTACGGTGAGAAGCGCGATTCTCCCACCCAGCGCCGCGCCGGGCCTGGTGTCCAGGGTCCGACGCACCGCGGCGAGCTCGAAGCCGGAGCCAGGACTGCTGCCGGTTTCATACGGGCCGCGCAGGATGAGCATGGCCAGCGTCGAGACGAACAGGACGCACCAGCCGGCGACCGCGAGCCGTTGCAGCCGACGCTGCCCTGCGCCGGCCGGCCAGCACACCAGCACGAAGGCCGTTGCACCGACAAGCAGCGAAAACCCTAGGTAGGCAACGTATCTGCCGAGGTCGTAGAGACGCCCCGCGGCTGTGTCGCCGGCCGACGACCGGGGCACGATCGCCGACGTCGCCGAAGGCTCGCCGACCGAGAAGGTGAAGGCGCCGGAGATCGGGTGGCTGTCGGCGGACACGACGCGCCACGCGACCGTGAACGTACCCCTGGGCATGTTCCCGCGGAGCGTGGTCTGCACGGTGCCGGACTTCCCCGCGGCATGCCTGGGCCGTCCCTCGTTGACGCGCCGACCGCCAGGGTCGAGCACCCGGACGGAGTCATCGGAGACCGTGACTCCCTCGGTGAAGGTGAGGGTGACGACCGTCGGTGCTCTCTTGACGATGGCACCGTCCGCCGGGTCGCTCCCACGGAGTACCGCGTGCGAGGCGGCAGAGCCGGCCCCGCCGAGCAGGACCCCCACAGCGACGCACAACAACAGGAGGATGCGCCCCAGGCTTCTACCTCGCGTTGTCCTCTCATCGCGAAGCCGTGCCCGTACCGACCGCACGGGGCGAGCGGCAACACACTGCGCGGAGACACAGAGGGAGACAACTGCGGCGAGGAGCATGCCAAGGAGTACGCACTCCGGCCCTCATCTGCTCAGTAAGCCGAAGGAGGAGTGTCCTGCGGTCACTCAGGGTCCGCGTCAGAAAGGTCTGAGGTCCTCCGGGATCCGCACGGTGATCGTGGCGCGCTTCTCGGCGGAAGTGGCCCCCTTTCGGGCGGCCCATGGCTCGTCGGAGCGCATCCACGCGGGCAGACCCGGCGGCAGGTCGGCTTCGGGGATGGTGGCGAGGTCCGCGGCTGTCAGGGTGCTGCCGTAGCGGACCAACGGTCGGTCGGTGTCGGCGGTGACCGTGCCGTGGAGGGCGTCGAGCGCCGCGTTCCAGCTGGTGAGGAGCTTGGTCATCGCCTCGACCGGGTCGGCGCCGGATGCGGCGGCGCTGTCGGGGTAGGTGGGGTGGAGCACGTGCTGGTAGGCGCCGGTGAAGGCGGCGCCTGCCGGGGTCTTGCGCCAGGTGTGGAAGGCGGTGTCGGCGAGGCTGCCCAGCGCGATGACGGCCTGGATCGGGTTGTGCCCCGTCAGGGCGTCGAGCCAGGCGTGCCGGTGGAGGGCGATGTCCGGGTCGGTGGCGTGCGCGTTGCCGGCGTGCTGGCCGTACACGCTGTACAGATAGGTGTTGATCATGACGTAGCTGGTGTCGATGCCGAGCTTGCCCAGGAAGCCCTGGAAGCGGCGGCCGGCGGTGCCGACGAGGATGCGGCGGGCGATGGCTTCGTGGGCGGCGGGGTCCTGGCCGAGGACCAGGACGCGGGCGGTGCCGTCGAGCCGTCCACGGTGGAAGATCGGGCCCCACTCGATGCGGAAGTCCTCGGCCGGATAGACCTCCGGGCCCGGGTAGGAGCGCGCCAGGGTCGCATAGGGCTCGAGGGCGTAGCCCGGGTCGAATTCATGCACGTGGGGCTCCTACTCCAGGTGGGCGAATGGATATGCCAAATGGTGACATATCGGTAGGCGCACGGCATTCTGGAAGAGGGCCATGGTATTGGCCCGAACGCTTCGACGGTCGTCCCTTGTGGGCGCAGCGAAGGGACGCACCTATGCCGCCCCCAGCCAACGCCCCGGACACCTCACCGTTCGCACTGCGCGGGCGGCTTGTCACCCTCGACCCGCACAACACCGTCGTCGCCGATGGTGTTCTGTACATCAGGGACAGCGTGATAGAGGCGGTGCAGCCTGCCGGGGCGCCCGCACCGCCGGGGTTCGAGGACATCGGTCCGGTCGTCAGCGGCGGCACGATATACCCCGGTCTGATCGAACTGCACAACCATCTGCCCTACGACGTTCTGCAGTTGTGGCCGGTGCCCAAGAAGTACAGCAACCGGTCGCAGTGGGGCGGTAGCCGGAACCCCGACTACCACCGCCTGGTGACCGGACCGATGACGGTGCTCGGCGAGGATCCCCGGCTGATGCCCGCCGTGGTGCGGTACGTCGAGGCCAAGGCCCTGGTCAACGGGACGACGACGAGTCAGGGCATCGCTCTGTTCAGCAACGCCGGGGCGCGCCGGATGTATCGGGGGATCGTTCGCAACGTCGAGCAGACCGACGACCCCGCGCTGCCGGAGGCCGGCTCCCGGATAGCCGATGTCGAGGCGGTGGACGCGGCCCGGTTCCTGGCCCGGCTGCGGCAGCCGCACCGGCTCCTGCTGCATCTGGCCGAGGGCACCGACGCTGCCGCGCGTGCGCACTTCCAGGCTCTGGAGTTCCAGCCGGGCCAATGGGCCATCACGGAGAACCTGGTCGGCATCCACTGCACCGCGCTGACGGGCGAAGACTTCCGGATACTCGCCGACCACGGCGGCTCGATGGTGTGGTCGCCGCTGTCCAACCTGCTGCTGTACGGGAAGACCGCCGACATCGCGGCCGCCAAACAGGCCGGCGTTCTCATCGGACTGGGCTCGGACTGGGCCATCTCCGGAAGCAAAGGCCTGCTCGGTGAACTCAAAGCCGCCCGTCTGGCATCCGACGCGGCTGGGGGAGTGTTCTCCGACCGCGAACTGGTCGCCATGGCCACCCGGGACGCGGCCACGATTCTGCAGTGGGACCAAACCCTCGGCTCGCTGCGGCCCGGCATGCGCGCCGACCTGCTCACCATCTCCGGCGCTGCCGGCGATCCCTACGGATCCCTGATCGACGCCGGTGACGAGGACATCCGCCTCGTCACCATCGACGGCGTCGCCCGCTACGGCACCCGCCGGCTCATGACGGCCCTGGCTCCCGGGGCGCCGCTGGAAGACACGGCCACGGGCGCCCCCGCCGATCATGTACTCAACCTCCAGCAGGATTCCGCCGACCCGATCGTCGCCGGGGTGACGCTGGCCGAGGCCACCAGCCGGCTCTCCCACGCGCTGCACGACCTGCCGGCGCTGGCAGCACGAGCCGCGCAGCCGCGGGTGACGGCCCGGCCCGACGGCGACCTGCACTGGCAGCTCGCACTCGACGAGATACGACCCACCGGCGCGGAGCTGCGCCCACGCCTGGCACTGCGCGGCAACGGCGGGCAGCCGACGGGGCCGCAGATCGCAACACGCCTTGCGCGGCAGGACGGGCTCGTCCCGCTGTCCCTCGACGGCTTGACCGCCTCGTCCGACACCGCCTTCCTCGCCCTCCTCGCCGACGAGGCCAACCTGCCCGACCACTTCGGAGCCCAGCTCTCCGACCTCCTGACCTGACGGACTTGAACGACTCGGCCCGGACTCCGTTCCTCGGATGCGAAGCGCCGGCGGTACCCGGCGGATACCTCAGTTGGCGGGAACCGGTCACCGACCACTGGTGGCAGCAGGTCTGGTTCGACACCGCCAAGCCCCAGTTCCGCGACCTCGGAAAGCTGACCGCCCGCGCGGGCAGCCTGCGCTCCGCCATCGATTCCCGCACCAAGACGGCGCTACGCATCGCCGACAGCGGTCCGCAGTCCGACCGCTTCACCTCAGCACAGACCCTGACCGCGCTGGTCAAGAAGTCCACCACCTCACGCGCCGACGCCTGGCGGACCCAGATTCAGGGTCTCCAGTCAGGTCAGACCCTGGAAGGCACCTGGGAAGGCGGAGCCAAGGACCATGGGTGAGGGGAGAGCGGACCCCAAAGGCCCCAAGGACCCGAAGGGCCGTAAGAATCCCGAGAGTTCGGAGGGCTCCGTGGGCTCCGAGGACAGCAAGGCGCGCGCGGATCGGATCCATGCGCTGATCGAACGGTCCAAAGCCGGTCGGACACCAGAGGAACCGCCGGAAGACGAAGAGCCTCGTGCAGCCAACCCGCGCGAGGCGATTCACCGCCGCATGCGCGAACTTGACGCCGACGCGTCAGAGGTTCCGGACTCCGATGACCCCGCGGCCCCGAAGGGGGACGCGACTCCCAAGGGGCCGGCCTCCCCGCCGGGCAGGGCGTAGCGCCCGGACGCGTGAAATTCCACCTCGACGCCGTGTTGTGCGTGCCCATCGCCTATGCCCCCGGTCTACTTTCGGTCCGTCCGTCCCCTCAGTCTCGGAGGCTCTATGGACTGGTCCCGGCCCATGCTCGCGGCGAGCGGCAGGCGATTCCTGGCAGTGGTCCCACTGCTCGGAGCAGCGGCCCCGCTGCTCCTCGGATGCTCGTCAGGTGGTGGCAACGACAGCCCCTCCGGCGGGACGTCCGCCACTTCGGAGGAGTCTCTCGACCCGAACGCAACCCCACCGGTGGAGGGCTCGGAAGAGTCCAGCGAGGGTCAAAAAGAACTGCGAAGCCGAACGGCGGCTTCAAGGACGGTCCCAAACCGTCCGCCAAATTCTCCGGGCAGTGGCCCAACCCGGTCAATGTGGATGTGAATAACACCACCGGAGCCGCCTACGAAGCGCAGTTGGAGTTCCATGACTGCACCCCCGGGCAGCCGGCCCAGTCGGTGAGTAGACACATCTCGGTGGCGCCGGGGGCGAGCTACTTCGACGAATTCCATCTCGCCGCCACTGCACCGCGCATTACGCACACTATGTGCGGCACCCTGGTCCAGGACGGCGGCGGCCCCGTCACCACGTTCAGCGATCCGATCCATCCGCCCTCGTCCGCCCCGCCCGTACCCTCTGACACCCCCGACAGCCCCGATACCCCGGACAGCCCCGACACCCCCGATACCCCCGATGTCTCCGAAGGACCCGCGACGTCCGACGCGAGCACACCCTGAGCCCGGCCGATCCGGCCCCCGAGCCGGCCCCCGTCCCGGACCCTGCCCCGGCCCCTGTTCCCGACCCGGGCGCCGATCCCGGCACCGGCGGGAACGGGGGCGATGCCGGTGAGCCCGAAGCGGGTCCTTCACCCTGGGCCGGTTGGCTGGGTACGCTCACCACGCTGGTCGCACCCACCACGCTCATCGGGGCGCTGCTGCTCTACTTCGGTTTCGCCTACACCGACGCGCTGTACGAGCAGTTCGGGATCGACGCGGCCACCCTGGGCTTCTCCACCCAGGACTACGCCCTGCGCAGTGGCGGCGCGCTCTTCCTGCCCATCGGGGCGGCGCTGGTCGTCGGATTGCTGGGGGTGCTCGCGTACTACCTGGTCGCGTCACTCGGCCGGTCGGACGCGCCCACCCCGCCGTACGTCCGTTGGGCTTCGCTCGCCGTGATCGCGTGCGGGCTGCTGCTCTTCCTCGTCGGGCTGCTCTGCGGGTTCGATGTGCTCTACGCCGGCTCGCTGGGGACACCGCTGTTCCTGGGCGGTGGTCTGGTGGTGCTGATGTACGGGAGACTGCTCCTCGTCAAGATTTCCGGCGGCCGGTACCCGGTCCTACGGGAGAAGGCCGCGCTGGCCATCGTTGCCGCGCTGATCGTGCTCTCGTCGTTCTGGACGGTGAACATCTATGCCCAGGACCATGGCAAAAGCGACGCTGCTTATCTGACGGACCGTCTGTGGCTCAGACCGCAGGTGGTGCTCGACACCACCGAGCGGCTGTACTTCCAGTACCCGGGAGTGCAGGAGACCGTCCTTCCCGAGGGCACACCGCAGCAACACTTCAGGTTCCGCTACCGGGGACTGCGCTTGCTTGCCCAGTCCGGCGACCGGATGTTCATCATTCCGCAGTCCTGGACTGTGGATCGCGGAAACGTGCTGATCATCCCGTTGGACGCCAACGTCCGGGTCTCCTTCCGACCCGGCTGAGCCACGGAAGACTCCGCCGGTTGTGGTCAGGTCCCAGCACCCGCTCAGTTCTTCACCCGTCGGTGCACGGGGATGTCGCGGGTAGTTCCACAGTGATGCGGATCCCGCCGGCAGAGCGCGGGGTGAGGGTGAGGGTTCCGTCGTGTGCCTGGGTGATGGTTTTGACGATGGCCAGGCCCAGACCGACGCCTGTCCGGGCGGTGTGGATGCGCTCAGTACCGCGCTGGAAGGGTTCGGTGAACGTCGAGACCAGGTGCGGCGAGAGCTGCTCGCCGGTGTTTTCGACGGTGAGTACCACGGTGTTGGGGCCGACGCTGGTGTGGACCCATACGCTGCCGTGTTCCGGCAGGTTGTGGACGATCGCGTTCTGTACGAGGTTCGTGGTCAGCTGCAGCAGGAGTGCCGGCGATCCGTTCGCCGGGGCGACGTCGCCGCTGGTTTCGAGGGTGACGCCATGCTTCTCCGCGAGGGGGAGGAGTGTCTCGGTGGCTCCTTCCGCCATGAGGGACAGGTCGACCGGTTCTCGGGTGAAGGACCTCTGACCGGCGCGGCTGAGCAGGAGCAGTGCCTCGGTGAGGTCGATGGCTCGGGTGTTGACGGCGTGGAGGCGGTCGACGAGTTCACCGGTGTCGTGGTTCGGATCGGTGCGGGCCACGTCGAGCAGTGCCTTCGAGATCGCCAGCGGGGTGCGCAACTCGTGGGAGGCGTTGGCTGCGAATCTCTGCTGTTCGGCGTTGTGCTCTTCGAGACGCGCGAGCATGGCGTCGAAGGCGTCGGCGAGTTCGCGGAACTCGTCCTTGCTGCCCGGTAGCCGGATCCGGTGAGAAAGTGATCCGTTCGTGGCCATGCGGGTGGCGTGTGTGATGCGGGTCAGGGGGGCGAGCATGTGGCCGGCGAGGATCCACCCTCCTACGAGGCCGAACACCAGCAGGATCGCCAGTACTGCGGCCGCTCTCGGCGCGAAGACGTTAAGGAGGCCGGACCGGATGGGAAAGACACCATGCGTGGGCTTGTCATCAGGGTTGATGAGCATCGCACGGTCCGGGACATAACGGAGGAGGAAAACCCACACGGCCGCGAGCAGCAAGGCACCGGCCACCATGAGGAATCCGGCGTAGCTGAGGGTGAGTTTGAGGCGAACGCTCATCCCAGGTGCCCTATCCACGGTCTTCTCCTCCGTGGACGGCCCCGGGTTGCGTGTCGATGCGGTAGCCGACGCCTGGCACGGTGGTGATGATCCAGGGTTCGCCGAGGCGTTTGCGCAGGGCCGAGACCGTGATGCGTACGGCGTTGGTGAACGGGTCCGCGTTCTCGTCCCACGCGCGTTCCAGGAGATCCTCGGCGCTGACGACACCGCCTTCGGCGGCGACGAGGACTTCGAGCACGGCGAATTGCTTGCGGGTGAGCGCGACGTAGCGGTCGTCGCGGTAGATCTCGCGGCGGAACGGATCCAGGCGCAAACCTGAGATCTCTCGTACGGGAGGCCTGGTGTGCGCACGCCTGCGGTCGAGTGCTCTGAGCCTGAGCACGAGTTCCTGTAGTTCGAACGGTTTCGTGAGGTAGTCGTCGGCGCCGAGTCCGAAGCCGGAGGCCTTGTCGTCGAGACGGTCGGCGGCGGTGAGCATCAGGATCGGCATGCCGCTGCCGGAGGCGACGATGCGTTTGGCGATCTCGTCGCCGGACGGTCCGGGGATGTCGCGGTCGAGGACGGCGATGTCGTAGGTGTTGATGCCCAGCAGCTCCTGAGCGGTGTCGCCGTCCCCCGCGATGTCGGCGGCGATCGCTTCCAGGCGTAGACCATCGCGGATGGCTTCTGCCAGGTAGGGCTCGTCCTCGACGATCAGCACACGCATGTTCTTCAGGCTACGGGTCGGCGCATATCGTCGGCGTATCGAAATCCGCATACGTGCGGGCAACACCGCGCCGCCTTGACTGGCGGTATGAGCCGAACCCCACCAACAGCGGAGACAGCGCAGGACAGCCCGGGGGATACCCGCGCGACAGGTACCGGAACGGGTGTTCCGGCGGCCGGCACGGGCGGGACCTGGCGCGCGGGCGTTCGCCGGGCGATCCTTCCCCGAGTTCTCCGTTGGGCTCGAGCAGGGGATGCCCCATTCGGCTTCCGGGCGGGGTTCTGGAAGCGCGGCCTGGTGCTCGCGGCACTGGCGCTGCTCCTCGGCCTGCTCATGCTGCTGCACGCGAAGATCCCGAATCGGACCGTGGGACTCGGCAGCCTGGTGGAGACCTTCCTGCCATGGTTCGGCGGGTTCATCCCGCTGCTGCTGGCCGGTGCGCTGTGGCGCCGCTCCGCCTCTGCGGTGGTCGCGCTGCTGCTGCCGGTGACGGTGTGGCTGACCCTCTTCGGCGGGATGCTGGTCGACAAGTCCCACGACGGCAGTGACCTCACCGTGGTGAGCCACAACGTCGGCGCCGACAACCCCGACCCGGCCGGCACCGCCCGCGACCTGGCCGCCTCCGGTGCGGACCTGCTGGCACTGGAGGAGTTCACACCGCAGGCCCTGAACACGTACGAGAAGGAACTGGCGAAGCCGTACCCCCACCACACGGTGCGGGGAACGGTCGGACTGTGGAGCAAGCTGCCACTGTCCGACACCCGGCCGGTCGACATCGAGACGGACTACGGTCCGCTGGGGGACACCAAGCCGATGGAGGTCAAGATGGCCTACAACCGGGCGCTGCGCACCACGGTGAGCACCGACCACGGGCCGTTGGCGGTGTACGTGGCCCACCTGGGGTCCGTGCGGGTGAATCCCAGGGCGGGCTTTTGGACAGGCTCGCGGGACAGAGGCGCGCAGGCACTCGGCAAGGCCATCGCCGCCGAGCGGAACGAGCGGGTGGTGCTGCTCGGCGACTTGAACGGCACCATCGACGACCGAGCGTTCGCCGGCATCACCTCGCAGCTGCGCTCGGTCCAGGACGCGGCCGGGGACGGCTTCGGCTTCAGCTGGCCGGCGAACTTCCCGGTGGCGCGGATCGACCAGATCCTGGTCCGCGGTGTCCAGCCGAGAAGTTCGTGGTCACTGCCGGCCACCGGCAGTGACCACCTGCCGGTGGCGGCCGGCATCAGCTGGTCGACCGGCAGGGGGCGGGCGTGAGGCCGACCGTCGGGCCGATCAGCGCGGCCGAGCACCTGGAGTTCGTGCGGGCCCAGCGGTCGGTCAGCTTCCTGCAGACCCCGGCATGGGGCCGCGTCAAGACCGAGTGGCGCAGCGAGTCCCTCGGCTGGTTCGACGGTCGGCGGCTGGTCGGTGCCGGGCTCGTCCTGCACCGACCGGTGCCGCGGTTCGAGCGCTTCACGCTGGCCTATCTGCCCGAGGGCCCGGTCATCGACTGGGCCGGCGACATCGACGCGTGGCTCGACCCGCTGGCGGCGTACCTCAAGGCGCACGGCGCGTTCGCGATCCGGCTCGGCCCGCCGGTGTGCACGGACTCCTGGAGCGCGGCCCAGATCAAGGAGGGTATCGCCGACCCGGGCGTCCAGCGGCTGACCGAGCTGCGGAGTCAGGGGGATGGCCAGGTCGGCGCCCACGTGACCAGCCGGCTCAGGGATGCCGGCTGGCTGCCGCAGAGCCCGGAGGACGGGTTCGGGGTCGGGCATCCGCAGTTCAAGTACGAGGTTCCGCTGGCCGGCAGGACCGAGGGCGACGTGCTCAGGGGCATGAACCAGCAGTGGCGCCGCAACATCAAGAAAGCGGCCAAGGAGGGAGTCGAGGTCACGGTCGGTGAGGACCTGAAAGCATTTCACGACCTCTACATCCACACCGCTGAGCGCGACCGCTTCAGGCCCCGGCCGCTGCGCTACTTCGAGACCATGTTCGCGGCGCTGAGCGCCGAGGACCCCGAGCGGATCAAGCTCTATCTGGCGCACCACCAGGGCGATCCGGTCGCCGCCGCCATCCTGGTCCGCGTAGGCGCCCGCGCCTGGTACTCCTACGGCGCCTCCTCCACCGGGAAGCGCGAGGTCCGCGGCTCCAACGCCTGCCAGTGGGCGATGATCCGCGACGCGCTGGCGGCCGGATGCGACGTCTACGACCTGCGCGGCGTCACCCCCACCCTCGACGCCGACGACCCGCACGTCGGACTGATCCAGTTCAAGGTCGGCACCGGCGGTCAGGCGGTGAGATACGTCGGCGAGTGGGACCTGCCGCTACGGCCGATGGTCTACCGGGCTTTCGATCTCTATATGAGGCGCGGGCGATGAGTCCGCATCTCAGGCGAGCGCGGCGGCGACCATGTCGAGGTGCGCCCCGCGGGAGGCCTTGATGAGCACCACATCGCCGGCGACGACGTGGCCGCGCAGCCAGTGGACGGCCGCGTCGTTGTCGGCCGGCACCGCCGCCCGCGCTCGACGTGCTCGCCGGTGAAGGCGACGAAGAGGCCGCCCGGCTCGACCTGCCGGCCGTCGAGCACGGCCGGCGCGGTCACCGTCACGGAGCTGTCGCCCTGGACCCTCCCGCCGACGACCTCGGCGATCTCGCCGAGGCTGAGCGGGATCATGACCGCGCGGCGCGGGGGCCGCCGAGCGGGAGCAGGCCGGCAGGGCAGAGGCTGCGGGAGGCTGTTTCGTCGAAGGGCATTCCTTCATTGAAGGCCGGGTGGTGTATCGCCGGCATATCGAAAACCCCATACGTTCCGGCAACGTCACACTGCCTTGACTGGAGGCATGACCCACAGCGAACCGGCCCACATCACCATTTACGGGTGTGGCCCGGATGAGGCCGTTCTGTTCCGAGAGCTGGCGCCGCGCTTCGGCGTAACGCTGACCATCACGGACGCACCGGTGTCCGAAGCCAATAGTGAACTGGCATCCGGATGCCGATGCATCAGCGTCGGCCACAAGACTCAGGTCACCAACGCCACTCTTCTCGCGCTTGGCCAAGCCGGCGTGACGTACCTCTCCACGCGGAGCATCGGCTGCAACCATATCGATGTGGAGTACGCGGACAGCATCGGCATTTCAGTGGAAAACGTCAGCTACTCGGCAGACAGTGTGGCCGACTACACGTTGATGTTGATGCTGATGGCACTTCGGGACATGAAATCCATCATCCGCCGCTCGGACCTGCACGACTACCGATTGAGTGACGTGCGCGGGAAAGAGCTACGTGATCTGACCGTCGGGGTGATCGGCACCGGCCGCATCGGCGCAGCGGTCATGGACAGACTACGGGGTTTCGGCGGCCGAATCCTTGCCCATGACAATCGTCCCACGGCCGTTGCCGACTACGTTCCGCTCGATGAATTGCTGCGGCGGAGCGATGTGGTCACACTCCATGCACCGCTCAACGCGGATACGCACCATCTGCTGAATCGGCAGCGTATGGAGCTGATGAAGCACGGTGCGCTGATTGTCAACACCGGGCGTGGTGCGCTGATCGATACCGAGGCCCTTGTGCAGGCATTGGAAAGCGGCAGGTTGGGCGGTGCGGCGTTGGATGTCCTCGAAGGAGAGGAAGGAATATTCTACGCCGACCGCCGGGACAGACCCATGGAGAGCAAACCGCTATTGCGGCTGCAAGAGCTGCCGAATGTGGTCATCAGTCCGCACACCGCCTACTACACGGACCACGCCCTGAGCGACACGGTGGAAAACTCCCTCACCAACTGTCTGGCATTCGAAAGAAGGAATCAGCATGGCTAGGTTGAAGGTCGGAATCATCTTCGGGGGACGGTCCGAAGAGCACCCCATCTCCGTCAAGTCCGCGCGAGAGGTGGCACGACACCTCGATATCGAAAAGTATGAGCCCTTCTACATCGGGATCACGAAGAGCGGTGCCTGGAAGCTCGGTGACGGGCCCGACGCGGATTGGGAGAACGGCAACTGCCGCCCTGCTGTGCTGTCACCGGACAGCAGCGTGCACGGACTGCTGGTCCAGGAGCAGGGGCGATACGAGACGATCCGCCTGGACGTCGTGTTGCCCGTTCTGCATGGCACACTCGGCGAAGATGGCGCGATGCAGGGTCTGCTGGAGCTCTCCGGCATCCCCTACGTCGGCTGCGACGTCCAGAGTTCTGTTCTGTGCATGGACAAATCCCTTGCCTACATCGTCGCCGGAAGCGCGGGAATCGCCACGCCGAACTTCTGGACCATCACGGCGGACGAAAAGATCGATCCCGGCCGGCTCACCTATCCGGTCTTCGTGAAGCCGGCCCGTTCGGGGTCGTCCTTCGGCGTCACCAAGGTATCCCGGGAAGGAGAACTCCTGAGTGCGGTGGACGTCGCACGGCAGTACGACTCGAAGGTCTTGATCGAAGAGGCTGTCGTCGGCAGCGAGATCGGATGCGCCATCCTGGGGAACGATCAGGATCTGGTCGCGGGCGAGGTGGATCAAATCGCTCTCTCCCACGGCTTCTTCAGGATCCATCAGGAGGACCAGCCGGAGACCGGTTCCGACAACTCAGCGGTCATCGTTCCCGCCGCCATCCCGGAAGAGTCACGATTGCTCGTTCAGGAGACGGCAAAGGCCGTATACCGCGCCTTGGGATGCAGGGGACTGTCGCGGGTGGACATGTTCCTCAAGGACGATGGAGAAGTGGTCCTCAACGAGGTCAACACCTTGCCAGGCCTGACCTCGTACAGTCGCTATCCGAGAATGATGGCGGCCGCAGGGTTGCCACTTTCCGAGGTGATCGACCGGACGGTGTCTCTGGCATTGGCGGGAAAAAGGCGATGAAGGCTGACTTCGTCTTTGTGGACGAGCTTGCGTCCGGAATACGCTGGGACGCCAAGTACGCCACGTGGGACAACTTCACCGGTAAACCGGTGGACGGGTATATGGCAAATCGAGTTGTCGGTACGAGGGATTTGTGCGCAGCCCTGGAACGAGCGCGGGAGAAGGCCCAATCCCTTGGGTTCGGTCTGCTTCTCTGGGACGGTTATCGCCCCCAGCGCGCCGTCGACTGCTTTCTGCGCTGGTCGAAGCTTCCGGAGGACGGCCGGACGAAGTCACGACACTATCCGAACATCGGCAGGGCCGAGATGTTCGAGAGGGGATATGTGGCCGCGAAGTCGGGCCACAGCCGGGGCAGCACCGTTGACCTCACCCTCTACGACTTGTCCACCGGTGAACTCGCTCCCATGGGCGGCGACCATGACTTGATGGACGACATCTCACATCATGGAGCAAAAGAGATCGGACACGTCGAAGCGAGAAACCGTCAGAACCTTCTCTCCATCATGGAGGCCAGCGGTTTCAGCGCCTACGATTACGAGTGGTGGCATTACACTCTCCAGGACGAACCTTATCCCGACACCTATTTTGATTTCCCCATCGCGTAGTTCGTCCGGGCCGACAGGGCCGACGGATTTCGGACGCAGCGCACTAGGACAGGGTCCGGACGACCACGGACGCCGCTTCCGCGATGAGCTTGTTGTCATAGGGGGCGTCTGCTGTGCCGCGATTGGTCATGATCGCCATGACGATGGGCGCGGCGTTGGGGGGCCACACCACGGCGATGTCGTTGCGGACGGCGTAGACACCGCCTCCGCCGGTCTTGTCACCGACTGTCCAGCCTTTGGGGACGCCGGCCCTGATGAGCTCGTCGCCGGTGGTGTTGGTCCGCAGCCACTGCGCGAGCTGTGCGCGCTCGTCCTTGCCGAGCGCGTCTCCCAGGACGAAGGCCCGCAGGTTGGCGGCCCATGCGCGGGGTGTGGTGGTGTCCCGTGTGGCGCCGGGGGTCCATTCGTTGAGTTCCGGCTCGCGGCGCTCCACCCGGGTCGCAGTGTCGCCTGCCTCGGCGAGAGCGGCCGCCAGGCCCTTCGGCCCACCGAGCGCAGCGAACAGAAGGTTGGCCGCGGTGTTGTCGCTGTAGCGGACGGCGGCGTCACACAGCTCACGCAGAGTCATCCCGGTCTCGACGTGCTTCGCGGTGACCGGAGAGTTGCTCAGCAGGTCGGCCCGGGAGTACTTGACCACCTTGCCCATGCCGTTCAGGGAGTACTTGCGCAGGACGGCAGCGGCGGCGAACGCCTTGAACGTGGAGGCATAGGCGAACCGTTCCGTATCCCGGTAGGCCACTTCCCTCCCGTTGCCGGTGTTCACCGCGTAGATCCCCAGTCGTGCACCGTATGTGCGCTCGAGCCGCTGGAAATCGCCGGCGGACGGCTTCCCGGCCGGATCCGGCCGGGAAGCCGTGGTGGACGGAGCCGGTGAAGCCGGGGTATCGCCAGAGCCGCAAGCTGCCAGCGGGAGGACGGTGAGCACGGCGAGTCCGCCGAGAACGGCACGTCGCGCACGGGTGTACGGCATGGTCAAACCTCCGACAAGCGTGCTGCGATTTCTAAGCGAACAGGTGAATGCCCAGTGCTGTGACGACCGGTCATCGAGGCGGTTGCCGCGGCGGACATCACCCGTTGAGGCCGAGTAGTTCAGCCGGGTCCTCCCGTGGCCGGGCGCGGTCGGCAGCCATGGCCAGGGCATCCAGCACGGGTCGGACGAGCGGGTGCTGCTCCGCTCCGCGCCGGACCGCCGCGAACACCCGGCGGGTCGCTGGATCCCCGGCGACCGGTAGCACCACAACCTCCGGCAGATCCACTCCGCGCAGCGCGGAGCGCGGCACCAGAGCCACCCCCGCTCCGGCCCCGGCAAGGGCGGCAACGGCCCTGAAATCGTCCGAGGAGTGCGTTACGCGGGGCTGGAAGCCGGCGAATTCGCAGGCCAGCATGACCACCTCATGGCAGGGGTTGCCGGGGTAGGGGCCGATCCACGGTTCCTCCGCGAGATCGGCGACCCTGACACTGGCACTGTCGGCGAGCCGGTGGCTTCGCGGCAGGACCGCGTCGAAGGGCTCCGCGTAGAGCGGGACCCTCGACAGCCGCTCGTCGTCCTCGCGTGGCGCGCCCCGGTACTCGACCGCCACGGCCAGGTCGGCGTGCCCGTCCAGCACCATGGTCAGGCTGGCGTCGCCCTCGGCGTCGCGCACCCGGAGCCTGATGCCGGGATGGCTGGTGCCCAACTCCGTCATCGCCGGGGCGACCACGGTGGCGATCCCGGTGGCGAAGGACGCCACCGTCACCTCGCCGGCGTGCCCTGCCGCGTAGGCGGCGAGCTCGGCCTCGGCCCGCTCCAGCTGGGCCAGCACGGTGTTGCCGTGCGCGGCCAGGATCTCCCCCGCCGCCGTCAGCCGGACCCCGCGGCCGTCGCGGACCAGCAGCTGGTGACCGACCTCCTGTTCGAGGGCGGCCAGCTGCTGCGAGACGGCGGAGGGAGTCAGATACAGCGCGGCAGCCGCGGCGGTCAGCGTCCTGTGGTCCGCCACGGCCCGCAACGTGCGCAGTCTGCGGGTGTCGATCACCCGGTCATTCTGCCAGTGCCGCTCGCGCGGCCGAGAAGGCGGCCACCGCGCGCTCCACGTCCGGCGCCGAGTGGGCCGCGGACAGCTGGACCCGGATCCGGGCCTTGCCGTGCGGGACCACCGGGTAGGAGAACCCCACCGCGTAGATGCCGTGCTCCAGGAGCTGGTCGGCGATGCGTCCGGCCTGCTCGGCGTCGCCGATCATCACCGGGGCGATCGGGTGGTCGCCCGGCAGGATCTCGAAGCCCTCCTCGGTCATCCGTCGCCGGAACAGTTCCGTGTTGGCGTAGAGGCGGGCCCGCAGCGCGGCGCCCTCGCCGGTGGTGTCGTCCTCCAGCAGGTCCAGGACCTTGATGGAGGCGGCCGCGATCACCGGGGCCAGCGAGTTGGAGAACAGGTAGGGGCGGGAGCGCTGCCGCAGCAGCTCCACGATCTCCGCCCGGGCCGCCACGTAGCCGCCGGACGCGCCGCCGAGCGCCTTGCCCAGCGTCCCGGTGACGATGTCGACCCGGTCCATCACGCCGTGCAGCTCCGGGGTGCCGCGCCCGCCAGGGCCGACGAAGCCCACCGCGTGCGAGTCGTCGACCATGACCATCGCGCCGTAGCGCTCCGCCAGATCGCAGATCTCCTCCAGCGGGGCCACATAGCCGTCCATCGAGAACACGCCGTCGGTGACGACGAGCGTGCGCCGTGCTCCGGCGGCCTCCTTCAGCCGCTGCTCCAGGTCAGCCATGTCGCGGTTGGCGTAGCGGAAGCGGCGTGCCTTGGACAGCCGGATGCCGTCGATGATGCTGGCGTGGTTCAGCGCGTCCGAGATCACCGCGTCGCGTTCGTCCAGCAGCGTTTCGAACACGCCTCCGTTGGCGTCGAAGCAGGAGCTGTAGAGGATGGTGTCCTCCATGCCGAGGAAGCGCGACAGGCGGGCCTCCAGCTCCTTGTGCACCTCCTGCGTTCCGCAGATGAAGCGCACCGAGGCCATGCCGTAGCCCCAGCGGTCGAGTGCCGACTTGGCGGCGGCCACGACCTCGGGGTTGTCGGCGAGGCCCAGGTAGTTGTTGGCGCAGAAGTTCAGCACCTCCCCGGGGCGTCCGCCCGCGGTGACGTCGACCGAGGCGCTCTGCGGGGTGCCGATGACCCGCTCGGGCTTGTGCAGCCCGGCCGAGCGGATCTCATCGAGGGTGGCACGGAGGTCCTCGCGGACGGCGTCGAGCATGATGGGGTCTCTCCTTGTTCCTGCGGAGGTCTGATGGTGCGCGGGCTGGTTCCGGCGGAGGCCGCTGGAGCGGGAGCTAGGCGGTCCAGTCGAGGATGACCTTGCCGCAGCGGCCCCCGGCGGCGTCGTCGAAAGCGGCGTCGAAGTCCTTGTACGAGTAGCGGCCGGTGATCACCGGGCTCAGGTCGAGCCCGCCTTCCAGCAGCACCGACATGGCGTACCAGGTCTCGAACATCTCCCGGCCGTAGATGCCCTTGAGGGTGATCATCGAGGTGACGATCCGGGCGAAGTCGACCGGGAACTCCTCGGCCGGCAGGCCCAGCATGGCGATCCGTCCGCCGTGGGTCATGTTGGCGATCATGTCGCGCAGCGCCTCGGGCCGTCCCGACATCTCCAGCCCGACGTCGAAGCCCTCGCGCAAACCGAGCCTGCGCTGCCCGTCCGCGATGGTGGAGCTGCTGACGTCCAGAGCCAGGCTCACGCCGACCTTCTCGGCCAGCTCCAGCCGGAACGGGCTGACGTCGGTGATCATCACCTGTCGGGCTCCGGCGTGCCGGGCGACCGCTGCGGCCATGATGCCGATGGGCCCGGCCCCGGTGATGAGTACGTCCTCGCCCACGAGCGGGAACGACAGCGCGGTGTGAACGGCGTTGCCGAAGGGGTCGAAGATCGCCGCGACGTCCAGGTCCACCGGTACCCGGTGCACCCACACATTGGTTGCCGGCAGCGTCACGTACTCGGCGAACGCCCCGTCGCGCCCGATGCCCAGGCCCACCGTGCTGCGACACAGGTGCCGCCGTCCGGCCAGGCAGTTGCGGCACTTTCCGCAGATGAGGTGGCCTTCACCGCTGACCAGGTCGCCCGGGGCCAAGTCGGCGACGCCGGCGGCGACTTCCACGATCTCGCCGACGAACTCGTGGCCCAGCACCAGCGGGGTCCGCACGGCCTGCTGCGCCCAGCCGTCGTAGTCGCGGATGTGCAGGTCGGTGCCGCAGATACCGGTGCGGAGCACCTTGATGAGCACTTCGCCGGGTCCGACTTCGGGCTCCGGCACGTCCATCAGCCACAGACCCGGTTCTGCCTTCGCCTTGACCAGTGCCTTCACGGCGGAGCCCCTCGGAATCGGTACGACGCGCATCCGCCGCGAGCACGGCGGAGACCCCAAACCTTGCCGTCCGCCCTGCCCATCGGTCCATCGATGGTTTCTTATGCGGGTCCACAGCTCAGCTTCACAATCACGGCATGATCACTGAGGGTGCCGGGCCTGGTCGTTTCCACGAAACCAGGCGAGAACGATGGTCGCCGTGGACGAACCGGGGCTGATTCCCGGGGTCTACTTTGGGCGAATGGACGAATTGCACGACATCGGGAGTTGGCTGCGGGAGCGGCTGCCGCAGCTGTTGGCCGAGCACGGTGTGCCAGGGGCTGCCGTGGCCATCGGCGCGGGCGCGAAGACGGTCGAAGTGGCCGCCGGGGTACTGAGTACCGCGACGGGGGTGGAGGCGACGGTCGACTCGGTGTTCCAGATCGGGTCGATCACCAAAGTGCTCACCGCGACGTTGGTGATGCAGCTGGTCGGCGAAGGCAGAGTAGCTCTCGACGCTCCGGTGCGGACCTACCTTCCCGGGTTCCGGGAGGCAACCGTGCGGCAACTGCTGTGCCACACCTCCGGTTTCGAAGGGGATGTCTTCACCGACACCGGCAAGGGCGACGACTGCCTGGCCACGTACGTGGACCTGCTGGACGAGGTGCCGCAGAACTTCGAGCCCGGCATGATGTTCTCCTGCAACAACGCGGGCTACTGCGTGCTGGGACGCATCGTCGAGGTCGTGCGGGGCAAGCCCTTCGACGCGTGCATGCGTGATCACCTGTTCACGCCGCTGGGCATGACGCACGCGGCGAACGACCCGTACGAAGCGATCGTCCACCGCGCGGTGGTGGGCCATCTCGACGGGAAGCCGTCCGCGGTCTGGGCGATGGCCCGCTCGAACGCGCCGGCGGGGTCGATGCTCGCGATGACTCCCCGCGATCTGCTGGCCTTCGCCCGGACGCACCTCGCGGAGGACGACCTACAGGCCATGCGGCAGCCGCAGGTCGCGCTGCCGGACATCGGCTGGGGCACGGCCTGGGGCCTGGGCTGGGAGCTCTACGGCCTACCGGGCGGCCTGGTCTTCGGTCATGACGGCAACACCATCGGCCAGTCGGCGGTCCTGCGCGTCGTGCCCGGCCGCGACCTGGCAGTGGCGATCTTCACCAACGGCGGTGACCCCAAGCCGCTGCGGAAGGAGATCCTCGGCCGCATCCTGGAGCTGCCCGGGGACCCGGTCCCGGACCCGGCAGTCCGCCTGAACGCGCGGCGCTGCGTCGGCACCTATCTGTCGAGCACGGGCGAGACCAGGGTGGGTGAGGACGAGCAGGGCAGGCTCTGGCTCGAGCATGTGCCCCTCGGCATCACGGCGGAGCTCGGTGACGAGAGTTACCGCACGGAATTGGTCGCCTGGCGCGGCGATTCCCTCCTCCCCGTCGAGCCCGGCCATGGACCGGTGGCGTTCCTGGGCGACGACGGCGAGGGGCGGGCACGCTACCTGCACACGGGTCGCGCCGACGTTCGTTCGTCCGGACGAACGCGGGGCTGAACACTCGCCGTCCCGGACGAACAGCGCACGCGCCGCGGCCCTCAATATCGGCGAATGGATGTGCGCAAGAGTTTGACGCTCCGGGACCTGTCGGTCGAGATCCGGCGTGGCGACCCGGGAGCGGTGAGGCGGCTGCCCGTGGCGTCCTCGCGGCTGCCGTCGGCGAGCGGGGTGCGGCCCCAGTGGGCGATGGAGGCGATGCGCACGCCGAGGCGGTGCAAGGTCGAAAAGAGCTCGGTGGAGGCGCCGACGCCGGGGGCGCTCTCGAGCGCGAGCACCAGAGCGAGCTTGTCCTGGACAAGGGCGGCGTCGATGTCCGCGCCGGTGAGGCACAGCGCGACCTGATCGGCGTTCTCCTCGGCCCGGACGTGGACACACTCGATCATCCGCAGCGTCTGCCGCAGCGCACCCTCAGGTTGGTACGGCGCGTCGATGAACACGGGCAGTACCTGCAGGTCGATTCCTCCCGCTTGCAGCTGCGGCAGCCAGCGCTCCCTGAAGAAGGATCCCCAGCGCTTCGGGGGCCGGGCGGCGACTGCCGTCAACAGATCGTTGTGGGCGTCGGCGACGACAGCGCGACGGTGCAGCTCCTCGAACATCAGCGGCCTTTCCGGGCAAGGGGATGAGGGTCGGATCCGGAGAGTAGGCCCCCTTCGAGCTGCACGATTGGTGTCGACGGATGAAACGGAACTCCGGTTCTTGAAGCGCGGCACCACTCCGTGGCAGCGGTCCGGACCCGAGGGCAAGGACTTCATGCGTCCGCCCGCACGGCCGGGGAGTGCTGACGCTTCGTCACCCCTTGAGGGGTATACGGATGTCAGGCGGCGCATCGCAGTGCGGCGCGGCGGGATCGTCGCTCTCCTGCGGCAACAAGGCTGCTGCGGCTGCCGAATGGGCCCACCGGGACGCCGCCGACGTCCGTGAACCTGCCCCTGCCGAGGTGGCCGGCGAGAGACGGCGTCGTCGGCCTGTGCACTCGGGCGATCTTGGAGTTCTCGGAGTGGCGTGGACCACAGAGACGTTTCTCACAGGCCGATCTGCCCGAAAAAGGTAGATAACTCCTGAAGTGGAGTGCAAAAGTACTCACTTGGACATGAAGTGATGAAGTGACCCATTTCATATGCTCCGTGGCATTCGATCATCCTGCGTAGAAAGGTGCGTACTGTGACCGCTTATCTGTGCCCTCCCGCGGTGATACACGGCGAGCATGCCGTGGAGACCAGCCAGATCCTGGCGGAAGTACGTGACCGGCATCAGCACGCGCCGTGGCTGCCGCGGATCGACGGCATCGCGGCCAGTACCGGCATCGCTTCCCGCGGGTGGATGGTGCCGTTGGCCACCGCCGTCGCGTCCAGCGCCGGGAGCGGCCTGCGGACCCCGGGCGTCGCACCGGCCCGGCAGGCACTGATCCGCGACGGATTCAGCGAGCAGGAAGTGGACCGCGCGATCAGCGCGCTCGAGGCGATACCGGCGCCGCAGACCGTGCAGGAGCGCACCGCGCCCGCCTGGGAAGCCGTGCAGGCGTACGGGGAGCGGGCAGCGCGCGGGGCACTGCAGATCGCAGGGCTGGACGCCGCCGACGTCGACTGCCTGATCACCAGCCACTCGACCACCCCGGCTCTGCCGGGACTGGACATAGCGGTGGCCGACCGGCTGTCGCTACGCGATGACGCGCTTCTCCTCCCGGCCACGCAGTGGGCGTGCATCGCGGGGACCCGCTCCCTCGCGCTGGCGGCCGACCTGGTGGCCGCGGACCCCGACCGGGTGGTTCTGGTCGTGATATCGGAGGCGCTGAGCACCACCTACCAGCCCGCGGACGACACCCTGGAGTCCTTGATCGTCCGGCTGCTGTTCGCGGACACCGCCGTCGCCGCGGTGGTCACCGGCCGCCCCAGGCCGCAGTCGGTGCTGCGGCTGGACGCGGCCTGGCACCACACCCTGCCCGGCACCCGGGACCTGCACCGGCTGGACACCCGTGCCGACGGCACGCACTTCGTCATGGACCGGCGCGGGCCGCGCGCCGTACAGGACACGGTCGTCGCGATGTGGGAGTGGCTGCGCCTCCGTCACCAGGACGACGCCAACCCCTGGCATCCCGATCTCCTGCTCGCGCACCCCGGCGGGACCCGCGTGCTGGAGTACATGGAACAGACGATGCCCGACGGGTGGCCGACCGACGTCCTGGCCTACAGCCGCGACAGCTACACCAGCGGCAACCGCGGCGGTGCGGCCGTGTTCGACATCCTGCGACGCGCGCACGACGCCGGCCAGAGCGCGGGAAGCCGTACCGTGCTCTTCGCGGCGGCGCCCGGACTCACGGCCACGGCCGTCGAGGCGGAGTGGCTCTAGGTGTACTGACCCCCCGGTGGTGCTACCTCGCGAGTTCCGCCCAGACGACCTTGCCGGTGTCGGTCCACCGCACCCCCCAGCGGGTGGTGAGCTTGTGGACGACGCGCAGGCCGCGCCCGCTGTCGTCGAGCAGGCCACCGCGGCCCAGCCGCGGCCGGCCGTTGCTGGTGTCACCGACCTCACACAGCAGGCTGTGACCGGTCTTGATCAGCCGCACCGTGATGGGACCGGTGGCGAAGCGGACGGCGTTGGTGACCAGCTCGCTGATCACCAGCAGCGCGCTGTCGCGCGGGGCGCTCTTGGCGTGCCATTGCCGTAGGACGGCAGAGGCCAGCGTGCGGGCCCGGGCGGCGGCGTCGTCGCGCGCCGGCAGACGCCAGGCCGCGGTGTCCCGTTTACGACGCCCGGCCATGCGGGCGAGCAACAAGGTCACGTCGTCGCGCAGGCGGCTTCGCGAGGCGAACTCGACGACCAGGCTCCTCGCGACCTGCTGCAGGTCGTCCCAGGGATGCACCTTGCTCACCGCGTCCGTCAGCCGGTCGATGCCCTCGTCGATCGAGACCGCCGGATCCTCCACCAGACCGTCGGTGTAGAGCGCGAGCAAGGACCCGGGGGGAGCGGCGAAGGTGTGCACATCGAACGGCTCCCGCAAGGCGAAGGCGGTACCCAGGCCAGGATGGGGGTGCGTCGCGAGAGTCCTGGCGGACCCGTCGGGGAGGACGAGGATCGGCGGGAGATGGCCCGCGCTGGACGTGACCACCTGATGGCCGACCGGATCGTAGACCGCGATGCAGCAGGTCGACCCGAGCGCGCTGTAGCCGGCCGCCAGGCCGGCGTCCGCGTCGTCCAGGAGCGTGACGGTCTCGTCCAGATGCGCCAGCACCTCATCGGGCGCCAGCCCCGCCGACAGCAGCGCCCGGGCCTCCATGCTCAACTGGCCCATGGCTGCCGCGGCCCCCAGACCGTGCCCGACGACATCGCCGACCACGAGTGCGGTACGGCCGTCCGGCAGGGGAAAGCTGTTCACCCAGTCACCGCCGACGCCCGCGCTGTCGGGGGTGGTGGGCTGGTAGACGCTGGCGACCTCGATGGTGTCGCTGCCGGCGCGCGGCAGCAGCCGGCGCTGCAGCGCCAGTACCTGAGCGTGCTCGCGCTGGTGCTGGCGGGCCAGATCGACATGGTGGGCGGTCCTGGCCACCAGCTCCTGCAGATCCAGCAACTCGCTGTCGTGGAAGGGGCGGTCCGGCCGCCGCCAGACCTCCGCCACGCCCAGCACGATGGGCGGTGCGCCATCGGAGCCTTCCAGGACCAGCGGTATGCAGGCCACACTCGCCGGCCGGTCGACGGGGACCAGAGCACGCACCAGTCGCGGATCGCCGAGCACCCGCTCGATCGCCTCCCGATCGGGAATGACGAGGGCCTGCGCGACGTCGTCACGCGTGACCGCGAGGGACAGCAGACGGCTCGCCTCGTTGGGAAGGTTGTCGCCGGGCGTCAGATAGCCCTCGGGCCAGGCCCTGTCCGGCATAAGAGCAGCCCGCCGCAGCCGGATGCGCCCCTGAGCCTGCTCGGTGACGGCCTCGCCCGTCCACACGGCGTAATCGAGGTCGACGGCGGCCACGTCTCCCCAGACCAGCAACGACTGGGCCAGGGACTGCGCCGTCTCACCGATGTCCAGCGACGTCCCGATGGCGGTCTCGGAAGCGTACAGATGCAACCTCTTGGCCATGGCGATCAGGGAGACGGTCAGGCCCTCCTGGGGCGCCGCGGCGGGCAGGATGCTCATGGATACCACCAGCTCCGACCCGTCGTCCCGCCGCAGACGCTGGACCCGGGCGACGTGCGCCTCCCCTGTCTCGATGACCTGCCGCAACCGCCGGATGACCGTCGGGATGTCGCCGGGAGGCAGCAGATCGGCGAACGCCGCTCCGACGGTGACCCCCAGCCCATCGAAGGCGGGGGCGTCCAGGTTGCAGCGAGTGATTCTCAGTTCCCGGTCCAGATTGACGGCGCCGAGGATCTGCTCCTGGCCGGTGGTCGCGCGGTCGCCGTTCGGTGACCGAGGATCGGAGTGGTCGCCCTGCGGGGCGGCGGGATCGGCTGCGGCTGCCGGTCCGTCCCGCGGAATGTAGTCCCCCAGGGCACGGCTGACCTGCTCGAACGGCGACGAGGGCAAGGGGGATGATGTGGAGTCCATGCGGCTCTCTCAGCTCGCTCGCCGACCCCGGCACATGACCGGAGGCGTACCCGAGTCTCTCGTGCGGTGAAGCCCCGAGATCCCCTACGCACACCCATTGAATAACACTCGCGCCCTCTTCGCCTGCAAGGGCAGATCGCGCGATGAGAGCGGACGGTCACAGAGCGTATCCGCACACGTCCGCCGTGGGCTGGCGGTCACCCGCCCGGCGGTCGACGACGGCCGCGCTCTGCCGCCCCGGCGGCAGAGCGCGGGTGCACGAGCAGGGTGACGTCAGATCTGGTCGGCGAGGTCTGCCACGGCCTCGGCGCAGCCCCACGACAGAGTGACACCCGCACCGCCATGGCCGTAACAGGCGATCACGGGGACGGGAAAACCGTCGACGTGTTCCAGGCGAATGGTGTCGCGGGCCGGGCGGAGCCCCGTGGCGCGCGAGAGAACGGGCAGCCCGGCCAGCGCGGGCATGAGGGAGACCACCCGGCGAAGGATCGCCTGCTCGATCTCGGCCACGGGTTCCGTGGCCCATGAGCCGACCTGCGCCACGCCGCCGCAGACGATGTCTTCACGGCGGGGAACGATGTAGGTCAGGCCCCCGGGGTTCTCGGTGTCAGTGATCCACTCGGTGATTCCCGGGTTGGCCAGGCGGACGATCTGCCCTTGGACGGGATACATCGAATCGTCGTCGAGGAGGGCTCCGGAACCCATCCCGGCGGCGACGACCACCAGGTCGGCATCGCCGGCGAGGTCGTCGACGGCCGTGACCTTGCGCTCGACGAACGTCACCCCGAGGCCCGTGCAGCGCTTCTCCAGCCACGGAAGGTAGTGCGGCATGGATATGACGGGCACGGTCGCCCGCACCCCCGCCACCGCGCCGGAGGGCAGCTCGTCCGCGGCGGCCTCGTGGTGGAGGGGGACCGCATCGGTCCATGAGCGGTCCTCCCCGACGTGTCGCTCGACCACGAGGCCTTCCCGGAGATCGACACCGGCGGCACGGTCGGTGGAAAGCTGCTCGAACCGCGCGCGGGCCGCGAGCAACCAGCCCATCAGCGACGGCGATGTCCCGCTCCGGTAGGGAAACCACACGGCCGCCGCGACGCTGGACACACTCTCCTCCGCCCGCTGATCAGCGATCACCGTGACGGCATGGCCGCGCAGGGCCAGATCGTGGGCGATGCTCAGACCGACGATCCCCGCTCCCACGACGTTGACACGTTTCGACACCACCGCGGCACCCCCAATGCCTCGAATCCGATACGGACTTCACTGCGCGATGTTCCTCATCGTCGCGCTCAAGTCACTGCCGCTCGCCGCAGCCGGCCGCGTGATCACGATATCTTCCGGGCCGGGGACACGCTTGTTCTTCCAGATCTTGTCGGCCACGCTCGCCAACAGGTCGTCGATCTCGGGGTCCGCAGCCTTTCACCACAGCGTTCCGCGGCGGCCGAGGTCAGGGTCCGCCTGGGGTGAAGGTGCCGAGGGGCAGTTCCAACTCGATCCAGACCACCTTGCCGTGGCGGGTGGCGCGGCTGCCCCAGCGGTGGGCGAGTTCATTGACCAGGTGCATACCGCGGCCGCCCTCGTCCTCCTCGGAGACGCGGCGCACCCGGGGTACCTGGTTGTCGGTGTCGGCCACTTCGAGCGTGAGGACCCGGTCGCGGAAGAGCCGTAGCTCGGTGGGCATTCCGGTGTGCAGCAGGGCGTTGCTGACGAGCTCACTGACCAGCAGTTCGGCGACCTCGCTGAGCGACTGCAGCCCCCAGGAGCACAGCCTCGCCCGGGTGAACCTCCGGGCCTCGCCCACCACGGCCATGTCGCCGGACAGCGGCAGCATGGCGATCCAGTCGTCACGTACCGGCATTGCCCGCGCCATGATGATGGCGATGTCATCCTCGCTGTCCTTGGCCGACAGCGCGTCGAGCACGGCGTCGCAGCTGGCCTCCAGGGACGGTCCGCGGTTGGCCACGGCCTGCGAGAGCAGCAGCATCCCCTCGTCGAGGTCCCGGTCGCGCCGTTCGATCAGTCCGTCGGTGTAGAGCACCAGAACACCGTCCTCGGGGAGGGTGATCTCCACGTTCTCGAAGGCAACGCCGCCGACACCGAGCGGGACGCCGGGGGGCAGGTCGATCAGCCGCGTGGACCCGTTCGGGTCCTGCACCACGGGTGGCGGATGTCCGGCGCAGGCGATGATGCAGCTGCGGTCGACGGGATCGAACACCGCGCACACACAGGTCGTGAACTGCCCGTCCCCGATCGCCGACGCCGTCTCGTCCAGGCGCCGGAGCACCCGGTCCGGGGACATGTCCAAGGTGATCAGCGTGCGGGCCGCGGTGCGCAGCTGGCCCATGGTGGCGGCGGCGCGGATGCCGTGGCCCATCACGTCGCCGACGATCAGGGCGACCCGTCCACACGACAGCGGCACGACGTCGAACCAGTCGCCGCCGACCTCGCTGACGACGCTGCTCGGCAGGTAGCGGTAGGCGATCTCCAGGCCCGGTGTGAGGTGGACCTCCTGCGGCAGCAGGCTGCGCTGGAGGGTGAGCACGGTGTCGCGTTCACGCCGGTAGAGGCGCGCGTTGTCGATGCAGACCGCGGCGCGGGCCGCCAGCTCTTCGGCGAGCGCGACATCGGCCACCGTGAAGGGCTCCGGATTGCGCATCCGGATGAACTCGGCCCCGCCGAGCACCACACCGCGGGCGGGCAGCGGCACCATCAGATACGAGTGGACGCCCGCGTCGAGGCCCGGCTGGACGCGGTCGGGGTGCGCCACGATCCGGCGCAGGGCGGCCTCGTCCACCTGCGCCACCAGGATGGACCGGCCGGTGCGCAGGCTCTCGGCGTAGAGCTTGGCCGACCGGGAGGTCCCGCCGACCTCGTCGGCCGCCCCGATCATGCCCGACTCGTTGACCTCGCCGACCGCGACAGCACGCAGCAGAACCCTTCCGTCGGTCGGTGACGTCGTCTGGTCGCCCTCCTCGTCCCCGCCCTGGACGACCGATTCCAGCAGGTCGACCGTGGCGAAGTCCGCGAACCGCGGGATCACCAGCTCCACCAGTTCTTCCGCGGTCCGCTGCAGGTCGAGTGTGGTCCCGATCCGGGAGCTGGCGTCGTTGAGCAGTGCCAGCCGCTCCTGCGCGGCGTGGGCCTCCTCCAGCGCCTGCTGGCGGGCCTTGGACGCGTCCCGCTCACGGGTGTAGAGCAGGGCGTTGTCGATCGAAACCGCGGCACGGGCCGCCAGCTCTCCGGCGAGTGCCAGATCTTCCTCGTCGTAGGGCCGGTCGGTGATGGTCCGGTAGAACGAGACCACTCCGACCACCGCGTCGCGTGCGATCAGCGGAACCACCATGAAACTGCGGAGACCCTGCTCGCGCGACGCGGCGTTCCTGATCGGATCCTCGGCGAACCAGCTCAGCCCCTCTTCGTCCATCCGGGGTACCAGCACGGGCCGACGGTGCGCCAGGCTCCAGGCGTACGGCGTGGTGGGATGGAACCGGTGGACGTCGCCGACCGGGGCCACCGGCACCATCCCCGCACCGTCGGTGGTGTGGAAGGCCAGGCGGCGCAGGAGCGCCGACCGGTCGGGCGGGCCGGGGACCTCCTCGCCGCGCAGCAGAGCGTCCACGACCTCGACCACGACCGTGTCGGCGAGCGTCGGAGTGGCGACCTCGGCCAGTTCGCGCGCTGTCTGCGTCAGGTCCAGCGTGGTGCCGATGCGGGCGGACGCCGCATTGATCAGCGCGAGCCGCTCACGGGCCGCGTTGGCCTGGCGCAGCGCCTGTTGCCGGGACTCCCCGGTCTCGTGCTCCCGCCGGTAGAGCAGGGCGTTGTCGACGGCCACCGCGGCCCGGGAGGTCAGCTCGTCACCCAGCGTGACATCGTCCTCGCCGAACGCCTCCATGCCGCCGCGCCGCGAGTACACGACCATGCCCAGTACGGCCCCGCGCACGACCAGCGGAGTCACCCGCACCGTCCGGGACACCCGGGTCTGGTAGGCGTGGACCCGTTCGGCGGCCTCAACCGGGGCGAGCGGGGGGAGATCCACCGAGGGCACGATGACCGTCCGGTGCGTCGCCATCGCCTCGGCGTACGGCGAATCCCGCGGCACCCGGTGGACCGCGTCGACCGGCAGGTCCCGTACCGGATAGCCGGGGTCGGAGCTGGCGATCGCGAGGCGGCGGACCTGCTCCGCCCCGTCGGGTGCCGAGGAATCCGCGTTCTGCCCGGTGATCAGGCGCTCGAGGACGAAGACGCCGCTCACATCGGCCAGCCGGGGGACCATGGTGTCGGCGAGTTCCTGCGCGGTCCGTCCCAGATCGAGTGTGGTGCCGATCCGAGACGTGGCGTCGACGAGCACTTCGAGCCGTTCACGCGCTGTGGCGGCCCGCGACTCGGCCTGGAAGCGCTCGGTGACCTCGATGATCGTGGAGCTCACCCCGAGGATCCGACCGGTCCGTTCCTCCAGCCGGAAGTAGGAGGCCGACCAGGCACGTTCCTTCGAGGGGTCCGCGGGCGTGATGCCGTGGGACCGGGCGTCCACGACCGGTTCGCCGGTCTCCAGCACCTGCCGCATCACCGCCTCGATCTCCTCCCCGTTGAGCCCCGGCAGCACCTCGGTCAGGCGCCGGCCCAGATGCTGATCCGCGGGCAGGCCGTTGATCCGGGCGAGGGCGTCGTTGAGCCGTACGAAGCGCAGGTCGGTGTCGTAGACGGCCATGCCGACGGGTGACTGCGTGAAGAAACTGTCGAGGACGGCCAGGTCGGACTCGATGCGGCGGATCTCCCTGACGTCCGATGCCACGGCGAGGACGAGGGGACGGCCGGACTCGGTCGGGATGGGATGGGTACGGAACTCCAGGTTCACCGAGTGGCCGTCACGGTGCTTCACGGGGAAGACCCCGGACCACGCCTCGCCGCCCAGAATGCCGGCGAAGAGGTCCATGACGCGCGGCTGCTGTTCCACGTCCACGAGCAGGTGGGAGGCGAAGGCGCCGACGGCCTCCTCGGCTGTGTAGCCGAGCAGCACCTCGGCGTCGGCGCTCCAGTGAATGATGCGTCCGTCGTCCTGGATCAGCGCTGTGGCGATGGGAATGAACAGCAGGCCGCGTGACAGCGCCTCGCCGCCCGCCGCGTCGCGTCCCACGTCCGCACCAGTCGTCGGCCCGTCCATTTGCCTCTCGATTGCATGGTCAGGAGACCGCCCGGAGGTCATTTTTCCGCTCTGCCATCTTCCCACGTCCGCCGCCGCTCGCTCGCGGAAGAGCGAAGACTGCTCCTGGCTGTGCCTTTCACCCCGGTGGGTCATGCGTGTCCGGATCGCCGCTGGTCAGCCAGGTGATTCTGCGAGTGGGGGGCGAGGCGGCGCGGGTGCCGTCCGGGCCGACCGACGCGGTGGGTCCTGGGGGTGTCGTGTCGGGCGCCCTGGCGTGGCTGAGGTTCACGTTGCCCGGATTCAGCAACGACGGGTGACGTCTCATTGCCGGTCGCTGTCCTTACCTCCTTGATCACGGCGGGAAGAGAGTGAGGTCCAGCGGATTTCGGCGGGCAACGGTGGGGGAGTCGAGCGATGACCACGATGAGGATCGGCGCTGAGCGGGCGGCGGGCGGATCGCCGTCGTCCCGACGGGGGGCCGGCCGGAACCGGCTGGTGGGTGCGGCGCTGATCGTGTTGTCCCTGGTATCGGCACTGACCTGCGCTTTCGTCTTCACCAGCTGGCTGCCCACCGACGGTGCCCTGTATCGGGAGTACCGGGCGGCCGAGGTGTGTTCCGTGCGCACGGTGATACCGGCGTCGGAGGACTGTCTGCGGGAGCTGAGCTTCACCGTCGAGGGCACCCACAAGACCGCCAAGAACATGCGGGCGACCCTCCTCGGCCCACGGCCCTTCGGGAGGGTGGTGGTGCCGTTCAGTGACTCGGGGCCGACGCTGAGTGGGCTTCAGAAGGGGGACCGGGTCACGGCAACTGTCTGGCGCGGCGTGGTGGTCATGGTCGCCGAGGGGGACGCCCGGCAGCATTCCGCCGACGCGCCTCGCGACGAGCCGCAGATGACAGCCGCCGTCGGCACGTTCGCGGGGCTGCTGGCGGCGTTGGCATTCATGTTCGGTGCGATGCATCTGGTCCGCCCGCGTGATCCCGGACTGTTCACCTGGCGCCCGTACGGCAAGTGGCTGCTCATCGTCACCGGGGCGACCTGCGTCGTCGTGGGTCTGGGCACCGTGTGGACGGGCCTGCCGTGGCTGCTCGTGCCCACGGTCTGCGGGGTGGTCGTCGCCGGTACGGCATGGCTCCTCCACCGAGACCTGCGGCTCGGACGCGCGAACGCGGCAAGCCGGCCCGCCCAACACCTGTCGAGGCAGGCGCAGTGAACAGGAACGGATCGGCGACCCACCCCCGCTCACTCTTGAGGAACGGTACTTTGCCGTGTACCGGCTCTTCATCCGGCCTGCCGGCAGGCCGGGATGTCGGCCGACCGACAGCTCCGGGGGGTCTGTATGCGGTGGATCGGCAAGCGGCGGAACGGCACACCGGAGTCCGGTGATCCGGCGGCCGAGGTGCTCGCGCGGCTGCGGGAGGGCAGTGCCTCGGCCGAGCAGGACGGCCGGGAGGGCAGGCCGGGCAAGGCGGTGAAGCGGTATCGCGAACTGGTCGTTCGTGCGACGGCCGCGCCCGGGCCCGACGACCCCGCCACTCTGGCCATGCGGCACCAACTCGCCCACTGGACAGGTGAGTCGGGCGACGCGGAGGGCGCGGTGCGGCTGTTCGCGCAGCTCCTCTCCGACCGCGAGCGGCTGCAGGGATCCAGGCATCAGGACACCGGACTGGCCCGCCACCAGCTCGCCCACTGGCACGGCCGGGCAGGGCGAGCCGACGAAGCCGTACGCCGTTACGAGGAGTTGCAACGTTCGGCCGAGCAGGAGGGCCGTACCGAGGCCGCGCTCAACCTGCTCTGCGACATGGGCCACTGGCAGCAGCAGGCCGGCGACAACGCCGCCGCGCTGCGCACCTACACCCGGATGCTGAAGACTGCCGAGAACGAGCTCGGCGGTCGGCACGCACTCACCGGTATCGCCCGCCAGCGCTATGCGGAACTCGCCGGCGGGCTGCCCTTCGGCCACGAGCGAGGGCACGACAGTCTGCAGGACCTGGTCGCGGCGGCCGCGGAGGTCGAGCGGAGCGGCGACCTTTCGCGGGCGAGCCGCATGTACGGCCAAATCGCCGATAAATGCGCGCAGTTGTACGGCGCGGGCAGCGACCGGAGACTCGGAGCTCTGGTCTCGCAGGCGAAGGCGGCCATGCGGACGGAGGACCTGGACGAAGCCGTCGTCTGTTTCGGGCGCGTGCTCGCGTGCATGGAGCTGCGAGGAGAGGGCCCGGGCTCACCCGAGTACGACGTGCTGTCCGAGCAACGGGACGGACTCGCCCGGTCCACCCGGGAGACAACGCTCCACATCGGTGACACGGCGGGAACCCTGCTGGCCAGGCAGGTGGAAGCGGCACCCGCCACGGCCTTCGGGCTGCTGGCCCGGGAGAACCGCGCCCGGCACCTCACTCGGGTCTTCCCGGTCAGCGACGGAACCGATGATCCGCAACCGCACAAGGTGAGCATCGAGCAGTGGCTCGGCGTGATCCAGCGCCTGGCCGACCAGGGGTGCGAGGCCCGATCCTTCTACTTCGCCCGCGCGGACCGTCGACCGACTCCCGAGGAGATCGCCCTGTGCGCGCGGCTGGGGCTGCTCGGCGTCTACGTCTCCAACGAGGGTGCCGGCAATGTGAACGTGGAGGCGTACTCCTTCCGTGGGGGCACACCCCAAGTGGTGTCGATCGTCGTGGTGGACGAGGAGCAGGCGGCGCCGGAACCCGCGCCGGCCCGCGGCCCGGGCGGTGCCACGGCCGTCCATGCCGAAGCCGAGGCACTGGGGGAGTGGCGGCAGGTGGGGCGGGCCACGTCCGCGCGGACAGCGGAGGATCCGGCGGCCTTCGGTTCCTACGAGGTCCTGGAGCGCGTCGGGGAGGGCGGGTTCGGCCGCGTCTACCTCTGCCAGGATCCCGACGGCGTCATGGTGGCGGTCAAGACCCTGCACGCGGAGTACGCGGCCGACTCCTCGATCCGGGAGGGGTTCACGCACGAGGTGCAAGCGGCCCGTCGAGTCAGTGGCCGGTTCACCGTGCCGGTGATCGCAGCCGACACGAGCGGCGGGACCCCCTGGATGGCGGTGCCGTTCGTGGCCGCACCTTCGCTGCAGGAGGTGGCCGAGCGGTGCGGCGCCCTGGATGCCGCCACCGTCCGGGGTATCGGTGCGGGCATTGCCACCGCGCTCACTGCCATCCACGCCGAGGGCATCGTGCATCTCGACCTCAAGCCCGCGAACGTGCTGCTGACCGAGGACGGCCCCCGCGTCATCGACTTCGGCATCGCGCAGATCGAGCGGCTGACCGAGCCCCGGAGCGGCTTCGCCGGGACGTACGCCTACGCCTCGCCGGAACAGATACGGGAGCACGAGCAGTTCACCCCGGCCAGCGACGTGTTCTCCCTCGGCACGCTCCTCGCCCGCCTCGCCCTGGGGCGCCTTCCCTGGGGCAGGAAGGTCCTCGCCGTGATGACCAACATCTGCGACGGCACGCCCGACCTGGCGGGTCTGCCGGCCGAACTGGAGGAAGTGGTGCGGTCGTGCCTCCAGACCGATCCGGCCCGGCGGCCGACCCCCGCCGCGGTCGCTGCGGCCCTCGCGGCAGGCTCGGCGGGGGCACCTCTCGGACCGGAGGTGGAACGGTTCGCCCCGCCGCCCCTGCCCGCCGAGGCGACCACCATCATCCGGGAGCACGCGACCCTCCCGGCCACCCGCCACTTCGAGACGCTCGTCCACACCCGGGTCGCGAGGCCGGACGACACCACGGTCGCGGCACGGCCGACGATGGGCGGCGACACCAGTGACACGCCGCGCGAGGACCGCACTCCCGACACCGCGGCTCAGGACCTCGAAGCCCAGGTCCTCGCCTGGGAACGCGAAGGCGGCTCGAAGCCGACCGGGCAAGTACGCCGGGAATGCGGCGCCTTCGCCGCGGAGGCGCGCTCCCGGCTGGGCGAGGATCACCCCCTGGCCCTGCGCCTCAAGGTCTCCCACGCCATGCTCGGCTACGACGGGACGGACGGGACGGACGGGACTGCGTACGCCGAACGCGTCGTGGACGAGGCCGCCGTACGTCTCGGCGACGGCCATCCCACGGTCCGGGACGCCCGTACGCTGCTGGCGGCGCTGAGGTCCGCACCGCCGGGCTGAGTTCTCCCTGCGGCATCCTGGGAATCCGGGCATGGCCGGACGCCCGCCGGGGGCGTGGCCCCGGCGGGCGCCGGCTGCTGGAGCGGTTGCGTGCCGGGGTGTTCACGCCCGGTGGCGGACCAACTGGAGCAGTTCCGCGTTGTGGTGGCGGCGGGCCCAGGCGATGAGGGCGAAGGGGATGATCAGGATCAGTGGTGTGGCCGCGTAGTGGCCGTCCAGCGCCGTCACGTTGGTGATGAACGCACCGATCATCAGGCCGATGAAGGCGGTCGCGGCAATGCCGGACAGAACCGGGATCAGCAGGGCGATCCCGCCGGCCACCTCAAGGCTGCCGACGAAGTACATGTACCAGTCGCCGAAGCCGATTTTGTCGAAGCTCTCCGCGGCGGCGCTCGCCGCGAACAGCTTGGGCAGCCCGCTCGCGACGATGAAGAACAACGCGAGCACGACTTGCAGCGTACGAAGCGCGATGCGGGCCTTGCGGCCCGGAGCGGCGGCGGTGCGGGACGTGTCAGTGGCGGCGGTGGCGGTCGTGGTGGGCAGGGCTGCCTGGGACATCGTGATCTCCTTTGCGGGAAGCACCCGTTGTGCTTTCACAGAGGTAGACGGCACCGCCCCACCGAACTCATCGGCCGCGGCGAACTTTCGTGTGGGCGGCGCGTCTCAGCGTTTGTGGCGCTGGGCCTGAGCTTGAAATTTAACCTTTGTGGCCTTTAAGGCGATTGCGTTCAGTGATGCTCTCG
>NZ_JAAIKO010000267.1 GCF_016107395.1 Streptomyces fildesensis
CTCGTTTCAACAGTAACAATGAATCAACTTTCTGGATCCACGCGGTAGGGATGTTGGAGCGAATCTGAAACGAGGACTTCAAACCTTGTGCCTAACCTCGTTGTTAGGCACACTAAATTACTTTGGCGTCGTTTCCAATAATCTGTCGGCCGTTCCACTGTCATCACAAACATACCTAGTGTATTTGTAATCGATAATCGTTAATACAATTAAGAAAAAACCTTGATCAACCAGAATCAAATAGGAGAATAAAGAACTGCTAATAATTGAAACGGCAATTATAAT
>NZ_JAAIKO010000268.1 GCF_016107395.1 Streptomyces fildesensis
CGTGGTGGCGGGAGGAAGGGCAGGTGCACGGGAGTGTCGTGCAGGGCGCTGCCTAGTGCGAGGAGACAGCCGGCGGTGCCGGTGCTCAAGTCCATGGAGAGGCGCATCATCTGCTCGCCGGCGAAGGCCAGATGTCCTTGGTAAGGGACGGCGCCCCAGGCCAGGGAGTCGATCTGGCGGCGGAGGTCCGCACTGTGGGTGCCGGGTCCGCCGGTGGTGGTGCGCGCCAGGTGCAGGACCATGCCGGCCGCTCCGCGGAACAGTCCGGGCTGGGCGTAGAACTT
>NZ_JAAIKO010000269.1 GCF_016107395.1 Streptomyces fildesensis
GCATCTTCTTTTTCAATAAAACCTAGCAAATGCTTCAAACTGCAAGTAGGGGTGAAGGCGCCGGGAACTCCGACGATTATTACCTTCTTATGAGCAGCCAGGGAATGCATGTTTACCAGCTGGATACGACCTTGGTCATCGAGGAAAGCAAGCGATCCGTCCGGCAACGCGTCTCCTACGCCGATTGGTGCCATGTTTATCGAACGACCTCGATCGTGCCTTCTTTATCTCGGAGAAATGAGGAAATGGAATTTGGAAATGAAAGCGGCGGAAAAGATGGGAC
>NZ_JAAIKO010000270.1 GCF_016107395.1 Streptomyces fildesensis
AGTAACCAACGGAAAGGAAGACGGTATATACGGCGCTAACTTTTCTTGTAAGATTTCTCCATGGCTGGCATTTGGTTGCATCTCTCCCCGCTCCATGTTTGCGGAGCTAAAAGGAACTGCTACCAGCGAAGGTGTGAATGGCCTGTCAAACAGTGGAAATAGCTGGTTGATGTATGAGCTGTTGTGGAGGGATTTCTTCAGATTCGTCACCAAGAAATACAGTTCGCCAACAAAGCAGCTGCAGTCAACTCCAGATGCAGCTTTGGCCGGTGCTCTTGCTTAG
>NZ_JAAIKO010000271.1 GCF_016107395.1 Streptomyces fildesensis
GCGACTCTCAGAAGCCCTAACCCTAAACCTCCAAGTTTGGATAACCATGAAGGGAAGCAAATCAAAACCAGATGCTAAGAAAAAGAATCTATCTACGAAGAAGCAATCTTCTCGAGTAACGAAGGGGAAGATCTCGACCAAGGATCCGAACAAGCCGAAGAGGCCTCCTAGCTCTTTCTTCGTGTTCATGGAAGAGTATAGGAAACAGTTCAAACTGGAAAATCCGAACAACAAATCGGTTGCAGCTGCTGGCAAAGCAGGTGGAGAAACATGGAAATCGCTG
>NZ_JAAIKO010000272.1 GCF_016107395.1 Streptomyces fildesensis
CTCACTATTCCATGCTCGATGGGGTATTTGAGAGTTAGGATGCCCCTTTTGGATTGTGCTTCGTCACCAACATAGGCATCTTTCTGACCCATCCCTACCATGACTCCAGTGTGCCGTGGACGCCCTACAATGCTTGGGAAAACAGCCCTTGGAGCATCATCCCCTGCAAAACCAGCCTTGACCATTCCGGTTCCATTGTCACAAACAAGAGGTTGAATATCTTCAGCATCGGCCATTTTATAGAACCCTTATTTACGAAGATGCAGCTTAACCGAGCAATTT
>NZ_JAAIKO010000273.1 GCF_016107395.1 Streptomyces fildesensis
GCCTCCTGCCTCTGCTGCTTCCACCACCACCAAATGGGTTGCCACCAAAGAAGGATTGGAATATGTCAAAGGGATCATGGCCGCCAGGGCCACCACCCATTCCTTCTTTGAGAGCATCCTCTCCGTATTGATCATATATATCCCTCTTCTCCGGGTCACTCAAGACCTCATAAGCTTGGGCCAACTCTTTAAACTTCTCCGGGTCACCACCCTTGTCAGGGTGGTTCTTGATCGCGGCCTTCCTGTACGCCTTCTTCAGATCTTCCTGAGAGGCGTTCTTGG
>NZ_JAAIKO010000274.1 GCF_016107395.1 Streptomyces fildesensis
CCGGGTTCTCGGGCGGCGGTTCGGTCATGCGCTGGCGCACCACACTCATGCCGGGGTCGCCCTTTACAAGCCAGCGCATCCGGCCGTGGGCTCCGTCGATCGTCGGGCTGGTGACGACATCGTCGGCGGCCGTCTCGACGAGCTGGTCGAGGGTGGTATCCAGGGCGCGGGCGAGGGTGACGAGCTGGTCCAGCGCGAGGCGGCGCTGACCGTTCTCGATGCGGCTGAGCGAGGACTGGCTGAGGTGCGCGCGGGTGGCCAGTTCCTCCAGGGACCAGCCCT
>NZ_JAAIKO010000275.1 GCF_016107395.1 Streptomyces fildesensis
CCCAAGCCAACGATGTGGGCCTACTCGCTGAGGAAGTCTCCAGCGCCACGGGCGAGGCTCTTGGGAACTACCCGCAGGCCCTCAGCCACATTGGCCTGGTCAACGCCGCCCGCGCCATCCACGAAGCAGAAGGCAGCTCGCCGAGATAGCAGACGGTGCCCTGCTCTTGTGGCTCCCCGACAGGCCGGGGTAAGTCTCCGCCGCTGGTCGGTGGCCGACAAACCACTTCTATGGCCTGCAGGCGATCGGCGCCGCAGTGCGCCCCAGCCAGTGACGCACCC
>NZ_JAAIKO010000276.1 GCF_016107395.1 Streptomyces fildesensis
TAAAATCATCCATAATGCCTGCTAAGAGACCCATTTGTAAGGCTGAATCAGTGTATACTCCTGCTAAGAGGCCAAAACTATCAGCCTCATCTACTGTGGTAAAAGTTAAGCAAGTCACAGTGAAGAAGGAAGAAAAGGAGGATAATGAGGATATTACAATTTCTCAGAGGATGAAGAAACCAGATTCTGTCATTGACAAATCAAAGATCCCTAGCCAAAAACTAAAACCTGTTTCGTCGTCGTTCAAGAAATCAACTAAAAGCGATGTCAAACAATCGAAG
>NZ_JAAIKO010000027.1 GCF_016107395.1 Streptomyces fildesensis
TCCTCGACTCCCTCGCACGCTTCTGCCGACGGATCTCCGGCGCAGGACACTAGCCCGACGGCAGGTGGGACGGCTCCGGTGATCACGGCGGCAACGCGGTGAAGTGAATGAGCTGAAGAGGAGGCCCGCCCCCCGGATTCCAGGGGGCGGGCCTCCGTGCGTCAGGTCTGGGTTCAGCTCTGACTCAGCTCTGACTCAGGTCGACGCCCGGGTAGAGCGGGAACCCGGCCAGCAGGTCGGCGGAGCGCCCCGCGACCTGGTCCGCCACGGAGGGGTCGAGCACATGACTCGCCTTCGACGGAGCGCCGCTCGCGGTGGTGCCGGGGCGGGTGTTGGCCAGCACCGTGTCGATCAGGCCCGCGATCTCGTCCATCTCCTGCACACCGAGCCCGCGGGTGGTGAGCGCCGGGGTGCCGATGCGGACCCCGGACGTGTACCAGGCGCCGTTCCGGTCCTGCGGGACCGAGTTGCGGTTGGTGACGATGCCGGCGTCCAGCAGCGCGGCCTCGGCCTGGCGGCCGGTGAGTCCGTAGCCGGAGACGTCGGCGAGCACCAGGTGGTTGTCGGTGCCGCCGGTGACGAGGGAGGCTCCGCGCCGCAGCAGCCCCTCGGCCAGCGCGGACGCGTTGTCGACGATGCGCCGGGCGTAGTCGCGGAAGTCGGGCCGGCGCGCCTCGGCCAGCGCCACCGCCTTGGCGGCCATCACGTGCGGCAGCGGACCGCCGAGCACCATGGGGCAGCCGCGGTCGACGTGCTCGGCCAGTTCGGCGTCGCACAGGACCATGCCGCCGCGCGGCCCGCGCAGCGACTTGTGGGTGGTGGTCGTGACGATGTTGGCGTGCGGCACCGGGTCGAAGTCGCCGGTGAGCACCTTGCCCGCGACCAGGCCGGCGAAGTGCGCCATGTCGACCATCAGCGTCGCGCCGACCTCCTCGGCGATCTCCCGCATGATGCGGAAGTTGACCAGCCGCGGATAGGCGGAGTAGCCGGCGACCAGGATGAGCGGGCGGAACTCGCGCGCGGTCTCGCGCAGCGCGGTGTAGTCCAGCAGGCCGGTCTTCGGATCGGTGCCGTAGCTGCGCTGGTCGAACATCTTGCCCGAGATGTTGGGGCGGAAGCCGTGGGTGAGGTGGCCGCCCGCGTCGAGTGCCATGCCGAGCATCCGCTGGTCCCCGAGCTCGCGGCGCAGCGCCGCCCAGTCCTGCTCACTCAGGTCGTTGACGTGCTTGACCTGGGCCCGCTCCAGTGCCGGGCTCTCCACCCGCTGGGCGAGCACGGACCAGAAGGCGACCAGGTTGGCGTCGATGCCGGAATGCGGCTGCACGTAGGCGTGCGTCGCGCCGAACAACTCGCGGGCGTGTTCGGCGGCGAGCGCCTCGACGGTGTCGACATTGCGGCAGCCGGCGTAGAAGCGGCGGCCGACCGTGCCCTCGGCGTACTTGTCGCTGAACCAGTTGCCCATGGTCAGCAGGACTGCCGGGGAGGCGTAGTTCTCGCTGGCGATGAGCTTGAGCTGGGCGCGCTGGTCCTCGATCTCGGCGCCGATGGCGTCCGCGACGCGCGGCTCGACGGCCCGGATGACATCCAGCGCGCTGCGGAAGGCGGTGGATTCGGTCGATTCGCCGGGCTTGATGCTGAAGGACGACGGTTCTGCGGCCATGCGGGGCCTCCGGAACGAGAAGGGAAGGGCCCAGGCGCGCGGCAGCACATCGTCAGGAGACGGAGCCGCTCCCCGATGGTCGGTCCCATCCAAGCGCCAGTCACGGCTCACGCCGACCCTAGCAGCGCGGCCTGCGACGTGCCCGGTGCGGACTCAATCCGTCCGACTGCCGAGATAGCGGCGCAGCACCCGCTTGCACTCGGCGATCAGCGCCGGGTCGCCGTCCGGGTCGGTACGGAAGGCCAGCCGCAGGACGGCGTCGGCGCACTCCAGGGCGACGCGGCCGGCCAGCCGCGAGGCGGCGGGGTCCAGCAGCCCGCCGGTGAGGGCCCACAGCCGGTCGGCGACCGCGGTGTTGTTGTCGATCTCGGTGTCGAGCAGATGCCGGGCGGTGGGTTCCTCGCGGCCCACGGCGCCGAAGTCGACGACCCCGAATCCCGGCACCGCGCGCCGCATCGCGACGAACTCCTCGACGGCGAGATCCACCAGGGTGGCGATGTCGTGGGGGGACTCGGCCGCGATCCGCCGGGACAGGCGGTCGGTGTAGCGCTCCAGATTGCGAGTGGCGAGCGCGCCGAGCAGCCCGTCCTTGCCGGGGAAGAACTGGTAGAGGGTGCCGATCGGCACCTCCGCCCGGCGGGCCACCTCCTTGGTGGTCAGCGCGGTGTAGCCGACCTCGTCCAGCAGGACGGCGCACGCGCTGAGGATGCGCTCGACGCGCTCGGCGCTGCGCCGCTGCACCGGACTGCGGCGGACGGCGGCGGAGGCGGGTCCGGTGGTGGAGCCCGCGGCCGGTCCGGCGGCCGGTTCGGCGACGGGGGCGGCGTTCTGTGTCTGTTCCTGCATGGGGCCACTCTGCCGGATCCCGTCCGCGATCGGCGACCCGCTATCGTGAGCATTGCTCATGTTCTGCGTTCGTCCTGCGCCATGCGCCATGCGCCATGCGCCATGCGCCATGCGCCATGCGCCAGGTCATGCCATCTGCCATCTCGTGCCCGTTCCCGTCCCGTCAAGGAGTGAGCCAGTGCCGGACCCGTCGACACCGCAGCGCCCGCAGCTTCCCGAATCGTTCGTCTGGGGCGTCTCCACCGCCTCCTACCAGGTCGAGGGGGCCGTCGCCGAGGGCGGCAGGGGGCCGTCCGTCTGGGACACGTTCACCGCGCGCCCCGGCACGGTCCGCGACGGCCACACCGGAGCGGTGGCCTGCGACCACTACCACCGCTATCCGCAGGACGTTGCCCTGATGAAGGACCTCGGGCTGGACGCGTACCGCTTCTCCGTCGCCTGGCCGCGCGTCCAGCCGTCGGGCAAGGGTCCGGCGAGCGCGGCGGGGCTGGACTTCTACGACCGGCTCGTCGACGAACTGCTCGCCGCCGGCATCGCGCCCACCCCCACCCTCTTCCACTGGGACCTGCCGCAGGCCCTGGAGGACGAGGGCGGCTGGCTCGAGCGCGCCACCGCCGAACGGTTCGCCGAGTATGCGGGAGTGGTGGCCGACCGACTCAGTGACCGCGTCCGGCGCTGGATCACCCTCAACGAACCCTTTGTGCACATGGTGTTCGGCTACGCCTTGGGCGTCCACGCGCCCGGCCGCGCCCTGATGCTGGACGCCCTGCCGGCCGCCCACCACCAGCTGCTCGGCCACGGGCTGGCGGTCGCGGCGCTGCGCGAGCGCGGCGCCGCCGAGGTCCTCATCGCCAACAACTGCACGCCGGTGCGCGTAGTGGGGGACTCCGCCGCCGACCGGGCCGCGGCCGCCGCGTACGACGCGCTGCACAACGGCCTCTTCAACGACCCGCTGTTCCTGGGCCGCTACCCCGACCTGTCGGCCTACGGCGTCGGCCCCGACCTCGGGGGCGCGGTCCTGGACGGCGACCTGGAGATCATCGCCGCACCGCTCGACGGCCTCGGCGTCAACTACTACAACCCCACCTGGATCCAGGCCCCGGCCGACGACCCCGCCCTGCCCTTCGCCGAGGCCCGGGTCGAGGGCTACGAGCGGACCGCCTTCGACTGGCCGGTCGTACCCGACGGCCTCACCGAGCTCCTCACCGGACTGAAGGAGCGCTACGGAGCCGCCCTGCCACCGGTGTACATCACCGAGAACGGCTGCTCCCAGACCGACGAACTCGTGGACGGCCGGATCACGGACACCGCGCGGATCGGCTATCTGGACGGCCACATCAGGGCGGTGGCCGACGCGGTGGCCCTCGGGGTGGACGTACGCGGGTACTTCACCTGGTCCCTGCTCGACAACTTCGAATGGGCGGAAGGGTTCCATCAACGATTCGGGCTGGTCCACGTCGACTTCGAGACCCAGGTCCGCACTCCCAAGGACTCCTACGCCTGGTACCGCTCCCTGATCGCGGCTCACCGGGACGCCGGACCCGCCGTTGGAAGCGGATCCGGATCCAGCGCCGGGTGAGAAGTCTTGGCGGCGCGGGGTGGGGTGGCTACACTCGCGCCAACATGAGCAGTACTCATGTTCTGCTGAACTGAGGAGAGCTCATGCGCGCCGTGACCGCACGTCCGCCGGCCGCGCTCGACGAACCCACCGTCCGGGTGCGGCCCGGCTGGACCGCCGCGCTGAGCCTGGCCAGCCTCGCGGTGTTCATGGCGTTCTTCACCCCGATCCAGATCCTGCTGCCCCTGCAGCTGGAGCATCTCGACGAGGCGCACAAGGCGGCGAACCTCGCGTGGGTGACCGGCGCCGGCGCGCTGGTCGCCGTCGTCGTCAATCCGCTGGCCGGCGCGCTGTCGGACCGTACGACCGGGCGCTGGGGCCGCCGCCGGCCATGGATCGTGGGCGGCGCCCTCGCGGGCGCCGCCGGGCTGCTGATCACCTCGGCGCAGCACACCCTGCCCGGCATCGTCGCCGGCTGGTGCCTGGCGCAGAGCGGTCTGAACGCGATGCTCGCCGGGGTCACGGCGCCGGTGGCCGACCAGGTGCCGGTCGGGCAGCGCGCCGCGGTCTCCGGCTGGACGGGGATCATGCAGTCACTCGGCCTGGTGCTGGGCGCGCTGCTGGTGACCACGGCCGTCTCCGGCGTCGGGCCCGGCTATCTGCTCACGGCACTGCTGGCCGTCGCCCTGGCCCTGCCGTACGTGCTCTGCTTCCGGGACCCCGTCCTGCCGCGCGCATTGCGCCCCGCCTTCCGTCCGCGGGCGCTGCTGAGCGGCCTGTGGGTCGATCCGCGCGCCCACCCGGACTTCGGCTGGGCCTGGCTCACCCGGTTCCTGATCAACCTCGGCAACGCGCTGGGCACGCTCTATCTGCTCTTCTACCTCACCGACGAGGTGCACCACCCGGACCCGGACACCGGAGTGCTGGTGCTGACCGTCATCTACACCGTCTCCGCGACCCTCACCGCGATCCCCGCGGGCATCGCGTCGGACCGCATCGGCAGACGCAAGGTGTTCGTGGTCGTGTGCAGCGTGATCATGGCGGTGGCCGCGCTGCTGTTGGCGGTCGCCCACACCTGGACGGCGGTGATGATCGCCGCCGCGGTCCTGGGCGCAGGGTTCGGCATCTACCTCGCCGTCGACCAGGCGCTGATCACCCAGGTGCTGCCGTCCGCCGCCGACCGGGCGAAGGACCTCGGCGTCATCAACATCGCCAATTCCGGACCGCAGGTGCTGGCCCCCGCCGTGGCCGCGCCGATCGTCGCCCACCTCGGCGGCTATCCGGGCCTGTACGTCGCCACCGCCCTGGTGACCCTGCTCGGCGGTGCGCTGGTGCTGCGTATTGTCGGGGTGGACTGAGGATCACCGACGAATGCCAGAAGCGGGCGCGGCGACGCGGCCGCGGAGAACCCACGGAGCACCGGCACCATGTACCTCCCCGTGCAGACGCACGTCGCCCACGGCACCGGCGTCATCGCCCTGGACCGGCCCGAGGCGCTCAACGCGCTCGATCTGACCATGGTCCGGGCGATGACCGAGGCCCTCGAGGCCTGGCGGGAGGACGACGGCGTCCGGTCGGTCGTCGTCCGCAGCACCTCGCCGAAGGCGTTCTGCGCGGGCGGCGACATCCGCACGATCCGGGCGGCGAGCCTGCGCGGTGACCATGCGGCGGTACGGGAGTACTTCGCCGCGGAGTACGGGCTCAACGCGCTGATCGCGGCCTTTCCCAAGCCGTACACCGCGCTCATCGACGGTTTCGCGCTCGGCGGCGGCCTCGGGATCTCCGTGCACGGCACGGCGCGGGTGGTGACGGAGCGGGCGGCGCTGGCGATGCCCGAGACCGCGATCGGCTTCTTCCCCGACATCGGGGCGAGCCACTTCCTGCCCCGGCTGCCCGGCTCCGCCGGCCGGTATCTGGGGTTGACGGGCGCCCGGATCGCGGGCGCGGCGGCGGTCGGCTGCTCGCTCGCCACGCACTATGTGCATTCCAGTGAACTGCCCGCGCTGGAGGAGGCGCTGACCGGCGGCGGTGAGCCGGCCGCGGTACTGGACCGCTTCGCGGTGGCGGCACCGGCCTCCGAAATCGGTGCGCACCTCGACGCCATCGACCGTTGCTTCTCCGCACCCGAGCTGCCGGAGGTCCTCGAACGGCTGGCGGCGGAGGACGGCGACTGGGCGGCCGACACGCTGGCCGGACTGCGGCGCATGTCGCCGACGAGTCTGTTCGTCACCTTCGAGCTGCTGCGGCGCGGCGCCGGTTCCGACCTCGGCGCCTGTCTGGACCGGGAGCTGCTGCTGGCCTGCCGTACCGCCCGCGCCCATGACTTCATCGAGGGCGTGCGGGCCGCGCTGGTCGACAAGGACCGGAACCCGCGCTGGTCGCCCGACCCGCTCACGGACGCGGACCGGGCCGAACTGCTGAGCTGGTTCGACGCGTAGGGCCCGGCCGTCCGGCCACGAGCGGCCGGTCACGAGCGTCGGGCCGCCGGTCACGAGCGGCCGGCGGCCGCTCCCCGGATCCCAGGTCCGGGGAGCGGCGTTCTTTTCCGGGGCTGCCTCAGCTCACGGCTTGGGCAGGGTGCATCCCGGCAGACTGAGGTTGATCTTGTTGCCCGCGCCGACGCACTGGGTGATCAGATACGTCTCCTCGGCGTAGTTGATGCCCTGGTGCACGGTGATGTTGCCGTTCTGGTCGACCTCGCACGGGTTGTCGAGGGTGCAGCGTCCGCCGTCCTCGTTGCCCGTGTTGTTGATGGCGACGACCTTGCCCGTCGCGGCGTCGACCACCGGGGAGCCCGAGGTGCCACCGATGGTGTTGCACGACGAGGTGTAGCGGACCGAGTCCTTCCAGATCCAGCTGTCCTCGTGCAGCCGGTAGACGAAGGCGTCGATGTTGCAGCTGTAGATCCGCTTCCAGTAGCCGGACACCACCTTGATGGCGGTCCCGGCGACGGGGTGGGTCGCGGAGAGCTCGAGCGCCGCGATGCCGTAGCTCGACTGGATCTGCGCGTACGTGGTGTTCAGCTGGTAGAGCGAGATGTCGGTGTCGGTCATGGTCGCGTAGGCGACCTTGGTGGCCCGCAGTGTGGCGACCTTGGTCCCGGCCGAGTTGAGCAGGCTGAACGTACGGCTGGACGCCACGTTGACGATGGACTCGCCCGGGTCCAGGAAGCCGCCCGACAGGCAGTGCCCGTTCGACATGACGATCGCGGGGTCGGTCGGCACCGAGGTCGGCATCTTCACGACGGAACCCGAACAGTTGCTGAGCGCCACGGTGCCCGCGAAGTTGACCGTGACGGCCGCCTTCGCGGTGTGTGCGGGCGCCGCATCCCGGCTTGTGGCCGATGCGGACGCCGCACCGGTGCCTGTGAGAGCCGCGCCGCCGAGCAGCAGGGCAGCCAGGACACCGACGAGAGGTCTTTTCATGTGGGGGGTCCTCTCCAGACCGAAGTTCTTTCGGCATTGTCATGAGCATTGTCGGGATTGGCTGGTGCCCCGGCAATAGGGCCTCATGTCCGGTCCGTTCGCGGCTCGGCCGGTACGTCATGATCGGTTCATGGACAGGACGCTGCGGGATGTCGCGGAAGTGGGGCCGTTCTTCGCCGTCAGGACCGGGCCCGGCGAGACCGGTGCGGACGGCGGGGGCAGCGCGGACGACGGCCCCCGCGCGCACGGCTACCGGCCGCTCGCCGAGCTCTACGCCACGGACCCGAGGCGCGCGGTGCACCCCGTCCGCGAGCGGGCCGCCGACGTCGCCGGGCGGCTGGGCACTCCGGAGCTCCGGGTGGGCGCCTCCCTCGCCTTTCAGGGGCTGGCCGCCCGGCTGTGGTCGGTGGCCCTGGGCGCTGCCGTCCTGGCGGGCCGGGTCCCCGACATGGCCGCCGACCGGGTGTGGTGGAACCCGGCTCTCAGTGCCCCGAACGACCTCTGGCTGCCGCACCCGTCGGCCCTTCCCGACTCCGACGACCTCGCCGGCCAACTGGCCGGGACGGTGCTGGCCGGGCATCTGGTCCCGCTGCACCGCGCGACCCGCGAAGCCTGCCCGGTCTCCGGCGGGCTGCTGTGGGGGAACGCCGGCTCCGCGCTGGCCGGTTCCCTGCGGGTGCTCCACACCTGGTGCGTCGCACGGGGCCGGACGGCGGAGGCGCGCAGCGCCCTGGACCTCACCGCGCGGCTCTTCCAGGAGCCGCTGCTGAGCGGCACCGGGACTCTGGACGCAGGGGATGTCAGCTTCGTGCGGCGCAGTTGCTGTCTGTACTACCGGGTCCCGGGCGGCGGCCTGTGCGGCGACTGCGTCCTGCGGTGATCGCGTGCGACCCACGTGCGACCACGTGTGTCCGCTCACCCACTGGCCGCACCTCGCAAACGGGATTCGGCCATCGCCTGTAAATCGCGGGCGGATGACCGAATCCATGTCACGACGCTCTGCCGCACGGCCGGTTGCCCGCTCCGAACGCGGGAGCGGGCCGCGGCCTTTCGTCGGTATGTCAGTGCATGATGCGGCTGTTCTGGTAGGCGCTGTCCCGCCACTCGTGGCCCTGCTTCACGATCGTCCATGTCTGACGGCCGACCCGCTCCGGTGGGACATCGATCTCGCCAGGAAGCTTCAGGCCGCCCTGGGTGACCACGATTCCGACATCCTTGCTGATGCACTTGACATTGAGGACATTCGCGACCGGAAGGACGTCCTTGTAGGGGCCCGTGAAGATGGCCGACATGTACGCCCGGATCTCGTCACGGCTCTTCAGGTAAGTGTCCTCACCCGGCACGATGAAGCTCGCGTCCTCGGTGAACACATCACCGAACGCTGTTAAATCATGGGCGACCCACGCCCGGCTGACTCGCTGCGGTACGTCCGCGAGGGCGGCCTTTTCCGCGTAGCACGAGCCGTGGCCATGCCCGGCGCCCTCTGTATCGGCCATGGCGCCGCTGGCGACGCCACCGGGGACGACCACGGCGAGTACGACGATGCCAAGACCGGCGATGATCGACGAGCGGATATGTCTGCGCATACTGTCTTCCCGTCTCTCCTGGTGGAAACCTGCCAAGGAATCTGACAGGTGTCGGCTATCGCCGCAACGCCTTCCAGGAATAAGCCCGCCGGCATGCGCCCGCACCGGAATGGATCATGCTGGCCCAGGAATGTGTAATTCCACATTCGGGCGACCCCGCGGGCGGCCGGAAGGCCCGCTGGTGGCGGGCGCGGTGCGCCGATAGGAATTCCGCTGGCCTGCGAAGTAATCACGAAATCTCTGGAAATTCAACGATCGGGAGAAGCGGGGTAATTACGCGTCATCTTCCGGTGCGATGGGCGGTCTGTCGCGAGGCCCTGGCGCGGGGGAGGATTACGCACGGAACCGGGCGTGCTGATGATGCGGCCCTGAGACCCTGAGCAGAGGTGGGACACCCATGCCGAACGGCGCGCAGACCCTGATCCGTACGCTCGTCAAGGGTGAGGTCGAGGTGTGCTTCGCCAACCCCGGTACGTCCGAGATGCACTTCGTCGCCGCATTGGACGACGTGTCGGAGATGCGCGCCGTGCTGTGCCTGTTCGAGGGGGTCGCCACCGGTGCGGCCGACGGCTACGGCCGGATGACCGGCCTGCCGGCCTGCACCCTGCTGCATCTGGGCCCCGGGCTCGCGAACGGTCTGGCGAACCTGCACAACGCGCGCCGGGCGCACAGCCCGGTCGTCAACATCGTCGGCGACCACGCCCTGCCCCACAAGCCGTTGGACGCCCCGCTGGAGTCCGACATCGACGCGCTCGCTGGCACGGTCTCGGGCTGGGTGCGCCGGACGACGGACGGCGCCGATCTGCATCTGGACGCGACCCAGGCGATCATCGCCGCGTCGAGCGGGTCCGACGGCGCCGTCGCCACGCTCATCCTGCCCGCCGACGTGTCCTGGTCGGAGCCGGGACCGTCCCACACGGCCATCGCGTGGCTGCGCAGCGATGAGCCGGGTCCGGTGTCCGAGCAGGCCGTGACGGCCGCCGCCAAGGCGCTGCGGTCCGGTGAGCCCGCGGCGATCCTGCTCGGCGGCGGCGCGACGCGTGAGGCCGGGCTGCTGGCCGCGGCCCGGATCGCGGCCGCCACCGGAGCGAAGCTGCTCTGCGAGACCTTCCCCGCGCGGCTGGAGCGCGGTGCGGGGCTGCCGGAGGTCGAACGGCTTGCCTACCTCGCGGACTTCGCCACCGCCCAGCTCGAGGGCGTGAAGCATCTGATCCTGGCCGGTGCCCGCTCGCCGGTCTCGTTCTTCGCCTATCCCGGCAAGCCGGGCGACCTGGTGCCGGAGGGCTGCGAGGCGCGGGAGCTGGCCGGCGCCGCCGAGGACGTCACCGCCTCGCTCCAGCGGCTCGCCGACGAGGTGGCGGCGGATGTGAAGGCGACGGACGTGACGCCGGCGGCCCGTCCGCGGCCCGCGCGTCCCACCGGCCCGCTCACCGCCGAGTCCGCGTCCCAGGCGATCGGGGCGCTGCTGCCGCCGGGCGCCGTCGTCGTGGACGAGGCGAACACCTCGGGGCTGTGGCTGCCCGGCGCGACGGCCGGCGCTCCCCGGCACGACTGGCTCACCCTCACCGGCGGCGCGATCGGCCAGGGCCTGCCGCTGGCGACCGGCGCGGCGGTGGCCTGCCCCGGCCGGCCCGTGGTGTGCCTGGAGGCGGACGGCAGCGCGATGTACACCCTCTCGGCGCTCTGGACGCAGGCGCGCGAAGAGCTCGACGTGACCACCGTCGTGTTCAACAACGGCTCCTACGCGATCCTCAACCTGGAACTCGAGCAGGTGGGTGCCGCCGCGGCGGGTGAGCGCGCCCGGCGGCTGCTCGACCTGTCCGGGCCGGCCCTGGACTTCGTCGCCCTGGCCACGGGAATGGGCGTGCCGGCGACCCGGGCCACCACCGCGGAGGAGTTCACCTCCCAGTTCGAGCGGGCGCTGGCCGAGCCCGGTCCACATCTGATCGACTGCGTCGTGCCGCCGGTCTTCTAGGGCGTGTTGCGAAAGTCCCGCCTGGCCCACGGCGTCTGGCACGCGTCCTCGCTGCGTTGTCGGGCTCGTCCACGTACGTCCGGTACGAGGACGACCCTCCGCCTTGCGAGCGCACGCACCGGACGCCGTGGGCCACGCCCTCCGGGCGAACGGCGCTCCTTTCGCAACACGCCCTAGTCCGAACCGGGGCCGGCCTCCACCGGTCCTCCTCGATCAGCCGCCGTGCGCGCGCAGCCGCTCGTGGACGGTGTACGCGGCGCCGGTCCCGGTGCGCGCGCCGCGCACCCGGGTGCCGCCGTCGACCACCAGATCCGTCCCGGTGATCCAGCCGGCGTCGTCGGAGACCAGCCACAGGACGGCGCGCGCGACGTCCTCCGGCTCTCCGATCCGGCCCATGGGCAGCCCGGCGGCGATCTGCGGCTCGGCGCCCTCCCACACGAAACGGGCCATCTCCGTGCGGACCAGGCCGGGGGAGACCGCGTTGACCCGGACGGTCGGGGCGAGTTCGCCGGCGAGTTGGCGGGTGAGGTGGAGGAGGGCGGCCTTGCTGGTGCCGTAGGCGCCGATGTTGGGGCCGACGCCGTGCGCGCCCTCGGTGCAGATGTTCACCACCGTGCCGCCGTGCTCGCGCATCCAGGCCCGCCACGCGCACTGGACCAGCCGCAGGGGTCCGTCCACGTTGACGGTGAAGGCGTCCCGCCAGGCGTCCGGGTCGACGTCGACGAGCGGGCCGAACGGGGCGTTGGTACCGGCGTTGTTGACCAGGATGTCCACCCCGCCGAGCTCCTCGACCGCGAGCGCGACACACGCCTCCGGATGCGCGGGGTCGCCCACCGATCCGGCCAGGCCGGTGGCCCGGCCGCCGAGCGCGCGTACCTCCATGACGGCGGCCCGCAGTCCATCCGGGTCGCGGGCGGTCAGCAGGACCGCGGCGCCCGCCCCGGCCAGGGCGTGCGCGACGGCGAGGCCGATGCCCCGGGAGGCGCCGGTGACGAGGGCGGTCCTGCCGTGCAGCGGGGGAGTTGTCGCCGGTGTGGTCATGGGGCACCGTCTCATGATGGTACGTCAGTTCGAAAGGCGTCACCGTCGTCTCCTCGTCGCCTCCCCGTCGCGTCAGCGCGTCGACCGCGCCACGGAAGCGCCATGGAAGCGGCCGTTCCTGCACGAAGTCTTGACGCGCTCAAAGCGCACGAGTTAACTCACGCCTCGAACTAAGCAGTAAATCAAGGTCTGAATTAAGTCACGCACCAGGGCAAGTGCCGTAGAAAGGCAACCGGACCCATGCGCTCACTCACCCGTCCCCACACGGGCAGTACCAGGCTTCACCGCACCGGCCTCCGCCGCGCCGTCACCGGGCTGCTGGCGGCGGCGGTCGCCGTCGTCACCCCGATGCTGGCCACGCCGCTCACCGCGCACGCGGCGGGCGAGAGCGTCCAGGTGTGGCTGACCACCACGTCTGACTCGGGCGGCCGCAACGTCGTCAAGGGGCTCGAACAGCAGGCGCCGATCGCCTTCACCGCGGGCAGCGGTTCCGGCCAGTCCGTCACCGTCGACGAGAACACCCGCTACCAGCAGTTCGAGGGCGCGGGCGCGTCGTTCACCGACACCGCCGCCTGGCTGATGAACTCCAGCGGAGCGCTCAGCGCCGCCACCCGCGACGCGGTGATGAAGAAGCTCTTCGACCCGGTCAACGGCATCGGCATCGACTTCCTGCGCAACCCCATGGGCGCCTCCGACCTGGCGCGCGACAACTACACCTTCGACGACATGCCCAGCGGGCAGACCGACCCGGGCCTCGCGCACTTCTCCATAGCCCACGACCTGGCCGACGTCCTGCCGCTGACCAAGCAGGCCCGCCAGCTCAACCCCGCCGTCAAGGTGATGGGCGTGCCCTGGAGCGCGCCGGCCTGGATGAAGGACAACGGCAGCATGAGCCTGGGCTGGCTGCAGGCGCAGTACTACGGCGCTTACGCCCAGTACTTCGCGAAGTACCTGCAGGCCTACCAGGCGGCCGGCGTACCGGTCGACTACATCTCGGCGCAGAACGAGCCCACCTGCTGCGGGGGCTATCCGTCCATGCAGTGGAACGGCTCCGGTCTGGCGTCCTTCACCAAGAACAACCTGCTGCCCGCGCTGCACACCGCCGGGCTGTCCACCAAGGTCCTGGCCCTGGACTGGAACTGGGACCAGTACGACGCCTTCGCCGCCCCGACCCTCGACGACGCGGCGATCCGCAACGACCCGAACTTCGGCGGCATGGCCTGGCACGGCTACGGCGGCGACGTCGCCCAGCAGACCACCGTCCACAACAGGTACCCCACCGTGAAGGCCTTCGACACCGAACACTCCGGCGGCACCTGGATCGCCAACCAGCAGAAGGAGGACATGCACAACCTGATCGACTACACCCGCAACTGGGGCCAGAGCTGGGTCAAGTGGAGCCTGGCCGTCGACCAGAACATGGGACCGCACAACGGCGGCTGCGGCACCTGCACCGGCCTGGTCACCGTGCACAACGGCGACAGCCGCAGCGGACAGGTCGACTACACCGTCGAGTACTACACGATGGGCCACCTCACCAAGTTCGTGAAGCCCGGCGCCTACCGGATCGCCTCCACCGCCAACACCTCGGTGCCCAACGTCGCCTGGCGCAACCCGGACGGCTCGAAGGCGCTCATCGCGTACAACGACACCGGCAGCGCCCAGCCCGTACGCGTCAACTGGGGCAACCAGTCCTTCGCGTACACCCTGCCCGCCGGCGCCTCGGCGACCTTCACCTGGACCGGGACCCCCGGCAACGGCGGCGGTTCCACCGGAGCGATCACCGGCTTCGGCGGCAAGTGCGCCGACGTGGCCGCGGGCAGCAGCGCCAACGGCACCGCCGTCCAGCTCTACGACTGCAACGGCAGCGCGGCCCAGCAGTGGACCGCCTCCGCCGGCACCTACAAGGCGCTCGGCAAGTGCCTGGACCTGGCCGCCGGGGGCACCGCGAACGGCACCAAGGCCCAGCTGTACGACTGCAACGGAACGGGCGCCCAGCAGTGGCAGCCCGGCAGCGGCGGAACACTGGTCAATCCGGTGTCCGGCCGATGCCTGGACGCCACCGGGATGAGCTCCGCGAACGGGACCCGGCTGCAGATCTGGGACTGCGCCGGCGGCGCCAACCAGCAGTGGACCGTTCCCACCGGCTGACCTGCACGTAGGCTTCCGGGTGTCATCACACGCCCAGCAGGAAGAGGCCGCACCGTGTTCGCTCTGCACGCGCTGTGGAGAGCGGATCAGCGGCTCGCCCTGTGGGCCGAGGGCTCCCGGCAGCCGCCGGTCCCCGCGCCGGGCCACCCGTACGCCGTTCCCGGATCCGCCGTCGCCGAGTTGCTCGGCGACGGCGGATCCGCGCTCGGCTGGCTCGCCGGCCGGGCCCACGCAGGCCCGACCGGTCTGCTGCTCCCCACCCGCGACGGCGCGCCGCTGGCCTCGCCGGAGCTCGGCGGTCCCACCGCCGCCAGGGGCGTGCCCGTCGCACCGTGGACCGTCCCCTCGCTGCTCTTCGAGCCCGCGGAGGCCGCACTGCTGCTGGGCGAGCTGTCGACCGCGGGACTGCCCGAGGCGCCCTACGGTGCCGCGCTGCGCTGGCTGATCGCCGCCCACGACCTGGCCTGGCGCACGGTCGGACGGGGCAGGCTGCTGCCCGTGCTGGTCAGCGAGGCCGGAGCGCCGTACGCCCGCTGGCGCCCGGTCCGCGACGACGCCGGCTGGCAGGAGGCCGGCGAGCTCGCCGCCGCCGCGCCGCAGGAGTGCCGCGCCGAGCACCACGACGGCCGGCCCGACGGCCGTGCCGCCGCCACGATCCTCACCGACCTGCTCGACGTCCTCACCGACCGTGAGGCCCGCGCGGTCCTCGACGACGAACCCGAGCTGCTGCGCACCGCGCGCGGCCGGCGCCCCGCCACGACCGCCACCGAGCTGTGGCTGCGGGCCCTCACCTCGCCCACCGGCCGCGTCGAGGGCGCCGACCCCGACGAACTGGCCGAACTGGAGGAGCGGCTCACGGCCTGGCACCGCTCCGAGCCGCCCGTCCACGGCCCGCTGCGCGTCTGCTTCCGGCTGGTGGAACCGGTGGGCCCGGACCCCGCCGACCCGCGCGGCCACCCCTCCGACGACAACTGGCGGCTGGACTTCCTGCTCCAGGCGTCCGACGAGCCGTCCCTCATGGTCCACGCCGACGACGTCTGGAGCGAGGGCCCCGCGCTCAGCGCCCTGGAACGCAAGACCGCCCGCCCCCAGGAGGCGCTGCTGTCCGGTCTCGACCGGGCCGGCCGCGCCTACCCCGAGGTGCGGCGCGCGCTGCGCGGCAACCGGCCCGCCGGGCTGCCACTGGACCGGGCCGGCGCCCTCGGCTTCCTCCGGGACGCCGCTCCCGCACTGGCCGACGCGGGTTTCGGCGTACTGCTCCCCACATGGTGGCAGCGCCCCCAGAAACTCGGCATGACCCTGACCGTGCGCACCCCGCAGCCCGGCGCCGTGGACATCGGCAGCCTGGCCGACCAGGACGCCATCGTCGCGTTCCGCTGGCAGGCCGCGCTCGGCGACCAGCCGCTGACCCCCGCGGAACTCGCCGAGCTGGCGGCCGCCAAGCAGCCGCTGATCCGGATCCGGGGCCAGTGGACCGAGGTCGACCCGGACACCATCGCCGCCGCTCTCGCCTTCCTGGAACGCGACGGCAGCGGCGCCACGGACTCCGGGCGGATCCTGCGGATCGCGCTCGACCCGGACGCCACGGCGGGCGGGCTGCCGGTCGCGTCCGTCAGCGCCGACGGCCGGCTCGGCGAACTGCTCTCCGGCCGCGCCGACCAGCGGCTGCGCCCGGTCGCGGTGCCCGCCGGATTCGGCGCGACGCTGCGCCCGTACCAGGAACGGGGGCTGGCCTGGCTCAAGTTCCTGTCGGAGCTCGGGCTCGGTGCCGTCCTCGCCGACGACATGGGGCTCGGCAAGACCGCCCAGGCACTGGCGCTGCTCGCGGTGGAGCACGCGGAGCACGCCGATCGCGCGGATCACCCGGATCACACGGCTGAGATCCGGCCGACGCTGCTGGTCTGCCCGATGTCGCTGGTCGGCAACTGGCGGCGCGAGACCGCCAGGTTCGCCCCGATGCTGCGGGTCTACGTCCACCACGGGGCCGGCCGGCTGTCCGGCGCCGAGTTGCGGGAAGCGGTCGCCGGCGCCGATCTGGTGATCACCACGTACGGGCTGGTGCAGCGCGACACCGAGGCGCTCACGCAGACCGTCTGGCGGCGCGTCATCATCGATGAGGCGCAGCACATCAAGAACTCCGCCACCCGCCAGTACCGGGCGGTCCGCGAACTGACCGCCGACCACCGCATCGCACTCACCGGCACTCCCGTCGAGAACCGGCTGGCCGAACTGCACGCCATCCTGGACTTCGCCAACCCCGGCCTGTTCGGTTCGGCGATCCGCTTCAAGGAGCGGTACGCCGTTCCCATCGAGCGCGACGGCAGCGAGGCCGCCGCGCAGGCGCTGCAACAGCGCACCCGGCCGTTCGTCCTGCGGCGGCTGAAGGGCGATCCGGCCATCTCGCGGGACCTGCCCGCCAAGCAGGAGATGACGGTGCTGTGCAATCTCACAGCCGAACAGGCGGCGCTGTACCAGGCGGTCGTCACCGACCTCCTGGAGCAGATCAAGGAGAGCCGCGGCATCGAGCGCAAGGGTCTGGTGCTGGCGTCGCTCGGCAAGCTCAAGCAGGTGTGCAACCACCCCGCGCAGTTCGCGCACGACGGCTCGCCGCTGGCGGGGCGCTCGGGGAAGGTCGCCCGGCTGGAGGAGACGCTGGAGGAGGCGCTCGCCGAGGGCGACAAGACGCTGTGCTTCACGCAGTTCGCCGAGTTCGGTTCGCTGCTGCAGGGGCACCTGGCCCAGCGGCTGGACACCGACGTCCTGTTCCTGCACGGCGGGGTGCCCCAGCGGGCCCGCGACGAGATGATCGAGCGCTTCCAGGACCCGGACGGCCCCTCGGTGTTCCTGCTCTCCCTCAAGGCCGGCGGCACCGGCCTCAATCTGACCGCCGCCAATCAGGTCATCCATGTCGACCGGTGGTGGAACCCGGCGGTCGAGGAGCAGGCCACCGACCGGGCGTTCCGGATCGGACAGCGCCGTGACGTCCAGGTCCGTAAGTTCGTGTGCGTGGGCACCGTGGAGGAACGCATCGACGCGATGATCGAGGCGAAGCGGACCGTGGCCAGGGCTGCCGTCGGATCCGGCGAGAACTGGCTGACGGAGCTGTCGACCGACGCGCTGTACGACCTGGTCGGTCTCGGCGCCGACGCGGTGAGCGAATGACGGGGCGGCCGGGGCTGCCCGGCAGGGCGCGCTCTTGGTCCCAGCGGTTCGCCGACCGGCTGGAGGCCATCGGCGCGACCGTGCCGCCGGGCCCGCCCGCCGCCGGGGTGACCGGGCTGGAGGTCGAGGCCGGCGCCGTGACGGCCCGGGTCAGGGAGGGGCAGGCGCGCTACGACGTGCGGATCGGGCTGGCGGAGTTCACCCCGACGCAGTGGACCCGCGCCGTACGGGCCGTCGGCGCCGACCCCGACTGCCGGGCGCGGCTGCTCGACAACGAACTGGCTCCCGACGCGGAGGACCTGTTCGCCAGGGCCGGCCTGCGGCTCTTCCCGGCGCGCACCCCGGATCTCGCGATGGAGTGCTCGTGCCCCGACTGGGCGCTGCCCTGCGCCCATCTCAGCGCGGTGCTGCGGAGCCTGGCCGACGCGTTCGACGCCGATCCGTATCTCGTCCTGACCTGGCGCGGGCGCACCCGCGAGGAGCTGCTGAAGGAGCTGCCGCCCGCCGTGCCGCGGCGCGAGCCGGCGGACTCGGCGCTGTTGCTGCTCGGCCGGCCGGCGATCACCGTCCGCGGCCGCGGTCTGACCGAGGTGCTGGGGCCGGCCTACGAGGCGTTCACCGGCTGGTGACCCGGTCCTGAGGCACGTCGAGCAGGCGGGCCATCGCCACCGGCCCGCCGGGATCGGATCTCCGATGTCCCGCTGCGACTGCGGCTATTGGTCGGGATCCGAGTGCCTGTTCTAGGCTTGGATCATGGAATTCGAGATCGTCAGGGAAAGCATCACCATTCCGTCCGGCGACGGCTCCATGGGCGCCCACCTGGTCCGGCCGCAGGCCCCCGGCCGTTACCCGGGTGTGGTCGTCGGCTTCGAGATCTTCGGGCTGACCGCGCACATCCGTGACGTCGCGGAGCGGATCGCCCGTCTCGGCTACACCGTCATCGTTCCCGACTTCTACCACCGGGCCGGAACGGGCATCGACTTCACCGACGACCCGGACGGCCGCGTCAAGGGACTCGAACTCAGCGGCGGGCTCACCCGCGAGGGGGCCGTCGAGGACATCCGCGCGGCCGTGGACCATCTGCGGGGCGCGGAGCTCGCTGCCCCGTCCGTCGGGATGATCGGCTTCAGCTTCGGCGGCCATCTCGCCTATCTGGCCGCCACTCAGTTCGATCTCGCGGCGACCGCGGTCTTCTACGCCGGCTGGCTCGCCAGCTCCGACATCGGACTCGGCCGCCCGGGGCCGACCCTCACGCTCACCGAGGGCATCGCCGAGCACGGCGGCCGGCTGGCCTTCTTCGTCGGTGACGAGGACCACGCCGTCCCCGCCGCGGACCGTGCCGCGATCGGCGCCCGGCTGGCGGAGGCCGGCGTGCGGCACGAGATCATCGTCTACCCCGGGATCCCGCACGGGTTCTTCTGCGACGTCCGTGACTCGTACCGCAAGGAGGCCGCGGACGACGCCTGGATCCGCGTCCAGGAGCTCTTCGCGGCGGAACTCCCGCGGCCCGCGTAGCGCGTGGCGCTTCGTCCAGCCGGCCGGGCTTCCCGGCCGGCTGGGGAGCGCTCTCCCTGAACGTCCGATGTGTCATCAGGGCTGTCGATGCGCGTAACGAACTCCCCTCGGTTCATCGAACAATCGGGCTCAACTGGTCCGATCTATTGACGCAATTGGAAGGTTTCTTTACCGTCCTGTGCGGTAGAGGTTCGGCCCATCCGCCGCAGTTCGACTGTGACTTGTCATGCCTTGATCAAGTACTGGGCCGAGCACGGATTCCGTAGGAGGACGCGCAATGCCGAGGCCCCCCACCCCTCGCCGATTCACCCCGAGAGCCCTGATCGCCACCGGGGCGGTCACGGCCACCGCCGCCGGACTGCTCGTGGCCGTCGCCGGAACAGGCAGTGCCGCTCCCGTGCTGCTCAGCCAGGGCAAGCCCGCCACCTCGTCGTCCGACGGCGGCACCGGATACGCCGCGAAGCTCGCGTTCGACGGCGACACCGCGACCCGCTGGGCGAGCGTCAGAAACGTCGACCCCCAGTGGATCAGGGTCGATCTGGGCACAGCGGCCACCATCAGCTCGGTCAAGCTGGTCTGGGACCTGTCCTGCGCCACGGCGTACAAGGTCGAGTTCTCGACCGACGGCAGCACCTGGAAGAGCGTCTACTCCACCACCACGGGCGACGGCGGCACCGACGACCTCGCGGTCAGTGGAACCGCCCGCTACGTCCGCACCACCGGCACCGCCCGCTGCCGGCCCACCATGGGCTACTCGCTGCAGGAGTTCCAGGTCTTCGGCGGCGGCAGCGCCGACACCCAGCCCCCCACCACCCCGGGCAACCTGCACTCCACCAGCTCGACGCCGACCAGTGCCGCGCTCGCCTGGAACGCCTCGACGGACGACACGGGCGTCGCCGCGTACGACATCTACAACGACGGCAACAAGATCGCGGAGGCGGCCGGCACCGCCACCACCAAGAACGTCACCGGGCTGACCCCCAACACCGCGTACCGCTTCACCGTCTTCGCACGGGACGCGGCGGGCAACGTCTCCCCGGCCAGCAACCTGGCCACCGTCACCACTCCGCCCAGCTCTGACACCCGGCCGCCCACCGCGCCCGGCGGGCTGGCCGTCACCGGGACGACCTCCGGCAGCGCCTCGCTCAAGTGGACGGCCGCGACCGACGACACGGGCGTGACCGGGTACGACGTCTACAACGGCACGGACGTCATCCTCCCCGACGTCACCGGCACCACGGCCACCGTCTCCGGACTCGCCGCCGACACCTCGTACACCTTCACCGTCAAGGCCAAGGACGCGGCGGGCAACGTCTCGCCGGCCAGCAACCAGGTCACGGCGAAGACCCTGCCCGACAGCGGCAGCGACAAGACCCCCTCCAGCATCAAGACCGTCTCCACCGGCTGGACGATCCCCTGGGGCATGAGCTGGCTGCCCGACGGCTCCGCGCTCATCACCGAGCGCGACTCGTTCAAGGTCTTCAAGCTCACCCAGGCCGGTGCGCGGACCCAGATCGGCACCGTACCGAACGCGGTCACCACCGACGGTGAGGGCGGCCTCCTCGGTATCGCGGTCTCGCCCAACTGGAGCAGCGACCACTACGTCTACATCATGCACACCGCCTCGGAGGGCAACCGGATCGTCCGGATGACCTACGACGGCTCGACGCTGAGCGGCTACACCCAGCTCGTCGGCGGCATCAAGAAGAGCAAGTACCACAACGGCGGGCGCCTCAAGTTCGGCCCCGACGGCTACCTCTACGCCACCACGGGCGAGGCCCAGACCCCCGACCTCGCGCAGGACAAGAACTCCCTCAACGGCAAGATCCTGCGGATGACCACCGCGGGCAAGGCCGCCCCGGGCAACCCGTTCGGGACGCTCATCTACTCCTACGGCCACCGCAACCCGCAGGGCATCACCTGGGACCCGCAGGGCCGGCTGTGGGAGGCCGAGTTCGGCAACTCCAAGTACGACGAACTGAATCTGATCACGCCGGGCGCCAACTACGGCTGGCCCACCTGTGAGGGCAAGTGCTCCACCTCCGGCATGACCAACCCGAAGGCGCAGTGGGCGGTCGCCCAGGCGTCGCCCAGTGACATCGCCTACTCCGACGGCGCCATCTACATGGCGGCGCTGAAGGGCCAGCGGCTGTGGCGCATCCCGGTCAGCGGGACCACCGCGGGCACTCCGGCGGCGTACTACGTCAACCAGTACGGCCGGCTGCGGACCGTCGAGAAGATCCCCGGCAAGAGCGCGCTGTGGCTCTCCACGACCAACTGCGACAACAACGGCAACGCCGCCGACGGCGCGGACAAGGTCTTCCAGATCGAGCTGAAGTAGCAGAACCGGAACCGGGGCCGTGAGGCCACCGGTCGCAGACCGCCGGGCGGGGAGCAGGGGGCCCCGCCCGGCTTTGCGTTTCCGCGGGTGCGTTTCCGCAGGTGCGTCACCCCTTTGGCGGTGGGAGCGGGAGTACTCCTTCACGGAGTGTTCGGCCCGCGGACCCCCGCTCTTTCCGTGTGCGGGGCATGAATTGACGCAGTGGCGGGAACGCGCACAGCCCGCCCGGCAGCCGGTCGTGCGGGAGTCCGGGTGCCGGGACACGCTTACGCTGGGCGGATCGCCGCATCGCCGTAACCGCATTGTCGCTGTATCGAGACCACCTGTACCGAGGAGGGGCCATGACGCTTGCCCAGGCTGAACGGGTCAAGTGGCAGGGCGGGTGGCAGCGGACCTCGGTACGCTCCATGGCCGTCCTGATCCCCGTACTCGCCCTCGCGGTGCTCGCGGGCCGCCGTTGGTCGCTGATCGACTCCAGCGCCGACCAGCTCGGCGCCGCCGACCGCCAGTGGCTGGCCGTCGCGGCCGCCGCCGCCGTCATGACCTGGATCTGCTCGGCCACCGCCCAGCAGGGCGCGGTGGTGGAGTCGCTGCCGCCGGGACGGCTGCTCGCCACCCAGTTCGCCGCGTCCGCCGCCAACCACCTGCTGCCGGCCGGAGTCGGCGGCAACGCCGTCAACCTGCGGTTCCTGCTGCGCCGCGGACTGCCACCGGGCCGCTCGGCCGCCGCCCTGGGGGTACGTGCCGTGGCCGCCGCGGTGGTACGCGTCGGCATGCTGCTGATACTGCTCGCCGTCTTCCCGCACGCGCTCAAGGTCGACCGGGTCACCCCGGCCGGCCCCGCCCACCCCGTCGTCATCGTGTCGGTGGTGGCGGGCTGCGCCGTGGCCGGCGCGCTGCTGCTGCTCCTCGCCGGCCGGGTCCGGGACCGGGTGCGCACCTTCTTCGGCACGATGGTGGTCGATGTGCGGGCCCTGCACTGCAAGTCGGCACGGGTCGCGGCCCTGTGGGGCGGATCGCTGGCCTTCCCGGTGATGCACGCGACCGTGCTGGTGGCGGTGATCCAGGCGCTGAACGCTCCCGTGCCGGTCAGCGGAGTCGTCCTCGCGTACCTCTTCGCGAGCACCGCCGCGGCCTGGCTGCCCGCCCCCGGCGGCCTCGGCTCGCTCGACGCCGCCCTGGCCTTCACCCTGGTGACCGCCGGCGCCTCGGCCGTCGTGGCCACGTCGGCCGTCCTCGGCTACCGGCTCGTGACGGTCTGGCTGCCGCTGATCCCCGGTGTCCTGGTGCTCGCCGCGCTGATGCGGCGCCGCGTGCTCTGAGCGCCTGCTCCGCGCCGGCCCGAGCTGCGGCCGGTGGTCACAGCGGCCGGGAGTATGGTGCGGTCCCATGGTGGAACCACGGGTCGATCCGGCAGGTCGGGGGCGGGTCCTCGTCGTCGACGACGACGCGGCGATCCGCCGCTCGCTGGGCCGCGGCCTGCGCCTGGACGGCTTCCGCGTCACCGAGGCGGACGGCGGGCGGGCGGCGCTCGCCGGGCTGCGCGACGACCCGCCGGACGTGGTGGTGCTGGACATCTCCATGCCCGGCATCAGCGGTATCGAGGTGTGCCGGACGCTGCGCGAGGACGGCAACGACATACCGGTGCTGATGCTGTCGGCCCTGGACGAGGTCGCCGACCGGGTCGCCGGGCTGCAGGCGGGCGGCGACGACTACCTCGTCAAGCCGTTCGCCCTCGACGAGCTGGTGCTGCGGCTGCACGCGCTGCTGCGCCGCCGCCCGCCCCGGCGGACGGACACCGTGCGCGCCGGCGGCCTGCTGCTCGACCCGGCGGCCCGCACCGCACACCTCGACGGCACCGAGCTGCACCTCACCCGCCGTGAGTTCGAGCTGCTGGAGACCCTGGCCCGCAACGCGGGGATCGTGCTCACCCGCGACCAGCTGCTCGACCGGGTCTGGGGCTACGACTTCGACGTGCGGACCGATGCCGTCGACACCTTCGTGAGCTATCTGCGCCGCAAACTGGAGGCCGGTGGCCGGTCGCGGATCGTGCACACGGTGCGCGGGGTCGGCTTCGTGCTGCGCGACAGCCCGGCGGAGGGCGCGCGATGACCATGCGGCTGTCGACGCGGATCGCGATCGCCGTCGGCGTGCTCGTTCCCCTCCTCGTGCTCGCGTCGGGCTGGCTGCTGGTGCGGCTGGTCGCGAACGATCTGCACGCCCAGGCCGACGCCCATCTGCGGGAACGCGCGGCGGCGATGGCGCAGGACGCCCGCAACCTGCTGCGGGTCACCGCGGCGGACCGGTCGGCCGCCGCCGAGCAGGCCAAGGAGAAGCGGCTGTTCACCTCGGCGCTGGACGTCGGCATCCGGCTCATCGGCCCGGATGGCACCGTGACCGGCGGGCCGCAGCCCGGCGCGTCCTTCACGCTGCCCGCCGACGCCCGCCGGCCGGTCACCGTCCGCGACGGGCAGCGGAGCTGGCGGGTGCTGTCGGTGCCGGTGGTCGCCAAGCGCCCGGCGGCGACCGGCACCCTGTGGATCTTCTCGCCGGACACCGCGAGCCAGTCGCAGATCCAGCTCGTGCGGCGGCGGGTGGTGATGGTGGCGCTGCTGGGCGCGCCGCTGGCCGCGGCCGTCACCTGGCTCGCCGCCACCGCCGCCGTACGCCCGCTGCGCAGGCTCCAGCGGCGGGCCGCCGGCCTCGACCCGGGCACCAGCGCGGCCCGGCTCGACCACGAGCCGTCCAGGATCGCGGAGGTCGACGACCTGGCGCTGACGCTGCGGACGGTGCTGTCCCGCTACGACGAACAGGCCGCGCGCACCGCCGAGGCGCTCGCCACGGCCCGCTCCTTCTCCGCCGCGGCCTCGCACGAACTGCGGACCCCGCTGATGAGCATGCGGATCAACCTGGACGTACTGGGCGGCCACCCCGGCCTTGACCCCGCCGAACGGGCCGAGATCGTGGCGGACCTGAGCCGGGAGCACGCCCGGCTGCTCGGCCTGCTGGTGATGCTGCGGGCGCTGGCGCAGGGCGACCTCGTGGAGGCCGACGCCTTCGGGCCCGTCGATCTCGCCGAGGTCGTGGAGTCCGCCGCCGCCGCGCTGCGCGGCAGCCGGCCGGGCACGGCACTGACCGTGCGGAGCGGGCCCGGGCTCCTGGTCCACGGGTGGGAACCGGGGCTGCGCTCGGCCGTCGACAACCTGATCGTGAACGCGCTGACGCACGGGGGCGGCGCGGTCGACGTGACGCTGAGCGCCGGGGAGGACGGGCACGGGCCGGGTGAGGTCGCCGGTCCGTTCGTCGTGCTCACCGTGGACGACGACGGGCCCGGGGTGCCGCCGGCGTCCCGGCAGCGGGTCTTCGAGCGGTTCCGGCGCGGCTCCGACAGTTCCGGCTCCGGCCTCGGTCTGACGCTCGTCGCGCAGCAGATCTCCCTGCACCGGGGCACGATCCGGATTCTGGACCGGCCGGCCGGCGAGGGCCGTGCCGCCCGGGGAGCCCGGTTCGAGGTACGGCTCCCGCTGGCCGTGACCGGCCGGCCGGACTCCGGACTCCCATCGCGCAGGGACTGGTTGAGCGGGGAAACGGCGACGGGAACGGGACCAGTGACGGGACCAGTGACGGACCGGTGACGGGAACGGCGCCCGGTCAGGCCCCACAAGGTTTCCACAAAGACCGCTCCTAGCGTCGTTCCGCGGCCGGGCACCGTGCCCGGTCCGTCGAGGAGGACACCATGCGCACCACTCGCACCACCCGGACGGCGATCGCCGCGTGCGCGGCCGTCGCCGCGCTGCTCGGCGCGGCGGGAAGCGCGGCCGCCGCGCCGTCCGCGCCCCCGACCGGGGACGGCGCCAAGGCGGTCTGCAAGCGCGCCCCCAAGGCCGACGCGCGGATCGACAAAGCGCTCGCCCGGCTCAACGGGAACGCCGCCACGAAGGGATCCGTCGCCCGGCTCACCCAGCGCGTCGCCAACGCCAAGTCGGCCGGTCACAGCGAGATCGAGACCTATCTCAACGACCGGCTGACCTTCCGCAAGTCGCTCGTGCCGACGCTCCAGCAGCGCCAGAAGGACCTCAAGTCGGTCCTCGTCTGGTGCCAGGCCAACAACAGCGGAACCTCGAAGTGACCACGGGATCACGGCTGGCCGCGGTCACCGCGACGGTGCTGCTCTGCGCCGCGCTCGCCACCGGCTGCGGTGACAAGGGCGGTGGCGCCGACGGGTCCGCCACCATTCCCACGCCGTCCGGTTCGCAGCTCGCGCACCTCGACAAGGTCGTCGGCGACGCGGAGTCGGCGGCGAACGCGGCGGAGTCCGATGCCGCGTCCGACGCCGCGTCCGACAACTGACGGACGGCTCACGTAACCTGTGCGGCCATGGAGTCGATGGCACGGACTTTGTGGCTGCGCACGGAACCACTGCACGCGGTGGTCTACTTCGACGCGCAGTGCCGCGAGATGGGGCGCTCGCTGGGTCTCAAGGGCTACTGGATGGGGTACTTCGCCACCCGGTCCGCCCCACTGGGCCGCGCACAGCCGTCGGTGGTGACCGCCGCGTTCGGTGTGTTCGCCCCCGGACCGGTCGCCCGCGCGCTGCCCGCGTCCTGGGACATCACCACCCCCGAGCGGGCACTCGACCTGCGGGTCGAACGCTCGGCCGCCGCCCTGCGGGCGCTCGATCCGGAACTGGAGCGCCGGGCGGAGCGGCTGACCGGTCCGCTGGGCGCGATGGTGGCGGACGCACCCGCACTCGCCCGGCCGGTGTTCGCCGCCAACCGGGCCCTCCCCGACCGGGCGGACCCCGTGGAGCAGGTGTGGCAACTGACCACCTCACTCCGTGAGTTCCGCGGTGACGCGCATCTGGCCGTACTCGCCGACCGCGGCCTCGACGGCTGCGAGGCACTGCTCCTCGCGGCCGCCGACGGCCGGGTGCCCGCCGACTCCATCCGGCAGGACCGCGGCTGGACGGCGGAGGAATGGGCGGGCGCCGGTGCCCGGCTGCGCGAACGCGGACTGCTCGCGGCGGGCGGTGCCCTCACCGAACGCGGACGCGACGAGCGCCGGTCGATCGAGGACGACACCGACCGGCTGGCCGGCCGTCTGCTGCGCCCGCTGTCCGGCGACCGCGCGCAGGCGCTGTTCAGCGACCTGGCCCCGGTGGTGGACCGCGTCCTGGCCGGCCAGGTGCTGCCGTTCCCGAACCCGATCGGCCTGCCCCGGCCGGTGCGGCCGCTGTAGCCGGGTAGCCGATCGGAACGAGCCGGGTCGTCGGACCGCGAAGCTACTTGGCGTCGGCGTAGCACTCCACGACGTTCGTCTCCAGCGGGAAGCGGACCGGGGTGTCGCCGAAGACCAGGCGGCGGGCCTCCTCGCCCGCCGCGGCGACGGCGGCCTCGACGGGGCCCGCGAGGCCGGTCGGGGTGTGCACGATGATCTCGTCGTGCTGGAAGAAGACCAGTTGCGGCTCGGGGCCGATCGCCGCGAGGCGGCGCCGGGTGGCGGCGAGCATCGCCAGGGCCCAGTCGGAGGCGCTGGCCTGGATGATGAAGTTACGGGTGAAGCGCCCCCAGGAACGGGCGGCCCGCCGGTCGGGCGAGGAGCCGTCGTCGGAACCCGATCCCGAACCGGATCCGGAACCCAGGTCCGCGTCCTCCGTGTCCAGCCAGCCGGAGGCCGGCGTCGGGGAGGTGCGGCCCAGCCGGGAGCGGACCACGCCGCCGCCTTCACCGATGCGGGCGGCGGATTCGACGAGGCCCATCGCGTCGGGGAAGCGGCGGCGGAGAATCGCGAGCAGCTGACCCGCCTCGCCGCTGGTCTGCCCGTACATGGCGGCCAGCAGGCCGATCTTGGCGCGGCTGCGGTCGCCGCCGAACGCGGTGCGCGCGATGCCCGCGTAGAGATCGCCCTCCGCCGCCGCGGCGGCCAGGCCCGTGTCGGCCGACATCGCCGCGAGCACCCGGGGCTCCAGCTGGCCTGCGTCGGCGACGACCAGCCGGTGGCCGGGGTCGGCGACGACGGCGGACCGCAGCAGCCGGGGGATCTGCAGGGCGCCGCCGCCCCGGGTCGCCCAGCGGCCGGAGACCACCCCGCCGACGACGTACTCGGCGCGGAACCGGCCGCCGCGCACCCAGCTCTCGCGCCAGGCCCAGCCGTGGGCGGCGTGGATCCTGGACAGTTCCTTGTAGCGCAGCAGCAGCGCCGCCGCCGGGTGCTCGACCTCGCGCAGCACATGCGAGCGGGTCGACGGCAGCTGGACGCCGACCCGGGCGAAGGCGGGCAGCACCTGGGCGGGGGAGTCCGGGTTGACCGGGCTGCCGAGCGCCTCCTGGACCTGGGTCGCGAGTTCGCCCAGCAGCTTGGGGCGGGCGCCGCCCGACGGGCGCGGGCCCAGCAGACCGGTCAGCAGTTCGTCGTGCACGGCGGCGCTCCACGGCAGTCCGCCGCGGCCCATCTCGGCGGCGGCCAGCGATCCGGCGGACTCGGCGGCGCACAGCAGCCGCATCCGGCCCGGGTGCTCGCCCTCCTGGAGCCGGCGCTGCTGCTCGGCGTGCACGGCGACGACGGCCGTCAGCGGATCGGCGTCCTGCGGCAGGTGGTGCCGGTCGGCCGCGAAGAGCACCGGCTGGTCGTCGGCCGCGCCCTCCCGGGCGTCCTCGGGGACCGGCAGATCCTTCAGCCGCGCCCACGCGGCGCCGAGCGAGCGCGGCTGTCCGTGCCGGCCGTCCCGGCCGAGCAGCAGCGTTTCGACGAGTTTCAGATCGTGGCAGCGGGCCGGCCGTACCGGCAGCCGGTCGAGCAGCCGGGGGTACAGGTCCTCGGTCGCCGCCCACACCCAGCGCGGCCCGCCGGACGCCTCGCGGGCGGCGATGGCGGCGGCGAGATCGGCCACCCGCTCGGCGGACCCGGTCGGTACGCCCTCCTCGTCCAGCACCAGCAGCCGCCCGCCGTGCCCCACGGGGTCGGGTGCGACGGCGACGCGTGGCGCGGAGGGCAGAGGAGTGCTCACGGGTCGAGCGTAGAGCGGGGCACTGACAACGGGCCGTGTGCAAGGCGGCCGGTCAGCGGTCCAGGAGCGTGTCGCGGTGCTGGGCGCGGTACTCGTCGAGCAGCGCCATCCGGTCCGCCGTGGTGAAGGGCCGGTACGCCGCGCCGCAGGGGCCCGCGTCCGGCGGGGACCACCAGACCGGATCCGCGCACGAGAAGCCGGTGCGGCGCAGGCCGACCCGGTGGACCTTGTTGGTGGCGGTGACCGGCATCCGCGCGGTCACGCGCACGAAGCGCGGCGGCATCTTCGTGCCCAGATCCGGCTGGGCGGCGAGGAAGGCGGCGAACGCGGCCGGGTCGAAGGCGGCGCCGTCGTGCAGGGCGAGGGTCGCCATGACCTGGTCGCCCGCCACCGGGTCAGGGACGGCGTAGACGGCGGCCGAGGCTGCGTCCGGGAAGCGGGCCAGGATGTTCTCGATGACCGCGGCGGCCAGGTTCTCGCTGTCGACGCGCAGCCGGTCGTCGCTGCGCCCGGCGAAGTGGAAGAAGCCCTCGGCGTCACGGAAGAACAGATCGCCGGTCCAGTACCAGTCGCCGCGCAGCCGGTCGGCGACGGCCTGCTCGTTCTTCCAGTAGCCCTCGAACGTGCTCCGGCCGCGGTTGACCAGCTCGCCGATCGCCTCGTCGCCGTTGAGCAGCCGGCCGTCGGCGTCGAAACGCGCGGGCGGGCGTTCCCGGCCGGTGCCGGGGTCCACGACGGCGAGATCCGCACCCGGGGCGGCGCGGCCGATGGCGCCGGGTGGTGTGCCGGGGGAGCGCTGGATGGCGGCGCCGCCCTCGGAGGAGCCGTACCCCTCGATGAGCGGGGCGCCGAAGCGGGCGGCGAAGCGGGTGGCGTCGACGGCCCCGGCCTCGGTGCCGAAGCCGTGCCGCAGTGGGTGGTCGCGGTCGTCGGGGCGTTCGGGGGTCGCGAGCAGGAACTGCACGGCGCGGCCGACGTAGGTGAAGTACGTGGCCCCGTAGGCCCGTATGTCGGGCAGGAACCCCGAGGCGGAGAACTTCCGGGTCAGGGCGACTGCGGCCCCGCCGGTCAGTGCCGGGGCCCAGTTGGCCATGACGGCGTTGCCGTGGAACAGCGGCATGCAGATGTAGTGGACGTCCTCGGGCACCACGCCCAGGAAGTCGACCAGTGCCTGCCCGGCGTGGGCGAGGCGGCCCTGGGAGCAGATCACCGCTTTGGGGGTGCCGGTCGAGCCGGAGGTGAAGTACAGCAGCATCCGGGTCCCGGGCGTGACCTCCGGCGCGGGTTCCGGCTCGGCGCCCGCGTACGGGGCGAGCAGCGCGTCGTACGCGGGGTCGTCGACGACGAGGACGCGGTCGCGGGCGAGCGACGGTCCCAGGTCGAGGCCGTCGAGCAGCGGGAGGTGGGCGCGTTCGGTGACCAGCAGGGCGCATTCGGTGTGGGCGATGTCGCGGGCCAGTTCCGGGCCGCGCCGGGTCGGGTTGACGCCGACCACGGTGGCTCCGGCGAGTGCGGCCGCGCCCAGCCACAGGGGGTACTCGGGGACGTTGTCCAGCAGGACGCCGACATGCGGCTGCGCTCCGGGCGGCAGCAGATCGCGCAGCAGCGCGGCGCGGGCCGCCGACGCGGCGGCGGTCTCGTGGTGGGTGAGGACCAGATCGCGGTACTTCAGGCCCGGCCGGTGGTCCTTCCACCGCGCGCGCACCAGCTCCGCGACCGTGGTGCCGGCCGCGGAGCCGGTGTCCGGGGTGTGAGCGGCCCCCGCCGTGTGCGTGCTCCCCATCGCCGCCTCCCGTCCGTTGGACAGCAAGCGGCACCATAACTGACTAGTCGTCAGATGTGGAGGGGGCGATCGACGGCGGGGGCCGGTGCGAGCGGTCGGGGTGCTGCGTCAGGAACCCTGCTGAGCCTGCTCGACGGACTTGCGGACCTCGTCCATGTCCAGCGCGCGCGCCTGGCCGATCACATCGTCCAGGGCCGCGGCCGGCAGCGCGCCGGGCTGGGCGAAGACGGCGACGCGGTCGCGGACGATCATCAGCGTCGGGATCGACTGGATGTCGAACGAGGCGGCCAGCTCCGGCTGCGCCTCGGTGTCCACCTTCGCGAAGACCAGGTCCGGATTCGCCTCGGCGGCCTTCTCGTAGACCGGGGCGAACATCCGGCACGGGCCGCACCAAGCGGCCCAGAAGTCGATCAGGACGAAATCGTTCTTGGTCACGACCTCGTCGAAGTTGTCCTTGGTCAGCTCGACAGTGCTCATGGTGCGCATAACGGGGTGTGCCGATCGGATATTCCGGCGACTTCACTCATCCGGGTGATGGGGTGACCGGGTGCAGTGGCGATCAGTGGGTGGGTCTCGTTGGTCCTGTCATGGGAACGACGGAATGGGCCCGGGACAGCGGCGGTGCGAACGACGGAGCCGCCTGGCGCGTCACCCGGGGTGGAACGATTCCGCACGGCTCGGACGTCCCGGTGTACGCCGCCCTGGCCGACCAGTGGCGGTCGGCCGGGCGGATGGTACCGGGGCAGATCGACGCGGAGTGGGCCGAGCTGGTCGGACGGATCCCGCGGTTGACGGGGGTGTGACGACCGGAAGCGGGATGTGACGGCCGCAGTCGGGATACGGCGGGAGAGCGGCCACGAACGGCCCTGCCGCGGTCCGGGACGCCTCAGCCCTCGTCGAAGACCAGGTCCTCGGGCGGACGGTTCATCCGCACCGTCTGGCCCGAGACCTCCACCACCGTCTCGAAGCCGGTGTACTGGCCGCGGGACACGATCAGCACGCGGTCGCCCCGCTGGTCCAGGAAGGCGGCGAACCCGGCCAGCGACGGGTCTCCCGCGCCCAGCGCCAGGTAGTCCGCCAGCCGACGGAACAGCTTCGGCATGATCACGGCCTCCGAGGTGATCGACTCCAGGCCGTCGATCCGCGCCCCTGACTGGGTGACGTCCAGCGACCACAGCCCGACGCCCTTGGACCGGGCCGCGTCCACCGCCGCGGTCAGCGCCTGGCGCAGATCCACGTACAGATTCCGGTAGTACGTCGGATAGGCCAGGCCCTCCGCGAGCTGGTGGAAGTTGGCCGTCTCCTCCAGCAGCGCCGCCTCCACCCGGATCCGTTCCCCGCTGGTGCCCGGCGCCGCGCCCTTGCCGACCAGGGCCACGCACCGCCCGTACAGATCGGCGCCGCGGCTGAGGAGGTAGCCGGGCAGCTGCGCCGGCTCCGCCGCGCTCACGGTGCCGTGCCCGTCGCGGGTGACCCCGGTGAAGCCCAGCCAGGACAGCAGCTCCCCGGCGGCCTGGTCGGCGTACGGCGCCGGCTGGTGCAGTTCATGGCCGTGCGCCGGTATGTAGTGCGTCTCCAGGGCGTCGATCGCGTCCAGCCGCAGCTGCGCGCCGCCCGTCGCGTTGCGCTGCACCCGGTGCTTGCCCTCCACCAGGTCCCAGTGCGCCGGATCGGTGGGGTAGAAGCGGATGGAGTCCCCGTCGGGACGGGCTCCGGTGATCCGGTACGTGCCCTCGATGACGAGCATGGGCATGGCGACGCCTCCTCAGCGTGTCCACGTATCCGCCCGGTCGGCGCGGCCGGCTGTCCGCCGCGGGCCGCCCGCGGATCCTCGGTGGATGTCCCGCGCGGTTCCCTTCCCTCCAGCGTGACGCAGAAATCCCGGCGGCACCGGGGACCGGCCGGTAACGGCGGGCTGAATTCTTCTCATCAACCCACAGCGTGGACGCCCCCTTGAGCTGGATTCGAGGGCCGGTACACATCCTCGGACGCATCGCCCGGAGTGACCCGAAAGGAACCTGCTGTGAACGTACGCGCGACGTTCCACAAGCCGGGACGGCGGCCATGGTGACGGTCCTGCGGCGCGCCGGTGCCGGGGAAGGCGCCCTGGCGGTCCCGCAACTGCGCCATTCGTCCTGGGAGCTGGCGGCCCGCTTCGACCGGGAGCTGGGGGACCCGGGCGACCCTGCCACCGTCTTCTCCTACCAGGAAGCCGTCCGGCTGGACGACGCCGAGGAGTTCCCCGACGAGGCGTGCGCCGCCCTCGACGCCTGGGGCCTCGCCGACTACTACGTGCCCGCCGACTACGGCGGGGTGCTCACCGGCTTCGAGGACCTGCAGCAGCTCATCCGGATGCTGGCCCGGCGCGATCTGACGGTCGCCGTCGGACACGGCAAGACCTTCCTCGGCTCGGTGTCGGTGTGGGTCTCAGGCGACCACGCGGCGGCGGTCCGGCTCGGTGCGCTGGTCAAGGCGGGTGCCCGCGTCTCGCTCGGCCTGACGGAGCGCACCCACGGCAGCGACATCATGGCGGGCGAGCTCACCGCGGAACCGGTCGGCCCCGGCTACCGCGTCAACGGCGAGAAGTGGCTGATCAACAACGCCACCCGCGGCCGGCTGCTCAGCCTGCTCGCCCGAACGTCGCCCGTCGGCGGCCCGCGCGGCTTCACCCTGCTCCTCCTCGACAAGGAGGAACTGCCCGAGGAGACCTACCGCTGCCTGCCCAAGGTGCCCACCCACGGCATCCGCGGGGCGGACATCAGCGGCGTCGTCATCCAGGACGCGGTGGTGGGCCCGGAGGCGGTGGTCGGCGGGGCCGGCGGCGGTGCGGAGCTGCTCCTCAAGTCGCTCCAGCTCACCCGGACGCTCTGCCCGTCGCTGTCGCTCGGCGCGGCCGACCACGCGCTGCGGCTGGCCATGGAGTTCGCCAGTGAGCGGGTGCTCTACGGCCGACGGCTGACCGAACTCCCCCTCACCCGGCGCACCCTGGCCGAGGCTTACGCCGACCTGCTGGTCTGCGAGGCGCTGAGCACGGTGGCGACCCGCAGCATCCACGCGCTGCCGAGCGAGCTGAGCGTCACCTCCGCCGTCGCCAAGTACCTCGTGCCGACCATCATCGACGGACAGGTCGCCTCGCTGGGATCCCTGCTGGGCGCACGGTCGTTCCTGTCGGGCGAGTTCGCCCACGGCAGCTTCCAGAAGGTGGCCCGCGACCACCGCATCGTCGGCATCTTCGACGGCAACACCCTCGTCAACCAGTACTCGTTGGTGGCGCAGTTCCGTTCGCTGGCCCGCAACTACCTCGGGCCGCTGGACCACCGCCCGCGGTTGGGCACCCTGTTCAACCTGAGCCGGCCGCTGCCGCCGTTCGACCCCGAGCGGCTCACCCTGCTCTCCCGCTACGGCAGCAGCGTCCTGGGCACCCTGCCCGCCTCCGTGACCCGGCTGGCGGACGCGGCGCTGCTCGACCCCGCGCTCGGCGGCGCCGCCCGGTGCGCCGCGGAACTGCGGGTGGCGGCCGACGCGCTGCACCGCAGGATCGCCCGCCGGATGGAAACGGTGGCGGCCGCGTCACCCGAGAGCTTCACCGACGCACGCAAGTACGGGCTCTGCTTCGCCGGGGCCGCCTGCCTGGGACTGTGGCTGCACAGCCACCGTGAGGCGGAGGCGGGCGGGACCGGCGGGCTCTGGCAGGACGGTCTGTGGCTCGAAGCCGTACTGAACCGGCTGCTGGCCCGCCTGGAGGCGCGCCCGGCCGCGGGCGCCGCGGAGGACCCGCTGTTCGAGCGGCTCTACACACAGCTGACCCAGCAGTACCAGGACGGCAGTCTCTTCTCGTTGCTGCCCTGCCCGATAGCCGAGGGACCGCCATCATGCTGAAGGACAACAGCTCCCGCCCGCAGCCGGGCCCCGTCCCGGACGCCGGACCGGCGCAGCCGGCCGGGCTCCGGTCGGTGGACCCGGCGGAAGTCGCCATCCAGGCCAGGGTCGCCGAACTGGAGCAACTGCTCGGCGACCCCCGCGACCCGGACAACCCCTTCGGGCACGACGCGTTGCTCGCCGCCGACGACCGCAGCGAACTCCTCCCCTCCGCGGAGGACGCGCTCACCGGCTTCGGCCTCAACCACGAGTTCGTGCCGGTGGAACTCGGCGGGCGGCTCGCCCGGGTGGACACCCTCGCCCGGGTGCTGCGACCGGTCTTCCGCCGGGACGCCTCACTCGCGCTGGGCTACGGAGTGACGTCCTTCCTCGCCGCGGTCGCGGTGTGGGCGGCCGGTACGCCCGAGCAGCGCCGCTGGACCGCCGACCTGCTGATGGGCGGCGGCCGGCTGGCCATCGCCTACCACGAGCTGGCACACGGCAACGACTTCGTCCGCAACGAGTTCACCGCGCTCCCCGACGGCACCGGCTTCCGGCTGGACGGCCGCAAGGAAGTGATCAACAACGCCGGGCGCGCCGAGGCCCTCGTCCTGTTCAGCCGCACCGCGAAGGAGGCCGGCGCCCGCAGCCACTCCGTGCTGCTCGTCGACAAGAGCGTGCTCCCCGCCGACCGGTTCGAGCATCTGCCGCGCTACCGCACGGTCGGGGTGAAGGGCTGCGAGATCGGCGGCTTCCACTTCCGTGACTGCCCGCTGCCCGGCGACGCGCTCGTCGGCGGGCTCGGCGAAGGCGTGGAGATCGCCCTGCGGTCCTTCCAGATCACCCGCAGCGCCATTCCCGCGATGGTGCTGGCGGGCGCCGACACGGCGCTGCGCACCGTGGTCGGCTTCGCCGTCGACCGGCAGCTGTACGGCCGTTCGGTACTGGAGATCCCGCACGCCCGGTCCACCGTGGCGGGCGCCTTCACCGACCTGCTGATCTGCGACTCCCTCGCGCTGGCCGCCACCCGGGCGGTCCATCTGCTGCCCGGCCAGACCAGCGTGTACGCGGCGGTGGTGAAGTACCTGGTGCCCAAGTTCCTGCAGGACGCCACCTACGACCTCTCGATCGTGCTGGGCGCCAACTTCTATGTACGCAACGGTGAGTACGGCATCTTCCAGAAGCACGTACGCGACCTGCCGATGACCAGCCTCGGACACGCCGGGACCGCCGCCTGCCAGGCCACGATCATTCCCCAACTGCCGCGGCTGGCCCGCAAGTCGTGGTTCGCCGGCGAACCCGCCCCCGCCTCGCTCTTCCGCAGCTGGGAGGGTCTGCCGCCGCTCGACACGAGCCGGCTGTCGCTCGCGGCGGACGGTGACGCGCTCGCCGCCTCCCTGGTGACCGGGTACGACTGGCTGCGGGCCACCGGCAGCGGGGGGACCGACGCGGCCGCACTGATCGAACTCGTCTGCTCGCTCGTCGAGGAACTGCGCGAACTGCAGGGCGAGTGCACGGAGATGCCGCCCGAGGACCGCACCGTACTGGCCAGCCCGCACGCCTACGCGCTCGCCGACCGGTACGCCCTGGTGCTCGCGGGATCCGCCGTCCTCAACGTATGGCGCGAACAACTGGGGGGCGGCTCGCCGTTCCTGGCCGACCCGTCCTGGCCGACGGCCGCGCTCGCCCGGATCGCCCGGCGGCTGGGGCTGCCCGTCCCGGAACGCACCCGGGACGAGGTGGACTGGCTGCTCGGCGAGGTCCTCGACCGCTACCACGGCGAACGCAGCTACGACCTCTACGACAGCCCCCTGGCCGGTTGAGCGGCACCGAGACACAAGAGGAGTCGGACATGGTGGTTCCCGGCAGCGCTGTCCAGGAGCGGGAGTTTCGCGGGTGGCTCCTGGAGAAGCTCGGCCAGTACCTGCGGCGCCCCCCGGCGGACATCGACATCAGCGTGCCCTTCGCGGAGTACGGCATCGACTCGGTGGCCGCGCTGAGCATCTTCGGTGACATCGAGGACGGATTCGGGCTCTACCTGGAGCCGACGGTGGCCTGGGACCACCCCACGGTGCAGTCCCTCGCCCGCTATCTGGCCTCCGAGTCCGCCCGCAGCGCCACCGGCCCGCTGACGCAGGCCCCTTATGGCGAGCCGATCGGCGGGAACCAGGCGGGCGGCGACCCGAGCGACCCCCGCGACACCCCCGGGACGGCGGGCTGGACGCGGAACACCCCGGGAGGTGGACCGCGGTGAACCCGATCGCCGTTCTCGGCCTGGACTGCCGCTTCCCAGGGGCCCCCGACCCGGGGGCGTACTGGGACCTGCTCGCCGCCGGAGCCGACGGGGTCGGGCCGAGACCCGCCTCCCGCCGGGTCGGGGACACCCGGCGGGCGAGTGTGCCCGCGGCCCGGCCCGACGGCGGATTCATCGACGACGCCGACGCGTTCGACCACGCCTTCTTCGGCATCGGCCGCGCCGAGGCCGCCGCCATGGACCCGCAGCAGCGACTGCTGCTGCAGACCGCCTGGCGCGCCCTGGAGGACGCCGGCATCAACCCCAGGGACCTGGCCGGCAGCGGCACCGGGATCTACGTGGGCGCCATGGCCGACGACTGGTCCCGGCTGCGGCTGGCCGACGACGCGGCGATCACCCCGCGCACCGGCACGGGCGCCGGCCGGGCGATCCTCGCCAACCGGCTCTCGTACCAGCTGGATCTGCGCGGTCCGAGCCTCACCGTCGACTCCGCCTGCTCGTCCGCGCTGATCGCCGTGCACCTCGCGATGGGCGCGCTGCTGTCCGGCGAATGCGACATCGCCCTGGCCTGCGGGGTCAACCTGGTGATGTCCGACGTCCTGGACGAGATCTACGGCCAGTCCGGGCTCGCCGCCCCGGACGGCCGCTGCAAACCCTTCGGCGCGCAGGCCAACGGCATCGGCCGGGCCGAGGGCGTCGGCGCCGTCGTCCTGCAGCGACTGGAGGGCGCCCGCGACGAGGGCCGTCCGGTCCGCGCGCTGCTGCTGGGCAGCGCCGTCAACCAGGACGGCCGCAGCAACGGCATCATGGCCCCGTCCCGGCGCGCCCAGCGCGAGGTCATCCAGGCCGCCTGCAAGCGGGCCGGGGTCGAGCCGCAGCGGATCGGCTGGGTCGAGGCGCACGGCACCGGCACCCCGGTCGGCGACCTCATCGAGGCCCGCGCGCTCGGCGACGTGTACGGCGGGCTGCGGCCGGAGCCGTGCGCGATCAGCTCGGTGAAGGGCAACATCGGCCACGCCGAGGGCGCGGCGGGTATCGCGGGCCTGATCAAGGCCGTGCTGGCGCTGGAGCACCGGCTGGTCCCGCCGGTCAGGACCGTGGGCGGCGAGCACCCGGGACTCGACCTGGCGGCGCACGGCCTGCGGCTGCTGACCGAACCGCTGCCGCTGCCCGAGGGCGAGATGCTCGCCGCCGTCTCCAGCTTCGGCATGGGCGGCAGCAACGCCCATGTGGTGCTCTCCTCCGCGCCCCGGCAGACCGCCCCCATCGCCGCCCCGCAGACCAACAACGGTGAGAGCGGTGAGAGCCCGGGGGTGTTCACGCTGACCGCGCCCACGGCCGAGGCGCTGCGCCGCAATCTCGTCGTCCAGGCCCGCTCGCTCGCGGCCCGCGCCCAGGAGCCGGTCACTCCGCTGTGCTGGACCAGCAACCTGACCCGCACCGGCATGGCGTACCGGATCGCGATCCCCGCCGAGGACACCGCCGGGCTCGCCGCCGCCCTGGACGCCGCCGCGGAGGCGGGCGAGGGCGTGCCGGAGCCGCCGGAACCCCCGGTGGTGGCGTTCCTCTTCACCGGCCAGGGCGCCCAGTACCCCGGGATGACGAGCCGGCTGTACCGCGAGTCGCCGCTCTACCGGCACTACCTCGACGAGGCGTCCCGGGCCCTGGAACCGCACCTCGGCGGTTCGATCACCGAGCTGCTGCTCGGCCGTGACGAGCGGGTGCACCGCACCGGCTGGACCCAGCCCGCCGTCTTCGCCGTGCAGTACGCGCTGGCCGGCTACCTGGAGGAGCTGGGCGTGCGGCCCGGCGCCGTACTCGGGCACAGCATCGGCGAGTTCGCGGCGGCCGTCACCGCGGGCGCGCTCGGTCTGGAGGACGCCGCGGCGCTCGTCGCGGCCCGCGGCACCGCCATGGAGGCGCTGCCCGAGGGCGGCGGGATGCTCGCCGTGCGGGCGCACCCCGACGACCTGCGCGAAGTCCTCGCGGGCGAACCGCTGGTGGGTCTGGGCGCCGCCAACGGCGCTGCCGCGTCCGTGCTGTCCGGCGATCTGGCGGGCCTCGCCAGGATCCGCGAACAGCTCGCCGCGCGCGGCGTCGGCTGCACCCCGCTCAAGGTCTCGCACGCCTTCCACTCGGTCCTGATGGAGCCGGTGCTGCCCGGCTTCCGCACGACGGCTGATGGGATCACCGCGGGCGAGCCGCGCATTCCGTTCTTCTCCACCGTCCGCGGCGGCCTGCTCGCCGGACGCCCGCTCGACGCCGACTACTGGTGCGAACACATCACCGGCAGCGTCCGGTTCGCCGACGCCGCCGCCGCGCTGCTCGGCTCCGACGTCACGCATCTCGTCGAACTCGGCCCCAAACCCGTCCTGCTGCCCCTTGCCCGGCGGCTGCCCGGAGGCAGCGGGCTGCCCGGGATCTCGGTCGTCCGTGACGCCCACAGCGGCGCGCTGACCGCGGCCGAGGCGGCGGCCGCGCTCTACACGGCCGGGGTCGACATCCGCTGGGAGCTTCTCTACCGCCCCGAGGACAAGGTGCACGCCCAGCTGGCGCCGCAGAGCTTCGATACCTCGGCCCGGTTCTGGTACGAGCCACCCCGACCCGCGGCGGCGCCGGCCGGCGAACCGGGGAGCCCGGTCCTGTCGCTGGTGCGCGCGGACTCCGGCCCGCGGGCACCCGAGCACGACGGCGGCGGGCTCGCCGAGGCGGTGCGCGAGACGGTCGCCGGGATCACCGGCGCCGAGGAGGGCACCCTGCGCGACGACGACCGGTTCTACGACGACCTGGGCTTCGACTCGGTGATGTTCATGGAGCTCAAGTACCGGCTGGAGGAGGCGGTACCGGCGCTGGGCGAGCTGTCGATCCCGGAGATGATGTCGAGCCTGGTCTCGGTGACGACCCTCATCGGCTACCTGCGTGAGCAGCTCGCCAGGGTCCCCGCCTGATGACCCGGCGCCCGCCCTCGGAGCCCGGCATGCACCTGCTCGCGGCTGCCACCGCGCTGCCCGGCCCGGCGATCGGCAACGAGGTGCTGGCCGGGCGGCTCGGGCTCTCCGCCGAGTGGGTGGAGATGTTCATCGGCACCCGGACCCGGCACTTCGCCGTGGACCTCGCGGGCGGCGTCGGCTGCCTGCTGGCCGACCTGTGCGAACAGGCCGCCGTCCGCAGCCTGGAGCGGGCCGGGCTGACCGTGCGCGACCTCTCCTTCGTGGTGCTGGCCACGGCGACCCCGGACTCCCTGATGCCCACCACGGCCGCCGTCGTCGCCGACCGGCTGGGCGCCGCCGGCATCCCGGCCTACCAGCTGCAGTCGGGCTGCTCCGGCGCCGTCCAGGCGTTCACCCTCGCCGAGGCGCTGCTCGCCCAGCAGCCCGCCGGGCCCGGCGGGCCGTACGGACTGGTCCTCGGCGGGGACGTCTGCGCCAAACACCTGGACCTGGAGCAGGACTTCCGCCGGATGCCGCCCGCCCAGCTCGTCAACTACGTGATCTTCGGCGACGGCGCGGGCGCCGCCGTGGTGAGCGCCGCCCCGGCCCCCGGCAGCGCCGCCTTCCACGGGCTCGGGAACCGGCTGGCCCTGCCGGGCCAGCCACCGGGCCAGCACGTCGAGTGGTACGGCGCCGCCGACCGCGACAGCGCGCTGCCGCCGGTCTCCGAGGACTACAAGGCCGTCGAGTTCCTGGTCCCGGAACTGGCCCAACAGGTCTGCGCCGACCTGCTGGACACCCTCGGCTGGTCGGCGCCCGACCTGGGCTACCTGCTGCCACCGCAGCTCGGCGGTCTGATGACCCGGCGCATCACCGCCGCGCTGCGCGCCGGGCTCGGGGTGGAGAAGGCGGTCGAGATCTCCTGCGTGGCCGACACCGGAAACACCGGTAACGCCCTCGTGCTGAGCCAGCTGGAACAGCTGCTGCCCCTGCTGACCCCAGGAGCGCGGGCGCTGTGCGCCTGCGTCGAGTCCAGTCGGTGGATCTCGGCCGGTTTCGCCCTGGAGGCGTCATGAGGATCGTGCAGGACAACGGAATGAAGGAGGAGGCACAGTGACAGGAGTCGAGGACATGATCACCCTGCTCAACCGGGAACTGGGCCTGTTCCTGCGCCCGGAGGACGCCGGGGCGCCACTGGAGGCGCTCCCCGGCTGGGACTCGCTGCTGCTGTTCCGGCTCGTCGCGGTGCTGGAGGAGGAGGCCGGAAGGCCGCTGCCGGTGGCCGAGGTCGTCACGGCCGGCAGTCTCGCCGAGATCCACGCGCTGGCGGTGGGGCTGTGACGCCCCAGGCCGCGTCGGGTCAGGCCGGGACAGGCCGGACCACGGCACGTCAGGACACCGCGCGGTCCGACCGGGCCCGCCGCCACACCCGGTACTTCCTGCGGTGGGCCCGTGCCGCGGCCCCCGTGCACCTGGGCGCCGACATCGACATGACCGGCGTCCAGGCACACCGGGCCGCGGCCCGTGCCGAGGGCCGCAGGTACTCCGTGGTGAGCTATCTGCTGTACGCCGCCGGCCGGGTACTGGCCGACCACCCGGAGGCCAACGCGACGACGGCCGGCGGTATCGTGCCGCGCACCCTGCGCTACGAACGGGTGCACGCGAAGCTGGCCATCGACAGCGGAACCGCCGACGAGGGCCGGCGCGCGGTGCGCGTGGCGGTGCTGCCCGACGTGGACCGGCTGGACCTGGCCGGAATCCAGCAACTCGTCGACCGCTACCGGAACGGAGCCGCCGAGGACCTGCCGGGAGCGGAGGGGGTGCGCCGGCTCGGCCGGCTGCCCCCGCCGCTCGGGCACCTCGCCTTCCGGACGGCCGTGAGCAGCGGGGCCCGCCGGGCCGAACTGCTCGGGACCGTGGCGGTCAGCTCTCTCGGCCACCGCAGGGTGGACACCTTCCACTCCTACGGTGGTACCGCGGTCACCCTGACCGCGGGCCGGATCGCCGAGGTTCCGGTGGCCCGTGCGACGCGAGTCGCCGTGGCGCCGGTGCTGCGCCTGGGTCTGACCTTCGACCACCGCGTGCTCGACGGCGCGGCGGCCGCCGACGTACTGGACGACCTGGCACTACTCCTGGAGGCATGCGATGCCGCTCTTCCCGGGGGGTGGGACGCCCCCCAACGCCGTTCCGGTGATCGGCCGGCCCATCAGGGTGACCAGTCCGGAAGGCCCGTGGCACCGCGTGGTTGAGGCGCTGGACGAGCGTGGCAGCGTCATGGTCCACGCCCTGCTGTCGGACTGGGTGCCCGAGAACCTCGACGACCCGGAGCTGCGCCCGGTCCTCGGACGGGACTGGCACCGCTACCAGGCGATGCGCCACCACCATGTGCGGGAGCGCTTCGCCGCCTCCCGGCTGCTGCTCAAACACGTGGCGGCGCAGGCGATCCAGGCCCCGCCGGCCACCGTGGAGCTGGCCTACAAGCCCGGTGGCCGCCCGTACCTGCGCGGCTGCGACCAGATCGACATCAGCCTCAGCCACACCGAGGAACTGCTGCTGGTCGGCATCACCCGGCGCGGCTGGATCGGCGTGGACGCCGAGCTGGAGGACCGCTCCATGCTGGTCTCCGGCATCGAACGGCAGGTGTGCACCCCGTACGAGCGCACCATGCTGTCCCAGGTCAGGGAGAGCGACCGCAACCAGGAGATGGTGCGGCTGTGGACGCTGAAGGAGGCGTACAGCAAGGCCATCGGCCAGGGCATGCGGTTCCGGTTCAACGAGTTCGGCTTCGGCCCCAGCGGGCATCCCGTCCAAGTGCTCAGACCGGACGGCTCGCCCGGCACCGGTGAGGAGTGGGCGTTCGGCACCTGCCGCGTCGAAGGCCGCTACACCGCCAGCTGGGCGCTGTACGACGCGGGCTTCGGCGACACCGACGACACCCGGGCCGGCACCATGCTCGACGAGGGCCTGGTCACCGCCCTGCTGCACCAGCCGGCCGAGGCGCCGCAGCCGGCCGCCGAGGCCACCGCCGCGACCGACGTGCCGCTGACCGGAGCCGGAGTGGCGGCATGACCGCCGCCCCGCCGCCCGCCGGGACCGACGTGGTCGTGGTCGGCGGCGGGCCGGCCGGACTCGCGCTGGCCCTCGCACTGGTACGGCTCGGGGTGCGCACGACCGTGCTGGAACGCTCCGCCGGCGGCCGCCGCGACTTCCGCGGCGAGTCGCTGTCCCCGGACGGCGTCCGGCTGCTGGACCGCTGCGGCGTCCTGGAACAATTGCGCGCCATCGCCCTGCCGGTGCGCCGGCTGGAGGTCGCCGACGGCGGCACGACCGTACTCGACGTCGGCTTCGAGTCCTTCCCCTATCCGTACCGTTTCCCGCTGGAGATCCCGCAGTCCTTGCTGCTCGCGGAGATCGAAGCCGCGGCGCAGTGCCAGGACGGCTTCCGGATGCTGCGCGGCTGGACCGCCAAGGGCCTGCTGTCCGCGGACGGCCGGACCACCGGCGTGCGGGCCGCCGGGCCCGGCGGGGTGGAGTGCGAGATCCGCGCCCGGCTCACCGTCGGCGCGGACGGCCGCTACGGCAGGATCCGCAAACTCGCCGAACTCGATGCCCGGGTACGGCCGCTGGACCGGGACGTGATCTGGATGCGGCTGCCGCGCCCCGTCGAGTGGACGGACGCGGCCTACCGGATCCGGATCCGCGGCGACCGGCACGCCCTGCTGCTCCCCGACTCCGGCGGCACTGTCCGGGTGGGCCTCAACATCCCCAAGGGCGGCCTGCGCGAACTGCGCAGATCAGGGCTGGACGCGTTGCACGAACGGCTCGGCGAGCTGGCCCCCGAACTGGCGGAGCCCGCCCGGCAGACGCTGCGGGACTGGTCCGACACCGCGCTGCTGGACATCTTCAGCACCACCGTGCCGCATTGGTCGGCGCCGGGCATCGTGCTGATCGGAGACGCCGCGCACACCCTGTCGCCGGTCCTCGGGCAGGGCGTCAACCACGCCCTCGCCGACGCGACGGCCCTCGCGCCGCTCGCCGCCGCGGCGCTCCACAGCGGGGAACCAGCCGGACTCGACCGCGCCACGGGACAGTTCCAGCGACAGCGGTCCCGCGAGGTGGCCCGCTCCCGGCGGCTGCAACTGCGCCAGGAGCGGATCTTCACCTGGTCGGCCCCGGCCGCCGTGGCGGTGCGCCGCGGCGTCTACCGGGCGCTCGACCGCTCCGCCCGGCTGCGTGCCCGGATGCTGGAGCCGGCGTACTTCGCCGACCAGCGGGCCGAGCGGGCCCGCGGCGCACGGCGTGAGGACCACGACGAGCACGAGCAGGAGGCGCGGACATGACCACACGGCTCGGTGCCGACGACGCCATCGGCCTGGAGGAACTGCGCGGGCTGTCCCTGCTGCACGCACAGGCCCAGGGCATCGAACCCGGCGCCGCCCAGGAGCTGCTGGCCCGGATCACCGAGCCGTGGGGCGACCGTCCGCGCTCCTGGGGACGCGTCTGGAGCGCGGAGGGCGACCGGCTCACCGGCCAGGGACTGCACCTGGAGGCCTCCCGCCACTACGCCATGGCCCGCTTCCCGTACCCCGGGGACGCGCCCCGCCAGGAAGCCCAGCGCCGCTGCGTCGCCGCGTTCGACACCTGGCGGGCGGAACAGGGCGCGGGCATCGAGCGGTTGGAGGTCCCGCTGGAGGACGGCACCGCCGTCTGCTGGACCGCCGGGCTGTCGGCCACCGACCCGAAACCGCTGATCGTCGTCATGGGTGGCATCGTCAGCGTCAAGGAGCAGTGGGCGCCGCTGCTGGTGCACGCCGAGGCGTTCGGTGTCGCGCTCGCCGTCACCGAACTGCCCGGCGTGGGCGAGAACACCGTGCCGTACGGGCCGCGTTCGCCCCGGATGCTCTCCGCGATCCTTGACGCGCTCTCGGGCCGGGCCGATGTCAGCCGCACCGCCGCCATCGCCCTTAGCTTCGGCGGCCATCTCGCGCTGCGCTGCGCCCTGGTGGACTCCCGGCTGGCCTGTGTGGCCACCGTCGGCGCCCCGCTGCGGCTCTTCTTCGAGGACGAGGCCTGGCAGCGCCAGGTGCCCCGCACCACCCTCGCCGCGCTGGCCCACACCACCGGCGTCCCGCCGTCCCTCGTCTTCGGGTACACCCGCGGCTGGGGCCTCACCGACGAGGAGCTCGGCGCGCTGCGGATCCCCGTCCACTACATCGCCGCGCTGCGCGACGAGATCGTGCCGCTGGGCGAGGCCGCCGTGCTCCGCAGAGCGGCCGTCCCGGGCGAGGTGACGGTCCTCGACGACGTGCACGGCGCGCCCGCCCACCTCGACCACACCCGCGGGCTGCTGCTGGGGGCCGCGCTCGCCGCCGCCGCGCCGGCGACGCCCGGCGCGGTACCGGAAGCCGCCTGATGACCCTGAACCCCCGCGGCGCAACCGCCCCGCCGGTCACGCACACCGCCTCGCGGGGCCGGCCCCCGGCCCCGCCGTCGGCCCCCGCCACGGCCCGCTGGAGCGGCGCTCCGGCCACCTGGGCGCACCGCCACCCCGTCGGGCGCGCGGTGAGCCTGGCAGTGGGCCTGGGCGCGCTGGGCGGCGCGGTGGCGCTGGGCGGGAGACACGACAAGGTGCTGTGGTTCTGCGCGGTGGCGCCGGACACCGCCCTGCTGCTCGGCATCGCCGGAGCGCCCACCTGGCACCGGATGCCGTCCTACGCGGTGCGCCCGTACAACGTGCTGCACTCGCCCGCGGTCCCGGCCGTCCTGCTGACGGCGGCGGCGCTCACCGGGCGCCGCCGCCTCGCCGTCGCGGGCCTCGCCTGGCTCGGGCACATCGGCTGGGACCGCGCCTGCGGTTACGGACCGCGGGACGCGGCCGGCTACGTCACCAGGTGACCGGCAGCGCCGTCAGCCGGTTCACCAGCAGTCCGGTGTGCATCGTGATGTCCTGCTCGGGAACGGCCAGCCGCAGCTTCGGCAGCGCGCGGGCCAGCGTCGTCAGCGCGATCTCCAGTTCGGCGCGGGCCAGCGGCGCGCCCAGGCAGTGGTGCACACCGTGACCGAACGCCAGATGCGACGGGCCGGGCCGGCCGGGGTGGAGGCTGTCCGCGTCCGGGAAGACCCGCTCGTCGCGGTTGGCGGAGCAGATCGACGCGATGACGGCGCTGTTGGCGGGGATCGGCACGCCCGCGACCTCGGTGTCCCGCAGCGTCACGCGCAGCGGGCCGCCGTCGCCCATCGGGTTGTAGCGGAGCAGTTCCTCCACCACGGAGGCGGGCCGGTGCAGCAGCGCCGCGAAGCCGTCCGGCTCGCGCAGCAGGGTGAACGCGCAGGTGCCGATCATTCCGGCGGTCGTCTCGTGCCCCGCGACCAGCAGCGTCATCGCCATCGTGAGGAGTTCCAGATGACTGAGGCTGCCGTGCTCGTCGTGCGCCTGCACCAGCGCGCTGAGCAGATCGTCGCCGGGCTCGAGGCGCTTGGCGCCGACCAGGTCCGCGAGATACCCCACCAGTTCGTCGCGGTTGGCCCGCATCACCTCGGGGGAGTGCGCGGTGAGCGACAGCAGCGCGTCGGACCAGCCGCGGAAGCGGTCCCGGTCCTCGTAGGGCACCCCCAGCAGTTCGCAGATGACGAAGGCGGGCAGCGGGAACGCGTAGGCGCCGATGAGGTCGACGCCCTCGCCCGCGGTGATCATCTCGTCGACGAGCCGCTCGGCGGCCTGCTCGATCCGCGGCCGCAGCGCGCGCACCCGGCCCGCGGTGAACTCGGCGGTGACCAGGGCCCGCAGACGGGTGTGCTCGGGCGGGTCCAGGGTGAACAGACCGCCGGCGTCGAACGGCATCGCGGTCAGTTTCGGCGCCTCCGGGAGGACGGTGGCCGCTCGGCTGAAGTCGGCGCCGCCGAGCACTTCACGGACATCCTCGTAGCGGCTCACCAGATATCCCGGGTCGCCACTGGGCAGGGTGACCCGGGCGACCGGGCAGCCCGCGCGGAGTTCCTCGTAGGCCGGTGGCACCTGCGTCGCGGACGGCCGGGGCGGCGGGTAGGTGGTCACAGTGACACTCCTCGGGGGCGGTGGAGCGCCGGAGCGCGCCCCGGCCGAGCGTCCGCCGCCGGGCTCGTGATCCGGTCGACGTCCCGTCAAGGAGATCCGGTGGAACCGGATCAGAACTTCCATGACTCGTGCTGGAGTCGTCCTTGAGCGGCTGCGGACACCATGGACGCAGCGCCGGACGGAGGCGCGGAATCCCACGGAGGCCTTAGATGAGCCAGCTCGCCAAGTGGTCTGTCACCTACTTCCTGGGCCCGGTCTACCGGGCGTTGGTGACCTACGGGACGTTCTACGTGCCCATCACCCCGTACCTCTACCCGTCGGGCCGGACCGCGGGGCTGGGACGGCAGCAGCGTAAGCCGGGCCACGACTACGCAGACCCGATCGCCGGCTACGCGGGCCCTGCCGACGGGCACCCGGAGACGGTCCGTCCGGACGTCCCGCTGAGTGCCTTCGAACGGGAAGCCGCCCGCCAGCTGGGCCTTGTCCACGAGTTCGAACGCCCCTGACCACTCAGGTTCAAGGCGGGTTTGAGGCGACGAGCTCATTCTGACCCCGTACGGCGACGCCAACGGGGGAGCAGCCTTGTCTGGACAAGCGGACTTCGCAGAATTAGTGCGGCAGCAAGCGCAGGCGCGGACCGGCCAAGAGGCCTTCGCCTTCACCGGGGAGGGACGCGACGGGGCCGCGACCGTCGACCGGATCACCTACGGCCGCCTCGACCGGGAGGCCCGGCGGCTGGGCGCCTGGCTGCAGGACCACAACGCGGCCGGTAAGCGGGTGTTGATACTCCAGGACCAGGGTCCGCTGTTCATCGCCTGCTTCCTCGGCTGTCTGTACGCCGGAGCGGTCGCGGTGCCCGCCCCGCCACCCGGCGGCACCCGCCGGCACATCGAACGCGTGGCCGGCATCGTGAAGGACTCCGCCGCGTCGTTCGCCCTCACCGACTCCCGGCACGCGCCGGTCATCTCCCAGCTGCTGGCCGAGGCCGGCCACGGCGACGTGGTGTGCCTGGCGACCGACGCGCTGCCCGCCGACGCCATCGCGCCGGCCGACCCGGACGACTGGCGGCGCCCGGACCTCTCGCTGGACGACCTCGCCTTCCTGCAGTACACCTCGGGCTCCACCAGCGAGCCCAAGGGCGTGATGATCTCGCACCGCAATCTGCTCGCCAACCAGCGGGCGATCCAGCGGGCGATGGGCACCGGGGCCCGGTCCAGGATCGGCGGCTGGCTGCCCTTCCACCACGACATGGGCCTGGTCGGCCATCTGCTGCACCCGCTGTGGCTGGGCGCGCAGGGCGTGATCATGCCGGCGATGAGCTTCGTACGGCGTCCGGTGCGCTGGCTGCAGATGGTCTCGGAGTACGGGATCACCACCGGCGGGGGCCCCAACTTCGCCTATGAGCTGTGCGTACAGCGCGTCACCGACGAGCAGGTCGCCGAACTGGACCTCTCCCGCTGGGAGAACGCCGTCAACGGGGCCGAGCCGGTGCGGGCGGAGACGCTGTGCGCCTTCGCCGAGAAGTTCAAGCCCGCCGGTCTCGACCCTTCCGCGCTCTACCCCTGCTACGGCATGGCGGAGGCGACGCTGCTGGTGTCCGGCGGCATCCCCGGCAGCCGGGCGCCCCAACTGCCGGTGGACGCCGGCGCGCTGGAGCGGCACCGGCTGGAGGACCCCATGCCCGGCCGGTCCGTCCGCACCCTCGTCGGCTCCGGTCTGGTCCGGGACTTCGACCTGCGGATCGTCGACCCGGAGAGCGGCCGGGTGAAGATGCCCGGGGCGATAGGCGAGATCTGGATCCGTGGCGACAGCGTCGCCCAGGGGTACTGGAACCGGCCGGCGGAGACCGCGTACTCATTCCAGGCGGTCACCTCGACCGGTGAGAGCGGCTTCCTGCGCACCGGAGACCTCGGAGTGGTGCGGGACGGCGAGCTGTTCGTCACCGGCCGGCTGAAGGACGTCATGATCGTCGCCGGGCGCAATCTGTACCCGCAGGACGTGGAGCGCACCGTGCAGCGGGTGAGCGCCCTGTTCAGCTCGACGGTGGTCTTCGCCGTCGACTCCGACCGCGAGCATGTGGTGGTCGTCCAGGAGGTGAGGTCAGGGCGCACCTTCGACGCGGATCTGCCCGGCCTGGTGTCGGCGGTCCAGCAGAGCGTGTCGCGGGAGTTCGCGATGCCGGTGCGGAACGTGGTGCTGGTCCGGCCCGGGACGGTCCGCCGGACCACCAGCGGAAAGCTGCAACGCGCCGCCATGCGCCAGCTGTTCCTCACCGACCGGCTCCGCCCCCTGCACGAGGTCGTCGACCCGGACCTCAAACGTCTGGTGCGGCACGGGTAGGACCGGCTCAGGACCGGGCCGGAGGTCGTTTCCTGCGACCATTGGTATCGGCCGTTCACGTAATCTGCTCATCCGTATGCCTAACGTGGCTGAATCTGCGATCCTGTGACCCGGAAGTTGGCAGTTGGGAGCCGGGAGGCGCGACGCATGATTCACGTTCTCCTCGCGGAGGACATGCACATGGTCCGCGGTGCGCTGGTCGCCCTGCTGAACCTCGAGGTCGACATCAAGGTCATCGCGGAGGTCGAGTCCGGGGACGAGATCGTGCCCACCTCCGTTCGGACACGCCCCGATGTGGCAGTGATCGACATCGACCTGCCGGGCATCGACGGTCTGACCGCCGCCGCGGACCTGCATGAGCAGATGCCGTCGTGCCGGACGTTGATCCTCACGAGCCTCGGCAGACCCGGCAACCTCCGCCGGGCCCTGGACGCGCATGTCTCCGGTTTCATCCTCAAGGACGCGCCGCCGGCCAAACTGGCCCAGGCGATCCGCAGCGTGCGCGCCGGAGAGCGGGTGATCGACTCCCAACTGGCCCTGGCCGCCTGGGACACCGGCGAGAACCCGCTCACCCGGCGGGAGGTCGAAGTCCTCCGGCTCACCGCCAACGGTGCGGAGGCGGTGGAAATAGCCGCCCGGCTGTTCCTGTCGGTCGGCACGGTCCGCAACTATCTGACGACGATTCTCGCCAAGCTCAACGCGCGTAACAAGGTCGACGCCATCAGGATCGCCCGCGACGCCGGTTGGCTGTAACGGCCCGGCGTGAGCTCTACGCCGCCGCGCCACTCAGCGGTACCAGGGCGGTCAGCCGGAACCAGCCGTCCTCGGCGGCCGCGGCGTTGAGCGTGCCGCCCAGCTCGCCGAGTCTCGTACAGAGGTTGTCCAGGCCCCTGCCGTCGCGCCGGGCGGTGACGGACGGGGAGGTGTTGAGCCCGTCGTTCTCCACCCGCAGGCGCACCACGCCCTTGTCCAGGATCGCTTCTATGACGCAGTTCTGCGCCTTGCTGTGCCGCAGCAGATTCGACACCCCCTCACGCAGCACGGTGGAGAGCACGGTGTTGACCCGGTCCTCGAGCGGGCCGCAGTCGACGGTCACGACGGTGGCTATGTCGGCCGAGACCAGCACGGCCCGGGTGGCGGCTATCTCGGCGGCCAGCGACATGTCGCGGTAACTGCTCGCCACCATGCGGACGTCGGACAGTGCCTGGCGGGAGATGGCCAGCATCGTCGAGATCTCCTCACAGGCGCGTTCCGGGTGGCTGTTGACCAGCCGGTAGACGAGCTCCCCCTTGAGGGTGATCGCGGAGAGGCTGTAGCCGAGCAGATCGTGCAGATCCCTGGCGACCCGGTCCCGCTCCCGGGCCACCGCCAGCCGGGCGAGTTCGGCGCGGGCGGCCTGTACCTCCACCAGCAGGTCTCCCAGCCGGGTGAGGCCGAAGACGGAGAGGCCGATGGTGCCGACACCACACGCGTAGTAGAAGGCGCTGAACCCGTCGGACCCGAGGTGCTGTTCGATGAAGAACATGCTGATCGCCACGGCCGACGCGCTGAGCCAGGAGACTTTGCCACGAAGGAACAACAGGAGTGATCCGGCGAAGTAGCCCGGCATCCCCACCCAGCTGTCCTTCAGGATCAAGAAGGGGATATAGGTGAGCAGCCCCTGCATCGACAGCGTCCAGATCCAGTAACGAGGTCTGTCACCGCCCCGATTGGGGAGGGAATGGAGGTTCTGCAGCAGGAATAGCGCAACGAGTATGCCGGCGCCCCATGCCATCTCCGAAGTCGGCACCTGGCGGGCCAGCATGCTGACGATTCCCAGCAGCAGATACCCCAGCATGGTCAAGGCCACGATCGCCCGGCCGAGCCGGGGCACAGGAATGTCGCCCCCTGGAAAATCGTGTTCTACCTGCCCCCGTACACCGACCATTACCTGTCTCCCCTGCAGCAATGGATCAGCGGTCATCGTGCTGAGCACCAGGCCGTGCCGGAAGACTACTCGCTACAGGCTGAACATGACCTGCTGTTGCCGCGCATCGTTCGCCCCAATCACTGTCATTGACGGGGTATCCCATGGCACTTTCTGCCTCCGCGGAGGTGTCGTCCGGTGCCAGCGGGCCGAGAAGGAGCTCGCCGATACTGGATTCCTCGCGCCAGTCCAGTCCGAAGGCCTGCGCCGACGTTTCGATGTCTCCGCTGCCCAGCGGCAGGGGAGCGAGCCGCATCGCCGTGGCGACCAAGCACATCGTCTGCTGGACCACGCCCACATGCTTGAGCGCGAGGGCGTACCACATACCGCTGTACTTCCATGACAACCTGCGGAAGCGGGCGGTGATGGTGATCAGGACCTGTGGCGTCGTGGTCATACCCGCGGCGGCGCTCGCCTGTGCGAGCAGTTCGGCAGCGGAGTTCGACGGGTCGTCCAGCCGTACCAGACAGTGGCCGTAGGGGTCGTAGTAGTAATTGCCGGCCGCCAGTCCCACGCAGCGGCTGAGAGTGATGTAGCACTCCAGCTCATAGGCCGATCCGCCACTCGGATAAGGACGGCTACTGGCGGGATAGGAGGCGGGCTCCAGACCGATGCTGCTGTAGAGGGAACGGATGCGCGCTATCCGGTAGAGGAACTCACCCAGTTGCCGATCACTGAGCGGCTCCTCCGCATAGGTGCGGGTGGACCGGCGGGTCTCCAGTACCGCGGTCAGCGGCGGGTCCGCCGCCAGCACCGTGTCGAGATCGGGCCGGTACAGCGGGATGCGTACGCCGTCGGGCGCGCTCTTGACCGCCGGTTCCGGGGACAGCTGTCCGAGATAGGGGAAAGTGGCCCCGAAGTCGCCGTCATGGCGGCCGAGCCGGGTGCGGGTGTGGAAGAGCAGTTCGTTCGGGGTCCAGGTGATGAGCGAGGGATCGTGGTCCTCGGCGAAGACCACCACCCCGTTCCCGTCCTGTTCGCCGAGCGTGACCATGCCGGCGGCGGCGAGGTAGGCGATGATGTCCGCCACCACGCCCTCCGCCACCGGCAGCGCGGCCGTTGCCGCTTTCAGAGTGGTCGCCTTGCCGAGCACCCCGATCACCCAGGCCGCCTCGGGCCGGCGGAACTGCGCCCGGTGCAGGGACAGCGCCGAGTCCAGGACCAGCAGCTCGTCCTTGGTCTGCAGTACGGCGAACCGGGAGAGTCTGATCGGCTGGTCGGGCGGCACCGCCCGGATGTCCAGCCGGGCGCCGCGGGCGATCGGGACCATGTCCAGGAGTTGCGGTTCGGTGTCGTCCAGGCCCAGCGAGCGGACGACGAGGTAGGAGACGCTGTCGAGGAGTGTGAGCAGGCGGGCCCGGTCGCTCGCGGTGATCTCGCCGTGCGGCCGGGGGGTGGCGCGCAGGATGTTCTCCAGGTCCACCGGCCCGAAGCTCATCCTGCGCAGCGATTCGTAGACCAGCTCATCGGGACCGGTCAGGAGCACGTCCCCCCACCGGCTGTGCAGCACCGCCCCGCCGGCGGAGGATGCCCGTTCCAGATGGACGTCCTCCCGTAGCGACCACAAGGAGACCCTGCGCAGGTCGGTGCCTACGTCCGGGCGTGGTTCTGAATGCACAGGAGGTCTCCTTCGGATGCGGTGTTGCGGACGCGATGTCAGAGGAAGAGAGGAACCGGATTGAGGTTCTCGTACCCCAGCGGCGTCGTGCGACGGCCGAGCAGGACCGGAACGTCGAACAGGCGGCCCGGTGCGAAGCGGGCCCAGAAGTGGCGCAGCCCCGGCACGATGACCTTGACGACCGGCAGGCCGATGTCGGGCCGCGTCTGATCGAGGACGAGCAGTTCCATTCCCTTGGCCTCCACCAGACGCTGGATTCCCATGACGTCGTCGAGCAGGTCCGGATGGGCGGTGTACGGGTAGTCGTCCGGGGTGGACATCGGAGCCAGCGGATCAGGCAGCAGATACGGTTGGTTGGCGACGGTGGCGGTACGGCACCAATCCAGGATGTCGTTGCCCGAACACTCGTAACCCCCGCCGTCCGGTCGGGCGTTCATGACAAAGGGCAGCATCTGGTCGAGCTCGGTGAGTGCCCGGCGCAGCGCGACACGCATGTCGAAGTGGGCGCCGAGCCCGATCACGATGTCCTCGTCCTCCTTGTCCGTACGCCGGGACAGGGCCGCAACCGCGGGGATGCCGAAGTCGGCGGTCAGGTCCAGGGCCCACAGCTCGCGGTTCCGGCCCGCGTACAGGGAGCGCCGCTCGGCGATCCAGGGCTCCTCGAACGCGCTGAGACTGAGCCCCGGATGGCGGGTGCGGTTGTACCACCACAGGGCCGTCGAATCGCGCTCCACGAGTTCGAGGAAGCCCTGCACGATGGCGTCCTCCAGGCTGCTTCCGGCCGCACACCCGTTGGAGTCGGCCGAGCAGAAGCCGCCGGAGGATTCGGGGGTGTTGTAGTACAGCATGCTGGTCGGCAGCAGCCGCTGCCGCTGCTCGGTGAGCGACCAGACCGGTGTCCAGTCCACGTCGGCGGTGACGTCGAACTCCTCGTTCACCTGTTGGAAGTCCCCGTGCGCAGCGTTCCAGCGGTCCCGGTCCGCGTACTGGCGCTCGTCGAAGAGCTGGCAGCGGTTCGGGTGGATGGCCGGCTCGCCGAGGTTCCGCAGCGAATCGCGTACGCGCAGTTCCTCGCCGGTGAACACACCGGAGAACCTCTCGAGCGCCTCGCACAGCGCCCCGACCTCGGCCTCCACCGAGGTCACACCTTTGCCGGCGCTCATACCGCGGAAGCCGTGCCGCAAGGAGCGCAGCCCCGGCGTCCCCAGCGCCATGTTGTGGCCCGCCCGGTACACCTGGAGTCCGGGTGGCGCGGCCGGGTCGGGGTCGAGCCGGCTCACCACCCCGGTCAGCGGGCTGACCTGCGTCCGGTAGCGGGCCAGGACGTTCTCGGGAGAGGCGGACCGGTCGCCGCTGCCGTTCGCGTACGCCTTGGAACGCGAACGCAACGGCAGCGGACGTCCGATCCGTTCGGTACTGAGAGAGGGATCCCCGCAGAAGGCGCACTGCGGGCGGCGCTGTACCGCGTGATGACGGGCCGTCATCGTGAAGTTGTCCAGGGTCAGTACGGACTGCTGCCCGTGGTAGCGGTGCCCGGCCATCCATTTCGCCGCTTCGAGAGCCACCATGTGCAGTCCCACCCCCTGGCTCGGGGGTATGGAGGCCTGCGGAATCAGCAGTGGACCGGAACGCCCCAACGTGCGCTGGACGTGATTCTCCACTTCCCGGTGACCGCGCAGTCGGTGGGCGAGGCAGTTCCAGCACGGGCCCTCACCCGGCTGGAACACGGGGCCGAGCCAGATGTCGGCCCCGTGCGGCTTCGCCAGCAGCCACGGCCGTCCGGCCGCGCGATGCGATGCGTCGACCGCGGCCAGTTCGCTGGCCAGGTAGTCGTCGCAGACCACGACGGACAGGTCGGCGCCCGGGATTCCGCAGCTGGACCCCGTCACCGCGGAGGTGGCGTGGACCGACACCCCGGTGGCCTGCAGCGCGGCCCTTACCGCGCTGCCGTCGACCGCGCCGACCGTGAGAATGCGAACCGATCCGTCCGCCAGCCGGGCCGCGGTCTGCGCGCCGTCGAGCCCGGCCAGTTCCCAGAACGCGAGCCCCGTCCTGGCCGGGTTCTCCAACGTGCGTGCGGTACGCCGGAAGTCGACCAGTGCGGCATTGGCGAGTTGGGCCAGTACGTATCCGATTTGCTCCGGGGCGAGTTCCCGTCCGGCGTCCCGGATTATCTCGTTGATTCCCCGGCGGCCGTCCATGAGCGGAGCCATGAGCTCCAACTGCGGACAGTCGATCATCTTCACGTCCCGCTCGGAGAAGAGATATGTCCCCTCGCCCGGTATTACCTCAGCGCGCAGATGAGCCTTGAACTCCGTCATAGCAGCATCCCCCTGTGCCGGCACGGTTTTAGTGGATCATCCCTTGGCGCAGAAACAACTGACGGAGCCGCGTGCCTTCATCTCTCCCGTGAAGTCCTCGATCACCAGCGCCAGTTGCGGTGCCGGCGGGAGGGCGGGGGTGCTGACGTCGCCGGCGACGTGCAAGCCGAACTCGGCGAGTACCTGGGAGGGGTTCTGTGCGTACCGGAGGCTTAAGGCCGGCTCGATCCAACTGAGCGCCACCAGCTCCGCGAAGCGCCAGTCCTGCTCTATTGCGTCCATTCTCGTTCTCCAGTTCTGTGACCTGTTCATGGCCGGTTGATGCGTTCCTGGCGGTACACCGAGGAGTGTGCGGCTGAAAATCGGGCAGCGAACAGTGGGTCGGTCATGGAACTCATGTGAAGATTTCATGATCTCGGAATCCCGCCCTCCCCTGAAACCCGTGAAGATCTCACTGTTCAGGTCAATGCCCTCGATGGGAACCTTTGCTCGTGCTCCTATGTGCGCAGCGATCGCCGGGTCGAGACGACACAACGGCGGCGTGGAACGGGGAGAGGACGGCACCGATGGAGATCAACGTCTTGGGACCATTGACGGCGAGCGAAGCCGGCACTTCGATTGTGCCGAGCGCCGCCAAGCCGCGGCAGATCCTGGCCGTTCTCGCTCTGAACGCCAACCATGTCGTGACTGTCGCCAGGTTGATGGAGGAGCTGTGGGGTTCCGATCTGCCGCGCAGTGCTCCGACGACGCTGCAGACGTACATTCTGCAGCTCCGCCGGAAACTGAGCGCGGCGCTGGGGTCGGTCACCGGAGCGAAGGACGTGCTGGCCACCCGGCACAGCGGCTATCAGCTGAGCATGGACTCCGCGGCCATCGACGCCTGGCAGTTCGACCAGCTGACGGTGGCGGGATACGCGGCCTACGAGGCCGGGGACGTCGCCCGGGCCTCCCGCCGGCTGAGCGATGCGCTGAACCTGTGGCGGGGGCCGGCGCTGGTCGACCTGCAGCACGGAACGCTGCTCGAGGTCGAGGTCATGCGGCTGAGGGAAAGCCGCCTCGCGGCGCTGGAGCGCCGGCTCGACGCCGACCTGGCCATGCGCCGGCATCATGAGTTGCTCGGCGAACTGGCCGGTCTGACCGCGGAATTCCCGCTGCACGAGAACCTGCACGCACAATTCATGCTGGCGCTCTACCGGTGCGGCCGCCCTTCGCAGGCGCTCGAGGCATTTCGCCGGCTGCGGTCCGGTCTCGTGGACGAGCTGGGGCTCGAGCCTTCCGCCCGGGTGCAGCGCCTGCAACGGGCGATTCTCTCCGCGGACCCGGTACTCGACGGGGTTCACCCCGGCGCGGTGGTCGGAGTGGCGAGTATCGGCTGAGGCCCGGCCGGCTGCTCCAGCCTGCGTCCAGTGACCTTCCAGGCGGCCTGTGGACGATCGCGGCATCCGTCCGGATGCGGGCGGAACAAGTCCAGGAGGCGGTCGGCTGTGGGTGGATATCTGGCGGTGAGACCAAAAATGGCCGCCAGGCTTCGGCTTTTCTGCTTTCACCACGCGGGTGGCGGCGCAATGTCGTTCGCTCGATGGCAGAATCGTTTCGGCTCTGACATTTCCGTTATCCCGGTACGGCTCCCCGGACGTGAGACGCGATTGCGTGAAGAGCGCGTCACCGATGGAGAACAGTTGTCGCGCGAACTGGAAGCCGAGCTGGGGCCCTTTCTCGACCGACCGTACGCCCTCTACGGGCACAGTCTCGGCGCCCTGGTCGCCTACTCCTTCGCCCTCCACCACCACAGGTCGGGAGGACGTCCGCCCGAGGTGCTGACGGTCGGAGCCTGCTCCGCACCGCACTTGGGGATGCCGGACCTGGAGGGTGCGGAAGGGTCCGACGAACGGGTGCTCTCGGTGATGAGGGCGTCCGGCGGCATCACCAGCCAGCTGCTGGACCGGCCGCAGTGGCTGCAACTCACGATGGCGATCATGCGGGACGATCTGCTGCTCGCCGCCGGCCTGCGGGCCGCGGCGGGAGACCCGCTCCCGTGCCCGGTGCTGGCCGTGTCCGGCCAGGACGACCTGCTGGTACCGCCGGGTGCGGTACATGCCTGGTCCCGCTACGCGCCCGAGGGTTTCCGGACGGGCTCGGTGCCCGGGGACCACTTGTTCGTAAGGGACGCCGACCTGGCCGATCTGCTGCGCGCCGAGCTCGAAGAGCGGCGTCCGCTGGAACCGGCCATCTGACCCTCGAGAGGAGCCGAGAAGATGGACATTGGTGTGCTTGGCCCCTGCCGGGTGACGCAGGCGGGACAATCAGTCGTCCCGACTGCGATCAAGCCCCGCAAGGTGCTCGCCCTGCTCGCCCTGCAGCCGGACCGGGTGGTCTCGGTGAGTTCGCTGATCGAGGAGTTGTGGGGCGGCAATCCGCCGCGCAGCGTGCAGACCACCCTGCAGACGTACATCCTGCAGATCCGGAACCTGATCACCAGGTCACTGGCCGGTGAGGACCAGCGCGATCTGCCTCTGGGAGCCAAGAGCGTCCTGGTCACCGAGGCGGGAGGCTACCTGCTAGACACCCAGGGCGGTGTGGTGGACTCCGTGGAGTACGAGCGGCTGGCGGGTGCCGGCCACCGGGCCCTGGAGTCCGGCGACCACTCCGGGGCAGCGCTGCTGTTCCAGCAGGCGCTCGCACTGTGGCGCGGCCCGGCGCTCGTGGACGTGCAGGTCGGCCCGTTGCTGGAGGCGGAGGTGACTCGGCTGGAGGAATCGCGGATGAGCATCCTCAGCCAGCGCATCGAGGCCGATCTGCAGCTCGGCCGGCACCACGAGATTCTGGGCGAACTGGCCGGGCTGGCTGCCCAGCACCCCACGCACGAGAGGTTGCAGGGCCAGCTGATGCTCGCCCTGTACCGGGCCGGCCGCCGGGGCGGCGCCCTTGAGGCCTACCACCGCATGCGCGTGGTGCTCGGCAGGGAGCTGGGACTCGACCCGTCCGCGGCGTTGCAGGAACTGCAGCAGGCGATGCTCGCGTCGGACCCGGGACTCGAATGCGACCCGGTCGGTTCGCTGACCGGCGGGGGACCGCTGCGAGTGGTGCGCGCCGGCTGACCGGCACAGTGACAGGGCGGCGGCCCCGGTTCAACCGGGGCCGCCGCCCTGTCACTGTGCCGGGCGGGCCGGCGCGTGGATCAGGATTCGCGGGCCGAGATCTGGGTCAGGCAGGTGAGCAGGCTCCGGTTGAAGGTGGCGATGAAACCCTCCGGCGTACCGGTGTCGCGGGGCCGTGAGAGATACGGGGCGAGCTTGCGCTCCACCTCCTGGACGCCGGGCTGGGAGGCCATGAAGCGGGCCACGTCCTGGAGGTCGCCTTCGTACTCGATGACCCGGACCATCGTGGCGTCCCTGATGAAGACAGCGGTGGCGAGGATCCGGGTCGTCTCCGCGCCGTCGGCGCCCTCGACGACGGGGGAGCCCACCCGACGGAATCCGCCGAAGATCTCCCCGATCTCCTTCTCATAACCGGCCTTGATGTCGTAGGTGATGGCGGCGAACGGCATGGGCGGCCTCCGAAGGCGGCAAGGGGGTCGGCGGACCTGCTCGGTCCCGCCGATGCGGGCCGGGAACGGCCCCGGCACCTATCGTCACCCTCGCGCTCTCGCGGCACTGGAGCGCTGCTCGGCCCCCGCACGAGACGTTCGCGCGAGGGCCGGGCCGACTTGGGTGATCGTGGCTATGTGCCGGCTGCGTCCTGCGCCCCGGGATGCGAGGGGGCAGGAGGCCGGGGGGCGGACAGTCGTACGTCGATGAGACTGAGCCCGTACCGTTCGACCGCGTCCCGCAGATCCGCGGTGGTCGGCGGGCGGTCCGGGTGGATCGTGAGGTCGAGCCGGCGCTGCGCGGCGGGACCGTAGAGGCGGATCAGCCGGAGATAGCCGTTCGCGATCCGGACCGGGTCCGTCACCAGATCCAGGCGGGCGGGCCGGCGGTCCCCCTGCCAGGTGATCTCGGCATCCCCACCCCCCGCGAAGTTGTGCCGCCAGTTGCCCGAAGTGGCCAGCACCAGATCCTCGTCGAGGGTGTGCGCGCCCACCGGGATGGTGAACGCCCGCCCCGTGCGCCGGCCGGTGAAGTGCAGCAGCAGCAACCGCTGCGCCATGGGTCCCGGAGCAGGCGCGGACAGCGCGGCGATCACGGCCGCGTTGTCAGGCAGGCCCTCGTCGCCAGGCCGTCCCAGTTCGATCAGGGGCCGCGCGGTGGGGCTCATCGGAGCACTGCCACGGCCGAGGCGGTCAGGATCAGGGCCACGATCGCGAACGCGGTACGCAACGCATGCCAGTTGCGCCACTGCTGGCGCGGGTCCTGCCAGTCGGGGCTGAGGTTGTTCTCGTCCTGGCTCTTCACCCGGTTGTTGATCGGCACGTTCCGGGTCTGGGAGACAACGGCGACACCCACCATGAAAGCGCCCGCCACGGCGAACAGCGGCCGGCTCGCGGTGGACTCGGTCCGGAAGGCCGCGAAGACGTCGACGACCACGGAGGTCATGACGAGGTACGGCATGATGTGGTCGTAGCGGCGGCCGAGAAGCCTGTGCGTCGTGATGTACCGGTCCGCAGGCATCGCGATCAACGCGGGCATGACACTGATCGCCACGGCGAACAGCACTCCGGCGACGATGCCGGTGCCCAGGATCACGGCGACGCTCAGCACTTGCAGCAACACCATGCTCATCCCTCTCTCGACTGTGGGTCCACGGTCAGTTCGCGGCAACGTCGCAGGGATCTCTCGGCGGGTACTGGAAGACCGGTCGAATCCGGGACGCGGCCGCGGGCCGGGCTCCGCAGCACCACGGCGCCGGGGGAGCGCTCGCGACCGCCCCGGCCCACTCCGGCTCAAGTCCTTCTGGAGGAAGGGTGGTCACGCTGCCGTCCGGGTCCTTCAGCGGGCTCACGACAGTGAGGAGAGGAAACCGGATGAGTGATTTCACTCTGCAGGAGCTGACCGCGAAGCTGCGCGAGTGCGCGGGCGAGCCCGACGGTGTCGACCTCGACGGAGACGTCCAGGACACCCCCTTCATGGAACTCGGATACGACTCGCTCGCGCTGCTCCAGGTGACCGGTGTCATCAAGCGGGAGCGCAGGATCGACCTTTCGGACGACGCCGTGGTCGAGGCGGAAACACCGCGCATCCTGCTGAAGATGATCAATACCAGCCTGGCGCAACCCAGCTGACCAGCACAGCACGGCCGTCCCGCCGGGCGACCGGTCGCTGTCGAGATCGAATTCTGTGGGAGGAATCGGATGCCGTACGGAGCGATCATGTACCGGGTGAAGCCCGGTCACGAGGATGAGATCGCCAAGATCTTCGAGAATTTCAACCGGGTGGACACCGCGGACCTGCGGTCCGACGACGGTCAGCAGACCGGTCGCATTCTCGGGACCGGACTCTTCATCAAGGACGATGTGATGGTCCGGGTCATCCACTACGAGGGTGATCTGGCTGCCGTGGGCAAGCACATGGCCACCCAACCGGGCGTGCATGCGGCCGAGGCCCGGTTGGCTCCCTATCTGCAGGAGGAGCGGGACACATCGTCCCCGCGGGCGTTCGGCGAGTACTTCCGGAATGCCTCCATGCGCAGCCTCCTCCAACTCGACGTGGAAACGCTGGAGACCAAGGCGTGACCGCACCCTGACGGGGTCGTCTCCCGGAGCTCCGTGCGATCGGGCCGATCGCACGGAGCTCCGGCGCGTCCCCGGCCGGCCGCCCGGCCCACCGGCTCCGACGCGCTCCGATGCGCGATGCAGTCCGATTCGAGCAGGTCTTTAGAGCCAGCTGTGACGGTTCCGGCTGATGGTTCGAGGAACTCGTATGAAGGAGGTCGACGGTGCACCGGACATTAATCGTGGCGAAGATGCAGCCGGGTAAGGCAGACGACATCGCGAAGATCTTCGCTGAGTCGGATGCGTCGGATCTGCCGCACATGATCGGCGTGTCGCGACGGACCCTCTTCGCTTTCCACGATCTGTACTTTCACCTGGTCGAGGCGGACGAGGACATCACCGACGGCCTCTACCGGGCGCGCAGCCACCCGCTCTACGACGACATCAACCGCAAGCTCGCGGAGTGCGTGTCACCGTACGACCCGAACTGGAAAGAGCCCAAGGACGCCATGGCCGTGCCCTTCTACGTGTGGACTCCGGAGCAGGGGAGGATCCAATGACCACGCAGCAGCCTGTGCGCATCTCGGCGAACGAGGTCGCGTCCAACCGCAAGCGCGGTGGCGACATCCGGGTAACGCTCAGTCCGGTGACTGCGGGCTCGACCTCGGGCTTCGGCGGAGTGATGTACCTGGACCCGTCGGAGTTCGTGACCGAGCACTACCACCCGTACTCCGAGGAGTTCATCCACGTCATCGCCGGAGAACTGGAGATGACGCTCGACGGTGAACCGCTCAAACTCGGCCCGGGGGACTCCCTGCTGGTGCCGATCGGTGTACGCCACCGGCTGGTCAACATCGGTGAGGTCCAGGCGCACTGTGCCTTCCACCTCTCCCCGTTGGCACCCCGGCCCGACCTCGGCCATGTGGACACCGAGAAGCCGACCAACCCCCAGGCGCCCAACCCGAACGTGGGCGGGGCCCCGTGAGCCGTCGCGCGGTGGTCACCGGGATCGGTGTCCTGGCACCAGGAAGCCTGGGCCGAGAGGGCTTCTGGGATCAGCTCTCCGCCGGCCGCACCGCCACCCGGCGCATCACCCTCTTCGATCCCGCGCCGTTCCGCTCCCAGGTGGCCGCGGAAGTCGACTTCGATCCGGCCGCCGCCGGTCTGACTCCCCAGCAGATCCGCCGGATGGACCGTGCCGCGCAGTTCGCCGTGGTGTGCGCACGCGAGGCGCTCGCGGACAGCGGAGCCGAACTCGCCGCGCTCCCGCCGGAGCGGATCGCGGTGTCCATCGGCAGCGCGGTCGGCTGCACCATGGGCCTGGAGGAGGAGTACGTCACCCTCAGCGACGGCGGCAAGAACTGGCTCGTCGACAGCAGTTACGGGGTACCGCACCTCTACGGCTACATGGTGCCCAGCACCCTGGCGGTGGAGGTCGCCCACGCGGTGGGAGCCGAGGGCCCCGTGTCCCTGGTCTCCACCGGCTGCACCTCGGGTCTGGACTCCATCGGACATGGAGTGCAGCTGATCGAGGAGGGTTCCGCCGACATCGTACTGGCGGGCGCCACCGACGCCCCGCTCTCCCCGATCACCGCCGCCTGCTTCGACGCGATCAAGGCGACCACGCCGAACAACGCCGACCCGGAACACGCCTCGCGGCCGTTCGACCGGGACCGCGACGGCTTCGTCCTGGCCGAGGGCTCGGCGGTCCTCATCCTGGAGGAGAAGTCGGCCGCGGAAGCTCGCGGCGCCCGCATCTACGGGGAGTTCGTCGGGTTCGCCGGACGCAGCAACGCCTTCCACATGACCGGTCTCAAGGCCGAGGGCCGGGAGATGGCGGAGGCCATCAGGGCCGCCCTCGACCAGGCGAAACTCGACCCGACCGCCGTCGGCTACATCAACGCCCACGGCTCGGGCACCAAACAGAACGACCGGCACGAGACCGCCGCGTTCAAGCGGAGCCTGGGCGACCACGCCTACCACGTGCCGGTCAGCTCCATCAAGTCCATGGTCGGCCACTCGCTGGGAGCGATCGGTTCCATCGAGGTCGCGGCCTGCGCGCTGGCCCTGGACCGCCAGGTGGTCCCGCCCACCGCCAACCTGAAGAACCCCGACGCCGAGTGCGACCTGGACTACGTGCCGGTCACCGCCCGGGACCACGCCATGGATGTGGTGCTCAGCGTGGGCAGCGGATTCGGCGGCTTCCAGAGCGCGATGGTGCTGGCCAGGCCCGGCGCTGTCCCGTATGAGAGGAGCTGACGGTGAGCAGCGCGACGAACGGATCGTCGGCCGCCCCGGTGATCACCGGTCTGGGAGTCACCGCGCCGACGGGTCTGACGGCGGACGAGCACTGGGCGGCGGTCCTGGCCGGGAAGCCGGCCATCGGCCGGATCACCCGTTTCGACCCGTCCAGCTATCCGGTCCAACTCGCCGGAGAGGTAGCGGACTTCGACACCAAGGCCAGGGTGCCCAGCCGGCTGATCCACCAGACGGACCGCTGGACCCACCTGGGTCTGTCCGCCGCCGCCGAGGCGCTGGAGGATGCCGAGGTGGTGCCGGCCGAACTGCCCGAGTTCGAGATGGCCGTGGTCACCGCGGCTTCCTCCGGCGGCACCGAGTTCGGCCAGCACGAGATGGAGAACCTGTACCAGCACGACCCGTCCTGGGTCGGTGCCTACCAGTCGATCGCCTGGTTCTACGCGGCGTCCACCGGTCAGATCTCCATCCGGCACGGCATGCGCGGACCCTGCGGTGTGCTCTGCTGCGAGCAGGCCGGCGGGCTGGACGCGATCGGGCAGAGCCGTCGGCTGCTGCGTGGCAGCTCCCGGCTGGTCGTGACCGGCGGAACGGACGCCTCGCTGTGTCCGTACGGTCTGACCGCCCAGTTGAGCACCGGGAACCTGTCCACCGTCAGCGACCCGGGACGGGCCTACCTGCCGTTCGACACCGCGGCCAGCGGCTATGTGCCCGGTGAGGGTGGCGCGATGCTGATCCTGGAACGGGCCGCGGACGCGGAGGCTCGCGGCGCCGGCGGCTACGCCCGGGTGCTCGGTTACGCGGCGGGGTTCGACCCGGCGCCCGGATCCGAGCGCCCGCCGGCGCTGCGCCGCACTCTGGAGGCGGCCCTCGCGGACGCCGGAGTGACACCCGCCGGGGTCGACGTGGTCTTCGCGGACGCGTCGGGTGTTCCCGCACAGGACGCGGCGGAAGCCGCGGCGATCCGGGCCGTTTTCGGGCCGGGCAGCGTGCCGGTCACGGCTCCCAAGACGCTGACCGGACGGCTCTACGGCGGTGGTGCGGCCCTCGACGTGGCGACCGCCGCGCTGGCCCTGCGTGACCAGGTGATCCCGCACACCGTCGGACCCGAGTCACCGGTTCCCGGGTACGGCCTGGATCTGGTGCTCGGCGAACCACGGGCCGCCGCGCTGCGCACCGTACTGGTCCTGGCCCGGGGACACGGCGGTTTCAACGCGGCCTTGGTACTGGGACGTCCGGCTTCCTGACAGCGGAGCGGGACGAAGGCGAGAGACAAGGGAGAGTGGCGATGGCCGGGCACACCGACAACGAGATAGTGATCAACGCACCGATCGACGAGGTCTGGGAGACCACCAACGACGTGGTCAACTGGCCGGATCTGTTCAGCGAGTACGCCAAGGCCGAGATCCTGGAACAGGACGGGCAGACCGTGACGTTCCGGCTGACCATGCACCCGGACGACGAAGGCCGGGTGTGGAGCTGGGTGTCGGAGCGCACCCCCGACCCGGTGACCCGCACGGTGCGCGCGCACCGGGTGGAGACCGGGCCGTTCGAGTTCATGAACATCTACTGGGAGTACACCGAGACACCCGAAGGCGTGCGGATGCGCTGGGTGCAGGACTTCCACATGAAGCCGCAGGCACCCGCGGACGATGCCGGCATGACCGAACACCTGAATCGGAACACTGCCATCCAGATGAAGCTCATCAAGGACAAGGTCGAGGCCGCTTCCCTCCGGAAGTAGCCGCGGACGTACCCCCGGAGGTCACCGGTGCCCGCTCTCCTCATCCCTCTCGTGCTGCTGATGAACGGGCTCGCGGCCGGATGCATGCTCGGTACGCTGCTCGGCGGCTGGCCACTGCTCGCGGGTCTGCCCGACGACGGCTACGTCCGGACCCACGCGTTCTTCTCCGGCCGCTACGACCCGTACATGCCCATCTGCACGCTGGGCACCCTGCTGGGCGACAGCGTTCTCGCCGCCGGTGTGGGTGACGGCTGGGCCAGGGCCTGCTTCACCGCCGCGGCACTGCTCGCGCTCTGCACCGTGGTCATCTCCTTCGCCAAGAACGTCCCCGTCAACCGGTGGATCCGCACCGTGGACCCGGACAACCTGCCTACCGGCTTCGACGCCACGGAGCGCCGCAGCCAGTGGGGCCTGTGGAACAAGCGGCGCAGCGTGATCACCATGCTCGCCCTGCTGTCCAACTGCGCGGCGCTGGCCACGCTTCTTTGAGGAGGAACAGATGGATCTCGAACTGCAAGGAAAGAAGGCGCTGGTCACCGGCGGCACCCGTGGTGTCGGACGCGGCATAGTGCTCGCACTGGCCCGCGCCGGCGTCGATGTCATCACCTGCTACCTACAGGAAGGGGAGCGGGTCGCCACCCTGGAGCGCGAGCTCAAGGAGATCGGCGGCGACCACCACGTGCTGCGCGCCGACCTGAGTGACCCCGCGCAGGTCGCGAGCCTGCTGGAGCAGGCGGGCAGCCTGTACGGCCACCTCGACCTGGTGGTCAACAACGCGGGCACCATCAGCCACATCCCCTACGCGAAGCTCCCGTTCGAGGAATGGCAGCGCATCGTCGCCACCAACCTCACCGCCACCCACCTGGTGACGCAGAACGCCCTGCCGCTACTGGGCGAGGGCTCCTCCGTCGTGAGCATCGGATCCAAGGGCGCGGAGGCGGGGATCCCGCTGCGGGCGCACTACACGGCGACGAAGTCGGCACTGGTCGGGCTCACCCGCTCGCTCGCCAAGGAGCTGGGCTCCCAGGGTATCCGGATCAACGTGGTCGCCCTCGGCGTCATCGAGACCGAGGCGCTCTACGACCTGCCGCAGGAGCAGCAGGACCTGATGGTCCAGCGCTACAGCAGCAAGACCGCGCTCGGCCGGCTCGGCCGGACCGACGAGGTCGCCGGCGCCATCCTGTGGCTCGCCAGTGACCTGTCCCGCTACGTCACCGGTGCCACCATCTCGGTCGACGGGGGAATCTCCTGATGGCCGGCGGAGCCTTCCGGGTGATGCTGGAAATGACGATCAAGCCCGGTCTGTCGGCGGAGTTCGAGCAGGAGTGGCGCAGTGGTACCGACGCGGTCACCGGCCACCCCGCGAACATCGGCCAGTGGCTGGCTCGCAGCACCGCCGACGAGGACACCTACTACATCGTCAGCGACTGGGTCGACGAGACGGGCTTCCGGGCGTTCGAGGACGGCAAGGCGCACGTCGCCCATCGCGAGCGACTGCACGCCTACCGCGCCTCGGCGACCTTCGACACCATGCGGGTGGTCGAGCACATCCAGGGAGCCGCCCATGCCGCCTGAGGCGGGCGAGGTCCTGGTGATGATCCATCACCAGGCCCGGGACGAGGCCGAGCTGGCCGCGGTGCGCGAGGCGTACCACGTGGTCAGCCGGCGGCTCGCCGACGTGCCGGGAATGCTCGCCAATGAGTTGCTGCAGTCCGCCCTCGACCCCTCGGCCCTGACCGTGGTGAGCCGGTGGGCGGATCTCGCGGCCTTCCAGTCATGGGAAGAGGGCGCCGGGCACCGCGCGGACACCGCTCCGCTGCGGCCGTACCGCGACACACGACTCTCCGCTCCGTTCGGTATCTACCGGGTCGACGCGGCGTACTGAAGGAGGAGCAGATGGAGCAGGGACTGGCCGGCAAACGCGTACTGATCACCGGCGGTACGCGCGGCATCGGAAGGGCGGCGGCACTGGCCTTCGCGCGCGCCGGCGCTCGCGTCGTGGTGGTGTCGCGCAGCGCGGGGGAGGACGGCGAGTCACTCGCCCGCGAGTTGAAGGAGACCGGTGACGGACATCTGCTGCTGCGCGCGGACGTGACCGACGCCGCCGACGTCCGTACGGTGGCCGCACAGGTGAGGGAGGCCGTCGGGGGGCTCGACGTTCTCGTGAACAATGTCGGAGTGGACGGCCAGGTCTGGTTCGCGGAGCTGCCCGAGTCCGAATGGCACCGGGTTTTCGACCACAACGTCACCTCGGCCTACCTGATGACCCAGGCCGCGCTCGACCTGCTCGTCGACGGTGCCTCGGTGGTGAACATCGGATCCTCGGTGGCGCTGCGCGGCCGGGTCCGCGGAGTGCACTACACCGCCTCCAAAGCCGCGCTGATCGGGCTCACCCGCGCGCTGTGCAAGGAACTCGGGCCTCGTTCGATCCGCGTGAACACCATCGCGCCGGGTCTCACCGAGACCGAACCGGGCGCCGGTCTGCCGCCGGAGGCCGTGGAGCGGATCGTCGGGATGACCGCGCTCGGCCGGATCTGCACTCCGCAGGACGTGGCGGGCGCCGTGCTCTTTCTGGCCGGCGACACCTCCCGCTACATCTCGGGCGCCACGCTCAATGTCGACGGCGGGGTCTGACCGTGGACATCGGACTCGGGCTGCCCACCACCGTTCCCGACAAGTCCGGGCCTGGACTGGCCGCCTGGGCGCGTGCGGCCGAGGACTCAGGTTTCACCACTCTGGGCGTGCTGGACCGGCTGGTGTATGACAACTTCGAACCGTTGATGTCGCTGGCGGTGGCGGCCGCGGTCACCACCCGCATCAAGCTGGCCAGCACCATTCTCATAGCCGGCTATCGCGGTGGGGCGGCGCTGCTCGCCAAGCAGACGGCGACCCTCGACGCGGTCTCCGGGGGGCGGTTCACGCTCGGTGTCGCCGCCGGAGGCCGTGACGACGACTACAAGGCCACCGGCGCCGACTACGCCGGTCGGGGGGCGCGGCTGGACGAACTCCTCGGTGAACTCCGCGACATCTGGAGCGGGGAGGGTCCGGGGCCCGTCATCGGTCCGCTCCCCGCCGGGCAGGGCGGTATCCCGCTGCTGGTCGGAGGCCATTCCCGGACCGCGATGAGGCGTTCGGCGAGATTCGGCACCGGCTGGATCGCGGGCGGCAGCTCGGCCACGGCCTACGGGGAACTGGTCCGCCAGGCACAGCACGAATGGACGCTGGCCGGGCGCACCGAACGGCCCAGGATGGTCTCGCTGGTGTATGCGTGCCTCGGCCCGGACGCCGGATCGACGGCGGGCCGCTATCTGCGCGACTACTACTCGTTCATCGGCGTGAAGGCCGAACGGGCCGCCAGCGGCGTGCTCGTGGACGCGGCGCAGATCCGTGACGCGGCCCAGGCGTACGCGGAGGCCGGTTGTGACGAGCTGATCCTGCTGCCGTGCACCGCGGACTCCCAGCAGGTGAGTCTGCTCGCGAAGGCGGCCCTGTAGCCCCTTTTCAGGGACTTCGCACACAAGATTCCGGCCCGGACTCGTACCATGAGTCCGGGCCGGGATCTTGTGTGCGTGTTGGCCTGCGGGTGGGGCCGCGGGGCGGTGGAGTGCCGGAGGCGCCCGTCACGTCAGGTGTGACGGGCGCCTCCGGCGGCTGTGGGACGGAGCTGTGTTACCCGAGGCCGGCGGCCCGGGAGAGGACCTCGGTCAGCACCTGCTGCGGGTCCGCCACCGGCCCCTGCGAGCGCCATGCGACGAACGCGTCCGGGCGGACCAGTACCGCGCCACCCGGGCCCACGCCGTACACCGAACCCCAGTCGCGCTCCTCGCCCGGTGTCAGCTCGGCGCCAGGGCCCACCAGGTGGGCCCTGAGCGGCACACCGAGCTCTGCGGCGGCCTTCACCGCGGACTCGGCCCACGCGGCGCCGGAGGCGTCCGTGAGGAGCACGTAGGAGTCCCAGAACAGGTCGATGGTGGAGAGCTTCGAACCGTTCCGCTCCACCCATAGGTGCGGCGCCCTGGTGCCGGGCTCGCCCTTCAGTTCCAGGTGCGGAGTGAGCACCGGACCGGTCTGGTCGTGAGTGATGGCCTCCGACTTGTACCGGTACCCGAGGGTGATGATGATGTCGTCCACCATCGTCGCCCGGTCCTCGTCGGTGGCGTAGCCGTGCCGGATGCGGTTGCGCACCATGGCCTGCTCGGCCATGGCGGAGCCGACCGCGTGCCGCTCCTCGTGGTAGCTGTCCAGCAGGACGTCCCCGGCCCAGCCCTTGATGACGGCGGCCAGTTTCCACGACAGGTTGTGCGCGTCGTGGATGCCGGTGTTGGCTCCGAACCCGCCGGCAGGCGGGTGCAGATGGGCGGCGTCCCCGGCCAGGAAGATCCGTCCGGTCCTGAACCGCTCGGCGACCAGCTGGGCGCCCTGCCAGGGAACCTTGGCGACGATCTCCACGTCCATGTCGGGACGGCCGGAACCGGTCCTGACGATGTCGATGCAGCGCTCGTCGGTGAAGTCCTCGGGCTTCTCGCCCTTGTCCGGGAAGTAGATCGGGGCGGCCAGGAAGGGGTCGCAGCCGTGCAGCCGGGACAGGCCCATCAGAGTCCCGTTGACATTGGCGTAGCACAGGATGAACGGGCGGTGCTTGATCAGTGATTCCAGCTCCGGAGCCTTGAAGTAGATGCTCAGAGCGTCGAACACCGTTCCGCGGCCGCTGCGTTCCACGCCCAGCTCGGTCCGCACATGGCTGTTGGCGCCGTCCGCGCCGACCAGGTAGCCGGCCCTGATGGTGTAGCGCCGACCGGTCTCCAGCTCCTCGGCGACGGCCGTCACGCCCTCGTCGTCCTGGGTGAACTCGATCAGCTTGGTTCCGAACCTGATGTCGGCACCGAACTCCCGGGCCTTGTCGACCAGGACCCGCTCGTAGCGGTCCTGGCCGCAGCCCATCACGCGTTCGGGGCTGACGGTGGGTCCGTCCAGTGAGGGCGACTCGAGGACGACGGCGTTGTCGATGTCGGCGAAGGTGTCGACCTGGATGATCCCGCCCTCGAAGAAGGGGTGCGAGTCTCCCATCTCCAGGGCCCGGATGTCCTTGCCGATTCCGGCGGCACGGAACAACTCCAGGGTGCGCGACTGCAGGCCGGGGGCCCGCGGCAGCGTGGAGGTCGCCGTGCGCTTTTCCAGCAGAAGAGTACTGATCCCGTGGCGCCCGCTGAACAGGGCGGTGGACAGCCCGACCGGTCCGGCACCGACGATCAGTACTGGGATGTTCACGTCATACATGCGTATCCCCTCAGGAACACTGCCATGCGGACTGTCCGCGGCACAGGTAAGGGGTACTGACCGGTGCTCAAGGATGCCTGGCCTCCCGGTCGGGTCCGTTGGCCCGCCTGCGGTTCGAGGCGTGTTCGAGGTCAGCTCCACGGCCGGCTGCGAGCGTCACGACGATGACACCGGCGCCTGGTGGCCAGGCGTCCAGGAAGGAGTCCGCCCGATGACGACCATCCCCCCGGACGTCAGTACGGCCGCCGGGATCCTCCGGCTCGGCAACGCGTTCTGCGATGCCAAGGCCCTGCTGACCGCCGTGGAACTCGATCTGTTCACGCAACTGCAGGAGGCCCCGTCCGGCGGGGCGACCGCCGAGGAGATCAAGGGGCTGCTGTCACTGCACGGCCGGGGCCTCAGCGACTTTCTCGATCTGCTGGTGGCCCTGAAGGTGCTGCAGCGCACCGACGGCGTCTACCGCAACGCGCCGGGTACGGCCAAGCACCTGGTCCGCACCGGGGACGCCTATGTGGGTGGCTTCCTGCTGCGGTCCAGCCGCAACCTCTACCCGGCCTGGGGTCGGCTGGAGGAGGCGCTGCGCACCGGCAAGCAGCAGTCGGGCAGCCACTACGACGAAGTCACGCAGAACCCCGCGATCCTGCGCCAGTTCATCGGCAGCATGGATGCCTTCACCAACGTTCTCGGTGCCCAGCTGATCGAGGCGTTCGACTGGTCCGGATTCACGTCCGTACTGGACGTCGGTGGCGCCCGGGGCAATCTGTGCTCCCAGATCGTCAAGGCCCAGCCGCATCTGGCCGGGCATGTCTTCGATCTTCCGGAGATGGCGCCCTTCGCGAAGGAACTCGCGGAGGAACTCGGCATCCCCGGCAAGGTGGAGTTCCACGGCGGCAGCTTCTTCAGCGACCCGCTGCCGCAGGCTGAGATCGTGGTCATGGGCCATGTCCTGCACGACTGGGACCCCAGCCAGCGCAGCTACCTCATCCACAAGGCGTACGACGCTGTACTGCCCGGTGGAACGCTGCTCGTCTACGACCGGATGCTCGACGACGAGCCGGAGCACGCCGAGAACCTGGTGATCAGCCTCGACATGCTGCTGGTCACCGACGGCGGTTCCGAATACCCGGCCGCGGAGATCGTCGGATACGCGGAGCACGCCGGCTTCGCCGGCACCGAGGTCAAGCTGCTCGGCGACTACGACACGCTCGTTGTCGCCCGTAAGGCCGCCTGAGCACCGCCACTGCCGTACACAGCACTCCGCCCCCGGTCCTGGAAGAGGACCGGGGGCGGAGTGCTGTGTACGGGGCTGTGTCAGCTCGCCGGCTCGGGCTCCGGCTGCTTGTCCGCGACCCCGGCGCGGGACCGCGGGATCTGCGTGCCGAACACGCGGCGGGACGGCCACCAGGTGCGGTCGTCCAGCTGCAGCGCGAGCGCCGGAACCAGCAGGGACCGGACCACGATGGTGTCGAGCAGCACGCCGAACGCGACGATGAACGCCTGCTCGGCCATCGACACCATCGGCAGGACCGCCAGCGCCGCGAAGGTCGCGGCCAGCACCACGCCGGCCGAGGTGATGACCCCGCCGGTGCGCTGCAGCGCGGTGAGCGTGCCGGCCCTGGTGCCGTGCGCCAGCGACTCCTCCCTCACCCGGTGCATGAGGAAGATGTTGTAGTCCACGCCGAATGCCACCAGGAACACGAAGCCCATCAACGGGACCGACGGGTCGGCGTTGGCGAAGTGGAAGACGTGATTGAACACCAGTGCGGAGATTCCCATGGTGGCCGCGTACGACAGCACCACGGTGCCGATGAGCAGCAGCGGCGCCACCAGCGCCCGCAGTAGCAGCGCCAGCACGATCAGAATCGCCACCAGCACCAGCGGAACCACGACCTTGAGGTCCCGGATTCCACCGGCCCGGGTGTCGATGGAGATGGCGGTGAAGCCGCCGACCTTGGCATCCGCGTCCGGAACCGCGTGCACCGCGACCCGGATCTGCTTGACGGTGTCCACGGCCGCCGGTCCGTCGGGTGTGGCGGCGAGCACCGCGTCGACCTCGGCCAGCCCGTTGACCACCTTGTTCAGCCGGGTGACGGAGGTGACACCGCTCACCTTGCTCGTGGCCGCGACGACCTGGTCCGCCGTGGCGGCCTTGGTGATGATGGACACCGGCGTGCCCGAGCCGCCCGCGAAGTGGGCGCCGAGGATCTTCTGGCCGGTCGAGGAGTCGGTCGTCTTGGTGAAGCTGTCGGTGATGGCGATCCCGGACGCCTTGAACTGCGGGACGAAGCAGGCAGCGAGCAGCAGCACGACGCCCGCGGTGAGCCAGACCCTCCTGGGCTTGCGGCCGACCAGGCCCGCGACCCGGCCCCACAGACCACTACCGGTGCGCTCGGCGGTACCGAAGGCGGGCCGGAACGGCCAGAAGACGCCACGGCCGGCGAGGGCCAGGACGGCGGGGATGAAGGTCAGTGCGGCCAGCATGGAGGCCGCGACGCCGATCGCGGCGACCGGTCCCATGCTGCGGTTGCTGTTGAGGTTGCTGAAGAGCAGGCACAGGGTGCCCAGGATGACGGTACCGCCCGAGGCGAGCACCGGCTTGAGGATCGCTCGCCAGGCGGTGCCCAGGGCCTCGTACTTGTTCTGGGTGCGGCGCAGTTCCTCCTGGTAGCGGGCGATGAGCAGCAGCGAGTAGTCGGTGGTCGCGCCGACCACCAGCACTGACAGCACGCCCTGGCTCTGGCCGGTGAAGGTGATCGAGCCGTGCTTGGCGAGCCCGTAGACCACGGCCCCGGCCACGCCGCTGGCGCACATGACTCCGAGCAGGACCAGGAACGGCAGCGTGGGACTGCGGTAGACCAGCAGCAGGACCAGGATCACCAGTCCGACGGCGACCAGCAGCAGCTGCCCGTCGATATTGCTGAACGCCCCGGCGAAGTCGGCGAACATCCCGCCGAGTCCGGTGACATGCCCGGCCAGCCCCGGGTGCTGCGACGCGTTCGCCCGCAGCACCTTGACCGCGTCGCTGACCGGCTTGGCCTGGTTGACGAGCGGAACGGTGAACTGCAGGGCGCGGCCGTCCTTCGACACGCTCACCGGGCTCACGGGGCCGCGCAGGCCGGCCAGCTTTCCCGCGGCGGCGGCGTCGGACCGTACGGCGGCCTGGTCGGCGGAGGTGACACCGGACGCCCGTTCGTAGACCACTACGGCGGGGTAGGTCTTGTTGTCGGAGAACGTGGACTGCAACTGGTCGGCGTGTACTGACTCGGCCTTGGCGGGCAGGTACGCCGCGCCGTCGTTCGTGGCCACATCGCCCAGTTTCTGACTGAACGAGCCGGTCGCACCGCTCACCAGGAGCCATCCGAGGATGAGCAACAGCGGCACCAGCCACCGCAGCCGGCGACCTGACGCCTCCGTGCGCCTAGGGGTCATGGTGGGGTTCCTCCGTACATTCGGTGACACATCGCGTGATGCGGGGGTGCTCATGGTCCCGCTCGGGGCTTGAGCGCAGGTCGAGCGACCGGCGCGTACAATTTCGGCCCCTGTTGGCCTGAAGCGGGCCTGTATCGGGGGAGTCCCGCCCGCTGGCCCGGCCGGTGACCGGCCCTTTCGAGCACCCGTCCAGCGGACCTCCACCCGGTGGGGACACGGTGTGCCGATCGCGTGCCCTCACTACCTGAAGTTGCATTCGTCGGAGGATGGAGATGTCCATGCGTGAGTCGACCCAGATCCTCGTAGTGGGAGGCGGACCCGCGGGAGCCACCGCGGCCGGCCTGTTGGCGAAGGAGGGATTCGAAGTCACGCTGCTGGAGCGGGAGCGCTTCCCGCGCTATCACATCGGCGAGTCGATCCTGCCGTCCTGCCGGCCGATCCTGGAGCTGCTCGGCGTATGGGACAAGGTGGAACGCCACGGCTTCCAGCCCAAGGGAGGCGCCTACTTCTTCTGGGGGGACGAGGAGTGGGAGGTCCGCTTCAGCGCCATGGGCGATGACAACCCCAGTGCCTGGCAGGTCGTCAGGTCCGAGTTCGACGAGATCCTCCTGGACCATGCCCGCGAGCTGGGCGTCGAGGTCGTCGAGGGCATCTCCGTCAAGGAGCTGGAATTCGACGGGGACCGTCCGGTGGCCGCGCTGTGGGCCGAGACCAAGGACGCCGCCAGTAAGGGCCGCATCGCCTTCGACTACATCGTCGACGCCTCCGGCCGCAACGGTGTCATCGCCACCAAGCACCTGAAGAACCGCAAGCTCCACGAGGTCTTCCGCAACGTCGCGGCCTGGACGTACTGGAAGGGCGCCAAGCCGCTGCCCAAGGGCCCCGCGGGCGCCATCGGGGTGGCCTCGACGGCCGAGGGCTGGTTCTGGGTGATCCCGCTGCACGACGGCACCACCAGCATCGGGCTGGTCACCGGCAGGGACAGGTTCAACGCGCAGCGCGCCGAACTGGGCAGCATCCAGGCCGTCTACGACCAGTCGGTCGAGCAGTCGGCCATCATTCAGGAGCTGATCGCCGGCGCGGAGCGGGTCGCCGACTTCAAGGTCGAGCAGGACTACTCCTACGCCGCGGAGTCCTTCGGCGGCCCCGGCTTCCTGCTCAGCGGCGACGCCGCCTGCTTCCTGGACCCGCTGCTGTCCACCGGCGTCCACCTCGCCACCTACAGCGCCATGCTGGCCGCCGCCTCCATCTCCAGCGTGCTGCGCGGAGAGGTGACGGAGGAGCAGGCCTGGGAGTTCTACGGGACGGTCTACCGCCACGCCTACGAGCGACTGCTGGTCCTGGTGTCCGTCTTCTACGAGAGCTACCGCGGCAAGGACTACCACTTCTACAACGCGCAGCGGCTCACCGAGCAGCAGCGCGACGGGCTCAACATCCAGGATGCCTTCGACCGGATCATCACCGGCATCGCCGACCTTGAGGACGCCCAGGACGTCTACGCCAAGGTGCAGCAGCACCTCACCGGCGCGGAGAGCGGCGACCCCATCCCGTTGAACAACCTCAACCGGGTGCACGAGCAGAAGGCGGCGCCGATGACCGAGGAGAGCGCAGTGAGGGGGCTGTATCTCTCCTTCTTCCCCAAGCTCGGTCTGCGGCGGGCCGGCGAGTGAGCGCGGTGTGGGCGGCGTCCTGACACTGGTTGTCCGTGAAGGACCCGGGAACGGCCCAGCGGCCGGGGGCGGGAGCCGAGGCTCCCGCCCACAGCCGTTCGCCGTGCACACTCGGCAGCACGGCACGGCACGGCACGGCACAGCACGGCAGCGGGCGGAAGGGGAGTTCCCCCTCCGCCCGCTGCCGTGTGGCCCGACTTCTAGGCCGAGTGCGCGACGCGCTCGGCTTCCCGCTCGGATTCCAGGTTCGGTTCCACCACCACCAGTGATGCCGGCAGGGTGTCGCGTTCGATCTGCTCGGTCGGGTAGATCAGCCGCAGGATCGGTCCTGCCATGAAGGTAGTGACCATGGCCATCACGACCATCAGCGAGTACAGCCCCTTGTCGAGGACGCCGAGCTGCACGCCCACGGTGAGGATGACCAGCTCCGTCAGCCCGCGGGTGTTCATCAAGGTGGCCAGTACGCCGGAGTGCCGGGTGGAGACGCCCTGCAGCTTCGCCCCGGTGAAGGCTCCGATGAACTTGCCGGAGATGGCCACCAGCAGGATCAGTCCGAGCTCGCCCAGATCGCGCGTGCTCAGGTGCGACAGGTCGACCTTCAGCCCGGCGGTGACGAAGAAGACCGGGAGCAGGAAGACCATGCCGACGTTCTCGAAGCTGTTCAGCAGTCCTTCGCGGACGACCTGCGGGCCGCCGCGCGGCATGACGAGTCCGAAGAGGAAGGCGCCGAAGATGAAGTGCACGCCCATCCACTCGGTGGCCCAGCAGGACAGCATCAGCCCGATCAGCACCGGGGTCAGCACCTGCGGCGAGAGCCGGCCGGACGTCGAGTGCGTGGCGAACAGCCGCCGGAACAGTGGTCGGACCACGCCGATCATCAGGGCCAGATAGACCGGTGCGAGCAGGGTGTGCCACTGCCCGGTACCGCTGGCGATGGTGGTCACCACCGCCAGCAGCGACCAGGCCAGCAGGTCGTCGACGGCCGCGCAGGCCAGCGCCAGGCTGCCGACGGGTGTGCGCTGCATTCCGCGGTCCGTCAGGATCCGTGCGAGCACCGGAAAGGCGGTCACCGACATCGCCGCTCCGAAGAAGAGGACGAAACCGGCGGTGCTGTGGGCCGGGTGACGGTGGCTCAGGTGCAGTGCCAGTACCACCCCGAGGCCGAACGGCAGCAGGATCGAGCTGAGTGACACCGCGGCGGCGATCCGGCCGCGGCCGCGCACCAGGGAGTGTTCGAGCTCGAAGCCGATGACGAACATGAAGAGGATCAGCCCGAGGTTGGCCAGTGCCGAGAGGAACGGACCGACCGAGGCAGGGAAGAGGTGCCGGGCGACAGCGCCGTTGAAGAGCGTGGGGCCGAGCAGTATCCCGCCCAGGATCTCACCCAGCACGGGAGGTTGGCCGATGGCCTTCGCGCCGGCGCCCAACAGTCGGGCTAATAGCAGGATTACGGCGATTCCCAAGAACAGTGTGGCAGCCTGACTTCCTGTCATGGCGTCTACTCCTCGTATGTGGCGGACAGTGTCATGTCATGCCCCGCGGGGAGCGGGTGACCGGGACCCGTCGGGGCCCCGCCCGTCGGTCGGTACCGGGCTCCCACACCACTGGATGTCGCGTCACCTGACTGACATGCCTCCGATGAGTACCGGGCCTGCCTCAAGGACGCCTGGCAGACGAGTCAGGACCCGCCGCCACGGGGCCGCCGCGCCCGCCCGGGCGGCACCGGTCGACCGCAGCCCCATCGGAGTTCGAGCGGGAGCCGGGAACCTGTGCGCGGAAGCCTGGAGGAATGGAACCGTCCCACCGCCGATGGCCGGCCCCGAGCCGGCCGACGAACCGGTCCCGGGCGACATCGCCCTGCTGGAGTACCGACCGGTGCCAGGGTCTGTCCGGCTGGACAGGCCCTACCCGGCCCCGGTACGGACCCGACGACACAGCAAGAAGGTGTGTGGATGCCCATCCCGCTGCCCGACCCGATGAACCTGCCGGCCGAGCGACGCTGCCCGCTCGATCCGCCGGAAGAATACGCGCAGTTGCGTGCCGAACGGCCGCTGAGCCGTCTGCGGCTTCCGGGCGGGCGGATCGGCTGGCTCGTCACCCGCTACGAGGACGTGCGCGCGACGCTGGCGGACCAGCGCTTCAGCCCGCCCCTCATCCAGGTGACCCCCGCGACGGACCTGCCGCTGCCCGAGGAGGAGCTCCAGGTACCGCCCGGGGTGTTCTCCGCGATGGACCCTCCCGAGCAGAGCCGGTACCGCCGGCAGGTCAGCCGGTACTTCACCCGCAAGCGCACCCGTGAGATCACTCCCCGACTCACACAGATCATCAACGACCAGCTGACCGCCATGATCGACCACGGCCCGCCCGTCGATCTGGTCAGCTGGTTCTCCCAGCCCATCCCGACCCGCGTCATCACCGAGATGCTCGGCATCCCCGAGCCGGACCGGGCCGAGTACCAGCGCTGGATCCTGGCGATGCTCTCCCTGAAGACCGACGCCGACCAACTGCGCGAGGCCAGCGACGGCCTCTACGGAAGCCTGGGCGAACTCGTCCGTGCCAAGCGCACGGCGCCCGGGGACGACATCGTCAGCGACCTGCTGCACCACGGCACCAGTCCGCTCAACGACGACGAAGTCGTCGGCATCAGCGCGCTGCTGCTGATCGCCGGGCTGGAGACCACCGCCAACATGCTCGGCCTCGGCACGTTCGCCCTGCTGCAGAACCCTGACCAGGCCGCGAAACTGCGGGCCAACGAGGATCTGCTCGACACGGCTGTCGAGGAGCTGCTGCGATACCTGACCATCGTGCAGTTCGGCCTCACCCGCACGGCGCGTGAGGACACCGAGATCGCCGGGCAGCTGATCAGGGCCGGCGAGACCGTCGTCACCTCACTGGCCGCGGGCAACCGTGACCCCGGTGTGTACCCCGATCCGGACCAGCTGGACGTGAGCCGCCAGGGGGCGCCGCACATGGCGTTCGGCTTCGGTGTGCACCAGTGCCTCGGCGCCCATCTCGCGCGGGTGGAGATGAAGATTGCCTTCGAGGCCCTGCTGCGCAGACTGCCCGGGCTGCGGCTCGCGGTGCCGGCCGAGGAAGTGCCCACCGGTGTGGACAAGGTCTTCTACGGAGTCCACTCGCTCCCGGTGACCTGGGACATTTGATCCACCGCGGGAAGTGACAGCGCGAAACGAAGCCGGTCCCGGTCGAAAGCCGGGGCCGGTTTCTCGCTGCGCCACTGGGCCGCTCCGTCGCATCGGCTTCGCCAGGGCAGCGCCGAGCGGGCCCGGAGCTGCTTGCTCCGGGCCCGCCCGACCGACTGCCCTGCTGCGGATTCAGGAGGCGGTGGCCTCCAGCGCGTAGTAGAGCCAGGGGCAGGGAAGCGCGGTCGCGGTCGAGAGCTTCAGTCCCGCGTCGGTGAACAGCTGGGCATACTCGCTCTGGCTGCGCTCCAGACCGGTGGTCATCACCAGCATCTCGATGTCGGAGATGGCACCGCCCAGCGCGTCGCCCGGGTCCTCGTCCTCGCCCTCGGAGAGCACTGAGGACAGCACGACCACCCGTCCGCCCGGTGCCATCGCCTTGCGGATGTTGGAGAGGATCTGGACGCTCTCCTCGTCGTTCCAGTCGTGGAGGATGTTCTTCAGCACGTACAGGTCGGCGCCCTCGGGAACCGAGTCGAAGAACGAGCCCACGACGACCTCGCAGCGGTCACCGACCCCGGCGGCCTCGATCACGGCAGCGGCCTCGACCACACCGTTGGCGGTGTCGAAGATGGTGCCCTGAAGGTGTGGATTGGCGGCCAGAATGGCGGTCAGGTGGGTGCCCTTGCCGCCACCGCAGTCCACGATGGTCTTGAACCGGCTGAAGTCGAAGTGCTCGACGATCGCCGGCACCTGGGCGTCGCTGCCTGCGGACATCGCGGCGTGGAAGGTGGCCGCGAGCTTGGGATTGGTCTTGATGTAGTCGAACAGCGGTGCGCCGTTGGCGATCTGGAACGCGTCCACACCGGTACGGATCGACTCCTCGAAAGCTCCCCAGGCCGCCCAGATCTCGGGCGCGGCGTGGTAGTCGGACAGCGGGCCGAAGAAGGCCGACAGCGGAGCGAGGTGGTAGCCCTCGCTGTCGACGGTGAGCAGCTTGGCCTTCGTGGCGGCGTACAGCAGGCGACGCAGGCTGCCGGCATGTGCGTCGGTGACCTCGACCAACTGTGCGGCGGTACGCGGCCCGTCGGCCAGGGCGTCGAGGACGCCGAGCGATGACACGGCGGCGCCTATCTGGTGCAGGGCGAAGCCGAAGGAAAGCGGAAGGTATTCCGCCGCGGTCGCCGGCTGTCCAGAGATCTGACTGCTCATTGCACTCCCCATGGTTCCTTAGTTCGGCCCGCCGCGCGGCGCGGCGGCGGTCAGTCCTTCCGGCACGACACCAGCGTGTCGTGGTCGGCCAGTGGCCGGTGGGTGATGGAGCTGAAGCCGGTGGCTCGGGCCTGTGCTCCCAGCTCGGCGACGGTGTACTCCCTGCCGCCTTCGGTGACCAGCAGCATGTTCAGGCTGGCCACCAGGTTCTCGGTGTCGTCCCGGCGTTCGCCGAGCATCCGGTCGTAGACCAGCACTGTGCCGCCGGGGCTCAGGGCCGTGTATGCCTTGGTCAGCAGCAGCCGGCGTTGGTCCGGGTCCCAGTCACTCAGGTTGTGGCCGAAGATGATCACGTCTGCCGGCGGCAGCGGATCTCTGAAGAAGTCTCCCGCGTGAAAGTGCGCCCGTTCCGTGAGGCCGAGTTCGGCCATGTGCTCGTCGAAGACCGGCTCCATCTGGGGCAGGTCGAAGACATGCCCGACCAGGTCGTCACGGGCGGCGAGCAGCTGCCCGGTCAGATGGCCCCGGCAGCCGCCGACGTCGAGGACGGTGCGGAACGTGGTGCCGTCCAGGGCGTCCAGAAGCTTGGCGCCGAACCCCTCGGTGAGGCCGTCCATCATCCGCGCGAAGCGGTCGACCGCCACCGGGTCCTGCAGCATTCCGGCGAAGTCGCCGTCGGCCTGCGGCTTGCCGGTGCGCAGTGCCTCTCCCAGCCGCCCGTAGACGTCGTACAGATTGATGTCCGCGCCGATCAGGAAGCCGGTGACGGCGCCCGGACGGCCGGCGACCAGATGGCGATCGGCGCCCTCGGCGTTGTGGTAGCGGCCGTCCACGTCCCGGCGCAGCAGGCCGCGGGCGGCCAGCAGGGCAAGGAACTCCGGCAGCCCGCGGCCGTGCAGGCGTAGGAGCGTGCGCAGTTCACCGGCGGTCGCCGGGTTCTGGGCGAGGACCGTGAACAGATCCAGACGGACGGCGGTGAGCAGGGCCTTGGCGTCGCAGAACGCGGTGCCGAGCCGGATGATCCCCGCTGCGGTCCCAGGGTCCGCTCCGGTCGATGTCATGGGCGGTTCTCCTTTCACCGGCGGCAATCTCGCAGCGGCGGACCGAGGATTGCTCGACTGGCGCTAGGGCCTGTCCGGCCGGACATGGGGCGGACATGAAGGGCACCTCATAGCTACCGCTGGGAGGTGGTCCCCGCCTCGGGCGGGTGCGGTGGGGCGGGTATCGACCGGGCTTCGAGCCGGTCACCAGACCGAGCGCCCAAGCTGTGCGCGATACAAGCGGTGAGTGTATTGAGAGGGCGGTTCCCGTATGAGTGAGTCGTGCCCCGTCGGCTACCCCATCCCCTGGGCCCCGACCCCGGACATCCCTGAGGAGTGGAAGGCACTGCGCGAGCGGTCGCTCGTGGAGATCACTCTGCCCAGCGGCGAACCCGCCGTGCTGGTCACCAGGTACAAGGACGTACGGCGGTTGTTCGCAGACGAGCGGCTGAGCCGCAACACGTTCGGCCGGGCGTCGAGGGTGTCCGCCAGCAACGACCTGTTCGGCGACCCGAATGTCGACAACGATCCACCGCGCTATCTGGAGGAGCGCTCCGTGGTGATGCGGGCGTTCAGCGCCCGCCGCATCGAGGCGCTGCGCGTGTTCGTCAAGAAGGTCGTCATCGACCTGCTGGACGAGATGGAGGCGGGACCGCAGCCCGCCGAGCTGATGGAGGCGTTCGCATATCCGCTCCCCATCCTGGTGATCTGCCAGATGCTGGGAGTGCCCGCGGAGGACCGCACGAAGTTCCGCCGACTGATCGACGGCTATCTGTCGGTGACCCGGCTGCCGGAGGACGAGGTCGAGGAGTGCCGCAAGCAGTACTGGGACTACCTCACCGAACTGATCGACTCCAAGCGGGCCCAGCCCGGTGACGACCTGATCAGCGAGCTGATCGAGATCAGCCGGGAGGACCCGGGCAAGCTGACCGACTACCAGCTGCAGAACTGGGTCAAGACCCTGCTGATCGCGGGCTATGTGACCACGGCCTCGCAGCTCGGTACCAGCATGGCCGTCCTGTTGCACCGCCCGGAGGTCGCCGACGATCTGAAGGCCGACCTGTCGCTGGTGCCGTCGGCGGTGGAGGAGCTGCTGCGCTACCAAATCATGGGCACCTCGCTGGGCACGCTGCGGTACGCGGTCGAGGACATCGAACTGTCCGACGGCGCCGTCGTCCCGAAGGGCTCCTCGGTCCTGCTCTCCCAGGAGTCCAACCACGACGAGGAGGTCTTCGAGGACCCGCTGACGCTGGACATCCGGCGCGAGGACAACCACCACCTGACCTTCGGTGCCGGCATCCACTTCTGCGCCGGCGCGGCACTGGCCCGCATGGAGCTGCAGGAGGCGACCGAGGGCCTGCTGCAGCGCTTCCCCGGACTGAAACTGGCCATCCCGGGTGACGAGTTGGTGCGTCCCGAGGGCGGCTTCCTCGCCGGGTACACCAACGTCCCTGTGACCTGGTGACGGCGGTGGGCAGCCTGAGAGTCTCCGCCAACCAGGACACGTGTGTGACGAGCAGCCTGTGCGTCTACCGGGTGCCCCAGGTGTTCGACCAGGACGAGGACGGCCTGGTACTCGTCGTGAACGCGGAGCCGCCGCAGGAGCTGCGTGAGGATTTGCTGCACGCCCAGCGGAGCTGTCCGACCCGGTCGATCCGGATCGAGGAACCGGCGGTCGGCGCCGGCGCCGACGGCGCCGACAGCGGTTCAGGGCAGGCCGCGACCGGTTGAGCACCGGGCAGAGTTCCGGCCGGGCCCCGCCGTTCCCCTCCTGGGAGCGGCGGGGCCCGGCCGTGTCCGCCGGGCCGCCGCACTCCGTACCCGGGGCCGGGGTGCGGCGAGCCCTCAAGCGGCAATGGAGGCAGCGGCAAGCGCCGCGTGCTGCCATGGCGGTATGCGTATCGTCTTCACTTCCTGGGCGTGGCCGTCACACCTCTACGCGATGGTGCCTCTCGCGTGGGCCTGCCGGGTCGCCGGTCATGATGTGCTGATGGCCAGTCAGCCGGCCCTCACATACGCCGTTCTGCGTACCGGCCTGCCCGCCGCACCGGTCGGGCAGAATGTGGACGCGGAGGCGGTCTTCCGGAACATCGTGCTGACGCCGCCTTCCGCGCAGCCGGGATCCGGCGGCGGTCCGCGCGTCCTCGACCTGCTGAGCAACCTGGCCCAGGCCATGGTCGACGACCTCGTCGAGCTCGGAAGGGAATGGCGCGCCGACCTGGTCGTCTTCGATCCCACGGCCTTCGCGGGGCCGCTGGCCGCCGCCAAGCTGGGCATCCCGGCCGTGCGCCATCTCTACGGCACCGATCTGATGAGCGTCGTCGGGCGGTTCGTGACCGGTGCGCTCGGTCCGCTGAGCGAGAAGCTCGGCCTGGACGGCGTGGACCCGTTCGGGGTGGGGACCGTGGACCCGTGCCCCGGGGGACTGCAGGTCCCCACCGCCTCGCGGCGCCTGCCGATGCGGTACATCCCGTACAACGGCCCGGGGCTGGCGCCGCCTCGGTTGCCCGAACGGTCGGGCCGGCCCCGTGTCTGCATCAGCTGGGGTACCACCATGGGCCGGCTGGATCCCGGGCTCTTCCTCGCCGGCGACGTGGCCCGGGCGATCGACGGCCTCGACGTGGATGTGGTGGTCGCGAGCACGCGCGGCCAGCGGGAGCTGCTCGGCACGCTGCCGGACGGCGTCGACGTGGTGGAGTCCGCACCATTGCACCTGCTGCTGCCCCAGTGCGACCTGATGGTCGCCCACGGCGGCGCGGGGACGCTGCTGACCGCCCTGTCCCAGGGTCTGCCTCAACTCCTCGTTCCCCGGCTGCCCGACCATGTGCGGCACTCGGGCCGGCTCGCCGAGGCGGGCGCCGGAGTCGTCCTCCCGGCGCCGGTGGACGGACCGGAGCCGATCCGCGAGCGGCTCGCCGAGTTGCTGGCCGGGCCCGGATACCGGGAGAGCGCCCAACGGCTGCAGGAGGAGATGCGCCGGCAGCCCGCACCGGCGCAGGTCGTCGGAGAGCTGGAGAGCATCGCTGCGGGCGCACCCGCGACGTGACGGTCGCGGCCGGCCGCCCCCCGACTCCGTGTCCAGGATTCTTCGACCGGCTCTCAGTGCCCCGGTGCGAGCCTCGCAGGACTTCCGGCCGGCCAGGGCCCAGGCCCTGTCCGGTCGATCACCCCTGGATGAGGAGTTCCTCATGTCGGCGCCCACCTCCACTCTGCATGTCGTCATCATCGGCGCGGGAACGGGCGGGCTGTGCCTGGCGCACGGCCTCAAGCGCGCCGGAGTCAGTGTCGCGGTCTACGAAAGGGACGCCACACGGGCCGACGGGCTGCAGGGATACCGGGTCGGGATCAACCCGGACGGCACCCGCGCCCTGCGCGACTGCCTGCCCCCCGATCTGTACGCCACGTTCCTGGCCACCTGCGCGCGGCCGCCGGAGTACGTGAACTTCCTGACCGAGGGGCGCAAGGAGGTCCTGTCGCTGGACGGCTTCAAGTCCGACGACGCGGTCGACAGCGAGAAGTCCGTGTCCCGGATGACGCTACGTCAGGTACTGCTGACCGGCCTGCAGGACATCGTCCACTTCGGGAAGACCTTCAAGCGCTACCGGACCAATGACGACGGTTCCGTCACGGCGTTCTTCGAGGACGGCAGCTCGGTGGACGGCACCGTGCTGGTGGCGGCGGACGGCAGCAACTCGCGGGTCCGGCGGCAGTACCTGCCGCACGCCCGGCTGGAGGACTGCGGGCCGATCGGCATCACCGGCAAGGTACCGGTCACCGATGAGACCGTGGCGCTGCTCACCCCGAAGATGCGGCGCGGCATCTCGATGATCTACGCACCCAAGGGCGTCTTCTGCATCTACCACGCGATGGAGTTCCCCTGGGACGCCGATGGCGCCCCCAAGGACGGCATCGGTTCCAGCGACGCCGAGCTCCTCGGGCAGTGGCCCGGGCTGACCTTCGACAATACCCGTGACTACATCAACTGGGGCTATGTCACCCGTGCCAAGCGGCTGCCGGACGACACCTTGAAGATGAAGGGCCCCGACCTGTACCGGCTGGTCAATGAGCGCACCACGGACTGGCACCCAGACCTGCGCAAGCTCTTCGAGCTCGCCGACCCCAACAGCTGCTTCCCGATCAAGATCCGTACCGCGGTCCCCATTCCGCAGTGGGAGACCACCCACGTCACGCTGATCGGCGACGCGATCCACACCATGACCCCCGGCCGGGGGGTCGGCGCCAACACGGCACTGCGCGACGCCCGGCTGCTGTGCCGGATGCTCGTCGCCGCCCACGAAGGGCGGGAACCGCTGCTGGCGGCCATCCGCGACTACGAGACGAAGATGATCGAGTACGGGTTCGACGCCGTCAAGGAGTCCCGTAAATCGGGCGGCGGCACCGGGCCCGACCAGCCGTTCGTCGGCCGGATCCTGCTGGCCGCGCTGCGTACCACGATGCGCGTCGTCAATCACCTGCCTGCCCTCAAGCGCCGACTGGCCGACTCCGACCGGTCCTACCGCGGGCACGGCCGGGAGGACTAGGACGGTTCGGCCGGTCAACCGTCCAGGACGCCACCAGGCTCATTCGAGCAGTGGTCGATACGGTCCCTCATCGGGAGAACACGGCGCGCGGGAGGGAACAGATGCTGTACGAGGAACTCGCCGAGATCTGCGGCCCGGTGCTGCGGAAAGTGCTGGACCATCCCTTCTGGGCCGGCCTGCGGGACGGCTCGCTGCCGGTCGGGTCACTGGCACGCTTCGTCGAGCAGGACGCCGGATTCCTGCTGCCGGCCTACGCCCGCGCGCTGGCCCGCTGCGCGGCCGTCGCGCCCGACGAGGCGGACACCTTTCTGTTCGGGCAGTCGGTCACCGGCACGCTGGACGCCAGGGACGAGTTGCGCTCGTCGTACCTGTCGCTGGCTGGCGAACTCGGCCTGCCGGAACTCGACGCCCGGCCGGCGATCCACGCGGCCACCCACGCGCACACCTCGTTCTTCACGGCTGCCAGCGCCTCTTCCTTCCATGCGGGCGTCGGCGCGCTGCTGCCCATGGTGTGGTTCAACGCCGAGGTGTCCGACAACCTCCTGCGGAACGCCGTACCCGGCACGCGCTACGTGCCCTGGATTCGCAGTTACCACCCCGGTGAGTCGTACCAGTACGCGGTGCAGGCCTTCCGCGACATGGCCGACCGGGTCGGCGAGAGCTCCTCGGCCGCCCAGCGCCGGGTGATCATCGACCAGTTCTCCCTCAGCATCCGGTACGAGTGGGCATTCGCCGAATGCTGCGCGGGACAGCCCTCGTGGCCGGTCTGAGACGAGCGGCCACCGCACCGGTGGGCCGACGAGAAAGGCGAGCAATGGCCACCAACGATCTCGACCTGATGGATCCCAAGGTGTTCAACAACGGGATCCCCTACGACTACTTCCGCCAACTGCGCCATTCCGAAGGGCTGCCGCTGGGCAAGGACACCGACGGCGAGCGGTTCTGGTACCTGACGCGCCATCGGGACGTGTCCGAGGTCTCCCGGGACACCAAGCGGTTCTCGTCCAGCCCGACCACCATGACCTCCATCCGCAAGGTGGACCCCAGCCCGCCGATCATCACCTTCCTGGACAGCCCCGAGCACACCAGACTGCGCAAACTGACCTTCAAGGCGTTCGCCCCGGCACGACTCGCCGCTCTGGAGGGGCCGATCCGCCGCATCGTCGACTCGCTGCTCGCCGAGGTGGCCGAGAAGGGCGAGTTCGACCTGGCGGAGGACATCGCGCTGCGTCTCCCCTTCGAGGTCCTGCTCGAGCTGCTCGACATCCCGGCCGGCGACCGGGCCATGATGCTCGGCTGGGCCGGCCAGACGGTGAACCTGGGTGACGCGGAGTACGAGGCGGCCGCCGCCGAGGGCGGCCTGGACTCCTTCCAGAAGATCTACGAGTACCTGCTGGACTTCGCCCGTTACCGCGCCAAGAACCTCACCGACGACTGCTTCTCCGTCCTGCTGTCCGCCCGCTTCAACGGTGAGCGGCTGGGGCTCCCTGACCGGCTCACCCCGGACGAGGTCGGGCTGTTCGCCTCCACGCTGATCACGGCCGGCAGCGAGACCACATACTGCTCCGTCACGGGCGGCGTCCTCGCCCTGATGGAGAACCCCGACCAGCTGACCGCGTTACGGGGCGACCGCACCCTGATGCCCGGCGCCGCGAACGAGGTGCTGCGCTGGGTAACTCCGGTGACCCACTTCGCCCGCAGGGCCCTCGTCGACACCGAGATCGCCGGCCAGCCGATCGGCGCGGGCGAGCGGGTGGTGATGTGGTACACGTCGGCCAACCGGGACGAAGAGGTGTTCACGGACCCGGACCGGTTCGACATCGCCCGCACTCCCAACCCGCACCTCGCCTTCGGCGGCGGCGGTCCGCATGTGTGCATCGGCAACGCGCTGGCCACCATGGAGCTGCGCCAGTTCCTCGAAGGCATCGTCGACCTGCTGTCGCGGCTGGAGATCGCCGGTACGCCGGTGCGCCCCGAGACCAACTTCATGAACAGCATCAAGTACCTGCCCATGCGATTTCGCTGACCCGGGTGGATGTGACGAATGACCAGTGAGAACGCGGCGACCCCGCCGCGTACCGCCCTGATCACCGGAGCCAACCGCGGCATCGGCCGCGCGGTCGCCGCCGAGCTCCACCACCGGGAGCTCCAGGTGGTGGTGGCCGCGCGGCTGGCCGGCGAGGGCCGCGCCGCGGCTGCCGGGATCGGTCCCGGAGTGCGGTCGTGCGTACTGGATGTCACCGATCCGGACAGCGTGAAGCTGGCCGGATCGGAGGCCGGGCCCGTCGATGTGCTGGTGTGCAACGCCGGCGTACTGCTGGACGCCCGCACCGATCCGCTCTCCGTGCCGTTGGAACTCGTCGAACGGACCTTGCGGGTGAACCTGCTCGGCACCTGGCGCGTTCTGCAGGAGTTCGTTCCGCCCATGGTCCAGCGGGGATGGGGCCGGGTGGTGATCATCTCCAGCGGCACCACCGCCGACTTCGGGGGCCGGCTCTTCGCCGGTACTCCCGGCTACTCCCTTTCGAAGAGCGCGCTCAACGGGTTGACGACCATGCTGGCGGCCCAGACCGCCGGGACCGGTGTCCTGGTGAACGCCGTGAACCCGGGCCGGGTGCGCACCCGGATGATGCCGACCCAGGAGCAACTCCCTGAAGCTGCCGCCCGGTTCATCGCCGATGTGGCGACCCTTCCGGACGACGGACCGACCGGGCACTTCCTCACCGAGAAACGCGGACCGGGCTGAGCCCGCGGCGTCCCAGGAACAGGAGATCCGATGCAATTCGACTTGACCGGCAAAACGGCCGTGGTCACCGGGGCCGGCAGCGGGATCGGGCTGGCGTCCGTCCAGGCACTCGCCTCGGCGGGCGCCCAGGTGCTCGGCGGTTCCCGGACCATCAGCCCGGAGCTGCTGGACGCCACGCCGCACGTGTTCGAGGTCGATCTGCTCACCGAGGCGGGACCGACGGCGCTGCTGGAACACGCGCTCGGCACATTCGGGGGCGTCGACATTCTCGTCAACAACGTCGGTGGCGGGGTGAAGCTGGCGACCGGGTTCCTCGACATCGAGGACGAGACCTGGCGCCACACCTTCGAGCTGAATGTCTTCAGCATGATCAGGACGACCAGAGCGGCGCTGCCCAGTCTGGTCGAGCGAAGGGGCGCGATCATCAATATCGGCTCGATGAACGCGAGCATGGCGGACCCGGCACTCGGCCACTATTCGGCTGCCAAGGCCGCACTGGCCAACATCAGCAAATCGCTCTCCCTGGAATTCAGTTCGCAGGGCGTCACCGTCAACACCATCTCCCCGGGACCGGTGCGGACGCGGCTGTGGACCAATCCGGAGATCGCGCGCCGGCTCGGGATCACGACCGAGGAGTTCCTGGAGACCGTCCCCAAGATGGCCGGTCTCTCCACCGGCAAGATGATCGAGCCCGATGAGATCGGGGCGCTGGTGCTGTTGCTGGCCTCCGGCAAGGTGCCGAGCATCACCGGCTCCGACTACTTCATCGACGGCGGCATGAGTCGGGCCGCCGTGCGCTGACCGGGTCACCCGCGAGCGGGAACAACAAGGAGTCGGCCCCAGCCATCAGGCTGGGGCCGACTCCTTGTTGTTTACGTCAGCCGGCGGTCGCGGTGAAGATGGCGACCGCACCGCGAATCGTCACACGGTACTCGGGGAAGTACTTCGCCAGCTGCCGTTCGAGGCCCGCCGGGTCGTCCCCCTGGTTCTGGAAGTTGCCGCGCCGGTGCTGCTCCAGCACCATTTTGCTGGTCAGCCTGTTCATCGGAACGCCCTCGGCGAGCACGGTGGTGCCGAACAGCACACCACCGGGCCGGAGGGTCTCCGCGACATGCTTGAGGATGATGCCCTTGGTGTCCCAGCCGCCGGGGATGGTGTGGAACACGAGGTTCATGGCGGCCGAGTCGAAGTGCCGGCTCGGCAGTGGCAGCGGTTCCATCAGATTGGCCTGGCAGATCGCCGGCCGGTAGCGGGCCAGTCGGCCCGCGGACATGTCAAGGCATTCGGAGTTGAGGTCGAGCAGGGTGAGTTCCGGCGTCTTGGTCGGGAACCGGCACTTGTCCACGAAGTAACCGGTGCCGGGGCCGATGTCCAGGTGACGGTTGCCGGCGGAGGAGTTGTAGAGCCGCCGCATGACTCCGGCCGGGCAGCGCCACACCACACGGCAGAACACCCCCAGCACCCATTTGTCGTAGATCCCCAGCCTGCTGCGGCTGTACACCTGTTGCGCATGAACGATCCGTGGGTCCAGCTCCGCGGACTCGGGAGCGGAGGCGGGAGTGTCGCTCGTCATATGGCTCTCCAGTGTTCTCAGCGGCGCCGGAAACGGGCGCTGCCCAGGGCAGCGAAGACAACCGTGATCCCGGCGGTCCAGATCAGCGAACGTGAGACGAAGTACCCGGCGTCATGACCGAGCAGAGCATGGGCGTGGCTGCCCAAGGTGAGCGCCCGCACCGCGTCGGCCATCACGGTGACCGGCTGGTTCTCGGCGAATGCCTGGAGCCATCCCGGCATGGTCCCGACCGGCACGTAGGCGCTCGATGCGAAGGTCACGATGAAGACGACCATCGACACGCCCTGTGCGGACTTGACGTTGCCGGTGAACAGCCCGACGGCGATGAAGACCCAGCTGAAGGCGACCCCGAACAGCAGGCACAGCGCGAACGCCGCCAACCCGCTCAGGACGGATGCGTGCAGCCGGAAGCCCACGGCGAAACCGACCCCTGTGGTGATCGCCAGGACGAACGCCAGGATCCCGGTGTCCGCCAGTACCCGGCCGGTCAGCACGGCCGAGGACGGAAAGGGCATCGACCGCAGCCGGTCGATGAAGCCGCCCTCGACGTCCTCGGCCATCCCGATGGCGGTGCCCAGCGTCTGGAAGAGCACACCGGCGGTGATGAAGCCCGGGACGGAGAAGTCGACGTAGTCCAGGCCCTGACTCGTGCCGATGGCGCCGCCGAAGATGTAGCGGAAGGTCAGCATGATCGACGTCATCTGCAGGACGCTCAGCACGATGAGTTCGGTCCTTCGCCAGAACGTCAGCGTGGTCCGTTTCGCCAGGAGCCCCGTACTCGTCAGCAGGCCGGCCCTGCTCTGTGATGTGGCGACCGCGGTCGTCATGGGCATTCCATCCTTCCGGATCCGGTCACACCGATTCGGCGGCGGACAGGGCGTGCTGCTTGTTGGCTCCGACCTCTTCCTCCGGCCGCTGATCGGTCAGCGCGAGGAACACCTCGTCGAGGCTGGGCTCGCGCACGCTGATGTCGGCGAGATCCACGGCCGTTCCCTCGATCGACCGCAGTCCCGCGATCAGCCACTGGGCCGTGTCGTCGTTGCCGGGTCCCGCGGCCACGCTGACGCACCGCGTCGCCTCGTCCACCTGCGGCTCGGCGCCGTTCTCGCGGGCCAGCGCGGCGGCGACCTTGGGCAGGTCCGCGCGGTCGTGCACATGGACCTCGAAGACCTTGCCACCGATCCTGCTCTTGAGCTCGGCAGGGGTCCCGGAGGCGACCGTGCGCCCCTCATCGATGATCACGATGTGGCTGGCAAGGCGATCGGCCTCGTCCAGGTACTGCGTGGTCAGCAGGACATCGGTGCCCTGTTCGAGGAGGGCGTCGATCGCGTCCCACAGATCGAGCCGGCTGCGCGGGTCCAGCCCGGTCGTCGGCTCGTCCAAGAGCAGCAGGCGCGGGGCGCTCACCAGGCTGGCGCCCAGGTCCAGTTTGCGCCGCATACCGCCGGAGTAGGTGCGCACCAGCCGGTCGGCGTCGTCGGTCAGGTCGAACAGCTCCAGGATGGCGGTGGCATTGGCGCGGGCCTGCTTGGCCCGCTGGCCGAACAGCCGGGCCACCAACTCCAGGTTCTCCCGGCCGGTCATGGCCTGGTCCACGGCGGCGAACTGGCCGGCGAGGCCGATCGCCCGGCGGACCGCTTCCGGCTCTCGCCGGGTGTCGTGGCCGACGACGCGCAGCTCACCCTCGTCCGGGTAGAGGAGGGTCGCCACCGCCCGCACGAAGGTCGTCTTCCCGGCCCCGTTGGGGCCCAGCACCGCCACCACCCTCCCGGACTCGACCTCCAGGTCGAGTCCGTTGAGGGCGGTCTTCTTTCCGAAACGCTTGACCAGTCCCCGAGCTTCAATCGTCAGCGCCACAAGATTTCACCTCGTTTGCTTCGCATCCGTGTGAGGGCATGGCCTCCGGCCCATGGTGTAAAACGGCACCGGAGTGCCACTGGAGCGGGACTTGATCGGCGGCACGGCGGCACGACACGCGATCGGCTGTCCGTCAGACCACCAGTTCCACGTTGTAGTGCGACAGCCAGGAGTTGAACTGCAGCGCCGTCTCGATGTGCATCCGGCTCGGCCAGTCATTGGCGGCGCCCGGGTTGCGCAACGTGTGTTCCACCGCCTTGTTGTCCAGGTACGGCAGGATCGGTGAGTTCGGATCGCTGATCAGCGCGGTCAGTTCCTCGTGCAGCATCGCCGTGTAGGCGGGATCCTGGGTGACCGGCCACGGGCTCTTCTTGCGCTCCAGCACGGACGCCGGCAGCAGATCGCGCACGGCTGCCCGGAGGATGGACTTCTCCCGGCCGTCGAAGGTCTTGAAGCTCCACGGAGTGTTGTACAGGTACTCGACGAGCCGGTGGTCGCAGTAGGGCACCCGCAGTTCGAGGCCGTGGGCCATGGAGAGCCGGTCGCTGCGGTCCAGCAGCATCGGCATCCACCGGGTGAGCGTGAGATAGCCGATCTCCCGCATCCGGTACTCCTCGGGGCTCTCGCCCTCCTGGTGCGGCGCCTCCGCGGCGGCCTCGTGGAAGGAGTCCGTGTAGTAGCGGCGCATGTCCAGCTTCTGCAGCAGCCCGTCGTCGAAGAGCCCCCGGCCCTGTCCCTTCATGGAGCTCGGCTGCAGCGCCTCATGCGCCACCCAGGGGAAGGCGTCGGCGCCCACGGTCTCCGGATTGAACATCCAGTTGTATCCGCCGAATATCTCGTCCGCGACCTCGCCGACCAGCGCCACCGTGGAGTGCGTCCTGATCTCGCGTGAAGTGAGGTAGTTCGAGGTGTCCATGTCGCCGAGCGTCGAGGGCGCGTCCTGCGCGAGCAGCGCCATCAGACGGGTCTTCGGGTCCATCAGGTCGTGGCTGCTCAGCCGGATGTTGACGTGGTCGGAGGAGAGGTGCTCCGCGACCTCGATCGCGAAGGGCTCGTCCGGCGAGAAGCGGACGTCGTCCGCCTGGAACTTCTCGGCGTAGTCGTCGAATGTGGTCACGAAGGTGCGCAGCCGCGCGCCGTCCAGCTTCCAGCGCCACTGGGCGGCGATCGCGGTGAGCGAGCTGGAGTCCAGGCCGCCGGAGAGCGCGGTGCACAGCGGCACGTCGGCCACCAGCTCGCGCAGCACGATGTCCTCCAGCAGCGAGCGGACGTTGGTGATGGTCTCCTGCAGGGTGTCGGTGTGCGGCCGGGCCTCGAGCTCCCAGTAGGTACGGTCGACGACGCCCGCGCTGCCGATGGTCAGGGTGTGGCCGGGCAGCAGCTCGCGCATGTCGCGGAAGACCGCCTGCCCGGGCTTCTTGGCGACGGCGAACATCTCCCGCAGGCCGTCGGCGTCGACGACCGGGCGGATCAGCGGGTTGGCCAGCAGGGATTTCGGCTCGGAGCCGAACAGGACGCCTTCGGGCAGCCGGTGGTAGAAGAGCGGTTTGACGCCGAACCGGTCGCGGACCAGGAGCAGTTCCTCGCGGCGCAGGTCCCAGATGGCGAAGGCGAAGATCCCCTCCAGCCGCTTGGCGCAGTCCGGGCCCCACTCCAGGTAGGAGCGGAGCACCACCTCGGTGTCGCTGCGGGTGCGGAACTGGTGGCCGCGCCCCTGCAACTCGGTACGCAGCTGCTTGTAGTTGTAGACCTCACCGTTGTAGACGATGACGGCGACGGGGCGCCCGTCCTCCTCCACCGTGAGCGGCTGCACGCCGTCGGCCAGATCGATGATCGCGGTACGGGTGTGCCCGAGCGCGGCGTGCCTGCTGACCCACAGCCCCTGGTCGTCCACACCTCGCTTGGCGACCGCGTCGGTCATCGCTTGCAGCACCGACCGCTTCTGCGACAGGTCCTGCCCGAAGTCCACCCAGCCGGCGATGCCGCACATCTGTGTCTCCCTCAGTTGTGTTCTGAAAGCCGTCTGTCTTCCAAAAGTCGTCGGCAGCATGCGGGTGCCGGTTCGAAGGGACCTTGACGCCTGCTAGATCCCGCCGTTCCACCAGGCCTCCACCGTGGTTCAAGTGAGGTTCGAGGCGGTGCCCCGAACCTGTGCGGACGTTGATCCGGACGAGAGGTGGACGTCGATGACCGCGCAGGACAGCGCTTCCGGGGCCCAGGGCACAGCCGGATGGTTCGACGCGAGCCTCCCCCCACAGCAGCAGGTGCTCGGATTCCTCTACGCCAAGTGGGTCATCGGGGCGCTGCGGGCGCTGGTGGAGCTGAAAGTGCCCGACGCGCTGGCCGACGGACCGCGGACCGTCGCGCAGATCAGCGAGACGACGGGCACGGATGCCGACGCCCTCTACCGGGTGCTGCGTGCGGTCGCCGCGGCCGGCGTGTTGGAGGAGCGGACCGACGGCAGCTTCGTACTGACGCCCGTCTCGGCGGGTCTGGTTTCGGACGCCACCGACGGCATCCGGGACATGTTCCTGTTCGCCTCCGACCCCACCCTCTGGCGGCCGTACGAGAATGTGGCGCACAGCGTCCGCACCGGCGAAGCGGCCTTCAACAACGTCTTCGGGATGTCGTACTACGAGTACACCAAGGCCAATCCGGCCAGCGGCGCGGTGCTGGACCGGGCGATGAAGCAGAACCACTATCCCGGTACCGACCGGATCTTCGCCGAATTCGACTTCGGGCGCTTTCCCCGGATCGCGGATGTCGGCGGCGGCAGGGGCCAGTTCCTGGCCGAGGTGCTGCGCCGCCACGCCGGAGTCACCGGCGTACTGGCCGACCAGGCCCACACGGTCGCCGACGCCAAGGAGACCTTCGCGGACGACGGGCTGGCGGACCGGGTCGAGATCGTCCCGACCGACTTCTTCGTCGAGGTGCCCGCCGGCTGCGACGCATACTTCATCAAGCACACGCTGCACAACTGGGCCGACGACAAGGCCGAGCTGATCCTGCGCCGGATCAGGGAGGCCATCGGCGGCAACGGCGAGGCGCGGCTGCTCATCGTGGAGAACCTGCTGCGCGGTCCCGGCGAGTGGGACATCGGCAAGCTGATCGACGTCGAGTCCCTCGCCGTGCTGGGCGGCCGTGAGCGCAGTCGCGAGGAATGGAACCACCTCACCGCCGCAGCCGGTTTCGCGCCGGCCAACGAGCCGGTCCCGGGTGACATCGCCCTGCTGGAGTACCGGCCGGTCTAGGAGCGCGCGCCGGGAATCCGTGCCAGGCTCCAGTACGGGGAGCCCGTGGCGCCGGACCGGCAGGGGCGGCGGGCGGGACCGTACGGCGGAGTTGTGGTAACGGCCTCAGGAGTTCGAGATGGATCTGGGTTTGACGGACAAGCGGGTGCTGGTCACCGGCGCCACGCGGGGCATCGGCCGGGCCGCTGCCCGGGTGTTCGCCGCGGAGGGCGCACGGGTCGCGGTCACCTACCACAGCAACGAGGTGGCGGCGAAGGAGCTCGTCCAGGAACTCGGCGGAGCGGACCGGGCCTGCGCGGTCCCCTACGACCTCGCGGTACCCGAGTCGATCGAGCAGGCTGTGCGCTCGATCGAGGACCGGTGGGGCGGCGTCGACGTGGTGGTGGCCAACGCCCAGACCTGGGAGTGGATCAACCCCCAGGAGATGCCCCAGTACCAGGACTTCCCGATGGACTTCTGGCTGTCCAAGTACCGGGAGAACGTCGAAGGCCATCTGTGGACGGTGCGTCAGGCCCTGGGCGGGATGCGGGAACGCGGCTGGGGCCGGGTCGTCCTGCTGTCCTCGGTCACCGCGACCCACGGAAACCCCGGTTCTGAGATCTACAGCGCGGCCAAGGCGGCCCTGCACGGATTTGTCCGCGGACTCATGTGGACCGGCGACGGCGTGCTGGCGAATGTGGTGGCGCCCGGCGGCACCCTGACCGAGAGCCTGGAGGCGGTGGACCCGGCGCTGCTGGAGGTCGCCGTACGGGAGACGCCCAGCGGCCGTCTGAGCACCGCGGACGATGTGGCCCGGCTCATCGTCTTCCTGTCGTCCGAGGCGAACGGCAATGTCAACGGGCAGGTCATCCATCCCGCCGGCGGGCGCTGAGATGCTGCGGGACGAGCTGTCGGCGATCGCGAAACCGGTGCTGGCCGCAGTGTTGGAGCATCCCTTCTGGGACGGTCTGCGCAAGGGCACGCTGCCTGCGGACTCGCTGTGGTACTTCGCGGAGCAGGACGCGCGCTATGCCGTGCCGGCCTATGCGCGGGCGCTGGCCCGCACGGCCGCGATCGCCGACCAGGACGCGCACAGCGCCCTGATGAGCGGAGCGGCGAGCGTCACCCTGGACGCGGTCGGCAGGATGGACGGCGAACTGGCCGCCCTGGCGGCGGAGCTCGGCAGGACGGTGCGGACCGTGGCGGTGAGTCCCGCGACCCATGCACACACCTGCTTCATGCTGGCGGCCCCGGCGGTCTCGTTCGGCGCCGCGTTCGGCGGGCTGCTGCCCATGACCTGGTTCCACCAGGCCGTCTCGCGCGATCTGCGGGAACGGTGCGTGCCCGGGTCGCGGTACGAGGCGTGGATCGATCAGTACTGCCCGGAAAGCGGTTTCCACGACTACGTGGAAGCCTATCTGAGCATGATCGATGAATTCGGCGAGCAGTGCTCGCCCACCGACCGTGCCACGCTGGCCGAACACTTCCTGTTCGGCGCACGGCATGAACTGGCTTTCGCCGATTCTGCTTTCCGGCTGCAAGCCTGGAGCGTCTGACCTTCCGCCCGGTTCACGCAATTCTTGAGCAAGGGTTGACCACGCCGTCGCAGACTCGCCGAGACAACGATTTTCGGCCAAAGTTACCGCGAGGAGCAACGGCATGGTTATCACCTGGCGCTCGAACAGAGCGCGTCGCGGGGGTCAGGACAGAAGACCGGCCCGGAGAGTACTCGCTCTCGTTCTCGGCCTGATGGCCGGAATGACCCTCGGTGTGTCAGGCACCTCGGCCGCCGCCGATTCACAGGGCGGCCAGCGGTACTACCTCGACTGCGCGGCCGGGAACGACGCGGCGGCCGGTACGGCGCAGGGGTCGGCATGGCGGACTCTGGACCACGTCAACGCGCTGGTCTTCCACCCTGGTGATTCCATTCTGCTACGCAGCGGCACCACCTGCCAAGGCACCTTTTCGCCAAAGGGTTCCGGTACCGAGGACCGGCCGATCGTCGCCGGTTCCTACGGTTCGGGAGCGCGTCCGGTCATCGTCGCCGACGGCGCCCGCGCGGTGGTCTTCCTGCACAACGTGCAGTACTGGGAGCTCCGGAACCTCGACATCTCCGACCGGGCAGCCGGCAACGGTACCTCGCGCACCGGGATCTACGTGCTGCTGGAGGATTACGGCACCGGCCATCACTACGTGATCGACGGCGTGAACGTCCATCACGTGGTGGGCATCGACGCCACGGGGCCGGCGAACGAGGACAGTGCGGGCATCCTGTTCAAGGCCACCGGATCCACCGTGGCCACCGGGTTCGACGGGATCCAGGTCACGGGAAACACCGTCTCCGGCGTCGACGGCTACGGAATAGCGACATCGTCCCAATGGTCGCTCCGCCCGCTGCTCACCTCCGGAACGAACACCTTCGTGCCGATCTCCCATGTGCGGATCGCCGGAAACCGGCTGTCCGATCTCGGCGGTGACGGGATCGTCGTACAGAACGGCATCGACCCGCTGGTCGAAGGCAATGTGATCGACGGATTCGGGAAGCGCGCCACGGCCTTCCACGCCGGAATCTGGTCGTGGAACTCCGACCGTCCGGTGATGCAGTACAACGACGTGTCGCACGGCTCCTCCTCTCCGCCTGCCTTCGCCTTCGACGTCGACATCGCGGCTGCCGGTGTTCTCTACCAGTACAACTACAGCCACGAAAATGCCGGGTTCATGCTGCTGTGCACGAATCCGGGCGAGAAGAGTGCCGGGGCGACCATCCGCTACAACGTCAGCGAGAACGACCGGGGCGCACTGTTCGGTACCACCGAACTCCCGCTGGTCACCAATGGCTGCGGCAGCGTGCAGCCGGATGTCCGCTTCTACAACAATGTGATCCACACCAAGTACGCGAGTGGGCTGATCGGGAACTTCGGGGAGACGGCTGTCGCGTACAGCAACAACATCTTCTCCGGAAAGCCGGGCGGTTCGACGATCGGCGACCCGATGGCGTCCTTCGACCACAACCTGTACTTCAACGTCACCTCCGCACCGACGGTCGACGCACACGCCGTCGCCGCGGACCCGGCGTTCGTCCGGCCCGGCGCCGGCCCCCTGGGGTACCTGCTGAAGTGCGGATCGCCCGCCATCGGTGCGGGTGTCCTCATCGCCGGTGACACCGGACACGACTTCCTGGGATTCCCGGTGCCGCACGACGCGCCGCCGAACATCGGGCCGCACCAGTCACCCTGCGTCCACGTCTAGGACACGGCGCAGGGCCGTCAACCGCGGCTCGACCGGCTCCCCAGCCGTCACTCACACAATCACGGGACACGAGCTCGAGGAGGAACGCCATGGATATCGGGGTCTGCCTGCCGACCGCCGTGCACGGCGCCGACAGTAGTCAGTTGATCGAGTTCGCGCGCCGCGCCGACCGTCTCGGATTTCACAGCCTGACGGTGACGGACCGGGTCGTCTACGACAACTACGAGGGCATTGTGACGCTCGCCGCAGCAGCGGCGGTCACCGAGCGGATCAACCTGGTGACAGCGATTCTGCTGGCCGCCACCAGGCCCAGCCCGGTGGAGCTGGCCAAGCAGCTCGCCAGTCTGGACCGGCTCTCCGACGGGCGGCTCATACTCGGGCTCTCCGCGGGGATGCGCGAGGACGACTACGTGGCGACCGGAACCGACTACGCGACGCGCGGGCGCCGCCTGGACGCCATGATCGAAGAGATGCGCGAAGTCTGGCAGGGCAGGGGCCCGGTTCCCGGTGTCGGTCCCCGCCCCACCAACGGTGACATCCCGTTCTGGGGTGGCGGCCACTCGCCGGGCGGCCTGCGCCGTTCCGCGAAGTACGGCATCGGCTGGATCTCACCCGGTGGACCGCCGCACAAGTTCGGCGAACTGGTCGCGAACTTCGCGAAGTTGTGGGCCGAGGAGGGCCGCACCGGTACGCCGAGAATGGCCGCCAACTGCTATGTGTCGCTCGGTCCCGGCGGCAAGGAACTCGCCACCGAGCACATGCTCAGCTACTACGCCTACATGGGCAAGGTGGCGGAGCACCTCGCGGCGGGCGCGATCACTGAGGAAGACCGGCTGCGCCAAGTGGTGGACGCCTACGCGGCGAACGGCTGTGACGAGCTGCTGCTGCTGTCGGTCACGGCCGATCCCGATCACCTGGACCGGATAGCCGACGTGGTGCTGCGCTGACAACCAGCGCCTCCGCATCACACCCGCATCCGGCCCCGACCTCGTAACAGGAGTAGTTGATGGACACTGCCCGCGATTCGGGCCGGCCGCTTCGGATCATCATCATCGGTGGTGGCATCGGCGGACTGTGCCTCGCCCAGGGGCTGAAGCAGGCCGGTATTGAGGACGTCGCCGTCTATGAACGCGATCAGTCCGCCCGGGGCCGGATGCAGGGGTACCGGCTGAGGATCAGCCCCGACGGGGAGCAGGCGCTGCGAGAGGTCCTGCCTCCCCGGTTGCAGGAGCTCCTCAGCGCCACCTCGAACCAGCGCGGCGAGGAGGGCCTGGCGGCGTACGACGAGCACCTCGAACCGAAGTGGGCGCCCACGTTCAGCGATCCGCGCGGAGATTCACCGGACAAGGTGGACGCCGTGGACCGGGCGACGCTGCGCCGGATCCTGCTCGCCGGCCTGGACGACACAGTGCGCTTCGGCAAGCGGTTCACCCACTGCGAGCAGGTGGGCGGCCGCGTGGTGGCGCACTTCGACGACGGCGACTCGGACGTGGGCGATGTGCTGGTCGCCGCCGACGGGGTGAACTCCACGGTGCGCACCCAGTTGCGGCCGGCTGACCGCGCGCTCGACCTGGGCGTGCGGGGTGTCCTGTCGCGCACCCCGAGGGCCCAGGCCGTCGCTGCCGGGTTGCCGGATGCCTTCAAGGACCGCTTCGTCTATGTGATCGGTTCGGACGGATACCACCTCGGACTGATGCCCATGGTCTTCCGCGAGCAGCCGGACGACGCCTCGGCCCGGCTGTGGCCAGGACTGGAATTCGAGAAGACCGACGACTACTACATGTCGGTCTTCAGCGTGCACCAGGACTCCCTGGGGCTGTCCGACGACACGTTCTTCGCGATGAGCGGCGAGGAGCTCAAGCAGCTGGTGCTGGAACGGACCACCAACTGGCACCCGGACCTGCGGGCCGTGTTCGCCCACGCGGAACCCGAGGAGACCCACCCGGTCGCGCTGCGGGCGACGTCGCCGGTCGAGCCCTGGGAGCCCGGCAATGTGGTCCCGCTCGGGGACGCGGTGCACACCATGCCTCCCACCGGTGGGGTCGGTGCCAACACCGCGCTGCGCGACGGGGCCGCACTCACCCGGGCACTGACCCGGGTGAGCCGCGGTGAGCAGTCACTGACCGATGCCGTGACGGAGTACCAGACGGAGATGGTCAAGTACGCGACCGAGGCCGTCGACATGTCGTTGAAGATCGCCAAGTGGTCCATCCAGATTGATGTCGACGGGGGACAGACACCTTCGAGCGTGTCCAGTGTCTGATCGGAACGGTTCGGCCGGTGCCGGCCGCCATGCCGTGGTGGTGGGCGGCGGCATCGGCGGCCTGTCCGCGGCTGTCGGGCTGCACCGGCTCGGCTGGCGCGTCACCGTACTGGAGCGCGCCGATCGGATGCGTGAGTCGGGGGCGGGTATCTCGCTGCTGACGAACGCCCAGCGCGCGCTCGACCGGCTCGGGGTCGGCGATGCGGTACGCGCCCTCTCGGCGACCATGGATCCCGGCGGCGAGGGCCTGCGGGCGGCGTCCGGGCGGCGGCTGCAACGGCCGGCCGATCCGGCCTTCCTGCGCGAGCGCGGACTGTCGATCATCGTCCTGCCCCGGCCGGACCTGCACGGCACGCTGCGCGCAGCCCTGCCGGAGGCATCGCTGCACACCGGCGCCGACGTCACCGAGGTCACCGACGTGACCGACGGCGCCCGCGTCAGCTACCGGACCGAGGGCGGCGAGCGGACCGTGCACGGCGACATGGTGGTCGCCGCGGACGGCACGTTCAGCCGGATCAGGAGCGCCCGCTGGCCGCAGGTGCCACCGCCGGTCTACAGCGGCCACAGCGTCTGGCGGGGTATCGCCGAGGGGTGCGACGGCAGCGCCGAGCCCGGCGGCAGCACCTGGGGCCGGGGCCGGGAGTTCGGGCGGATGCCACTGGCCGCGGACCGCGTCTACTGGTTCGCCGTGGCCAATCTTCCCGAAGGTGTCCGATACCCCGACGAACACGCGCAGGTGCGAGAGCGGTTCGGCTCCTGGCATGACCCGATCCCCGCGCTGATCGCCGCCACGCCGCCCGACCGGGTGCTGCGCCACGACGTCTTCGAGCTGGCACAGCCGCTGCCCAGCTATGTCTCGGGCCGTGTGGTGATGCTCGGCGACGCCGCCCACGCCATGACCTCGGACCTCGGACAGGGTGCCTGCCAGGCGCTGGAGGACTCGGCCGTGCTCTGCTCCGTGCTGGCGGCCGAGGCCGACATCCCCCGCGCGCTCGCCGGCTACGACGAACTGCGGCGGCCCCGGTCACAGGCGATCGTCGAGGCCTCCCGCCGGATGGGAGAGCTGAAGCTGAACGAGCGGCGCCTGGAGCTACTGGTGCGCAACGTGAAGCTGAGAATCGCGCCACCGCGTGCCGGACAGAAAGGGGTGGCCGGTGTTGGCGACTGGCACCCCCCGGCGCTGCCGGAACCGGTCCCGGTTCCGGAACCTGCCGGGCCGGTTTCCACCCGGCGTCCTTGAGGAGGACGAACGATGATCCTGGTCTTCGGAGCCACCGGCAATGTCGGCAAAGAGGTGGTCAACGGGCTGGTCGAGCGCGGGAAGCAGGTCCGGGCCTTCACCCGGAACCCGTCCCGGGCCGTCTTCGACAGCGAGGTGGAGGTCCGCACGGGAGACCTCGACGACAGCCGGAGCATCCGGGCCGCGCTGGAGGGGGTGGACGCGGTGTTCATGCTCTCCGCGGGCCCCGACGCCCTGTCCTACGACCTCGCCGTGGCCGAAGAGGTGCGGCGCGCGGGTACGGCGCGGGTGGTGCGGATGTCCTCGGTGGCCGCGCTGCCGCCGGTCGAGACTTCGTACGGCCGCGCGCACGCCGAGGCGGACCGCGCGTTCCAGGACTCGGGCGCGGCGTGCACGATGCTGCGCGGTGCGACCTTCATGACCAACGCGCTGCAGTGGCGGGCGTCGATCAGGTCCCACGACACCGTCTACGGGGTGTACGGGACGATCGCCCGCGCCCTGGTGCATCCGGCGGACGTCGCCGCGGTGGCCGCCACCGCCCTCGTCACCCCGGGCCACGAGGGCCGTAACTACACGGTCACCGGCCCGGAGGCGCTCACCACCGACGACGCGGTCCAGCGGATCGCCAAGCTGCTCGGGCGGCCTCTGAGCTACGTGGAGATGCCGGTGGAGAAGGCCCAGCAGGCCATGGTCGGCGCGGGTCTGTCCGCCGAGTTCACCGAAGGGCTGCTGGCCGTGCAGAGCGATCCTGATCCGGCGCGCGGTGGTATCCCGCTGCCGACCGTGGAGTCCGTCACCGGTCTTCCTCCCCGCACCTTCGACAGCTGGCTGAAGGACCATCAGGAGGATTACAGCTGAGCGGAGTTGACTTCACAGAAACGGCCCTCGGGCATGCACACCTCCGCGCGGCGGGGTGCGTGCCCGAGGGCCGTCCAGCGTCCTGACCGCCGGCCGTCACATCGCGACAGGGGTGCCCCTTGAGCCGGTCTCGATCGGGTCCTGCCAGCGTTCCGCCGACCACCGGAGGTGCTCCGGCGGCGTCCAAGAGACCGGCGGTGAGACGTGAACGGCAAAACGAGCAGTGGCGGCACCGATGCCCCGCCCTTCCGGGTGATTCTGCGGATGGAGATCCGCCCGGGGGCGGCGGTCAACTTCGAGCACGCGTGGCTGGAGGTCGCAAGGGTGATCGCCCTCGATCCCGCCAACCTCGGCCAGGTGCTGGTGCGCAGCGCCGAGGAGGAGTTCGTCTACTACGTCTTCACCGACTGGATCGACGAACCCAGCTTCCGGGCGTTCGAGCGCAGTGAGGCGCATGTCGAGCACCGTCGCCGACTGAAGCCCTTCCGGGTCGGGGGTCAGATGATCCTCAGCCAGATCGTGTACGACCTCGGCGGTCTGGGCGCCGCCGCAGCGACCGCCTGACCTCAGCGAGGAGTGACATGGACGCGAAGCAGCTCGCCTTCATCGGACTGGGAAACATGGGTGGCGGAATGGCGCACACCCTGCTCGACGCCGGTTACCCGCTCACGGTGTACAACCGCACGGCAAGCAAGGCCGAGCCGCTGGTCGCCGCAGGAGCCCGGGCCGCCGCCACCCCCGTCGAGGCGGCGACCGGCCATGGGGTGGTGATACTCAGCCTGAGCGACGAGCACGCCGTGGAGCAGATCCTGTTCGGCCTGCTCGCGCCGGTGCTGGAGCCCGGCACCGTGGTGATCGACACCTCCACCGTCTCGCCCCGCTACGCCAGGGAGTCCGCGGAGCGCCTCGCGCAGCTGGGCGTACGCCGGGTGGAGGCGTGCGTGGTGGGCAATCCCTTCCAGGCCCGCAAGGGTGAGCTTCGGGTGTTCGCCTCGGGCCGGGACGATGACATCGCCGACGTGCGGGACATCCTCGACACCATCGGCTCCGAAGTGGTGCCGGCCGGGGCACCCGGCATGGCCACCACCATCAAGCTCATCTTCAACCTGCTGCTCGGCGCCCAGGTAGCCGCACTCGCCGAGAGCGTCGCCTACGGGGTGAGCGCCGGACTCGACCGCGACATGCTCATCTCCTCCATCGTCGGCAGCGGGTTCAGCTCGGTCGTGATGCGCTTCCGGGCGAATCTGATGCTCAACGGAACCTACGAACCAGCCTTCTTCCGCGCCGAGTTGATGGAGAAGGACCTCCGGCTGGCCAACCAGGCCGCACAGGAGGCAGGTGTCACGCTGCCGGTACTCGACATGGTCCGCGCCCGGTTCGCCGAGGTCATCGAGGCCGGGGACGGCGACAAGGACGCGTCCGTCCTCGTCGAGCACACCAAGCGTGACCAGTCCGCGTTCGGCTCCTGAGAGCCGCCCCCCGACGCCGTAACCGCGTCAACCCCGTCTTGAGCGGCCTTGCAGGCACTGCACGCAACATGGCCTGAGGTTGCCGACCATCTGGAGGAACCGTGTCCCGCCGCCTGTTCACATCGGAGTCCGTGACCGAAGGTCACCCCGACAAGATCGCCGACCGGATCAGCGACACCATCCTGGACGCGCTGCTCCGGCAGGACCCGACATCCCGGGTCGCCGTGGAAACCCTGATCACCACCGGGCAGGTGCACATCGCCGGAGAGGTGACGACCAACGCCTACGCCGACATCGCCACCCTCGTCCGGGAAGCCGTGCTCGACATCGGCTACGACTCGTCCGCCAAGGGCTTCGACGGCGCCTCGTGCGGTGTCTCGGTCTCCATCGGAGCGCAGTCCCCGGACATCGCCCAGGGCGTTGACACCGCCTACGAATCCCGCATCGAGGGTGGCGAGGACGACCTCGACCGCCAGGGCGCCGGCGACCAGGGCCTGATGTTCGGCTATGCCTGCGACGACACCCCGGAACTGATGCCGCTCCCGATCGCCCTCGCCCACCGGCTGGCCCGACGGCTCACCGATGTGCGCAAGGACGGCACCATCGCCTATCTCCGGCCCGACGGCAAGACCCAGGTCACCGTCGAGTACGACGGCGACAAGGCGGCGCGGCTGGACACCCTGGTGGTCTCCTCCCAGCACGCCTCCGACATCGACCTTGACGGTCTGCTCGCACCCGACGTGCGCGAATACGTCGTGGAGCCGGAGCTCAGGGCACTTGCCGAGGCCGGCATCGGCCTGGACACCGACGGCTACCGGCTGCTGGTCAACCCGACCGGCCGGTTCGAGGTCGGCGGTCCGATGGGTGACGCGGGGCTGACCGGCCGGAAGATCATCGTCGACACCTACGGGGGTATGGCGCGGCACGGTGGTGGCGCATTCTCCGGCAAGGACCCGTCCAAGGTGGACCGTTCCGCCGCCTACGCGATGCGCTGGGTCGCCAAGAACGTCGTCGCCGCCGGCCTGGCGCGCCGCTGCGAGGTACAGGTCGCCTACGCGATCGGCAAGGCCGCTCCGGTCGGGCTGTTCGTGGAGACCTTCGGAACCGAGACCGTACCGGTCGAGCAGATCCAGGAGGCCGTCGGAAGCGTCTTCGACCTGCGTCCCGCCGCGATCATCCGGGACCTCGACCTGCTGCGGCCGATCTACGCCCAGACCGCCGCCTACGGGCACTTCGGCCGGGAGCTGCCCGACTTCACCTGGGAGCGGACCGACCGCACCGAAAAGCTGGTCGCCGCAGTGCGGGGCTGACCTCAGCCAAAGGAGAGAAACAGTTGTGAAGATCGCCGTCACCGGATCCATTGCGACCGACCATCTGATGTTCTACCCCGGCCGCTTCACCGAGCAGTTGCTCGCCGACCGGCTCGACAAGGTATCTCTTTCCTTCCTCGCCGACGACCTGGAGGTCCGGCGGGGCGGGGTGGCGGCCAATATCGCCATCGGCCTGGGACGGCTGGGAATCCGGCCCCTGCTGGTCGGGGCGGCGGGCGTCGACTTCGCGGAGTACAGGCAGTGGCTCGAGGGCAACGACGTCGACACCGCCTCGGTACGGGTGAGCGAGACCCGGCACACCGCGCGCTTCGTCTGCACCACCGACGCGGACCAGAACCAGATCGCGACCTTCTACGCGGGTGCGATGTCCGAGGCCCGGGAGATCGCCCTCGCCCCGGTCGTGGAGCGGGCCGGTGGTCTCGATCTGGTCGTGGTCTCGCCCAACGACCCGGACGCGATGCTCCGGCACACCGCGGAGTGCCGTGAGTTGGGCATCTCGTTCGCCGCCGATCCCTCGCAGCAGCTCGCGCGTCTCGACGGACCATCGGCCCGGCAGTTGGTGACCGGTGCGACCTACCTGTTCACCAACGACTACGAGGCCTCGCTGCTCCAGGAGCGCACGGGATGGACCCACTCCCAGCTGCTCGACCAGGTCGGCACCTGGGTGACCACCCGCGGCGCCGACGGTGTGGACATCGCGCGGGCCGGCGAGCCGACCCTCTCCGTGTCCGCGGTGCCGGACGCCACGGTGGTGGATCCGACGGGAGTCGGTGACGCCTTCCGGTCGGGCTTCCTGGCAGGCGTCGCCTGGAAGTGGTCCGACATCCGCTCCGCCCAGCTCGGCTGCGCGCTGGCCTCAGTGGTGCTGGAATCCATCGGGACCCAGGAGTACGAGATCTCACCTGCCGAGCTCACCGCCCGTATCCAGATCGCCCACGGCGACGAGGCGGCCGATGCGATCGAGCCCCAACTGGTGGGCGTGTCATGAGCGCGGCCGCCCGGTCGGACGCGCTGCGTCGGGCATTCGCCACCCGGGTGGTGGTGGCCGACGGCGCGATGGGCACGATGCTGCAGGCCCAGGACCCCTCGATGGACGACTTCGAGAACCTGGAAGGGTGCAACGAGGTTCTGAACGTCACCCGGCCGGACATCGTGCGGTCGGTGCACGAGGAGTACTTCGCGGCGGGTGTCGACTGCGTCGAGACCAACACCTTCGGGGCGAACCTGGCGGCACTGGGGGAGTACGACATCCCCGGCCGCATTCATGAACTCTCGGTCTCCGGTGCCCGGTTGGCCCGCGAGGTGGCGGACGGCTTCGCCACGCCCGACCGGCCGCGCTGGGTGCTCGGCTCCGTCGGCCCCGGCACCAAGCTGCCCACGCTCGGCCACGCACCCTACGTGGCGCTGCGGGACGGCTACGAGGCGAATGTGGCCGGGCTCGTCGAGGGCGGCGCGGACGCGATCCTGGTGGAGACCACTCAGGACCTCCTGCAGACCAAGGCCGCCATCCTCGGCGCGCATCGCGCTCTGCGGAAACTCGGAATCAACCTGCCCATCATCACGCATGTGACCGTCGAGACGACGGGCACGATGCTGCTGGGTTCCGAGATCGGTGCGGCGCTGACGGCGCTGGAACCGCTCGGTATCGACATGATCGGTCTGAACTGCGCTACCGGGCCGGCCGAGATGGGCGAGCACCTGCGCTATCTGTCGCAGCATGCCCGTATCGCCGTCTCGTGCATGCCCAATGCCGGCCTGCCGGTGCTGGGCAAGGACGGCGCGCACTACCCGCTGTCGCCGGAGGAGCTCGCTGACGCGCACGAGACCTTCGTGCGGGAGTACGGGCTGTCGTTGGTCGGCGGCTGCTGCGGCACCACCCCCGAGCACCTGCGGCGGGTCGTGGAGCGGGTGCGGGGCCTGGACCTGTCGCCGCGCAACCCGCGCCCCGAACCAGGTGCCGCGTCGCTCTACCAGACGGTGCCGTTCAAGCAGGACGCGTCGTATCTGGCGATCGGTGAGCGGACGAACGCCAACGGGTCGAAGAAGTTCCGTGAGGCCATGCTCGAAGGCCGTTGGGACGACTGCGTCGAGATGGCCCGCGACCAGATCCGCGAAGGCGCGCACCTGCTGGACCTGTGCGTGGACTACGTCGGCCGCGACGGCGCCCTCGACATGAGTGAGATCGCGGGCCGTTTCGCGACCGCGTCGACGTTGCCCATCGTGCTGGACTCCACCGAAGTTCCTGTACTGAAGGCCGGGTTGGAGAAGCTCGGTGGTCGCGCCGTCATCAACTCCGTCAACTACGAGGACGGTGACGGACCTGAGTCACGTTTCGCGCAAGTCACCGCACTGGCCTCGGAGCACGGTGCCGCGTTGATCGCGCTGACGATCGACGAGCAGGGCCAGGCCCGCACCCCCGAGCACAAGGTCGCCATCGCTGAGCGCCTCATCACGGATCTGACCACCAACTGGGGCATCCATGAGTCCGACATCCTGGTGGACTGCCTGACCTTCACGATCGCCACCGGCCAGGAGGAGTCCCGCAAGGACGGCATCGCCACCATCGAGGCGATCAGGGAGTTGAAGCGCCGCCACCCCCTGGTGCAGACGACCCTCGGCCTGTCGAACATCTCCTTCGGGCTCAACCCGGCCGCCCGCGTCGTACTGAACTCCGTGTTCCTCAACGAATGCGTTGCGGCAGGTCTGGACTCCGCGATCGTGCACGCCGCGAAGATCGTGCCGATCGCTCGTATCCCCGAGGAGCAGCGGGAGATCGCCCTTGATCTGGTCTATGACCGGCGCCGTGAGGGCTACGACCCGCTGCAGGCCTTCTTGGAGGCGTTCGAGGGCGTCGACATGAAGTCGGTGAAGGCCGGCCGGGCCGAGGAGCTCGCCGCCCTGCCACTGGACGAGCGCCTGCAGCGGCGGATCATCGACGGCGAGAAGAACGGCCTGGACCGCG
>NZ_JAAIKO010000277.1 GCF_016107395.1 Streptomyces fildesensis
GTCCCCGATGCAGAATACTCTTGTACTTGCCATTGCTCAGGATCTCAATGGTATCGCCGACGTGCATGATGATGGAATTTGGCACGCATTTTGCTGTCACCCACTTGTTGTTGTAGAAGAGTTGCAGGCCCGGCACCATGTTGTGGAGGATGAAGGTGAGGGCACTTACATCTGTATGAGCTTCAACGCCAAGCGCTAACTCTGGCTGTGGACACTTGGGGTAGTAATTGATCTTCATTTGCAGAAGTAGCTCTTCGGGACCACCTATCTCTTCTTCAAG
>NZ_JAAIKO010000278.1 GCF_016107395.1 Streptomyces fildesensis
TCTGGGTTGGTAATATTTCTTCAGCGAACCAGTTGCGATGCGAATCTCAGAGAAGATGAGATTTGTCGAGCTGGAGCTGATGTGCATGCCAAATAGCCTGGCTGGGTTGTATATGCTCATAGTGAAGGAGCCATTCACTGTTATCATCCTTGTCGGCACACCAGAGAAGTCCGATCCCTCCCCAACGTACAGGTTTGTTACTGTCAAGCTCTGAACTGTAACTTGCAGTCTCTGAGTTCTGCTAACTCCCCACATGATCAAACAGAACAAGCTGAACG
>NZ_JAAIKO010000279.1 GCF_016107395.1 Streptomyces fildesensis
GCCCGCACGCCGGGCTGGCCGCCGACGAGGCGGACGCCGTCACCCGGTTGGAGCGCGAGCGCGACGCGCTGCTGCGGCTGACCGGGCTGGGGTGTACACCGGAGGTCCATGACTGGTTCACTGTCGGGGATCACCAATTCCTGGCCCTGGAGTTCATCGAGGGACGCCCGCTCAACAGTTTCTTCGCCCACCGACACCCGCTGATCGAGCCGGATCCCAGCCCGGAGAGCCTGGCCGAGTACACCGCGTGGGCTCGGCGGGTCTACGGGCTGGTGGAG
>NZ_JAAIKO010000280.1 GCF_016107395.1 Streptomyces fildesensis
TGAAAGGAATGGATCATCTGAAGAAGACGTGGACGTGAACAACTTCATCGATCCACAGGCGGAGGATCAAGAACTCAAGGGCCAACTGCTACGCAGATACAGTGGGTATCTAGGGAGTCTGAAGCAGGAGTTCATGAAGAAGAGGAAGAAGGGGAAGCTACCGAAAGAAGCTCGGCAACAACTACTGGACTGGTGGAGCAGGCATTACAAGTGGCCTTATCCTTCGGAATCGCAGAAGCTGGCGCTTGCGGAGTCCACGGGACTGGATCAGAAGCAG
>NZ_JAAIKO010000281.1 GCF_016107395.1 Streptomyces fildesensis
GTTGTTTTTTCCTCATGGAACTCAAATACTTTCTAGCTTTGTCATTGCCTATCCGTGCAATTAACTCAGCTGGAGGTGTGCCAAGTAAATCAGTTATGATATCCAGTTGGTGCACAACATTTTTTCCAGGAAACAAGGGCTGTCTGATGAGAAGCTCAGCAAATATACATCCTATGCTCCAAACATCAACAGCAGGAGTATACTTGAAAGAAAAAGAACCACAGAGTTCAGGAGCACGGTACCAACGAGTAGCCACATAATCAGTCCAAAAAACAGC
>NZ_JAAIKO010000282.1 GCF_016107395.1 Streptomyces fildesensis
CTTCCTTTAACTAGACATGCAACTTAGCAGACCCCTCCCTCATGATCACACAGACTTTTAAATTTTAATTTCACTCGGCCATACATACACTCATACAGTACTCAGTACTCAACAGTCATCACTCTGCAGCCTTCTCATCTGTCTCAACTTTTTCTTCACCTTCTTCTGGTTTCTTCTCCTCTTCTCCGGCAGCTGCTGCTTCTTCTTTTGGAGCTTCTTCTTCAGGTGCTGCTGCTGGTGCCTCAGCAGGTTCTTCTGTAGCTTCTTTGGTTTCCT
>NZ_JAAIKO010000283.1 GCF_016107395.1 Streptomyces fildesensis
GTCCAAACAAAATATACGATAAACAACAACAGATCTGATATCTTGCTTGATTTAGGGTTTACTCCGTTAACAGACAAGAAAGCCAACTTCCACAAGAAGACCTATCAGCTGATGCAATAGCAATTATTCATGTAAGATCCCCAAGACGTCCTCATCGCGATACAAGTGATACTCCTTCTCGCCAAGCTTGACTTGGGTACCGCCGTACTCTGGAAGAAGAACAGTATCACCTTCGTTGAGAAAGGAAGGAATCAA
>NZ_JAAIKO010000284.1 GCF_016107395.1 Streptomyces fildesensis
CGGGGCAGAGGACCCTGTGGTGTTGTATGTTAGTGGGGGGAACACACAGGTGATTGCTTATAGCGAGGGGAGGTATAGGATTTTTGGAGAGACTATTGATATTGCTGTTGGCAATTGCCTGGATCGGTTTGCAAGGGTTTTGCAACTCTCAAATGAACCTGCACCTGGCTATAATATTGAACAGGAAACAGTGTTTGCCATGCTGGTGGAGACCACAGAACGAGCGATGGCACACTGCGAAAAGAAAGACGTCTTGATTGTTGGCGGGGTGAGC
>NZ_JAAIKO010000285.1 GCF_016107395.1 Streptomyces fildesensis
CCCGAAGATCGTGTCCTTGGGTGTCTGTTGCTGGCCGTTGAAGACCAGCACGATGGCGATCGGTGCCAGCACGCAGCCCAGGAGGGTGTAGCGGCTGCGGGCCTGGGCTGCGAGTTTGGTGATCTCCCAGCGCAGGGCGGTCCCGGTGCCGGGCCGCCGGGCGGGGGCCGGGCCGATGGTGGGCACTGTTGTGGTGCCCGGTGCGGTGGTGGTGGGTGCGTTCACTGATGCGCTCCGCTGCTGGCCGGGGTGTCGAGGGAGGTGGGCTCGGTG
>NZ_JAAIKO010000286.1 GCF_016107395.1 Streptomyces fildesensis
GTGGCGATGGTAGGAGAGGAAAAGACGGGTCCGGAACCGGCGGAGGTGGTGGAGAGCAAGGTGTTTCAGATGGGGACCTATGCTTCGGAGGTGGGTCTTGTACGACCGGTGGTTTTGGGGTGAAGGATGGCAGTTTTGGTGGAGGAGGAGGATGATCAGGGCGAGATTTTGGCATCACTGGTGGCTTGACAGGGGAAGAAGGAAAATTAGGCGGTGGGTTTTGCTGTTGGCGTTTTCGGGAAAAAAGATGGTGGTTTTGGCTGACGATCAGAG
>NZ_JAAIKO010000028.1 GCF_016107395.1 Streptomyces fildesensis
GTCACCGGCGCCCTCCGGGCTTCCCTTCGTGTTTCCGACTCTATCAGACGCTTTCACGCCCGATTCCCAGTCAGCGGGAGTACTGCAGATCCTGCATTGTGTTGCTTTAGCGTTTCTGCCTTTCGGCTTTCCCGCTGCACCCGACTTTACCAGAAGGTTTCTGTCGGATTTCCCGGCCAATTCGAGTCTGCCCTGGAAACACACGTTTCCGCGGCACTCGTCGAGGCGGTTGTGCCAAGGTACTGGACGCCCTCGCCCCGTGCAAATCGGCTACGAGGGTCCTTCGGCCCTCGGATCGGGTCCGGTGAAGATGCCACACTGAGTGGTCGGGATCGATCACCCGATGGTCGGATCCGCTCGGGCGGAATCCTTACTTCACATGACTTAGGCTGCTCAAGCGGCATCGCCGTCCGGTGACAGGTGGTGACGGCGTCTTTGAGCTCCGCATCTAGGAGGCTTCCCCATGACGTTCGTTTCGTCCCCCCTGGCCGGACGTGCCATCGGGCTCGCGGCTGTGCCCGACCCGGTGTTCTCCGGCGCGATGGTGGGCCCCGGCACCGCCATTGACCCCGTGCGCGAGCCTTCGGCCGCGGTCTCCCCCGTCGACGGCATCATCGTCTCCCTGCACCCGCACGCGTTCGTCGTCGTGGACGACGAGGGACACGGCGTACTGACGCACCTGGGCATCGACACCGTTCAGCTCAATGGGGACGGATTCGAGCTGCTCGTCGCGAAGGGCGACACCGTGCAGCGTGGACAAGAGGTCATCCGCTGGAACCCGGCCGCGGTCGAGGCCGCGGGCAAGTCGCCGGTGTGCCCCGTCGTGGCACTCGAGGCGACCGCCGAGGCGCTCAGCGATGTGGCCGTCGAGGGCGACGTCAAGGCCGGTGCCCCGCTCTTCGTCTGGCAGTAGTTCCCCCGCGTAACCGCTGTACCCCAGGGGGCGTCAACGAGGACGTCGGAAGAATCTGAGCGACGGCATCGATCGTCGCAGTGACCGGAGACAGGTGAGATGGAGACAACGCTGCGAGGCGTCGGTGTCAGCCACGGTGTGGCGATCGGCGAGGTACGGCACATGGGTACCGCTGTTCTGGAGCCCCCGGCCAAGCAGATCCCGGCGGAGGAGGCTCCGCGTGAGCAGGGCCGTGCCCGGCAGGCCGTCGAGGCCGTGGCAGCCGACCTGATCGCGCGTGGGAACCTGGCCGGCGGTGAGGCCCAGCACGTGCTGGAGGCCCAGGCCATGATGGCCCAGGACCCGGAGCTGATGGCCGACGTCGAGCGCCGGATCGCGGTGGGCAGTTCCGCCGAGCGCGCCGTCTACGACGCTTTCGCCTCCTACCGTGCGCTGCTGGCCAACGCGGGTGAGTACCTGGCCGGCCGGGTGGCCGACCTGGACGACGTCCGCAACCGCATCGTGGCCCGGCTGCTCGGCGTCCCGATGCCGGGTGTGCCGGACAGCGACGAGCCGTATGTACTGATCGCCCGGGACCTGGCACCCGCGGACACCGCGCTGCTCGACCCGACGCTGGTCCTCGGCTTCGTCACCGAAGAGGGCGGCCCGACCAGCCACAGCGCGATCCTGGCGCGTGCCCTGGGAGTGCCGGCCGTGGTGGCCATGCCCGGCGCGGGTGAGATCGCCGAAGGCACCGTCATCGCGGTGGACGGCAGCACCGGTGAGCTCTTCGTCAACCCGAGCGCCGAGAAGCGCGCGGAGCTGGAAGAGGCCGCCGCCGCACGCAAGGCCTCGCTGTCGGCGACCTCTGGTCCCGGCGCCACCTCCGACGGTCACAAGGTTCCGCTGCTCGCCAACGTGGGCGGTCCCGGCGATGTTCCCGCGGCGCTGGAGGCGGGCGCCGAGGGTGTGGGCCTGTTCCGCACCGAGTTCCTCTTCCTCGATGACTCCGCGAAGGCGCCGTCGGAGGAGAAGCAGATCGAGGCGTACCGCAAGGTCCTCGAAGCGTTCCCCGAGGGCCGGGTGGTCGTGCGCGTGCTCGACGCGGGCGCCGACAAGCCGTTGGACTTCCTCACCCCCGCGGACGAGCCGAACCCGGCGCTGGGCGTGCGGGGTCTGCGGTCGCTGCTGGAGCACCCCGACGTGCTGCAGACACAGCTGCGGGCGCTGGCCAAGGCTGTTGAGGGCCTGCCGGTGTATCTCGAGGTCATGGCACCGATGGTGGCCGACCGTATCGACGCCAAGGCGTTCGCCGACGCGTGCCGCGAGGCCGGTCTGCGGGCGAAGTTCGGCGCGATGGTCGAGATTCCCTCGGCGGCGCTGCGGGCCCGGTCCATCCTCCAGGAGGTCGAGTTCCTGTCGCTGGGCACCAACGACCTGGCGCAGTACACCTTCGCCGCCGACCGGCAGGTCGGCGCGGTCTCCCGGCTGCAGGACCCCTGGCAGCCAGCGCTGCTCGACCTGGTGGCGGCGGCGGCCGACGCGGCCAAGGCCGAGGGCAAGAGCTGTGGTGTCTGCGGCGAGGCGGCGGCCGACCCGCTGCTGGCCTGTGTGCTCACCGGTCTGGGTGTGACGAGCCTGTCCATGGGTGCGGCGTCCATTCCTTATGTACGCGCCACGCTCGCGAAGTACACGCTGGCGCAGTGCGAGCGGGCGGCGGCTGCCGCCCGGGCGACCGACACCGCTGACGAGGCGCGCCGCGCGGCGCAGGCGGTGCTGTCCGGCGAGTGATCGCCGGCGCGTGTGGTTGAGGTAGGTCCGAGGGGCGTTCCACCGGTTTCCGGTGGAACGCCCCTCGCTCGTCGGGGTGCGCGTCAGTCGCGCGGCGCCTGCCGCAGCGGCAGGCCGGGCCGGTACGTGACGCCCGGTTCCGGCGGTACCGGTTCGCCGGTTTCGGCGTCGGTGCAGTAGGCGTTGAAGACCTCCGCCTCGGTGAGCGGTTGCGGCCAGCCGTCGCGCAGGGACCAGCCGCGTACCTCGTCCCGTCCGTCGGCGCCGGTGGACCGGACGACGATGCCGCCGGGGCTGTCGCTGACGGCGGCCGCGGCGAGGACCGTGCAGAACACCAGGGCGTCGGCCTCCGCGAAGTGGATCCGGCCCGATTCGGCGCGCTCCGCGGTGAGGACGGCGAGCAGTGGGGTGCCGTCCAGCGGAACGCTGCAGACGACGTGGTGGATGCCGGTGCCGGCGGTTTCGATGAGCCCTGTCAGCGCCCGGGAGGCTCGTTCGAAGGCGATGCTCGCGCGTTCGCGGCCGCCGTCGGTGCGGCTTTCCGCCGCGGTGAGGACCTCGGTGGCGCGGTCCCAGGCCATCTGCCGGTCGGCCTCGTGGCCAAGCTGTGCGAGGAGTTGACGCACCGGCTGCCCGCTGTACGGGACGCCGGGGCCGCCCGCGGTGATGTCGGCGGTGTAGCGGGCGCGGGTGGCGGGGGTGTCCGGGTCCTGGCCGGTGTCGGCGCAGTACTCCGCGTACTCCCCGGGATCGAAGAGGGTGACGGTGACGAACAGCCCCTGGGAGAGCAGCGAGCGCAGCAGGCCGTCCATCTGCCGCAGATACTCGGGGTGGTCCTCGCAGGGGAAGCCGCGGTAGCGGCGCATCACGGCGAAATCCCGTTCACCGGCGAGCAGCGCGACGATGACGGGAGCTTCACGGCGCAGGGCGCGCCGCTGGCTCACCCGGCGCGGAACAACACCCCGTGAGCGGTCCTCTGCGCGGTCCCGTGAACGCTCCGGCCGGCGACCGCCCGAGCTGTCCCGTGAACGGCCGCTCGTCCGGCCGCTGTTCCTGTTCCGCTTCCCGTTCCTGGTGTGTGCCATGGCTCCCCCTCGGCGTGACGATCAATTGTCACTCACTGTAATCGGAGACACTGACAATCCGGACGGGTTCGTCACCGGCCGTGTGGAGTCGAGGCGCCGCAGCACCATGCGCTTCTGCAGGAACGCGGTGCCGGCGAGGGCCGTGCCGAGGCCGAGCCAGCCGAGCGGCCCCGCCGCGATGACCGCCGTCGTCATGATCAGCGGTCCCGCGGCGCGTTCGGCGGACTGGGCCAGTCCGTGCACCCCGACGTACGCGCCCTGCGCGTCGTCCGGGGCGAGGGCCACGGACAGTTCCCACGAGACCGTGGCCTGGTACATCTCCACGAAGGTGAAGGCGACCGCGGCGACGAGCATCGCGGCGATGGCCGCCCAGCGGTCGTCGACGACGGAGGCGGCCACGGCGGCTCCGCCGAGGAAGTAGCAGGCGGCGACGTGGCGCAGGGTCCTGGCGGCGAGGTGCGGGGTGTGGCCGTGGCGGGAGAGCCGGACCTGGAAGAGCACCACGACGACGGTGTTGATGACGAAGAGCAGGGCGGCGAGCCCGTGCGGCGCGGTGGTGGCGCTGATGATCCACAGCGGCATGCCGACGCGCAGTACGGAGCCGTCGAGGAAGAGCAGGGCGTCGGTGGCGGCGTAGCCGAGGTATCCGCGGTCGCGCCATGGGCTGGCGGGCGCTGCCGCGGGGCGGGCGGCTGCGGGCGGGCACTTGGTGGCGGACGAGGCCACCGTCCGGGTGGCGGACGGGGGTTCGGCGCAGCGGGCGACGAGTACGGCGACGACGCAGAAGGACAGGCCGTCGGCGAGCAGGAGGCCGCGGTAGACGGTGGCGCTGCCGAAGGCGAGGCCGACCGAGGCGCCGAGGCCGCCGAGGGTGTAGCCGACGTTGACGACGGTGCGCTGGACCGCCTGGTAGCGGGACCGGTCGGGGCCGGCGACGCGGGCGGCGTAGAGCTTGGTGAGCACGGAGGCGGAGCGTTCGCCGAAGCTGCCGAGTGCCACCAGGGGCAGCAGTTGCCAGAAGCCGTGGGCGGCGAGCATCAGCAGGCCGGAGGCGGCGCGCAGCAGTTGGACGGCGAGCAGCAGCCGGGTGAGGCGGAAGCGGTCGGCGAGCCGGCCGGCGACGGGTGAGCCGGCGATGCCGACGGCGCCGGCCAGTCCCATCAGCAGACCGATCCGGCTCGCGCTGAGGTCCGCGACGACCAGGAAGTACAGCGCCGTGACACTCAGCCAGAGACCGGACCCGGTCTTGTCCACGAAGTTGATCCAGAGCATCCGGCGGCCGTCGGGCCCTCCCGGAATCCGCGCCGCCATCCCTGTCCCCGTCCCCGGTCGCTTCCGCACCCGTTCCCCCTTGACTCCGTCTTTGTATCAATACATACTTGCGAATGTGGCAACACAATATGCGATCAGTGGTACAACCGCCAAGGGCATTGCCGCGTCCGTCGAACGTGCGGTGGCGGACGGCTCGCTGCCGCCCGGCAGCGCCATGCCGCCGGTGCGCAGGCTCGCCGAGGATCTCGGGGTGAGTCCGGGCACCGTGGCCACGGCCTACAAGGAGTTGCGCCAGCGCGGCATCGTGCTGACCCGCGGGCGCGGCGGAACGGTGGTCGCCGAGGCCCCCTCCGTCGGGACGAGTGGCTCGCGCCGCCCGCCCAAGACCCCGGAGGGCGTACGGAGTCTGGCCGGCGGCCACCCCGATCCGGCGTTCCTGCCCGATCTGGTGCCGCCGTCCCGGGTGACCCCGGGGCCCGGTTCGCACCGGACCTCGCCGCGGCTGCCGGAACTGGAAGCGGTGGCCCGCCGCTGGTTCGGGCGCGACGGCGTACCGGCAGCACACGTGACGTTCGCCCATGGCGCGCTGGACTGCATCGGCCGGCTGCTCTCGGCCGAACTGCGGCCGGGCGACGCCGTGGCGATGGAGGACCCGGGCTTCCACCGGCTGCTGGACCTCGCTCCGGCGCTGGGGCTGCGCATCGTTCCGGTGGCGGTGGACGAGGAGGGGATGCGGCCGGAGGCGCTGCGGGCCGCGCTGCGCGCGGGGGCCAGGGCGGTGGTCTGCATGCCGCGCTCGCAGAGCCCGCTGGGCGCGTGCTTCTCCGAGCGGCGCCGGGCGGACCTGCTGGCGGTGCTGACCGCGGCCCCCGAGGTGCTGGTCATCGAGGACGACTACACGGCGGACACCTCCGGGGTCCCGCTGCACTCCCTCACCACCGGCGGCCTCCCCCGCTGGGCGCAGGTCCGTACCGTGTCCAAGCATCTGGGCAGCGACCTGCGGTGGGCCGCGCTCGCCTGCGACGAGACGTCGCTGGCCCGGCACGACGGGCTGCTGCTGCTCACCTCGGGCTGGGTGAGCCATGTGCTGCAGGAGACGGTGCTGCGGCTGCTCACGGATCCGGCGACGGCAGCGCTGGTGGCGCGGGCCGAGGCCGCGTACACCGCCCGCCGGGAGGCGCTGATCGGTGAACTGGCGCACCGCGGGATCACCGCGCACGGCCGGAGCGGGCTGAACGTCTGGGTGCCGGTCAGGGACGAGTCGGCGGTGGTCAACGGACTGCGGTCGCACGGGTGGTGGGTCGCGGGCGGCGCCCGGTTCCGTACCGCGTCGGCGCCCGGGGTGCGGATCACCACGGCGGCCCTGCCGGTGGAGGAGGCGGCCCGGCTGGCGGGCGACTTCGCGGCAGTGCTGGGTGAGTCGGAAAGCACCTACGGAGGTTGACGGGTCATCAGTGACTCCTGTCGTGAACCTTGACGTGCACCTGGTGGTCAAGTATTCACGTACTGGGCGGCATTGGTACAGACCTATGGGAGTCCAGTATGCGAAGATCCCTCACGCTCGTCCTGGCACTGTTCGGGACGCTCGTCCTGTTCCTCACGCCGCCCGCCGCCGCGGCGGGCGGTGCCTCGGCGGCGTTCAGCAAGACCTCCGACTGGGGCTCGGGCTACCAGGCCCAGTACCGGATCACCAACGGCGGCACCTCCACCCTGACCAGCTGGAAGGTCGAGTTCGACCTGCCGTCGGGAAGCAGTGTCGGCAGCTACTGGGACGCGCTGCTCACCAAGAACGCCTCGCACTACACGTTCACCAACCGGGACTACAACGGCACCCTGGCACCCGGCGCGTCAGCGGTCTTCGGCTGGGTCGCCGCCGGAACCGGCACCCCGGCCAACTGCCTGCTGAACGGCGGCTCCTGCGAGGCGGGGCCGCCCGACACCACCGCCCCATCGGTACCCGGCGGCGTCACCGTCGGCTCGGCCACCGGCTCCTCGCTCACCGTGCGGTGGACGGCCTCCACCGACAACTCCGGTTCGGTCGCCGGCTACGAGGTCTCCCGGGACGGCGCCGCACCCGTGGCCGTGACCGGCACCTCGTACACCGCCACCGGACTGCAGGCCACCACCAGCTACAGCTTCCGGGTCCGGGCCAAGGACGCGGCGGGCAACACCTCCGCCTACAGCGCGGTTGCCGGCGGCACCACGACCACGGGCGGCGGCCCGGGCCCCGGCACCGTGCACACCGCCCCGTATGTCGACATGGGTGCCTGGCCGACGCCGAGCATGCCCGCCATGGCCTCCGCGAGCGGGCTGAAGAGCTTCACCATGGCCTTCATCACCGCCTCCAGCTGCAAGGCCATGTGGTTCAACGCCTATGACCCGCGGGCCGGTTGGGCCAAGGACCAGGTCGACGCCATCCGGGCGGGCGGCGGCGACGTGAAGATCTCCTTCGGCGGCGCCTCCGGATCGGAACTCGCCCAGGCCTGCACCACCGTCGACTCGCTGTACGCGGAGTACGACGCCGTCGTCACCGCGTACGGCCTGACCTACGCCGACTTCGACATCGAAGGGGCGGCCACCGCCGAACCCGCCTCCATCAGCCGTCGCTCCCAGGCGCTGGCCCGGCTCCAGCAGGCGCACCCCGGGCTGCGGATCTCGCTCACCCTGCCGGTGCTGCCCGAGGGTCTGACGGCGGACGGGATCACCATCGTGAAGTCCGCGCGCGACGCGGGCGTCACCCTCGACGCCGTCAACGTCATGGCCATGGACTACTACCGCGCCACGGACTACGGTGATGCGGCCGTCCAGGCGGCGCAGAGCACCCAGGCGCAGCTCAAGACCCTGTACCCCGCCAAGACCGACGCCCAGTTGTGGGCGATGACCGGCGTCACCCCGATGCTCGGCCAGAACGACGACGGGCACATCTTCGACCAGGCCGACTCCCGGCAGCTCGTGTCGTTCGCCCAGGGCAAGCACCTGGGCATGCTCGGCTTCTGGGAGGAGACCCGCGACCGCAACGCCTGCAACGGGGCGTTGTACATGTGCACCAACGTCCCGCAGTCGCCCTACGAGTTCTCGAAGATCTTCGCCCAGTACACCGGGTGAGGGCGGCGCCGTGCTGACGCGGTCGGCCGCGTCAGCACGGCACACGCCGTCAGGAATCTAGGCCCGGCGGTCCTGTGCCAGCCGCTCGTAGAAGCGCAGCACCTCGATGTCGTCGACGGAGCCGGGGTTGACCGTCCTGTCCAGCGCCGCGCCCTGCATCAGGCGTTTGACGGGGACCTCCAGGCGCTTGCCGGTGAGGGTGTGGGGCACCGCGGGAACGGCGATGACCTCGTCCGGGACATGGCGCGGGGAGAGCTCGGCGCGGATCGCGTCCTTGATGCGGCCGCGCAGCCCGTCGTCGAGCGCGGCGCCCTGCGCGAGGTGGACGAAGAGCGGCATCCAGTAGCCGCCGTCCGGCAGTTCGACGCCGATGACGAGCGACTCGCGGATCTCCGGGAGGCGTTCGACGGCCTCGTAGATGTCGGCGGAGCCCATCCGGACGCCCTGCCGGTTGAGGGTGGAGTCGGAGCGGCCGTGGATGATCACGGTGCCGCGCGAGGTGATGGTGATCCAGTCGCCGTGCCGCCACACGCCGGGGAACATCTCGAAGTAGCTCTCGCGGTAGCGGGCGTCCCCGGGGTCGTTCCAGAACCGCACCGGCATCGACGGCATGGGGTTGGTGACGACCAGCTCACCGACCTCGTCGATGACCGGCCGGCCGGACACGTCCCACGCCTGCAGGTCGGTGCCCAGCCCCGCGGCCTGCAGTTCCCCGATGTGGACGGGAAGGGTGGGAACGCCGCCTGCGAAGCAGCTGCACACATCGGTGCCGCCGCTGACGGACGCGATCCAGACGTCCTCCTTGACCTCCTCGTGGATCCAGCGGAACCCGTCGGGCGGCAGCGGTGAGCCGGTCGAGGCGACGCACTTGACCGCCGAGAGGTCGAAGTCGTGCCCTGGCCGGACCCCGGCCTTGCGGCAGGCCATGACGTAGGCGGCGGAGGTACCGAAGACGGTGGCACCGGTCCGCTCGGCGATCCGCCACTGCGCGCCGGTGTCGGGGTAGCCGGGGCTGCCGTCGTAGAGCACGACGGTGGCGCCGGCCAGCAGGCCCGACACCAGGAAGTTCCACATCATCCAGCCGGTGGAGGTGTACCAGAAGAAGCGGTCGCCGGGACCGAGGTCCATGTGCAGGCCGGTCTGCTTGAGGTGCTCCAGCAGGATGCCGCCCTGGGACTGGACGATGGCCTTGGGCAGGCCGGTGGTGCCCGAGGAGTACAGCACCCACAGCGGATGGTCGAAGGGCACCTGCTCGTACGCGGGAGCGGTGTCGTCCGAGACGACGCTGTCCCACTCCAGCGCGCCGTCCGGCGCCGGTGTGCCGAGCACCGGGATGTGGATGACGGCGCGCAGCGACGGCAGCTCGGCCCGCAGCTCGGCGACGCTGTCCGTCCGGTCGTGCTCCTTGCCGCCGTAGCGGTAGCCGTCGACGGCGAACAGGACCACGGGCTCGACCTGCTGGAAGCGGTCCAGGACGCTGCGGGCGCCGAAGTCCGGGGCGCAGGAGGTCCACACGCCGCCCACGGCGGCGGTGGCGAGCAGGGCGACGACGGCCTGCGGGATGTTGGGCAGATAGCCGCTGACGCGGTCGCCGGGAGCGACGCCGAGGTCGCGCAGCCGGCCGGCGACGGAGGCGACCTGCCGGCTCAGCTCGGCCCAGCTGGTCTCGGCGATTTCCGGCCGTTCGTCCAGATGGACCAGGGCGGGCGTGTCGGCGCGCTCCGGGTCCAGGGCCGGACGCAGCGCGTGCTCGGCGTAGTTGAGGGCCGAGCCGGTGAACCACTGGGCGCCCGGCATGGACGCGTCGCCGAGCACGGCCTCGTAGGGGGTGGAGAACCGCACCTGGAACCACTCCGCGACGGCCCCCCAGAAGACCGCCGGCTCCCGTACCGACCAGGCGTGCAGCGCCCGGTAGCTCGCGAGCGGGTCCGCGGGATCGCCGGCCGGGGCGCCGTGGTGCTGCGCGGCCCAGGCCTGGAAGTGGGTGATCCGCGCGCCGGCGACCCGCTCGGGGCCGGGGGTCCACAAGGGCTCCGGGGCGTGGGCGGGCTCGGTCGTGGTGCTCATGGGGCGGCTCCCGGACGGTACGACGAGACGGGTACGGCGACACGTCGCTCTGTGTGCGGCTGGACCCTGCGCGGGCGGAATGTCCTACGGCAGGGCTGGGCAGGACGATGCCATGTGATCGTCTTCGGCGCCAGGGCGGGACCCCCACAACGGGGAATGCCGCGATGTGGTTCACCTACAGGTGAACGCTGGCTGAACGCGCGGTACGGCGGCCGGGAGCAGTGGAAGGGTGGGCGCCATGGATTCTCGGGACCTGGTGCGGTCGGTACGGATGGTCGGGTCCGCGAACGGCCTGCGGACACTGCGGTCCGCGTGGCGCAGACAGCGCACCGACGGGCGGGACCTGCCGCGGCGGGGAGCGGAACGGGCCCGGGTGCCCGGCCCCGCGCAGGGGGTGGAGCCGCTGCCGGGCGGCGGGGTGGTGCGGTTCACCCGCTCGTCGCTGCGGGTGCGGGTCGCGGTGGGCGGCGCGGTGTTCTGCGGCTGGGACGGGGCCGAGCCGGAGCCGTCGTACGCGCTGTGGGGGTCGCCCCGGACGGATTTCGGGGGAGAGTGCCCGCCGGTGGACACCCGCGTGGAGCTGGAGAGCGACCGCAACGGGGACGGCTGGCGGGTCGTGTCGGAGCGGGTGACGGTGCTGGTCTCGCGCCACGGTGCGGTGGAGTTCCGTACCCCGGGCGGCATACTGCTGCGGCGCGATCTGCCGCCCCGCTGGTGGGATCCGGCGGGCCGGGAGCCGGGTGACCGCACCCGCTGGGTGCAGCGTTCGGAGACCGCCGCGGACGCGTGTGTGTTCGGCCTGGGCGGCCGGGCGTCGGGACCGCGGCTGCGGGAGGGCTCGTACCGGCTGTGGAACACCGACCCGGGCGGTTCCTTCGGCCCCGGCGACGACCCGCTGTACATCACCATGCCGGTGCAGATGGTGGTCGCGGACGCCAGCTGTCATCTGGTCTTCCACGACAACACGTGGGACGGCCATGTGACGCTGCGCGACGGGGAGGAGGGCGCCGGCTCCGGGCACGACCGGCCGGGCGGCTGCGAGCTGCGGGTCGACGGCGGGCCGCTGCGCTACTGGGTGCTGACCGGCTCGCCGGCCCGGATCCTGGCGGGCTGGACGGCGCTGACCGGCCGGCCCGCGCTGCCGCCGCGCTGGGCGCTGGGCTACCAGCACTCGCGCTGGGGCTTCGGCAGCGAGCAGGAGGTCCGCAGGGTCGCGGCGGGCTTCCGCGAGCGCGGGCTGCCGCTGTCGGCGCTGCACCTGGACATCGACCACTACGACGGGCACCGGGTCTTCACCGTGGACCGGGAGCGGTTCCCCGATCTCCCCGGGCTCGCCGCGGAGCTGCGGCGCGACGGGGTGCGGCTGGTGTCGATCGTCGATCCGGCGGTGAAGGCGGAGCCGGGCAACCCGGTGTACGACAGCGGGACGGCCGCCGGGGCGTTCGTACGGGACGCCCGGGGCCAGGAGGTGCGCGGCGTGGTGTGGCCGGGCGAGGCGGTCTTCCCGGACTTCACCGACGCGCGGGTCCGCAAGTGGTGGGGAGCGCTGTACGCGGAGCGGCTGGCGCAGGGCTTCGCCGGGGTGTGGCACGACATGAACGAGCCGGTGTCGTTCGCCGCGTTCGGCGAGCCGACCCTGCCACGGTCGGCCCGGCACGCCCTGGAGGGGCGCGGTGGCGACCACCGCGAGGCCCACAACGTCTACGGGCTGGCGATGACCCGCGCCGGCTACGAGGCGCTGCGGGAACTGGAGCCCGACACCCGGCCGTTCTTGTTCTCCCGCTCCGGCTGGGCGGGCATGCAGCGGTACGGCGGGACGTGGTCGGGCGATGTGACCACCGGCTGGTCCGGGCTGCGGGCCTCGCTGTCGCTGGTGATCGGGCTGGGGCTGTGCGGGGTGCCGTACTCCGGGCCCGACGTCGGCGGGTTCACCGGAACACCGTCCCCCGAGCTCTATCTGCGCTGGTTCCAGCTCGGTGCCTTCCTGCCGTTCTTCCGCACCCATTCGGCGATCACGGCGGGGCGGCGGGAACCGTGGGAGTTCGGGCCGCAGGTCGAGGAGCACGCGGCGGCCGCGCTGCGGGAACGGAAGCGGCTGCTGCCGTACTTCGACACCCTCGCCCACGTGGCACGGCGTACCGGCGCACCGTACGTCCGGCCGCTGTGGTGGAACGACCCGGAGGACCGCAGGCTGCGCGGCTGCGGGGACGCCTTCCTGCTGGGCGACGCCCTGTTGGTGGCCCCGGTCCTGGAGCGCGGCTCGGTCACCCGCGCGATCCGGCTGCCGCGGGGCCGCTGGTACGACACCGCGACCGGCACCGCGTACGAGGGGCCGGGACAGATCCTGCTGGACGCGCCGCTCGGCCGGATCCCGGTGCTGGCGCGGGCCGGAGCGGTCCTGCCGGTGACGGGCGACGACGGCGCCGTGGAACTGGAGGTGTGGGCCCCGGTGGCGGGGCGCACCGGCGGCGGGATCCTCTTCACCGATGAAGGCGACGGCTGGGCCGCACCGCTGGTGGAGCGCTTCACGACCCGGCTGGCCGACGGGCAGGTGGTGGTGGAGCGCGACGGGGAGGACGAGGTGGGCCACCGGGTGCGGGTGCGCGGCCTGCCGGAGTGACGGGGGTGACGGAGTGACGGCCGCCGACGGGACGGCCGTCGGTACGACGCTCTCAGCGGGCTCCGGGCCGGACCGTCCTGTCGCCGTGTTCGCCGTAACCGCCGTCGAACCAGCGGCGGACCGCCAGGGTGTGCAGCGGGAACGCCAACTCGGCGGGCTCGTACAGCACTTCCCAGCCCTCGGTCTCGTCGGTGGGGACCGACGCCGGCAGGTCGGCGGCGTCCCGGAGCGGCAGCAGCCCGAAGACGAGCAGGAACCCGCCCTCCGCGTCGGTGAGGGTGTCGGCGAGCGCGGGGTCGGCCGCGGCCACGATCCCGGTCTCCTCGAGGAGCTCCCGCACCACGGCCTGCTCCCAGGTCTCACCGTGGTCGATGAATCCACCGGGGAGGGCGAGGAGTCCGCGGCCGGGCTCGATGGTGCGGCGGATGACGGCGAGCCCGGTGCCCGCGTCGTCGCGGACCGGGAGCAGCGTGATCGCGACCGGCAGCGGGTTGCGGTAGGCGGTGGCGCCGCAGGCGGCGCAGGTCCGCGGCCATCCGGCGGCGGGGCCGAACGCCGTTCCGCAGGAGGAGCAGTGGGAGTCCTTCTCACGATCGGGCACGCCGGGACTGTATCCGATCACCCGCACCGGGAGCATCAACTCCGGGATCACCCGCCCGCGTCACCGATCCGCGACATTGTTCCGCGTCAACGATCACGCCTGGCCCGAACGATCACGCCTGACTCCGTCCGACACATCCGTCCGACCGCTGGAGGACCCATGCCACGACTCACGACCGTGCTCCGCACCCTCGCCGTGTCCGTCGCCACGCTCATCGCCGTCGCTGCGGGCACCGCCGCCGCACCGGCGCAGGCACGGTCCGGGGACGGGCACGGGGGCGGCGGGCCGAAGGCCCCCAAGGCGTTCGTGGCGCTGCGGGACGTCGACCCGACGATCCTCCAGGAGATGCGCTACGCCACCGCGCACAACTTCGTCGGGGTGCCCATCGACGGCTACCGGCAGCCGATCTGCCTGCTGACCCGGCCGGCCGCCGAGGCCCTGCACGCGGCGCAGTTGAAGCTACTGCGCCGCGGGTACTCGCTCAAGGTGTACGACTGCTACCGGCCGCAGCGCGCCGTCGACCACTTCGTGGCGTGGGCCAAGGACCTCGACGACCAGCGGATGAAGAGCGAGTTCTATCCGAATGTCGACAAGTCGCGGCTGTTCGAGGACGGTTACATCGCGGCCAGGTCCGGGCACAGCCGGGGCAGCACCATGGATGTGACCATCGTGCGACTCTCGGGCGGGAGCGTCGACATGGGGACCCCGTTCGACTACTTCGACACGCTCTCGCACACCCTGGACCCGCGGATCCAGGGTGTGCAGCGGGAGAACCGCCTGCTGCTCAAGGGCACCCTCGAAGGACTGGGCTTCGTCAATCTCGCCGAGGAGTGGTGGCACTACACGTACACACCCGAGCGGTTCCCCGACACGTACTTCGACTTCCCGGTCTCCCGGCGGTCCCTGACGTCCGCGCACGTCGGCCCGTAGGACTCCAGCGCGACGGGTACGGACAGCGCCTCGCCGACGGCGGCCGACCAGGCGGCCGGGTCGGCACCGGGGGTCTCCCAGACGGCCGGTCTGGCCGCCTCCAGACGGGCCGTCAACCCGGCCTGGCGCCCCAGATCGCCGGGGGCGCCGGCCGGCAGGCGTTCGACCAGCCGCCCGTCCATGCCGTAGGCGCGGGCGATCCGCAGTCCGGGGCAGCGGGCGGGGGCGTCGAGATGGGTGACTGCCAGCGCGTCCACTCCCCCGCAGACCTCGACGGCGTAGGCGTGCGCCACCGCGTCGAAGTGCCCGGTGCGGAAAGCGCCCTGCCAGCGGCCGTGACCGTTGTGCGGTTCCGGCAGCTCCCGGGCGAGTTCCGGGTCCTCGGTGACGAGCGGTCCTGGACCGTGCCGGGTGGTGTACGTGCGCACGACACCGAGCTTCAGCGCCGTGCCCGCCCCGCCCGCCTCGGCCAGCAGCGTCTCGGCGTTGGCGAAGGTGGTGGTCGACCATGTCGTGTACGGGTGGAAGCCGTGCCACTCGTCGAGGAGGACGCCCTGCGCGCCCTCGAAGACGACCGGCCCCTCGGCCAGCAGCCGCGTGAGATGCCCCTCGCCGGCCAGGGTGACCGCGCGGGCGAACGCCGCGAAGGCGTCCGCGCAGTGCTCGACGGGCGGCGCCGGCAGCCGCCCCAGCTCGTCGGACAACCGGTCGCGCAGCAGCCCGAGTTTGCGCAGCAGACGGGGACGGGAGACGCAGTCGCCCACCCGGGGCGCGTCCTCGGGGTGGGCGAGCGCGTAGGCCGCGGTCTCGCCGATGCCCATCCCGCACGAGCCGTGCCGCTCCCCGCCGCGGGCCTGTTCGCGCAGCCGGTTGGCGGCCGCGTGGTACGGGGTGGTGAGCGCGGCGTCCCGGTCGACGGTGAGCAGCGACAGCGGGTCCCGGACGCCGAGCGCGGTGAGGTGGTCCGCCTCGGCGGCCAGTGCGAGCGGGTCGACGAGCATGAAGCGGGACAGGTACGTGGGTGTCCCGCGCAGGGTGCCGGAGCCGAACTGGGCGAAGGTGTGGTGGCGTCCGTCGGGTGTGACGACGTTGTGCGCGGCCTGGGCGCCGCCGTTGAAGCGGACCACCGCCCGGACCGGCTCCGCCGAGCAGAGCCGGTCCACGACGGCACCCTTGCCCGCGTCCCCGTAGCCGAGGTCGGCGACGATGGTGTGCATGGTCCCTCCGGGGTGGTTCGTTGGTCGCTTCGGCGAGGCGGTCGCCTCCGCGCGGTGCGGTGCGAAGGTCGGGGGCCCGCCGGGGTATCTCCTCGGGCGGCGAACGCGCGTGTCCGCTCGAAGGTGCCGGTCGGGTTCGTCCGCCGCCCTGCGGGGACACCCCGCCGTGCCCCCGCCGGCGCGTCCCTGTTCAGCTCACAGACGCGTCGTACCCGCGGCTCCGGTGGTGGTCGCGCCGTCGATCAGGGGGGCGCCTGCGGCCGGGCCGGTGGCGCGGTCGCGGCCGATCGCGGCGAGGGCCTTGCCGACCGAGGCGCCCGCGTCCGAGCCGACGTCGTCGAGGTCGGCGAGCCCCTCCGCGAGGTCGATGGCCTCCTCGCCGAGACCGATGGTGAGCGCGATCGTCTCGCAGACCGCGTCCAGGTCGTCGAGTTCGATGACGTTCTGGCCGAGCAGCTTGCGCCACAGGCCGAGGACTTCGGTGTTGCCGACGTACGAGGACCCGGCCGGGAGGATGTAGTACACGTCGAACTTCCGGCGCAGCTCGGCGATGATCGCGGTGATCGGGATGTCCTCCCGCAGGTCGTCGCCGATGACGTCGCGGACCTCGCGGGCCTTGACCTTGCCGTACGGCATCTCGTCGCCGATGAGGAACAGATAGCCGCGCCGGCCGCGCTTCTCGTGGCAGTCGATGGAGGTGTGCCGGGCCATCGCGTACATGGCGAGCTCGTACGATTCGGTCATCTGCCCGCCACCGCCGCCCTCCAGCAGGATGTTGCCGAGGTCGTTGTCCATCCGGTTGTCGGACTCGAACTGGCCGAGCTGCAGCGGCACCCGGTCGCAGGTGGCGTCGCCGACCGCGCCGAAGAGGATCTGCGGGTGCTCGACGTAGCCCTTGCGGAGCAGCAGCCCGAACAGCTCGGGCAGTTTGGTCTGCAGTGTCTGCGGGACGGACCGCATCGAGCCGGTCACGTCGAAGAGCACCGAGATGGCGACCGATGCGGGGTGCTCCGCCGAGTCCCGGCTCTCGCGGACGGTGAGGTCCTTGGGGTCGAGGGACGGGTGCGCCGTCCAGGAGCCGCGCGGGGCGGACGAGGTGACGTGGTCGCTGTACGCGAAGGCACCGGCGCCGGATGCGGCGCGGTAGCGTGCGGCGGCGTCGTAGACATTGGTCGACCAGCTTCCGCTGCCCATGGTGTTCCCCCTTGTTGATGTGATCGGGTGTAGTTGTCGGTTTGTCGCTATGCGGCCGGCATGGTGAACGGGCGGAAGGTGCGCGGCCCGTAGAGCCGGTCCAGGAGCTCGTCCAACTCGGCGAGCAGCCGCCACGCGTCGTGCGGCCGGCCCGCCTCACCGGGGAGCGTGCAGCCGCGGATGAAGGCGGCGAGCGGCTTCGGGGTGCGCTCCCCCATCAGGTGCTCCATGCAGCGCGCCGCGAGGTGGAGGTCGGTGGCTTCGGTGACCGGCCGCCGGCCGGGGATCTCGGGCGGATACCGGTCTCGGTGCCGCTCTATGAGGACCGGCGCGGTGGTGCCGGTGGCGGTCGCGTAGCACCAGTCGACGAGCACCAGCCCGTGCAGCCCGGGGTGGATGAGGACGTGTTCGGGGAAGACCGCGCAGTGCACCAGCCGGGCCCGGTGCGCCCAGCCGAGCGCGACCAGCAGCCTGCGCCACATCCAGACGGCGTCCAGCGGGTCGAGGCCCCCGGGGTACGCGGCGGCGACCTCGGCGAGGCTGTGGAAGCCGTCCAGCGGTTCGAGCGCGTTGACCCGGCGCTCGGTGCCGCCGGTGTCGCGGTGCCGGAACGTCTCGATCAGCCGCGGGGCGTAGGCGCGGTGGCGCGGTTCCGCCTCGGTGTCGAGGCGGGTCAGCACAGCGGCCTCGTGCTCGATCAGATCGTTGTCGTACGGCTGCAGCGGGATCTTCAGCAGCGCGTCGTGCCGGGTCCCGTCGGCGCGCCGGTAGGAGGCGCGGCGCAGTACGGCGAGGTCGCCGGTGGCCTGCGGGTCGCCGAGCAGGTACGTGTGCCGGCGGGTGGTGACGGTGCGGGGTGCGGGGTTCGCGGCGTCGAGGTACTCCCGCCACCGCTCGGCCAGGGCCAGGAAGGCGGCGGAGGCTTCCGGCCGGCGGCCGGGCGGCGCGGTGTCGGGGTGCAGCAGCCGGGCCAGCCGGCGGTGCAGCCGGGTGGCGGCCGCCAAGTCCTCGGGGAAGCCGTGGCGCAGGGCGTCCAGTGCCTGGTCGAAGGTGTGGACGGCGCCGCTGGTGAGGGTCATCGCACGGTCTCCTCGCGGTCCGGGCGCAGCAGGGCGGGGTGCAGGAGGCGGGCGTCGCCCGCGCGGTACAGCCGGGCGCGCGGGCCGCCACGGACGCTGCCGTGGGTGGCGGTGCCTCCGGTGGACTCGACGAAGCCGGGGACCGAGAGCACTTTGCGGTGGAAGTTGCCCGCGTGCAGGGTCGCGCCCCAGACGGCTTCGTAGACGGCGCGCAGTTCGGAGATGGTGAATTCCTCGCCGAGGAAGGCGGTGGCCAGCGGCGTGTACTCGATCTTCGAGCGCGCGCGGTCGAGGCCGTCGGCGAGGATTCCGGCGTGGTCGAACGCCAGCTCGGGGCCTTCGGGCCGGCGGCCGGGACCACCCCCGTGGGCCCCGGACCGCCGGCCCTGTTCGTTGGGACGCGGGTCCGCCGCGTCCGGTTGCCATCCGGGTTCAAGTTCTACGACGGAGATCCACGCGGCCGCCGCGGCGTCGCTGCCGGCCCTCGCGTCCGGGAGGTCGGGAGCGAAGGCGAGGTGGGCAACGGAGACCACGTGCATCCGCGGGTCGCGCTCGGGGCGGCCGTACGAACCGAGCTGTTCGAGGTGCACCCGGCCGAGCCCGTCGGCGGCGTCGAGACCGGTCTCCTCGGCGAGCTCCCGGGCCGCGGCCTCGCCGAGCGATTCGCGTCCGGCCCGGACGAATCCGCCGGGCAGCGCCCAGGCGCCCTCGAACGGCGGCGCGCCCCGGCGGACCAGCAGCACATGGAGGGCGCCTTCGCGCAGCGTCAGGGCGACCACGTCGACGGTCACGGCGATCGGGTCGAAGGCGCGCGGGTCGTAGGCGGCGAGGAAGCGGTCCTCCTCCTGCTGCGGTGCCATGGCTTCCCCTCGTCGAGTTCTTCTCACATTGAGTAATTCTCTGTTCGAGAAGAACTTAGCACCGCCCTCTGACGGCGTCCAGGTGTTCGGGGCCTGTCGGCCGGGCGGGCCCCGGGGTTAGCGTGCGGACATGACGCAGCGGACATTCGATTCGTTCGAGGATTTCTGGCCCTACTACGTGGCGATGCACTCCCGGTCCGCCACCCGCTGGGTGCACCTGACGGGGACGCTGACCGGGCTCGCGATCAGCGCGTACGGGCTGGCCCGGGGGCGCCGGCGGTATCTGGCGGCGCTGCCGCTGATCGGCTACGGGACGGCCTGGCCGGCGCACTTCCTGATCGAGAAGAACAACCCGGCCTCGTTCGGCCACCCCGCCTGGTCGCTGCGCGGCGACGCGAAGATGATCGCGACGATGCTGGCCGGCCGGGACGCGGAACTGGGCGACATCGCCGCGAAGTGGCTCGCGGAGCAGCCGCAGGACTGACCCGGCCGCGCACGCGCCTTCCGGACGACCGGGCCCGGCGCCCGGCCCCGGCCCCGCCATTCCCTCTCCCGCCCTGCCGTGGCAGACTTCTGACGAACCGTCAGATTCAAAGGGGAGGCGGCACGTGGCGCGAGCGCGCAAACCTGTGGTGGCCGGCTGGTTCACGGAGGCCGGACCGCACACGGACGACGGACCGGCCGCCCAAGGCACCGGCGCCGACCAGGACTTCCGGCTGATCGGCACCCGCTGCCAGGACTGCGGTTCGGTGTTCTTCCCCCGGGAGGACACCTTCTGCCGCAACCCGGCCTGCTCCGGCACCACGCTGGAGGAGACCCCGCTGTCCCGGCGCGGCCGCGTCTGGTCGTACACCGACGGGCGCTACCGGCCGCCCGCGCCCTATGTCTCCGACCCCGCCCGCGAGTGGGAGCCGTACGTCCTGGTCGCCGTCGAACTCGCGGCGGAGCGCATGGTGGTGCTCGGCCAGGCCGCCCCGGGCACCGCCCTGGCGGACCTCGCCGTCGGCATGGAGGTCGAACTCGTCCCCGGTGTGCTCAACGAGGACGACGAGACCACCTGGACCACCTGGCACTGGCAGCCCCTGGGAGGCGACCGATGACGGACGACGTGGCAGTGCTGGGCGCGGGCATGCACCCGTGGGGCAAGTGGGGCCGGTCCTTCACCGAGTACGGCGTCGCCGCCGCCCGCGCGGCCCTCGCCGACGCCGGGCTGGCCTGGACCGACATCCAGCTCGTGGTGGGCGCGGACACCGTACGCGGCGGCTATCCCGGCTATGTCGCCGGCGCCACCTTCGCCCAGGCGCTGGGCTGGCAGGGCGCCCGCGTCACCAGCGTGTACGCCGCCTGCGCGTCGGGCGCGCAGGCCGTCAACGCCGCGCGGGCCCAGATCCTGGCCGGGATGGCGGACGTCGCCCTGGTCATCGGCGCGGACGCCGCGCCCAAGGGCTTCTTCGCCCCCGCCGGCGGCAACCGCCCCGACGACCCGGACTGGCTGCGCTTCCGTGTGCTGGGCGCCACCAACCCCACGTACTTCGGCCTCTACGCGCGCCGCCGCATGGCCCTGCACGGCGACACCCTGGAGGACTTCGCGCAGGTCAAGGTGAAGAACTCGGCAGCAGGCGCCGCCAACCCCAACGCCCGCTACCGCAAGGCCGTCTCGGCGGACGAGGTGGCCGCCTCCGCGGTCGTCGCGGATCCGCTGCGGCTGCTCGACATCTGCGCGACCTCCGACGGGGCCGCCGCGGTCGTGCTCTCCAGCATGGAGTTCGCCCGCCGGCACACCACGGACCCGGTGCGGATCCGCGCGGTCTCCACCGTCACCCCGTCCTATCCCAAGACCGTGCTGGACCTGCCGGACTTCGCCACCGACTCGGCGGCCGCGGTGGAGCCGCCCGCGCTGGGACTGCGGGCATCCATCGCGGCGGCCGCGTACGAGGAGGCCGGGATCGGCCCGTCGGACCTGGACCTGGCCGAGGTCTACGACCTGTCCACCGCCCTGGAACTCCAGTGGTACGAGGACCTGGCGCTGTGCGCGCCCGGCGAGGGCGCCAAGCTGCTGCGGGACGGCGCGACCGCGCTCGGCGGCCGGATCCCGGTCAACACCAGTGGCGGACTGGCCTCGTTCGGCGAGGCGGTACCTGCCCAGGCCATCGCCCAGGTCTGCGAGCTGACCTGGCAGTTGCGCGGTCTTGCGGGTGACCGGCAGGTGCCGGGCGCCCGGGCCGGGATCACCGCCAACCAGGGATTGTTCGGCCACGGCTCCTCGGTGGTGGCCGTGCGGTGAACCGTTCGCGGCCTTGACGCTCCATCACACCAGGTGAACACTTCCGGTGGTGCGCAGGCCCGCGGGAGGTCCTTTTCCACCGCTGGTGATGTCGCGCGCGCTCTTCGGATGGCACAAGCCCGGTCAGTGCAGCCCGCACGAAGGAGCCCGCCATGCATTCCAACGGAGACGTCTTCCTGGGCGAGATCATCGGTACCGCGATCCTCATCCTGTTCGGCGCCGGGGTCTGCGCGGCGGTCACCCTCAAGCACTCCAAGGCGAGAGCCTCCGGCTGGATCGTGATCGCCTTCGGCTGGGGCTTCGGGGTCCTCGCCGGGGCGTACACCGCCGGGCCGCTGTCCGGTGGCCATCTCAACCCGGCCGTCACCCTCGGCATCGCCATCGACACCGGCCAGTGGGACCAGACCCCGTACTACCTGGCGGGACAGCTGATCGGCGCGATGGCCGGCGCGGCCCTGGCCTGGCTGGCCTACTACGGCCAGTTCGCCGCCAACACCGGCCAGGACGAGGAACCGCTGGGCACCCTGGGGATCTTCTCGACCGTCCCCGAGATCCGCGTCCCCTGGCAGAACCTCGTCACCGAGGTGATCGCCACCATGGGACTCGTGCTGCCGGTGCTCGCCATCCCCGGCAACAAGGGCCTGGGCGAGTCCGGCACCACCACGCTGATCGTCGCCCTGCTGGTCGTCGGGATCGGGCTGTCGCTCGGCGGCCCCACCGGATACGCCATCAACCCGGCCCGCGACCTGGGCCCGCGCATCGTCCACGCACTGCTGCCCATCCCCAACAAGGGCACGTCCGACTGGGGTTACGCCTGGGTGCCGGTCGCCGGTCCGCTGATCGGCGGCGCGCTCTCGGGGGCCCTCTACAACGCCGCGTTCTAAGGGAAGCCGTCATGAGCGACGAGTCCGTCACGTACGTAGCCGCCATCGACCAGGGCACGACCTCCAGCCGGTGCATCGTCTTCGACACCGACGGCTCCATCGTCGCCGTCGACCAGCGCGAGCACCGGCAGATCTTTCCCCGGCCCGGCTGGGTGGAGCACGACGCCACCGAGATCTGGTCCAAGGTGCAGGCGGTGGTGGCGGGCGCGCTCGCCAAGGCCGGACTGCGCGCGGACCAGCTCAGCGCGCTGGGCATCACCAACCAGCGGGAGACCACGGTGCTGTGGGACCGGGCCACCGGCCGGCCGGTGCACAACGCGATCGTCTGGCAGGACACCCGCACCGCCGCGCTCTGCGACGAACTCGGCGGCCAGGACGGCCAGGACCGCTTCCGCGAGCTGACCGGGCTACCGCTGGCCAGCTACTTCTCCGGGCCGAAGGCGGCCTGGCTGCTGGACAGCGTGCCGGGCCTGCGGCGGCGCGCCGAGAACGGCGAGATCGCCTTCGGCACCATCGACTCCTGGCTGATCTGGAATCTGACCGGCGGTGTCAACGGCGGGGTGCACGTCACCGACGTCACCAACGCCTCGCGCACCCTGCTGATGAACCTGGAAACGCTCCAGTGGGAGCCGTCGATCCTCAGCGCGATGAACATCCCCGAGGCGATCCTGCCGGAGATCCGGTCCTCCTCCGAGGTGTACGGCACCGCCGTCGGCCAGCTCGCGGGGGTGCCGGTGGCCGCCGCGCTCGGCGACCAGCAGTCGGCCGTCTTCGGGCAGACCTGCTACGAACCCGGCGAGGCCAAGAACACCTACGGCACCGGCAGTTTCCTGCTCCTCAACACCGGCACCCGGCCGGTGCCCTCCAAGAACGGCCTGATCACCACCGTGGGCTACCAGCTCGGCGGGGAGGCGCCGGTGTACTGCCTGGAGGGCTCGATCGCGATCACCGGCGCCCTGGTGCAGTGGTTCCGCGACCAGCTCGGCATCATCCGCTCCGCCGACGAGATCGAACCGCTGGCCGCCAGCGTCGCGGACAACGGCGGCGCGTACATCGTGCCCGCCTTCTCCGGTCTGTTCGCCCCGTACTGGCGCTCCGACGCGCGCGGGGTGATCACCGGTCTGACCCGTTACGTCACCAAGGCGCACCTCGCGCGGGCGGTGCTGGAAGCGACCAGCTGGCAGACCCGCGAGGTCGTCGACGCGATGTACCAGGACTCCGGGGTGCGGATCACCTCGCTGCGGGTGGACGGCGGCATGACCGTCAACAACCTGCTGATGCAGCACCAGGCGGACGTCCTGGGGGTGCCGGTGATCCGGCCGGTGGTCGCCGAGACGACGTGTCTGGGCGCGGCCTACGCGGCCGGCCTCGCCACCGGGGTCTGGCCGGACCTGGACACCCTCAAGGCGCACTGGAAGCGCGACACGGAGTGGACCCCGGGCATGGACGAGCAGACCCGGGAGCGCGAGTACCGGCGGTGGAAGAAGGCCGTCGAGCGCAGCTTCGGCTGGCAGGACGAGGACGGTCAGGACGACCGGCCCTAGACCTTCGGCATCAGGTGGCGGCGGGCTCCCGGCGGTCCGCCGCCACCTTCGCGGCATGCTCGACCACGGTGATCAGCACCTCCTTGGCGGAGGCCCGGTCCCGCGCGTCGCACATCACGACCGGTACGTGCGGGTCGAGGTCCAGCGCGTCGCGGACCGTCTCCGTCGCGTGCTGGGTGGCGCCGTCGAAGACGTTCACGGCCACCGTGAAGGGGATGCCGCGCCGTTCGAAGTAGTCGACGGCGGCGAAGCAGTCCTCCAGGCGGCGGGTGTCGGCCAGCACGACCGCGCCGAGCGCGCCCTGGGCCAGCTCGTCCCACAGGAACCAGAAGCGGTCCTGTCCCGGCGTGCCGAACAGGTAGAGCACCAGGTCCTCGCGGAGCGTGATCCGCCCGAAGTCCATGGCGACGGTGGTGGTGCTCTTCGCCTCGACACCGTGGATGTCGTCGACCGGCCGGCCGGCCTCGCTGAGCGGTTCCTCGGTGCGCAGCGGCCTGATCTCGCTGACCGCACCCACCAACGTCGTTTTGCCGACCCCGAAACCGCCCGCGACCAGCAGCTTGAGCGCTACCGGATCGGGGGCGGACCTGCGGCGTCGGTCAGAGCGCCCGAAGCCCATTGATCACCTCTCGGAGAATGCTCTCGTCCGGCAGTTCAGCCGGCGGAACAGGCATGCTGACGTGGACGAGTTCCGCGTCCAGCAGGTCGCCGACGAGCACGCGCACCACGCCCACCGGCAGATCGAGATCGGCCGCCAGCTCGGCGACCGAGGTCGCCATCAGCTGGCAGCGGTCGACGATGTCGAGGTGCTCGGGCGACAGCGTGTGATCGCCCTCGGCCGCGCCGTCCTCGCCCTCCGGCTCGGTCATCACCAGGGCGATGAGGTCGAGCCGGCCCTCGGCGGCGTGGCTGGTGCGGCCACGTGTCATCGCGTACGGACGCACCACCGGGCCGGCGGCGTCGTCGTACCATCGGTCCTTTTCTGAAGTCATGTCACCCCGTACCCGTCCTCAGGTCATGCCGTCAGCCGCTGAGGGCCGCGCCGCTGTCGGTGCGGGGCGCGGTGCCCAGGTGGGCGCCGACCCGCTTGACCAGCAGCGCCATTTCGTACGCCACCTGCCCGACGTCGGAATCGGCGTCGCTGAGTACCGCGAGACAGCTGCCGTCGCCGGCCGCGGTCACGAAGAGGAAGGCGTCGTCCAGCTCCACCATGGTCTGCCGGACCCCGCCCGCGTCGAAGTGCCGGCCGACGCCCTTGGCCAGGCTGTGGAAGCCGGAGGCGACGGCGGCGAGGTGTTCCGAGTCCTCGCGGGTCAGTCCGTCCGAAGCGCCGATCGCCAGGCCGTCGCCGGAGAGCACCAGGGCCTTGCGGATGCTGGCCACGCGGGTGACCAGGTCGTCAAGGAGCCAGCTCAGCTCGCGTGTCGGGCTCGATGGTGCGGTCATCGACCGTTCCCCTCAGGAGTCGTTCTCGGTGCTGTTGGTTCGTCGCCCGGGCCGTGCGGGCCGACGCTGTCTTCTGCGATGTCGTGTTCGCGCCCACGCTGCCAGCCGCGCTGCAGCGCGGCCATCCGGTCCCGCACCTCGTCGGCGGTGCGTTCGCGCGGTGCCCCGGCGCCGGGCCGCACCGCGGTCCCGGTGTCCTGCGACACGGATTCGACGCGCAGCTGCGGGGCGAGGTTGGCCTGCCGGACGCGCTTCGGCAGCAGGGCCGCCGTCGGTGCCGACGGGCCGGACGGCTCCGCGGAGCGGGCCGCGGGGACGGTCGGCGGGGCGACCGGGCGGCCCCGGTCCGAGACCAGGACCGGGGCGGTACGCCGGCGGCGCGGCAGCGGCAGCGGTTCGCCGTCACCGCCGTCAGGACCGGGGGCGACGGGTTCGGGGGCGATGTCCGGTACCTGGACGTGCTCCCTGCCGTTCTCGCTCCCGGCGGTCTCGAGTCCCCACTGCCGGAAGGAGAGTTCGGTTCCGGTCGGGTCCATGTCGATCTCCTCCGCCCCGAGGATCCCGCCGAGGCGGGTCGCTCCGGTGTCCTCACCGGCATCGGTGAGCAGCGTGGCCGGGATGAGGACGACCGCTGTGGTCCCCCCGTACGGCGACAGGCGCAGGGAGACACGTACGCCGTGCCGCTGCGCGAGCCGGCTGACGACGAAGAGGCCGAGGCGGTCGGTGTCGGACAGCTCGAACTCGGGGGTCTCGGCGAGCCGCAGGTTCGCTTCCAGCAGCGCGTCCGGGGTGAGGCCGAGGCCTCGGTCGTCGATCTCCAGGACGAAGCCATTGGCGACGTGCTCGCCGTGCACCCGGACCGCGGTGTGCGGCGGGGAGAACACGGCGGCGTTCTCGATGAGTTCGGCGACCAGGTGCGTCACGTCGGCGACGGCCGAGCCGGCCACCGCCAGCCTGGGCAGCCTGCGGACCTCGATGCGCTCGTAGTCCTCGACCTCGGCGACCGCCGCGCGCACCACGTCCATGAGCTGGATGGGCTTGCGCCACTGCCGGGAGGGCGCGGCACCGGAGAGGATCACCAGGCCCTCGGCGTGCCGCCGCATACGGGTGGTCATGTGGTCGAGCCGGAAGAGGTCGGCGAGTTCCTCGGTGTCCTCGGTGCGCCGCTCCATGGCGTCCAGCAGGGTGAGCTGGCGGTGCAGCAGGACCTGGCTGCGGCGGGCGAGGTTGACGAAGACGTCGGAGACGCCGCGCCGCATGTCGGACTGGCGGACGGCCGCCTCGACGGCGGCGCGCTGCAGGGTGTTGAGGGCCTTGCCCACCTGCCCGATCTCGTCGTCGGTGTACTCCAGCCGCGGCACCTCGGTCTCGACGTCGACCTTCTCGCCGGCGGCGAGACGCCGCATGACGCGCGGCAGCCGGGTGCCGGAGACCTCCTGGGCCTCCTTGCGCAGCCCGGACAGGTCGCGGATCAGGCTGCGGCCGATGCGTACCGAGACGAAGATCGAGGCGAAGACGGCGATCAGGCCGAGGCCGCCCGCGACGGCCGCCATGATCAACAGCTTGAGGGCGTAGGGCTCGGCGCGCTTCTTGTGCAGGTCGCCCGACTGGACGCCGATCCGGTCGAGGTCGCCCAGCGCGGTGGTCGCGGTGCCGAGCCAGGAGGCCCGGTCGGCGGCGCGCGGCGCGGCGGCAGCGCCCGCGGCGATCACGGAGTCCTCCGCGGTGCGCAGTGCCTTGCCGGTGGCGCCCCGCCAGAACTCGTCGTAGAGCGTCCGCTCGTCGTCGGGAAGGAGTTTGAGGTTGTCGTCGTAGTAGTCCCGCTCCTCGCCGACGGCGAAGGTGAAGGAACGCAACTCCTGCGGGCTCATCCGGCCGGCGCTGATGGCCGCGGCCATCAGCGCGTCCTCGCGGCTGATCGCCTCCCGGGCCCGGGTGATCACGATGAGGGCGCGGCCCTGCCTGTCGAGCGACACGTTGTTCAGCGGGCTGAGCGAGTCGAGGAAGTCGTAGCAGGGGTCGACCATCGTGTTGTAGGCGCCGAAGGCGTCGTTACGGGTGATGGTCTGGCCGTCGACCTTGGCGCGCAGCGCGGGCAGTCCCTCGAACCCCTGGGTCACGGCGTCCAGTCGGAGCTTGGCCTCCCCGCTGAGGTCGGACCTGACGCCCGAGTCGAACGCGTTGGTGCGCAACTTGGCGAAGACCTTGTCGGTGACGGCTTCCTGCTTGGCCAGCCCGGCCTTGAAGTCCGAACGGCGGGGGTCGGCCAGGTACAGGATGGCGGCGCGCCGCTCCTGCTGCAGGGCCTGGACCGCGTCCTCGGTCGGGTAGCCGACGTCGTTGACGATGCGCTCGATGTCCAGCAGACCCCAGACCTCGCGGCCGGTGAGCGTGGCGGCGAATGCCCAGATGGCTGTGAGCGACACCAGCGGAATCAGCAGCAGCGCCACGATCTTCCGGCGGATCGTCGTACCGCGAAAGCGCATGGCCTCCCCAACGTCAGCCCCGTTCGGGGGGTGTTCGATCGCATGGAATCTGCGCGAGCCTACTACTGCCTCACAGGTAACTCGAAAGCCAGTCCGGTGGCCGGAGTCCGTCGGCCAGATTTTCCGATGGCTTGTTTTCGGGTTTAATCCGGGCAACCCGGATGGCAAGGTGGTGCGGGACACCCCGGTTCGGGCGCGATGCACCGTTGCCGCGAGTGGCTGGAAAGGTACTGCGGAATGTCGAGGGCGATTTGCGGGCAGTCACCTTCCATGGACACAGAACCCCTCTCCCTGTGGGTCGAAGATCCCGTCGGTACCCCGCGGATGGCCGATCCTGTCCGGGCCGCTGCCGTCCGCGCCGTGATGATCGCGTCCGTGACCCTCATAGAAGCGGTGATCACCACGCTGCTGACCTTCGGCGGTTCCTGGTGGTCCGCTCCGGCCATGATCTTCACCGTGGTCAGCACGATCGTCGCCACCTGGGCGGTGCTGGACGTGTGGGTGACCCGGCAGGTGTGGAACCAGCGCAACGGCGTGGTCTCCAGCCCGAGCAGCGCCGCGCGGGCGCTGCGCCGGGAGCGGCGCAGGGCACGGCGCAAGGAACGGACCGCGGGGAAGCCGAAGCCGCGCGGGCACATACCCCGGTCGCTGTCGCGGGCCTGAACCGGGCGTGCGGCGGCCCCTGAACCGGCCGTGAAGGACCCCCGGGGCCGGATCCGGACCCTGGACCCGGCCGCCGGCCCCCGCTCCTGCCCCGGCCCGACCACGGCTACCGGGGCTGCGGCTGAGCTTCCTGTGACGGAGCCTCCTGCGACTGCGGTTGCGGTCGTGACTGCTCCGGCGGACGGCGGAACATCCGGGTGGCCGTGATCTCCCCGTGCACCGTCTCGCTGCCGGTGTCCTGGACGGGCAGACCGGGCCGCAGATGCTCCTCGACGGTGATGTACTTCAGCCCGGCGCGCAGGTCCGCGTCGTTGCGCAGCCGGACGACCAGCGGGAACTCGGCGAGCGCCGTGGTGTCGAACAGGCCGGTGGTGTAGATCAGCTGGACGCCCAGCGCGTCGGCGACCGCCCGCTGCAGCTCCAGCAGATACGTCGCGTTGGCCCGGCCGATGGGGTTGTCCAGGAAGAGCGTGCCGGCGTGCCGGTGCCGGTCGCGGCCCCGGTCGTTGCTGCGCAGCGCCGCCATCGTGCAGTAGAGCGCGATGGCCGCGGTGAGCAGCTGGCCGCCGGAGAACACATCGCCCATCTGACCCACCGGGACGCGCTCCGCGCGCAGCACGGCGTCCGGCTTGAGGATCTCCACGGAGATCCCCTTCGGCTGGAGCGCCGCCGCGACGCCGCGCAGCAGCAGGGACATCCCGTCCCGGCGCAGGTCGGAGTTCTTGCGGACGGCGGCGCTCGTCGCCTCGTCGATGACCTCGCCGAGGCGCTCGGTGAGCGCCGCGTGGTCCGGGTCCTCGAACCGGATCCGCAGGAACTCCTGCCCGGACCAGTCGCCCAGCCCCTCGGGGAGTCGGGAGAGCCGCTGGGCGGAGCGCAGGGTGGCGAGCGAGGACTCGACGAGGCCGCGCAGCCGGTCCACGATGCTGTCGCGGTTGCGCTCCAACTGCTGCATCTCGTCGGTCAGCACCCGCAGCCGCGGCGCGAACGCCACCGCCCAGGCCGCCGCGTGCTCGGGCAGTCCGGCCGCCGGCAGTTCACGGATCTGCTGCCGGGCCGGGGTCCTGACCTGCTCGAACCGGGCGGCGTTGGCATGGCGCACGAGGATGTCGGACGCCTCGCGCAGCTGCGATTCGGCCGCCGAGAGGTCGGTGGCGCAGCCGCGCAGGCTCCGGCGGACCTCGGCGGAGACCGTACGGGCCTCCTCCAGGGTGCCCGCGTAGGGCTCGGGCTCCGCTTCGGCCTCCTCGTGGGTCGCCGGGCCGTCCCTGAGCAGATCGCGCAGCAGCGCGGCCAGTTCGTCGAAGCCGCCGGCCGCGTCCTCCGCGGCCCGGTGCGAGCGCACCAGGTCCGCGTGCGCGCCCCGGGCCTCGTCCAGTGCCTCGGTGCGTGCGGCGAGTTCGCCGTTGGCGCCGCGCAGCAGCTCCTGGGCGTGCCCGGCGTCGCGCGGCAGCAGTCCGGCGGGCAGCTCGGTGTGCGACTCCCCGGTGGCGGGGGCGAGCCGCTCGGATTCACCGCGCAGCCGGCCCAGCTGCTCGCTGGCCGCGGAGGCGCGGGCCTCGATGGTCTGGACGAGCTGCTCGGCGCGGGCCGCGGCGGCCTGCCGGGACGGGCCGTCGGCGCCGTCGGAACCCTCCAGGAGCTGGGCGGCGCGGCTGCGGACCTTGTTGGTCAGCCGGTCCAGTTCGGTGAGGGCCGAGCTCTCGGTGCTCTCCGCGCGGGCCTGTTCGGCGCGCAGGTCCGCGCCGACGCCGACCTGCTCGTACAGCTGTGAGGCCGCACGGTAGGCCTCGCGCAGCGCGGGGAGCGATTCGCCGGAGGGCGGCGCCGTGTCCCGCGCGGGCTCGTCGGGCGCGCCCGCGATCTCGGAGCGTTCGGCGCGCAGCACCCGGGCGGTGCGGCGGGCGTCGTCCGCGCCGCGCTGGGCGGCCCTGCGGTCCTCGTCGGCCGCCTGGGCCAGTGCGAGACAGGTCTCGGCGCGGGCCTCGGCCTCGGACGCGTCCTCGGTCAGTTCCCGGGTACGGCGCTGCCAGTTGGCCCGTTCGCGCAGCCGGTGGGCCAGCCCGGCCAGCAGGTCCGCGCGGCGCCGGGCCTGCTGCGCCGCGTCCTGGCGCGCGTCGCGCTCCCGGGCCGCCTCGGCCGACACCTCGTCCGCCTCGGCGCGCCGGGCGCGCGCCTCCGTCAGTTCCGCGCGGGCCGCCGCCACGGCCTCCACGGCCGCTTCCACGGCCACCGCGAGTTGGCCGAGCTGCCCCTGCGGGCAGCCGGACCGCCAGGACGCGAGCCGCGCGGCCAGCGTCCGGTCATGGCCGAGCCGGGCGGCCAGCGCGCGGATCTCGGCCTCCCGGGCGCTCGCCCGGGTCCGCAGCTCCTGGCGTTCGCCGTCGGCCGCCAGTTCGTCGTGCATCGCGGGGTTCGGCGGGACGAGGAACACGTCGGACCCGTCGCCGCCCGAGGGGGTCGGTGCGAGCAGGGCGGCCGCGGTGCCCACCGCCACGGTCGAGCGGGGCAGCAGGGCCGCCTGCGCGAGGACCTCGCGGGCCCTGCGGTACGTCTCCGGGTCGGTGACGACGACGCCGTCCACCAGCTCCGGGCGCGCCGACATCACGGCGGTGTGGTCCGCGGGGTCCACGGCCTGCGCGAGGTAGCGCCAACCGGGCAGTGCGGGGATGCCGTGCTCGCCCAGGTACTCCACGGTGGCCAGCACGTCGGGGCCGGGCGGCAGCAGGCCGCCGTCACCGAGCGCCGCCAGGATCCGCGCGTCGTCGGCGGCCGTGGTGCGCAGGTCGAACAGCTGCCGCTCGGCGGCCGCGACGGTGCCGTCCAGCAGCTCCCGCAGCGGTTCGGCGAACGCGTCCAGCTCCATGGCGCCCAGCGGGCGGGCGTCGGGGCGGTGCGGTGCGGCGGGCGCGGCGTCGGGGCGGTGCCGGTCGCCGGCGGAGGCCGCCGAGCCGCGGGGGCCGGGGATGGCGTCCCGGGTGACGGACTCGTTCGCCGTCGGGCCCGGCAGGCTGAGGAGTTCGGACAGCCGTGGTTCTGCCGCGAGGGCCTCGGCGACGCGGAAGTCGGCGGAGTGGGCGGCCTCGGCGGCCGCCAGGGCGTCCGCGGCGCGGGCGGCGGCCAGTTCCACCCGGGATTCGGCCGCGGCGGCCTCACGGGCGTGCTCCGCGGCCTGGCGCGCGGTCTCCCGGGCGGCCTCGGCGCCGGCGGCGGCGACGCGCTCGGCGTCGGAGGCCTCCAGTGCGGCACGGGCCGGGTCGGCGTCCGGGGCGGAGTCGTCGAGCCAGCCGGCGCCGACGGCCTCGGCCGTCTCCTGCGCGACCTCGGCGAGCCGCTGCCCGAGGTGGCCGGCCTCGCTGCGGGACCGCTGGGCCTCGGTGGCCGCGGCGGTGGCGTCCCGGTGGGCGGCCATGGACTGCTCCTGGAGCGCGGCGGAGCGCTCCTCCTCGCGGTCCGCCTGCTGGTCGGCGCCGTCCGCCGCCGCGTGCAGCGCGCGCACCAGGTCACCGGCGGCCAGCGTGCGGGCGGCCAGTGCGGGAGCCGCGTCGCGTTCGGCCTCCTGGATGGCCGCGCTGACCCGGGCCAGCCGGTCTCCGGCGGCGCGGTGCCGCAGCACCGTCTCGGCCGCCTGCCAGGCGGAGTGCAGGGTGCGCGCCTCGTTCAGCTCGCGGCGCAGTCCCGCGGCGGCCTTGTCGGACGCGGCGAGGGCCAGCGAGGCGTGCCGGTAGGCGAGTTCGGCGGCCACCAGGGCGCTGCGGCCGCGGGCCCGGTCGGCGTCGGTGACGGCCTGGGCGGCCCGGTCGGTGTTCTGCGCGAGTTCCGCGCCGCGGCCGCGCTCCTCCCGGGCGCGCGCGGACAGCCGGCGGGCCAGGGCGCGGGTGCGCCGCTCGGACTGGGTGTGGATGCCGCGCGCCAGTTCACGGGCACTGGCGTGCTCGACGATCCGCTCCAGCAGCTCCAGCGAGCCGGCGGTGAAGTCGCGCTCCGCGGTCAGTTCGGCACGGCGGCCGAGCTTGCCGGCGAAGCTGTGGACGAGGTCCGCGAGTCCGTCGGTGTCCCGGGTGTCGGTGACGGCGCGCAACAGCAGGTCGGCGAAGTCGGAGTCGTGCCGGACGGCGAAGAGCCCGGCCGCCTCGCCCTCGTCGGCGTTCATCTCCCGCTGGTAGCGGAAGAGCTCCGGGTCCAGGCCGATCTCACCGAGGTGTTCGTTCCACCGGTCGTGGATCTCCTCCCACACCACTTCCAGGTGCGGGTAGAACTTGCCGGCCTCGGTGAGGGCGTCGCGGAAGCCCTTCATGGTGCGGCGGCGGCCCGTCGCGCCCGAGGCGCCCTCGGCGGGCGGCCGGACGGCGGTGGACTCGGCGACCGGGAGCGAGTCCAGGCTGAGCCCGGGGCCGGGGCGGAACGAGTACCAGGCCTCGGCGAACTTGCGCGGGTCGGAGGAGACCTGGCGGCCGCGCCACTCGCTGACCTTGCCGACGACCACCAGCTCGCCGGTGACGGTGTGCTGCCACTCCAGCGCCACATGCCCGCAGTCGTCGGCCAGCAGGAACTTGCGGAGCACGCCGGAGCTGGCCCCGCCGAGGGTGTTGCGGTGGCCGGGCAGCATCACCGAGAAGATCAGCTTGAGCAGGACGGACTTGCCGCCGCCGTTCTCCAGGAACAGCACGCCCGCGGGGGCGGGGCGGCGCAGCGGGCCGGTCGGCTCGTCCTGGAAGAACTCGGCCTGGGCGGGCGCGGGCTGCGGTACGGGCGCGCCGACACCCCGCAGGTCCAGGACGGTGTCTGCGTACCGCGCACCGGCGGGGCCGATGGAGTACAGGCGGAGCCGGGACAGCTCGTACATGGCGGCGGACTCTCGTTATCTGCGCGGGTGGGCGCGCGGGTGGTTACGGCTCAGGAGTGGCTGTGCTGGTCTTCTTGGCTGTGCCGGCTCTCGCGGCCGTGGCTCTCGCGGCCGTGGCTCCGGTGGCCGTCGCCCCGGTGGCCGTCGCCCCGGTGGCTGTCGCTCTCGTGGAACGGCAGGCCGGCCTCGGCGACGAGGTCCAGCTCCCCGGTGTCGTCGGGCGGCAGCAGGGTCGCGGAACCGTCGCTCACCGGGACGACGCCCAGCTCCAGGAGTTCGGCCATGGCCGCGCTGCCCGCCATGTCCCTGACCTGCAGCTGGTACCGGGCCGTGGTGCGGAACGTGCCGCCCGCGTCGTCCCCGGTGCGCTGCAGGAAGCCGGAGTCGACGAGGAAGGCGACCGCCTTGCCGACGATGCCGGTGGTGGAACCGGCCAGCCGCCGGGCGTCCTTGGTCGCGCCGGTGGCGCTGCGGCGCGTCCAGACCCGCCAGGCCGCTTCCAGGCCGGGCGCGTCGCTGGCCGGGTCGGTGTTCTCGCCCTGCTCCTCGGCGCGCTCCTCCAGCCGGCGGCAGGCCTGGCGGACGAACCCGTCGATGCCGTTGACGGTGATCCGGCCGATGTACCCGTCGTCCGCGAGGTCCTCGGGGCGGGGGAACGCCATGGTGGCGGTGGCCAGGTGCGCCAGGCCGTGCAGGAAGCGGTCGGCGGCGTCGGAGGCGGCCCGCCGCGAGTACTCGCCCATCCGGACCGCGAACACCGAGTCCTCGGCGGCGGCCACGGCCATCCCGGCGCGCGGCGACACCTCCAGGACGATCAGGCCGAGCCCGGCGGCGACGGCGTCCGCGAGCCGGGCGAAGGCGGGCTCCTCGCGGTGTCTGCGGATCAGTTCCGCGTACTCCGCGTCCCGGGCCGGCAGCAGCTTGGGCTGCAGCCCGTAGGAGACCAGCCGGGCGGCGTCCGCCGCGTCGGCCGCGGTGACGGGTGACGGGGCGCCGGATCGCGCGGCCGGCGCGGCATCGCCGTACGCGGCCGGCGGCGCGGTCTCGGCGTCGCGGTACTCGGTCACGGGTGGATCTCCTCGGGGCGGACGGCGGATGGCTGCTCGGCGGGACTTCGACGACAACGCCCAGGGAGCGTGCGTACCAGACCCCGCCGACCTGGGGGCACCTCCCAGCGGTAGCTGGGGGAGGGGCCGGGGGCCCGGGTGGGTGCGGCGGCTGTCATGCGATCTCCGAACGGGCCGCGGCCATCCCGGCCGTGTCGAGCCGGGCGGTGCCCACGATCAGGTCGGCGCCGCCGAACTCCGGATCCGTCAGCTCCTCGCCGTCGTCGACGGAGAACAGCAGCCGCGGCTCGCCCTGCCGGTAGGCGGTGCCGACCGGCGGGCTGGCGGCGTGCACCGCCAGCAGGGCGACGAGGTAGGGCAGTTCGGGGTCGCGGCGGCGGGCGTCGGCGAGCAGCCCGGACAGCCGGCGCGGCGCGTCGTCCGGCAGGTCCAGCAGTTCCAGCGCGCTCTCCAGCTGCTCCTCGGTGAAGCGGCTGTCGGCGGGGGTGGCCACCAGGTCCGGTTCCGGCATCGCCGCGCCCAGGTGCTCGCGCTCGGTGGGCGGGGTGAGCAGCACGTCCACCAGGTCGCAGATCCGCACCGCGGGCGGGGTGCGGAAGCCCGCGCCGCGGGCGAAGAAGGCGTCGGTGACCCGGGACGCCTGCTCGACGGGGAGCGGCAGGACGGGCGAGACCAGCTGCCCGTACAGGTCCAGCCCGGCCCGGGCGGGCGCCGACGCGAACGCCTGGCGGTCCTGCTCCGCGCGGAACAGCGGCCCGGCCTCCAGCAGCCGGGACTGCAGCTGGGTGTGGCGGCGGATGCAGTCCTTGACGATGTCGACGAGCTCGGCGGCCCGCCGCTTGTGCTCGGGGTCCTCCGCCTCGTCGCGCGCCTTGCGGATGTTGGTGAGGATCGCGTTCTCGTGCCGGTACCGGTCGGCGACGTGGTCCAGCGCCTCGGCGATCATGTCCGGGACGGCGCGCAGCCAGTCCACCGCCCGGACATTGCGCCGGGTCGCCTCCAGGGCGCGGCGCAGCGTCTCCGCGTACTGCACGGTCCGGTAGCGGGCCTGCTCGGCGGCGAGCTGGGCGTCCGCCAGCCGTCCCCGGCTGATCAACACCTCCAGCTTGACCTCGGCGGCGATCTGGGCGCTGGTGACGTCCGTGTCGAGCGCGCCGACCAGGACGTTGACCGCCTCGTCGGTGGTGCGCAGATACACGCCGCCGCCGGGGCCCGGCACCTCCTCGATCAGCTTGAAGTCGTAGTCACGGCGGACGTACGCTCCGTCGGCGCCGAAGGTGCCGTAGACCGCGCGGAAGCCGCGGTCCACGCTGCCGACGTTGATCAGGTTCTCCAGCACCCAGCGGGCGACCCGCTCGTGCTCCTCGACGGGCCGGCGCGGTGACTGGGCGGCGACCCGGGGCAGCAGCCTGGTCACTATCTGCTCCGGGTCGGCCCCGGTGTCGAAGTCCATGTTGAGCGTGACCATGTCGATGGCGGACAGCGCCACCTCCGCCATCGCGTACACCGAGTACTCACCGGCCAGGTTCGCCTTGCGCACGTCCAGGTCGTGCAGCGGCGCGGTGCACGCGAGCGCCTTGAGGCGGCGGGCCAGGCCCTCGTCGGCGGCCGGGCCCGGAGCGGGGCGGGGCGCGCCCGTCGTCGGGTACGGGGTGGTTACGGTCACGACGCACACATTAGGCGGTGCCACCGACATCGAACGAAACGGCACGGATCACCCGCCCGGCCACAAGTCACCCCCAGGGCCTGACCCGATGGCACCATGGCGGACATGGTCATCGATCTCAACGCGGATCTCGGCGAGGGCTTCGGCCGGTGGACCCTCACCGACGACGACGCGCTGCTCTCCGTCGTCACCAGCGCCAACGTCGCGTGCGGCTTCCACGCGGGCGATCCGGTCACGATGCGGCGGGTCTGCGCGCTCGCCGCCGAGCGCGGCGTACGGATCGGCGCGCAGGTCTCCTACCGGGACCTGGCCGGCTTCGGGCGGCGCGCCATGGACGTGCCATCGGACGAGCTGGCCGCCGAAGTCGCCTATCAGATCGGCGCCCTGGACGTCTTCGCTCGGGCGGCGGGCTCACGGGTCTCGTACGTCAAGCCGCACGGCGCGCTCTACAACCGGACGGTCGGAGACGCGGCGCAGGCCGCCGCCGTGGTGGCGGGCGTCCTGCTGGCCGGCGGGCCGGACGGCGGGCTGCCGGTGCTGGGGCTGCCCGGCTCCGAGCTGCTGGCCGCGGCGGAGAAGGCCGGGCTGACAGCGGTGGCCGAGGCGTTCGCCGACCGCGCCTACACCGAGCGGGGAACCCTCGTGCCGCGGAGTGAGGCGGGCGCGGTGCTCCAGGACGCCGACGCCGTCGTCGCGCAGGCCCTGGCGGTCGCCCGTGACGGGCAGGTCGTCGCGGCCGGCGGCCGGCGGATCGCCGCCGGCGCGCGGTCGCTGTGCCTGCACGGCGACACGCCCGGCGCGGCGGACCTCGCGCGGCGGGTGCGGCGCGAACTCCAGGACGCGGGCGTCTCGTTGCGGCCCTTCGCATGAGGACGCTCCCGGTGGGGGAACGCGCGCTGCTGGTGGAGCTGGACGCGGACGGCGAGGTCGGGGCGTTCCACGCCGAGCTGCTGCGGCGGCGGGCGGCCGGGACGCTGCCGGAGGTGCGCGAGATCGTGCCGGCGGCCCGCACGATCCTGCTCGACGGCCTGGCCGACCCCCGCGCGCTCGCCGTGGAGCTCGCCGCCTGGACCGTCCCGCCGCTCACGGCGGAAGCCGGGGCGGAGACGGAGATCCGGGTGCGGTACGACGGGCCCGATCTGGCGGACGTCGCCGGGCTGTGGGGCGTTCGACCCGAGGAGGTCCCGGACATCGTCGGCGGCCTCGTCTTCCGGGTGGCGTTCTGCGGCTTCGCTCCTGGTTTCGGGTATTTGACCGGACTCCCCGAGCACCGGCACGTACCGCGCCGGGCCACCCCCCGGACCTCGGTTCCCGCCGGTTCGCTGGCGCTGGCCGGACCGTACGCGGGCGTTTACCCGCGCTCCTCCCCCGGCGGCTGGCAGCTGATCGGCACCACCGACGCCGTCCTGTGGGACCCGCGGCGCGAGCCGGCGGCACTCCTGACCCCCGGCACCCAGGTGCGCTTCACGCGGGACGCGGCATGACACAGCACGCGGAACGTGACACGGCGCGGGGGTCGGTGCGGGTGGTGCGGGCCGGCGCGCTGACGACCGTGCAGGACCTCGGGCGGCCGGGCCACGCCCACCTCGGTGTGCCGCGCTCCGGGGCACTGGACCCGCCCGCGCACCGCCGGGCCAACCGGCTGGTCGGCAACCCGGACGGGGCGGCGACCCTGGAGACGACCGTCAACGGCTGCGCGGTGCGGACGGACCGCCCCGTCGTCGCGGCCGTCACCGGCGCGCCCTGCGCCGTCCGGATCGACGGCCGCCCCGCCCCCTGGGGCGCCGCGGTCCTGGTGCCGGCCGGCGCCGTCCTGGAACTCGGCGCCGCCGAGGGCGGACTGCGCTGCTATCTGGCGCTCGCGGGCGGCATCGACGTCGAGCCGGTGCTCGGCAGCCGCTCCGCCGACCTGCTCTCGGGGCTCGGCCCGCCACCGCTGTCGGAGCACGACACGCTCCCGCTGGGCGCACCCAGCGGGAGGTCCCGCGACGCCGACACGATGCCGTGGCCCGCGCCGCCGGCCGAACTCGTCCTGCCGCTCGTGCTCGGCCCGCGTGACGACTGGTTCGCCGAGGACGCGCCACGGCTGCTGGCGGCCGGCGCGTACACCGTCTCCGCCGCCTCCAACCGCATCGGGCTGCGCACCGAAGGCCCCGCGCTGCGGCGGGCGTTCGACGGCGAGCTGCCCAGCGAGGGGATGGTGCTGGGCGCCGTCCAGGTGCCGCCCGACGGCCGCCCGGTCGTCTTCCTGGCCGACCACCCCACCACCGGCGGCTATCCCGTGATCGGCGTCGTGCCGGAGCCGCGGCTCGCCGCGGCGGCGCAGGCCGTCCCCGGCACGCCCGTACGGTTCCTCCCGGTGCACGGGCGCGGGTTCCGGCGCGGCCGCGGCTAGGGCGTGTTGCGAAAGGAGCGCCGTTCGCCCGGAGGGCGTGGCCCACGGCGTCCGGTGCGTGCGCTCGCAAGGCGGAGGGCCGTCCTCGTACCGGACGTACGTGGACGAGCCCGACAACGCCGCGAGGGCGCGTGCCAGGCGTCGTGGGCCAGGCGGGACCTTCGCAACACGCCCTAGTCGAGCGCGGCCAGCGCCCCGGTGGTCAGGTCGTGGACCCGGGTGTCCAGGACGTGGGTGGTGCCGGCGGCCCGGTGGCGGCATTCCGCGGCGGCGAGGCGGAGGAGTCCGGGGAGCAGATCCGTGCAGCGGTCCGCGATCCAGTGGGTGCCGCGGGTCGCCATCCACCAGGCGCCCGCCGCCCGTGAGGGGCCGGGTCCTGCGGGGTCGGGGTGCGGGGGCTCGCCGGCGGCGAGGCCGTGCACGGTGAGCAGGGCGTGGAACTCGCCGGCCAGCAGCCGGTGCCCGAGTTCGCTGGGGTGCAGGCGGTCCGCGCTCCACGCGGCACGGTCCGCCGTCCACGGCCGGTCCGCCGCGTGCAGATGGAGTGCGCCGTGCCGTTGCGACAGGACGTGCACCACGTGGTTGACCGCCCGCATCCGGCGGGCGAGCGGACGGGCCAGCGGCCAGGGCAGCCCGATGGCGCGTCCCGGGTCGGGGAGGCAGGCCGTCAGCACGCCGGAGCCGTCGGCCCGCAGCGCGCCCAGTACGGCGTCGAGGCGCCGTGCGACGACGGTGATGTCGAACGAGCCGCGCAGTGTGTCGTTGGCCCCGACCAGGACGGACGCCAGATGCGGCCGGAAGCGCAGCGCGTCGTCGAGCTGCCGCCCCGCCACGTCGGAGGTGAGCGCGCCGCTGTGGGCGCAGTTGAGCAGTTCCACGTCGTGGGGCCCCGCTCCCAGGCCGGGCGCGAGCAGCGCCGCCCAGCCGCGCCACCGCCCGTCGGGACCGGGGTCGCCGAGTCCCTCGGTGAGGGAGTCGCCCAGCGCGGCGAAGCGGATCGCCGGCGGGTGCCCGTCCGCCAGGCGTCCGGCCGGCGGGTGGTCGTGCCGGCCGCCCGGCCGGGGGTCGGGTGCCAGGACGGGGGCGGTCACGGGGTCTCCCCAGCGGCCCGGGTGGACAGCGGGCGGCGGCGGGTCATGGCGTGGCTCCCGGTGTGCGGGCGGGCAGGGCGCCGACGGAGGAAGCGGTGATCAGGGGCGCGGCTTCGTGGGCGGCGAGGAACGCGGAGACGGCCGCGGGCCAGCCGTACCGCTCGGCCTGGCTGCGGGCGGCGGCGCGGCGGGCGGACTCGGGCCGGGCCAGCAGGCGTTGGACGACGTCGGCGAAGCCACGGCCGTCGGTGGCTCCGGCGCCGGCCGGGCCGATGAGGGCGGGGAGTGCGGACAGGGCGCTGGCGACGACGGGGGTGCCGCAGGCGAGCGCCTCCAGGGCGGCCAGTCCGAAGGTCTCGGCGGGGCCGGGGGCGAGGACGATGTCGGCGCAGGCCTGGAGAGCGGCCAGCCGGTCGCGGTCGGCGACGTGGCCGAGGAAGGTGACCGGGAGCCCCGCGGCGCGCGCCCGGGCCTCCAGGCGGCCGCGCAGCGGGCCCTCCCCGGCCACGACGAGCGCCACGTCGACGCCGCGCCGCCGGAGTTCCGCGAGGGCCTCCAGGGCCCGGCCCGGCCGCTTCTCGGCCGACAGCCGCGAGCACATCACCAGCAGCACCGCGGCGCCGCCCGCGTACCGCGCCCGGAGCGCGCCGTCGCGGAGCGCCGGGCGGAACCGGTCGAGATCCACGCCGAGCGGGGCCCGTACGACGTTGCGCGCCCCGAGGCGTTCGAACTCGGCGGCCGCCCACGCGGTCGTGCACACGATCCGCGAGTAGGCGTGCGCGGTACGGCGGTTGAGCCGGTCGGCGGCGGCCCGGGCGGCGCCCGGCGGCATCCCCCAGGTACGGAGTACGGCGTCGGCGCTCTCGTGGGAGACCATGACGGCCGGGACCCGGTTCCTGCGGGCCCACTCCCCCGTCCAGCGCAGCGTCGTACGGTCCGAGACCTCCAGCCGGTCCGGGGCGAGCGCGTCGAGCAGCGCCTCGACCGGTTGCCTGCGGGCGAGGACGTGGTAGCCGCCGGTGCCGGGGACCGGAGTGCCGGGAAGGGTGATGACCTTCCCCTGGGTGGTGGATTCCGCGCGGATCGCCGGGCGTCCCGGGGCCGCGGACCCCGGCATGACGAGGACCGGCTCGTGGCCGGCCGCGAGGTAGCCCTCGCCCAGGTGCTGGAGGGCGGTGCGCAGCCCTCCGGAGACGGGGGTGATGAAGTTCGCCAGGCGGACGATCCGCAGCGGCCGGCTCATGCCGCGACCGCCGTACGGGCGCTGAGCACCTGCGCGTAATGGTCCAGCAGTTGGTCGCCGACCGCCTCCCAGGTGCGTGCGGCGACATCGGCGCGGCCGGCCGCCCCGTACCGCGCGCGCAGCGCCGGGGCACGCTGCAGGAGCTGCACCGCGTCGCAGAGCGCGTCGGCGTCCCCGGGCGGCACCAGCAGGCCGGTGCGTCCGTGGGCGACGAGGTCGAGCGGGCCGCCGGCGGCGGGGGCGATCACCGGCACCCCGCTGGCCATCGCCTCCTGGACGGTCTGGCAGAACGTCTCGAAGGGGCCGGTGTGCGCGAAGACGTCGAACGAGGCGAAGATCCGGGCCAGCTCGTCGCCGGTCCTGGAGCCGAGGAAGACCGCGCCCGGCAGCGCCGCGCGCAGCCCGGGGGCGCTGGGACCGTCGCCGACGACGACCACCCGGACGCCGGGCAGCCCGCAGACCCCGGCGAGCAGGCCGACCTGCTTCTCCGGGGCGAGCCGGCCCACGTAGCCGACGATCAGCTCGCTGCGCGGGGCGAGGCTGCGGCGCAGCGCGGGATCGCGAAGTCCGGGCCGGAAGCGCACCGGGTCGACGCCACGCGGCCACAGGTGCACCCGGGGAACGCCCTGCCGTTCCAGCTCCCGCACCGAGGCGGTGGACGGCGCGAGGGTGCGGGCGGCGGCCGCGTGCACGGCGCGGATCCGCCGCCAGGCGGCGGCCTCGCCGACAGGGAGGTAGGAGCGGGCGTAGCCGGCCAGGTCGGTCTGGTAGACGGCGACCGCCGGGACCCGCAGCCGCTCGGCGGCCGCCATGCCCCGCACTCCGAGGACGAAGGGGCTGGCGAGATGGACGATGTCGGCGCGGTGCGCGGCGATGGCCGCGGCCGTCCGGCGGCCCGGAAGGGCCACCCGCACCTGGGGGTAGCGGGGCAGCGGCAGGGAGGGGACGCGGATGACGGGGCAGGGGTCGTCGCCGGCCGGTATGTCGTTCGGCCCGGCCGGTGCGATGACCAGCGGCTCGTGCCCGCGCCTGGCGAGGTGTTCTGCGGTGCGGAGCGCGCAGTGCGCCACTCCGTTGAGGTCGGGTGGGAAGGACTCGGTGACGATCGCAACTCGCATACCCACGTTGTCGCCATGCCGAGCGTTGACAGGGCCACGTCGATCTATACCGCCGTGGAACGCGTGATGACCCTTCGGGCGGCCGGGCCGCCGTTTCCGGTTCCGTGAACCGCCGACGGCCCCCGCCGGGAGGCGGGGGGCCGTGGGAGAAGCGTCCTAGCGGGCCGGTTCGCCCGAGCTGAGGCGGCCCCGCACAGCGGTCTGCACCTCGGCCTCCTCGGCCGGATCGGCGGCCATCCGGCGCAGCTGGGCCAGCACCCGGACGTCTCCGGTGGCGGCCTGGTGCGCGGCGAGTTCGCGCGTCGTCTCCTCGCAGTCCCACAGGCACTCCACCGCGAAGCCGGCGGCGAAGCCGGGATCGGTGGCAGCCAGCGCCTGGGCGGCGCAGCCGCGCAGCTGGGACGAGGAGGTCTCGCGGTAGACGTGGCGCAGCACGGGTGCCGCGCGGCCGATGGCGAGCCGGCCGGCGCCTTCGATGAGGACGGCGAGGCCCTCGGCGTCGGCGCCGTCGCTCTGGACGAGTCTGCGCAGTCCGGCCAGCACCCGGCCGGTGTCCTCGTCGCCGCCGCGGCAGGCGAGCATGCGGGCGGCGGAGATGCCGAGCGCGTCCTCGCGCTCCGACCAGGAGCGGGCCCGGTCCATGGCGTCGCTGCTGCGCATCCGCTCGAACGATTCGAGGGCGGCTCTGACGACGAGGTCCACGGGACTGGCGGCGGCGGCCTCGATGAGGTCCAGGGCCTGCGGGTCCTGCCGGTCCGCGAGGTGGCGCAGCGCGGCGGCGCGGGCGGCGGCGGGGCCGTCCTGGGCGGCGGCGACGAGCTCGGGACGGTCCTCGGGTCCGGCGACGGCGGCCAGGCAGCGGGCCGCGGGTTGATCGCGGTAGGCGGCCGGGTACTGGGTAAGGCCCTCGTCAGCCCATTCGAGTACGGCGCGGACGCTCCAGCCGGGGGTCGGTCCCGTCGGGCGCAGCTGGCGTTGCCAGCGGTCGAACGACACCTCTTCCAGTGCCTTGCGGACCCGGGCGGCGGTCGCGGGGTGCCGGGAGTCCTCGGCCCACAACTGCCACGGCCGGGGCTCGTACGCCTCGCGCACGGCCGCGGCCAGCTCGGTATCGCCCTCGGCGGTCTCCGGGAAACGGGCGAGCAGGGCGGGCCCGAGGCCGCGCAGTCCCTGTTCGTCGTCACGGACGGCCAGCTCGTCCAGGGCCCACTCCCAGGTGCCGCCGGTGGCCGCGTAGCGCCGCAGCAGGCGCAGGGCGTCACCGCGCCCGTAGCCGGCGAGGTGGCCGAGGACGGACAGCGCGAGACCGCAGCGGTGCTCGTCGGGGTCCAGGAGGTCGTCCGGATGGAAGAGGTGCTGTTCGATCCCGTCGAGCCCGGCTTCCAGTTCGGAGTACAGCCGCGCGTAATAGAGGGAGCGCGATTCCACCCGCCAGTCGAGGCGGGGGTCCCGCAGGACGCACTGCTCCAGAGCGGCGAGGGCATCTGCCCGCTGCGCCGCCAGGGCATGCAGGGTCCCGTCTCCGCGTCCTCGCTGGAGGAGGCCGAGAAGGGTTCCACTGGGCGCTATGTCTGGGTCGAACATGAGGTCAGCATCCGGTGCGGGGGGTTCCAAGGCAACGGGATTTCCGCTGCGGGTGCCCGGCATCCTTACCGGCCACCTGGCGTTTCAAGCCTGGCGGAGGGTGGGAATGTGTGGGGCCGGGGCGGGCCGCAGCCTACCGAGGTTTCCCCGCCCGTGTCGCTCCGGGCCGCCGGAGGCTCCGGAAGGCTTATGGCATATGCCATAAGCACCACCGGATCGGGTATTGCCGAAACCCTTACGGGCCATCACGCCGTGTGCCACAGTCGTTACCGGCCCATCGTCTGCCTTGGCCGCTCAGCACCGGTATCCGGTATCGGAGTCACCTTCGGAGAGCGTCATGCCGTCCCATCTGCACGCGGATCACTCCGCCGCACCGTCGACCGACCCCGATGCGGTGGACGCGCTGATCTCCCAGGCCCGCCGGCTGCGCAGCGAGGTCGACGCGGTACGCCGCGACACCGCCGCACCGGACGGTGCGGACCCCCGGGTCCGCTGGGAGCGCGCGCTGTGTGATCTCGCGGTGCACCAGCTCGACGATCTGGGCGAGCATCTGGGGCAGCTCCGCGAGGGTTTAGCGGACGACGGCAGTGCCGCGGCCCCGTTCGTCCCCAGTGACTTCGCCGATGCCCATCTCCCGTCCCCCGCCATCCCGGACCGTGTGCCGGATCACGCTCCCGGCCGGGCCGGCAGCGCCGAGTGGGACCTGCTGACGGACGAGGCGGAATGGTCCGACGAGCTGTACCGGATCTTCGGCCGCGACCCGGACGACGGTCCGCTGACACTGGACGAGCTCCCCTCCTGGCTCTTCGAGGAGGACCAGCAGGCGCTCACCTCGATGGTGACCGGCTGCCTGGTCGACGGCAGGCCCATCGACGGTGAGTTCCGCATCGTCCGCTCCGACGGATCCACCCGGACGCTGCACATGGTGGGCGAGCCGGTGCTCGACGCTGACGGCGGCACCGCTTCGATGTGGGCCGTACTGCGGGACGTCAGTGAGCTGCGCCGCAGCCAGCTGACGCTGAGAGAGACCCGTGACTCTCTCCAGCGACAGCGGCAGCTCGCGCGGTCGGAGCACCGGCTGGCGGTTGAACTGCAGGAAGCCGTGCTCCCGCCGTGGCGCGGCTCCCTGCGGTTCCCGCAGGGCGGCGGGCCCACCACCATGGACCTGGCCGCCCACTACCTCCCTTCCGGTACCAGCGCCCTGATCGGCGGCGACTGGTACGACGCACTGCAGCTTCCCGACGGTGCGACACTGCTGACCGTCGGCGATCTCACCGGACACGGCGTGAGCGCCACCTCCGGCATGGCGATGATGCTCGGAGCGCTGCGCGGCATGGCGATGGCCGGGCTGGAGCCCGGACCGTTGCTGGGCAGGCTGAACCATCTGCTGGACACCTCGGCCCAGCCCACCCTCGGCAGCGCGCTGTGCTGCCGCTACGACCCCGCCGACCGCACCCTGTCCTGGGCCCAGGCCGGCCATCCCGCCCCACTGCTCTTCCGGGACGGGACGGGGCGCGCGCTGGATCCGCCCGAGGGCGTGCTCCTCGGAGCCACCTCCGACGCGCGGTACACCCAGGCCGCCGAGCCCCTCAACCCGGGCGACCTGCTGGTACTGCACACCGATGGACTCGTACCCCGCCGGACGTCGTTCCCGGCCGCGACGGAGCCGACGGACGGCGCACGACGGCTGCTCGCGATGGCGCCCCTGTTCACCCGGGCCCGCACCGCACAGGACTGCGTACGGCTGGTCGTCGAGGAGTTCGGTGCCCCCGAGCGCGAGGACGACGCCTGCGTGCTCGTCGCGAGAATCGGTTAGACCAGATCGCCGTTGACCTGGTTGAATCTGCGGAGACGTTGGATCCGCCCTGGATCTGCCCGGCCGGTCAGACCTGCCGGGTGCTCCTGTTCTTCGGCAGCGGCGGCATCGCGGCCTCGATCTCCGACCGCAGATCCTGGATCGTCGTGTAGTCCGCGTACCGCCCGGTGAGCCGGTACATCTCCCGCAGCCGGTCCCATGTCCGGTGCGAGGACGTGCTGCCGATCGTCAGCAGTGCCATCCGCGCGTAACGGTCGGCCTGCTCCGGGTCGTTGGCGATGAAGCACGCCGAGGCCAGCGAGATGTAGTCGAAGATCTTCGACCGGTCCCGGCCGGACACCCGCAGTTCCAGCGCGTGCTTGGCGTGCATCTGCGCCTGGGCGGCGGCGGACGGGTCGTGCTCGGCCAGCGTGCGGTACGCCAGTGCCTGCATCCCGTGCAGGTCCGCCTCGTCGAACATCTGCATCCAACTCGGCGGCGGAACATCGCCCTTGTCCGAGACGAACAGGTCCTCGGCCTCCCCCAGCGTCCGCCGCATCGCCTGGCCGCGCCCCATGGACGCCTGGGCCCATGCCTCGATGGTGTGCAGCATGGCGCGGGTGCGGGGCAGGGCCTGCTCGCCCGATCCCGACTTCGCCAGCTTCATCAGATCGAGCGCGTCGTCCGGACGGCCGATGTGGACCATCTGCCGGGCCGCGCGGGACAGCGCCTCGCCGGCCCGCGGCCGGTCGCCTCCCTCCCGCGCCGCGTGCGCGGCGATCACGAAGTACTTCTGCGCCGTGGGCTCCAGGCCCACGTCATGGGACATCCACCCGGCGAGCACGGCCAGATTGGCGGCCACACCCCACAGTCTGCGCTGCAGATGGTCCTGGTGGTGGTAGGCGAGCATGCCGCCCACCTCGTTGAGCTGGCCGACCACAGCCTTGCGTTGCAGCCCGCCGCCGCGGGCCGCGTCCCAGGCACGGAACACCTCGACCGAGCGCTCGAGAGCCTCGATCTCCTGGGAACCCACCGGAGCCGCCTCGTACCGGTCGTACGCGGCGGGTTCGGCGTGGAGTGGATTGTCGATGACCGGTGCATCGGCCACCAGGGCCGGGTCGGTGTGCAACCAGTCGTACATTGCGCTGCTGAGTGCTGAGCCAGCGGTGAGCGCGGCGCCCGCGCCCACCAGACCGCGTCGGTTGAGCATGAGGTCCATTCCCGTGAATTCGGTGAGGACCGCGGCTGTTCGTTCCGGTGGCCACGGCAGACCTTCTCCGGTCTGCTTCTTCCCCGCGTGCCGGTGCCGGTCGAACCCGAGATCCTCGATGGTCACGACACGGCCGAGCCGCTCGGTGAACAGAGCTGCCAGCACCTTCGGAACGGGTTCGCGCGGCGACTCACCGGTTTCGATCCAGCGGCGCACCCGCGAGGTGTCGGTCGCCAGCTGCGGGTGGCCCATGGCCGCCGCCTGCCGGTTGACCAACCGTGCGAGTTCGCCCTTGGACCAGCCGGTAAGGCCGAACAGGTCCGCAAGTCGGGTGTTGGCTTCTTTGCTCACGTCAAGCCCCCAGGTTCCTCGGCACGGTTGACACTAATCGCCTGACAAAGGCCCCGCGAGTATTCGCCACGCTTCGCCAGGGTGCGCCAGATGGTCTGCCACCCGCGCCAGGGTGTGATGTAGGAACGCGCCACCCCGGCCCGGCACTAGCCGGCTCCCGGAAGGTCGTTCGAGTCACCCGTGAGCAGCCCTGAACTGCTCTCTTGTGGAGGGGACGACCGGCCCCGGGAGGGGCGTGCGGCGCGTGGACGGACCGGGCCGACCGGCCTGAACCCGCATTCCCCAGGGTGCGGGTCCGGACGCCGACACCGGTTCCGAACCGTCCACGCGCCGGCCGGACCACCGACGCCACCGACCGGCCACCACGTCGCGGCACCGCGACGCGGACACCGTCGGAGGCGGTACCGCACCGACGCAGCACCGCATCACTGTCATGAGCTCGCAGGCACACGAAGGGATCTGTTTCCCCCTCATGTATTCAGCATCGTCCTCCGTGTCCGCTCCGCCCCGGTTGTCGCACCCCGCTGGTACGGACTCCTCCATGCGCACCCGTCCGCCGCTCACCGCCGCTCGGCGGGGCCTCCCGACGGGCACCTCCCATCCGCTCAGCGGGAGACTCGACTTGACCGGCCCCCAGGGCGCTCAGCTGCGGACGGCCATCGCCGCGGTTCAGCGGATATGCCCCGAGTTCAACCCTGTTCAGATGCTGCGCCGCAGCGGGCGCACCGCACTGCTCGTCGGTACGTCGGGACGCAGTCCCGCGGTCGCCAAGTGTCTGCTGGACCAGTCCCCAGCGTGGGTCGAGCGGTTCCAGCACGAGATAGCGGCTTACCGGGCGTTCGTCCGCCACCGGCCGCCGGCCCGGGTCCCACGGCTGATCGCCGCGGATCCGGAGAGCTGTGTGCTGGTCCTGGAGCGAATGCCCGGACGGGTCGTGTCGGTACAGCGCCATCCGACCGAGACCCCGCCCCGGTCCGATGTCCGTGCGGCCATCGGCGCGTTCGGCCGGATCAACCTGTGGCGGCCGCCGGCCGGTGTGTTCGACGCGCCGATCGACTACCCGGCACGTATCTCGCGCTACCACGAGCTGGGGCTGCTCACCGACCGGGACATGGGTGACCTGCAGAAGCTGTTGCACGGACTCGCCCATGTGCAGGGGCAGTTCTGTCACGGCGACGCCCTGCTCTCCAATGTGCTGCTGTCCCCGGCCGGCCCGGTGCTGGTCGACTGGGAGCACGCCGGCTGGTACCTGCCGGGGTACGACCTGGCGGTGCTGTGGTCGGCGCTCGGCAACGACCCGGTGGCGCGCCGCCAGATCAGCCAGCTCGCCCAGAACCAGGGTCCCGCCTCCCGGGACGCCTTCCTGGTCAACCTGATGCTCGTCCTGACCCGCGAGATCCGTACCTACGAGACCGCCGTGCAGCGCACCATGCGCAGCGCCACCCCGCCCGCGCAGACCGTGCCCGGAGCGGGCGAGGAGCAGCGGCTGCTGCTGCGCCGGCTGCACGACGACTGCGGTCTGGCCCGGCGGGCGGTGCGTGCCGCCGTCGGCACGCGCTGAGCCCCGCGCGGACCCGTCCCGCCCCCCGGATCACGGGGGTTTTCACCACCCGCCGGCACCCGCGTCACCGGTTCAGACCACTGACGCGGGGCAGGCCAGCACGCCCGTGCCGGGGAAACTCCCGGCACGGGCGTTTGACGTGCGCAAACAGTGCCCGATTGGGGCCTGTTGACGGATCGTCCGGGAGCCGATACCTCTGTGGAGCCGTTCGCCCCAGTACCGCTTCAAGGAGGCCGCATTGCGAGAGTCCGCCGCCCGATCAGCGAGACACCGACGGAGCACACTGCGTACGGTGACCGCGGCGGCCGCTGCCGCGGCACTGCTGCCCGTGCTCTCCACGGCCACATCCGCGAACGCCGCCCAGCCCGCCACCTCGTCGCTGCAGCGGGCGTTCAGCGACGCGGCCCAGCGCTACCAGGTGCCGGCGAGCGTCCTGCTCGGCGTGTCGTACATGGAATCGCGCTGGGACACCCATCAGGGGCTGCCCAGCGTCACCGCGGGCTACGGCCCGATGCACCTCACGGACGCCCGTACGGCGCTCACCGACTTCCCCCAGAAGGGTGACGGCGGTGACGACTCGCGCGGTGACGACTCCCGGCCGCTGACCGGCACCGGGCAGGCCGTTCCCGACGCCGACCTGTCGAAGCTGCCCGCCACCCTCACCACGCTGGAGCGGGCCGCGGGACTGACCGGCCTGCCGGCCCAGGACCTGCGCAAGGACCCGGCGGCCAATGTCGCCGGCGGCGCGGCCCTGATCGCCGCCGCCCAGAAGTCCCTGGGGCAGCCGCTGAGCGCCGACCCCGCGGACTGGTACGGCGCCGTCGCGCGCTTCTCGGGCGCCGACGACTCGGCGACCGCCGGCGCCTTCGCCGACGACGTCTACGACGTGCTGCGGCAGGGCGAGTCCCGCACGACCGACGCCGGGCAGAACGTCACCCTGGCGGCGGCTCCGGGGATCGCCCCGGCCACCGCGCAGGCGGCGGCGCTGGGCCTGAAGCACGTCAACGACAGCGGGACGGAGTGCCCGCGCGGGGTGGGCTGCGAGTGGCTGCCCGCGCCCTACCAGGAGACGACTCCCGGGGACTACGGCAACCACGACCTCGCCGACCGGCCCGCCAGCCAGAAGATCGACACCATCGTCATCCATGACACCGAGGGCAGCTGGGACACCGCGCTGAAGCTGGTGCAGGACCCGACGTATCTGGCCTGGCACTACACGGTCCGCTCGGCGGACGGCCACATCGACCAGCATCTGAGGACCAAGGACGTCGGCTGGCACGCGGGCAACTGGTACACCAACGCCAAGTCGATCGGCATCGAGCACGAGGGCTTCCTCATCGACCCGGGCACCTGGTACACGGAGTCGATGTACCGGACGTCCGCGCGGCTGGTGGCGTACCTGGCGAAGAAGTACGACATCCCGCTGAACCGCCAGCACATCCTCGGCCACGACACCGTGCCGGGACCGACCGGTGCGTACATCGGCGGGATGCACACCGACCCCGGGCCGTACTGGGACTGGGCGCACTACTTCCAGCTGATGGGCGCTCCGCTGCACGCCACGGCGGGTCCGGGCGGCGGCCTGGTCACCATCCGACCGGACTACGACGAGAACCGGCCGCTGTACACCGGCTGCGTCACGGCGGGCGACACCTGCCCGGCCCGCGGCTCCGAGGCGGTGCGGCTGCACACGGCGCCGAGCGAGGACGCGCCGCTGGTGAAGGACATCGGTCTGCACCCGACGGGTGACTCCACGACGGGCGTCAACGACGTCGGGGCGCGTGCCTCCACCGGTCAGCAGTACGCGGTCGCCGAGCGCCAGGGCGACTGGACGGCGGTGTGGTACCTCGGCCAGAAGGCCTGGTTCCACAACCCGCGGTCGCAGCCGACCGCCGTCAACGCCTGGGGCTGGACCGCCACCCCGAAGGCGGGCCTGGCCGACATCCCGGTCTACGGGCGCGCCTATCCCGAGGCGGCGGCGTTCCCTGCGGGTGTTCCCGTGCAGGCGATCGTGCCGATGCCGTACAAGCTCCTGGCGGGCCAGGAGTACGCGATCGGCAACCGGGTCCAGGGTGAGTACTACTACTCGACGACCTTCGACACCGCCTCGCACCAGGTCGTGCGCGGCAAGCAGGTCTACTACGAGATCCAGTTCGGCCATCGGGTGGAGTACGTCAGGGCCGAGGACGTCACCGTCCTGCCGTCCCAGGTGGGCGCTCCGCGCTGAGCCGTTCTCCCACGGGCGGATGTTCGGCCGTGGGACGTGACAGGGGCGCCGCCGGATCCCGGCGGCGCCCCTGTCACGTGCGGTGTGCGTCCCGTCAGCCCTGCTGGAACATCTCCGCGGGCAGCGGCTTCAGCAGTTGGTACAGGTCGTCGGTGATGGGGCGGTCCCAGGTGGCGATGGTGACCTGGACGCCGTCGCTGCGGTCGAACTGGGCGCAGGCGATCCGTGCTTCCGAGACCTTTATCCGCCGGACGATGAGCAGGCCGTCGCCGTGCATCGCGGGGGTGTCCTCGGTGCTGACCACTTCCACCGGCTCCTCGTTGCCGAGGGCCACCATCAGCTGGGCCACCTCGAAGGGCACCTGGCCGTCCTCCAGCTCACGCGCCGGGGAGCCCTCGGGGAGATTGCCGATCAGCATGGCGGGACCGCGCCCGCCGAAGAGGTCGTAGCGCAGGAAGATGCCCTGGCAGCTGCCGTCGGGACCGGGCAGCAGCCCAGCGCCGAGAATGCCCGGCCAGTCCCCCGGGTCCATGGCCAGGACATCGAAGTCCGGCCCGGTGGGCGTGGCTGCGGTGCGGCGGCGGAGGAACGACATACGGCCATCGTACGTGGCCCGCGGCCCCTTGCGCGGCGCCGGGGGCCGTGGCCGCCGGACCTCTCGGCGGCCCGTCCTCATTCCTCCCCCGCGACTGCCCCGGACGGGCCGCCGGGCGGGTCGGTCCGGTACGCCCCCGGCAGCCCGCCGGGGTCGGTGCCGAGCTTGCGGTAGACGGCGGAGAGCAGCCGGCCGACGGTGACCTCGCCGGTGGACAGCTCCGCCGCGATCGCCGCCGGTGTCGCGCCGGTGGCCGCGCGGGCGGCGGCCGCGTGTTCCTGCTCAGTGAGGGTGGCGGTCCCGGTGGCGGGCAGCCGCAGGGGCCGCAGGCCCGCCGAAGTGAGCTCCCCGCGAGCCCGTGAGGCCAGTTCGTCGGCGCCGCACTGCAGGGCGCCCTCCAGACCCCGGTAGAGCTGCTCGGCGGCCTCCGCCGGGCGGCCCGCCCGGCGCAGCGCCGTCCCGTGGGCGACCAGCGAGCAGGCCAGCTGGTGGCCGGCCGGGGAGCGCTCCAGCGAGTCGACGGACTCCTCCAGGAGCTTCATCCGCTCCGCTCCCCCGGACACCTCGGCGGCGATCCGCAGGGTGTGCCCAATCGTGGAGGCGGCTCCGAACTGCCGGGCGCGGGCGACGGCCTCCATGGCCGTGGCGCGGGCCCGGTCCGGGGCGGTGGACGCCTCGGCGAGCGCCAGGTGCGGCTGCCAGGGACACCAGGCGGGATTGCGCATGCCGCGCTGGTTCAGCCGGCGGCCCACGGCGGCCAGTTCCACGGCGGCCTCCTTCGCCATACCGCGGGCGAGCAGCAGCTCGCCGTAGACGCCCTGGGCGTCGGGGAAGGTGACGGCGGCGGGGAACGGGGCGTGGAAGTCGTGGTCCGCGGCCAGTTCCGTCGCCTCGGCCACCCGGCCGCGGGCGAGCAGCACCTCGATGAGGACCGCGACGGAGTACCACTGGACGGGGGTGCCCCGGCCGACGCGCTCGGCGAGCCGCAGTCCGGCGCGGGCGAAGTCCTCGGCCTCGGCGAGCCGGCCGCGCCGGAAGCGGACGTAGCCGAGCAGCAGATAGCCGAACGACAGATGGGCGCCGCGCCAGCCCTGGCGTTCGAACTCGGCGATCCCGTCGGCGAACAGCTCCTCCGCCCGGCCGGGCCGGTCCGCGTACATGTGCACCAGGGCGACCAGCACCGGGACCTCGAAGCCGCAGTCCGCCTCGGCCCAGTGCAGCCCTCCGTCCAGGGCCCGGCCCGCGTGGCGCAGCGCGGTGCCGGACGGCTCGCCGCGCAGGACGGCGTCCCAGGCGCGCAGCCCGATGATGTACCGCTCGGTGAGGTCGCGGCCGGTCAGCCGGTCGGCGAGCCGGGCCAGCCGGCGGGAGCGGGCGGGTGAGCCGGGCTCGTCCGCCCGGAACGCGTCCCACATGAACTGCTCGGCCTGCATCCTCAGCCGGACCCGGGGATCGGTGGCGGTACGGGCCGCGTGGCCGACGGTGTCGGCGGCCTCGTCGAGCCGGTCGCTGTGGGCGAGTGCCTGGGAGAGGTGGAAGAGGATCCCCTCGCGCAGGGCGGGGTCGCCCGCCGGCTCCTCCAGCGCGGCCCGGAGATGGTTGACGGTGGTGGCGGGCTCGAGCAGCAGGGAGGCGCAGCCGAGTTCGTACAGGACGGCGGCGCGCTCGCCGGGGGACGGGGGTTCGCGCAGGGCCCGGCCGAGGTAGCTGCGGGCGGCTTCCGGGGCGCCCGCGCGCAGCGTCTCGCGGGCGGCGTCCCGCAGTTGGCCCACGACCCAGGAGTCGCCCTCGGGGTGGGTCTCGAGCAGATGGCGGGCGGCGGCCGAGGCTCCGAGGCCGGCGTCGACGACCGACCAGGCCGCCCGGCCGTGCAGCGCGACCCGCGCCGCGTCGGGGATCGCCCGGTAGACAGCGGTGGCGATCAGCGGGTGGACGAATTCGAGGGTCGCGCCGCCGGTCAGCACCCGGGCGCCGCGCAGTGTGTCCGCGGCCTCGGCCGCCTCCGCCGCGCCGATGCCCGCGATGTCCGCGGCGAGCTCCGGGGAGATCTCCGTCCCCAGCACCGCGGCGGCCCAGGCCAGCCGGACGGCGGGCACGCCCAGCCGTTCCAGCCGGGTGGTGAGCCCGCTGCCCTTCACCGCGGCCGCCAGTTCGCGCAGCAGGTGCGCGCTGGTCCGGTCGGGGCGCAGGCCCCGGTCGCGGACCTTGGCGGTCAGCTCGACGGCCTCGAAGGGGTTGCCCGCGGTGACGGACCAGCACTCGCGGCAGAACGCGTCGTCCGCGTGCTCCCCGACCGACGCGCGCACCAGGTCGCGTATCGCGTCCGCGGTGAGCGGTTCCAGGTCCAGGGGCCGGTGGCCGGTACTGCCGGGCAGTCCGCGGAACGACCCGGCGTGCTCGGGCAGTTCCTCGGGCCGGTAGGCGACGACGATCAGCATGGACAGTTCCGCGGCGCGCGGCGCGAACGCTGCGAGCCAGCCCAGCGATTCGGGATCGGCCCAGTGGGCGTCGTCCAGGACGAGGACCACCGGGGCGCGCCGCTGGGCGAGATGGGTGACCACCCAGTCCAGGCCGTCGCGCAGGCCCTGCGGGTCGGGTGCCGCACCGTCGCCCGCCGCGCACAGGCCCAGCGCCGGGCCGACGATCCCGTACCAGCTGCCGAGCGAGGAGCGCAGTTCGCTCTCACCGGATCCGGCGAGCTGCGGCTGCAGGAGCTGCCGGGCCACATGGAAGGCCACCCGCTGCTCCTGGTCGCCGCCGCGGGCGGACAGTACGGTGCAGCCCTGGTCGGCCGCGCGCCGGCGGGTCTCGGCCAGGAGCGTGGTCTTGCCGAGCCCGGCGGTGCCGGAGAAGGCCAGCAGGCCGCCGCGCGGCCGCTCGCGGCTCTCGCCGCCGTCCGCCCGCAAGCCGGTGAGCTGGCGCAACGCCTCGTCCACAGCGGCGAGTTCGGGCTCTCGTTCGAGCAACGGGCGCCCTGAACGGGCCCTGTGCTCCGGCATCGTGCACCCCCTGGTACCACCGCGTACGCCGGGCGCCCGATGCGCTCGGCGCTCGCGCGTCCGATGCCACCTCAGCGTACGCCCGCGGGGCGGTCCGGGACCCTGTCCCGGACCTGCCGCGGCCCTACCTTCCGAGGTCCTGGTTCATCGCCCCAGCGCAGAGTGCTGGAACCCGTTGTCCGATGTCTGTTCGAGGGCCTTGGCCAGCCCGGCGTGATCGGTGCCGACCTTGCGGTAGACGGCGGACAGCATGCGCGTCACCTCGCGTTCCGCGGCGCCCATCTCCTTCGCGACCTCGGCGGTGGACCGGCCGCCCGCGACCTGTTCCGCCACCGTCCGCTCCGGCCCGGTGAGCGTGTCGGTCCCGGTACTGCGCAGCTGCAGCGGGCGCATCCCCGCCGCCGCGAGCTCGTCACGGGCCCGGCCGGCGAGCGCGTCCGAGTTGCAGTGCAGCGCGCCTTCCAGACCGGCGTGCAACCGGTCGGCGGCGTCCTGCGGTAGTCCGGCCCGGCGCAGCGCGGCACCGTACGCGACCTGCGCGCGGGCCAGTTCGAACGCCGAGGGTGAGCGTTCGAGATGGCTGACGGCCTCGGCCAGCAGCCGCAGACCGTCGGCGCCACCGGTCACTTCGGCGGACGCGTGCAGCGCCTGCCCGATCGCCGACGCGGTACCGAACTGGCGGGCCCGCTGAACGGCCTCCCGGATGGTGTCCGCGGCCCGTTCGGGCTCGACGAGCGCCACCGCCTGGGCGAGGTGCAGCTGCCACGGGCACCAGCCGGGATTGCGCATGCCGCGCGCCTCCAGCCGCTGGCCGACCACCGTGAGATGGCGTTCGGCGTCGCCCCGCATGCCCTGGGCCAGCAGCAGTTCGCTGAAGACCGTCTGGGAGTCGGGGTAGACCACCGCGTTCGGGATCACCTCGCCGTAGTTGTACGTGTCGGCGAGCTCCTGTGCCTCGTGGGTACGGCCGCGGGCCAGCAGGATCTCGATGAGGATGCCGATCGCGAACCACTGCGCGGGCACTCCCGGCCCCACCCGGTCGGCGATGCCCAGCCCGGCGTGCACCAGGTCCTCGGCCTCGGCGAGCCGCCCGCGGCGGTAGCGGATGTACCCGAGGAGCGTGAAGCCGAACGACAGGTGCGCGCCGCGCCAGCCCTTGCGTTCCAGCTCCGCGATGCCCTTGGTGAACAGGTCCTCGGCGCGGCCCGGCTGGTCGCAGTACATGAAGGTGAGGGCGACCAGGACCGGAACCTCGAAGCCCCAGTTCTCGTCGGTCCAGCTGAGGCCGTCGCCGAGGGCCTCCTCGGCGTAGCGGACCGCGACGGGGGCCGGTTCGCCGCGCACCATCGCGTCCCAGGCGCGCAGTCCCAGGATGTAGCGTTCGGCCGGGCCGCGGCCGGTGAGATGGTCCGCCAGCCGGGCCAATCGCCGGGAGCGGGCGGGCGAGTCCTGTTCGTCGGCCCGGAAGGCGTTCCACATGAACTGCTCGGCCTGCATGCGCAGCCGGGTGCGGGTGTTGTTGGCCCGGCCGGCCTCGGCCTCGACGGTTCTGGCGGCCTCCGCCATCCGGCCGGTGTGTCCCAGCGCCTGGGCGAGCCGGTAGGTGATGGCCTCGCGCAGCTCCGGTTCGAGTTCCGGCTCCTCCAGGGCGGCCCGCAGGTGGTTGACCGTGTTCGCGGGCTCGTTGAGGAGCGAGGAGCAGCCGAGTTCGAAGAGCACGGCCGCGCGCTCACCGTAGGGCGGGGGTTCGCGCAGGGCGCGGGCGAGGCAGCGCTGGGCCGCCTCGGGCGCACCGGCCCGCAGGTACTCGCGGGCGGCGCCGCGCAGTTGTTGCACCACCCACTCGTCACCCTCGGGGTGCAGTTCCAGCAGGTGCCGGGCGGCGGTGGCGGCACCCAGTCCCGCTTCCGTCACGGCCGATGCCGCCTCGCCGTGCATCCCGACGCGCAGCGCGCTGGGGATCGCCCGGTAGACGGCGGTGGCGATCAGCGGGTGGACGAACTCCAGGGTGGAGCTGTCGTTGGTGCCGACCGTCAGGATGCGCGCGGCCCGCAGCCGTTCGAAGGCGTCGGCCGCCTCCTCGCGGCCGAGCGCGGCGACGCCCGCGGCCAGCGGCGGTGCGATGGACGTGCCGAGGACGGCCGCGGCCCAGGCGAAGCGGACCGCGGACGGGCCCAGTTTCTCGATCCGCTCGATGAGGCCGCTGCCCTTGACGGCGGAGGCCAGTTCGCGCAGTTCCGGGATCTCCTCGCGCTGGCCCTTGAGTTCGCGGTCGCAGATCTTGGCGGTGAGCTCGGTGACCTCGAAGGGGTTGCCGCCGGTGACCGCCCACGCCTCACGGCAGAACGCCTCCTCGGCGCTCTCCCCCACGGCGTCGCGCACTATGCGCCGGACGGCGCCCGGGGTGAGCGCCACCAGGTCGAAGGGCCGGGAGCCGTGCCGGCCGGCGAGTTTGCGGAACGCCATCGCGTTGGCGGGCAGTTCGTCCGGCCGGTACGCGACGATCACCAGCATCGGCAGTTCCTCGGCGCGCGGGGCGAAGGCGGTCAGCCACGCCAGCGACTCCGCGTCGGCCCAGTGCGCGTCGTCCAGGATCAGGACGACGGGCGCCTGCTGGACGGCGAAGCGCGTCACCACCCAGTCCAGGCCGTCGCGCACGCCGGTGGGATCGGGGGCGCCGTCGCCGGCCGAGGCCACCAGCCCGACCGCCGGGGCGACGATGTCGTACCAGCTGCCCAGTATCCGGCGGTGCTCCTCCTCGGAGGCCGCCGCGAGCACCGGCTGGACGAGCTGGCGGACGACATGGAAGGCCATGCCCTGCTCCTGCTCGCCACCGCGTGCGGACAGCACGGTGCAGCCGCGCGCCGCCGCTCGCCTGCGGACCTCGGCGAGCAGTGCGGTCTTGCCGCCCCCGGCAGGACCCGCGAAAGCGAGCAGCCCGCCGTGCTTCGTGCCGGACCGAGTCCCGCAGAGATCGTTCAAAGCGCCGTCGAGCGCGACGAGTTCGGACTCACGTTCGAGAACCAAGCGATTCACTCGTCCCAATTGTTCTACCGCGTCTGGCATGTCCGTTCCCGTTCTCGTTGCCTGTTCGGCAGGTAGCGCCGAGCGTACGCCCGCCGGGACGCTCTGTAGTGCCCCCTGGGGATATCCACGTCGGACGAACGGGTAGATGGCAAACGCCAGTTCACTTTCCCCATGGTCCGGGCGGCTCCGGACCACCGCGACGCAACCCGAGGTGGGCACCTTGTCGGACACCACAGCCCCCAGCGGCCCCATCCAGCGCGACATCCTCGCGGAACGCACCACCCTGCTGAGCATTCCCTTCCCCGGGCGGTCGAGCCCGCACACCGACCGAGCCCGCCGGCACACCCTCAAGTGGCTGCGCGACCTGGCGATACTCCGTTTCGACCGCGACGTCGAGGAGTACGACGCCCTACGGCTGGAGCGCCTGATGGCGTTCTTCTACCCCCGTGCCACCGGACCCGACCTCGACCTCGCCGCCGATTTCAACGCCTGGTTCTTCATCTTCGACGACCAGTTCGACGGCCCTTTGGGGCGTCGGCCGGACGACGTGGAGCGCGAGGTCGACACGTTGGTGTCGATCCTCTACGAACCACCTTCCCCCGTCCGTGGCGCCGCCAACCCGTCGGACAACCCCCTCGCGGACGGATTCCGCGACATCTGGGTCCGTTCGGCGGCCGGCACGCCGACCGTGTGGCAGCACCGCTTCCGCGACCACTGGCGGGACTATCTGCGGGCCTACCACTGGGAGGCGCTGAACCGGACGCGGCGGCCCGCCATGACCCTCGAGACCTTCCTGCGGGGCCGCCGGGACTCCATCGGCGTCCAGCCGTGCCTGGACTTCGCCGAGCGCTGCGGCGGCTACACCCTGCCGGACATGCTGCACTCGGGCCCGCTCGCCGAGATGCGGGAGATCACCAGTGATGTGGTGATCTTCGTGAACGACATCATGTCGGTGGACAAGGAGTTGGCCGCCGGGGACGTCAACAACAGTGTGATCCTGCTGCTCGACAGCAGCGACCACACGCTGGAGGGGGCCGTGGAACTCATCGCGCGGGCTGCCAACGCGCGCGTGCAGCGGTTCCAGATGCTGGCCGCGCGGCTTCCCACGGTGCTCGACGAGTACGACGCCGCGCCCGCGCTGCGGACGCAGGTGGAGGACTATGTGCGCGCCATGCGCCATGTGATGCGCGGCAATCTCGACTGGTCCCTGGAGACCGCGCGGTACCGCGCTTCGGGGGTCGCCGCGGTGAGCGGCGGCAGACAGCGGCCGTGGTCGGATCTCTTCGGCGCGGACCGCGCCCGCCGCCCCGGTGGCCTCGGCTGAACCGGCCGTGAACGGAGCGGCGGAACGGCCGGGGCCGCACGGGAGTGCGGCCCCGGTCCCTCGCGCGGCCCGGATGCGGGCGGACGCCGACTTCCTAGGCGGGGTAGGTGCGGCCCGCGAAGCGCCGCTCGAAACCGTCGCCGGTGTTCGCGGTGACGGTGTAGTCGTAGCCGCCGTCGGCCGCCGATGTGAGCGCGACCTGCTGGGTACCGCCCGCCGCGACGGTCACCGTACTGCCGCCGGAACCGTCCCCGGCGGCGTTGCCGCCCACGGTGAAGACCACCGCCGCGCCACCGCCGTTGGTCAGCGTCAGCGCCAGGTTCCGCGGCGTCGCGCGGGCGATGGCCACGGCCGCCTCGGGGTGCCCCTTGGCCGCGTTCGACCAGGTCCGCACATCGCCCTTGAAGCCGCGCAGATAGCCGTCGGGGCCGTGCGCGTCGATGTCGTACAGGCCGCCGCCGTACGTCTGGGCGCTGAAGTAGTCCTGCACGCTGCCGCCGACGGGAACGGTGTAGCGCCAGTTGTCGTACGTGCGGTGGTTGACGGTGTACATCGCGAACCCGGCGCCCAGCGTCCCGGTGTTGACCACCTTGATCCAGATGCGGCCGGTGCTCGTCTCGGTCCACGACGTCGTGTCGAAGCCGTAGCCGATCCTCCGGGCCGGCCGGGTGCCCGACTCCTGGACCGGCGCCACCTGCGCCGACGGCGGGGCGGCGTCGGGCAGCGAGTTCTGGGCGTCGCAGGCGGCGACCAGCGCGGCGGTGTCGGGGAGCGAGGGGAACGTGGTGTTCTTCGTGCTGAAGTCGAAGGCGCTCATCAGGTCACCGCAGACGGTGCGGCGCCAGGCGGAGATGTTGGTCTCCTTCACCCCGGTCCAGTTCTCCAGGAACCGCAGCGGCGAGGTGTGGTCGGCGACCTCGGAGTTGACGTAGCCGCCGCGGCTCCAGGGCGAGATCACGATCATCGGCACGCGCGGGCCGAGACCGATGGGCACCCCGCCGATGAACTCGTCCGCGGTTCCGGCGGGCGGGACGGGCGGCGCCACATGGTCGAAGAAGCCGTCGTTCTCGTCGAAGTTGAGGAAGACCACGGTCTTGGCCCAGACGGCCGGGTTCGCCGCGAGCGACTCCAGGACGTACTTCGAGGTGTAGTTCGCGCCGTACGCCGGCGGGTAGTCCGGGTGCTCGCTCTGGTTGGCCGGGGCCACGACCCAGCTGACGGCCGGCAGCGTACCGTTCTTCACGTCCTGGTTGAACGCGTCGGCGGAACGCCGCTGCATCCCGTTGACGTAGAGCGGTGACGTGGTGGCGGCGCTCTTGAAGTTCTTGAACCAGGCGAGCGGGTTGTCGTCGTAGTTGTCCTGCTGCTGGTAGACCCGCCAGGAGATGCCCGCCGACTGCAGGCGCTCGGCGTAGGTGGTCCAGGAGTACCCCTTCTCGGAGTTGTCCGTGACCGGCCCGCCGTTCCTGCCCGCCGGGTCGACGGTGGCGGTCCACTGGTACAGCCGGTTGGGGTTGGTCGGCCCCTGCACGGAACAGAAGTACTGGTCGCAGAGGGTGAACGACTCGGCCAGCGCGAACTGGAACGGGATGTCGGCGCGCTGGTAGTACCCCATCGACCAGGCGCTCTTGGCCGGCACCCAGTTGTTGTACTTGCCGCTGTTCCAGGCGCTGTGGGTGCCCGACCAGCCGTGGTCGAGGTCCCGCACCCGCTGCGCGTCCGTCGTCGCGGTGTTCAGGTGCCAGGGCAGTACGAGACTGCCGCCGGAGGGACCGTTCGCGGTCTGGCGCAGCACGTCCTGGCCGTTGGGGAAGCGCAGCCGCGACCGGTCGCCGTAGCCGCGTACACCCTTGAGGGTGCCGAAGTAGTGATCGAACGAACGGTTCTCCTGCATGAAGATCACCACATGCTCGACATCGTCGAGCGTGCCGGCCGCCGAGGTGGCGGCCATGGCCTGCTGGATGGAGGCGGGCAGCGTGCCGAACGCGGCGGCGGCGCCGGCCGCTCCCAGGAATCCACGGCGGGACAAGGGCGTCAAGGCGACTCCTCGGTCAGGGGACACAGGTGCGGGGTCGCGCCGAATTGAACGGGGAGAACGCGACGGGCGCGCCAATACGCGCGGAGACTGCCATGGCCACTTGCCACACACAAGATGACGGGCGACCCAAGCACGGGCAAAGCCGCCGGACGTCCTGATACCCGCCACCGGGACGGCCGGAACCAGCCACCCCGGAGCGGAGACCTAATGTTATATTCGCGGCGATGCATTAGCTGATGCGCCCAGCAGGTGGAGTGCCGGCAAGTGGACTTCCGGCGGGGCGACAAGAACCGGGATCACACCCGGTCGACCCACCGCCGTTCCGACGGCGGCCGGCACAAGGAGCTGCTGTGGCCGTGAACCGTCCCGACCCCGTACCGGCGGTCCTGGAGAGTCAGTCGCGGCTGCGGGCGCTGCTCGGCGGGCTGACCGACGCCGACGTCCGCGCCCCGAGCGCACTGCCCGGCTGGACCCGCGGGCACCTGCTCAGCCATGTCGAAGGGGTCGGGTTCGCCCTGGCCCGGCAGGCGCGTTACGCCCTCAAGGACGAGCTGATCGATCCCTACGACGGCGGGCGGCCGGCCCGAGACGCCGCCATCGAGGCCGGACACGGCCGCTCGGCCGCCGAACTGCGGGCGGCCGTCACCGCGGCGCTCGACGAGGCCGAGCAGGCGTGGACGGCCGTCGGCCCGCGGGACCTGGAGCGGCCGGTGCGCTATCGCGACGCCACGCTGTCGGCCGCCGCGCTCGCCTGGTGGCGGGAGTTGGAGATCCACACGGCGGACGCCGCGATCGGGTACCGGACCGCGCAGTGGTCACGGCCGTTCTGCGCGCACGTCCTGGACTTCCTCGCGCCGCGGGTACCGGACGCGGTGCGGCTGACGCTCGCGGCGTCGGACGGCCCGGAGGCACTTGTCCTCGGGGACGGCGAACCGGTCACCGTAGGCGGTGCGCTCACCGACCTCACCGCCTGGCTGGCGGGACGCGAGCCGCTGGGCCCGCTGGACAGCGGAGTGGCGCCGCTGCCCGAACTCGGGCCGTGGCCGTAGTCGTAGCCGTGGCCGTAGCCATGCTGGTGTCCGGCCCCGAACAGCCGGCCGCCGGGCCTCGGTGACGAGGCCCGGCGGCCGGTGGGGCGTACGGGACGGACGCCTCAGGTGAGGTCGAACTCGCCGTCACGCGCGCCGAGTACGAAGGCGCGCCATTCGGCGGGCGTGAAGATCAGCGACGGCCCGTCCGGGCTCCGCCCGTCCCGCATCGCGATGTAGCCCTCGATAAAGGCGATCTGGACGTCGCCCGTGCCCTGACTGCTGGACTGCCAGTCCGCGCTCGCAAGATCCAGCTGCGGCTTCTTACCGTTGGTCAACGGCTGTCCGATGGTGCTCTCGGCCACGTCCGCTCTCCTCCCACGTCGTCATCCGCGACCCAGCCTAGCCACCGGGCCCTTTGCCCGACAGGCAATGGGACAAGCTGCCCGGATACACCGCCCGATCAGGTGGTGGGCCGGTCCGCGCCGACGAGCCACATCGAGAAGAACTGCGCGCCGCCGCCGTACGCGTGGCCCAGCGCCCGGCGGGCCCCTTCCACCTGGTGCTCACCGGCCTGGCCGCGTACCTGCAGCGCCGCCTCGGCGAACCGGATCATGCCGGACGCGCCGATCGGGTTGGTGGACAGCACCCCGCCCGACGGGTTGACGGGGAGATCGCCGTCGAGTTCGGTGACGCCCGCCTCGGTGAGCTTCCAGCCCTCCCCCTCGGCGGCGAAGCCGAGGTTCTCCAGCCACATCGGCTCGTACCAGGAGAACGGCACGTACATCTCGACCGCGTCGATCTCCCGGCGCGGATCGGTGATCCCGGCCTGCCGGTACACATCGGCGGCGCAGTCCTTGCCGGCCTGCGGGCTGACGTAGTCCTTGCCCGCGAACATCGTCGGCTCGCTGCGCATGGCCCCGCCGTGCAGCCAGGCGGGCGGGCGCGGCGTCCGGGCCGCGCCCTCGGTGTCGGTGAGCACCATCGCGACCGCGCCGTCGGAGGACGGGCAGGTCTCGGAGTAGCGGATCGGGTCCCACAGCATGGGGGCGGCCCGCACCTTCTCCAGGGTGATGTCCTTCTCGTGCAGGTGGGCGTAGGGGTTCTTCAGGGCGTTGCGGCGGTCCTTGAACGCGACGAGGGAGCCGATGTGGTCGGGCGCCCCGGTGCGGCGCATGTAGGCGCGTACGTGCGGGGCGAAGAAGCCGCCGGCGCCGGCGAGCAGCGGCTGCTGGAACGGGATCGGCAGCGAGAGCCCCCACATGGCGTTGGACTCGGACTGCTTCTCGAACGCGACGGTCAGTACGGTGCGGTGGACGCGGGCCGCGACCAGGTTGGAGGCGACCAGCGCGGTCGAGCCGCCGACCGAGCCCGCGGTGTGCACCCGCAGCATCGGTTTGCCGACCGCTCCGAGGGCGTCCGCCAGATACAGCTCCGGCATCATCACGCCCTCGAAGAAGTCCGGGGCCTTGCCGATGACGACCGCGTCGATGTCGGCGAAGGTGAGTTCGGCGTCGGCGAGCGCCCGCAGGGCCGCCTCGCGCAGCAGCCCCGCGATCGACACGTCGTGCCGGGCCGCGACGTGCTTGGTCTGGCCGATGCCGACGACGGCCACGGGTGCCTTGCTCATTTCACATCCCCTTCCAGGACGGCGACCAGGTTCTGCTGCAGGCAGGGACCGGAGGTCGCGTGGGCCACGGCGCGGTCGGAGTCGCCGCGGTGGATGCGGGCGGCCGCCTCGCCGAGCCGGATCAGGCCGGCGGCCATGATGGGGTTGGCGGCGAGCGGACCGCCGGACGGGTTGACGTCCACCTCGTCGCCCAGCCGCAGCGCCCTGCGCAGCACGACCTCCTGGGAGGTGAACGGCGCGTGCAGTTCCGCGGTGTCGACCGGCGCGTCGAAGAGCCCGGCCCGTTCGGCCGCGAGCCGGGTGGACGGTGAGTCGGTGAGGTCGCGGACGCCGAGGCTGTGCGCCTCGATCCGGTGGTCGAGGCCGCGGATCCACGCGGGCCTGGCGCAGAGCCGGCGGGCGGTGTCCCCGGCGGCCAGCACGATCGCGGCGGCGCCGTCGCCGACCGGCGGGCAGTCCTGGCGGCGCAGCGGCTGGACGACGTACTCCCCGCCGTCGCGGACGGAGGTGAGCTGCGCGTACGGGTTGTCCCGCGCGGAGGCGCGGCTGCGGGCGGCGACCCCGGCGAGTTCGGGTTCGCTGGTGTGCCCCGCGTCGATGAGGGCCCGCGCCTGGAGCGCGGCGAGCGCGACCGGGTCGGGCCACAGCGGCGCGACGTAGTACGGGTCGAGCTGGCGGGTCAGTACCTCGCGGACGTCGCCGGGCGAGGACTTGCCGTAGGAGTACACCAGCGCGGTGTCGGCCTCACCGGTGAGGATCTTCACCCAGGCCTCGTAGAGCGCCCAGGCGCCGTCCATCTCGACATGCGATTCGGAGATCGGCGGCCAGGCGCCGACCCCGTCCAGGGCCATCGTGAAGGAGAAGGCCCGGCCGGCGAGGTAGTCCGACGACCCGGAGCAGGTGAAGCCGATGTCGCTGGCCTTCAGTTCGACCTGGTCGAACGCCTCGTGCAGCACGGGCATGAGCAGTTCGACCTCGGAGACCTCGGCCGTGCTGCGGGCGTGCCGGCTCTGGGCGAACGCCACGATCGCGACGTCCCGCATCTAGACCATCTCCTTGTACGTGTCGTAGCCGGCGTCGGGCTCTCCGGTCGGCCGGTAGTGGTCGGGGAAGCCGCCGTCGTCGCTCCACACGGGTTCGACGCGCATGCCCATCCGCACCTGGTCGTAGGGGAGGCCGCCGATGCGCCCGTGCAGGGCGAGGTCCGCGCCGTCCAGGGCGATGTGCGCGTAGACGTACGGCACTTCGATGTCGAGGCCGCGGGCCTTGATGTTGACGATGCAGAAGGTGGTGATGGTGCCGCCAGGTCCCACTTCCACCTGTTCCTCGGTGGCGACGCCGCAGGTGGGGCAGGCGCCCCGGGGCGGGATGTAGACCTTGCGGCAGGACGGGCAGCGTTCGCCGATCATCTTGCGGTCGGCGAGCGCGGCGAGGTAGCGGGTCTGGGCCCGGCCGGGGCTGTAGACGTAGTCGAGGCGCGCGGGGGCGACGATGCCGGTCACCGGATCGGTGAACTCGCCGTGGTGCGCGGTGGCCGCGCGCTCCGGCGGCCCGGTCCCGTCGTCCGGTTCGAAGCAGGCGATGTCGGTGATCGCGCCGACCCGCTCGGCGGCCCAGCGGATCCGTACCCGCATTCCGGTGCTGACGGCGTCGGGGCCGGCCGCGTCCAGGGCGTGCAGCATCGCGGTGTCGGCGCCGTCGAGGCGGACCAGGACCCAGGCGAAGGGCGTGGAGAGCGGCTGGTTGCGCCCGGGGTCGGGGTTCCAGGCCCAGGTGGTGACGGTGCCGGTGGCGCCGACCTCGACGAGTTCCCGCAGCTCCGCCGAGGTGACGGGGTCGTATTCGACGGGCGGTACGAGCACCCGGTCGTCGCCGGTGCGCACACCGAGCACGGTGCGTTCGCGCAGGCCGGTGAGGAACGCGCTCTGGACGGGGCCGAGCGAGCGGGTGAACGGGAACTCGACGACCAGTGGTGCGCTGAGGACTTCGGTCATGGGGGCTTCTCTCCTTGGGTCCCTGGGGTCAGGCGCGCTTGAAGACCGCGGGGCGCTTCTCGGCGAAGGCCCGGGGACCTTCCTTCGCGTCGGCGGTGGCGAAGATCGGCCAGCCCCGCTCCAGTTCGTGCTTGAGGCCCTCCGTCTCGGTCATCTCCGCGGTGTCGTACACGGACGCCTTGACCGCCTCGACGGCCAGCGGCCCGTTGGCGTTGATCTGTTCCGCGATCTCCAGGGCTCGCTTCAGCGCCGTGCCGTCGGGCACGACATGGCCGATCAGGCCGATGTCCTTCGCCTCCGCCGCGGAGTAGGGGCGGCCGGTGAGCAGCATCTCCAGGGCGTGGGTGCGGGGGATCTGCCGGGGCAGCCGCACGGTGGAGCCGCCGATCGGGAAGAGCGCGCGCCGGACCTCGAAGAGCCCGAGGGTGGCGCTCTCCCCGGCGACGCGGATGTCGGTGCCCTGCAGGATCTCGGTGCCGCCGGCCACGCAGTACCCCTCGACGGCGGCGATCACCGGTTTGCGCGGCCGGTGGTGCCGGAGCATCGCCTTCCAGTGCAGATCGGGGTCCTCCTTCATCCGGTCGCGGTACTCCTGCCCGGCCATCGCGCCGTCGTCGGAGGCCAGCGCCTTGAGGTCCATGCCGGCGCAGAAGGTGCCGCCGGCCCCGGTGAGGACGATGGAGCGGATCGAGTCGTCGGCGTCGGCCGCCAGCCAGCCGTCGTACAGACCGACCAGCATCGGCAGCGAGAGGGCGTTCTTCGCCTCGGGCCGGTTCAGGGTCAGTACGAGCGTCGCGCCGACGCGCTCCACCGTGAGATGTTCCGTGCCGCCCATGGCCGGCCTCCAAGGTCGCAATCTTCCGTCGCGGACCTAGAACAGGTTGCAGTAGGCGCAGGTCGAGTTCAATAGTTTTCTGACTACCAGTCAGATTTCCCGCCCGGGAACCCTTCCCACCTCGCTCCAGGAGGGTTCTAATGACCGCCGAGACCTTCGCAGCATCAAGGCTGGAGGAGCCGTGGAGTACAACCTTGCCGACCTCTTCGAGTCGGTCGTGGACGTGGTCCCGGACCGGGAGGCGCTCGTCTACATCGACCACCCCGGATCGGGCGCCGAGCGGCGGCTGACGTACGCCCAGCTCGACGCGGCCGCGAACCGGATCGCGCACCACCTGATCGGCAGCGGGATCCTTCCCGGCGACCACGTCGGACTGCATCTCTACAACGGCATCGAGTACCTGCAGACGGCACTGGCCTGCGTCAAGGCCCGTGCCGTGCCGGTGAACGTCAACTACCGGTACGTGGAGGAGGAGCTGGTCTACCTCTACCGGGACGCGGATCTGACGGCACTGGTCTTCGACGCCGAGTTCACCGGCCGGGTGGCCGCCGCACTGCCGCACACCGAGAAGCTGCGGCACCTGGTCAGGGTGGGCGTTCCGGCCGGGGACGAGCGGGAACCGGCCATCGCGCCGGTGGCCTTCACCGACGCCGAGGCGGCCGGATCCCCGGACCGCGGCTTCCCGCCGCGCTCCGCGGACGACCAGTTCATCATCTACACCGGCGGCACCACCGGTATGCCCAAGGGCGTCATGTGGCGCCAGGAGGACCTCTTCTTCTCCGGCATGGGCGGCGGCGCCCCCACCGGCGAGCCGGTCAAGCGGCCCGAGGAGCTGGCGGAGCGGGTCGCCGCGGGCGGCGAGGGGCTGGTCTTCTTCCCGACCCCGCCGCTGATGCACGGCACCTCCACGCTCACCGCGTTCATCGGCTTCAACTTCGGCCAGAAGGTCGTCATCCACCGCAAGTACGTGCCGGACGAGGTGCTGCGCACCATCGAGAAGGAGAAGGTCAGCAGCGTCTCGCTGGTCGGCGACGCCATGCTCCGGCCGCTGGCGGACGCCCTCGCCGGACCGCTGGCCGGCACCGACTGCTCCTCGCTGTTCACCATCTCCAGCTCGGGCGCGATCATGTCCGAGACCGTCCGCGCCCAGTTCCAGGCGCTGGTCCCGACGGTCATGATCCTGAACAACTTCGGCTCCTCGGAGTCCGGCTTCAACGGAACGGCCACCGACGACTCCAGCCCCGCCAACGGCTTCCGGCTGCGGGTCAACTCCCATATCGCGGTGGTCGACCTGGCCACGCTGGAGCCGGTCACGGTCGGCGAACCGGGACGCATCGCCCTGCGCGGACACGTACCGCTCGGCTACTACAACGACCCCGAGAAGACCGCGGAGACGTTCTTCCAGCGGGACGGCGAGCGGTGGGTGCTGCTCGGGGACATGGCGACGGTCGACGAGGACGGCGTCGTCACCGTTCTCGGGCGCGGTTCGCAGTGCATCAACACCGGTGGCGAGAAGGTCTATCCGGAGGAGGTCGAGGAGGCGCTCAAGGCGCACCCCGACGTCTATGACGCACTGGTCGCCGGGGTGCCGGACGAGAAGTGGGGCAATCACGTCGCCGCCGTCGTCCAGCCGCGCGACGGTGCGGACCCACTGACCCTCGACGACATCCAGGCGCACTGCCGCACCCGGCTGGCCGGCTACAAGATCCCGCGCAGCCTCGTCCTCATGGACAGCATCCAGCGCTCCCCCAGCGGCAAGGCCGACTACCGCTGGGCCCGTTCGGTGGCCACCGACGCGGCGGAGGCCGGGCGGTAGTCGGGCGGCCGCCCGAGGGGACGTCCCGGGCCGTTGTCAGTGGCGGCGCTTACGATCAGCGGTCAGGATCCCCCGTCGATCGGAGTGCGCGCGTGTCCGCCGATTCCACCTCGTTCCAACGTCCCGAGCCGCCGTACTACGCCGTCATCATCACGACACTGCCGAGCGGCGAGGACCCGGAGGGGTACGCGGACGCGAACCGCCGCATGGGACCGCTCTCCGCCAAGTGGCCCGGATACCTGGGCCGCGAGTCGGAGAGCGGTCCCGACGGCCGCGATCTGCTGGTGGTCTATTACTCGGACGCGGAGTCCATAGCCTCCTGGAAGGCCGATCCGGAGCACCTGGAGGTGCAACGGCTGGGCCGGGAGCGGTGGTACGCCTCGTACAGCGTCGAAGTGGCCCGCGTGGAGCGTGCCTACGGCTTCCGGCGCGACTAGGGCCTCCGACCGGGTGAGGCGGTGCGGCCGCACGGCACATCGCCTCACCCCGTGGATTCTGTACCTACTAGTATGTACACTCGGATCATGGAGACCTCGGAACGGTTGATCGCGAGCACCCAGGAACTCCTCTGGGAACGCGGCTACACCGGCACCAGCCCCAAGGCGATCCAGCAGCACGCGGGCGCCGGCCAGGGCAGCATGTACCACCACTTCTCCGGCAAGCCCGAGCTCGCGCTGACCGCGATGCGGCGCAGCGCGGAGCAGCTGATGGCCCAGGCCGACGCCCAGATGTCGGGCGGGGGCACCGCACTGGAGCGGGTCTCGGCCTATCTGCTGCGCGAGCGCGACGCGCTGCGCGGCTGCCGGGTCGGCCGGATGGCCATGGATCCGGACGTGATCGACAGCCCGGAGCTGCGCCGCCCGGTCCAGGAGACCTTCGCCTGGCTGCGCGGACGGCTCGCGGAGATCATCGCCGAGGGCCTGGCCGCGGGCGAGTTCAACGCCGCGCTCGATCCGCGGGACACCGCCGCCATGATCACCGCCGTCGTCCAGGGCGGCTATGTGCTCGCCCGCGCCGAGGACTCGCAGGAGCCGTTCCACCAGGCGGTGCGCGGTGCGGTCGCGCTGCTCGCCGCCCGCTCGACCACCGCCGACCGGTGACCACCGCCGAGCCGTAGGGAGTTCAGCCCGATGCACGCCATGCAGTACCGGATCACGCTGCCCGCCGACTACGACATGAAGATCATCCGCCGTCGGGTCGAGTCCCGGGGCCATCTGCTCGACGACTTCCCCGGTCTCGGACTGAAGGCGTACCTCATCCGCGAGCGCGGCACGGGGGGCACCTCCCAGCCGGAGGTCGGGGGCGAGTCGCCCGTCAACCAGTACGCGCCGTTCTATCTGTGGAACACCCCGCAGGGCATGAACAGCTTCCTCTGGGGGCCGGGATTCCAGGGAATCATCGACGACTTCGGCCGCCCCGAGGTCGAGCACTGGACGGGGCTGGCCTTCGAGCACGGGCCCGCGGCGGGCCGGGTTCCCCGGGCGGCCGCCCGCCGCGCCGTGCCGATCCCTCCCGGCGAGGATCCGGCCGCCGTCATCGACCGCGCCGCCGGCACCGTCCGCGAGTACGCCGGCACGCCCGGCGTGCACTCGGCCGCGCTCGCCGTCGATCCCCGGCACTGGGAACTGCTGCACTTCACGCTCTGGGAGCACACCGCTCCCGCCGCGGCCGGGGACCGCTACGAGGTGCTGCACCTGTCGGCGCCGGAACGGAACACCATCGAGACGGGACGACAGTGGTGAAGCAGGCGAGCATCGACCGCGAGGCCGGCTACCGGTTGCTCGGCGAACTGGCGGGCCCGGAGACCATCGAGGCCACTCTCTCCCGCCTCGACGCGGTCGCCCCCGGATTCCCGGACTGGATCGTGACGGCCCTGTTCGGCGGCACCTACCAGCGCGAGGGGCTGGCGCTGCGCGACCGGCAGATCGCCAACCTCGCCGCGCTGGCGGCGCTGGGCGGTGTGGAGCCGCAGCTGGACGACCATGTGCGCAACAGCCTGCGCATCGGGATCGAGCCGCGGGAGATCGTCGAGGTGATGGTCCATCTCGCCCCGTACATCGGTGTGCCGAAGGCGCTGGCGGGACTGCGCGTCGTGACGGCCGCCCTCGGGAAGGACGCCGTCGGGAAGGACACGAGGATCACGCTGGACGGCGGCACCTCCAACTTCCCGCAGAGCAGGTCGAGGACGTCGGGGGCCGCCGCTGCTGCCAATCCGGCGCGGGCGCTGTCAGCCGAGTGGATCGACGGCTAGAACAGGGCCGGTCGCGAGCTCGGCGACGACGGCGGCGTGGTCGGAGGGCCACACCCCGTCGACGGGTGCGTCGGCCGCGCGGCGGGCGCTGCGGATCCAGCCGCGGCCGTCGGGGCCCGGCAGTCCGACGAAGAGGTAGTCGATACGGCTCGGGCGATCCCCGAAGTTGACCGAATCCCGGTGGGCGATGTCCCAGGTGCCGTGCGGCTGCGAGGGGTCGGCGAAGCGCCAGGCGTCCAGCAGCACCAGCCCGGGTTCGGCAGGTGCGGTCTTGTAGCCGCCGATCAGCCGTACCTCGTCGAAGTCGGGCTCCGCGTTGAAGTCGCCGGACACGACGGGTGGGAAGCTCCCGCTCGCCCGCACCGTCCCCCACCCCGTCCGCTCGTTCACGAACGCCGCCAGCTCCCGCACCTGCGCGCAGCGCACGCCGGACTCCGCCGGGCCGGAGTTGAGATGGGTGGTGAAGAACGGCAGCGGGCCGCCGGGGGCGTCGATCAGAGCGTGCAGGACGGTCTTGCCGTCGTCGGGGAAGCCTGCCGCCGGCAGCCGGCGCTCCGCCGTCTCCAGGATCGGGTACCGGCTCAGGACGGCGACACCCACGTCGACCGAGGTGTCACCGCCGTTGCGCCGGTGCCACCGGTCCTGGACCGGTGAGCGGGACCAGACCCATTCCATGCCGAGTTCCTTGGCGAGCCACCCGGCGAAGTTCTCGCTCGCGCTCCCCCACACCTCCTGCAGCCCCAGGACATCGGGCCGTTCCTCCCGCAGCACGTGCGCGATCGCGTCCCTGCGCGCTTCCCAGGGCCCGAACCGCCACCATAGATTCCAGGTCATCAGGCGGATGGTTCCGCCGTCCCGGGCGCTCGCAGTATCCACTGGCCGCTTCCTCTCCCGACGCCTACGGTGGCGGCATGCCCACCCAAGTGATCATTCTCAACGGCGGATCGAGCGCGGGGAAGAGCGGAATCGCCCGCTGTCTGCAAACCGTCCTTCCGGAGCCGTGGCTGAGCTTCGGCGTCGACACCCTCGTCGATGCGCTGCCCGCCGCGATGCGGGCCTCGGACTCCGGTATCTCCTTCGGCCCGGACGGCGACGTGACCACCGGGGCCGCGTTCCGGCTGCTCGACGTGGCCTGGGCCGAGGGCATCGCGGCCATGGCGCGCGCCGGTGCCCGGATCGTCGTCGACGAGGTGTTCCTCGGCGGCGCCGGCTCGCAGGCCAGATGGCGCACGGCACTGACGGGTCTCCACGTGCTGTGGGTCGGGGTGCGGTGCGAGGCCGGGGTCGCCGAGGAGCGGGAGGCCGCCCGCGGTGACCGGGTCGCGGGCATGGCCCGGTCCCAGGCCCTGCTCGTGCACGAAGGGGTGGAGTACGACCTCGAGGTGGACACCACCGCCACGGAGTCCCTCGTGTGCGCCCGCGCCATCGCCGCGCGGACCGGCTGACGACGAGGGACGATCCACCGGCCTCGCTCTTCCGGGCGTCTGACAGGATATTGGACCCACCGCCGTCTCGGGACAAGGCCACTTATGCAGCCGTCGCACGCGTCGTCGCCCCGGTCCGCCGGGCCGGTCACCGGGCCGGGGGCCGGCGCCGTCCTGGAGAGCAACCGGCTGCGGGCGGACCCGGCGCCCTGGTGGATGCCGCCGTCGACAGCGGTGCTCGCGGGTGTGATCGCCTATGTGCTGGCGGACGACCGGCTGCTGCGGCTGGTGGTGCCGTTCGCCCTGGCGGCGCTCGTCTGGGGTGCCGCGGCCGGGTGGCGGCGGCTGCGGCCGCTGACGTTCTGGCGGCTGAGCGCGAGCGGGCTGCAGCAACTGCGGGGCGGCCGGGTGCGGGTGACGCATCCGTTCTCCCGCGAGCAGCCGCTGACGCTCCTGGTGCCGGATCTCGAGGTCCTGGCGCCGGCCGAATACGGGGCGACGAAGGTCGGCAGACTCTGCTCGATGGGCGTGGAGGACATGGCGCTGGCGATGTTCCCGTTCCATCTGACGGCCCGGCGGCTCGGCGCCCCGGTCCGGATCGTGGACCGGCAGGGCGCCGCCTCAGGCGCGGCGGTGCACTGGGAGACGGTCTTCGCCCGCCGGGAGGCGGCGCTGCTGTCCGCCGCGGCGGAGGGACCGCTGCCGGCGGCCCAGGAGAGCGCGGTCGAGCTGTCGCGGGCCGAACCGGGGCTGCGGGCCCGGCAGTACGGACGCCGGCTGGCGGCGCTGGCCTGCGGTGCGACCGCGCTGCTGGTCGCGGCGGTCGGCGACGGCCCGACGGCGGTCCCCGGACGCGTCGCGCTGATCAACGCCCTCGGGGTCACGGTCGTGGTGCTGGCCGCGGGTTACCTCGTCCGGCTGGCCGGGAACCGGCCCGCGCGCTGGACCGTCACCCCGGAGCGGATCACCGCCTTCGATCCGGTCTTCGGCAGCACCGACCTGGCCGCGGAGCGCATCGCCGGGCTGGTCGCGCAGCCGCTGTCCGCCCCCGGCACGGGAGGCGGCGGGGCCGAGCCGGCGGCGCTGCTGCAGATCTACGGCCATGACCTGGCGCTGCTGGGCACCGCGCACACCGGCCGGATCCCGGCGGAGGAGCTGTTCGCGGTGCTGCGGTCGCGCGGCTACCGGGTGATCGAGGACGGGCCGCGCAGCCGCGCCTACGACCTGCGGCCGGGCTTCCTCCCCCATCAGATCGCCCCGGACGCCGTACTGGCCGTCACCGCGGAGTATCTGCGCTGGGAGGGCGCCGGCGCGGAGATCCGCGTCCAGCGCGCGGACATCGGCGCGATGGAGATCAACACCCGCCACGGTCACCCCTGGCTGCGGCTGCGCGGCAAGGACGGGACCGAGCAGCTGGACGCGCCGCTCAGCGCGCTCCGCATCTCCCGCACCGAACTGCGGGACCGGGCGCGGGCGTTCGGCTATCCGCTCACCGATCCGGAGCACGATGCCTATCAGACGGCGGCCTACGCGAGCCTGGCGGCGGGCGTCGTCCAGGACCGGCCGGCCGTGACCGCCGGAACGACCGCCGAGCCCGTCGTGCTGGACATGCCCTGGACCACCCGCAAGTGGTACTACATCGCGGGCGCCGTGCTCATGGTCGTCGTGGTGGGGGTGGTCGGCTTCAAGATGCGCTATCTCAGCGGTGACATGAGCTGGCTCCTCTGGGGCCTGCCTGCGGCCGCGGCCGCAGGAGCGCTGCTCGGCGGCCTGTACGACCTGCGCCGCCCCGGGCTGGCCCTCGGCCCGGACGGCATCCGCCTCGCCTCGCGCGGCGGCTCGGGCCGTACCCGGTGGGAGTACCCCCGCACCGCGATCGGCGGCATCGGCGTCGACACCCACGAGGAGGGCCAGGAGGCGCTCTTCGTCTGGTCGCCGACCGGCCAGGTCATCCGCAAGGAGAGCTTCGACCTGCCGGACACCGACCAGTTGCGCCAAGCCTGTGAGAGCGCCGGCCTGCCGTTCGGCCGCCCGGACCCGGGCCGCTGGGGCCCGCCGCCGGAGATCTGACGCGGCCCCGCCCGCCGGTCAGGACGGGCGGGTGCCGGCCGCCCGGCGGTCGTGGTCACAGCGCGCGGCCGCGGCCCTCCCAGTACGGGTCGCGCAGCCGCCGCTTGTAGAGCTTGCCGTTGGGGTCGCGGGGCATCTCGGTGATGAAGTCGACGGTTCTGGGCCGCTTGTAGCCGGCGAGCCGCTTCTCGCAGTGGGCCAGGATGTGGTCGGCCAGCTCGGGCCCCGCCTTGTGGCCGGCGGCGGGTTCGATGACGGCCTTGACCTCCTCGCCCCAGCTCTCGTGCGGGATCCCGAAGGCCGCGGCGTCGGCGACGGCGGGGTGGGTGAGCAGCGCGGCCTCGATCTCGGCGGGGTAGATGTTGACGCCACCGGAGATGATCATGTCGATCTTGCGGTCGCGCAGATACAGATAGCCGTCCTCGTCGAGATAGCCGAGGTCGCCGACGGTGAAGAAGTCGCCGATGCGGTTCTTCTTCGTCTTGCCCTCGTCCTTGTGGTAACTGAAGCCGCCGGTCTTCATGTTGATGTAGACGGTGCCGACCTCACCCGCCGGCAGCGGGTTGCCGTCGTCGTCATAGATGGCGATCTCGCTGATCGGCCAGGCCTTGCCGACCGTGCCGGGCCGCTTGAGCCAGTCGGCGGCGGGCGCGAAGGTGCCGCCGCCCTCGCTGGCGGCGTAGTACTCCTCGACACAGGGCCCCCACCAGTCGAGCATGGCGCGCTTGACGTGCTCGGGGCAGGGCGCGGCGCCGTGGATGGCGTGCCGCATGGAGGAGACGTCGTAACGCTCCTTGACCTGCTCCGGGAGGGCCAGCAGGCGGTGGAACTGGGTGGGCACCATATGCGTGTGGGTGCAGCGGTAGCGGTCGATGACGCGGAGCATCTCCTCCGGCGACCACTTGTCCATGAGGACGACCGGGTGCCCGATGTGCAGTGCCGCGCCCGCGAACTGGAGCACCGCGGTGTGGTAGAGCGGCGAGCAGACGAGATGGACGTTGTCGTCGAACGGCTTGATGCCGAAGATGCCGAGGAACCCGCCGAGGTAGGTCTCCTCGGGCAGCTTCCCGGACAGCGGGCGGCGGATGCCGCGGGGGCGCCCGGTGGTGCCCGAGGTGTAGTTCATGACCCAGCCGCTGGTGCGGTCCGCGGGCGCGCCGACCGGCTGTCCGTCGGTCAGTTCGGCGTACGGCCGGAAGCCCGGCACCTCGCCGACCGAGAACCGCCGGCCCACCGGGAACTCCGCCTCGTCGGCGGCGGCCTGCGCGTCGGCCGCGAACCGCTCGTGGGCGATGAGGACCTTGGCGCCGGAGTCGGACAGGATCCAGGCGATCTCGGGTGCCACGAAGTGGTGGTTGACCGGCACCAGGTAGAAGCCGGCCTGGAACGCGGCGAGATAGGCGGTGAAGAACTCGACGCTGTTGGGCAGCACGACCGCGAAGGCGTCACCGGGTTCGAGCCCGGCCTCGCGCAGTCCGTGGACGAGCTGGTTGCAGGCGGCGCTGAGCCGGCCGGCGTTCCATTCGTCGCCGTCCGGGGCGACCAGCACCAGCCGGTCGGGGTCCTGGGCGGCCTGTGCCCAGAAGCCGTTGGGTGCGGTGGACGTCATGGTGCCTCCTCAGGCTCGGCCGGCGATGCGGTTGATACGGTCGACGGCCCGTTCGAAACCGCGGGTGAGATCGTCGAAGACCGCCTGGACGCTGCGTTCGGAGTTCATCTGGCCGACGATCTGGCCCACCGGGGTCCCGAGCAGCGGCTCGGTCTCGTACTTCTGGATCCGGGAGACCGCGTCGGCGACCAGCAGGCCCTGCAGCGGCATCGGCAGGGTGCCGGGACCGGCCGGGTCCTCCCAGGCGTCGGTCCATTCGGTGCGCAGCTGACGGGCCGGCTTGCCGGTGAGGGCCCGGGACCGGACGGTGTCGCCGGAGCCCGCCGCGAGCAGCTTGTCGATGAGCACCCGCGAGGGGAGTTCCGCCTCGGTGGTGGTGAGCCACACCGAGCCGAGCCAGACGCCCTGGGCGCCCAGGGCCAGTCCGGCGGCAACCTGTTCACCGGTGCCGATGCCGCCCGCGGCCAGCACAGGGATGCCCTCGACGGCGCTGACGACCTCGGGGACCAGCACCATGCTGGCGATCTCGCCGGTGTGGCCGCCGGCCTCGTAGCCCTGCGCGACGACGATGTCGATGCCGGCGTCCTTGTGGTGCCCGGCGTGGCGGGCGCTGCCGGCGAGGGCGGCGACGAGGACGTCGTGCTCATGGGCGCGGGCGATGACGTCGGCGGGCGGCGAGCCCAGCGCGTTGGCGAGCAGTTTGATCGGGTAGTCGAAGGCCACGTCGAGCTGGTTGCGGGCGACCTGTTCCATCCAGCCGGTGATCCGCCAGCCCGACACGTCGTCCGGTCCCAGCTCCGGTACGCCGTGCTTGGCGAGCACCTGGCGGACGTACTCGCGGTGCCCTTCGGGGATCATGGCCTCGATGTCGGCCTCGCTGACGCCTTCGACCTTCTTGGCGGGCATCACGACGTCGAGGCCGTAGGGCCGGCCGCCGGTGTTCTCCTCCATCCAGTCCAGGCTGCGGGCGAGTTCGTCCGCGTCCGAATAGCGCACCGCACCGAGCACGCCCATTCCCCCGGCGCGGCTGATGGCCGCGGCCACCGCGGGGAACGGCGTGAAGCCGAAGATGGCGTGCTCGATACCCAGCCGTTTGCTCAGCTCCGTCTCCATGGTGGGCAGGATGCCGCAGCGGGCGCGGAGACGGAAGAGATTATCTGACGCAACGTCAGATATTTGGGAAACTCACAGCCTCTGCGGGCCCCCCTGTTGCGCCGCGACCTTGCGGTAGAGCGCGAGCGCCTCCGCCGAGCGGCCGAGCTGTTCCAGGCAGTGCGCCTCGTCGTTGCGGCTGGTGAGGGTGTCGGGGTGGGCCGGGCCGAGCACCCGGGTCCGGGCGTCGGCGACCTCGCGGTACACGTCCAGCGCCGTCTCCCACCGGCCCAGCCAGCCGAGCCCCACCGCGACCTCGCGCTTGCTGACCAGGGTGTCGGGATGGTCCGCGCCCAGCGCCTGCTCACGGATCTCCGCGACGGTCCCCGCCTCGGCCAGCGCCTGGTCCCAGCGGCCGAGCCGGCCGAGGTTGACGCCCAGGGCGTGCCGGGCGCGCAGCGTCTCGGCGTCGGACGGGCCCCCGGTACGGGTGCGGGCCGCGACCAGGTCGCGGTAGAGCTCCAGCGCCTCGGCGCTGCGCCCCAGCCGGCCCAGGCATATCCCCATCTCGTAGCGGGCGGCCAGGGTGTCCTGATGGCCGGCACCCTGGGTGCGCTCATGGGCGGCGGCCACCTCCCCGTACACCTCCAGCGCCTCGGCCCAGCGGCCGAGCTGGCCCAGCACGTAGCCCACCTCGTAGCGGGTGACCAGCGTCTCGGGGTGGTCGGGGCCCAGCACCCCGGCCCGGACCGCGGCGAGTTCGACGGCCATGGCGTACGCCTCGTCGAGCCGTCCCAGCCGGCCCAGGTTGAAGGCCAGGTTGTGCCGGCAGCGCAGGGTGTCGGGGTGCTCGGCGCCCAGGGTGCGCTCGCGGGCGGCGAGCACCGCGGAGTAGCCCTGGTGGGCCTCCAGGTGCAGACCGAGCCGGCCGAGCGCGTACGCCGCCTCGTGCCGGGCGGCGAGAGTGTCGGGATGGTCGGGGCCGAGGACCCGCTGCCGCACCCCGCCGACGTAGTCGTAGAGCCGCATCGCGTCCTCGGTCCTGCCCAGCCGGGCCAGACAGGACGCCGCCTCGTGGCGGCTGGTCAGGGTGTCCGGGTGCTCGGTGCCCAGCGCCCGGTCGCGTTCCGCGGCGACCGCGGTGTGCAGGTCGTACGCCTCCTGCCAGCGGCCCAGCCGCTCCAGGTCGATTCCTTCGGTGTGCCGGGCGGCCAGCGTCGCGAGCTGCTCCGGCGCGGGCGCGACGGCGCCCAAGGCGGTGCGGGTGGACCAGGCGCCGGTGAGTTCGTGCCGCGGCGGCGCGGCGGCGTGGAACGCCCGGGTGGCGCGGGCGCCGGAGTCCGAGGCCAGGTCGCGCGCCCAGGACGGCAGCGGGGCCGCCGGGACCACCGGGCGCTCCGCCGCGCCGCGCATCGCCTTCAGCCGGCCGCCGACGTCCGCCGCGTTCTGCGGCCGGTCGTCCGGGGCCTTGGCGAGCAGGTCCAGGATGAGCCGCTCCAGCTCCTGCGGCAGGTCGGGCCGGCCGGCGCACAGCGGCTCGGGCACGGCGTCGCGGTGGGCGACCAGCACCGCCCAGGCGTCGTCCATGTCGAACGGCGGCGCCCCGGTGGCGAGCTCGTACAGCACACAGCCGAACGAGTACAGGTCGCTGCGCTGGTCGACCTCGGACGCGCCGATCTGTTCCGGCGACATGTAGTGCGGGGTCCCCATGGCGATGCCGGTGCCGGTGAGGCGGGAGGTGAAGCCGATGTCGTGGCCGAGCCGGGCGATGCCGAAGTCGCAGATCTTCACGGCGCCGTCGCTCAGCCGGATGATGTTGGCCGGTTTCAGATCCCGGTGCACGATGCCCTGCGCGTGGGTGTATGCCAGCGCCGACGCGACCTGTTCCGCGATGTCCATGAGGTCCGGGACCGGCAGCGGCTGGCGCCGGGCGTCGTCCAGCACCTGGAGCAGATTGCGTCCGTCGAGCAGTTCCATCACCAGGAACAGCACGCCGTCGTGCTCGCCGAAGTCGTGCACCACGGTCACGCCGCGGTGCTGCAGCGAGGCCGCCACCCGGGCCTCGCGCCGGAACCGCTCCTGCAGGATCCGGGTGAACCCGGCGTCCGCGGCCGGGCTCAGCGGCTTGAGGCACTTGACCGCGACCCGCCGCCCGAGCGACTCGTCCAGGGCCAGCCAGACCTCGCCCATCCCGCCCCGGCCGATCAGCTCGTTCAGCCGGTACCGGCTCTGAATCAGCGTGCCACTGCCATCGTGTACAGCCGCCATCATCCGCCGCCGCCCCCGTCGTTCCGCGTAACTCCCCCGGCGTCCAGTATGGCCGCAGGCACCGCCGGGAGGCACGTCGCATTACGGCAGGGAACGCGCCCCTTCGCGCAGCTTGTACACGGACGGATGGCTTCCGGGCCCGAGCCGCCCCACCGCCTTGAGGATATGTCCCGGCGGCAGCTGCCAGCGCAGCTGGGCGGGGACGGTGCGCAGCGCCCGGCCGGCCAGCCGCAGCCGCAGCCCGGTGGCGGCGGCGGAGGGCGCCGGGCGGCCGTACAGCTGCTGGGCGAAGGGCGGCAGCGCCGCGTAGGCCAGGTCCGCGACCCGGGCCCACAGCAGGGCCCTGGCCGGCACCAGGGGCCAGGGCACCGGCGGCGCCTGCAGGAACGCGTAGACCGCGTCCGAGTCCTCGGTGGCGGCCAGCTCCGGCCGGACGTTCTCGAAGTAGTCGGCGAGCGCCAGGGTGCTCTCGGGCACCGTGCCGGGGTCCAGGCCGACCAGCCGGGCGGCGGTGCGCTGCTCGTCGACGTAGGCGTCGGCCTGGCCGCCGGTGAGCGGCAGCCCGGACCGGCGGGCGGCCGCCAGATAGGAGTCGATCTCGGCGCAGTGCACCCACAGCAGCAGTTCCGGGTCGTCCACGCCGAACCGCTCACCGGTGCGCGGATCGATCGCGCCGAGCCGGCGGTGTATGCCGCGCACCCTGGCCCCGGCCCGCTCGGCCTGGAGGGAGGTGCCGTAGGTGATCGTGCCGACGAAGTCGGCGGTCCGCAGCAGGCGCCCCCAGGCGTCCTTCCGGAAGTTGGAGTTCTGCATGACGCCCTGCACGGCGCGGGGGTGCAGGGCCTGCAGATACAGGGCGCGCACCCCCGCGACCCACATGATCGGATCGCCGTGCAGCTGCCAGGTGACCGACCGGGGTCCGAAGAGCCCGGGGTCCGCGTCGCGCATCGCCGCCTCCATCGCCGCCCGTGTGCCCCCACCTCCACGCTAACGGCGGACGCGCGGCATACCCAGGCCGATCCACGAGATGATCTCCCGCTGGATCTCGTTGTTGCCGCCGCCGAAGGTGAAGATGACCGCGCTGCGGTAGCCGCGCTCCAGCTCGCCGTGGAGGACGGCGCCCGCGGAGCCCTCCTTCATCGGGCCCGCGGCCGCGGTGATCTCCATCAGCCAGGCGTAGGCGTCCCGGCGGGCCTCGGAACCGTAGACCTTGACCGCGGAGGCGTCCTGCGGGGTGAGCGTTCCCTGCTGGAGGGCGTCCACCATCTGCCAGTTGAGGAGCTTCATCGCGTCGAGCCGGGTGTGCGTCAGCGCGAGCCGGCGCCGCACCCAGCCCAGGTCGATGACCCGGCTGCCGTCGGCGAGCTTGGTGTCGGCGGCCCAGCGCTGCACGTCGTGCAGGGCGCGGATCGCCATGGTGCCGTGGGCGGCGAGGGTGACGCGCTCGTGGTTGAGCTGGTTGGTGATCAGCCGCCAGCCCTTGTTCTCCGCGCCGACCCGGCGGCCGGCCGGGACCCGGATGTTCTCGTAGTAGCTGGCGGTGGTGTCGTGCGAGGCGAGGGTGTTGATGATCGTGCACGAGTAGCCGGGGTCGGAGGTGGGCACCAGCAGCATCGTGATGCCCTTGTGCGGCGGGGCATCCGGGTCGGTGCGCACAGCCAGCCAGACCCAGTCGGCGGTGTCGCCGTTGGTGGTCCAGATCTTCTGGCCGTTGACGGTGTAGGTGCCGGACTCCTCGTCGCCCTCGCGCACCGCGCGGGTCTTGAGCGCGGCGAGGTCGGTGCCCGCGTCCGGCTCGGAGTAGCCGATCGCGAAGTCCAGTTCCCCGGCGAGGATCTTCGGCAGGAAGTACGCCTTCTGCTCCTCGGTGCCGAACTGCATGATCGTCGGACCGACGGTGTTCAGCGCCATCAGCGGCAGCGGCACACCCGCCTGCGCCGCCTCGTCGAAGAAGATGAACTGCTCCATCGGCGACAGCCCCCGGCCGCCGAACTCCGCGGGCCAGCCGATGCCCAGCCAGCCGTCGGCGCCGAGCCGGCGGACGGTGTCCCGGTAGAACTTCTTCTGCGCCGCGGGATCGGCGTAGCGGGCGTAGACGTTGTCCGGCACCAGTCCGGCGAAGTACGAACGCAGCTCCACGCGCAGTTGCTGCTGCTCGGGTGTGTAGTCCAGGTGCACGGCCCCTCCTAAGGTCTCCGGGTCCCCGGTCCCTGCGGCGACGGCGCACAGACTAGAACGCGTTCCAGTAATTCGGAAGGGCTAACACCGGGCGGTGGGTTGCCCCGTCACTCGGCGACCGGCGCGGGGCAGGACGGCTCGAAGTCCTGGATCGCCAGCAGGGTGTCCCGCAGCATGCGCACCAGCAGGGACCGCACCACGTCCCGCTCCAGCCCCTGGTGGCCGAGCCAGTCCAAGGTCACGCCCTCGACGCACGACAGCCATCCGACCAGCGCGGTGCGCGCGACCACCGGGAGCTCCCGGTGCCCGTACGCGCCTTCGGCGATCGCCGCGAGCAGTTCCTCGCGCACCGCGTCGCGGACCGCGTGCACCTCGGCGTCGAAGCCGACACCGCCGCTCACGATCGTGCGGTAGGCGGCCTGGTTGTGCTGGGCGTAGCGGAGATAGCCGTCGACGGTGCGGTGCACGCGTTCGGCGCGCGGTAGGTCGGCGGTGCTGGAGGCACGCACCACGAGCTCCTCGACCGACTCGCGCACGATGGCGAGGTAGTAGCCGCGCTTGTTCTTGAAGTAGTAGTAGATCAGCCCTTTGGCGACGCCCGCGTGCCGGGCGATGTCGTCCATGGACAGGGCGTCGTACGAGGTGTTGGCGAACAACTTCCGTCCGGTGGCTATGAGTTCGGCTCGCCGCGCCAGGGACCGGTCGGTGCCGCGCGGTCCTCGTGGAACGTCCGTTCCACGCTGTTGACTATTATTCAAAATCGGGCCTACTCTCCAACTGCCACAGGATTTCCGCAGTATGCCAGAAGGCCGCCGGGCGTCACCGCCCTCCGCCGGGTCCTGTCGCGGCACGTCCCCGCACGCCTGATCACCCGCACCTCCTGATCACCCGCACCGCCGCACCGGCCGGGCATCCGCCGCCGGTGGGATCCGCTGCACCCGCCAGTACGTCAGCGTCAACGCGCTGATCCTGTCGGTGCTCTCGTTCGCCGCCACGAACCTCGGCGGTTTCCTGGTCGGCATGCTGCTCGGGATCGCCGGGAGCGCGATGGGTTTCGGCTGGACCCTGGACGAGCCCGTGGTGCCCGGCACCGCCGGCGGAGGGCCGGCGGAAGGGGCGGACCCGGACCCCGGATCCGGATCCGTGCCCGGCGCGACAGGCGGTGCTACGGGCAGTACCGGCGGCCGGGCGCTCGCCGTCGCGCTGCCGGCCGTCCTGCTGGTGATCCTCGCCGGCGCCGGCGCCGGCGCCGCACCGGTCCGTGCCGCCGACGGTGACGACGAGCCGCTTCACCCCGAACGGCTTCGTGCTCTCCTCGGTGACCACCGTGCCCACCGCCGGGGGCCCGCTGAAGGTCATGGTCGTCAGCATGGCGTCGGCGTCACTCACCGACTACCGGCTGTCCACCCACGACAGTCCCGGCCGGCTCGCCCTGAGCGCGGACCGGCTCGATCTCGGTGGGAACGTCCTGCTGTACCTCACCCGGCTCAGCGGCTGCGTCGAAGGCGTCTTCTGCGTGACCTTCACCCCCGACAAGCTGCCGATGCCGCCCGTCATCCCGCCCGGTGTCTTCCTCACGCGCGTGGAGGCGGAGCAGGCCCTCGTGACGTCGGACAGCATCGTCGCGCGGTCGCTGCGCCTGCGGGCGGAGCCCTCTCCGCCATAGGTCGTACGGGGCGGGCGCCGCGCCGGGCCCGCCGCCGGGGTGCCTTCGCCAGGCCCGGTACGTAGGCTGCCAGCGTGCACAGTGGACGCAACGACAGCTGTTGAAGCGGAGGGCCGCACCTCATGAAAATGCTCATCAACGTGGCCGAAAGCGTGGTCGCCGACGCCCTGCGCGGCATGGCGGCCGCCCACCCGGAACTGATCGTCGACGTCGAGCACCGGCTGATCGTCCGCCGGAACGCGCCCGTCGCGGGCAAGGTCGGTCTGGTCTCGGGAGGCGGCTCCGGGCACGAACCACTGCACGGCGGGTTCGTCGGACGGGGCATGCTCGACGCCGCCTGCCCCGGCGAGGTGTTCACCTCGCCCGTGCCGGACCAGATGGTCCGCGCTGCGGCCGCCGTGGACAGCGGCGCGGGCGTGCTGTTCATCGTCAAGAACTACACGGGCGACGTGCTGAACTTCGACATGGCGGCCGAGCTCGCCGAGGACGAGGGCGTACAGATCGCCAAGGTCCTGGTCAATGACGATGTCGCCGTCCTCGACAGCCTGTACACGGCCGGCCGGCGCGGTACCGGCGCGACGCTCTTCGTCGAGAAGCTCGCCGGCGCCCTGGCCGAGGAGGGCGCACCGCTGGAGCGGGTCGAGGCGCTCGCCCGGCGGGTCAACGAGTCCTCGCGCAGCTTCGGCGTGGCGCTCAGCGCGTGCACGACCCCCGCCAAGGGCAGCCCCACCTTCGATCTGCCCGCCGGTGAGCTGGAGCTGGGCGTCGGCATCCACGGCGAGCCCGGCCGCGAGCGGCGCGGGATGATGACGTCGGGCGAGATCGCCGATGTCGTCGTCGACGCGGTGGTCGAGGACCTGCGGCCCGACGCGCCGGTGATCGCCCTCGTCAACGGGATGGGCGGCACCCCGCTGCTGGAGCTGTACGGCTTCAACGCGGAGGTGCACCGGGCGCTGGCCGAACGCAAGGTACCGGTCGCCCGCACCCTGGTCGGCAACTACGTGACGTCCCTCGACATGGCCGGCTGCTCGGTGACCCTGTGCCAGGTGGACGAGGAGCTGCTGCGGCTGTGGGACGCCCCGGTCTCGACGCCGGGCCTGCGCTGGGGCTGCTAGGTGTATTGACCCGCGCAAACCACCCTGCGGGTCAATACACCTGGGGCGCGGCCGCGAACCAGCCTTTGTGCTGGTGCTGCTGATCGCGGCCGTGACCCAGGCCCTGCCACCCGCGACTCCATGGACACGCCCCGTAGAGAGGACCGCATGAACGCATCCACGGCTCCCGGCCCGGTGATCGACGCCGACTTCCTGCGCCGCTGGCTGGCGACGGCGGCCGCGGTCGTCGACCGCGAGGCGGACCGGCTGACCGAACTCGACTCCCCCATCGGCGACGCCGACCACGGCAGCAACATGCGGCGCGGTTTCACCGCGGCGCACGCGGCGGTGGAGCTGGAGCCGCCGCAGACCCCGGGCGGGGTGCTCACCCTCGTGGGCTCGCAGCTCATCAGCACCGTGGGCGGGGCTGCGGGCCCGCTGTACGGCACGCTGCTGCGCAGGGCGGGCAAGGCGCTGGGCGACGGCACCCCGGCCACCCCCGAGGAGTTCCGCGACGCCCTGCGCACCGGGGTCGAGGCGGTCGGGAAGCTCGGCGGGGCCGTACCTGGCGACAAGACGATGCTCGACGCGCTCGTCCCGGCGGTCGAGGCGCTGTCCTTCGCGCTCGACGCGGGCGCCGGGCTCGCGGACGGCCTCGCCGCCGCCCGGATCGCCGCGGACGAGGGCGCGGCGGCGACCGTGCCGCTGCAGGCCCGCAAGGGTCGCGCGAGCTATCTCGGCCCGCGCAGCATCGGACACCAGGACCCCGGCGCGACCTCGGCCGCGCTGCTGGTCGCCGCGCTCGCGGACACCGCGGCGGAGGCGGTCGCATGAGCGACGGCCTGGTCGGCATCGTCCTGGTGTCGCACAGCGCGGCGGTCGCCGAAGCGGTCGGCCTGCTCGCGACGGGGCTGGCCGGCGGCGGCGCCGTCGCGCGCGTCGCACCGGCGGGCGGCACTCCCGACGGTGAGCTGGGCACCAGCTCGGACCTGATCGCGGCGGCGGCGCACTCCGTGGACCAGGGCGCCGGGGTGGCGGTCCTGGTCGATCTGGGCAGCGCCGTGCTCACCGTCAAGGCGATGCTGGCCGAGGAGGACGAACTTCCCCCGGACACCCGGCTCGTCGACGCGCCCTTCGTCGAGGGCGCGGTCGCCGCGGTGGTCACCGCGTCCGCCGGGGCGGACCTGGCGGCGGTCGTCGCCGCGGCCGAGGAGGCGTACACGTACCGCAAGGTGTGACCGGCCGCCCGGCGGGCCTCCCGCGCGAGCGGGCGGCCCGCCGGGCGCACCGGTGCGGGGGGTACGGAACCCGCGCGGGGACGCACCGGTTTCGGCCATCACGTCCCACCGGGCCCATGCGGCGCTTAGCCCCCACCAGATCGGGCAGGCATGGTGCGGCCGTGTCAGGTTCCGATCCGGAGGGTCCTCGTATGAAGCGCAAGCAATGGGCTTTGCTCACCGCCGCCGCCGTTCTCCCGCTGAGCCTGACGACGGCCGCGGCCGCCGACGATCCGCCACCGGCGCCCGCCCCCTGCGCGTACACCGCGGCCGTCCCCGCCGACAACTTCAAGGGGATACCGGTCTTCGACGCACGGAAGGCCGCGAGACCGTACAGCGCGACGCTGAAGACCAGTCAGGGCTCCATCACCGTCAAGATGCTGACGGACAAGGCCCCGTGCACCACGTACTCGTTCCGGTTCCTGGCCGAGCGCGACTACTTCAACCGTTCGCACTGTCACCGCCTCACCACCCAGCGGCTGTACGTGCTGCAGTGCGGTGACCCGACGGGCACCGGCAGCGGCGGGCCGGGGTACTCCTTCCCCGACGAGAACCTGACGGGCGCCACCTACCCGGCCGGGACGCTGGCGATGGCCAACGCCGGTCCGAACACCAACGGCAGCCAGTTCTTCTTCGTCTGGAAGGACACCAAGCTCTCCCCCGCCTACACCCCGTTCGGCAAGGTCACCGCGGGGCTCGACGTCCTGCAGAAGATCGCCGCGGCCGGCGAGGACGACCAGAACGGCCCCGGCGACGGCTACCCGGCCCTTCCCGTGGACATCCGGAAGGTGCAGATCAGCACCAGGTGACGGCGGGACCGGCCCCGGCACTCCGGGGCCGGCACCACGCCCGAGCTGTCCGCCACCATCTCCCGCAGCCATCTCCCGCAGTCATGCCCATTGGTGACCAAGTATCACGATCCCACCTGTAGCGTGGTGATCCGGATCTCCGCGGGAGTACGCATGGGTGGACCGGACGAAACGTCGGCGCACGGACCGGCCGGATTCGGGGCGGAGCTGCGCCGGTTGCGGGGTGAGCGCGGGCTGTCGCTGACGGCGCTCGCGCAGCGGATCCACTACAGCAAGGGCTATCTCAGCAAGATCGAGAACGGCGGCAAGCCGCCCACTCCCGATCTGGCCCGCCGGTGCGACGAAGAGCTGCTGGCCGGGGGCGCGCTGGCGCGGCTGGTCCCCGAGGTGCCACCGGCCAGGACACCGGAAGCGGACGACCCGCGGAACGCGGTGTGCCCCTACCCGGGGCTCGCGGCCTTCCGCCCGCAGGACGCGCGGTGGTTCTTCGGCCGGGACCGGGCCACCGCCAGGTTGCTCGAACAGCTCGCCGGCCGGATCGGCGGCGGGCCGCTGGCGGTGATCGCCCCGTCCGGCGCGGGAAAGTCCTCCCTGCTGCGCGCCGGGCTGGTACCCGCGCTGGAGCGCGGTGCACTGCCTGTCGCGGGATCCTGCGGCTGGCCGGTGGTGGTGTGCACGCCCACCCCGAACCCGCTGAAGGAGCTGCTGCGTTGTGTGACCGAGGCCCTGGGGACCGGCCTGAGCGTCACCCCTGAGGAGCTCGAGGAAGGGCCCGGCCGGCTGGCGGAGATCCTGCGCCCGGTCCTCGGCACGGCGCGGCTGGTGCTGCTGGTCGACCAGTTCGAGGAGACGTTCACGCTGTGCGCGGACGAGGCGGAGCGGCACGCCTTCGTCTCCGTGCTCTGCTCCGTCTCCCGCGCCGCGTCCGGCGGCGGGGAGCCGCCCGCCGTGGTGGTGCTGGGGATGCGGGCGGACTTCTGCGGGCGCTGCCTCGAACACGAGGAGCTGGCGGCGGTCCTCACCCACGGCCTGTTCGCGCTGGGCCCGATGACGGCGGCCGAACTGCGGGAGGCCGTCGTCCGCCCCGCCGAACGGGCCGGGCTCGCACTGGAGCCGGGCCTGGTCGAACTGCTGCTGCGGGACCTGGAGGTGCGAGGCGCCTCCCGTGGGACAGCGTCCGGCGCCCTTCCGCTGCTCTCCCACGCGCTGCTCGTCACCTGGCAGCAGCGCAGCGGCCGCACGCTGACCGTGCACGGGTACGAGATGACGGGCGGCATCCACGGCGCGATCGCCCGGTCGGCCGAGGAGGTCTTCGGCCGGCTGCAGCCGGCCGAACAGGACCTCGCCCGGCGCATCCTGGTCCGGCTGGTGCACGTCGGCGACGGCGACGTGGAGTCCCGGCGCCGGGCGGACCGCGATCCGCTGCTGGCGCAGCTGCCCGACCGGCGGGCCGCCGAGGCGACCCTCGACGCCTTCGTCCGGGCCCGGTTGCTGACCGTCGACCGGGACGCCGTGGAGATCACCCATGAGGCGCTGCTGCGCGCCTGGCCCCGGCTGCGCGGCTGGATCGACAACGACCGGGCGGGGCTGCTGACCCATCAGCAGCTCGCCCAGGCCGCGGGTGAGTGGGTGCGGGAGCGGCGCGACCCCGGGCTGCTGCACCGCGGCAACCGGCTGTCCGTCGCGCGGGAATGGGCGGAGCAGACCGACGGCCGCGCGGAACTCGGCCCGCACGAGACGGAGTTCCTGGACGCGAGCCTGGCGGAGGAGCGGCGCCGCCGGACCGCCGCTCGGCGGCAGGCCACGGTCCAGCGGCGGCTGCTGGTCACCCTCGCGGCGCTGCTGGTCGTCGCGGTCCTCGCCGGAAGCCTGGCGTTCCAGCAGCGGTCGCGTGCCGTCGACGAGCGCCGGGTCGCGCAGTCGCAGGAGATGGCGGTGCGGTCCGGCGCGCTGGCGACCGGGCAGCCGGAGGCGTCCATACTGCTGGCCGCGGCCGCGTACCGCACGGCGCCGACCACCGAGGCGCGCGGCGCCCTGCTCAGCACGCAGTCCCAGTACTTCGCCGGCCGGCTCAGGGGCCACACGGGACCGGTCAACGCGGTCGCGTTCAGCCCGGACGGCCGGCTGCTGGCCTCGGCGAGCTCGGACGGCACCGTACGACTGTGGTCCGTCGCGGACCACCGGACGGTGACGGCCCTCACCGGCAACGGCGCTCCGGTGCGTTCCGTCGCGTTCAGCCCGGACGGCCGGCTGCTCGCGTCGGCCGGCTCGGACGGCACCGTACGGCTGTGGGGCGTCGCGGACCACCGGGCGGCCGGGACGCTGACCGGTCACAGCGGCGGCGTCCGGGCGGTCGCCTTCGCGCCGGACGGCGCGACCCTCGCGTCCGGCGGGGCGGACGGCACCGTCCGGCTCTGGGACGTCGCGGGCCGGCGCCTGCTGACGACGCTGACCGGCCACACCGACCAGGTGCTCTCCGTCGCCTTCGCGCCGGACGGGAAAACCCTCGCCTCCAGCAGCGCCGACCGCACCATCCGGATCTGGGACGCCGTGGGCCGGCAACCGCTGACGACCCTCACCGGCCACAACGACGAGGTGCTCTCCGTCGCCTTCGCGCCGGACGGGAGAACCCTCGCCTCCGGCAGCGCCGACCGCACCGTCCGGCTCTGGGACGTCGCGGAGCAGCGGCCGCTCGCCACTCTCACCGGCCACAACGACGACATCAACGCGGTGGCGTTCAGCCGGGAGGGTACCGCTGTCATCAGCACCAGCGGCGACGGCACCGCCAAGCTCTGGGACACGGCGACCCACCGGGTGACCGCCACCCTCGCCGGACACACGGACTACGTGCTGTCCATCGCCGTCGGGCCGGGAAACCTGCTGGCCACGGCGGGGTTCGACCAGTCCGTGGTGCTGTGGGACCTGGGCAGGTCCGCGCTGACCACGCGTCCGTTCGCCGAGCTCTGGCAGTCGGCCTTCTCCCCGGACGGACGGCTGCTGGCCTCCGCAGGGGCGGACCGCACCGTCAAACTCTGGGACGTCACCCACCGCCGGCTGCTCGCCGACCTCACCGGCCACGACGGATCCGTCTTCGCCGTCGCCTTCTCCCCCGACGGACGCCTCCTCGCCTCGGCCGGCGCGGACCGCACCGTCAAACTCTGGGACGTGGCGCGGCACCGGCTCGTCACGGACCTCACCGGGCATCAGGACTTCGTGAACACCGTCGCGTTCAGCCCGGACGGGCGGACGCTGGCCAGTGGCAGCGACGATCTGACGGTGCGGCTGTGGGACGTGGCCGGACGCCGGGCCGGCGCCGTGCTCCGGGGGCACAGCGGTTCGGTGCGGGGCGTGTCGTTCAGCCCGGACGGCCGGACCCTGGCCAGTGGAGGCAACGACGGGACCGTACGGCTCTGGGACCCGAGCGGGCCCGGCGCCGACGGCCGCACCGCCGGACTGTCCGGCCACAGCGGCGCGGTGCGCGCGGTGGCCTTCAGCCCGGACGGCCGGACGCTGGCCGGCAGTGGCAGCGACGGCACCGTACGGCTGTGGGACACCGGCGGGTGGCGGCTCACCGCCACCCTCACCGGACACAGCGGCGCGGTCTGGGGGGTCGCCTTCGACCCCCGGCAGCCGATGCTGGCCAGCAGCAGCAACGACGGCACCGTGCGGCTGTGGAACGTCGATGTGCGGCAGCGCGGCGCCGAGATCTGCCGGCTGGCCGGAGGAGCGGGCCGGACGCGCTGGGCCCAGTTGCTCCCCGGCGTGCCGTACCGGCCCGTCTGCCCGTCATGACAGCGCAGGCCAGGGCCGATCAGCGCTGATCAGAGCTGTTTCCCCAGGTGTTTCCCGTTTCCCGTCGGATCGGGCGACGGGCGGGTCCTCGACGCCGACCGGCCCGCCGCACAGGCTCGGAGGGCAGCAACCGAACCGCAGCGACCGGACTTTCGGCGGGACGAACGGGGACCACGAATGCGACACACCCGGCACAGGATCAACAGGATCACCAGGGCGGCCAGCGCCCTCTGCGTACTGGCGCTCAGCGGATGGGCGGCGGGGCCGACCGCGCAAGCGGCCCCGTCGGCCCCGGCGCGGGCCGCGGCGGCGGCCGGCACCTGCGACGTACTCGCGCCGGGCGCCTCGGCGGTGGCGGAGAAGGCGGTACGGGCGGCCTGCGGGCAGATCGGCGTCTGGTACTCGTGGGGCGGTGGCCACGGTGCGCAGCCCGGCGCCACCTACGGGCAGGTGGACCCCAGCGACCCCGCCAGCAACCACGACCCCGAGCGGCGCGGTTTCGACTGCTCGGGGCTGGTGCGGTTCGCCTACGCCCAGGCCACCGGGCAGGACATCCTCAACGGCACCTCCCGGAGCCAGTTCAACACCACACACGCGTCGGCACGCTTCAGCGCCGCCCAGGGCACCGCACCGCTGCGCCCCGGTGACCTGCTCGCCTACGGCAACGGCGGCGCGATCCACCACATCGCGGTCTACCTCGGCGCGGGGAAGATGGTCGAGGCCCGGCAGTCGGGCACGCACGTCATGGTCAGCGACGCCCGGGTGGGCGGCGACTACGCCGGAGCGGTCCGGATCGACGGCACCGCGGCGCCGGGCGGCGGCTTCAGTACCTGGGGCACCGACGTCTGGACGCACGCCGACGCGTCCACCACGAGCGCGCGGGTGTACAAGTTCGCCGGCCCGACCTCGGTGAAGATCAGCTGCCAGAAGCACGCGCAGTCCGTCACCGCCGAGGGCTTCACCAACGACGCCTGGTCCTATCTGCCGGACTACCGCGCGTGGATCACCAACATCTACATCAAGGGTCCCGCCTGGCTCGTCGGCGTACCCACCTGTCCGTGAGGGCGTAGCGCCGCCCCGGACCTCACGTTCCACCTCACCCCACGCACCACCCGCACCCATCATCTGGAGGAGTCATGTCCGCACGCAGCAGGTTCGTCCTCGCGCTGGCCGCCACCGCTCTCACCGCGGGGCTGACGGCCGCCGTCCCCGCCTCGGCCGCGCCCGCGGCACCCGCCCCGCACGCCAGGGCCGCCGCCGACTGCAGCATCTGGGCGGACGGCCGCCTGCACTGCGGGAACGCGGCCGGAGCGAAGGGGTACGCAGACCGTTCGTACAATTCCGCGGTCAGGGGACAGCTGAACTCGACGTTCAGCTGGTTCCAGTGCTGGGGCCACGGCGACCGGCACGGGGGCGGCAACGACATCTGGTACTGGACGCAGCTCGACAACGGCCAGTGGGGCAACGTGCCGGCCGTGAGCGTCAAGACGCCGGTGGACCCCGCACCGGGCCTGCGCGAGTGCTGAGCTGACGACCCGCCGGCCTCCGGTCGGCGGACGGCACGGTGGGCCGCTCCTGATCAGGGGCGGCCCACCGTGCTGTCCGCCGGCAGAGGTCAGGCCACGTCGCCGAGGGCGCGCAGCGCCGTGACGGCGATGCCGTGGTCCTGCTCGGGGGCGCCGCCGCCGAGGCCGATCGCACCGATCAGGCGCCCGCCGCGGTGGACGGGCACGCCGCCCGCGATGAACAGCAGCGGCCGGTCGAGGGCGGTCGGCAGGGTGTGGAACGGGGCGCCGGGCTGGACCGCCTCGACCAGGTCCGCGGTCGGCGCGTTCAACTGCAGGGCGGTGAACGCCTTGCGGGTGCTGGTCTCGCCGGAGATCAGCACCGCGCGGTCGTCGCGCCGGAAGGCCAGCAGGTGCCCGCCGGCGTCGAGGACGCTGACGCTGACCGGTACTCCGGCGGTCTCCGCGGCCGCACGGGCGGCTTCGACGAGGGTCTCGGCGTCCTGGATGGTCAGCGGGAAGACAGCGTTTGGGGGTGGTGGTGCTCATGGGGTGGTTCTCCTCAGTGGGGTGGTGCGATGACGGGGCGGGGCGGGTGGGGTCCCGCGGTGGGAAACGGGATGGTTCAGAGGTGGGCCGGAACGGACACCGGCTCCCGCTCGACGGTCGGCGTGGGCGCGGCGGAGGCGGCGGGCACGCTGTCGGCGGTGAGCCGGCGGTGGGCGGTGGTCCGGCGCTCCAGGGAGCCCGACACGATCGCGAGCACCAGCGCCGCGGCGGCGAGCGCGCCGCCGACCCAGTTGGGCGCGGTGTAGCCGAGGCCCGAGGCGATGACGATGCCGCCGAGCCAGGCCGCGAGGGCGTTGCCGAGGTTGAAGGCGCCGATGTTCACGGCGGAGGCGAGGGTCGGGGCACCGGCCGCCTGGTCCAGGACCCGCTTCTGCAGCGGCGGGACGGTCGCGAAGCCCAGGGCGCCGATCAGCAGGATGGTGACGGCGGCCGCGACCTTGTTGTGGGCGGTGAAGGTGAACAGCGTCAGGACGACCGCGAGGGAGCCCAGCGTCACGTACAGCATGGGCATCAGGCGGCGGTCGGCGTACCGGCCGCCGATCAGGTTGCCGCCGACCATGCCGAGGCCGAACAGGACCAGCAGCCAGGTGACGGAGGTGTCCGCGAAGCCCGCGACGTCGGTCATCATCGGGGTGATGTAGGTGATGGCGGCGAAGACCCCGCCGAAACCGAGGACGGTCATCGCCATCGCGAGCAGCACCTGGACGTTGCGGAAGGCCGCCAGCTCGTGGCGCAGCCGTACGCCTTCGGGCCGGGGCTGTTCCGGCAGCAGCTTGGCGATGCCGAGCAGGCCCAGGACGCCGAGGCCCGCGACGACGAAGAACGTGGTACGCCAGCCGAAGTTCTGGCCCACGAGGGTGCCGAGCGGTACGCCGACCACGTTGGCGACGGTCAGACCGGTGAACATCATCGCGATGGCTCCGGCCTCCTTCGCCGGGGCGACCAGGCCGGCCGCGACCACCGCGCCGATGCCGAAGAACGCGCCGTGCGCGAGGGAGGCGACGATGCGCCCGGCGAGCATCACACCGAAGACCGGGGCGACCGCGGAGATCACGTTGCCCGCGATGAACAGGCCCATCAGCAGCATCAGCATGCGCTTGCGGGAGATCCGGGTGCCGAGGACGGTCATCAGCGGGGCGCCGAGCACCACGCCGAGGGCGTAGCCGGTGACCAGGAATCCGGCGGTCGGGATCGTGACGCCGTAGTCGGCGGCGACCTCGGGCAGGAGCCCCATGATCACGAACTCGGTGGTGCCGATCCCGAAGGCCCCGATAGCGAGGGCCAGGAGTGCGAGAGGCATGGGGTTCACTTCCCAGTAACGTTGCGAGTGCGCCTTACGGGACCTCACAATAATTGCAGACGCGTTTCATTGCAAACGCGGGCTATCGCGGTAGTGCTCTATCCTGTGCTGTATGCGCGCTCACGCCCGCACCTCGCCGCAGAAGGGACCCTCCATGACCGCCACCGACCCCGCACTCACCGGTCTCGCCCAGGGCTGGTGGGCGCTGTCGCTGCTGCACGGCCGGATCGAGGCGCACATCGAGCGGGCGCTGCAGGCGGGGCACGACCTGAGCGTCCGCGAGTACTCACTGCTCGACGTCCTCAGCCGCCAGCACGACGGCGAAGGCGGCCACCTGCGGATGCACCAGGTCGCCGACTCCGTCGTCCTCAGCCAGAGCGCGACCACCCGGCTGGTCTCCCGGCTCGAGGACCGCGGGCTGCTCTCCCGCTATCTGTGCCCGACCGACCGCCGCGGCATCTACACCAACGTCAGCGAGGCCGGTCTGAAACTCCTCGCCGAGGCCCGCCCGACGAACGACGCCGCCCTGCGCGAGGCCCTCGACGAGGCCGCGAAGAACCCCGAGCTGACCCCGCTGGCCAACGCCGTCGAATCACTGGGCGCGCCCGCCTGAACCGCCCGGGAGTGCTCCGGGGCGGGCGGCCCGCCCCGGAGCACTCACCTCACCCCGGTCACTCCAGCGTGAAGTCCTCGAAGTCGAACCCGGGGGCGACGACGCACGTCACGAGAACCGGCTCGTCGCCCGCGGGCTCGGCGGACTGCCAGAACCCGCCGGGCACCAGGAACTGCGGCTGCTCCCCGTTCTCGACCCCGCTCCCGAGCACCGCCTCGACGGCCCCGGCCTCGTCCGGGCGCTCGCCGTCGCCGCCCAGCCGCATCCGCAGCGGGCCTCCGCGGTGCCACAGCCACAGCTCGTCGGAGCGCACCCGGTGCCACTTCGAGACCTCGCCCGGGTGCAGCAGGAAGTAGATGCCGGTCGCGAACGCCCGCGGCCCCGGATACCCGGCGGGGACCGCCTCGCCGGGGGCCTTCCAGGTCTCCCGGTACCACCCGCCCTCGACATGGGGTTCCAGACCGAGCAGCGCGACCAGTTCAGAGATGTCCGTCATGGACCCAGCCTCTCGCACTTGACGCGGCATGGGGCCGGCGCGCACAGGGGGCGGCGGGCCTGTGGTGTCCCACCACATGGGTCAACGGACCAGCTGTTTCTACGGTGTGGCAGCACCCGGATAATCCGTCCCCGCCCGGAAGTGGAAACCATGACTGCCCAGGCCCCCGCGCCACCCACCCCCGGCTCGCTCCGCCGCATCGTCGCCGCGAGCCTGATCGGCACCACCATCGAGTGGTACGACCACTCATCCGAAGAAAGCTAGGACCTGCGGGTTTCCTTGATCCGGGCCGTCGCAGTCAGCACGGAACCAGCACCGGGATCTTGGCGTGCTGATCCAGTGCTGGCTGGGCCGCACCGCAGCGTTTGCCGCCGAGCCCGGCAGCAGGCGAGGAACGATCACGGAGCGTCGGTGCCGAGGGAACCAACGACACCCGCCCGGCCCAGGGTCACCCGGCGTCGACGTCAGCTGTGGCCACGTACCGGGTGTGGCTGGTAGGGCCGCTCCATCCGGGCGATCTCCTCATCGGTGAGCGCCACGTCCACCGCCGCGACCGCGTCGTCCAGGTGGGCCGTCTTGGTGGCTCCCACGATGGGCGCGCTGACCACGGGCTTGCTCAACAGCCATGCCAGCGCGATCTGTGCCATCGGCAGCCCCCGCTCGTCGGCGACGGCCGCGACCGCGTCGACCACGTCGAAGTCGGCCTCCGTGTAGAACTTTTCGGCCAGGGCGTCGTTCCCGGCGCGAACGGTGCGCTGTTCACCGCCCCGCCTACGCGAACCCGCGAGCAGCCCGCGCGCCAGTGGGCTCCAGGGGATGGCTCCAGCTCCTTCGTCGAGGCAGAGCGGGATCATCTCCCGTTCCTCCTCCCGGTACACCAGGTTGTAGTGGTTCTGCATGGACGCGAACCTGGTCCAGCCCGCCGCCCGTGCGGTGTATTGGGCCTTGGCGAACTGATGGGCGAACATGCTGGACGCGCCGATGTAGCGAGCCTTCCCGGACCGCACAACGTCGTACAACGCTTCCATGGTCTCCTCGATCGGGGTCTCGTAGTCCCAGCGGTGGATCTGGTAGAGGTCCACATGGTCGGTCTTCAACCGCCGCAGCGAGGCGTCGATGCTCGCCATGATGTGCTTGCGGGACAGACCACCGTCGTTGGGACCCGGCCCCATCGGGAAGTAGACCTTCGTGGCGAGCACGTAGTCGTCGCGGTGCGGGAAGAGTTCGGTGAGCAGCCGTCCGGTGATCTCCTCGCTCCGGCCCAGCGAGTACATGTCGGCGGTGTCGAAGAACGTCACGCCGGCCTCGACCGCACGCCGGACGATGGGCTCGGCAGCGTCCTCGCGGAGCATCCATTTCTCATCGGCCGGGTCGCCGTAACTCATCATGCCCAGGCCAATCCGTGACACCTTCAGGCCTGAGGTGCCGAGCCGGGTGTACTTCACGCTGTCTCCCTTTGATGTGTCTGGTCTTGTTGCTGGTGGATCGCGATCGCGCCGATGACCAGTGCGATGCCTGCGAGATCCTGCGGGGTGAAATGCTGGCCGCCGTCGAGGCGTACATGCGGACCATCGCAATGAGCGTGTCCCGACCGCCGAACGGCCGGGCGCCTCGGCCCACCGCATTGCCCTCGGCACTGTGGGCGGGGCGGCGACGCTGACCCTGGCGACGTACGGGGCAGCGCAGGCTGTGACACGCGGCCGGAAGCGGAGGTGGCGCTCCGCCGCGATCAGTGGCGGTTAGACCAGCGCGGCGGTGCTCGCACAGGTCAAAGTGCCCGTGAGGGTGCCAGTGGCCGTGTCGGTGAGGAGGCCCCGGTGCGCTCGACGGGGAGCTTGGCGAGGGTGTCGGTGTCGGCGGTCCGGGCGTAGGTGGCTACACCGGCGCCGGAGACATCCGCCCATATGGTCGGGTTGGCGCTGCCGATGGTCATGAGTACCGACGTCTTCCCCCCGGCGTGAGAGATGAGGGCGGTGACGTCGGAGGCCGTGCTGGAGGTCGCCGTCGTGAGCAGGTCCCCGGCCGGGTCCTTGCGCCCGGCGCAGTCGACCTTGTCGAAGTGATAGGTGGCACCGCCCGAGCCGGTCACGGTGAGAGTGCCACTGCCGCCGCCGGAGGCGGCGCCGTTCGGCGCTGTGCTCTTTGCTGTGGCGCTGCCCGATGTGGTGTCCGAAGCCGTCGCGCTCCCCCTCGTGGCCGAGGACGAGCTGCCGCAGCCCGCGACGACGAGGATGGACAAGGCTCCGACCGCAGGAACGGCGGAGCGAAGGGATATACGGTTCATAAGCCAGATCCTTAAGTGACCCTTGTCGGGCTGCGGCGATCATCCCACCGGAGACTGCCAGTTCTGAGAGGGCGTACTCCGAGCATTTCGCCCTTTGCCCCTTGTTCGGTCAACTAGCTTTCGCAGCGAGAGATGTGACGTTCTGCCGCGATGAGCTGATGTGGAGCCATGGGCGAGCGTGCCCCGTAGCCGTGGCGGTCAGGCGTCGAACGGGGCCGCGGCGACCAGGTCGAGGAAGCGCGCGTGCTGGAACAGGGCGGCGATCGTCGAGTCGGGTTTAGCCGTCGCCTGCCGGGTCATTGCCTCGCTCACGTAGGCGGAGAACCCCTGCCGGGGGTGGCGTTCGAGCACCTCGGCGACCAACGCGGGCGGCAGCTGGTCCAGGCGTAGGCCGACGACGTCCGCCACGGCGCCCAGGTGGACCGCGGCTACCTCGGGCCGGGGGTCGTCGGCCGTGCTGATCTCCAGGTGCAGGGCGATCGCGTCCCGGACCAGCTCGACCAGCTCGGGCCGCGCGCCGCGGGTGGTCAACTCCTTTGCGGCCAGCCAAGATCCGTGCAACTCGAACGGAGTAACGGGGTCGTCGTACGCCTCGACCAGAGCCAGGTCATGCAGGGCGGCGGCGATGAACAGGGCTTCCGCGTCGAAGGCGCGCTGCCGCCCGTCGAGGAGGGCGGCACCGAAGCGGTAGGTGCGGTAGCAGTGGGCCACCAGGGTGGGTGGGCAGGCGGTGTGCAGCAACTGGTCGGCTGCACGGGCGAGCAGTGAGTCAGGGAACGGGGACAGTGGCACGAGTGGGGCTCTCTCTTCGTTGGCCGCGGTGGCGGAAGCGGCGGCGGCACTCGGCGAGGGGTGGTGACGAGCCGTCGGCGGAAGGCCCGGTGCGGCGTTGCCACCGAGCCGAGTCCGCTGACGTCCGCGACCTCGGGCAGGCTCTGCTCGGTGTCCTCCGGCAGGCGGCGCGCGGCCTCCAACCGGACGGCTTCGATGTACGCAGCGGGCGTGCTGCTCGTGCGCTGGCGGAGAGGCACGAGAAGTGACGCATACTCAGCTGCAGCTGTTCGGCGCCGCCACCAGCACTCGAATCGACGATGCGGGAGCCACCGTGTCCTTCATGCGGCGATGGCGTCGACCGGGGCGGGGGCGCCGTTCATGTTGATGGCGTCGGCGTCGGCGGTGGTGGCCGTGAGGACGGTGAGCGCGGCGAGTGCGGCGATGGCAGTGACGGCGGCGGCGAGCTTGCGCATGGTGGTGCCCTTCGTCGGGGGTTGACGGTTCGAGTTCTGCTCTATCGGGTTATGACAGTGCGTCGGCGTGGTGTCGGCTCAGTCGGCCGCGGGCTCTGCCGATTCCCCCACCCGGTTGACCGTGCCGGTCGCCACGTCGTAGACGAGGCCGGTCAACCGCAGGTCGGCGGGGATGAGCGGTGTGTGGCGAAGGACCTGAAGGTCTGCCCTCACCGCGGCGGTCGGATCCGCGAGGTGTTTGGCGTCGAGCTCGTCCTCGCTGACGCCGAAGATCTGAGCGGCGAGGGCGGCGTGCTCCGGCCGGGCGAGGCGTGAGGTACCGCAGTCGGTGTGGTGCATCACGACTATCTCGACGTCCAGGTCCAGGTTCTCGACGAGGGCCACGGTCGCGAGAGTCGTGAGCGTCCGCACCACGTCCGGTGTGACCCGGCCGCCCTCGTTGCGGATCACCACGGCCTCGTCGAGTCGCAGCCCCAGCACGTGGGCGGGGTCGACCCGGTGATCACAGCAGGTGACCAGAACCGTCTGGAGCGACGGCACCAAGGACGAGGCGCGCCCGGGGTGGTGCTCGGCGTGCGCCTGGTTCCGCTTCAACAGTTCGCCGGTGACGGTCATGGGATGTGCTCCTCGGTGATGGGTCGGCGAACGTTGCCGTCCTTCGAGGAAGATCGTCCCTCCGTGACCACGCTCCTGCCGAGGGGCGGGATCGCCCTCTTGTGGGGGTATTCTCGCCACATGAATCACACACCGTACCGAGTGGGAGTCCTGGCTTTCGACGGGTGCTTCGCCTCGGAGGCGTTCGGATTCGCCGACCTGCTGACCGTGGCGAACCAGGTCGCCGTGCACCTCCACGGCGACCTGGCTCCCAGGTTCGAGGTCGCGATCGTGGCCGCCCGCCGCCAGGTGACCGCCTCGGGCGGTGTCTCCCTCGGTACGGTCGCCGTGCCCGCCTCGCTCGACCTTCTCGTCGTGCCGGGCTTCGAGCTGATACCGAATCAGGACTTGGACGCCCGACTGCGCACCCTCGACAGAGAGGTCGGTGTGATCGGGCAGGTCGCCGGCAGTGGGGTGCCGATCGCGTCGATCTGCCTCGGGGCGTTCCTCCTCGGGGAGGCCGGGCTGCTCGACGGACGCCGGGTGACGACCGCCTGGCTGTTCGCCCGGGCCCTGGCCGCCCGCTACCCGCGAGCGACGGTGGACGCGAAGGCCCTCATCGTCGAGGACGCGGGGATCACCACCACTGGGGCGTTCAGCACCGCCTTCGACCTCGCTATGACGGTGATCAGCCGTTCGATGGGGGACGAGATCGCCCGGGTGGCCGCCCGCGTCACCCTCGTACCCGACGGCCGCACCAGCCAGGCGCCCTACGTGGACGAGGCAATCTCGGCGGCACCCGGTCGGCAGTTCTCCGGCGACGTGAAGCGGTGGCTCGAGGCCCGGACCTCGCAGCCCTACAGCCTGTCCGAGCTGGCGGCGGCCTTCCACGTGAGCACCAGGACGATGCTGCGACGCTTCCGGGCCGAGACCGGCGAGAGCCCGCTCAGCCATCTCCAGTGCGTACGCATCGGCACGGCGAAGGCCCTCCTCGAAACCTCCGACCTGCGCCTTTCGGACGTCATGTCGAGGGTCGGCTATCTCGACCAGGGCACGTTTCGGCGCCTGTTCACGTCGCACACCGGTATGAGCCCGGCCGAGTATCGCGGCCAGTTCCGGAGAGGCCCGGGTCGTGTACGAGCAAGCTGTCGCGGTTCTGAAGGTGACGTCACAGCGACCCGCCCGGCGACGCCGGAGGGCCGTCGCTCGGCACGCCAAGAGCGGCAGCCGGCCACCACCCAAGCCGTCCAAAGCAGCCCGACACCTCATCCCCTCCGCGGAGTTGGCTGATCCAATTGATCGTCAAACGCCCGGTGTTACAGGTACGGTCTTGCGCTGTCGGGGGGACGGACGAGGGGAGCGTGCTGGGTATGGGGCCATTGGCGGCGGATGATCCTGAGAGAATCGGTGACTACAGGTTGCTGCGTCGGCTCGGCGCGGGTGGCATGGGGCGGGTGTATCTCGGGCGGACGGCCGGGGGCCGGACGGTCGCCGTCAAGGTGGTGCACAGCGACTTCGCCGCCGACGCCGAGTTCCGGGCCCGATTCCGTCAGGAGGTCGCGGCAGCCCGGCTGGTGGGCGGTCAGTGGACGGCCCCCGTGCTGGATGCCGACACCGAGAGTGAGCGCCCCTGGGTGGCCACCGGCTACGTTGCCGGGCCCGCACTCGGCGAGGCGGTACGGGAGTTCGGGCCGCTGCCGGCCCGGTCCGTCCGCACGCTCGGCGCCGGGCTTGTCGAAGCTCTGGCGGCGGTGCACGGGCTGGGGCTGGTGCACCGGGATCTCAAGCCGTCAAATGTGATACTGGCCCTGGACGGGCCGCGTCTGATCGACTTCGGTATCACCCGGGCACTGGATGCCGCCACCACGCTCACCCGGACCGGCTTCGTGGTCGGCTCGCCGGGTTTCATGTCGCCCGAGCAGGCACAGGGCCGGCCGGCCGGGCCGCCCAGCGACGTCTTCTCGCTGGGCGCGGTCCTGGCCTTCGCGGCTACCGGCATCTCTCCGTTCGGGGAGGGCCTGAGTGCGGCCGTGCTGCTGTACCGCGTGCTGCACGAGGAACCAGAGCTGGGCGGTCTCGACGGAGATTTGCGCGACCTCGTCCTGGACTGCTTGGCCAAGGGCCCCGGCGACCGGCCGACGCCGGCGCAGTTGCGGGAGCGCCTTGAGAGCGGCGGGTCCGGCACCCTGCGACTGGGCCAGGACGGATGGCTGCCGGCTGCGATATCCGGCTCGTTGGCGCGGTTGGCCGTCGAGCTGCTGGATCTCGATACGGGCCTGAGCGTAAACGGCGTCGGCGCGGCGGCAGGAGCGGAGTCCGGACCGTTGTCGGCAAGCAGTGTGCTGCCCACCGGGTGGACGTTGACGGGGCCTCAGCTGTTGACGCAGCCTCAGCCGAAAGTCCAGGTGGGGGCGCCCTCTCAGCCGCAAACGCCACCGACACTGCCGACACCACCTCAGCCGCAGACGCCACCGCAGGTGTGGCCACCGGCCCAGCAGGCTGGTCCGAGTACGCCGCTGTATGCCCAGGCCGGCCCCCATCCGAAGCCTTGGCCGCAAGGGACATCTCCCCGCCGAAGCCGGAGCGGTGCGATGATCGCAGGTATCGCCGCGCTGTCAGTGGCAGCCTCCGTCGCTCTGACGCTGTGGCTGTCGGGTAGCTGGCCGGGCGCCGGGGATGGGAACTCGCAGGTGCCGGGCGCGGCACCGGGCCAGTCGTCCGGCGCCTCGAAATCCTCCGGCAAGCCGCCGGGCCAACCCGCGCCGCAGACCTCGCAACCGGCCGCCGGCATCCCGGCCGCTCTTGTCGGGACCTGGCAGGGGACGCTGAGCGCTACGCAGTCCGGAGTGACCATGACGTACCGCATCGAGCTCACACAAGGCAACACAGGCGAAACGATCGGCCATTCCAGCAGCACCTTCGACAGCCTCGGCTTCCAGTGCGCCGGAGCAGACGTCCTGGTCTCCGCGTCGACCAGATCGATTACGGCGACTGAGTCGTCGGTCAGTACCAATACCCTCTGCGACGCTCGGCCGGTACAGGTGACCTTCAGACTGAACACCAGCGGCAGCCTGCAGGCGACCGCACCAGGAGTGAGCGGCGAACTCACCAAGCAGGGCTAAGCCGTTTCTGATGGCTCTTGGCCAGGCGCGAAGCCGGTCCGGTGACACTCCGCGAGCCACCTCGTGAGGCGCGGGCTGCCTCATCGGACGCACCCGCGCCAGCGCGAGGACGGTTTCAAGAGCGGTCAGAAGCGCTCTGGCCTTTCCCTTCAATGGGCCACGCGCTACCCTCGATCGTTCATGAGTCCTCGTCAGTTTGTTGACGGGGACTCTGCGGTTATGTGGTGCGGTCTTTCCGGGGCCGGGCCAGGTTGAGGGCCCGGTTGTCGCGTCGGGTGTGCGCCGGGTTCCACTTTCCGGGGGCGGTACTGCGGGTTGTTGGGGTGGTCGAAGTGGCTGGTCAGCCGGGGTTCGGCAGGCTTTGCAGCTGGTCGATCGCTCGGGTGATGATGTCGGTCCAGGGCCATCGGGCGGTGAAGCGAAGCCAGCGGCGGCGGCGGCCGGTGGTAACGAGTCGGGCGGCAGCGGAGAACAGGCACAGGCGGAGTTTCTTGGGCTCCCAGCTGCGGGTTTGGCTGGTCAGGGCGAGCATCGGCATCCATGCGAGGAGGTCGAGTGCGAGGGAGATGATCTCCAGCCAGATCTGGTTCTGCGCGGTCTGGTGCAGGAGGAGGTTGCGTAGGCCGGTGTCGCGGGCGTTGCGGATGCGGTCCTCGCATCGGGCCCGGCGGCGGTGGTGGAGTTCGAGGTCGGCGAGCTGGCCGCCTTGGGTGTTGGTCGCGAAGCAGGTGAGGCGGCTGCCGTCGATGTCGGTGAAGCGGAGTTGGGTGCCGGGGTGGGGTCGTTTCTTGCGGACGATCAGCCGCATGCCCTTGGGCCAGGAGGAGAGGTCGGGCATGTCGGTGATCTCCGCGATCCAGGCGCCGGGGCGGTTCGATGCCGTCGGAGTCGTAGGCCGGCGTCCAGGCCCGTTTCGGGATGCTCAGGACGGCGTGGTGGATGGTGTCGGTGATGGTCATTCCGACGGAATACGAGAGCCATCGGCCCCGGCGGGAGAGCCAGTCAAGGAAGGCATGGGTGCCGTCGGCGGAGTCGGTGCGGATCAGTGTCTGCCGTCCTTGCCGCAGGGCTTTGGGCAGTTGGGCCAGCGCGAGCTGGGTGGTGGTGATGTGGTCGGCGGCAGTGTTGGAGCCGGCGTTGCCGGGCCGCAGCAGGGCGGCCACCAGCTCCCCGGAACCGGATAGGCCGCGGTCGACGAACGCGACGAACGGATGATGCCCGAAGCTCGTCTTCCAGGTTGCGGTGGCGTCCTGTTTCTCGGAGTGCGCAAGTACCAGTACGCCGTCGATGTTCACGATCACGTGGCCGTCGGCGGCCGGGTTGGCAGCTGCGGCCAACTCCCAGACCCGCTTCCTCACTTCGGCTCGCGCCGAGCGGATCGCCGTGAGGGCTTTCGGCCCGGCCCCGGCAAGAACTCGTAGCGCTGGAGCCGTCATTGTGTTCGGGGTGCAGCTCAGTCATAGCCGAGACCGCCGCGTGACGCTGAGCGCGCACACCTTCCGGCCGTTCAACGACCACACGATGATCCTGGCCCGCATAGACAGCGAGGAAGCGCACTTCGCCGGCCAGGCCGCCCACGCCCCCTGCACGACCACGAGGTCACCGTCACGATCACCGCCGAGCTGCAAGAAGACATCGACACCGTGCACGGCTCGACTGCCTCCAGACGGGCAATCGGGCGCCGAGGCCATCCGCGGCCAGGGACAGGGCGCCGGCCCCGACGGGCAGTCCGGCCAGCCGGGAGCAGACGAACTCCAGCAGCACGGTCGCGTCAATCTTGCCGAGGGTGTGCTCCCACCGCAGGTCGGGACCAGCACCAACTGCCAGTGCGCCGAGCACGTTGCCCCGCGACTGCTACGTCCACGAGGCCACCGGACTGGCGCTGTTGCCCGGCTCCGCACGCTCGCGGTTCGAGGAAGACCTGTGGGACATGTGGGGCCTGGCCGACAAGCCCCGTTCCATCAAGCAGCACGAGCTGACCTGGGACTTCTCCCAGATCATGAACCCGAAATGGCGTGTGGTCGCCAAGGAGATCCTGATCGCGCTGCTCGCCCCGCAGCACGACAGCGTGCTGGAGTGCGCTCTCGCGCTGCGCAAGTACCGCAGTCCCCGCACCTGCAACCGCTTCCTGAGGAAGTTCACCGCGTGGTTCAACTGGCTGACCGCGAACGGGGTCACCTCCCTGGAGGAGGTCATGCAGGAGCACTGCGACCGGTTCACCTCCGAGGATCAGTGGTATGTCCCCAAGCCGGGTGCGCCTCCGGTCCAGGTGGAACCCGAGACGCTGGCCGAGAGCGTGCGCGTCGTCCAACTGATCACGCTGTACGGGGACCTGTTGTCCACGGACAGCTACCGGGCGGGCTTTGTCCCGTGGGACGGCCGGAGCACCATCAAGGTTGTCGGTGGCACGTGGCTGCGGGGCAACCGCACCCCGCCGGTGCCCGACCACCTCCTCCAGCCCGCGCTGGCCACCTGCCTCTACCTGGTCAACACGGTCGGTCCGCACCTCGCCGATCTTGTTGAGCAGGCCCGCGCCGACGCCGCGAGGACGAAGGGCTTCCCGCGTGGCACGCTGGCCCACGTCCCCGACTTGAAGCGCCTGTTCGCGCAGATGCATGTCGATCGCGTGCCGCTGCCGCTGGCCGATGGCAAAGGGCGGGCCCGGCGTATCAGCACCGGTGACCTCGCGCCCCTCAAAGACCTTGCGTGGTATCGCCTCGCGCACCAGGTCGGCACCAGCACCATCGCCGACCTGTTCCTGCGCGAGAAGATCACGCCCGAGCTCCTCGTGCTCGCCGAGGACGTAGGCTTCGAGAACTACTGGGCGCGCACCGCGCCGACGGTCGCCCGTGAAGAGGACGGCGCATCGGTGCCGTGGACAGCCCCGCTGTCCGACGCGGGGCTCCAATCGATGGTCGCCAACACCCTTGTGGCATGTCTGGTGGTGACCAGCGCGCTCAGCGGCATGCGCAACAGCGAACTGGTCGAACTCAACGTCGGCTGCCGGCGCCAGACGGTGACGAAGTCGGGCGGCACCCGCTACCGGCTCGCCGGCCGTTTGATCAAGGGCCAGAAACTGGGCGGGGTGCCCGACGACTGGGTCGTGATCGAGGACGTGCATCGTGCCGTTGCCCTGGCCGAGCACCTGGTGGGGGCGCCGCCCGGCGCCGCACTGTTCAACACCGTCGCCCTGTCGTTCGGCCTCACCCGCATGCGGAAGTGGCTGGAGGAGACCGGGAACCGGGAGCGCTGGGGTCTGCCGGTCATCCCGGCCGGCCCCATCAACGCCCGGATGCTGCGCCGGAAGCTCGCACTGTCGATCGCCGCGCGGCCCGGCGGGCTGCTGGCCGCGAAGATCGCGCTGAAGCACATCTCCGTCGCCACAACAGAGGGGTATGCCGCGCGCCCGGCGGATCCCAGCGACTGTTCCTCACCGAGGTCGAGGAGGCCGAGGAAGAGAAGCACATGGAGCTCACCGTGGAAGCGTTCCGCGACCTCAAGGCGGGCCGCCACCCCGCCGGTCCCGGCGCCCGCGGATTGATCGAGGCACTCCAGCATGTGGATGCGCAGCTCAACGAGGCCGCCCGTCACGATCCGAAGGTCTTGGACGACGACCGGCACCTGGAGAGCCTTCTGCGCAAGCTGTCGAAGGTACTTCACGTCGGAGCGGCGAACTTCTGCTGGTTCCGCGACCCGTCCAAGGCGCTGTGCCTCAAACTCGCGGACACCCCGAACGCCAAGAAGCCGCTGGTGGGGATGTGTGACTCGGCCCGTTGCCCGCAGGCCACCCACCATCAAAGCCACCGGCCCGTGTGGCTCGGACAGATCGCCGTGATCGACACCTTCGTCGAGAGTCCTCGGGTGGCCAAGGGCGAGAAGGAACGGCTCCTGCCCGAACGCGACCGTGCCCAGCGCGTGGTCGCCGAGATCGACGCCGCCTCTGGGGCGACGTGAGAGAGGAATGTGATGGCTCGGCTCACCGAGAAGGACAAGTCCCGCAACGAGGCAGCGATCCGGGCCGCGATAGAGCGGATCTTGAGCGGGAACCTGCCGCCGGGCGGCAAGACCGATCTCAAGACCCTCGCCGCCGTTGCTGGAGTGACCCGCACCGGCTTCTACTCGAAGAAGAACCGCGACGGCACCCCCAGACCGGGCGCCTACCAGCACCTGGCCGAAGAGTTCGAGCGCCGGGTGCGCGAACTCCAGCAGGCCGGGAAGATCGTCGACCCGCGCGAGGCACAGATCGAGCGGCTGAAGGCCGAGCGAGCGGAACTGAAGAAGCGCCTCGCCGACCGCGACGCGCGCCTGGAGAAGCTCACCGGCTTCAAACAGCTGGCGATCTCCCGGCTGGCCGCCCAGCATGCGGAGATCGAACGCCTCCGCCAGCAAATCACCGACGGCGCCACCGTCCGGGTCCTGCCCGCCACCGCAGACCGCTCGGCGCCGCACGGATCGTGCAGTTGAACAGCCCCTGGAACTTGCCGAGCAGTCCGGAGCGAACCCTCTCACACACGGCGAGATCCGCAGTGCGGAACATCCACCGCGATCACGGTGTCGTCCTCCGGGATGCCGACATCCAACCACCGACTACCCCGCACTGCGCGATCTACCGCCCCGGCATGACGGATCTCCACCCCTGCATAGCCGACAAAGCCGGTCCGCGACTGACCCGCGAACGCGCGGAACGGCGACGAAATTTATCCACAGCCGCATTCCTGGACAATCTTTCTGGGCGAGCCGGAGAAAGGATCATCCGGACCGCTCGATACCAAACGCCCTCACGCAATCCGCCTCGTGTCCGGTTTCGTTGGCACTCTCGAAACCGCCACAGGCACCTACCGCCCGGCCCCGGCCCCCGAAACCGGGGATCCACCGACCTATTGACGCCCCCCGACCCAACATGGAAGTCGCCGCTGTGACCGTCTCTGACCACGCCGAAGTCGCCGTCATAACCCCGACCCAGCTACGCCCAGACCGTATCCCGTACCTGCTGGAGCTACACGCCAGCCTGCACCAGCAGGACGTCCAATGGCAGTGGGTCCTAGGGCGTGTGTGGGGTTGTGATCAAGGCTGTGATTCGAGGTGTCGGATCCAGAGGAGGCCGGCACA